>JADZCM010000015.1 GCA_020851555.1 Bryobacterales bacterium | reverse complement strand
TCACTTCCCTTGCCCTCAACAGGTCTCGGCACCTCCTCTACTCTAGAGTCGATGCCGGCTATAGCCCTTGTCAGGGGTGGGGAATTTTCAACCGGCGATATGGGGATTATTGCACCGGCGGTGACAGCCATGCCTTCCCTGGGCGGCCAGCCCGGCGCGCCGGGCGTTCCGGTAACAGCTTGGAAGATCGAGAAGCTCACGGTAGCTCCGGTGAAGCAGGGGGTCCGGTCGCTGACCGCTTCTGTGCTACGCCTATCCCCATTACAGAGGATTGACATCTCGGCTCAGGTTGTGTTGAGCAAGGTTGACGACGCCTTCATATGGGAAGACAGGCTGGTGCTGCTGGGGGAGGCGGGTAGGGCGAGCGGCGTGGAGATCTTCGACCTGGCGCGGAAGGCGAAAGTGGACTGGTTCTACTGTTACCAGCCGAGCCGCATCAGCGACAACTGGATCGCTTACAAAGAATTCTATCACGGGGCCGCGCAAGGACCGGTGGTGCCGATCGAAGTCCTACTCGTCTACGACCTGGCAAGGACGCCGTCGGAGAACCGGATGGAGAAGGAACCCGGGCAGAAGTTTCCCCTCCCTACCGCCGAGGGCTCCGACAGCGCCGTAGAGGTGGGCGTCCCTGTCTACCCTGAGTCTAACGTCCGGCTGCGGTCCTACCAGATTGTCTTCGAGACAGTAAGCTCTGGCCGGTTTATCGACGCGGGGACTTTCGCCCTGCTGCCCTCGAAGCAGCTCATCTTCCGATGCACGGAGCAGTGGCCAAGTATGGGCATCATCGGCTCCCGCGAGTACCTCGTGGTGGTGGACCTCTCGCGCGGTTTGGACAACCCCCGCTACCATACGATCGGTTTCCCCAGGATGGGGAAACACATCACGAACATCGTGCGAATCGAAGCGGACACGCCGCGCACGGTCAGGCTGGTGTTCCCGAAAGGCGAGTACAACGTAGACAGCATGGTTGTTGCGCTGCCGGAGTTCTGACCTTCGGGTTCCCCTTCGGCGCAGGCGCCGCCTCCTCGTCCGCCGGCACAAAGTCGTAGCGCGGCGTCAAGCGGGACCGCCGGCTACATCGAGATCTACGGAGCCTAACTGGCCCCGCCGGGGACGACTCCGCAGGTGTCGATGCCCGGGGCCAGCCTCTGGATCGTGTACCAGAGCGATAATCAGATCAACGTGTATTACAGCTACCTGAACGTGGGCACACACTGGCTGTCGGTGAGCGCCATCCACGGGACCAGCAACCAGGTTCCCTTCACGGTCCTGGCCGGCAACCCCACGCCCTACATTACGTGGATCGATCCCAGCACTTGGCAGGCCGGCACCACGACGGTTTTCACCATCACCGGCACTGGCTTCGGGACCAACCCCAGCCTCACCGTCAACGGAGCATTCATCGAGGGCTACGGGATCTACAACGCCTGGGACACGGGGATGTGGGCCTGGGTGACGGTCTCGCCGTACGCGCCGAGTCAGACCGTCACCGTCACGGTGACCTCCAACGGCTACTGGGGCAACCCCTTCCTGCCGCAGTATCCGGGCCAGCCCAATTACGGCTCCTCCGAAGCCTGAGTCGAAGCCGCCACCAGGTGTAGCGGCCTCGGAAACTCACTCTCGCCGGGAAAGACCATCCGGCGGAATCCTGGATCAACCAGAGAACGAACGTCCAGAGACATCAGCGGGCCGGCCGGCTCTCGGTGAGCGGATGCCGGCCGCGTCCTGCCGCAGCCGATCCGCAGCACTTCTTGTACTTTCGCCCGCTGCCGCAGGGACACGGGTCGTTACGGCCGATCTGGCGCTTCCCCGGCCCTTGAACGTCCCGCTCGCGAGCCCACTGCATCACGTTCGCCGGCGCCCGCCGGTTTGCCAGCTCACCGGCCATGAAGGTCATGTAAGGCTCGACATGAGAGAAGAAGCGCTTATAGGCCGGACACAGGTAGTTCAGACCCGGTTCGCCGTCCGGCGTTCTCTCAAACCGGTGCTTGGGACATTCGCCGTTGCAGGCATACAGAAACTCGCACTCCCGGCAGTAAGCGGGGAGAGCCGTCTGCTTGGCTTCGCCGAAAGAACGCTGCTGCGGCGAACATGCCATGGCCGCCAGCGAATCTTCGAGAATGTTGCCCAACCGGTAGCGCGAGTACACGTAGTGATCGCAGGAATAGAGATCGCCGTTATGCTCGATGACCATCGCGTCACCGCAAGCCGGGGCGAACACGCACAGACTGGGGGGACCGCCTACCCAGTCCTGGAGCGTGACGTCGAACAGTTGTACAAAGACACTGCCGACGTCGTTGCGGACCCATTCGTCGAAAACGGCGCAAAGGAACTTGCCGTATTGAAACGGCTCTACCGACCACTCCGACACCTTGGCCGGCGCCTCGGAATCCGGGGCGATCAGGACCAGGCCGTCCTCGGCCCCCGTTTGAGCCGCCCGTTCGACGATCGGTATGAACTGCAGGAATCCGCTGCCCACCTCCTTCAGGAAACGGTAGACCTCCAACGGGTGGCGCGAATTGTCACGCTGCACTACGGTCAGCGTGTTGAACTCCACACCGTGCTTCTTGAGGACCTCGATTCCCCGGACCACCCTGTCGAAGGAAGGCGCGCCCGCCCGGTCGACCCGGTACCGGTTGTGAATGCCCCGCGGGCCGTCGATCGAGATACCCACCAGGAAACGGTTGGTTGAGAGGAACTCCCCCCACTGGTCGTCGAGCAGGACGCCATTGGTTTGCAGCGAATTCTCGATCCGTTTACCATGGGCGTATTGCTGCTGGAACTTCAGCACCCTTCTGAAGAAATCGACCCCCAGCAAGGTTGGTTCTCCGCCCTGCCAGGCGAAGCTCACCACCGGCACGCTCTGTGCTTCAATGTACTGCCGTACATAGGATTCGAGAACCGCATCGCTCATCGCCCAGCCTTGTCTGCCGTGGGTATCCGGGTAGAGTTTTCCCTTCTCCAGGTAGAAGCAGTACTTACAATCCAAGTTACAGAAGGGCCCGATCGGCTTGGAGATCACGTGAAAAGGCGTCAGCATCCCAGGCATCCCTCCAGCCGCTTCATGCGTGCGTCAGGGCAGGGCGCTCCCTCGGCGGGACTGCCGCAGGGCCCGCCGGTTCATTGCTTCTTCGGCGGCGGAGCCTGCACGTAGGACGAAGTCTGCGGCTGGCTGTCCGCAAACTGATCGTCGTCCTTCACTTCCTTCTTGAGCCGGTAGAGTTCCTGCTTCAGCGCCGCCACGATCTTCTGCGAACCGGGGTCGTTGTAAAGATTGTGCATCTCCAGCGGGTCGGCCACCAGGTCATAGCACTCCCACTGGTCCTTCTTCCAGAAATAGATCAGCTTGTGGGTTTCCGTGCGGATTCCGTAGTGCGCGCGCGTGTTGTGGTCGCCCGGGTCGTGGTAGTAACGGTAATACATGGCGCGGCGCCAATTCCGAGGCTTGCCGCCCTTCCAGAGCGGCAGGAAGCTGCGCCCCTGCATGTCCGCAGGCGTGGGTAGCCCGGCCAGGTCCAGAAAGGTGGGCGCGAAGTCGCAGTTGATCCCGATCGCGTCCGAGGCGCTGCCAGGCTTGATGCCGGCCGGCCATCGGACCAGGAACGGCATGCGCAGCGATTCTTCGTACATGAACCGCTTATCATACATGCCATGCTCGCCCAGGAAGAAGCCCTGGTCGCTGGTGTAAATGACCACCGTGTTCTCTCTAAGACCGTTGGCGTCCAGCCAATCCAGCAACCGGCCGATGTTGTCATCCACGCTCTGAATGCAGGCCAGGTAATCCTGCATGTAGCGCTGATACTTGAAATCCTCCAGTTCTTTTCCGGTTAGCCGCTTCTTGACTCCGTCCACCTCGATCTCGACCTCAGTGGGTTTCTCCATCAACCACTTCCGCGCTGCCGCTCCGGTCAGTTCCGGCGGCGGCGTCAGCTTAAGATCCTGGCGGGTCAGATCTCTGAAAACCGACTGCTGCTGTTCGCGGATGGCATCGGTCCTGCCGGAATAGTCGTCACGCAGGGTGGGCGGCTCGGGGATGTGTTTGCCCTCGAATTGCTTGCGGTGCTTCTCGTCGGGAATCCACTCGCGATGCGGCGCCTTGTGGTGGGACATCATGAAGAACGGCTTGTCTTTGGGCCGGTTCTTCAGGACCTCTATGGTGATATCGGTGATGATGTCCGTAACGTAGCCCTGGTAGACGGTGGAGCCGTCTTTATCGTAGAAGGTCGGATTGTTGTAGACGCCCTGCCCGGGCAGGATGTTCCAATAGTCGAATCCGGTGGGGTCGCTGCCGAGGTGCCACTTCCCGATCATCGCCGTGTAATAACCGGCCTGCTGGAGCATCTTCGCCACCGTGGGTTGCGATCCGTCGAACCGGTTGAACACGGGCACTCCGTTCAGGTGGCTGTACTTGCCGGTGAGGATCGTGGCCCGGCTCGGCGTACAGATCGAATTGGTGGCGAAGACCCGGTCCATGCGCATGCCTTCCTTCGCGATGCGATCCATGTTCGGTGTGTGGTTGACCTTGCTCCCGTAGGAACTGATCGACTGGGCGGCGTGGTCGTCCGTCATGATGAACAGGACGTTTGGCCGTTGCGCCGCCGCCGCTGCGCCGAGGGCCACCTCCGCAAGCGGACGGCAGGTCAGCAGCGGGAATGCGAGCATCGTGCGTCGGGAAACTGGTTCCATAAGTACTCTCATATTACAGCAAGAGCCGTTGCCTTCAGGCGACGCAAGCACTGCGCGGCGGGACGCGCTTTGGGCTACCTGGACGCGGCTGAGCCGTGGGCAAGGGAAACAACCCGGCAGGCGCACCCGCAGGCGGCCCGTCCGCTACGCAGCTTTCTCCAGCACGACGACCGTGTCGATGGGGTCCATCTCTCCGGCGGGCAGTTCCAGCACCGTGCCGGGGCCGACGTCCCGCACGGTGACCTTCCGCCCGTCTTTGAGCAACGCCGCGGATTTGATCCTGGGCAGCCGCGGCATAGCCAGCAGCGGATCGCTCCAGTCCAGAACGTGAACGTAGAGCCGGTTTCCCTTCTGCGTCACCGCGCCCCAGTTGCGCGGCGGGAAAGGCCCCCCGCGCGTGCCATAGATCGACTCGCCGTTGGCCTGGAGCCACCGGCCCATCTCCGCGAGGCGGCTCACAAACTCGGGCTGTATTCTGCCATCGGGCATCGGCCCCACATTCAAGAGGAAGTTGGCGTTGTGTCCCGCCGCGCGCACCAGGTAGTGAATCAGATCTTTGGTCGACTTGAACCGCTTATCGTTCTGGTTGTAGCCCCAGGCGCCGTTGATGGTCTCGCAGGTTTCAAGCGGCAGCGCGCCGATCTCCACCTCGGCGTTGTAGCTCTGCGTCCGCCCCCCCGGCAGGTCTTTTTCGAACATCTGGAAATCCTCGCCGTCGAAGGGTTTGCGATGGTGGTTGCTGCCCACCATGGCGGCGGGCTGGAGGCGGTGGATCAGGCTGTAGGTGCGCTCCAGCCGCCATTCAGCATCGGGCTTGTCCCACCAGCCATCGAACCAGATACCGCCGATGTCGCCGTAGTTGGTGAGCAGTTCGGTCAGTTGCGCGTCCATGAAATCCAGGTAGCGGTTGAAGTCGCCCCCGGCGGCGCGTCCCGCGGTCTTACCGGTTCTCCCCAACGGGTAGTAATCGGGGTGATGCCAGTCCAACTGCGAGTAGTAGAAGAAGAGCTTGAGGCCCTGCCTGCGGCACTCGTCGGCCAGCATCTTCAGCGGGTCCTGCTTCCAGGGCGTTGCGTCGACGATGTTCCACCGGTTCTGCTTCGTCGCGAACATGGCGAAGCCGTCGTGGTGCTTGCTGGTGATGGTGATGTACCTCATCCCCGCGTTCTTCGCCATGGCGACCCACTCGGCGGCATGGAAGGCAGTGGGGTTGAACCTGGCCGGGAGCTTCTCATATTCGACGATGGGAATCTTGGTATTCTCCATGACCCACTCGCCGTTTCCGAGGACGCTGTAGACGCCCCAATGCACAAAGAGCCCGAACTTGGCGTCCTGGAACCAGGCGCGTGACTCCAGGTTGACTTTGGTTGGCGTGTAGGCCGGCGCGGCGGCGGACACCACCAGCGCGCCCGCTGCGGTGGCAAGAAACCCTCGGCGCTCCATGGCAGTTCTCCTTGGCAACGCCCGTCAGGGCGTGCGCTGGGGGCTATCTTACCACCCGACGGGCTTACCCTTGTTCTGTTCGTCGAGCCAGGCCTGAAGCGGCGCGAAGTAGTCGCGGATGGCGGTGGCGTCGATTCGTTCCTGCCCCGTCAGCGCCTTCAGCGCTTCCGGCCAGGGGCGGCTCATGCCCATCGCCATCATCGCTTTGAGGCGGTCTCCCGCTTCCTTGTTGCCGTAGATGGAACAGCGATGCAGCGGCTCTTTGCAGCCGGCGGCCTGCGCCAGCGCCCGGTGAAACTGGAACTGGAGCACGTGCGCCAGGAAATACCGCGTGTAGGGGACGTTGGCGGGGACGTGGTACTTGGCTCCCGGATCGAAATCGCTCTCGCTGCGCGAGACCGGCTCCGCCACCCCCTGATACTTCCGCCGCAGCTCCCACCAGGCCTGGTTGTAGTGCTCCGGCGTGATCTCACCCGAGAACACTTTCCAGCGCCACTGGTCTATAAGGATGCCGAACGGAAGAAAAGCCACCTTTTCCAGAGCCCTGGACAGCAGCAGGCCGATGTCCTTGGAGGAGTCCGTGGGGGCCGCCAGAAAACCCAGCTTCACGAAGTACTCGGGGGTCATGGACAAAGCGATCGTGTCGCCGAGCGCCTCGTGGAACCCGTCGTTGGCGCTGTCCCGGAACAGCATCGGCTGCTGGTTGTAGGCGCGCTGATAGAAGTTGTGCCCCAACTCGTGGTGGATGGTGATGAAGTCCTCCGAAGTCGGCTCGATGCACATCTTGATCCGGAGATCGTCCACATTATCCACGTCCCAGGCGCTGGCGTGGCAGACGACCTCGCGGTCGCGGGGCTTGGTGAACAGCGACCGCTCCCAGAAGGTCTGCGGCAGCGGTTCGAAGCCCAGGGACGTAAAGAAGCGCTCGCCGTAGCGCGTCATTTCCCGCGGATCGATCCGGCGGGTCCGGATGACCGCATCCAGGTTGAAGTCCGGGGCAGCGTTGCGCGGGGCTACGAGCGGGTAGACGTTCTCCCAGGACTGCGCCCACATATTGCCCAACAGATGCGCGGGAATCGGTCCCGACGCGGGCACGGCTCCTTCCCCGTACCTCGCACGCAGCCGCGTCCGCACGTAGGCGTGCAGGGAGACGTAGAGCGGCCGCACTTCCTCCCAGAGCCGGTCCACCTCCTTGGCGAATTCGTCCGGAGGCATGTCGTACTTGGATCGCCACATGGCCCCGGTATCGGCGTACCCGATCTCGCGGGAGCCTTCGTTGGAGAGTTCCACAAAGCGCTGGTAGTCCTTCCTGAGGGGAGCGCCGACGGCGTGCCACCCGCGCCAGACGTCGAGCAACTGGGCGGGGTTGCGGCTCTCCGCCATGACCTTCGTCACCTGGTTGATGTCGAGGCACTTGGAGAGGTCCTTCTCCCCCGCCGGGCAGGCGCGGCCTTTTCCGTAGGCCGCCTCCATGGAGGTGGCGAGGCGCGTCAACTCCCCGCTCTCTTTCGGGTCCGCCGGAGTCGCCATCGTGAGGGACAGCTTGAGCAGTCTCATCTTCCGCTCAAGCTCGGCGGGGAGTTGCACGCCGTCGAAGCGCCTGGAATCCTTGACCAGTTGAACGACCGTGTCGATGAGCCGCTGATTGGCGCGCGCCGCGAGTTGCTCGGTGTCGCCGGTGATGTAGGTGGCTTGCACCCAGCCGGCTTGCCCGGCCTCCTTGCTCAGTTCGAAGAGCCTGGCTTCGGCCTGCTCGATGAAGATCCTGGCGTCCTCGGCTGTGGGCCGCGATGTGCAGCCTACGGCCCCCGCCAGCACGGCGGCCGCCGCGAGAAGAGAAAGGGAAGAGCGCGTCATGTGTCGGACTCCTGCTCTTCCCACTATAGCGGGCGCGCGGACGCATTGAGCCGGGCGCCGCCGGTCTTCTACCAATCCACGACGGAACCGTCGTCCGGATCGAAGCGTGGCAAGTACGGCTTGGGTTCGCCGACCTGCGCCTTGACCTTTTCCTCGTCGATGGTGATGCCGAGGCCCGGATCCGTCGGCAACGGGCGGTGCCCCTTCTCGATGGGCGGAAGCGGCTTGGCCAGCAGATCGTGCTCGTCGTCGCCACGCTCCTGGGCGAAGAAGTTGGGGATGCAGGCGGCGATCTGATAGCTGGCGGCCAGCGAAATCGGCCCCTGCGGGTTATGCGGAGCGATGGGCGTGTAGTAAGCCTCCGCCATTCCGGCGATCAGCCTCAACTCGGTAATGCCGCCGGCGTAGCAAACGTCGGGCTGGAGAATCGTGGCGGCGCGCTTCTCGAGAAGTTCCCGGAAGCCCCACTTGGTGAAGATGCGCTCGCCGGTGGCCAGCGGGATGTGGGTCTTCTTGGCGATTTCCGCCATCACATCCATGTTGAGCGCCTGCACCACCTCCTCGTAGAACCAGGGCTGGTAGGGCTCCAGGGCCTTTACCAGAAGCAGGGCCGTGGGCGGCTGCACCGCGCCGTGGAAGTCGATTCCGATGTCCACGCCCGAACCGTATTTCTGCCGGAGGGCCTTGAAGTTGTCGACCACCTCGTCCACGAACTTCTGTCCCTCGACGTACTTGATGGGACCGCGGTTCATGCCCCGCGGCCCGGTCTTCATGGCGTTCACGCCGTTTTTCTCGTTGACCCGGCCGTAGACCCGGATCCGGTCGCGGGTCGGCCCGCCGAGCAGCTTGTAGACGGGCACGCCGAAGGCCTTGCCCTTGATGTCCCACAGCGCCTGGTCGATTCCGCTGGAAATGGCGGTCTTGATCGGTCCGCCGCGGTAGAACGCGCCGCGGTGAATGGCCTGCCAGTGGAAGACAACCTTCAGCGGATCCTGTCCGATGAGGTAGTCTCCCACCTCCATCGCGCCGGCGGCGCAGGCCTTGGCGTCGTCCTTGAGCATCTCGCCCCAGCCGACGATGCCGGCGTCAGTGGAGATTTTCACAAACACCCAGGTATTCCTGAGGACGAACGTCTCGATCTTGGTGACCTTGATGTTGTCTTTGGGCCCGATTTGAGCGGCGTTGGTGCGCTCGGCCACGAACACCGAATCCAAGCCTGAGACCGCACCGGCGCCCATCAGACCGCGGAGCCAGGAACGGCGGCCCATCTTATCTTGCGACATAGTTGATTGCCTCCCTCCAGTCTTCTCAAATCTTTCCAGAACCACACTCCTGCTTCTATTCCGTGATCACTGGTCAACCTATGTACTCGGGACTTCCTTTGTCCGGACGTCCACCGATTGTAGCGCGGCGCCGCGCCCAGGGGCGCTGCGCCGCGCCGGGTTTCTCGGTCTGCTTCAGAAGCGGATTCTGCCCTGAAGCTGATAGAAGCGGTTCAAGGTCGAGGTTGCGCTGCTGACCTTGCCGAACGTCGTGTTATACGGGTTGGTGTCCGGCGCGCTGAACTGCGAGCGGTTGAACAGGTTGAGCGCGTCCATGCGGACTTCAAACACGATTCCTTCCCGAATGTTGAAATCGCGCCTGAGGTTGGCGTTCCACTGGTTCAGGCCGTCCTGCCGTACATTGGTGACATCCACGGGGAAGACGCGGGCCTGATAGGCGGCGGGGCCTTTCGCCGAACTCTTCTCAAACGGGGCGTCCGTATTGAACCACCGGTTCAGCGTCTTTGTGCCCTCGGCCAGGGTCTGGCCGACCGTGGCCAGGTCGCCGTAGTAGAAGTAGTTGCCCCAGCCCAGATAGGGACCCTGTTGAAAGTCGTAGGTCAGGGCCACCTGCCAGTTGCCGACGATGTGGCTGAGCGCTCCCGCCGTTACAAACGCCCGTCCGGGGCCGAGCGGGAGTTCGTAGATGCCGGTGGCGTTGAAGCGGTGCGGCAATGGGTTGTTCGTGGACGTCCATTGTCTTGGTTCGAGGTCGAACTCGTCGACAATCGTCGTCCACCGGGACGCGCTCGAATACGTGTAGTTGGCGGTCAGGTTGAATCCTTTGGAGAGTCTCCTCTGGAACATGAACTGGAGCGAGTTATTTTTGGCCTTTCCGTCGAACGCGCTTGTCGTGAGCGACGTAAACTGCGGGTTCGGCCGCAGCAACACGTTCTTCTGGATGGTGGAACCGGTGAAGAAGCCCATCGTGGACATCTGCGCATAGAGTGCCGGGTTGGATGTCTTGATGGATGCGAAGTTATTGATGTTGAATGGATTCGTCACGTTCTGGGACATATTGCTGGCGAGGGCGTTATTGCGAACCAGCGTGGTGTTCCAGTATTGAGCGGGCAGGGCGTTCAGCCTGCGGCTGAACCCGAGACGGTCGCCCCAGGAGCCCCAGTAGTGAACCTCCACGGCCATGTTGGGAGTCAACTGCCGCTGCAAACCGATCCTCCACTGCTGCTGCCTCGGATGCTTGCGCTCCCACGGCGAGTAGGAATAGCCTCCTCCGACCAGAGCCATGGCGCCCAGTGCGTTTCCCAGGGGCGCGTCGAAGCGAGTGCCGTCAGCCCGGACCGGAAAAGGATCGGCCATAGGGGATATGCCGGCCTTTGGGTTCCCGGCCAGCC
This sequence comes from Bryobacterales bacterium, assembly GCA_020851555.1. Classification (GTDB taxonomy): domain Bacteria; phylum Acidobacteriota; class Terriglobia; order Bryobacterales; family Bryobacteraceae; genus DTKY01. The sequence goes on along the minus strand of JADZCM010000015.1, from coordinate 152,354 downwards.
AGTTCACGCCGTAGTCGTTGGTGAGGTTGGTGGACGTCGTTCTCGAGAACCCTGATTGATTCAGCGTGAGGTTCTGAACGTTGATCGAATCAAAGTAGATTCCGTAACCGGCACGGAGAATCATCTTGGGGTGGAACTGCCAGGCCGCCGACAGGCGTGGCAGCCACATCAACTCGTTCTGCCAGGCCCGGCGCGGAGCCCCGTTAGCCCCCGCGTAAAGCGACCCGCCTTGAACCTTGAAAGCGCTGGCGGCGAGTTCCGGTACGGGGTTGGCGGCATAGGCCGCCTGGGCCGCCGTCGCAATGGGCAACTGCGCGGCAGGGTCGAAGTAAGTCAGCGCCCGGTCGTGGCGCTCCAGCGGCGCCAGTTCGTATTCCATGCGGAGCCCGAGCGTCAGCGTCAACTCGCGCGTCACGCGCCAGGTGTCCTGGCCGTACCACGCATAGTAGGGATTCGACAACGCGTAGCTGGCGTTGTCGCTGCTGGACATGGAACTGGGAATTCCGAGCATGAAGGCGGCATAGCTGAGCCCGAGGTCGCCGGCCGGGGTAAGCGTGTCGTCATTCCTCCGCACGTACAGGCTGTTGAAGCTGAAACTCCCCATGCTGCTGCCGGCGCCGCCGGGGTTGTTCGCGTAAGCCATCCGGAAGTCGATGCCGCCTCCCAGGGAGTGGCGGCCGCGGATGTGCGTCAGGCTCGATTTGACGGCTGCCGAGCGTTGAACCACGTCGGCGTTGAGACTACGGCTCATGGTCAGGCCGCCTCCCCCGAAGGCCGACCGGAAGCCGTTCCAGGACACCAGGGGCGCGCCGCATCCGCCCTGGGCCTGGCAGCGGGCGTCCATGTAAGCCGGGAAGCCGATGTCGCTGGGCTTGTATTTCCTGACGCCGAGCGTCTTCTGCACGTTCGACCATTCGTTGCCCGAGAGGCTTGCGGTGATGACGGTCGCGGAACTCCGGGCGTAGGTCCAGTTCAGAATCCCGCCCCGCGGAATCCGGTCGTTGTCCCAATCCTGAAGGCCGGGCGAACTGGCGTAGGTCCAGTCCTGGGCGTTTTCGGTGAACTTACTCCAGTTGAAGGAGAACGAGAAGCGGTTCTTCATGCCGGGCGCGAAATCGGCCCGGCCCGCGATGCCGGTGTAGTTGACGTTGTCCACCTGCCCCAGGGCGAGGAAGTTGTCGAACGGTTCTGTCATGGGGTTCGCCGGGTTGTTGTTGGGCACCGGCAACCGGCTGTTGTACCACTCGAATATCTTCGGAGTGAGAATCCTGGATTGAGGGATGATATTCCCCGCAATGGGCGTGCGGATGTAGTGCCCGGGCCGGGCAGGGTCCGCTGTCACACTCAAAGGATCGTAGATCTGGTATTTCGAGTTGATCGCCAGCAGATCCGAGAAATTGCCCTGGCGCTGCGCCATGGTGGGAACGGAGTTGGTGATCTCGCTCGAGCGCGCCGGCTGGCGGGTCTTGTTCTGCGACAAGGAGAAGAACCAGAACAGCTTGTTCTTGCCGTTGTACACCTTCGGGATGTACACGGGCCCGCCGGCGGTGAAACCGTAATCGTTGGAATGCCCCGCGTTCTGCATGGGCCGGGAAGCCAGTTGGTCCGCCAGCGCGCTGTTGCCGGCGGCCCTGGCGGCCGCGATGTCCTGGTAGTACTTCTGCTTCACGAAGAACGACGCCGCGTTCCAGCGGGTGTTCCAGTACTGCTCGGTGGCGGAGCCGTGGAGTGAGTTCGTGCCGGACTTGGTCGAAAAGGAAACGTTCAGGCCGATGGCGTGCCCGACGGAGGCGTCGAAACTTGTGGTGTCGATCTTGAATTCCGCGATCTGGTCGGTGAAAGGCGTAAACGCAATCCCGCCGCTGCCCAGGTTGGACGCGCCGTCGATGCTCCACTCATTCTGGCCGAGACCAAGCGGCGCAAAGAAACCCGAGGAGCCGCCGACCATGCCCTGCGTCAGGAACTGCGTGGTCCCCTGATTCACTACGCCCGCCGCCACCCGCGCCAGCAGGACGATGCTGTTGGTCAACACCGGGAGGTCATGGACCTCTCGGGTGGTCAGCGCCCGTCCCACAGTGACGGTGCTGGTGTCGAGAATGGGCGACTCGGAACTGATGGTGATCGACTGGGTCAACTCGCCGACCTCCAATTGGATGTCAATTCTGAGTTGAGCCGACATCGCCAGGACCAGATTGGAGCGGACGGTCCTCTTGAAGCCGGTGGCGTCCACGGATACCTGGTAAGGGCCGGGCAGAAGCAGCGGCGCCTCATAGTAGCCGCTTTCGTTGGTGATCAGCGATGTGGTGACATTCGTGGCCGTATTGGTCACCGCCACGGGGGCGCCGACGACGTGCGCGCCCTGCGGATCGGTCACTGTTCCGGAAATCATGCCCCTGATGTCTTGAGCCTGCACAACGCCCACCATCAGGACGAGGAGAACTGCCAGCGTTCGTAGTCGCATTCGAGTTTGCCCTCCTTCTAAGGTTTTAGTCTTGACTATGAGTCCAGGACTTCCAGCAATCACACCCTGTTCGCATTCATTGTATATCAATCCAGCGCGTTTGGAGCCACGAATGCGAACCTGTTATCCTGCGCGCCCCGGCCGTGCTTCGAGGCCCCCCGGCGGCTCTCAGCGGCCGGCAGGGCTACGGCAGGAACTTCTTCAGATCAACCGGCTGGAACTCTGCCCGGCGGAACTTGTCCTTCATGGCGTAGGGGACCGTGCAGTCGAAGATGGTCTTGCATGAAATCCCCGGCGCCGGGATAGAGGGGCTGAATTCGGGCGACTGCGAGGGGTCCAGCGGGTGGCAGCGCACCCCGGGGATGAAGACCGTGCTGCGGTCTCCCTGGTAACGAGTGGTCATGGCCCACAGCACGTCGTTGGTGTCGAAGATGTCCACGTCCTCGTCCACCAGGATGACGTGCTTCAGTTCCGGGAAGGCGGCGAAGGCCGTTAGCGCGGCTTGCCGCTGGCGGCCTTCGTCGCTCGGAGCCTGCTTGCGGAATTGGAGAATCGCCAGGTACTTGCCGCCGCCCGAGGAGTGGCAGTAAACGCCGGGCACCCGGCCCGGCATGCTGCTTTCCACCAGCCGCAGGATGCTGGCTTCCGTTGGAATGCCCACCAGGTTGGTGTGCTCCTCCGCGGGGCCCACGATGGTCTGAAGTATGGGACTGGCGCGGTGGGTAACCGCCGTGATGCGGATCACCGGCAGTTCCGGCTGGGCGGCGCCAAGGTATCCGGGGAATTCGGGCATCGAGTAGCCGGTCCGCGTCTGCGCGTCCTCGCGGACGCGTTCGCCGGCCAGCACTTCACCTTCGAGAACGATCTCCGCCCGCGCGATGGCCTTGGCCTTGACCGAAACGCACTCCACCAGTTCAACCGGACGGCGGCGCAGGCCGCCGGCGATCGTGAGTTCGTCCACGCCCAGCGCGGTCGTGGGCGGTTCAAAGCAGGATGCGAGGTAGATTGCCGGATCCAGGCCCATACTGATTGAGGCCGCGAGGGAACGCCCCGCCCGCTCGGCCTTCGCGCGGAACTGGTCGATGTGGCGGCCGGGCACGAAGTAGATGCTGAGGCGGTCAGGGCCTTGCACGCAGAGACGGTGAATCGTGACGTCGGACGCTCCGGTTTCCGGATCCTCCGCGCGCACCAGGCCCATGTTGAAGTACGGGCCGGCATCCGCCGGTGTGTTGGACGGCGCCGGAATCAGAGTGCGCAGGTCGAAGGGCGGACGCACCACGACTTCCTGGCAGGGCGCCTGCTGCGGCCCGACTACAACCGGAGCGACCGGGTTTTCGAGCGCCTCCAGCAGATCGAACGGCAGGCGCCGCGCCGTGCTCCCCAGGAGCAGCGCCGCTCTCTCCCGGCTGGCCAGCACGCCCACCACCACGGGCATCGTGAAGCCCTTGACGTTCTTGAACAGCATGGCGGGCCCCGTGCGCGTGGGCGGCGGCAGCGGCGTCCCCGCCCCCACCAGTTTGTAGACACCCGCCAGTTCGGCAACGGGATCCACCGGCGTCCCGGTAACGGCAAGTTGGCCGGGAACGGAGGCCAGCAGGTTCAGCGCGTCGCGCAGGTCCGAGATGGAGGCGGCAGCCGCGATGGCGGACTCCCGGGAAAGATGAATACCAGGTTGCACCGGTTGGCCTACGCAGGGAATTTCAACAAGACAGTGCCGTTTTGTCGGGCCGGGATCACTCCATCCTGAAGGAGCGCAGGTCCGTCTCGTGCATGAACTCCTCGTACTTCTGCCATAGGTCCTCCAGGCGCCGCCGCATCAGGACCAGGTCCTGCCTGGCCCCGTTCAGGTCTTTGACATACTGACGGAGCACCGCTTCCTGGCGGAATCCCAGCTTGTGGAAGATACGCAGCGCGGCGGTTTGGGAGGGCATCATTTTCACGACGATCTCCTCGACGCCGGCCGACGCGGCAAGGTCGTAGAGAGCGCCGGCCATCAACATGCCGAGGCCCTTACGCTGATGGGAGGGCGCGGCGAACAACCTCAGTTCGGCGATGTGCCGCTCCCATCCGTACTCGGAGAATTCGAGCGCCCCATCGGCCACGATCGCCCCGTCCGCGGTCACCGCGACCAGCCTCTTGACGGCGCCGTCCTCCAGTTCGCGGATGCGCTTCTCGACGGCCTCGCGCATCCCCAGGTCCCTTCGAAAACTGAGCCGGTCCCTCTCGGGAAGCGCGCGAAAGAAAGCCAAGGATGCTTCGACGTCCCCAGCCTGCATCTCCCGGATGAGAACTTCCCGGTTATCCTTCAGCTTCGCTGTTCTTGGCTCAAACACGTCGATTCTCCTGAGCAGGCTGTGGGTGGGAGGCCCCTCACCCCACGGAGCGGCGTCCCGTCTCCCTTCATCAGGCCGGACGCCCCGGCGCTCGCCTTTCAACACGCCTCCGGGTTCTCTGCTAGAGCATCCCGGTGGACGAATTATACACCACCGGCCTGCACGCTGTGTTTGTCGCTGCATCCCCAGGGGCCCGCCGCCGCAGGACGTTCCGATGCGGACCGGCGGGAGTTCCGGCTTCAGGCGGCGTTGCAGCGGCGGCAAGTGCCGAGTTCCTGAACGCCTGTCGCGCAATCCGGAAAAGTGGTTATACTGGTCGCTTCGCGATGGAGCGCCGGCCGTTGAGGGACTCCATCAAGAGCCTGGCAAGAGCCATCCGCGGGGCGCGGTCCGCACGGGCGGCATGGCCTGCCGGCCCGCAAGATAGCAGGGAGGGAATAGCGATGTTCAGCATCAACCACACGGCTCTTATTGCAATGCTGGCGGCGGGGTTGTCCTGCCTTCCGGCAGCCGCCCAGCCGAAGCTGTACAACACCGCCAAGCAGAAATTGCTCGACGGCAAGGCCATCAATTGCTACACAATCTCGCGTCCGGACCCGGACCTGTACTGCAAGGTGGCGCCGCACTACGACTACATCTGGTTCGACATGCAGCACAGCACGCTCTCTTTCGCCGACGTCGAAAAGATGATCGGGACCTGCCCCAAAGCCGGCATCCCCATGATCCGCGTGTCGGACGAGCTTGAGAGCACGCTTCAGCACGCCACCGACGTCGGCGCGCTCGGGATTATCATGCCGACCGTCGACACGCCCGAGAAGGCGATGGCGGCGGTGAGGTACTCCAAGTTCCCCTTCGAAGGCCGCCGCAGCAACGGGATGGCGCAGGCGTCGCGCATCTGGGGGCCCAACTACCGGGAGACGGCCAACGACAACATGCTGATAGTCGTGATGATCGAAACGCCCGTAGGGGTCGCCAACGCGTATGATATTGCGCGGGTTCCCGGGGTGGACGTGGTCATCGTCGCCAACAACGACCTGGGCAGTTTCTCGGGGACGAAGCCCGGGGAACCGGCCTACGAGGAGTTGGTCACCAAGGTCAAGCTGGCGACCCAAAAGGCGGGCAAGTTCTTCGGTGCGGCCAGCATGGAGGCCACCGCCCCGCGGCCCGACAAGGCGGAGTTCAAGTTCTTTCAGAACGGGCCCAGCCACGACGGATGGCAGCTTCCCGCGGCCCCCGCCGGCGCGGCGCCGGCCAAGAAGTGATCCGCGGCGCCTCCGGCGGAAGGCGCCCCACTTTCTTTCCGGGCCGGTCAGCCCGGGGGGAAATGAACGGCGGCCAGAGACTGGCCCAACTGCTCCAGTTGCGGCCAGTCCGTCGAAGAAGGATCCCCGAGCAGGCCCGATCCTTCGCGCTGTAGGCGGCAGAACGTCTGAACGAGTTCAGGGTCGCGCCAGCCGGCAGCCGCCTCTTTCTCCAGAGTTTCGCAGGCCGACTCTGGGCTTAGCGCGGGCTTGTAAGGGCGGACGGTGGTGAGTGCATCGTAGATGTCCGCGACCTGAAGTATGCGGGCCACCAGCGGTATCTCCTCTCCCTTCAGGCCATCCGGGTAACCTCCGCCGTCCCACCGCTCGTGATGGCTGCGGATCACCGGCAGGACCGCTTGCAGGCTCTTCATGGGACGGCAGATGCTCTCGCCCTTGCAGGTGTGGCTCCGCATCACCTCCCATTCCCGTTCGTCCAGCCGTCCCTTTTTGTGCAGGATTGCGTCGGGCACCGCGATCTTGCCGATATCGTGCAGAAAGCCTCCCCGGTGGAGGGCGATCAACTCCCGGCGGGCGAGCCCCAGGCTCATGCCAACGGAGACGCTGTACCAGGCCAGCCGCTGGCAGTGACCGGCGGTGTACGGGTCCCGTTGTTCGACAGCCTGGGCGAGAGCGAACAGGATCGATTCGGCTTCCTCCAGAGAGTCAACGGCCGCCCTGTGGCGCAGCAAGGCCCGGACCCTGGCCCGCACCACTGCCGGATGCAGAGGCTTGGTCAGGAATTCGTCCGCACCTGAGACGATCCCGGCCACCTCGTTCTCGACCCCGTGTGCGTTGGTCACCATCAATACTGGGACCAGTTGGGTTCTCCGGTCGGCCTTAATTGTCCGGCAGAAATCCGGGCCGCTCATGCCGGGCATCATCAGGTCGAGGATGACCAGATCGATCTTGTCCTTCGCCAGGATCTCCAGCGCCTCGGGAGCGCGCCGGGCCTCACGGATCAGGTAAGGCTCGGACTTCAACATGGCCCGCAGCAATCGCCGGTTGACCTCAACCTGGTCCAGGATGAGCACCGTGGGAGGGACGCCGCCATCGAGAAATGGTTCGTCTCGAGGCGGTGTCAGCGCTGCCGCCGGAAAGGCCGGCGAATTCCCGTTGCCGTTCGCCATACAGGACGGCGCTCGGGGCCGGACCCCGGACGCCTACAGTTGTTCATCGGCGCCGGCCGCCCGATCATTAGGCTCGCATGACTCCCTCCGGTGTTCCAGGGGACGCGACGCCGATACACGGTGATGCGGGCTAGGGTGTCTCGCCTATGCGGGAGGACTCGAGACCCAAACGGGACGCGGTTGAAGCCTGGAGGGCGTTACGCAATGAGGCCACCCGAATCGAGGCGTGGCTCAACGGCCCGGCGGTCTGCATCGGGCCGGGACGGCTGGCATCCGGCCGGCCGCGGAACTGACGGAGGGATTCCCGTCCAGCATTGGAGCACGAGCCGCGGGCACGCCCGAGGGGAGACGCGCTACTCTGGCATCTTGGCATGATACGCGCCCTCCTTTTAGCCTCGTTCCTAGTTCCTCAGGCCGTTCAGGGCGGGTGCATCAGCCCCCTGGATCCGCCGGAGGGTTCCGCTTGCAGCACGTCCTCCAACGAGCTACTGTGGCCCGCTCCGGCACGCCTGCTGGAGAGAGTGAAGCTGCCTCGCCTGCGCTATGACCGCGAGATATTCGATACGGCGTTGGCTCAGGGCCTGGCCGTCAAGGGCGACCTGGATTTCGATCTGAGAGCCCCCGGGCCTCACCTGGTGGAAGTGTTCCTGGCCGTGCCCGATGGCGGAGAGCACTCTTTCACCCTGGAGGCGGGCGGACAGGCCGTTGACACACGCTTCCGGGCATTTCCGCAGCCCGCGCCCGCCGTTGCCCGGACTGGACTGCGGTCCGTCTGCCTGCTGGGCGTCCTGACCGGCCCTTTCACCGTCCGGTCCGACTCTCCGCGCTACTTCTTCTCCATGGTGCGCTGGACGCCGCAAGACCAGTTCGAGGGGAGTCTCGCGCCGCGCTGGCTCGACCGCGCCCGTCAATTGGCCGCCGATCCCTTTCTTGAGGACCTGCGCGCCGGCCGCCGCGTCAACCTGGAGCAGCTCTACGACCGGCTGGCTCTGAGCCGGCGTCCGGAGATCCGCCGGGAGGCCGTGACCGGGCAAGCCCGGGCGGCGTACTGGCTCGCCGTCGGCAGCCAGGAGCCGCGCGACATGGCCAGGACGGACTCGCTTTTCCGCGAGGCTCTCAATCTGGCGCCCGGCGACAAGGTGCTGCGCCAGACGATCTCGTCTTCCTGCCAGCAGCGGAACATCCCGTCCGGCCGGATGCCGTACGGCTCTTACTGCCTCGAGACGGCTCCCGTCCCGTGGGACGTCAGCCTGACGCCCGCGCCCCCGGAGGCGCCGGAGTGGGCCGTCCTCCAGCGGCGGCTGGCGGCGCGGCTGGAGGCGATCAGCAAGTGGTGGGTGGAGTGGCGGCAACGCCCCAACGGCGAACTCGGCGGCGGCTGGGAGGCGGACTCCGGCATGCTCCGCCAGTGGGGGCTGGCCGCGCTCGGGCTGGGCTCTCCGGCTGCCGCGTCGGGTTTGCGCAAGCTGGCGGAGGGCCTCTGGACGCGGTGGCAGGTGGAGAGAAGCGCCGGGAACCGCGAGGCGGCGGCTGGAGCGGAGGCGGCGCGGGCCGCGCTGGAGGCACAGACATGGCTGGCGGCGCTCTCCCCCGGCGACGCAGGCGTCGTCGCCCGGCTGGACCAGCCGCCGGACCGGGCCCTCGGACCGGCGCTGTGGTACGCCTATCTGACCCGGGACAGGACGGCCACCGGACTCCTGCGTGAGATGGCCGACTCCGGACTCGCGGCCGCGCGTTCCGCCGGCTCGGCCGGCAGCCAGGCCCGGCCGGCCTGGTTTCTCCTGGCGGTCCATCATCTGACCGCGGACGCGCGGTACCTGGAGACGGCGGGAGAGAGCTTCCAGGCCCTGGCGCGATGTGAGAGCGTCCCCGAGGCGTGCGACGAGATCCGCGGGTCCCCTCAGTCCTACCTGGAGTGGCGCCGCCTCACCGGCGACTCGAAATACGACGCGGGCTTCCGGTACCGAGGCGAGCCGCTCGCCACGGAGGTCGTCTGGAACATGGCCGTCAGCGCCCGGGAGAACGAGACCCTCCTGGCCACGGACTTCGACATGTACACCTCCGAAGTAATTGACACCGGCCGCGTCTACTACCCCCTTCCGCCAGATTACCTGCGGCACATTTTCGGGGGAGAGGCTCCGCAAGCCGACCGCTATCCGGCCTTCGCCGTGACCTGGCCGCCGTCCGAGACGCAGTTCGCGCGGGCAGTGTTGGCTTCCGGCCCGAGATCCCTGACCCTCAGGCTGTTCAGCTTTGAGGCCCGGCCGTCCAGCGCGCAGGTCCGGCTGTGGCGCCTGGAACCGGGGCGCTACCACTGGAGGTCCGCCGAGCCGTACGGCGCCGAACTGGCCTCCGGAGACCTGGTGGTGGCCGGCAGGCCGGAGACCGTCCGCTTTCCGCTGCCGCCCGCCAGGGAGATCGACGTGAACATCCGGCCCGCACAGCCCTGACGGGACCGGGAGATTGCAGGGGCGCGCCGGCAGCGCCTCGTCCGGCGGCGGGCAGCCCCTTTTCCGCGTGTCCCCCTTTGCCGATAAGATGGATGGTACATGAACGTTACAATCATTGGCACCGGCTACGTTGGACTGACCACGGGAGTAGCGCTGGCATACCTCGGGAACCGCGTCACCTGCCTGGACGTGGATGAGAAGAAACTCGATGCGCTTCGCGCCGGCAAGGCGCCGATCTACGAGCCCTTTCTGGAAGAGATGCTGGCTCTGGCGCGGGAGAACCTGCTCTTCAGTTCCAGCTATCCGGAGAGCATGCCCAGCGCGGATATCGTCTTCATCGCGGTGGGCACGCCCAGCGCGGCGGGCGGCGCGCCGGACCTGACCTACCTGCGGGCTGCCGCCGAGGGGGTCGGCGGGAACCTCGGCGAGGGATTCACGGTCGTCATCAATAAGAGCACGGTTCCCATCGGGAGCGGCAACTGGGTGGAGACCCTGGTGGCTGATGCTTACGCTTCTGCGCGCCGGGAGAAACCCGACGGGCGCTTCGCGGTAGCCTCGAATCCCGAGTTCCTCAGAGAAGGGTCGGGGCTGCACGACACGCTGTATCCGGACCGTATCGTCATCGGTTCCGACAGCAAGCGCGCGCTGGAGATGCTGCACGCCCTCTATAAGCCCATCGTCGAGCAGACGTTCGCGGCGCCGAACTTCCTCCCCCGGCCCGAGGAGTTGGCCGCCGTGCCCCTGATCACGGCGGACCTGGCTTCGGCCGAGCTGATCAAGTACGCAGCCAACGCCTTTCTGGCGCTCAAGATCAGCTACATCAACGAGATCGCACAACTGGCGGAAAAGGTCGGCGCCGACATAGCCCAGGTGGCGAAGGGCATCGGGCTCGACTCCCGTATCGGCACGCGGTTCCTTCAGGCGGGCATCGGCTGGGGCGGGTCCTGCTTCGGCAAGGACACCTCGGCGCTCACCGCCACGGCTTACGAGTACGGGCTTTCGATGCCCATCGTCAGGGCCGCCCGGGAGATGAACTCCATGCAGCGGGGGCGGGTCGTGGAGAAGTTGCTGGGCGAGCTGAAGATTCTCAAGGGACGGACCGTGGGCTTGCTGGGATTGGCCTTCAAGGCCCAGACCGACGACCTGCGGGACGCGCCGGCGCTCGACATCGCCCGGCAGTTGCTCGAACGGGGGGCCAAAGTCAAAGTACACGATCCGGTGGCCTCCAACCGTGCCCGGGCCGAGAACCCCGGCTTGGGCGTAGCGTATTGTGGATCGGCGGAGGAAGTGTTTGCGGAGTCGGATGCCGTGGTCCTGGCCACCGAGTGGCCCGAATACCGGGAACTGGCCTGGGAGGACTTGAAGGCATCCATGCGTCACCCCTTTGTGCTGGACGGCCGGAACTTCCTTGACAAGGAGCGCCTCCAGAAGGCGGGCTACCAGTACGTCGGATTTGGCCGGTAGGGGCCGGGTGCGCCCCTTTGTTAGAATGGGGCTGAATGAGCTTGCTGTCTCCAAGACTGCAACTGAAAGTCGCCCAGAAGCAGATCTTGACGCCGGGCCTGGTGCAGATGGTCACGGTGCTCCAGCTCAACCGGCTGGAGTTGAAGGACCTGATCACCCAGGAAATCGCCGAGAACCCGGTCCTCGAAGAGGCTGTGGAGGACGGCACCCAGGAACTGGCGCCGGAGGAAGTGCAAGCTCTGCTGGAAGCCGAGCGCGACGCGGCGGAGCCCGCCCCCGCGGACCAGCGGATTCTCGAAACAGTCAGCGAGGCCGTCCGGCAGGCTGAGGAATCCGCCGGCGCCGATCCGGCCGAAGCTGTCTCCGCCGGCGCCGCGGAAGCGGAGTCCGCCGAGTCGCCCGTAGAGCAGGCCACCACCGACCCGTTTGACGAGATTGACTTCGGCTCGTTCTTCGACGATTATCTCGACCCGGGTTTCAAGAGCCCTTCGGGGGAGCCGGTCGAGCGGCCTTCCTTCGAGACCTTCCTGTCCGCTCCGGTCACTCTGTCGGACCACCTCCGCTCGCAACTGAGCGTGCTGGTAGTCGCGGAGCCCATCCGGGACGCCGCGGACCTGATCATCGGCAACCTCGACGAGAACGGCTACTTGTCCGCCTCGCTGGAGGAACTGGCCGTAGTGGGCGGGTTCGCCCTGTCGTCCTTGGAGGAGGCGCTCAAGCTCGTCCAGTCGCTGGACCCGACCGGCGTGGGCGCCCGGGACGTCCGGGAGTGCCTGCTGCTGCAACTGGAGGGCAGGAACGCCCGGGGCGGGCTGGCCTGGCGCATCGTGGCAGAGCACCTGAAGCTGGTCGAGTCCCGGCAGCACAAGGAACTGGCCCGGCTGCTGGGCAGGCCCCTGGAACACATCCAGATCGCCGACCGTGTGATCCGCGCCCTGGACCCCCGTCCGGGGCTGCGCTACTCGGGCCCCGGCGCGCGGTTGGTGGAGCCTGACGTCCAGATCTTCAAGGAAGGCGACGACTGGATCATCGAGCTGAACGACGACGACCTGCCGCAGTTGCGGCTCAACCGGGACTACCGGCGCATGCTGAGCCGCGACCAGGAGCCCAACAAGGATGTTCGCAACTACGTCAAGGAGCGCTACGCCTCGGCCATCCAGTTGATGAAGAACATCGAGCAGCGCAAGCAGACCATCATGAAGGTGTGCCAGGCCATCGTGCGCCGCCAGACCGAATTCCTGGACAAGGGTATCGACAGCCTGAAGCCGATGATGATCAAGGATGTGGCCGAGGAAATCGGCGTCCATCCCTCCACCGTCAGCCGCGCCGTGGCGAACAAGTTCGCCCACACGCCCCAGGGCGTGTTCGAGCTGAGGTACTTCTTCTCGGAAGCCGTTCAGGGCCCCTCCGGCAGCGCCACACCGCTTCTCTTGCTGAAACGCCGCGTGAAGAGGATGATCGAGGGGGAGGACGCGGCGCGCCCACTCACCGACGAACAGATCACGGCGAGGCTGCACCAGGAGGGTATTCACGTAACCCGCCGCACCGTCGCCAAGTACCGTGAGGACATGAAGATTCCCTCCACCCATCAGAGGCGGGTTCGGGAATGACCCGTCCCCCGGAAGAGAGAACCCGATGAAAGTCAGCTACACCGGACGTCAGGAACCCTTCACTTCGGCCGAGACCAAGAAGCTGAACGCCAAGCTCGCAAAGCTCGGGAAGCTGCTGGACAGCCGCGGTGGGGAACGTGAGGCGCGCATCGTCCTGACCTCGGAGCGTCACCTGCGGCGGGCCGAGATCACGGTGAACGTATACGACCATCCCATGGCCGGAGTGGCGGCCGCCGCCGACCAGTTCACGGCGCTGCTGCTGGCCGTGGAGCGGCTGGAAAAGCAGGTGCTGAAGCTCCGTTCCAAAAAGCGCGACACCAAGCGCGAAGCCAAGCAGGGCTGGTCGCAACCGCCGGAGCCGCAGGCGCCGGAGCCGGCAACCGGGAAGCCCCAGGGAAGGCAGGTTTACCGCGTCGACGAACACGACCTCCGGAAGCCCATGACCCTGGAGGAGGCCATGCTCGAAATGGACCGCCGGCGCGATTACGTCGTGTTCCGCGACGCCGAGACGGACCGCGTGTCGGTGTTGCTCAGGCGGCGCGACGGGCATTTCGACCTGGTGGAAGCCTGACCCATGCCCCGCAAGGCTGCGCCGGATCCCGAAGCGCCGCAGCCGGAACTGGTGGTGATCACCGGCCTCAGCGGCTCCGGAAAGGTCACCGTGCTCAAGGCCCTGGAGGACATGGGCTACTACTCCGTGGACAACCTCCCGGTGGAGTTGATACCCAAGTTCGGAGAGCTGGTCCGGGACTCCCCCAGGATCCGCCGGGCGGCCCTGCTCGTCGACATCCGGGAAGGCGAATCGCTGGAGCGCTTCCCTTCGGTGTACGCGCAACTGCGGCGCACCATCCCGTCGACCCTGGTCTTTCTGGAGGCCAGCGAGGACGCCCTCGTGCGGCGCTACAGCGAAACGCGGCGCCCGCATCCGCTGGGCAAGGACCAGTCGGTGGCCAGGAGCCTGCGCCGGGAGCGCCGCAAGCTGGCTCCCATCCGCGCGCTGGCCGGGCACATCATCAACACCTCAAAATTCAACGTCCACGAACTGCGCGAACTCATCGCGGAGAAGTTCCACGGCGGGAGCGAGCTGTCGAAGATCATGGTTTACGTGACCAGCTTCGGCTACCGCTATGGAGTGCCCGCCGACAGTGACCTGGTCTTCGACGTCCGGTTCCTGCCTAATCCCAACTACCTGCGCCAGTTCAAGAAGTTGAGCGGCCGCCATCCCCAGGTGGCGCGCTACGTCCGTTCTTTCCCCCAGACCGTAGAGTTCGTGGAGCGGATTTCGCAGCTCCTGGTTTACCTGCTTCCGCACTACATCCGCGAGGGAAAAAGCTACCTGACGATCGCCTTCGGCTGCACCGGCGGGCGCCACCGCTCGGTGATGATGGCCGACGAGATCCGCAAGCGCCTCGCCCGTCACGGCTTCCGGGTCAAGACCACCCACCGGGATATCGAGAAGGGCTGAGTCCGGGCGCGCGCGGGGAGGGTTTCCGCGCTCAGCGGACGAACAACATCTCTCCGAAGCGCGTGGGGGCGTGAGGACCGGGCCGCTCCAGCATCGAATCCGACCAGATGGTCATGCGGCGGTGGGGCTCAACACCGTCCCACCGGTTGAGGTTGAAGCTCCAGGACACGCCGGGAACCGGCTTCGGGGAGAACTCCTCGAAGTTCACCCAGGGGATGGAAACCTCCAGGCTCCAGCCGCGGTCCTGGCCGCTCGGGTCGTTCAAGGTGCCGTCCACCGCGGCTGCGACCTTCACGCCATCCAGGTTGAACCTCTTGAAGGACCGCCTGAAATCCGGCGCCAGCCCGATGTTGATGTAGTCGTACAGCACCCCGCGCGCATTCATCTCCAGGCCGATGTACGCCGTGGTCTGCTGTCCCGGTCTCGGATTGATGAAGATCTCCACCGCCTCGTCCCGATAGGTCGGGTCGTCGCGCTGGGTGTAGATCGCGGTGACGTCGGTGTCTTCGCACGCGTAGGAGACGTACAGGTTCTCATCGTCCCACAGCAGCCTGGCGGCGGTCTTCTGCCTGGGGCCGGTCTGCGACTCCCAGGTGACGGCCAGTTCCGCGGTGTTGGCCGCGGCCCAGGCTTTGTCATCGAGCCGGCCATCCACCGTGATGGGGGACGCCGCCCGCTTGACCTCGTACTTCGGTATGGGCGGCGCCGGGCGGCTTTGCGCCAGGAGCGCGCCGGCGGCCAGGATCGCCGGAAGCATCCTCATGGAGAAGTTCCTCTCTGGAATGCTATGCCATCCGGCGCGATCCCACAAGCGGGCGGCGGAGCCGGAGCGGGCGGATGCGCAGCCCGGGCCGCTCCTGCATTCCTGCGCGGGGCCGTGTGCTAGAATCCTGGCGGATAGGGTACGCATGCGGGCAACGGCCGGCAGGGCGGCCGTACGCGCCGCGCGAAGGTATCGATTGGCGGTGGAGAAAGCCCGCGAGCCTCTGTTGCTGCTCCAGCAGGAAGTGATCGAGTGCCGGAGGTGTCCCCGGCTCATCACGCACTGCCGGCAGGTGGCGGTTGTGAAACGCCGCGCCTACCGCGACTGGGAATACTGGGGAAAGCCCGTGCCCTCCTTCGGCGACCCGCGGGCGCGAATGCTCATCATCGGCCTCGCCCCGGCGGCGCACGGCGCCAACCGCACCGGCCGCATGTTCACCGGCGACCAGTCCGGCGAGTTCCTGTACCGCGTGCTCCATCAGACGGGCTTCGCCTCCCAGCCTACGAGCGTGTCCCGCGACGACGGCCTTGAGCTGCGCGGCGCGTACATCACGGCCTCGGTGCGCTGCGCTCCGCCCGCCAACCGTCCCTCGCCCCAGGAGATCCGGAATTGCAGCCGCTTCCTGGAAAAAGAGATCGAACTGCTGCCGGAACTGCGCGTGGTGGTAGTCTTGGGCAGGATCGCATTTGACGTTTACCTGTCTCTGCTGGCCAAGCGCGGGCTCATTGCGAAGCGGAGCGCGTTTGTCTTCGCGCACGACAAGGAGCACCGGACAGCGCCCGGGCTGCCGCTGCTGATCAGTTCCTACCACCCCAGCCGGCAGAACACTCAGACGGGCCGTCTCACCGCCGCCATGCTCAAAGCCGTGTTCACCCGGGCCAGGCGGCGGCTGGGCGCATGATACACTCTCTAGTCCCATGCGGCGGCGGCTGGAACGCTACTTCGAATTCGACTCCCTGAAGACCAACTGGCGGACGGAGATCCTGGCGGGCATGACGACTTTCGTCACCATGTCCTACATCATCTTCGTGAATCCATCCATCCTGCGGGACGCGGGGATGCCCTTCACTCCGGTGGTCGCCGCCACCTGCCTGTCCGCCGCCTTCGGCAGCCTGCTCATGGGCGCGTGGGCGCGCTACCCCATCGCGCTGGCTCCGGGGATGGGGCTGAACGCCTACTTCGCCTACGTGGTGGTGAAGGGCATGGGCCTCTCCTGGGAGGTGGCGCTGGGCGCGGTGTTCCTGTCCGGAGCGCTGTTCGTGGCGCTGGCGATGGCAGGGGTTATCCGCCGGATTCTGGCCTCCATCCCCACCGAACTGTACTCCTCCATCGCCGCCGGGATCGGACTGCTGCTGGCCCTGATCGGTTTCCGCAACTCGGGCATCATCGTCCCGGACGCCTCGACCACGGTCGCTCTCGGGAACCTGCGCGCGCCGAACACCCTGCTGGCGATCTTCGGGCTCCTCCTGATTGCGGCGCTGCTGGCCTGGCGCGTGAAGGGCGCCATGCTCATCGGCATCCTGGCGACGGTGGCGCTGGGGGCCGCAACCGGCCTGGTACACTGGACGCCGCAGACCTACCGCTTCTCCGGCATTTCAGCCACCGCCTTGCGCCTGGACCTGCCCCGGGCGCTGGGACTGGGCTTCGTGGAGATCGTCTTCGTCTTCTTCTTCATCGACGTGTTCGACAACGTGGGCACGCTGGTGGCAGTGGGGAGGAAAGCGCGCCTGTTCGACGACGCCAGCCGGATTCCCCGCGTGAACCGCATCCTGATCTCGGATGCTTCGGCCACTATCGCCGGCTCGCTGGCGGGCACTTCGACCGTGGTGAACTACATTGAGAGCGCGGCCGGCGTCGTCGCCGGTGGACGCAGCGGCGTGACCTCCATCGTGACCGGACTGCTGTTCCTCGCGGCGCTGTTCGTCGCTCCGGTGTTCGGGGTGATCCCCTCGACCGCGACGGCGCCGGCTCTGATCATCGTGGGCTGCCTCATGATCTCGCACATCAGTGAGATCCGGTGGGACGAACCGGTTGTCGCCATCCCCGCCTTCCTCACCATGACGGCCATACCCCTGAGCTTCAGCATCGCCAACGGCATCGCATTCGGCTTCACCGCTTACACGCTGCTGAAGATCCTGCACGGCGAGTACCGCCAGGTCGGATGGCTGGTCTACGTGCTCACGGCGCTGTTCATCCTGCGCTTTGTATACCTCGGCTCCACATGACGCGCCGTCTACGCTCGCGATTGGCCTCCTCAGCCCTGCTCTTTCCTGTTGCTTTGTTTCTCCTGAATCTCCTGTTCGTCCGCCGGCTGCTCACCATCGAGTACCTGGACCAGATGGGCTCGATTGAGGGCAGCTTCATCGCCATCGCCCGCTGGGCCCGGGAGAACTGGGGCGATCTTTCCTGGTTCCCTCTCTGGTACGGCGGGATCCCCTTCGTGAACACCTACCCTCCGCTGCTGCACCGGACGGTGGCGGCGGTGTCCACGGTTCTCGGAATCACCCCCGCGCTCGCCTACCACGCCGTGACGGCGGTGTTCTACGCTCTCGGCCCGGTGACCCTCTACTGGCTGGCGCTGCGTCTCTGCGGTTCACGGGTCCGGAGCCTGGCCGCGGGCCTGTTCTACTCTCTCCTCTCCACGTCCAACTTCCTCATTCCCGCGGTTCGAAGCGACACGGGCGGCTGGTGGGGGTCCCGGCGGCTTCAGGTCCTGGCGGTCTATGGCGAAGGCCCGCACATCACGGCTCTGGCCCTGTTGCCCGCGGCCGTGGCTCTGCTGAGCCTGGCGTTTGAGAAACGCAAGCCTCTGTGGTGGCTGGCCGCGGCCGTGGCGATGTCCTCGGTGGCGCTCACCAACTGGTTTGGAGGCGCGGCGCTGGCCATCGCCGTTCCCGCCTGGCTGCTCTCCCGGCAAAAGATGGGCCCTCCGGGATGGCTCCGCGCCGGGGGCGCGGCCGCGGCCGCCTACCTCGTCGCGTCTCCCTGGCTGCCGCCCTCGACGATTTACGGAATCTGGTTGAACGAGAGACTGGTCCGCCAGCCGCTGGCAGCGCCGCCCGTGCGCCTCCTGGCGGCGGGGGCGGGCCTGGCGTTGCTGGCGTTCCTGCTCTGGCTGTTCAGGCGGCTGCGGACGCCGGAACACATCCGGTTCGCGGTTCTGTTCCTCGTGCCCACGGCGGCGGTCACGCTGCTTCAGGAGTGGTTCGGCGTTTCCCTTCTCGCCCAGGCCCACCGATACCACCTCGAGATGGAAATGGCGATTGCCCTGGCCGTGGTCTTCCTCGCGCGCGAGCTCTTGCATCGCTCCCCGCCGCGGACGCAGTTCGTGACCGGCTGCGCCGCCCTGCTGCTCGCCGCCTATCCGGCGTACAAGACCCTGCGCCTCGCCCGGCCGCTCCTCCGTCCGATCGCCATTGAGAACACCATTGAGTACCGCGAGGCGCGCTGGTTTGACGCGAACCTGCCCGGCAGGCGCGTGTTCGCCCCCGGCTCGGCCGGGTTCTTTCTCAACGCCTTCACCGGCACGCCGCAGTTCGCCGGAGGATTCGACCCGGGTGTGCTGAACCCGAACTGGGCCCTCGTGCAGTACCAGATTCTCAGCGGCGCAGGTTCCGGAGAGAAAGAGGGTGAGGTCGCCTTGACGTGGCTCAGGGCGTTCGGCGTGGATGCGGTCGCCGTCAGCGGTCCGGAGAGCAAGGAGACATTCAAGCCGTTCCGCAACCCGCGCAAGTTCGACGGCCTCCTGCCCGAACTCTGGCGCGACAACGATGACGTGATCTACGCCGTGCCCCGGCGCTCTTCCTCCCTGGCGCATGTCATCCGCCGGACGGACCTGCCTCCGCGCTCTCCTCAGAATGGGATTGATATGGATGCCGTCCGGCCGTATGCCGCCGCGCTGGAGGATCCTTCGCTGCCCGTGGCGGCATTCCGCTGGTCGAGCAATCACACTGCGGCGATCGATGCACCCCTGCAAGCCGGCCAGATCCTCTCGGTTCAGGTCAGCTACCATCCTGGCTGGAAAGCGGCGGTGGGCGGCCGGCCAAGCCGGGTTTACGGGGATAACCTGGGGCAACTGGTTGTCGAGCCGCAGTGCCAAGGTCCCTGCACGGTGGAACTGACCTGGGACGGCGGGGTAGAGATGCTCCTATGCCGCGCCTTTAGTTGGGGTTGCATAGGTTTGGGCCTCCTCTGGGCGGGGTGGGGGCATTTACACCGCCGCCGCCCGAGCGTGGCCAGTGAATTGCAGCTTTAGTTTCCATGAATCCTGGCCAGGAACACGGCGGATGCCGTCCGCGGCTGATCTTCTGGGAACTCACAACCGGCTGTAATCTGAGGTGCATACACTGCCGGGCCAGCGCCACGGAGCTGATGTCGCCGAACGACCTCAGCTACGCCGAGTGCTGCAACGTGGTGGACCAGATTGCGGAATATGCCCCACTGATCCTGGTTCTCAGCGGCGGTGAGCCTCTTTGGAGGCGCGACGTCTTCGACATCGCCCGGCGCGCCGTGGGCAAGGGTATGCGCGTCGCGCTGGCCACCAACGGGACGCTGGTGGACGAAGCCATGGCGGAGAGGATCAAAGCCGCGGGGATTGTCCGTGTCTCCATCAGCCTGGATGGAGCCAACCGGCACACGCACGACTCGTTTCGGGGCGAGGCCGGCGCCTTCGACGCCGCCATCGCGGGGCTGAAGCACCTTCAGGCGCTGGGCGTCTCCACCCAGATCAACACCAGCGTGGCCCGCCACAACGTGGACGAACTGCCCGGCATCCTGAAACTGGCGCAGTCGCTCGGCGTTGCGGCGTTCCACATATTCCTGCTGGTGCCCGTCGGTTGCGGGCTGACCATCGCCGAGGACCAGACCATTCACGGGGAGCAATACGAACAGGTGTTGAACTGGTTCTACGACCGTTCGCTCGACAGCGGCCTGGAACTCAAGGCCACCTGCGCCCCGCACTACTACCGGATCATGCGGCAGCGGCGCGCCGAAGCCCGGCGCGCCGGCCAGAGCGTTCCCGAACTGGCCACTCACGGCCTCCATGCCACCACCCGCGGATGCCTGGCCGGCAGCGGGGTCTGCTTCATATCCCACCAGGGCGAGGTCTATCCCTGCGGCTACCTTCCGGTTGCGGCGGGCGACCTGCGGAAAGACCGGTTCCGGGACGTGTGGGAGAAGGCCGAGGTCTTCGCCGCCCTGCGCCAACCCGACCAGCTTGAGGGCAAGTGCGGCCTGTGCGAGTTCAAGTACATCTGCCTGGGCTGCCGCGCCCGCGCCTTCGGCCTGACCGGCAACTACATGGCCGAGGAGCCTTTCTGCATCTACGAGCCGAGGGCGACTCAGGCCGGGCCCGCCCCGTACGGGCGGGGGGCTTGATCGAACAGCCGCTCCGTCTCCGCCTGTAACAGCACCCAAAGCCCGTAGATGCCCAGCGCGGTGCCCACCGGCACATTCACCAGGTTCAGAGCGGAAAGCACGATCGTAAGAAGGCGCGCCCACGGGCGGAACTTCAGCAGGCCCACGCCCGCAATCAGCCCCGGCACGGACAACAGCAGCACCAGCGCCGCGATCGCCGTCCCCACCACGCCGATGACGGGAATCCCGATGCGCCAGGCATCCGAGTGCGGCGGGTTGGTCATTCCAACCAGACCCACCGCTCCACCGAAGACCAGCAACACCGCCAGCGCGCCCAGAATCCCCAGCCCGCTCAGCACTATGTGCAGGTAGCCCAGGATGCGAACGTGATCTCTCATGCCGGTGTCTCGTTTCCTCCGCTCAATTCAAGCTACGGACCGGGCCGGCCGCGGGTTCCTTCCGGCCCTCCGTAGTATTACCATGAAGAGACCATGCTATACGAGATCCCGTCGGAGAAGAGCCTGGAGGCGATCGGCAAGGGCTTGCAGGAGGCCGCCGCCAGGCACGGCTTCGGTGTAATCGCCGTCCACAACCTCAAGGAAACGATGGCCAATAAGGGAGTGGAGTTCAACGGCGAGTGCCTGGTTTACGAGGTCTGCAATCCGTTCCAGGCCAAGAAGGTCCTGGAGGCCAACGGCGCGGTTTCGACGGCCCTGCCCTGCCGCATCTCCGTGTACCTCTCGCCGCACGGCTACAAGCTGGCGACGATTCTTCCAACGGCGCTGATGAAGCATTTCGCCACTCCATCCCTTCTGCCGGTGGCCAGGGAGGTGGAAGAGGTGATCGTGGCTATGATGCGGGAAGCGGCTTGATCCACCGCTTGAGAACCAGGACCGCCACCACCAGGCCCGCGGCCAGCATGAGCACGGGCACCAGCGTCATCCACCACCATTTGGCGCCTTCGGGCTCAACCAGCACGCGCTCCCCGTACCGCGCCTTGTAGTAATCCAGAATCTCCCGGTCGGTCTTGCCCTCTCCCAGGAAGCGGGCGATTTCAGCCCTCATCTGGACAGCCACGTCACTGCGGTGGATGGATATCGGCTCCGCCCAGCAGCAGGGCGCAAGTATCGAGTTCTCAAGCTTGTCCTGCCGTTGCCGGGTCTCTGAACCGGTGGCGGCGGCCAGCGCCGCGGCTATCCCAAGCGCCAGAGCGGTCAATTTCGCGGACACAAATCCCCCTCTTCCAGGATACACTGGGGAGGTAACGGGTACGCGCTCCGGGCTTGTCCGCGGGAGCCGGCGCCGGATTGGACCTGGATGGCTCTAAACCTCACTGCGTTTGCCCTGCTGGCCGCCTCGCCGCTCCAGAAGGCGGTGAATGCCCTGACCGACGACACCTTCAAGGGCATACACAGGCTGGACTGGTTCGACTGGTCGCTGCTGGTTCCCTACTTCACCGTCATGGCGGTGCTGTCCATTTATGGAGCCTACCGTTACGAGGTCATCCGCGGCTACCTGAAGGGGCGGAAGAACCTTGCCACTGAGCCGTCCCGGCGCTTCGAGCAGTTGCCGCGCGTGACCGTGCAGCTTCCCCTGTACAACGAGAGCTACGTTGCCGGGCGGCTCCTGGAAGGAGTGACGCGAATCGACTACCCCCGGGAGTTGCTCCAGATCCAGGTGCTGGACGACTCGACCGACGACACGCAGAGCATCGCCGCGTCACTGGTCGCCCGTTACCAGGCCGAAGGCCACGACATCCAGTACATCCACCGGGATAACCGCGCCGGCTTCAAGGCAGGAGCCCTTCAGGAAGGACTGAAGACCGCCACCGGAGAACTGATCGCCATCTTCGACGCCGATTTCGTTCCGCCCGCCGACTTCCTCGCGCGCACCGTCCACTTCTTCACCGACCCCGCCATCGGCGTCGTGCAGTCCCGGTGGACCTACCTCAACCGCGAGTACAACGTGCTCACCGAAATCCAGGCCATGCTGCTCGACGGGCACTTCGTGCTGGATCACGTGGCCCGCTGCGGCCGGGGATTGTTCATCAACTTCAACGGCACGGCCGGGGTCCTGCGGCGGCGCATGATAGAGGACGCCGGCGGCTGGCAGCACGACACCCTGACCGAGGACTGCGATCTCAGCTACCGGGCGCAGTTGAAGGGGTGGCGATTCATCTATGTGCCCGCCCTGGGCTGCCCTTCCGAGCTTCCCGTGGAAATGCACGCCTTTCAAGTCCAGCAGTCCCGCTGGGCGAAGGGCCTGACGCAGACGGCGCGGAAACTGCTGCCGTCGTTGCTGCGCTCCCCGATCCCCTGGCGTCAGAAGATGGAAGCGGTGTTCCATCTGACGCCCAATATCTCCTACCCGCTCATGCTGATCATTTCGGCCCTGATGGTGCCGGTGATGATCGTGCGCTTCTACATCGGCTGGTGGCAGATACTCTTCGTGGACCTGCCGCTGATGACCGCCGCGTTCTTCTCCATTTCCGCCTTCTACCTCATGGCGGAGCGCGAACACGACCGCCGGACCTGGAAACGCTCGATCTTCATGATGCCGGCGCTGCTGGCGGCGGGCGTGGCGCTCGCGGTGATCAATACGCGCGCGGTCGTGGAGGGTCTGCTGGGAATACAAAGCAGCTTCGTGCGCACGGCCAAGTACGCCATCGGAGACCAGGGGGTTCACGCCGCGCCGGCCAAGTACCGGAGGAAGAGCGGGTGGCTGCCCTACATCGAACTGGCCATCGGCACGTATTTCCTGGGCGCCATGTACTGGGCTATCGGAAGCCGGAACTTCGCGGCGCTGCCGCTTTTGGCGCTCTTCGTGGCCGGATACTACTGGGCGGCGATCGCTACGCTTTGCGGGGAGTACGGCTCGCGCATGCGCTGGGAGCGCCGGCGCCGGGCGCTGCTCAGAACCGCCCACTGAACCCGGGCTTGACGCCCGCGGCACACCGGCGGGGAAATCCGTCTCCTTAGCCCGAATCAGGAGATTGCCGCGCGCCGTAAATTAACAAAATTTAATTGAATACACTCCTGTGGGATGATCTCTCCCCCTTGATGCCGCCTTTGACCTGATGTATACTCCCCTCGTTAGTTGAGTGTAACGGGGTGGAGGGTGATCTTGCTTGACCGGGCGGGAGGGTAGCGCCCGGCGCCGGGAAAATCCCACTGCCTTCGGTGGCTATGAGCGCCGGCGGGGACCGCGCTGGATGGGGAAGGGCCGTGTCACCGGCCGGCGAGCAGGCCAAGAACGTGAAAGAGGAGGAAGCATGATACGCAGCACTCTAAGTATGGTTGCTGTCTTTGCCGTGGTCCTGTTGCTGCTGCCGCTTTCGGCGCCGGCGCAGATCACCACCGGGACTGTGACCGGGAGGGTCATCGACGCGACCGGAGCCGTGGTTCCCGGCGCCAGCGTGATCCTGGTCAGCGAAGCGCGGGGCTTGAAGACCGCCCCGGTCTTCACCAATCCGACCGGGGACTACGTATTCCCGAACGTCGTCGCCGACACCTACACCGTCGAGGTTACGGCCCAAGGGTTCAAGGTCACGCGGCGCACGGGGATCATGGTTACGGGCGGCGACCGTGTGGGCGTGCCGCCGCTGACGCTCGAAGTGGGCACAACCGTCGAATCGGTCACGGTGACCGCCACGGCGGAACTCATCCAGACCCAGAGCGGCGAGCGGTCGTTCGCCATCACCACCCAACAGATCGAGAGTCTCCCGATCGGCCATGGGAACTTCACCAACCTGGTGCAGTTCACTCCGGGCGTCCGGGAGGGCGGCGACTCGGCCGGCGGAACGCGGCTGGGCGGCGCCAGCCAGAACAACATCATGATGGACGGCATCTCGGCCATGGACACGGGCAACAACGGCCAGATGCTGAGCATGAACATCGAGTCGATCGGCGAAGTGAAGATCCTGACGCAGGGATACCAGGCGGAATACGGCCGGTCGAGCGGGTTGCAGATCACGGCGGTGACCAAGAGCGGCACGAACCAGCTCCACGGCTCGGGCTACATGCTTTTGACCGACTCGGACTGGAATAACCGTTCGTGGTTGCAGGTGAAGAACAACGACCCGAAGACCAAGAGCAGCCAGCAGATTTACGGCTACACCATCGGCGGGCCGGTGGTGATTCCCAAGGTCGTCGACGGGCGCAACAAGCTCTTCTTCTTCTACGCGCACGAGTACCGGCCCACGTCCACGACGACCAGCGCCACTCCCATCCGGCTGCGGGTGCCGTCGGCGCTGGAGCGCGCCGGCAATTTCTCCCAGAGCCGTGACAACAACGGCAACCCGATCCCGACGCTGATGGACTTCACGACTGGGGCCCCCTTCCCGGGCCAGCAGATTCCGGTCAACCGGCTGTATGCCCCGGGCGTGGCGGTGCTCAACCGTTACCCGCTCCCCACCATGGACCAGGCTCCGGGAAGCAACTACAACTATCAGAAGGACGGGGAGCCGTACAACCGGCTGCTCCAGCAGCCGGCCGTCCGGATCGACTACCAGGCCACGGACAAACTGCGGGTGACGGGCAAGTACTCCGCGCAGCGGCAAACCAAGATGGTGATCCCGGGCCTGATTCCGGGCTTCTCGGATGCTTACGTGCCGTATCCGGTCATCCCCAACTGGGCTTTCACGGCGAACTACGTGTTCAGCCCCACGACGTTTCTCGAGGTGACCTACGGGCAGATCCAGAACCAGTTGGCGGGCGGCAACGAGAACGGCATCCTGGTCAACGAGGAGTCCAACCGCCTGAAGAGCTTGGCCTCCTTCCCGCTGCTGTATCCGCAAGCGGGTGTGATGGATGAGCGGTATTACGGCTACAAGGTGATGGAGGCGGAGAAGCCGCCCTTCTGGGACGGCAAGGCGTTGAACCTGCCGCCCGTCTGGGGCTGGGGCAGCCGCATCGGGGCTCCGCCGACCCAGCAGCGGTATCCCGGCTGGCTGAACATCAACCGGACGCGGGACGTCAACGTCAGCCTGACCAAGGTCATGGCGCGGCACACGCTCAAGGGCGGGTTCTACCTGAACCACAGCTACAAGGCGCAGAACACGGGCGCGGGCGGCGGCGACGCGGCGAACCTGAGCTTCCAGGGCTACGTGAATTTCGGCAACGACACCAACAACACCCTGGACTCCGGCTTCGGCTTCGCCAACGCGGCGCTGGGCGTTTTCACCAACTACACGCAGATGTCGCGGTTCATCGAAGGCAGCATGCTCTACAACCAGGTGGAATTCTTCCTTCAGGACAACTGGAAGGTGACCAACCGCCTGACGGTGGACTACGGCATGCGTTTTGTGAACCAACAGCCTCAGCACGACCAGTTCCAGCAGATGTCCAACTTCTTCCCCGAGCAGTGGAAGGCTGGCGATGCGCCGTTGCTGTACGTCTCCGGGTGCAAGAGCGGCGCGACCGTTTGCTCGGGCAACGACCGCAACGCCAAGGACCCGCGCACCGGGCAGATCCTGGTAGTGCCGGGCGCGGTAAACACGGCGGCCGCTATCGGGACCCCGATCCCCGGCACGGGCAAGGCGCTGAACGGCATCCAGAGAGCCGGCGAAGGGATCGCCAAGACCAACTACGTATGGCCGCGGTTGGTGGTGGGGCCGCGGATCGGGTTCGCCTATGACCTGACCGGGAACTCGAACTGGGTGTTCCGCGGCGGTCTCGGGCTGTTCTACGACCGGCCGGACGGAAACACGGTGTTCTCGACCCCGAACAACCCGCCGATTGCGACGTCGCAGAACCTGTTCAACGGGGAACTGGCGACGCTCGGGCAGGGGGGCATGAGCCTCCAGCCCACGCCGACCATGTACACCTTCCAGTACAACGCGAAGGTGCCGTCCTCCTGGCAATGGCAGGCGGGCGTCCAGAAGTCCCTGCCGCTGGCGATGGTCGGGGACGTGACCTACGTGGGCAATCATGGGTACAACCGCATGGGGGCCTTCCAGGGCGGCGGCCGCCAGCTCCTGAACGCGGTGGACATCGGCGCGGCGTACCTGCCCGCGAACCAGGACCCCACGCTTGGATCGAGCACGATTCCCGGGAAGACGGCGTACGCAACTAACCTGCTGCGCCCGTACCGCGGCATCGGCCCGATCGAGCAGAACGCGACGGAATTCTGGGACACCTATCACTCGCTTCAGTTCAACGTGAACCGGCGGTTCCAGGGCGGCTTCTCCTTCGGCGCCAACTATACCTACGGGTTCAGCCTCAAGGGCAACACGGGGCTGAACAGACGCTTGCAGCACGCGGCCGACGGAACCATCTCGCTGCGCTCCGATCAGGCGGCGTACGAGAAACTGATGGAGAACCTGGACGTGATCCCGCACCTGTTCAAAGCCAACGGTATCTGGAGCAGCCCCGGCATCCAGGGCAAGGGCGCCGTGGTCCGGGAGCTGACCAGGGACTGGCAGATTTCCGCCGTGGCGACGGTGCAGTCGGGCGCGGCTTACACCCTGGGCTACAGCTACCAGAACGACGGCGCAAATGTGAACATCACGGGGTCGCCGGACTGGGCTGGCAGGGTGGTCCTGCTCGATCTGGCCAAGCTGGGCGGCGGCTGCTCGGACAACCAGTACGCGCAGTTCGACGCCACCACCGTGCGCGGGCCGGGTTACGGCAGCGTGGGCATGGAGTCCGGCCGCAACTACCTGCGCGGCTGCACCATCCGCAATGTTGATATGGCGTTCGTGCGCAGGATTCGCGTCGGCAGCGAGAGATACCGGCTCGAACTGCGGGCGGACGTTTTCAACACGTTCAACATCACGAACATCAACGGCCGTAACTCAACGGCTCAGTTCAACAACCCGACGAGCATGACGCTGGTGAACAATCAGTTCAATACCGACGGGAGCTTGAACCAGAGCCGGCTGAAACCAAAAGACGCCGGCTTCGGCGCGGCGAACGGCGCCATGAACATGCGCAATATCCAGCTCCAGTTGCGGTTCCAATTCTAGGCTGGAGCGGACTGTTCCGCGGGGGGCAGCGCCGTGCGCTGCGGGCCGGCCCCTGGCCGGCCTTGCCTGAAGGCGGCCTGCGAGGCCGCCGCAGGCCGAGGGCTTGCTCCCCGGAGTTACAGGATTAGTATCCTTAGCATTCTGATCTGAAGGCCGGTTCTCCTTGGCGGCAAGGAGAGCCGGCCTTTTTTGTGGAAAGCTCCCCGGTAGTGGGGCAGGCGCCTTCGCCTGCGGCGGACCCCTTGGGTCCGCCACTTTGCCGAGCCAAGGGCTCGGCGCAGCCCAAGGGGCTGCCCCACACGCCAGAGGCGGCTATGCCGGTGACGGCTGGTGTTCCGGCCGCACCTCTTGCCACGCATCCAGCAGCGGGAAGTACAGCCCCATCCGGACCGGTCTCCCTTCCGCTGCCAGCAGACGCGCGTACCGTTCCATCTGAGGCCGGTAGCGCCGCACTTCTTCGGCCAGGAAGGCCGCCAGGCCGCCGCCCTCGTGCACGCTCGTCTTGTAGTCGATGATCCAGCGGGCGCCGCCGGAATCCACGAAAGTCCGGTCGATGACCCCCCGCACAAATTCGCCGTCCACCACGCCCGCGACGGCATACTCGCTCCGCGCCTCGGGGTGAGCCGCCAGAATCCATCGTCCCCGCTCGCTCGCCAGCGTACGGTTCACCGCTTCCTCCACTCTGGCGGCGGCCTCGTCCAGTTCATTCGGAACCACGCCCAGGTTTGCGAGCGCGGACCGGTAGGAGCCGGCGCCCTCGCCCCTGGCCAGCCGCTGAAGCGTCGCGTGGACCACCGTGCCGACGTGCCGGAGTTGATCGCCCACCCACAGGTAGCGCGGCCGCCCGGCCGGGGCCGCCTGCGGCGCAGACAGGCCGGGTGCAGCCGGAATGGATGGCGGCCTCCAGGTGAGCGGCAGCCTCCTCAGCGGCGCCCCGGACGGTTCGCCCGCGGCAGGCGTGGTCTCCCCGGCGGCCGCCGCGAAGCGCTCGCGTTCCTCCTGTCTCAGCCCCGCCCAAAGCTGTTCCAGAAGGGACCCGCTCTCGGGACGGACGTCGCCGCTCGCGTAGCGCCGCGCGTGACCGATCAGGTGCAGCCGTTCTCTGGCGCGCGTGGCCGCCACGTAGAGCAGACGGGCCGTTTCGTGGACGCTCTTCTGCTTCTCAAGCTGCTGGAGATAGCGGTAAACGGGATCATGTTCGGCGCTCGCCTCGCGGATCGTGGCCAGAAGGCGGTCCACGCTGCCGTCCGGCCTGGGCCGCTCAGCCGAGAGCAGTAGGGCCGGCGGATCGGGCGGCGGCACGCGTCCCAGGCCCGGCAGGATGACCGTGTCGAACTGTAGCCCCTTGGCTTTGTAGATGGTGAGGATGTGGAGCCTTCCGCCGGCGCTGGAGTCGGGCTGCGCGTACAGGTCCGTCATGCGGGCGTGGAACCCATCCAGGTCGGGCAGCTCCCCGGCCGTTTCGTGGTTCTCGAGCAGGTCCAGGAAGTCGCGGGCGTCACGCAGGGCGTCGTCCGTCTCGAGGCAGGCCGGCCCGCCCAGGGCTGCCCAGGTCCGCTCCACCCAGCGCCGGAGCGGCCACCGTCCACGTTCGGCGAACGCCGCCTCCAGGGTGCGCCGCAGCTTTGAGACGCGCTCCCGGCCGTCTTCGGACAAGGCCGCCAGTTGGCCGCCGAGGAGGTCCCAGACCGTGGGACAGGCGCCCTCGCCTGCGGCGGACCCCGTGGGTCCGCAAGATTGCCGAGCCAGGGGCTCGGCGCCGCCCAAGGGGCTGCCCCACACAGCGGCAGGGGGGCAGGCGCCCTCGCCTGCGGCGGACCCCGTGGGTCCGCAAGATTGCCGAGCCAAGGGCTCGGCGCAGCCCAAGGGGCTGCCCCACACAACAGCGCCACCTTGCCGAGCCAAGGGCTCGGCGCAGCCCAAGGGGCTGCCCCACACAGCGGCAGGGGGGCAGGCGTCTTCGCCACTCCGCGCGGCAGTTGGGGAGGCTTGGCTCACGAGCGCGTGCAGATCCGCCAGTGTCAGCCCGCACCAGGGGGCTCGCAGAATCGCCAGCCAGGAGGGATGATCGGCCGGGTGCAGCATGGCGCGAGTAAGGGCCAGGAGATCCCGCACCACCGGGCGGCCGGCCAGCGGGTCGATGTCAATCGCCCGGAAGGAGAGCCCGTTCCGCTTCAGGGCCGCGACGATCTCCGGGAGGTGCGTCCGCGCGCGTACCAGGATCGCCACCGTGCCCTCCGGATCGGCCGCCAGCGCGTCGCGCACCAACTCCGAGACCAGATCGGCCTCGGCCCGGTCGTCTCCCCGGGCCAGGGCGTGTATGGTGACCGGCTCCCGGGCTCCCCCGGTACGGGTGGAAACGCACGCGCTGTAGGCGACCGCCCCCGTCCCAATGTCGTCCGAGGCGGGGAGGACGCGGGCGAAGATCTCGTTCACGCGGGCGACGATCCCCGGCACCGAGCGGTGATTGGCGTTGAGCGCCAGCGGCTCGGGCGCGACCTCGCCCACCGCGCCTCCCGCCATCTTCAGGAACAGTCCAACCTCCGCCTGGCGGAAGCGGTAGATGGATTGCATCGGATCGCCGACCAGAAACAGGGTCCGGCCGTCGTCCGGCTCCCAGCCCGCGGTCAGCTTCTCCAGAAGTTCGAATTGCGCGACCGAGGTGTCCTGGAACTCGTCCACCAGCACGTGCCAGATGCGGGCATCCAGGCCCAGGGCCAGATCGGAGGGCTCGGCGGCGGAACCGAGCGCCAGGCGCGCCCTCTCGGCGACCTCACAGAAATCGGCTTCCCCGCTCTCACGGAACGCCAGTTTGAGGTGCGCAACCGCCAGCGTGAGGACTTCGAACAGCGAGAGCATGACGCGCCACTGCTCGTCCGTGTAAGCGGCGGGCGGCAGCCAGCGTATGAACTCGAGCGCCTCGCGCAGGTCTTCGTTCGGGTGCAGGGTTTCGAGCAGCGCCAGGAACTGCTCCTTACTTGCGCTCTTGCGCGGGAAGCCGTGGTTCTTGTTGACGGTCTTACGCCAGCCTCCTACCTTCGTCAGCAGCAGCCGTGACAGGTCGAGCCAGAGCGGGTGGCTGTCCGCGGAGACGTCCGGCCAACCGTCGAGAGGCGGATCGGAGGTCAGGTAGCCGGCTGCGGCGCGCGCCGCCGCCAGGATGCCGGGCCGGACGTCCTCCGGCATCAGCCGGTTGGCGCGTTCCAGCCCGTCGGACACCGCGTTGCGCATGGCCCGCTCCAGATCCTCGCGGCGGACTTCCCCGCCCGCCACCAGAGGGAGCCACTGGTCGCGTCGCCGCAGCATGTCCACAACCAGGTCGGCGGCGCGGCCGATGTTGTTATCCAGGTGCGCCAGCACCGTCTCCAGCGAGGCCCTGTGCGGCGTCTCGGCCTCGATCTGGGCCAGGGCGCGGCGGGCGGCTTCCAGGTACAGCGGGTCCGCCTTCTCGGTTGCCGCGGGCTGCGCGCCGAGCCGGGCAAGCCAGGGCATCTGCCGCGTGATGGCGGCGCACAGCGAGTCGATCGTCTGGATTCGCATGCGCGAAGGATGCTCGGCGAGCTGCCAGCCCATCCTGGCATCCTGTTCGAACGCCCTCACCGCCAGTTCGTGGGTGAGCCTCTCGTGCGGCGTCCCGGGGACCTCCCCGCGCTGGACTCGTTGCAGCGCGGAGAGAACCCGGTGCTGCATCTCGCCCGCCGCCTTCCGCGTGAAGGTAATGGCGAGCACGCTCTCCGGGGCCGGGACTACCGCGAGCAGCGCCAGGAAGCGCTGGATCAGCAGTTCCGTCTTGCCGGAACCGGCCGGCGCCTGAACCAGGAATGAGCGGTCAACCGCCAGGGCGCGCCGCCTGGCGGCGTCGTCGGGACTGGCGGAGAATACGGCCGGACTACCCATCGTGTTCCTCTCCGCTGATTTCGTCTTCCATCCGCGGCGGCAGGTCGGCTATCCGGCACAGTGCGGGCAGTGGACAGTCCTTGCAGGTGCTGCTCCGTTTCGGATCGACGGTGGCCAGGCCCGCCCCGAACTCATGCGCCAGGCGCTCCAGCGTCGCCCTCCAGCCGCTGATATGGGCGGCCAGAGCGCCGCCGGACGCTTTTGCGCGCGCGGACCCGCTGTATTCCTTCACGGCGGGAAGCCCCGCGCCTTCGCCCAGTCCTTTGAAGCCGCACTCGCCCGGCGCGAGCCGCGCGAAAGCCACCGCCGCCACGTCCGATCCGTGGGTGACGGCGTAAAGGGGCAACTGCGGGGCGTCCGGCCGGTCGCCCTCCCACTCGCTGGGTTGCGCCGGGCCGGACTTGTAGTCGATGATGACGTGACGCCCGTCGTCGAGAGCGTCCACGCGATCCACTTTCACTTTCAGTTGGAGTCCGCCCATCCCGATGAGCCGCTCCCGCTCGCTGGCGACGACGCGGAAGGGCAAGCGGAGGCGCTCCACCTCCAGCCATTCCCGCAGCAGCCGTTCCAGCCGCGCCCGCTCCAGGCTCTGCAAGTGCGGCATGGATTCCGCGCCTCTCCCCCGGACCTGTTTCTCGACGGCGGTCCGCACGGCGCGGCGGATGAGGGAGGCCAGTTCCGGGTCCGGCATGGCGCACAGAGCGGCGTGCGTCCTGAGTTCGTCCCACAGCAGTTCGAGCGCGGAGTGCAGAATCAGACCGCGCTCCTGCGCGCTCAGGCCGGCAACGGGCTCCTCCAGCGCGCGCGCCCCGAGCCGGAATTCCGCAAACGCCCGGAACGGACAGGCGGCCTGCTGCCGCAGAACGCCCGTACCCCCGGGCTGCAACGCGCCGCCGGGTACGGGAGGACCGGACCCGTCCGCAAGCTCCTCCAGACCCGGAGAACCGCGGCGCAACACCGTCATGTAGTCCGGCTCCAGGACGGGTGGAGGGATCTCGGGAAGCGCCGTGATCAGCGGACTGGGACGCAGGTCGGTGTCGGCTTCCCTGCGCGGGTAGCTGGCCACGACTTCCGGCGCCGACGCGAGCAGGCGTGCGGTCAGCCGGCGGGCATAGGCAAGCTCCCGCTCGGCGGAGGAGTGCGGCAGGCCGTGCCGGCGCTGCATGGGAGGGGGTAGAAACGGGTTCGGCCGGGGCGGCGCGGGCCATGCGCGATCTTCCAGGCCGGTGATCCACAGGTGGTCGAAGGCGCAGCCGGCAGTGTCCGGCAGGCCGAGAATCTGAACCGCGGCGTCCTCGCCGGCGGAGGGCAGCGTGGCTCCGGCCGCCAGCCTGCGCAGGCGCGCCAGAGCCGCGGCGTATGGCTCCGGGCCGGCCACGGCCTCCAGCGCGGCGAAATCGGAGAGGAGGTCGTTCCAGCGCTCGATAGCCCGGCTCTCGGCGGCGTCGGGCTCACGGCCGCCCGGCCAGCCCGCCAGCCGCAGCAAGCGGGAGAAGACGCGGCTCCACTGGGACGCTCCCCGGCGCGCCCGGAGCCTGGCGAGAGCGCGGCGCAGGGCGCGAAGACGCCGCGCCAGTTCCGGCGCCCGCCAGGGCGCCGCGGAGCCGCCCGGTGGCGCGGCGCCCTCGGCCATGCGCGCCATCCGCGCCAGGCTCGCCTCGGCCAGGCCCCGGGCGCGCATTTCGGCATCCAGCAGGGCGCGGCTGCCGAATTCGCGGCCAGCTCCGCCCAAAAACGGCGATCTGAGCAGAAGTCCGGCATCCGCGCCGGAGATTCTCCCCGAACCCAGAGCCAGAATTCGAAGCGCGGCCGCAATCACCGGGACCTCGGTCAGCGGAAGCCCGGCTGCAATCTGAAAGACACCCCCCTTCAGGTCAGGCCCTACAGCCTGTCCGGGTGGATGGAGCGTGTCGTCGAAGATCCTCTCAACAGCGCGCCGGACCCCCGCCAAGCCAGGGACAACCACCGCGATGCGGACGCCGGGCGAGGCCTCCAGGCGGGCCCGCGCCCATTGGGCGGCCGCGCGAAGTTCCTCCCCTGAGTCCGGCAGCGCCACGCGTACGGCATTGACGCGGGGAAGCTCGATGGCCGGCAGTTCTTCAACCTTGCACCCGGCCGCCGTCAACGCGCTTAGCAAGGTGCGCTGGGACGGCGTGATCTCGTCGAACCCCGCGTGCAGCAACCGCACGGGAGGCGTCATGCTTCCACGCTCCACCCGTTCGGCGAGCGCTCCGGCCAGGTGGACTTCGCAGATCCAACGCCGGTCCTCCAGCATCCGCTCGAACCGCCGGGCCCAGCGCTGAAACGCCGCGGGGTCTTCGAACAGGTCGAAGGCCGGATCAGACAACGGCAGCCCCCACGAATGCAACAGCGCATAGGCGCGCCTCGCCTCGGCTGCCGTGCCGGAGAGGTTCAGGAGCCCGGAGGAATCCGCCGATTCTTCGATAACCCGCTCCCACAGAAGCGTCTCCTGCGGGGGACTGAGAAGAACGGTTTCGTCTCCGGCGGTCTCAGGCGCCGAATTGCGCCAGGAGCGGCGCAGCCAGGCGGACCAGGGCAGTATGTCCGCCGCCTCCCACAAGCGCGCGCCGGCGCCGGCCTGGGCGCGGTCGTAGGCGAGGCTGAGATCGCGCGCCAGCCGCGTGGCCGCGGTCACCACGGTTGTGCCGGCGGTTACACACTCCAAGTTGGGCCACACTACCCGGCTCACCAGACTCAGATTGTAGCCCGGCTCGCGGCGCGGGCGCGCCGCCGCGGCTGGACCGCCGCCAAGGCGGGATGTCCGCGCCTAAGCGTCGCCGGCGCAGCAGCCCTTCTTGGCCAGGGCGCGGATCAGACGGTCGTGCAGGGGCTTGGGGATAGGCTCCGGCTGCATGCCTTTGTACACAGCGATCGTCTTCTTCGTGGTGTCGACCACGACCCAGCAATTCGGGCACTCCGAGATATGCTGCTCGATCGCCTTCCGGATTTCTCCCTCCGCCGTCTCATCCAGGTACTCGGAGAGCTCCTCCAGAAACTGGTTACAGGTAAGCAAAGACATCATCTGCCTTCCGTTTGAAAAATCGTGTCAGCTTGTCGCGAAGCTGCAACCGGGCGCGCAACAGTCTGCTCTTGACGGCTGGTACGGAAATCCCCAGGGCCGAGGCCGTTTCTTCCGTGGACAGTTCGTCCACGTCCCGCAGCACGAATACGGTCCTGAAGATGGGCGGCAGACTGTCGATGGTCTGTTGCAAGATCGTGCGCAGTTCCTCCTGCGAGTAGCGCTGTTCCGGGTTGTCCCATACCGCGATTTCGCGGGGTACGGTTTCCTCCCCCGTATCCACGTCCTCGTCGAGCGAGAACAGCTTGCCGCTCCTGCGCTTGCGCAGTTTCATCAGGGCTTCGTTGACTGCGATCCGTACAAGCCACGTGTAAAACCTGGACTGCTCCTGGAAGCCGCGGATATGCTCGTAGGCTTTCAGGAACGCATCCTGGAGAACGTCCTCGGCGTCCTCCTCATTCTGTGTGATGTGTTTGGCCAGCCGAAAGATCCGGCGTTCGTAACGATTTACCAGTACGGTGAAGGCTGCCCCGTCGCCGGCCTTGGCGCGGGCTACAAGATCGGATTCGTCGGAGTAAGCCGTTTGAGCAGTCAGTTGAGCCATGCCAGGCGTGAGTTCGCTACCTATCATCCCATTGTGGCGGGTGTGTGACAACTCGAAGCCGCCGGCCCGCCGGTGAGATCGCGGCGCAAAGGGCGGCTCGGGGGGCAGCCGGGCGGGCGATTGCGGCCGTCCTCCCGCCATCCAGGCCTGAAGGTAACTTGCTGAGGATAAAGGTGCTGTCTGCCTTCCAAGCTTCATCCGGGCGGGAGGCGCGCAACCGAGTAGCGCCGTAACGCGTCCGGACTGCGAGGGGCCGAATCGTATAGTGTAAAGAGACCGGGGCCCGGATTCGCCGCACTGCCCACGGAGGGCAGGGTCCCCGGCAGCAGGGGAGGGAGGATGAAGCGTTGAGCTCAATTCCACAGCCGGTGCAGTTCGGTGAAGCCGCCGATCAGATCTCCCGGTCCCAGCCCGCAGGTCCCTGTGTCCTGGTGATCTTCGGCGTCCTGGGCGACCTGGCCAAACGGCTGTTGTTTCCGGCCCTCTGGAACCTGGCCAGAGAGCGTCTGTTGCCGGAACAGTTCGCGGTGGTGGGTTTCGGGCGGGGTGACCTCAGCCAGCAGCAGTTTCGCGAGCAGATACGAGCAAACCTCCAGGATGCAGATGGCAGGCGCGCCGGTGGCGCCGCAGAGGCGGAATGGCTGCTCTCCAGGCTGAGTTTCGTCCAGTCCGACTTCACCGATGCGGACGGTTACCAGCGGCTCGCTGCCGCGCTTCGGGAGGTGGACCAGAACCGCGCCACGGGCGGCAACTACCTCTTCTACCTGGCGACCGCCCCCGAGTTCTTCCTTGAGGTGACGGAACGCCTGGGCCGGGCGGACTTGCTCCGCCAGACCGAGGGGCGCTCGCGCCGGGTGGTGGTGGAAAAACCGTTCGGCCGGGATCTGGCGTCCGCCCGGCAGTTGAACCGCGACTTGCTGCGCGTCGCCGCGGAGGAGCAGATCTACCGGATCGACCACTACCTGGGCAAGGAGACCGTGCTGAACATCCTGGTCCTGCGGTTCGCCAACGGCATCTTCGAGCCGGTCTGGAACCGGCGCTACATCGATCACGTGCAGATCACCGTGGCCGAGACGCTCGGCGTGGAAGCGCGCGGAGGCTACTACGACCACACTGGAGCATTGCGGGACATGGTCCCGAGTCACCTGATGCAGGTGCTCGCGCTGACCGCCATGGAGCCGCCCAGCTCCTTTTCCGCCGACGCAGTGCGCAACGAGCAGGTCAAAGTACTGCACGCCATTCCACCGTTGGGCGCCCGGGAGTGCGGGATTTGCGCGGTACGCGCTCAGTACACGGGCGGCGAGGTAGAGGGCGTCCGCCTCCGCGGCTACCGGGAAGAAGAGCGCGTCGCGCCCGGCTCGGAAACCGAGACGTATGCCGCCATGAAACTGGCCGTGGACAACTGGCGCTGGGCGGGCGTCCCCTTCTACCTCCGCACGGGCAAGCGCCTGGCCGCGCGCAACACCGAAGTCGTCATTCAATTCCGCCACGCGCCGCTGACGCTGTTCCGCGCGGCTTCCGTGGAACTTCCGTCGGCCAACCGCCTGCGCGTGCGTATCCAGCCCGAGGAGAGCATCTCGCTGCTGTTTGCCGCCAAGGCGCCGGGGCCGCGTGTGACGGTGCGGCCGGTGGAGATGCGTTTCTGCTACCGCGATTACTTCGGCCAGGCGGGCCAGACGGGCTACGAAACGCTGCTTTACGACGCGATGAACGGCGACGCCAGCCTTTTCAAGCGGGGCGACATGATCGAGGCGGGCTGGTCCGTGGTAACGCCGGTGCTTGAGGCATGGGAGAGCCCCCTGTCGCCGCTTTGCTTCTACCCAGCGGGCTCCGAAGGACCGGAGGCCTCCAACGAACTGCTCAAGCGCGACGGCTACCAGTGGATGCCCCTCAAGTAGCCCGGGCGGCCTGCCGGGCCTTTCGGTGAAGCCGCTGTTCGCGCCTGTGCTACGCTGAAAAATCAAGCTTTATGAGCAGCATTACCATCACTTTGCCGGACGGCAGCCGACAGTCCGTGCCGGCAGGGACCCGGCCGGCCGACGTGGCCGCATCGATCAGCAAGCGCCTGGCCCAGGATGCGGTTGCGGCGCGCGTCAACGGCGAACTGTATGACCTCGCCCGTCCTATTGAATCCGACGCCACCTTGTCGATCCTGACCCCGAAGGACCCCGAGGCGCTGGAGGTTTACCGGCACTCGGCCGCGCACCTCATGGCCGCCGCGGTCCTGGAGTTGTTCCCGGACACCAAGCTGGGTATCGGCCCGGCAACCGACAACGGTTTCTATTACGACTTTCAGCGCGAGACGCCGTTCTCCCAAGAAGATCTCGAGAAGATCGAGGCCAAGATGTGGGAGTTGCAGGCCCGCGACTTGCCGTTCGAGCGGCGCCTCACGCCCAAGGCCGAAGGGCTGAAGAAGTACGCCGCCATGGGCGAAAACATGAAGTGCGAACTGATCGAGGAACGGGCCGGGGATGAGTTCTCCGAGTACTCCCTGGGGCCGCACTTCATCGATTTCTGCCGGGGACCGCACGTTCCCTCCACCTCCAGAATCAAGGCCTTCAAGGTGCTGTCCCTGGCCGGCGCCTACTGGCGGGGCGACGAGAAGAACGCGCAGATGCAGCGCATCTACGGCACCGCCTTCTTCAGCAAGAAGGAACTGGACGCCTACCTGCACCAATTGGAGGAGGCGAAGAAGCGGGATCACCGCAAGCTGGGCCGGGAGCTGGATCTGTTCAGCATCCAGGAACTGGCCGGGCCGGGCCTGATCTTTTTCCATCCCAAGGGCGGAACCGTCCGCCGAATCCTCGAAGACTGGATGCGCGAACAGTGCGTGGCGCGCGGTTACTCGCTGGTTTACTCGCCGCACGTGGCGCGGGCCGACCTGTGGAAGACCTCCGGGCACTACAGCTTCTATGCCGAGAACATGTTCAGCCGGATGACCCTGGACGACGCCGAGTACCAGCTCAAGCCGATGAACTGCCCGTTCCACATCCTCATCTACCAGGACAAGCTGCGCAGCTACCGCGATCTGCCCGTGAGGCTGGCGGAACTCGGGACGGTCTACCGCTATGAGCGCTCCGGGGTCATGCACGGGCTGATGCGCGTGCGGGGCTTCACGCAGGACGACGCGCACATCTTCTGCACGCCCGGCCAGATCGAGGACGAGATCGTCAACTGCCTGGGCTTCGCCACCGATGTCCTTCAGACCTACGGCTTCCGGGAGTACGAGGCGGAGCTTTCCACCTGGGACGGCGGCAAGAGCGGCAAGTACGACGGAACGCCGGAGCAGTGGGCCCTGGCCGAGACCGCGCTCCAAAGGGCCGCCACACGCCTGGCCATGAACGCGAAATTGATGCCGGACGAGGCCGCCTTCTACGGGCCGAAAATCGACGTCAAGCTCGTGGACGCCATCGGACGCCGGTGGCAATTGTCCACCGTGCAGTTCGACTTCAACCTGCCCAAACGCTTCAACCTCGAGTACATCGCCGAGGACGGCAGGGCGCATCAGCCGCTGATGGTTCACCGCGCGCTGTACGGCTCGGTCGAGCGGTTCTTCGGCATTCTGCTGGAGCACTATGCCGGCGCCTTCCCGGTCTGGCTGGCTCCGGTTCAGGCCGTGGTCCTTCCGATCACCGACCGGCACGTGGACTACGCGCGCCAGGTGGCCGCGAGGCTGAAGGAGTCCGGAGTTCGAGTGGAACTCGACGACCGCAGCGAGAAGGTCAACCTGAAGATCCGCGAGGCGCAGTTGCAGAAGATCCCGTACATGCTGGTGGTCGGGGATCGCGAGGAGCAAAACGATGAGGTTGCGGTCCGCCACCGCAAGCATGGCGATCAGGGGGCTAAGCCCTTGGAAGAGTTTCTGGCCGGCCTCCGGAAACTGATCGACACCAAAGACGCGGCCGGGTAGGATCGGATGGCGTTGCTGACTGCCGCGCTGGCCGCCCTGGTGGCGGGGGCGCTGGCCTACTGCGCGCTGACGGTTTTCGCCGTCCGGCACTATCTGCGAACGGCGCAGCGCACTTCTCCGTCCGGGCCGCCGATAAGCGTCCTCAAACCTCTGGCGGGAGCCGAGGACGGGCTCGATCAAAACCTCCGCGGCTTCTTCGAGCAGGACTACCACGACTTCGAACTGCTGTTCGCCGTGCGCGAAGCCTCGGACCCGGCGGCTGCGGTGGTCGAGCGGCTGCGCGCCGAGTACCCGCAGGTGCAGGCGCGTCTGATCACAACCGGCGAACCTCCTTATCCGAATGCGAAAGTGTTCAGTCTCGACCGCATGACGGCCGCCGCGCGCCATGACCTGCTGGTGATGAGCGACAGCGACATACGTGTCACGCCGGATCTGCTGCAACGCATCGCCGCCGAATTCGAGGATCCACGCCTGGGCCTGGCGACTTGCCCCTACCGCGCCGTGCCGGGTGACAGTTTCTGGAGCCTCCTGGAGGCGCTCGGGATGAACACCGAGTTCTGGGGCGGAATACTGGTGGCGCGCATCGTCGAGGGGATGAAGTTCGCGGTGGGCCCCACCATTGCGGCGCGGCGCGCGGCAGTGGAGGCAATCGGCGGCATGGAGAGGCTGAAGGACTACCTGGCCGAGGACTTCGTGCTCGGAAAAGCAGTGGCGGCCTCCGGTTGGCTGGTCAGCCTTTCGGCGAACGCGGTGGAGCACCATATCGGGAGCCAGGGCCTCCGCGCCAACATCCGGCACCGGTTACGTTGGGCGCGCAGCACGAGGCGGTCGCGCCCTGCCGGTTACATTGGGCAAATCTTCACGTATCCTCTGCCGCTGGCGCTGCTCCTGTTCACCACGGGCCCCGCCTGGTGGCCGCTGGCTGCGTCCGCCATTTTGCTGCGAGCCCTGGCGGCGTGGGCTGTTGCCGGGTGGGTACTAGGAGATTCCCTCACGGCCCGCCGCTGGTACCTGGTACCCGTTCAGGACTTAGCCTCCTTCGCGTTCTGGATAGCCGGTTTTTTCGGGACTACCGTGCAGTGGCGAGGGAGAAGCTACACGCTGCTGCCGGACGGGCGGTTCAGACTGAAGTGCTAGATAAATATAATCTCTTTGTTTTCAACTATATAATGCCATAGACGGCAGAGAATCCCAAAAAATGTAGATTGACCTATTGCATTCCGCAGCATCATATTCTAGAATTGGAATTAAGCCGGGGAGGCAACTCCCACCAAAGCGAGACTAACCTCTAGCAAAAGACCCCTGAAGCAAGAATTCCTCCCCGGCACCCCCAAAGAAAGAAATCCTAATCAAGCGCGTCCCAACGTCCAAGGGAGCAAGATTCTGCGTCCACGCCCGGAGAGGGATGCTATTATGCATAAGGACAGTCCCTCGGATCCGTTCCGATGAAGACACTCACCATCCTGGGCTCTACCGGCTCGATCGGCAGAAGCACGCTGGACGTGGTCAGAAAGAGCAGGCACCTCTACGACATTTTCGCGCTGGTGGCGGGCCGCAACGTCGAGGAGCTGGCGGCTCAGATCCTGGAGTTCCGGCCGCGGGTCGCCGTGGTGGCCGATGGCGAGGCTCTCTCGCGTCTGCGGGAGGCGCTCCGTGTGAGCGGCCTTCAGCGGTCAAAGTGGCCGGAATTGGCTTTTGGCGGCAAGGCGCGGGTGGATGCGGCCGTGGCATCCGGCGTGACCTTCGTTATGGCCGCGATCGTCGGGGTGGCGGGTCTGGAAGCGACCCACGCGGCGGTCCATGCAGGCAAGACCATCGGCCTGGCCAACAAGGAGCTGCTGGTGGCCAGCGGCGGACTGCTCACCGCGGCCTGCGCCCGCAGCGGCTCGGAATTGATCCCCGTGGACAGTGAGCACAACGGAGCGCACCAGTGCCTGCGGGCAGGACGCCAGGACGAGGTTGCGCGGCTCCTGCTGACGGCTTCAGGAGGCCCGTTCTGGAAAACGCCGCTGGAACAGCTTCGACAGGTGACTCCGGAGCAGGCGCTGAATCATCCCACCTGGAAGATGGGAAAGCGCATCAGCCTGGATTCGGCGACCATGATGAACAAGGGCTTCGAGGTGATCGAGGCCTGCTGGCTGTTCGGGTTCTCGCCCTCCGAGGTGGACGTGGTGATTCACCCCCAATCCAAGGTCCACGCCATGGTGGAATACGTGGATGGCAGCGTGCTGGCCCAGATTGCGACGACGGACATGCGGATGCCCATCCAGTATGCGCTCACCTACCCCGACCGGACCGCCGCTGCCGTGCCCCGGCTCTCCTGGGACGAGTCGCGGACCTGGGAGTTTCATCCTCCGGACCTCGGCAAGTTCCCGCTGCTGAGGCTGGCGTATGAGGCGCAGGAGGCCGGCGGTTCCGCTCCCTGCACCTTGAATGCCGCCGATGAGGTCGCCGTGGAAGCTTTTCTCAGCGGCAAGATCGGCTTTCTGGAAATCGCTAGAATAGTAGCAGAGACCCTCGACCGGATGGAAAGCCGCACGGCGGGTACGGTGGAAGAGGTTCTCGAGATCGACCGGCGCTCCCGGCAGGTAGCCAGGAGCATCGTAGACGGGGAGAAAGGCGCCGTCCGGGCCACGGTGGCAGCGAATCCGGTGGCGGCCGGCTAGAAGACCATGCTGATCATCGAGAACATACTCTGGCTGCTGGTCCTGATCGGGGTCATGATCCTGATCCACGAACTGGGGCACTTCCTGGTGGCTCGCGCCTTTGATGTCCGCGTGGAGGTGTTCAGTTTTGGTTTTGGGCCGCGGCTGTTCGGCTTCCGCCGCGGCGAGACGGATTTTCGTGTCGCTGCGGTGCCTTTCGGCGGCTATGTGAAGATGATCGGGGAGCAGCCGGGGGACAAAGGCACGGACGACCCGCGCTCGTTTCTCGCGAAGCCCCGCTGGCAGCGGCTCTTGATCGCGTTCGCCGGCCCCTTCATGAACGTCGTCCTGGCTGTCGCGCTCCTGACGGGACTGTTCCTCTACCGGTACCCGAAGCCCGTGGAGGCGGACCTCGTCGCGACCATCGGCCACGTGATGGCGGACTCTCCGGCGGCGAAGGCGGGCCTCAAGGAGGGCGACCGGATTACGGAGATCGACGGGATCCCCAACCCCACCTGGGAAGACGTGACGATCCGCGAACTCTCCAACGCCAACCGCCCCCTGCGGGTGCGATTGGAGCGCGACGGGAAGCCGTTCGCCGTGACCGTCACCCCCACGATGGCCGAGAAGGCGGGAGTGGGATACGCCGGCTGGTCGCAGCAGGCGGAGATCGAAGTGACACAGGTGAGCGCCGGTCTGCCCGCGCAGAAGGCGGGGCTACGTTCCGGTGACCTTCTCCTGAGCCTGAACGGCGAGAGGGTGCATTCCCTCTTCAAGGTCCACGACGTGATCCGCGCCAGCGAAGGCAAGCCGGTGCGGATCGAGTTTCTGCGCGGCGACAGGCGCGAGGTGGTCACCGTCCAGCCCGTGTTCAACCAGGCCGAGAAGCGCTGGTGGGTGGGCATCGGGCTGGACCGGCGCGTCTTGTACACCCGGCTTCCGTTCCCGCAGGCTCTCTCCGAATCCGCGCGGCAGAACGTGCGGGGGGCCACCTTGATCTACGAAGTGCTGCGCGGGATCGTGGCGCAGCGGATGTCGGCCAAGTCGATCGACGGACCGCTGCGGATCGCACAGCTTTCCGGCGATGCGGCGCGGCAGGGCGCTTATACCTACATCAACCTGATGGCCGCCGTCAGCCTGAACCTGGCCATCATCAACCTGCTGCCCATCCCGATCCTCGACGGCGGGGTGATCCTCATGCTGCTGTTCGAGATGCTGATACGGCGCGATCTCAGCATGCCGGTGAAGGAAGCGGTGTTCAAGTTCGGGTTTGTCTTCCTGCTGATGGTGATGGCGTTTGTGATCTACAACGACGTCGCCAAGATGCTGCCCGCCGGGTAGTGGGCGGGCGCCGGCCCGCGGCCGCTTAGCGAACCGGCGAGTACGCGGCGGCGCGGTAGAGCAGCATCTGGGTGCTTTCCACGATCTGGCCGCCTTTGTCGATCGACTCCTGCCGCGCCTTGGCCCATTCCGGGTCCGCGCCGAAAGCGTTCCAGGCCTTCTCCCGGGCCGCAAGATCGGTAAAGGGCGTCAGATAGGTGAGATTGGGCATGTCGGGGCCGATGACGGTCGACGTGTACAAGATGGGGTGAACTCCCACGCGGTGGAAGATCCGGATCTCCGGCCCGGCGAACCTCTCGTGAACCGCCGTGAGCTGGCGGTACGTGGGGGAGTGGTACACGCGCAGTTCGAAGATGCGCGGCGTCTGCGGCGGCGGATCCAGGGGAACCACTTCCGGAGAGTATTCGGTGGCCTCCAGCAAGGCGTTGGTCTGCACCTCGAAGGGAGGCTCGGGACCCGACTGCCAGGCTTCGAACGCCTTCTCCAGTTCCCGGTCCGCATTCAACCTGGCCCGGACGCTCCAGAACTCCTCGATAGACTGAAAACCCAGGATCATGACAACCTGCGGGTTGTGTTCGGTGATCAGGCTATCCAGGACGATTTTCGGTCCGGAGTGGATCTTGCTCAACGCCGGCAGCGCCGCCTTGCTCAAATAGTCATGGATGCGAGCCTGCTGGCTGCCCTGCCGAAGGTAGAACCTCTCCATGAGGTACACGCCGGTCTTCTTCGCGGAGGAACCGGTCTGGGCGAGTGCGCGGAGTGAGGCGGGGCCCAGGCCGCCCGCCAGCGCCAACATGGTTCTTCGTTCCATACAGAACGAAGATACCAGAAGAGTCAGAGGAGCTTGCGGACCGCCGCCTCCAGAGCGGACATGTCGGTTTCGCCGATGAAAGAGCGCACCATCCGGCCCGTGCGGTCGTATAGAAACAGCGCCGGAAGGGCGCCGCTCCACTTGGCATCCACCGTCTCGATGAAGCGCTCGTCGCTCGCCACGCGCTTGTGATACGCCGGCGCGGAAACCTTGGCTTCGGCGAGGAACTGTCCGGCCTTGCGGTTGTCCTCCGGCTCGTCGCAGGAGATGGTCACCAGCCGGAGTCCCTGGGCGCGGTACTTGGCGTCGAGTTTCGCCAACAGAGGCATCTCCTCCACACAAGGGCTGCACCAGGTCGCCCAGAAGTCAACCAGCAGAACCCTGCCCTTGTGCGACGCTACAAGCTCCGCGAAGCCCTTCTCGTCGATGGGGCGGGGGAGCGTCTGGGCGGGCATCAGGCCC
This sequence comes from Bryobacterales bacterium, assembly GCA_020851555.1. Taxonomy (GTDB): domain Bacteria; phylum Acidobacteriota; class Terriglobia; order Bryobacterales; family Bryobacteraceae; genus DTKY01. The sequence continues at coordinate 108,348 of JADZCM010000015.1, read as the reverse complement.
GCCAGCGCCCCCAGTAGGACCAGCGCCAAAGCCGTTCTCACGAGACCCGCTTCACCCTCTTGATGGTGCAGCCGAAGGCCTTGGTCTGGGCCTTGGCCACGGCCTGGCCGGCCAGAGTGGAATCGAGCGCGAGCCGAAGCCCCTTGCTTGTGATGTTGGCGGCGTTCTGTGAATCGTCTATGGAGCCGTGATAGAGGATGGTCCCCGTGCGGCCGATGAGGAAGACCTCGGGAGTGACCTGCGCCCCGAAGCGGTCCGCGACCTGGTTGCCCTCGTCCTTGTAGACCGTGAACCCGAAACCGTGCTTGGCGGCGTGCGCGGCCACCTCGGCGGCGGGTTCGGTGTTATTGGCGTTGACCGCCACGAATTTCACGCCTCTCGGGCTGTAATCGTTGTAGAGTTCCTTCATCCTCTCGTTGTAGGCGTTCGACACGGGGCACTGCGTAGCGACGAACATCAGCACGGTCAGGTCGCCCTTCAGACCTGAGAAGGCGACCTGGTTGCCGCTCAGATCCTGGAGACTGAAGTCGGTGACCGCCGATCCCAGCTTGAACTCCTGGCCGTACAGCGCCGAGGCGGCGAACACCGCTATACCCAGTAACAACATTCGCTTCATTGATTCCTCCCAGTTTTCCGCAGAACGCGGCTTATTGTGATGGCGCCAGCTTCAGGTTTATGACTGCGTTCCTTCTGGAATCAAATACGCTCAACCGGCGGACCGGGCTGCTCAATTCCTTGAACTCCGCCTTCAACTCGTACTCCACGTCCGGGTTCAGCCCGTGGAAGTAGTAGTTGCCTTCCTTCTGTGTGATGAACGAGCGCACCTGAAGGGACTTGGTATTTTTCAGTTGGACGACGGCCCCTTCCACAAGCTTCCCCTGCGGGTCCTCCACAACTCCCTGCACCGAGCGCGCGTTCTGGTCCTCCCCTTTCTTCCTCTGAGAATAGGCGCCCGTTACCGTGACGGCCAGCAAGGCCAGAGCCAGCGCTATCCGTCCCGCCCTGAGACCGGCCGGCAATTTCATCTCGCAGGTCCCTCTCTCTCGAGCTGGAAGTAGATATCCACCCGTTCGTCGCCGCTCACGCTTACCAACTTCCCCTGGGCCTTGAAGCCCGGCGCCTCCGCAGCCACATTATAGCGCATAGGCCCGGCGGGAACCCTAAAGGCGAATTCGCCCCTCTGGTCCGCGACGGCGGAGAGAGACTTGCCCCTGGAAGCCGTTCCCTCCTCCGGCGCGGGCTTCAAAGTGACCCGCGCGCCGCCAAGCGCCCGCCCGTCGTCCCGGAAGACAGTCCCCGCCACCACGGCGTAGGCTTGCCGCGTCTGCGACTGCGTTCCGCTGAGGCGCGCGCCGGCGCTCCGCGGAATCCGGAGGAGGGCTCCGCCGGCGGCTGTCAGCACGACCTGCCTGCGGCTAACGCCACCGCTCCCCGTCGTCGCTCTCCTCCCCTTCAAGCTCTTCGTCTTCCTCCTCCTCCTCGACGGGTTCCAGTTCGAGAGGGTCCAACCCCAGAACCCGCAACTCCGTGCCGCATTCGTCGCACGTGATCAGATCGCCCTCGTCCAATTCGTCCTCTTCCACGTCGAGTTGGGCGTCACACACAGGACAGGTAACCATCAATCCTCCTACAACAGGCCGCAATCATCTTTATACGAAACTGCGCGGGCCTTGCCAACTGGTACCGAAAGTTTTTTTTGGGGCTGCCGGCGGGTCGCTAGTCGAAGGAGTCCAGTTTCTGGACGATCAGCCTCTTGCGAGGGCTCATGTCGGCCTCGAGAAAGGCGCAGGCGGATTCGGGCAGCATGGCTTCCAGTTCCGCGGCTGTCTTGAGCGGCAGCAAGGGCGTCACGTCAAAACCGAGCCAGTCGGTGAGCAGGACCGCGGAGCGGACCAGGTTCGTGAGGTCAGCCTCGCCCTTAACCGGCGGTTCGTGGTGGCTGACGGCCACCTCGGCGATTTCGGGCGGAAAGGTCCAGGCCTTGGCCAGCCAGCCACCGGCCTCGCAATGGTCGACGTCGAAAAGTTCCCGCTCTGTTTCGAGCACGTCGAACGGGTTCTCGGAGACCACCGCGAGCAGATTGGCGTACTCCTGCGGGTACTTGACCAGCAGCGCCAGGCGTCCCAGGTTGTGCAGCAGTCCGGCCGTATAGGCGCGGTCACGGGAAGTGCGATCCCCGTTGCGCCAGAACAACGGGGCCAGCTCCTCGGCGACCAACGCGCATGCCAGGCTGTGCCGCCAGACGCGGCGCAGCACGTCGATGCGCATAGCCGTCCTCAGGAAGTTCTTCATGGAGATGGTCATGGCGAAGGACCGCATGCGGTCAAAGCCCAGAATCACCACGGCGTGCTGCACGCTGCTGACCTGCGACCGTAGCCCGTAGATGGGCGAATTGGCTACGCGCAGCAACTCCGACGAGAACGCCGTGTCGGCGCGGATCAGGTTCACCACCTCCCGGATCTCCACGTCGTCGTCCGCGAACAGGCGAAGCAGCTTGGTCGCGATCGCCGGAAACGGCGGCAGCTCGCGCAACGCCCAGAACTTCACGTCCGGATCAGAGGTCATTTCAACACTCATGGTTCAGGCGCCTTTCCACCGCCCGGAGACGCTCCGAGGACCCGGGCTCAGTTCGCCGGCGTAGGCCGAGTCCACGCCTCAGAGAGCCGCGCTCCGGCCGGCCAATGGATTCATCGTCAGTGCGGGGACTTCCGATGAGGGCCCGCTGGCGATTTGAGGCGGGGTTCTTGCTTCTCCGCGCGAGCGCCCGGCCGGACATCCGTGCAGGGTATGCTCCCGGGCCTGCCCGCCGGCGTCGTCGGCAGCTTCGTAGGGCAATCTCCTTAGCGGAGAGGGGCGCACCGCCGGAAAACGCGCCGCAGAGTGGTGGGGTAGCCCGCCGGTTCCAACCGTGTGGTAGGCTTCTCCTGAGTATGCGCAGACTCATCCTGGTCATCGCCGCCTCGCTGTGTATACCTGTGGGCTGTTCCCGGAAATCGGCCTTGGATGAGGGCTTGATGGAGATCAGGCTGCCCGGCGGCCGCGAGATTCGCGCGGAGGTCTTGACCCGCCCAGAGGATTTGCAGCGCGGCATGATGTTCCGGGAATCCCTCGCTCCGGACCGCGGGATGCTCTTCGTTCACCCCACAGCCGGCCGCCATTCCTATTGGATGTTCCAGTGCCGCATTCCCCTGGACATTATCTGGCTCGATGCCGGCAAGCGGATTGTCGAGATCTCCGCCGATACGCCGCCGTGTCCGGGGGAAGCCAGGACCTGTCCGAGCTACGGCGGGAACCACGACGCGCTCTACGTTCTGGAGATGGCGGGAGGAATGGCCAAGAAGTACGGTCTCAAGCCGGGGGACGTTCTCAGCTTCTGAGCCGGCCTTGCCGGGGCGGAGCCCGGCGGGCGCCGCGTGCGTGAGCGGTGAAACCAGGACGCCGCCGGAGGCCTCAGCGCAGAATGGCGCTCGCCTCCGCCTGCTCGATGATCCGGCCGGCGTCCTCCGGCAACAGGAAACGCTCGCGGACCAGCCGTTCGGCAGCGGCGCGGACTCTCGACACATATCCTTCGTGCGTGCCGTAGCGTTCCTCCAGCGATGGCCGCGGATCGCCCTCTGCCAGCCGCTCGGCTCTGGTCCGGGCGAACGGGATGAAGCCGCCCGCAAAACCGCAGGTCTGTCCTTTGAGGTAGCCGGACGCGGTGACATTCCATCCCAGGTAGGTGCCGAGGGGCGCCTGGTTCAGGATCAGCGGAACGCCCGCCTGTTCGTTGCCGTCGGGATCCGTCTTCGGGACCAGCATCGGGATCGTGCGAAGGATGGCGGGCGGTTGCCGGGAGACGACGCCGGACACATCGTTGTATCGGAAATCCGGGCCGACGTCGTGGTCTGGCAGGCGGTTGAGCATGTTGTCCGGAAGGGGCGCGCCCGGAATCGCGGGAAACCCCATGGAGCGACGGTCCGGCGCCGCCAGTTCCTCCCGTTGGAGCAGCGGGTAGCGGCTTTCCGGAGGCGGCGCGTCCTTGACCACCCAGTCGATCAGCGCCCGCCGCAGCGCCCGCATGCTTTCCGCCGTCGAGTTGGGGTTGGCGGCGAGCGCGCAGCCGGCCGGAGGCTTCAGGTTCAGGTCAAAGCCGCCGCGTCCGCCGCCGTGGGTAACGCCCGGAAAGTAGTACCGGCGCACTTCGGGCGGGAGCGGTATGTCGGCATCGGCTCCGGTGCCGACCAGCCCCGGCGACATGCGGAGACCCCAGAACTCGGCCGAGCCGAACGTCTCCATGACTTTGGGACAGGTCTTCGTGGCCCGGCACCGGTCCAGCAGCGAGGACGCGGGCCGCCCGCGGACGGTGTCGCGGTATGTACCCCACCACAACACGGCCTCGCTGCCAAGCTGGAAAGGCTCCGCCGCGCCGCCCGGAATCGCAAAGCGGAAGTTGATCGCAAGCTGCCGCCCGGCGATGTTCGGATTGACGCCGTCCCAGACGATGCGGCCCTCTTCATCCTGGTTGAAACCCAGGTGGATGAACGTCCGGATGAAGTTGCCGGACTGCGAAGTGCCGCTGCCGATGGCGTGCCGGATGCGGCCGGCGAGCGGGCTGGATTCCCCGGCGCCGTCGCGCTGCTCGTAGCGGAAGAAGGACACGATGTCACGGGTGGCCGCCAGCCCGATGCCGAGCACCAGCGGGTCCTTGGCCGTGTAGACTACCCGGTAAAGCTGATCCGGTTGAAATCCCCCCTTGAGGCAGATGCTGGACGGGTCCGGGCGGCCCGGAAATGGAACCTGGCTGCAATCGGCGAAGGCCCAGTCCGCGTTCGGAATGGGAATGAGCTGGCCGTCCTCGGAGGCCTGCCTGGTGAGCAAAGCTGAACCGGTATCCATCGAGGCGGGGTGCTGATAGAGAAGTGCGCCGTAGCCGGTGGTGAGCGGCGCGGTATTTGCGCCGGCAGGCAGGTTCATGAGCCGGGCCAACACGGGTCCGGTGATGGAACTCCCGTCCGGGTTGCGGGCGACGGGCACCCGGATGGTCTCCATGCCGGTACGTTCGGCGAGGTCCCCCTGCCAGCCGCTGCTGAGCAGGACGTGGCCCGCAGCCAGGTCGTCGGCGGAGAGCCGGGCGTTGAGCGGCGAGTTGCCGCGGTTGGGCACCTCGTAGAGCAGGACGCCGCTGATCGCGGCCGGGGCGGAGGGCAGGATCAGGGTGAACGTGGCCGAGTACTCTACACGCCCGTGCGCGTTGCGGGGAGCCAGTTGAATGTCGTTGATGATTGCGTTTTGCGGGGCCTTGGGGTCAAGTTCGCCATAGAAGCGGCCCGTAATCTTGACGTGGCGGCCGCTCGCGGCCAGCGGAGCGCGGCTCTCCACAACCACGCGCGTGACGTGTCCCAAAGCTATCGCCTGAAGCGCCAGGAGCCCCAGCGCGACTCGTGCCAGCGTCATCGAGCCTCCTTGCGGCAGCCGGGCAACGCCAACGCACCGGACGGGAAATTGCCCGGCCGCGGCGCCTTGGTTCCCGCCCCGGGTCTTCCACTCCGCGTCCTTCACGGCTGCCACGCATCAACATCGCACACGCGGGGAGTTCTCGCAATCCCGTCCACCTCCCACCGGACTGGGGCCGGCAATCTGCAGCGATGCGTCCGGCCAGGGACCGGGCGCGAGCTCCCCGGCGCCCGCCGCCACGACGGAAACCTCGACGACGTGTACACTGGTGCGGAACGCCGGCTGCTGCTGCGAGGACAGGATCGCGCAGGACGCACAGGCCAGCGCCGGCAAGCAGCGGAGCACGTTGGGCACGCCCACTCTGCACCCTGCTGTTGCCGCCATATTCGAACTGCTATTCTCAGACTTTGAGATGACCGCCGACCAGATGCGCGAACTGCTGGCCCAGGTGCGCGACGGGAAACTGCCCGTCGATGCCGCCGTGGACCGGTTGCGTCACATGCCTTTCGAGGACCTCGGGTTCGCCAAGGTGGACCACCACAGGGCTCTGCGCCATGGGATGCCCGAAGTGATCTTCGCCAAAGGGAAGACCCCCGAACAGGTGTTGGGCATTGCGGCGCACCTGCTAAAGGGCGCGAAAAACGTCCTCATCACGCGCGCCGACGCGAAGACGGCTGCGTTCGTCAAGAGGAAGATCCGGAAGGCCGAGTATTTTCCCTTGAGCGGCGCCATCCGGGTGTGGGGCGACCGCACCGTCCGCGGCAAGGGCAAGATCGCGGTGGTCTGCGCCGGCACCAGCGACATCCCGGTGGCCGAGGAGGCCCGGGTGACGGCCGAGGTCATGGGCAACGAGGTGGACGCTATCCACGATATCGGCGTGGCGGGCATACACCGGCTGATGAGCAGCCGCGAACGGCTGGTACAGGCCCGCGTGGTCGTGGTGGCCGCGGGCATGGAGGGGGCGCTGCCGAGCGTGGTCGGCGGATTGGTGAGCTGCCCGGTGATCGCCGTTCCCACCAGCGTGGGCTACGGGGCCAGCTTCAACGGGCTCGCGGCCCTGCTGGCCATGCTCAACAGTTGTTCCAGCAACATCACGGTGGTGAACATCGACAACGGGTTCGGCGCGGGGTACGTCGCCAGCCTGATCAACAGACTGTAGAGCGCCAGCCTTCAGCGATCCGCGGGCGGGTGAGCGCTGATGGATGGGACCGAAAGGTGCGTCATGCGACTTGTTCTGCTCTTTTCAATGGTATTCGGCCTGTCCTGGGCCCAGATCAAGCGTCCGGTCGATGAAGGTCAGACGGCGGCAGGGCTGGTGAGGCTCACCATCATCAACCACGCCAGTTTCATGGTGGAGAACGCGGACCAGGTGATTCACGTGGACCCCGTGGGCGAGAACCGCTACGAGGGGCTTCCCCAAGCCGACGTCATCCTGATCACCCACACGCACGGGGACCATCTCGACCCGGCCGCCATCGCGAGGCTCAGGAAGAACTCCACGCTCATCCTCGGCCCGGAGGCGGCCGCCAAGAGCGTCCCGGGGCTCACCGTCATGCGTAACGGCGACACCCGGACGGCCGGACCAACCGCTTTCGAAGCTGTTCCCGCCTACAACCTGCCCCGGGCGGGCGGCGGGCAGATCTTCCATCCCAAGGGGGAAGGCAACGGCTACATCATGACCTTCGGGGGGTTGCGATGCTACGTCGCGGGCGACACGCAGGCTACCCCGGAGATGCTGGCTCTCAAGGACATCACCGTCGCCTTCCTGCCGATGAACCAGCCCTTCACCATGACCCCCGAGGAGGTTGCGGCGGCGGCCCGGGCTTTCAAGCCGAAGATTCTCTATCCTTACCACTACCTGGGATCGGACACGGCCGCGCTGGTCAAGTTGCTGGAGGGCAGCGGAATCGACGTCCGTATCAGGGACTGGTACTACTGACGGGACTCCCTCACCCGGATGGAGAACTCCTTCTGTTCGGGCGCGGCGATGCCGATGATCCCGCCGGGATCGGCCGTTTCCATGTACGCCTTTTCCTCGCCGGCCTTCAATTCGTAAGTTCCCCCCGGACGCAAGCCCGCCAGGAAGACCTTGTCGAGGTCTCCCCCCAGTAACCGGTAGGTCCCCGCGCCTTGGGTGACCCAGACCGCCACACGGCCGAGCCTGAGCGGTGCAGCCGCCGGCTGCGCCCTGGAAACCTTGAGACCGTTCCGGTCGAATAACTGAAGGCTGCCATCGCGGTAACACAGCCAGGTGGCCTCGTCGCTCCAGTCGGACCGTACGTAGAGGCGTCCCAGCCTCTGATCGTGGAAAAACGGCGGCGCGTGGTGATAGCTCAAACCGGGAAGATACGGGTTGGCCCAGAGGAACTCGTAGGGGATGCCGAGGGCGCCGCGCATCAGAAACGCGTCGGGAGTCAGCATCCCTTGAAGGAACTGGCTGCCCTGCGTGTTCGAATCGAAAGCCACCAGGCAGAGGTCGCCGGCGCGGGCCAGCACGGCGCTCCGCGGGTCCGGCCGCGTCGGGCCTCCCGCCGGGATACGGTACTGGTTTTCGGCGGTGGAGTAGGCGCCGGGATAATAGCTTAAGAGCAGGGAGTAGGGGAGGTCGCGGAAATACCCCTGGAGCGGGTCCCGCAGGTCCAGGTTCAGGTTATCCCGGATGGCGTGGAGAATCTCGAATAGGGCCAGCATCTGGTCGCGCGGCAGGGCGTCCGCGCCCGCGGCCATGGCCGGGACGATCTGGCCGCGCCACCAGTCCTGCACCACCGCCCGAAGTTCGGCCTCGGCCAGTTCGGGCTTCACTTCGGCAATGGCGATGGAGGCGAGCACCCGGTCGCGCACAGCCGGGAGCCCCGGCTGGCCCCTTCGCGCCGCGATGCCGCGTTCCAGCACATCCGCCAGCGCCGCCGGGTCCGCGGCGGTCATGGCCGGCTGGCACCAGTCGAAAACAACCGCCGCCTGGCGCAGGTCCGCGCCGGGACCAAGCGCCCAGCGCACCGCTTCCCGGCAGGCGGCTTGCTCGCCGGATACGCGGGCATAGAGCGCCAGCGCAAAGCCGGTTTCCGGCCACTGCGCCTTCCCGTCCACAAGCTGCTTGAACTGCCGCCATCGCAGGGACTGACGGTCCCGCTCCCGCTCCAAAAGACGCAAACGGCGCGTTTGCAGGAACAGGCGGGGGTGCTCCGTGAAGACCCGGAAATCGTCTTCGTCCGCCCGGGACGGAAGCGCGCCCCCCAGGGCCGAAGCGAGCAACGTCAGAAGAGTGACTGTGCGAAGGTCCACGAGCCTCGATTGTGTCATAGCGACACACCCGGTGCAGCGGTCTTCCGGTACCGGGCCGGAGGCCGCCACACCCGGCCTTTCCGTTTCAACACTTTACGGACGCGCGGCGATGGAGCGCCGGTTGCAGGATTCAAAGCGAATTGATGAAGGGTTCTTTGAACCTGCCCTCTGCTGCAACTGGCAGGAAGGGGATGAGCGGCTAACCAGACTACGTGCTCGCGGGAGACGATGTTTTGGATTCATTCCCTCATCCTACCGGCCTACGGTTGCAACAGAGGGACTTTTTTGCGGCTTCATAGGATTTGTTGACGGTATTCTTGGGCCTCTCCGGGGACCACAGGTTTCGGTCGCCATCTGGCATTCGTGGTGCAGGTAAAGTAGGACGCGGGCCTCACCAGGGATGGAATTGACCAGCGGGTGTCGAATTCCCAGATGCACCGGCGCCGGATCCCAGCCCCACAGGGCAGACCGCATCGGGAGACGGGAGCGGAAAGCCTCCCATCCCCTCCCGGTGCGGTTTCTTTCTTGCGCGGACGCCACATAGCAGCCATGACACGGCTGGCCATCTGGAGGGTGGAGCCATGAACGACTGGCGTTTCGCCTGCCAGCCGGGCTGCACCGATTGCTGCCGGCGCAAAGGGTTCGTCTACCTGACGGAGCGTGATCTGGACGTGGCGGCAGCTTTCCTGGGCGTCTCCAGGCGAGCTTTCGAGAAGCAATACGTTTACCGCACCAGGCACTTGCTGCGGCTGCGGAAACCCCGGAGCGCCGAGTGCCCGTTCCTCAAGGAGGACGGGTGCGCGCTGCACCCCGCCAAGCCCACCCAGTGCCGCCTGTACCCCTTCTGGCCCGAACTGGCCGGCTCACGCCGGCAATGGCGCCGGGCCGCTCGCGAGTGCCCGGGCATCGGACGGGGGCCGCGAATTCCAGCGGGAACCGTGCTGAGGCTCCTGGAAGAGATGCGGGAGGCCTATCCGCCATGACGCCGCCCGCGGCCGGGCGGTGCGAGTAACCTGGCTGGCCGTATCGAGACTGGCGCTGCCGCCTGGATGGCGCGAAGAGCGGATCAATCGGCAGCCTGTTCCGGGGCGTACGCAAAGCTGTAGCCGAGGCCGCGGATGGAACGGATGAAGGCCGGTGCGCCCGGGCCGCTTTCGACTTTCCGCCGCAGTCGGAGAATGCAGACGTCCACCGTCCGGGCTGTCACCGCCCGGCCGGGGCCCCAGACCGCTTCCAGAAGTTGCTCCCGGCTGAACACGGCGCCGGGCCGGCTCAACAGGATCTCAAGAAGCTTGAACTCAGTCTTCGTCAGCGCAATCGGCTTGCCGGCCCGCCGGACCTGGCAGTTCGCGCGGTTGAGTTCGAGCGGCCCCGCCCTCAACACCTTGGCCCCCGGCGGGCGGTCACGAAGACGGCCCCTGATGCGCTCGATCAGTTCCCGCACAACGACGGGCTTCACGACACAGTCGTTGGCGCCCGGTTTCAGTCCCGCGATCCGCTCCGCCTCCGACGCGGTCGCCGCCAGGAAGACAACCGGAATCCGCCGAAGCTCGGGATAGGCGCGAAGGCTGCGGCCCACTTCCAGGCCGTCGGAATCCGGTAACATCATGTCCAGAATGATCAGGTCGGGTTTCTCGCGGCGGCAGAGACGCACCGCCTCTTTGCCGGTCCGTGAACCCGCCAGCGCGTAACCTTCCCTGTCGAGGCTGTATTTCAGCAGGGCGAAGAGATCCGGGTCATTCTGGACCAGGAGTATCTTCTTCATGGCCATCCGCCGGCACGAAAGACCGTACCGGTTTCGCTACGGTCGCGTTGCGGGGCGCGAACCCCGCCGTGGAGAGGCGCCATAGAGCCCGTTCGCCTGGATGTATTGCAGCACCGCCGGAGGTATCTCCGGCGGTGCCTCCCCCGCGGCCAGGCGGGCGCGCAGGTCGGAAGAAGACACCGGCATGGCGAGGGTGTCGAGGCGATGCACGGTCGCGCCGGGCGGCGTCTGGTAGTGATGCCCGGGGCGGGTCACCACGATGAACGCCACCTCCCGGACCACTTCAGCCCAGCGGTGCCAGGTCTGTATTTCGGCGAAGGCATCCGCGCCGATGAGAAAGAACACCACGGCGTCGGCGCCCGCCGTCGCTTTCACCCGCTGGATCGTCTGAATCGAGTAACTGACCTCGTCGTACTCCTCAAGGTTGCTCGGGGCGAACTCCGGGGTACGCAGGCAGGCCAGTTCAACCATCCGCATCCTGTGGGCATAGCTGGCGTGAACGGCGCCCCGCTTGTGCGGAGGCCGGGCGGCGACCACAAAGAGCACCGCGGAAAGCCCGAATTGAACCACGGCCTCTCTGGCCACGAGCAGGTGCGCGCTGTGGACCGGATCGAAGGTGCCCCCGAAGATGGCGAGCCTCGGCCGCATCAGCCTGGGCGCCTCTTCTTGTATTCGTCTCCCGCGCTTCCTCTGCCAGAGGGTCATGTGGCCGCTTTAGAACAGGATACCGAGAAGCAGATCGGCTTGGTTCAACTGCGTCGCCAGCCCGGTAAGGGCGGCGCGAAAGCTGGAGGAGCCCCAGCGCGTGTAGCGCAATTCGGCGGAAACGCGAACCAGCGGGACCGACAGCTCCAATCCTCCGCCAACAGTGGCGCCGGCGCTCGACCGGCTGCGCAGTTCCGGCGGTTCCTGAACCGTCCCGGTGAACCGCTGGCTAAAGACACGCTGCTCGAAGCGGGCCAGCCGGCGGTAGGAGACACCCGCCAGCAGGAAAGGCCGGAGCAATTCTCCAGGGGTGCGGTACTTCACCAGCAGCGGGACCTCCCAGACCTGACCCGTGGTCCTCTCCTCCACCGAACTTGTGCCCGTAGTGGTGGCCTTGTACTCCATGCGGCGATAGAGGAGGTCCGCCTCCGCCGAGAGCCCGGCGAAAAGCCGCAACTCGACGGCCGGCCCGATCACGTATGGCGCTCTATTGGAGAAGTAGCGGTCATGGTTGAGCACGTCCAGTGCGTTGGTCAGCGGAACTCCGCCCTTCAGGCCGAACGAGAACCCCTGTCCGAACGCCGCCGCGGACGCCACGAGAGCAAAGAGACATACCCTGCCCGGAAGACGCATTAGACCCATTCTATTCCACGCCCGCCGGCTTGGGCGCCCTACATGCGCGGTTTCCACGCGCGGCGAGCGCGGCAAGTTCGTCGGCGCGGTTGTTGTCCGCGTGGGAGGCGTGCCCTTTGGTCCAGACCCAGCGGACCTTGTGGCGTCCGGCCGCCTGCTCCAGCGCCTGCCACAGGTCCTGGTTCTTGACCGGCTGTTTCCTGGCGGTTTTCCACCCGTTTCGCTTCCACTGGCGCATCCAATCGGTAATTCCGTTCCTGAGGTATTCGGAATCCGTGGTCAGTTCCACCTCGCAGGGCTCGGCCAGCGACTCCAGACCGCGGATGGCCGCGGTGAGCTCCATGCGGTTGTTGGTCGTGTCCGGTTCGCTCCCGCACAGTTCGCGCCGGTGGTCCTTGTAGCGCAGAATGGCGGCCCAGCCTCCGGGTCCGGGGTTTCCCAGACAGGCGCCGTCGGTAATGACGCTGACTTTCTTCATGCGGCCTCAGGCGCGGCAGACGGAAAGCTCGCACTCGAAGAACCGGTCGAGCCGGTCCAGGATCTCGCCCGCCGTGTGCGCCAGATGTATCTCGCGGCGGAGCCGCGCGCCGTTCCGCACGCCGTGGCTGAAATACGTCGCGAATTGCTTCATCTTTCCAACCAGGTCCGGCTCGCTGCGGTCCATGAGCTTCGTATAGTAGCCGCGCATGATCCGGTAGCGGTCTTCCGCCGTGGGAGTGTCGTAGCGGCCGGTTCCGAGAAACTGCGCGATCTGCCGGAAGATCCACGGGTTGGAGGCGGCGGCGCGGCCCACCATCACGGCGTCGCAGCCGGTCTCGGCGGCCATGCGGAGGGCGTCTTCGGGCGAGACGATGTCCCCGTTTCCAATGACCGGGATCTTCACGGCGGCCTTGACCTCCGCGATGCGGCGCCAATCCGCCTTTCCGGCGTAGCCCTGCTCGCGGGTCCGCGGGTGCAGCGCCAGGGCATCGACGCCGGATTCCTCGGCCATCCTGGCCAGCGGAACGGCGACGATCTCCTGCTCGCTCCATCCGGAGCGGAGCTTCAGCGTCAGCGGGACGGAGACGGCGGCCCGGACTTGCCGCACAATACGCTCAACCAGGGGCAGGTCGCGCAGCAACCCCGAGCCGCCGTTGCATCTGACCACTTTTTTCACCGGGCAGCCCAGGTTGATATCGACCAGGTCGAAGCCGAGATCCTGGCACACGCGGGCGGCGTCCGCCATCACCACGGGGTCGGCGCCGAACAACTGCGCTGAAATCGGATGCTCGCCGGGCTCGAAGGCGAGGTATCCGAGCGTCGCGCCGGGTTTCCGCCCGCGGCCGGAGCCGGCCACGCCGTGAGAACTCGTGAACTCGGTCATGATGAGCCCGCAACCTCCGAGCTCCCGGATGAACCGGCGGAACACGGTGTCCGTGATGCCGGCCATGGGGGCCAGGACCGTGGCCGGCACGATCCTCACCGCGCCGATTGTCATTGCATCTGCAAGGCCCATCGTCCTGCCTTCATTCTAACCGCCCCCGGCGCAACGAAACGGCGGCCATCGCCGTCGCATACTAGGTAGAGGAGGTGCGCACATGAAGGCCGTTCAGGCCGGCATCCTGATTGCCCTGATCGTGGTGGGCGTATTGCTGTTTCTCGTCTACCGGGACCGCAATCCCTCCCTCCCGAAGCCCGCTGAGCCGCCTGCGGAGACGGCGGCGCATACGGCTGTCGCGCCGGCGCCGGTGGAATCCGCCGCCGCTCCGGCTTCCCCTCCGGCTACTGCTCAGGCCCCTCCGAGGACAGCCGCGAAGCCTTCGCCGGCAGCACTCTCCCGGCGCACCGGGACTGTAGCGCCGGCCGGCGAGGCCCCGCAGCGGGAGAGTGAGCCTCCCCGGACAACTCCGGCCGCTGAGCCGCCCGCGCGCGCCGCAACGCCCGTCCCCGAGGCCGAACCGTCCGCGGCGCTCGCAACCACGCCGAGCACGGGCGCTGCGGAGCGCGCATCCCCGCCCGTGGCTGCGGCTCCTCCCCGCACGGTAACAGTCGCCGCCGGAACGCTGATCTCAGCCCGGCTGGCCGAAACCCTTTCTACGGAGAACGTCAAGGCAGGAGACTCCTTCACCGCCACTCTGGACAGGCCGCTGGTCGTGGACGGCCTGGTGATCGCCGAGCGCGGCGCCAGAGTGGAGGGCCAGGTCACCGAAGCGGCGCAGTCAGGCCGTGTTCGCGGGGTGGCGTCGCTGGCCATCCGGCTCACACGATTGCTGACCAGCGACGGGCAGAGGGTCGACATTCAGACCGACGCTTTCAAACGGGAGGCCGAGTCGACGCGCCGTGAGGACGCCATCAAGGTCGGCGGTGGGGCGGGTATCGGTGCCGCCATCGGCGCCATCGCGGGCGGAGGCAAGGGCGCAGCTATCGGGGCCGCCATTGGTGGAGCCGCGGGAGCCGGCACGGTCGCGGCGACGCGGGGAAAACCGGCGGTGCTGTCCGTGGAGACGCGCATCGACTTCCGGGTCAGCGAGCCTTTCACGCTGACCGAGAGAAAGTAGGCCGGTGGCCGACCTGCTCTATCTTTCCTACTGGCTGCGCGGGTTCGGCCGCGGCAATGAACTGCGCTGGTTTGGCGCCGCGCTTGCGAAGTTTCCATTCTCCGCGGCCGCGGGAGGGATCACGAGCCTTCGTGTGTACGCGCTGGAGCAGGCGGAGCCTCCGCTGCTGGAGACGTGCTACAGCGGCGGCGGCGCGGACGCGATCGTGAGCGCCGCGGCCGAATTCCAGAGTCCGGATTGCGCTTACCTGGCGGGCGGCTGCTGGGACCTCTGGCAACAGCAGGATGGATGGAAACTGCTTCCGGCCCCCGTCTCCGTCTGCTGCTACGGCCCTGAATTCGAGAACGAGATGGGCGACCACCTGCGGTTCGAACTTGGTCTGGACTCGCACTTCCTGCCCCCGGCAGGAGAACCGCAGGGCGCTGCCCTGGTGAAGTCCAACATACAGAGCGTGCTCCGCCTGGCGCGCGAACTCGACCAGTCGCTCCCGGTCCGCGGGCGGCGACTGTGGACCGAATCCGGAGAGGACTTCGCGGCGCGCCTGGCGAGCTTTTCCCGGTAAGGATCTCCGCCCGCCGGGCTCTACCGGAGACGTTTGGCCAGATCCTGCGCCAGAACTTCCGCCCGCTCGGCCAGGTTGTTCGCCCGCAGCAGATCCGCTTCCCTGGACTCTTCCGCCTGCTTCAGGAAGGTCCGGATCTGCTGAACCACATCGTTCTGTTCGGCGCTGAGCTGCCTTGATCCGATCGAGGCCAGAAGCCCCTGCGTTCTTTTCAGGCGTTCATTGAAAAGGCGCTCCAGTTCCTGCTTCTGCCCGGCGCTGAGGATTGGACGCAACTGCGGCGTGGGCGCCGCCGGAGGCGGCACCGGCGGCTCGGCGGACACGGCGGGGACTTGGGCCCCGGCCGAAGGAGCTTTCTTCTTGGGCGGTGCGGGAGGCGGCGGAAGAGGCTGGGCTTCGGGCGCGGGAATCTGGCCCGCCACGGGTTCGGCCGGAGCGATCACCGGCGGCCGCTCCAGCGGCGGCGGGGGAGCAGGCTTGGCCGGCGCAGCCTGGGGGGGAAGCTGGAAAGGCTTCGGAATAGGCCGCTTCTTGCGGCAAGAGGTCGCCACGGGGAGCAAGAGCAGGAGCACTGCCACTGCCGCCTGGAGCCTCCGGCTCATTTCGTGTTCTCCGGTTCTGCGAAGACCTCCGCTTGCCGGACGGGCAGACGCAGCCAGAAGGTCGTGCCCTTCCCGGCTTCACTGGTAAAGTCGATCGTACCATTGTGCAGTTGCACAACGCGAAACGTCATGGCCAGACCGATACCCGATCCCTTGCCCTTGGTCGTGAAATAGAGGTTGAAGATCTTGTCGCGCACGCTCTCGGGAATCCCCGCGCCGTGGTCGGTGATGCGGATCGCGCATTCCGCCCCGCTGCGCCGCACGGAAATCTCCAGCCGGCCGCCGTTGCGCATGGCCTCCACCGCGTTCATCACCACGTTGAGCAGCGCCTGCTGAAGCAGGTCCTTGTCGGCGCTGAGCACCACCGGCGCAGGGGTGTCCAGCACGATTTCGATGCCCCGGGCGGAGGCTTCCGGCCCCACCAGGTTGGCGATTCCCGCGGCGAGTTTGGAGGCGTCCAGGTCGGCCAGATGCAGGTCCACCGGCCGCGTGAAATCCAGGAACGTCTGCACCACGCGGTCCAGGCGCGTGATCTCGTTGGAGATCACGCCAATCTCCTGCTCCACCTCGCTTCCCGGCTCTTCCAGACTTCCCTGCCCTTCCAGTTTCGCCCGCAGGACCTCCAGGTGAAGCGCAATGGAATTCAGCGGATTCTTGATCTCGTGCGCCACGCCGCCGGTCAGCCGGCTGATGGCCGCGAGCCGGGTGGACACGTCCAGGTGCGTTCCGATCTGCCGCCGCGATTCGAGGTCCCGGAGGGTGACCAGCGTTCCGAGGCGCTCACGGCCGGGAAATGCCTCCAGGAACTCCACGTTCACCAGCAGCCGCAAGTGCGCTTGTCCGTTGCGGGTGAGGGTTATCAGCGAATCCTTCAGCGGCTGTCTCAGTCCGACCGCGCCGCTGACGGCGGCCCCGAGTTCGGTGCTGGCCGGGAAGAGATCTTCGAAGGATCTTCCCAAAAGCTCCCAGCGCCCGGTTCCCAGCAGTGTCTCGGCTGAGCGCCCGGCCATGATCAGCTTGTTATTGTGGTCGAACAGCAGGACCGCTTCCTCCAGCCGCTCCAGGAGTTGCTCGATGTTCCCCCTCAACTCCACGGCGTCCTGTCTCGCTCCCCGGAACTGCTGGCCCAGCACCTCGAGCTTGCTTTCCAGCGCCGCCAGTTCCTCCGGCTGGCCTTTCCCCGCGGGCCTCGCCAGGGGGGAATCGCCGCGGGCAATGGTGTCGATCGCTTCACGCACCCGCTCCAGCGGGCGCAGCGCGAGGTTCGAGACGAGCATGGCCAGCAGCACGGCCGCCAGCAGGGAGACGGACAGCGCTCCCGCCAGCCACTGCACCAGCGGCGTGAGCGTGTTGCGGAGCAGCACGGTGGAGAAAAGCACGCGGATTCGAAAGAACGTCATGTCCTCGGCGCCGACCGGCAGTACGACCGCCAGGTCCTCGCGCCCGCGGAACACGGCGGCGATCTGCCTCCATGAATTCTGCTGCGCCCAACTGGAGAGGCTCTGCACGCTGGCCGCGGTCTTGCCGGCGCTGGCGGGGTTGGAGGAGGCCAAGACCCTCCCGGCGTCATCGGCCACCTGGATTTCGACTACCGTGCGCGAGGCGGCCAGCAGATCGTTCAACAGGGCCGGAAGCCGCGGGTCCCGCTCCATCAACTCCGTCCACTGCCGTCTGGCCTCCTCCACCGTCGAGGCCGGCGGAAGGAACGCATCCTCGCTGCTCAAGTACTGCACCAGCAGTGTCTGGACATTCAGGGCGGTGGTGGTGGCGCGGTCGGCCAGGTCTTCGAATTTCGCCGTGGCAACGCTCTGCAAAGCCAGAGCGGAGAGAGCCGCCACCAGCGCCACCACCAGCGTGATGATCGAGACTCGAAGCCGCGTCTTCAGGCTCATGCGCCCGGGTTTCCGCTAGTCCGCTCCGACGGCGGATCCGTACTCCTTAAGCTTGTTGTGCAGGGTTTTCAGGCTGATGCCGAGAATCTCGGCGGCCCTCGTCTTGTTATTCTTCGTGTGTCCCAGGGTGCGAAGGATCAGGGCCTTTTCGGCCTCGCCCACAGTGGATCCCACCCGCAGCGTCAGCGCCCCGGCGTCGTCGCCCGGTCCCGGCGGCGGAACCGGGCCGCCCGCGCCGAAATGCGGCGGCAGGTGGCCGGCCGTGATGGTGCCCTCTCCGGCGATGATCACGGCGCGCTCGAGGACATTGCGCAACTCCCTGACGTTGCCCGGCCAGGTCCAGTCCCGAAACATCCCGAGCACCCTTAAATCGACGTCCGTAACCCTGCATCCGTGCTTCCGGTTAAGGTCACGGATCAGGGCTTCGCACAGGGACGGGATGTCCTCCCGGCGCTCGCGCAGCGGCGGCAGGTGAATCCGGAACACGTTGAGCCGGTAGTAAAGGTCTTCGCGCAGGCGCTTCTTGTGCAGAGCATCTTCCAGCTTCTGGTTGGTGGACGCGATGACACGCACGTCGACGACCATCTCCGCTTTGCCGCCCAGGCGGCGTACGTGGGAGTCTTCCAGAACCCGCAGGAGTTTCGCTTGCGTGCCGACCGGCATGTCGCCGATCTCGTCCAACAGCAGCGTCCCTTTCTGCGCCAGTTCAAAACAACCCGCCCGGCGTTCCACCGCCCCGGTGAAGGCGCCTTTCTCGTGGCCGAAGAGTTCGCTCTCCATGAGCGTCTCCGGCATGGCTGCGCAGTTCACCGCAACGAAAGGTCCGTCGCGCCGGGGGCTCAGGCGGTGGACGGTGCGCGCGACCAGTTCCTTGCCCGTGCCGCTCTCGCCCGTCACCAGCACCACGGCCTTGCTCGGGGCCACTTGAGCCACCAGAGAGAAGACCTGCTGCATGACCGGGGAGCGCCCCGTGATTTCACCCAGCACGCCTTGGTAGCTGAGCTGGCGCTGGAGCCGCTCGGCCTCCTCGGCCAGCTTGCTCTGCTTGGCGGCCCGTTCCAGCAGCGTGCGCAGGGCGCGCGCCTGGATGGGCTTCTCCATGAACCAGAACGCGCCCAGTTCATGGATGATGGAGACCGCCGTCTCCAGGTTGCCGAAGGCCGTGACAACGATGGCCGTGGGCCCCCCTCCCTGCGCGTTCAACCGGCGCAGCAACTCGGAGCCATCCATGCGGGGCATCATCAGGTCCGTGACCATGACCTGGGCCGGAAAAACCGCCAGCTTCTCCAGGGCCTCCACCCCGTCGGCGGCGGTCTCGGCCTGGTAGCCCCATGCGGCCACCATGCTGGCCAGGCCCAGCCTCTGGTTCTCCTCGTCGTCGACGATGAGCACACGCACAGGCTCGGCCGCCTTATCGTTCTCCATGCGCGTATTGTATCGGAACCGGGCGCGCCGGACGCGGGTGTCCGGCGGCCGTTGAAACCGGCGGCGTCCGCCAGCGCAACATTGCGCCGCGCCTAGCCGGCGGATTCGGCCTTCTCGCGGTACTCCTCGATGAAATTGAGTATGTCGAAACGGCGGATCTGGCGGTTGGGGAAAAAGCTGTTGATGGCCTGCTGCTCGTCGTCAAACAGCTCAAAGACCGTGGAGAGCTTGGTCAGCACCAGGAGTTCGACGTGCCGCCGGTTCAGGTTCAACAGCGCCAGGCGGCCCGACTGCTTGCGCAGCGCCGTGTAGCACATCGTCAGCGCTCCCAGTCCCGTGCTGTCGATGTAGTCCACCTTCTCCAGGTTGAGCACCACGTTCGCGCGGCCTTCTCCCATCAACTGGCGAAGCGTGTCCCGGAGAGCAGTAGCCGCCGCGCCGGCCGTCAGCGGACCTTTCAGGTCCAGGATGGCGACCCCCTCTTTCTCCCGGCGGCTGATTTCGAGGCTCACGCCTTCACTCCCTCCGCCGGCGCCGCCACCTTGGGTGGGACCGCCGAGGATGATGTGGGAAGCCTCACCACGAACAGGCTGCCGCGTCCTGGTTCGCTGGTGACGTCCACCGTCCCGCCGTGCGCCTTGACAATCCAAGCCACAAAACTCAAGCCCAGGCCGAGGCCCCGGGCATCGCTGGTGTTGGTGGTGGGGACGCGATAGAAGCGCTCGAAAATATGGGGCAGCGCTTCGCGGGGGATGCCGCGGCCCGTGTCTTTCACCCGCAGTTCCACGCTCTTTGCGTTCCTCGTCAGGCGGCAGCGGACCTCACCGCCGGCGGGCGTATAGTTGATGGCATTGGAAATCAGGTTGGACAGCAGGCGTTCGAACTGAATCCGGTCCACCTCGGCGACGCAGCGGTCGGGGAACTCCGCCTCGAATTGCAATCCAGCCTCCTCCGCGGCGGGACGATACTGCTCCAGGACCTCCCAGGCGATGGGACACAGATCCTGTGTCTGGAGTTTCAGCGCCAACTGCCCGGATTCCGCCTGAGAAAGCTGCAGCATCGCCTTGACGAAGTCAGAAAGACGTTCGGCCTCTTCCAGAGCCGCCTGAATAGCGTCCCGCAACTGCTGTTCGCTCTGCGTGGTCATCAACGCCACCTCTAACTGGCCGCGCACCGCCGTGATGGGGGTGCGCAGTTCGTGCGACACATCGGCCGTGAACTGGCGCATCTGCTCGAAGGAGTTCTCCAGCCGCTCGATCATGCGGTTGAAGGTCACGATCAGCCGGTCCAGTTCGTCGTCCGCGCCCCTGGCCGGTATGCGCAGGTTGAGGTTAGAGCCCGTAATGGAATCGGCCGCTTGTACAACCTGCTCCAACGGCCGCAAGCCCCGCTTGGTGAGGAACCACCCCAGCGAGGAGCCGACCAGGAGGATGACAGGCAGCGTCGAAAAGTACTGCCAGGTGAACTGCTGCACGGTGGCTTCGTTCAGGGCCACATTGCGGCCCTGGGCGATGAAGTAGCGTCTGCCTCCCGGCGCCGTCAGGGCGCCCATGCGCACCAGATAGCTCGTGCCCCACGGGTCTTTCCGCGTGCGCCATACAGGCTCGGAGACGCTCAACACTCGCAGGATTTCGGACCGGGGCTCCACGCCGATCACCCTGTAGGCGGGGGACGCCTGCAAGACCCTGCCCTCGTCGTCGGCGAGCATGAAGACCCGCCGCAGCCGCTCGGCCACAAACGACTCCTGCGGATCCTCCGCGTCCACCTCCCAGGAGATCCCGTCCGGGGTCTCCCGAAGGAAGCCGGCAAGCGCCGCCCGGTCCCCTTCCAGCAGTTCCCTGATCTGAGCGTCCTGGATGCCGATGAGCCGGTTGCGAAACAGCAGGCCGACAACGGCGAGCAGCAGCGTGAAGAACGCCAGGTATCCTGCCATCAGCCGGAAACCCAGCCGGCGCCAGAATCTCGTCCTCCGGCCCGCCGTGCTCACGCCAAGCTACCTCGGGGGTGACGCCGCCGCGCCGGCTTCCTGGGGGGCACCGACCATATACCCGATGCCACGCACCGTCCGGATCAACTTGTCGGGCCACGGGTCGTCGATCTTGCCTCTCAGGTGCCGGATGTACACGTCCACGATGTTGGTCAGTCCGGTGTAGTCCATCTCCCAGACATGCTCGACAATCATGGAACGGCTGAGCGCCCGGCCCTTGTTCCGCATAAGGTACTCCAGAATGCTGAACTCCTTGGGCGCAAGCTCGATGTTGACTCCGCCCCGGCTGACTTTCCTGCGGATGCAGTCCAGAGAAAGATCCTCCACTTGCAGCCGTTCGGGCAGAGCCTGTCCGCGCCGGAGCAGCGCCCGCACCCGCGCCAGCAACTCCACGAACGCGAACGGCTTGACCAGGTAGTCATCCGCGCCGACATCCAGTCCCTTGACCCTGTCGTCCAACGACGCCCGCGCGCTCAGGATCAGGACCGGCTGGGTTGCCTTCCGGTTTCGGATCTTCTCCAGCACCACCAGCCCGTCGAGGTCCGGCAGCATGAGGTCCAGGATGATGAGATCGTAGGCCGCCTCCGAAACCTTGGCAAGGGCCTGCTCGCCGCTCTCCGCCACGTCCACGCTGTACCCGCTGCCTTCCAGTCCGCGGGCCACGAAATCGGCGATGCGTTTCTCGTCCTCTACCAGTAAGATGCGCATATCACCCTAAAAACTATCACAGCGGCGCGCAGGGTGGACGGCTGCACGAGCCAAGACGCCTTGCCCCCGCACGCCGTGCGGCGGGCTTCCCGCGTCGCGGGCTAATCGCCGGGCACGCGGCGAGGCTCGAGAAGCGCACTGCGAAGGCTGAGCCATGCCCACACCTGTTTCCGGTTGGTCCAGACAACCGCGAGGCCGAGCATCAGCAGAATCACGCACAGCGAAGCCACGGCCGACTGGGCCGGCGTCAGGCTCTCCTTCCAGAAGTACAGCCACCGGCCGTAAACGAGCTCCGTATGCACCCAGTAGACCAGCAGCGAGGTGGTCCCGAACTGCCGCATCCAGCTCCAGCCGGGGCCGGCCGCGTATTCCGTCCAGAGGTATGCGGCGGCCAGAATGAGCAGAATGACCCCCAGCTTGATCAGGATGAGCCAGGGGCCGTTCAGCCAGAAATCCGACTTCGGATAGATCGAGTACGGGATGTCGGCAAAGAACCTTCCGCCCATCACAAGCGCCATTCCCAGAACCGCCGCCCATTGCACGACACGGTCCAGTTGCTCCCGCCGGGCCAGCCGCAGCACACTGCCGGCGCTAATCCCGAAGGCGACAAACGCCGCCCAGGGGAAGAAACCGAAGAACAGCGTATCCGGGACGATATAAGCCCGAAGCGGCGAGGGAACCGCGGACCAGTCCAGCGCGGAAACCAACGGCGCGGCGAAGGCGACCAGGAGCCCGAGCAGAGCGCCGGCACGTACCCGCTGGGCGGTGGGGACGAGAGCCAGGCTCGCAAAGACCGCCACGGCCAGTCCCATGGCGTTCAGAATATCCACGCGCAGCAGGTCGGACCATTGCGTGCTGGGCTGCCCGAAAACGAAAAGTTGAATTCGGAACAGTATGGCCAGGCCCAGCAGATACCTAGCCCGCTTCAGCGCGGACCAAACCCGCCTCCCCGCCCCGATTCCCTTCCGCTCCCGGCTTTCCATCAGGAAGGCCAGCGTCACGCCTACCAGGAAGAGGAAGATCGCCGGAGGCATCCCTCCGATGAACTGCGTAAGAACGAAAGTGCCGCCTTCGCGGTCCTGAGGCCTGGTGAACGAGTGAAAGACGTGGCCGTTCAGCATCAGGACCGCCGCTAAACCGCGGGTCCAGTCGAGAAAGGCCAGCCTGGATGAGGACTTGGATGATGACATGATGCCCAGGATTACGGCCCCTTCATTCTACACTATTTCTGGGGGTACTCGATCTTGACGCCTTTGGGGAGGGACAGGCGAAAAGCTGCGTCGGGAAGGTCGGCATTCAGCCGTAGTTCCTGGTAGGTGACCAGTGTGTAGTCCCCGGAGGGGAAGTAGAACTTCTGCTGCAAGGGGTAGCCTTCGGCCGTCACCCACAGTTCGGCCCGGCTCAGGTGCTCCTTCACGCCGGCGGTCTTGGGGAGAAGTTCAAGGCGGGTAGTGGCGGCGCCGCCGACGGATTCTTCGCCCCCGGCTTTGATGGCGTAGCTTCTGGCGAGTTCGACGCCGGAGGTGCCGAAGCCGAGCAGCAGGAACTGGTCCACCAGGGAACGGTGCTTTCCCAGGTCGAAAACCTGCACCGTCTGGATTTTGGGATAGTACCTCCTCGCGGTGGCTTTCTCGAAAGCTACCGTTACCGGGTCCGGCTCCGTGAACTCGATGAGCAGGCGGACCTCCTTTCCCGTCCGTTTCATCCGCACCACGCCGGCAGCCCGGCTGGTGTCGTTTATCACGGCGGTGTGCTCAACCCGCGTCAGCCTGGCGGACATGTCCCGGAACGAGGGAGCCGACTTGTTCATCGCCGCCAGAACCTGTTCGAGCGAAGCCGCCTCGGACAATGAAAACGGGGCCAGCAGGCTGGATGCCAGGACTAGCCGGGAGAAGCGGGTCATCAGGGTTGGACCTGCGCCATGTACCCCATGACTTCGGATTCCGGATCGAGGATCGGTTGGACCTTCACCACCCTGTAGCGCTTGCCGAACTTGCCTTGCACCAGCGAGTTGGCTCTCAGGAGGCGCTGTCCTTCGGGCAGTCCCACGAGCAACTCGGGCGCCAGCCAGACATCGCTCCCTTGGTGGCCCTCGATCATGACCACGCTGGCGGGTCCGGGCCGGTCCCGGAACCATTCGCGAGGCGTGAGAAAGACGAATGCGAGAATCAGAATGACCATCGCGTCGTACTGCCAGCTTCCGCGGTGGTAGTCCCACAACACGAAACGCCGCAAGCCAGTAATCAAGCCCGAGGCCATATCTAAGGCCAGTTTATCACGCGGCGGCGGCGCGCCAAGACGCGGTTCGCGGCGGCAGGCATGCACGTCCGGGTCGCACTCCGCCCTACCTGCGCCAGATTTCCACCAGGTCCGCGAAAACCCCGTAGGCGGTCTGGGCGACGCCCGGAGAGATAGACACCGTGCCGATGGTGCCCATCAGGTCGGTGTGCAGGAGGAGCAGGTTGGACGTCCCTTGGACCGACGCGAGGATATCGGTCTCATCCAGGACCTCGGCGCGGACTCGGAGACGCGTTCCGTCCGCTCCGCGCCGCGCCCGGCTCACCAGGCGCACCGTCTTGCGCTTGGCGGCGAGATCCATGACCCGTTCCGGAGTCAGGCGGCCGATGCCCTGCGTGCGCACCTGCTGCGGCGTCACGCGCGCGTCGAGCAGGACGTTGGCCAGCGCGGCGGTCTTGGCGGCCGAATCCCAGCCGTCAATGTCGTAGGCCGCATCCGCCTCGGTGATGCCCAGCCGCCTTGCCTCCCCGATGCCTTCCTGCATGCTGCGGCCCTCCCTCATGGCCTCGATCACCACCTTGGTCGTGGAGTTCAGCACGCCGGTGAAGCCGAGAATGCGGACTCCCGGGAGCGTGGACCGGATGAGGTTGTAGACCGGCGCGCCGTCCATGCAGGTCGATTCGAACCGGAACAGGACGCCGGCGCGTTCGGCCTCCTCCCGCAGGCTGGCGTAGGCGTGGGCGATGGGGCCCTTGTTCGCGGTCACGACGTGCATCCGGCGGGCGAAAGCGGCCCGGATGTGAGAGACGGCAGGCTCGCCGGAGACCGGATCGAGGGGCGTGATTTCAACCAGGACTTCGGCCCCGGCGCGATCCAGGAACTCACCGGCGGATGCCGCGGCCGGACCGAAGGCGGGCTCGGCGGGCAGTCCGTCCGGGTCGAGCGCGGTGCCATGCCGGGCGGTGTGGATGCCGGCAATTTGGAAGGGAAACGCCGGCCGCTGACTCGCCAGGAGGCGCGCCAGTGCGCGGCCGACGTTTCCGAATCCGAGCAGCGCGATCCTCAAAATTCCATCTTCTCGATCAGGGAGTTGAGATCCGATTCCAGCGCGGCCTGCTTCTTACGCAGCCCCGCCAGACGGTCGCGGGCCGCCGCCAGCGCGGCTTCCTGGCCGGCGAGCTGCCGCGCGTACTGCTGGACCTGCTCCTGCTGGCCGGCAACCCGGTTCAGGCTGTCGATGTTCTGGCGCAAGCGGCCCTGATCGTTGGCCAGGTCGTTGACCTCGCGCTCCGTCCGGCTGATGGCGCCGCCCGTTTCCGCGATCGCACGTTTCTGCGCGGCGATCTTCTCGAGCTGCGCGCGGGCGGCCTCGCTGAGCGCCTTGTTCTGGATGTAGCCGGCCAGCACGTCGGGCGTGAGATTGGCGACGGCGTAAGTGCTGTCGAACACCCGCTCCTCGGCCACCGGGAACTTCTCGGCGGCGCCTGCCGCCAGCTTGATTTCGAAGCGGTAAGCACTGGCGGTGGTCTCAGCCGGCTGGAGCGTAACCAGCTTGAAGTTGGGCCGGACGGGGTGCTCCAGAACCAGCGTCTTGGGCTTCTGGTCCACGTTGCGGATGGTGTAGGTGCGGACCTCCTGCACGGATTGCCGGGCGGTCAGGATTCCGCGGCGGAAGTGTATCTCGCGCACCACGCTGCTGGAGGAATCGAGCTGAGCGGTGATGCGCGTGCCCAGGTCGATGCCGTAGCTGACCAGCCGCTTGTCGGAGGCCTTCAGCGTCTCCATGAGGGCCTCCCCGGCGTAGGCCGAGGATTCGTAGACGGTGACCGGGCCGCCGTCCAGCGTCTTGCCCGTGTCGTTGGTCAGTTCCACCGCGTTCATGGGGTTCTGCGCGCGCTGGTCGGAATAGATCAGCAGCTTGCGCGCCGCGATCTTCTGCTGGAGGAACGGCAGCATGGCCGATTCTCCCCGGCGGACCGTCACCGGCGCGGCGAAATTGTATTCGAACAGTTCGCCGAGTTCGCGCGCCTCGGTCGCGGGGGCCAGGGAACTGCCCACGTCCTTCGGAGCCGGCGCGGACGCGGCAGCCTCGGCCGCCATGGCGCGCAGAGGGATGGAGCGCCGGTCCATCATCACTTTTTGCTCGTCGCTTGCCCCCCCCAGGAGCCCGCCGCTGACTCCCCCCTGATGCACGGCCGGGGCCTGCGCCCGCTCCTCGGGCAGTTGAGCTTCGGGCCTGGGGAGGTAGCGCGGCTCGTAGAGACGGCTGACGAACGAAATCGGCCGTCCCGAAACCACCGACAGCTTGACGTTGGTCCAGTCTTCCGCCGTGACGTTGTCCACGATGGCCCACCCCTCAAAGGTGGCCTGGCCGGAGGCAGGCAGGATCAGCCGGTAGCTCGACTTCCAGACCGGCATGGGGAGGACGTAGCTGGCGGCGATCTGGCGCTGGCGGAAGTCCGTGCCCTCTATATACACGCTGCGGCTCTCGCGCGAGCGGGCTCCGCTCACCACCGTGAGGTACTCCTTGAGCCCGCTCTGGAGTTGTGGGTCCTGGAAGCGGAGGCTCGAGGCCGAGGACAGGTCCACGGTGCGCAGTTCCCCGGAGTCCGCCAGCAGCGTCAGCCACTCCCGCTCCGGCTGCTGGCCCGACGAAGGGGCGTTCCGGGCGCCCACGATGGCGCCGGTGACGGTCTCCGGACCGATGCGGACATCGAGCCGGGCGCCTTTCAGGGAGTCGAGCAGCGCGCTCACAGGCTGGCGCTCGCCCAGCCGGAAGGGGAAGTCATCAAGGCGCTGAGCCAGCGGCTGGCTGGAGTCATACCGGACGCCCGTAATCCGGCCCCCTCCGGACTCCTGGATGGTGAGCGACTTCAGGACGTCGTCCATGTCCGAGGGCTTGAAGTCCAACCGGGCGCCCTCGCCCGCGCGCAACTCCCCGCCGCGTTCGAAGTATCCGACGCCGTGTTTGTACAGCACCACCTGGCGGACGGGCAGGTCGGCCGCGGCCGCGGTTGCCGCCAGAACCAGCACTGCGAAACCTGAGAGTCTCATGTTGCCTCCCTGATATCTATGGTGAACCAAACCGCTCCTTCAATTCGGCTATGCCGCCGGGGCGCAATTCCTTTCAGGGGATGGCGGGTGACTTGACAGGGTAGCACTGAAGCGTCAGACTTTGGAAAGCTGCATGACAGGGTGAAACCGCCTGAGTAAAGACCACTCCCGGAGGAAAATTGAGACGCCTTATCCTGCTCTCGCTGGCCGTCGCCTCGGTGTTCCCGTGCCGGGCTCAGCGTGCCGAGTATCCGGGCCCCACCATCCTTAGCCGGGGTCTGGGCACGCTCCAGCAAGGTGGCGGAGAGTTGCTGCGAATACGGCCTTTCGTGTCCGCCAGCGGCCTGTACGACTCGGGCCTCATGGCGTTTTCGGTGGATTCGGCGGGCAACGTCGTCAGCCGGGACGCCTTTGGCGGGGCCATCGACTTCGGCGTGAACGGTTACCATAACTGGCGCCATACGGTTCTCGGCATCGATTATCGCGGGGGTGTGCGCCACTACAACCGGTTGAGCTACTACGACAACACGGAGCACACGCTCTCTCTGGGAGTCACTCACGAGCTCTCGAGGAAATGGGCGCTGACCCTGCGGCAGGCGGCCGGGACCAGATCCCGCAGCTATGGCCTGTACTCCGGGTACGCCTACTTCGATCCCGCCTTCGCCAGCGTCCCGGCGGACGAGTTGTTCAATTCTCCGGTCTACTACCTCTCAAGCCTGGGCGACCTCACCTACACCCCCCTGCCGCGGCTGTCCTTCAACATGGGGGGGACCGGCCTGGCGGCCCGGCGGCGATCGAAGGCCCTGGCGGGGGTGACGGGTTACAGCGCCCGGGGCGACATGCAGTACCGCGTAAACCGCCGGGTGTCCCTGGGCGCCGACTATCAATACACCCACTATGGCTACACGCGCTCTTTCGGCAACTCGGAGGTGCACGTGGCGGCCGCCAACCTGGCCTTCGAACTGGGCCGCTACTGGACCTTCGCGGTCCGCGCCGGCGGAGCCCGGGTGGAGACGCTGGGACTCCAGCGCGTAGCCGTCGATCCCATCATCGCCGCCATCATCGGAACCGCCAGCGGGCTGGAGGTTTTCTACCGGAAGAGCTATGTGCCGGCGGGCGGCGCCAAGCTGTCGCGGGCGTTCCGCCGTTCCACGATCGCACTCACTGCTGATGCGGGCGTGAGCCCCGGAAACGGCATCTACCTGACCTCCCGGCAACAGAGCGCCGGCATCGGCTACAGCTACACCGGTTTCCGCCGGCTGCATCTGGGCGTATCGGCGGGGTACAGCAAGTACGCGAGCATAGGGCAGGCGCTGGGGCGCTATGAGAGTTACAACGGGGGAGGCGGATTCACCTACCGCCTGGTCGAGTCGCTACACCTGACGGCCCGCTACGACGCCCGCCGCCAGGAAGTCTCCAGCACGGCCTACCGCCGCCTGGGCCACCAGGTCGCGCTGGGAATCGCTTTCAGCCCGGGCGACATCCCGCTGTCGCTCTGGTAGCCGGCGGGCGCCGCGGAAGCTGCGGCGGCCGGGTGAGCTAAGGCGCCGCGGAGAAACTCATCACCGCCGGCCGGAGGCTGGCGCTGATCTCCACGCATCGTCCGGGCAGCGCGCGGTAGCCTCCGTGGATCCGCAGGACGGCCTCGGGGATGGCGCGGGGATCCTCGTAGCGATGCTCCAGGGAGATGGTCAGCCGCGGACGGAACTTGCGGATCACCTCCGCCCCGCCTTCGAGCGCCGCCCGTTCCGCTCCCTCGATGTTCATCTTGATGTAGTCCACGCGCTCAAGCCGCAGATCCCTCACCAGTTCGTCGATGGTCGTGAGTTCCACCCGCGGCCCCGGAGCGGCGTCGCGGTACCGCAGCGCCACGCTGTAGGAGCCGGAGTTGGAGGGCTGAACGTTGAGCGGCAGCACGTCTTCCTTGTCCCAGACTCCTTTCGGGTAGACGATTACCCGCCCGGCCGCGACGTAGGGCGCCAGGTTCCGGCGCAGGCACTCCACATTGTCCAGAGCGGGCTCGATGGCGATCACCAGCGCGGCTCCGCGCGCCAGCGCGGACAGAGTGTACAGCCCGATGTTCGCGCCGCAGTCCAGCACCACGTCGTCCGGCTGAACGGAGACGCCGGCCGAGTCGTAGATCCCGGCCTTCTGCTCGGCCAGCATCCCGGGGAGAATGCGGCTTCCTTCCGGCATCCAATATCGCTCGCCGCCGATGTCCCACTGTTCCAGTCCGCGGTCTCTCTGAACGATCCAGGCGGCGCGCTCCAGTTTCAGCCTCATCCGCTCCCAGGCCGCGCGCTGTCTGGCGGCCGATAGCGCCGAGTCCACCGGGCAGTAGTTCCTTCCCAGCCGGACGAGCGCGGGATATCGCAGCGCGGGGATCAGGTACACCACACCCGTCAGCAGGACCAACGCACCCGTCGCGAGCACCGCCCATGCGGCCGGCCTTGAGGTCATCGTCCGCCGAGGGCCTCCTCCCGGAGTATGCGGCGGGCGCTCTCGGGGACGATCCGCCAGTTGTGGTCCGCCCCGGCGGGCAGGCGGCGCCGCTCGATGTAGTACGACACGGCCAGGGAGCGCAGGTCCTCCGAGGAGCGCCACACGATCCGGGCGCCGCGGAACATCCCGTAACCTCCGCTGCCGCCGGCCCGGTAGTGGTTCACCGCAATCCTCAGCTTCTGATCGGGCCGCAGCGGCTTCCCCTTCCAGGCCAGGTTCCGGATACGCTCCCCGGCGGGCCTGCTGAGATCGACCTCGTAGCTGACGCCCTGGGCCATGTCGTAGTTATATCCCATGACGGCGCGGTTGGTGAGCGGGCCCTGATCGCACGCGGGGGTCCGGCAGGAGAGGTAATACCGCGCCGCGTTTTCCAGTGCATCTTTCACCATCCGGCCGTCGCCTTCCACCGCGTAGAGATCGTTGTCGTAGGGATACAGGGCCGCGATCTGACGGACGGTGACCGGCCCCGGCGGCACTTGCAGCCGCGGGTTGAAGAGGGCCGTGAAAGAGACGTCCGCCTTGGCGTAATGCATTTGGACCTCGTGGATCGCGTCCACCAGGGCCGTGTCTTCCACGCGTCCCAGGACGCCGGCGAGGGTGGCCGGCGACTCCGCCACAGGCGTCTTGAGGTATCGCTCCGTCAGGTCGTGGTACGGTTTGGCGAGGTCCAGTATCCCGGCGTCAGCCTGCGTCTTCGCGGTAACGGGAATCAGACGGCTGCGTTTGGCGGCCACCGTCCACCCCGCGGCTCCCTTCTTCATGTCGAAATCCACCCGCGCCAGCGACATGCCCCACTGCTGCGGCTGGACCAGCAGAACATCGCCGATGTAGGCGCCGGGTTCCCTCCGATGGCTGTGGCCGTAGACTATGGCGTCGATGCCGGACACGCGGGCGGCGATCCCCGAGGTCATGTTCTCGCCGCGGCCTCCCAGCCCGGCGTGAACGGCCGCCACGATCAGGTCGGGCCGCTCCCGCCGGCGCAACTCCGCGACCGTCGCGGCGGCCGCCTCCACTCCGTCCACGAACTTCAGCCCGCGGTAGTTCTCGGGCTGTTCCCAGGAGGGGATGGAAGGGGTGGTGATGCCGATGACGGCGGCTTTCACCCCGCCCACGGACTTGACGATGTACGCCTGAAACGGTTTGACGGCGCTGGCGGGAGCCGCGATGGTGTTGGCCGAAAGCCAGGGGAAGCGGGCATCCTCGCGCGCCCGGGCCAGGTTCTTCAGACCGAAGTTGAACTCGTGATTCCCGAGAACCATGGCCTCGTATCCCAGGGCGTTCATGGCGAGCATCATCGGGTCCCGGCGCAGCGGCGGGACCCCGGGTTCTATCCCCAGCGGCCATCTGCCCGTGCGCACGTAGGTCTGGTAGAGCGAGGCCACCGGCGTTCCCTGGATGGCGTCGCCGCAGTCGATGAGCAGCGTGTTCGGGTTCTCGCGCCGGGCCTCCTGAACCAGCGTGGCTATCTTCGCCAGGCCGCGCTGGGCGGGGCTCGCGCTGTAGTAGTCGTACGGGTACAGGTTGCCGTGCAGGTCCGTGGTGGCCAGCAGCGTGACGGTGACTTCCTGCGCGGAGAGCGACAGGGCCAGAAGAACGCCGCAGTGAACCACCCAACCGATGCGCATGCTTCGACTTTCCAGTATAATCGGCGGTCATGAAAACCCGCCGCATTCTCGTCCCCGTTCTTCTTCTGGCCGGCGCAGCGCTCTGGCCGGCTCAGGACTCACCGCAGAAAGCGGCCCTGCCGGTGGTCGCCCCTCCCCGGGATCCCGGGCTCTATGTGCGGATCGAAACCTCCATGGGCCCGATCACGGCCAGGCTGTTTGAGAAGGAGGCGCCCCTCACGGTCAAAAACTTCAGGGCGCTGGCGGAAGGCGGTAAGTCCTTCAGAGACCCGAAGACGGGGCAGATGGTGCGCCGGCCGCTGTACAACGGCGTGGCGATCCACCGGGTAATACCCGGGTTCATGATTCAGATGGGAGACCCCACCGGCACCGGCGGTTTCGATCCCGGCTTCACGATACCGGACGAGTTCGACCCGGGCCTCAGGTTCGACCGCCCCGGCAGGCTGGCCATGGCCAACACCGGAGACAAGAACTCCGGCAACTGCCAGTTCTTCATCACCGAGGTCCCCACTCCCCACCTCAACAACCTGCACACCATCTTCGGCCAGGTGGTGGAGGGCCAGGAGGTGGTCAAGAAGATCGGCGCGGTTCCGCGCGACGCGAACAACAAGCCGCGAACCCCCGTGACCATCCTCCGTCTTTCCTTCCAGCGGGAAGGCGCCGCGCCCCCGGCAAAAAAATAGGGCGCGCCGGCGGCGCGCCCCCGGGCGCCAGGTTAGATTCGGACCTGCCCGGCCCCTACGTCACCTTGGAGCCGTTCTCGCGGCCCATCTTCTCCATCTCGTTGAAGTAGACCCGCCGGCCCTCGTCCATGGCCAGATTCGAGAGGATCACCATGGTGGAGTCCGCCAGCCCGATCTCCAGATCGGCGAGCGGCTTTTTGCCGGTGCGGCAGATGTCGAAGAAGCTCTCCAGTTCGATGTCCACCGGGTTGCGGTCTTCCTCCGGCAGCATGATGCCCTTGGCGTACAGCCACCGGCGGGCGAACTTCAGTTCCTTCTCCAGGAAAGACTCGTTGCCGCGCATCTGGTCCTTGGCCAGGAGCACGGGGAACCCCCTTCCGCCTTTTCCGACGCTGGCCATGGTGGCGCCGGCGACCGTCTCCTCCTTGGCCGCGGTGGCGGGCTCCGGCGTGGCGGGCTTCGGCTCGTTGTACCAGAGCGCGATCGCCGTCGGGTCGTCCGTGCCGAGGGTGATTTCGATGGAGCCCTCGGTTCCCAGGATCGTCTCGCCGAACTCGGTGCGCGTTCCCTGGAACAACGAGAGGTGCTTATTGGTGGTAAGCGAGGTGTAGATGCACTTCTGGCCCTTCGGGTACTTGTAGATCAGCGCGATGTTGTCGAAAATGTTGCGGCCATCTTTGATGAAGTTCAACTCGCCGACGCCCGTGACGAACTCCGGAGTGGCTCCGAACATCCAGTCGGCGACGTCCACCTGGTGCGAGCCGAGTTCGGCCGCCAGGCCTCCGGACAGGTCGCGGTACTTGCGCCAGTTATGCTCGCGGTCCGTGCGGTCCTTGGGGACAGGCTTGTTCCAGGGGTCGTTGGCGAAAGTATTGCGATGCCATTGCCCGAAGACGTGCGTGACGTTGCCGATCAGTCCCTTGGCCACCATCTCCTTGGTCGCCTGGTAGTACGGGCTGTAGCGCCGCTGCAACCCGACTTGCAGCACCTGCTTCGGCCTCTCGTTGGCTAGTGCGCGCACCGCGTGTACTTCGTAGGGCAGGAACACCAGACTCTTCTCGCAGAAGACGTGCTTGCCGGCAAGCAGCGAGTCCCGCGTGACCGGGAAGTGCTGATAGAGCGGGGTGCAGATAATGACCGCCTCGACCTCCTTGTCGTTCAGCAGTTCCTGGTGGGTCTTGTAAGCCTTCGGTGTCTTGCCGCCGGCGGTCTGCACGGTCTTCACGCCGTTGTCCAGATTCGGCTTGTAGGTATCGCACAACGCGACGCACCGGCCGTTGTTGATCCCCGCCTTGGGGTCGTGCAGATGGCGCAGCAGGTAGCTGCCCCGGGCGCCCGTGCCAATGACCGCGTAGCCGACCAGGTTGTTGGCGCCTCGTGCCTTATGGATGGCCGGAGCGGCGAACACTCCGGCGGCGGTCGCCGTCCCGGCGGCCTTAACAAAATTTCGACGCGTAGGATCTTGCGGCGTTGTCATTTGCCTATCCCTATGCTCCCGAGAGGGTTGAGTCTGAATTCTCTTAAAGTCTAACGGTTTCCGCGCCGTCTTGCAAGGGTCTGCATCAGGGCTGCCCCGGGGCCGGATGAACGGTGCAAGGCGCTCCGCCAAGGCGGCGGGAGAGCGCCGGAAAAGCCGGTTGACCGCGCCGCAAGGCTGTGGTAGCTTGTCGCTTTAGGCTTCTGTCCTCTCGCTGCTCCTGAAGACAGTTCCTTTTTCTTAGATGGACGCTATACTGGCCGCTCTCGGTGGGCTTCTGCTGCGCGCCCTGCCGACTTTCTTGCTGTTGCTTCTGTTGCACTTCTATCTGAAGTTGGTCTTTTTCCGCCCTTTGGACAGGGTTCTTGAGTCCCGCCGTTCCGCAACCGAAGGCGCCCGGGCCATGGCCCAAACGAGCCTGGACGCGGCCGGCCGGAGGAGCGCCGAATACGAGGCCGCTCTCCGCGCGGCGCGCGGCGAGATTTACAAGGAGCAGGAAGAGACACGCCGGCAGTGGCGGGCCCAGCAGTCCGCCGCCGTCGAGGACTCCCGTCGAAGCGCATCGGAGCAGGTCAAGCAGGCCAGGACGCAGATCGCGGATGAAGCGGCGCAAGCCGCCTTGTCGCTGGAGAGCGAAAGCGAGATTCTGGCCGGCCGGATTGCCGAGGCGTTCCTTCGCGGGAGGCGGCGTTGAAACGTACTTTTCCGTCTTGCACTCTCCTGGCCATCCTGTTCGCGGCGTCCCTCTGCGCCCAGCACGGCGGCCAGGAATCGGGCCACGGGCCCGGCGGAAGCCCGCACGAGCTTCTCTGGAAGTGGGCCAATTTCGCGCTGCTGGCCGGCGGGCTCGGCTACCTCGTGTATAGGAAGGCGGGAGGCTTCTTCCGGTCCCGCACCGAGGCCATCCGGCAAGGGATCGAGGAGGCCGACAGGCTGCGGCGCGACGCCGAGGCCAGGGCCGCCGAGATGGAAGCGCGCCTGGCGAACCTGGAGTCCGAAATCGAGGCTCTGCGCAGCGGCGCCCGCTCCGAACTGGCGGCCGAGAGCGAGCGTCTCCAGCGGGAAACGGAAGAGACGCTACGCAAGCTCCGCGAACAGGCCGGGCAGGAAATCGCCAGCGCCGTGAAGGCGGCCCAGCGCCAGGTGCGCGCGCGCGCCGCCGAACTCGCGGTGCGCCTGGCGGCCGCGAAGATCCGGGCCGGGCTTACCCCGCAGGACGACCAGGCTCTGGTGGCGTCCCTATTGAATGACCTGGAGCAGGGGGCCGGCGGCGGCTCCGGCAAGGAGATGAACTGAGCCATGGCGAGGGCGGTCGCTTCCAGGTATGCGCGGGCGCTTGCGGACCTGGTGCTCGATCCCCGGCGGGGCCTGCCCGCCGAGAAGGCGGCGGCGGAGGTGGCCGCTTTCCACGAGGTCATCCGCTCCTCGCCCGATCTCAGAAACGTCCTTCTTTCCCCGGCCGTGACCCCGGCGCGGAAACGCACCGTGGTGGCGCGCCTGGCGGACCGCACGGAGATGTCGCGGCTGGTGCGCAACTTCCTCTACGTGATCATCGATCACCGCCGGACGGCGATGCTCGGAGAGATCGTGGAAGCGTTCCGGACCATCCTCGACGAGCGCACCGGTTCGGCCGAGGCCGAGGTCAGGGCGGCGCGGGAACTGCTGCCCGCGGAGCGCGACGACATCGCCCGCAGCCTGGGCCGGATGACGGGCAAGCGCGTGCGCTGCAAGTTTTCGGTGGAAGAGAGCCTGATTGGCGGCCTGGTCGCCCGGATCGGCTCGACTATTTACGACGGCTCGGTGCGCGGCCAGTTGGACGCGCTCGGCCGCAGACTGACGGAATAACGCTATGGCTCAGATTCGAGCGGACGAAATCGCGCGGGTGTTGCGCGAGGAGATCGACAACTACGAGAAGGCGGTCAGCGTCTCGGAGACCGGGTACGTGATTTCGGTGGGCGACGGCATCGCCCGCATACACGGCCTGGAACTGGTGATGGCGGGTGAGCTGATCGAGTTCCCCCACGGCGTGTCGGGGATCGCCCTCAACCTGGAAGAGGACCAGGTCGGCGCGGTGCTGCTCGGCGAATACCAGGAGATCAAGGAGGGCGACGAGGTGCGGCGCACCGGCCGCATCATGTCGATTCCGGTGGGGGAGGCGCTGGTCGGGCGCGTGGTCGATTCGCTCGGCCGGCCGATTGACGGCAAAGACCCCATCGACTCCAGTGAGTTCAACCCGCTCGAACGGCTGGCTCCCGGCGTGGTGGACCGGCAGCCCGTGAAGGAGCCGCTACAGACGGGGATCAAGGCCATTGACGCCATGATTCCGATCGGACGCGGGCAGCGCGAATTGATCATCGGCGACCGCCAGACCGGCAAGACCGCGATCATTCTGGACACCATCATCAACCAGAAGGGAGCGGGCGTCATCTGCGTCTACGTGGCCATCGGCCAGAAACGTTCCACCGTCGCCCAGGTGGTCAAGACCCTCCAGGACTACGGCGCCATGGATTACACCATCGTGGTGGCGGCCACGGCCTCCGACCCGGCGCCTATGCAGTACATCGCCCCCTACGCGGGCTGCGCCATGGGCGAGCACTTCCGGGATTCCGGACGCCACGCCGTGTGCTTCTACGACGACCTCTCCAAGCACGCCGCCGCCTACCGCGAGATCTCGCTCCTGCTGCGGCGCCCGCCGGGGCGCGAGGCGTTTCCCGGCGACGTGTTCTACCTGCACAGCCGGCTGCTTGAGCGCGCCGCCAAGCTGTCGGACGCGATGGGAGGCGGGTCGCTCACGGCGCTGCCCGTGATTGAGACGCAGGCGGGCGACCTGTCCGCCTACATCCCCACCAACGTCATCTCGATCACCGACGGCCAGATCTTCCTGGAGACCGACATGTTCAACTCCAACGTGCGGCCGGCCATCAACGCCGGCGTGTCGGTCAGCCGCGTGGGCGGCAACGCGCAGGTAAGGGCCATGCGGCAGGTGGCCGGCAGCCTGCGCCTGGACCTGGCGCAATTCCGCGAACTGGCGGCCTTCGCGCAGTTCGGCTCGGACCTGGATAAGGCTTCCCTGGCGCAGTTGAACCGCGGCCGCCGGCTGACCGAGATCCTCAAGCAGGGACAATACCGGCCGTTGCCCGTCGAAAAGCAGATCCTCATTATCTTCGCCGGCACCAACGCCTACCTGGATGACGTGCCGCTGGAGCGCTGCCGGGAGTTCGAGGAGGAGCTGTTCCGGTTCGCGGACAACAGCCGCCCCCAGGTCTTGCAGCAGATCCGCGAGAAGAAGGCGCTCGACGATGCCTTGCGGGCCGAAGTGCATTCCCTGATCAAGGAGTTCAAGGAGCGCTTCACCGCCGAACAGAAGAGCTGACCCTCCCGGGACCGGACGATGCCCAGCCTGATCGACATACGACGCCGCATACGCTCGGTGAAGAGCACGCAGCAGATCACCCGGGCCATGAAGCTGGTCTCCTCGGCGAAGTTGCGGCGCGCGCAGGACCGCGTGCTGGCGGCGCGCCCGTATGCGGGCATGCTGTCGCGCCTGCTGGCCGACGTGGCCCGATCCGCCAAGAGCGACGAGCGGCTGGTCCATCCGCTGCTCGCCGAACGGCCCGAGGAACGCATTCAGCTTATCCTGCTCACCGCGGACCGCGGCCTGGCCGGAGCATTCAACTCCAACC
Source organism: Bryobacterales bacterium (assembly GCA_020851555.1). Lineage (GTDB taxonomy): Bacteria > Acidobacteriota > Terriglobia > Bryobacterales > Bryobacteraceae > DTKY01. The sequence continues at coordinate 71,552 of JADZCM010000015.1, read as the reverse complement.
TGATCAAGGCCGCGCAGAAGTTCCTGGAGGACCACGCGGCGCGCCGGGTGGAGATGGTGACGGTCGGCAGGAAGGGGCGGGACTTCTTCCGGAAGCGCGGGGCGGCGATCAGCGAGGAGCACGTGGGGTTCACCGAGAAGGCTGCCTACAGCGACGCCGTCGCGATCGCGGGCCGGGTGATCGAACGCTTCGCGGCCGCCGGAATCGACGCCGTCTACCTGCTCTACAACGAGTTCAAAAGCATCCTGGCGCAGCGCCTGGTGGTGACCAAGATCCTGCCCGTCACCGTGCCGCCCGAGGCGGCCGCCTGCGACTACATCTGCGAGCAGCCGCCGGCCGATCTGCTCAACGGGCTGCTGCCCCGCTACGTCGAGATCGCGATTCACCACGCCTTGCTCGAATCCGGAGCGGCGCAGCAGGCGGCGCGCATGACGGCCATGGACGCGGCCACCACCAACGCCGCCGAAATGATCGACCGGCTGACGCTGTACATGAACCGTGTGCGGCAGGCCAGTATTACGAAGGAGATTATCGAGGTGGTGAGCGGCGCAGCGGGAGTTGAATAAATGCCAACGGAAACAGCCAAGAGCGTCATCGGAAAAGTGATTCAGGTTGCGGGACCCGCCGTGGACATACAGTTCCCGGAAGGGCAGATCCCGCTCATCAACACGGCCATCCGCATCACCAGCGAAGGCTTCAAGGTGCCCGCCCCCATCGACATCATCGCAGAGGTGGCGCAGCACATCGGCGAGGGGCGCGTGCGAACCATCGCGCTCCAGCCCACCGACGGGCTGGTCCGGGGCATGAAGTCGGAGAGCCTGGAGCGCCCGGTCACCGTGCCCGTGGGCAAGGAGACGCTCGGCCGGGTGTTGAACGTGATCGGCGAGCCGGTCGACCGGATGGGCCCCGTGAACGCCTCCAAGTTCTACCCCATCCACCGCCCGGCGCCGGCCTTCGAGGAGCAATCCACCGAATTGCAGATGTTCGAGACGGGCATCAAGGTGGTGGACCTGCTGGAGCCGTATCTCAAAGGCGGCAAGATCGGCCTGTTCGGCGGCGCGGGCGTCGGCAAGACGGTCATCATCCAGGAACTGATTCACAACATCGCGCTGCACCACGGCGGCGTGTCGGTCTTCGCCGGGGTGGGAGAGCGCACCCGTGAGGGCAACGACCTGTGGCTGGAAATGCAGGGCTCGGGCGTCATCGACCCCAAGGACTGGAGGAAGTCCAAGTGCGCGCTCATCTACGGCCAGATGACCGAGCCGCCCGGCGCGCGTTTGCGGGTGGGGCTGACGGGACTTACCGCCGCCGAGTACTTCCGTGACGAAGAGGGCCAGGACGTGCTGCTCTTCATCGACAACATCTTCCGTTTCACGCAGGCGGGCAGCGAGGTTTCGGCGCTGCTCGGCCGCATGCCCTCGGCGGTGGGATACCAGCCCAACCTGGCCACCGAAATGGGCGAGCTGCAGGAGCGCATCACCTCGACCAAGAAGGGATCGATTACATCGGTCCAGGCCATCTATGTGCCCGCCGACGACTACACCGATCCGGCGCCGGCGACTACGTTCGCCCATCTGGACGCCACCACGAACCTGTCGCGCGCCATCGTGGAGCTGGGCATTTATCCGGCGGTGGACCCGCTGGCATCGACCTCGCGGATTCTGGATCCGCGCATCGTGGGTGATGATCACTACAACACGGCGCAGGCGGTGAAGCAGATCCTCCAGCGGTACAAGGATCTTCAGGACATCATCGCCATCCTGGGCATCGACGAGCTCTCCGACGATGACAAGCTGACCGTGGCGCGGGCCCGGAAGATCCAGCGGTTTCTGTCGCAGCCGTTCAACGTAGCGGAGGCGTTCACGGGCCGTCCCGGCAAGTACGTCAAGGTGGCGGACACGATTCGCGGGTTCAAGGAAATCGTGGAAGGCAAGCACGACGGCGTTCCCGAGCAGGCCTTTTATATGCAAGGGACGATCGAGGACGTGTTAGAGGCGGCCGAGGAGCTGAGGAAGGCGGCGGCGTAGGGTTGTATGGCGGATACGTTTTTGCTGGAGGTGGCGACGCCGGACAGGTTGCTGGTCCGTGAGCAGGTGGGAGGGGCCGACATCCCCCTGACGAACGGCTACATCGGCGTGCTGCCGGGCCATGCGCCTCTGCTGGCCCAGATCGGCACGGGCAACCTGGTCTATACCTCTCAGGGGCGCCCGCGGCACATGGCCGTGGACGGCGGCTGGGTAGAGGTTCTTGGCGACCATGTCCGGGTGCTGGTGAACACGGCGGAGAGAGCGGACGAGATTGACCTGGCGCGGGCGGAGGAGTCGCTGAAGCGGGCGCGCGACCGCCTGACCAACCCGCAGGCAGGCCTGGACGTGGCCCGCGCCCTGAACGCCTTGAAGCGCGCGCAGGCGCGTCTGGACGCGGCCAAGCAGAAGTAGCCGGCTCGGCCAGCCGCGGGATGCGGTAAACTCATAGTTTCGGGCCGTGGCGCAGCTTGGCTAGCGCGCTTGCTTGGGGTGCAAGAGGTCCGGGGTTCAAATCCCCGCGGCCCGACCAAATTCCTCAAAGACTTACAGACCTCGCCCCTCCCCAAAACCCCTCTTGGAGTCCGTTTGGTGGCGTTCTGGCGTCCAATTTTGGTCTCCATGCCTCGCTTGTTCGCCTACCCTTCCCCGCTGGCCGTGTGGTCATGATGCCTATGTCATGCGTGTTTTGCGATTCTGCTCCTCAGGGAGAAGACAACGCGGCTTGGCCTATACCTGAGGATCGCCGGACCCCGACCCAGATGGTCGGACGCTTCGATGACCTCTCGGTAGATCTCGCAGCCGCCGGCCGGCCGTGGGACTGCGCCTCAGCGTTGGGCATGGTGGGAACCGGCGTGGGGGCTGGTGTGCCGCGAGAGTGGGGTGTCACCCCGTTGGCCGGCTGTGAATCCGAGCCGGAGTCGGGGGCACCTCTATGACCGGTTTTGCCGGCGCGGTTGTTGTCCCCGCCCGTCCGGCGACCTGTGCCCGATGCCAGCCGCGGGTAGGCAGTCGCCTGTGGTCTCCGGCGTACCCCGGTGGCCCGCCTGCGGCGGGGTTCCCCACTTGAGCGCCCCCCACTTCTGTCGCGGTTGGTGTTGTTCCTGGTATTTCGCGTCTCCTGCAAGAGAAGCGGGCGAGCAATCGGGGCCGTGCTGCAACTCTGTTCGGATGCCTTCGTCCTCTGCGGGGCTTTGCGTCGGACGCGGTTATTGCAGGTGCTAGATCGCCCGGCCACCTCCGATGAAGTGCTCGCGCCTAGAAGGCAAACGTCACTACTCCGCTAATCGCTCCATCCAAAGTCTGGTTCTGCGTTGAGAACTTGAGAGTTCCTGACACAGCGCCACTTGCCCCGAAAGTCAGTGTCATATTGGCGGAGCGAATGCTCTCGGCGATGTACTGGCTCTGAGGGTAGACAACCTTGAAGGTAATCGTATCGGCCGTGAATTGAGCACCATCGAGGAAGATGATACCGAATGGTTCTGGAGGTTGCATCGCCACCACGTTTGCGATGAACTGACCTAGCGCCAACGCGGCTGTGAGTTCAATTGCCACCGGGATGTTCCTCCCTTGGACGGTGAACGTTGCCTGAATCTGGATGATCTGCTTATCTGCGTAGGGAGAAACAGGAACCGGGTTGATCGTCAGTGTAGCTGTTTTCGACGTGCCACCGTAGGTAGCACTGATTGTGACGTTCTGGGTCGAGGCTACGGATGTGGTCGAGATCGAGAACGTCGCGGACATCTGACCGGCCGGGATGGTCGCGCTGGCAGGAACGCTGGCCGCCTGGTTGTTGGTCTGCAGGCTCACCACGGTGCCGCCTGCCGGTGCCGGAGCACTTAATGTCACCGTCCCGGTGCTGCTTGCACCTGCCGTCACAGCGGATGGAGATACACTCAGACTGGAAAGCGTTACGGCGACCGGATTGATCGTCAGTGTAGCTGTTCTTGATGTACCACCGTAAGTAGCACTGATTGTGACGTATTGGGTCGTGGCTACGGACGTGGTCGAGATCGAGAACGTCGCGGACATCTGACCGGCCGGGATGGTCGCGCTGGCAGGAAGGCTGGCCGCCTGGTTGTTGGTCTGCAGGCTCACCACAGCTCCGCCTGTCGGGGCCTGAGCACTTAGTGTCACAGTCCCGGTGCTGCTGACACCTGCCGTTACGGTGGATGGAGACACAGTCAGGCTGGAAAGCGTCACGGTTACCGGGTTAATCGTCAGTGTAGCCGTCCTCGACGTGCCACGGTAGGCAGCACTGATGGTGACGTTTTGGGTCGAGGCTACGGATGTGGTCGAGATCGAGAACGTTGCGGACATCTGCCCGGCTGGGATGGCCGCGCTGGCAGGAACGCTCGCCGCCTGGTTGTTGGTCTGCAGGCTCACCGCGGCGCCCCCTGTCGGCGCCGGAGCACTCAATGTCACCGTCCCGGTGCTGCTTGCACCTCCCCTCACAGCGGCTGGAGATACACTCAGACTGGAAAGCGTCACGTCTGAAGACCCTGCAACAGCCATGGTGATCCCTGATTGGCTGGTGGAGTTCCCGATAGTCACCAAGACGGGCACAGCATTCCCAACTGGTGCGGCCGTCGGCACTCGGGCATTGATCTGAAGAAGCCCGGCTACGACTGTCGGAACACCCCCCGCATACAGCACTTCTGCATCTACGCCGCCGATCTTGACTGAAACCGGCAGCCGAGGCCGCGGCAGCGGTTCTGTCGTCACCTTGCCGTCGATGCCTTGCGGTTCGGTTTGGCCTTCTCCCGTACCGTAGATCATCACAATCGAGCCCGGCTCAGCAGGGTTAGCAGCAGAGTTTCGGCTATAATCCTGGTTCAGAATTGCCCCTTGGCCCTTCCCAGTAGCGTCGGCCGCAAAAAGCCCCGGCGCCGACTCAGCCACCGGAAGCCTGACAACGTTAGACAACGTGCCCCTGTATTCAACGGCAATCTCTACGGTGCCCTTTCCCATCACAGAGTAGGGCACGACAGCAGATGTCTGCTGGGACCATGCATAGAGAATCGGTGCCGCTACACCATCAAACAGCACTCGCGTTCCCGCAACCGCGTTGCTGACAAAACCCGATGGAGTCACCTCTAGACCCGCCAGTTCAGGCGGCCCAATGCTAGAGCCAAACACAGCCACTATTTCGCCGGGCGCAACCGCCCCGGAAACAAAGCTCGCCGCGTTAACGACACCGTCCGCGGAAATCTCCCCCGGTACGGGCTGCTCTTGAAGTAGATCGGCCTCCAACGACCCGAACAACGTCAGACCATTCGCGCAGCGCTCTTCGCTCCCCTCCAGCATCTGAAGGTGATCATAATTCGGACATTCCACGTGCCTTCCCACAGTGTGCCCATCGAATGCTGCGCTTTGCACCGGCACCATGCCGTCGTTTCGCGCATAGAACCGATCGTCTTTATACAGGCCATAATTCATGATTACGCTTGAGCATAACAACTGCTCATGCTTATCATCCAAGGCCACCAGTGCTCTAGCAGCCAGCCAGTGTGGCCCAAATAATGGGAGAGGTGTATACACACGATTAACCAACTCTTCGTAATCGGCACGCGTTGGATCCAAATACCCATAGTACGCCACTATGTTCTTATCATATGCTGCATTTTCATTCAGATGCCTGAGCAAATCGTTGATGTCATCGTTACCTTGATTCATCACGGAATCGAAATTGTCCCAGAGAAGGTCACTGCGATTGGGCATCTGATATGAAATATGTTTCCAGTGTTGCTGCCATAATATCACTGAGGCAGCCTTAACCACGGTAGTCCAGTTGTTCAGGTCTCCCCATATTGAAGGCGTTTCATAATCTTGGTCGCGTTGGTCCGCATTCAATGCAAGTTGATCTCTGGACTGGTGATTTGCGCCAGGTGATCCGTGATGAGGCGTTGCAAGTGTAATCAAGGTGTCAACTCTTTCGCCTCCAGGTCTGTTGTTGAACCGGCCGACGCTGTGCCGCTCAATCATGTACCAGCGAGCGAGCAGCCCGCCCATTGAGTGAGCGAGAATGACCAGGGGTTTATCAAGTTCAGGAGTTGCCATAGTTAGGTCATCTATTTGGTTGCGGAGAGCGCGAGCGAGCTGGGAGAGGCTAAATTGGTCGCTTATGTAATGAAACTGATACACCTTGTATTTGGTTCTAAAGCGGGAGGCACGAACAGGATCTTGATCCTCGCTAGTGAAATAGGCAAGGAAGGAATCCCAATCAGATAATTCTCCGTTGTGCCCGTGGATGAGAATCAGTGGCGTTCGGCCGGCAAGTGGCCCGTGGGTGCGAACGTCAGGCGCCAACTGGGTGAAGCTGGGGTCGTCGGCGGGACTCCAATGCGGAGGGTTGACGACGAGCGTTGCTGTCTTCAATACGCCTGATAGGCTGGCCGAAATGGTAGCGGTTGCCGAGGTAGTGACAGTGAGGGCCTGAATCGCGAAAGTGGCGGAGGTGGCGCCGGCGGGAACGGTGACGCTGGCGGGAACTTGGGCCACCGCGTTGTCGCTTCGCAGGTCGATGCGGGAGCCGCGAGAAGGCGCAGGCCCAGTAAGGGTGACGACGGCCTCGACACTGTGCTCAGCGATGATTGCAGGGAGTCTGAGAGAAATGCCCGCAAGCAGTGGTTGTGGGGGAGGATTTACCGTCAGGTCAGCTGTACGGCTTGCGCCGGCGTACGTAGCGGTCAAGGTGAGCGACTGGGCCGAAGGGACAGGCGACGTAGTGATGGTGAAATTCGTGGACGTCTGTCCCGCAGGGACCGTCACCGTTGGCGGCGTCAGGGCGGCCGAGTTGTTGCACTGAAGGGCGACGAGGACTCCGCCTGCAGGAGCTGGCCCACTGAGGGCAATCGTGCCGGTCACTGAGGCGCCTCCAACAACACTTGAAGAGGAAAGGCTCAGGCTAGCAAGCGAAATACCTTTTGTTTGACCAAAGGTAAAATCATCCAAATCAACGCCATCAGCAGCTTCAATCGACAGAGAGCTTATTGGAACTGTTGAGGTTATGCCGAAAAACACAAGGTTGGGAAACGGAAGGCCACTGAAAGTGAGGACGTCGCCCGTGGACAGAGTTATCGTTGCTCGCAAGGAGGATTGTACGAAGAAGTCAGCTCCTACAGCGGAGGTGCCGGGCGGAAGAGAAACCTTCAGAACTACCCCCGGTGGGTTCCCCTGCACACGTCGCACTGCCAGAGATGCACCGGTGTTGTAGATATTTGAGTTTAGGACCCATAGTGAGTAGAGATTCGCCGTGAAGGTCACACCATTGAGGGCTAGGGGCCCGAGTAACATCGTGCCGGTTTGCCCTTCAGGTACTACACCTTCAAATGTGATCTTCTGAAGATTAGTTGAGGCTGCCTCGAACGCCGAGCGACTGGAATAGGCAGTTACCGCCGCTGCGGCTCCAGAAGGCGTACAAAGCTGGAGCAGCATTAGAACAGCCCACATGACAGAGAACGCCGAGATGGCGCGACGTCCGTTCCCGGCGGTGTTTCCATGTCTCAAGGTCATAAACCCGTGCTCCCGAATCTGCAGCATCCATAGCCGTGTACTTTAGGTCACCAAGAAATCCACATGGGTATTCGCGGAGTTCTCGAACGGAGCGCACGCGGGCGAAACGCGGCGCGATGTGGTCAATCAGCCCTTGACCTAGGACCTTCGTGTTCGACTCCTCGCCGCCAGCACGACAAACGTGTGCCTCTCGCTGTTGCGGCAGCAATTTCGTCTCCTGAATCCTGGGCGGTATCGATTATACACCCAGCAGTCTCCGTTGAAATGCCTTTTTGCGGCATGCTTCACCCAGGAGGCCTTTGCTGCCCACCAACGTGCCAGCTTTACTCCCTTCGGCCGCATGAGAACCCGAAGCATCTCATTCTGAATGACTTCCCATACGTCTCTCGGCGACTTCCCTTCGACCTCTCCATTTGCCCGCCGTCACGCCTCTCCAGGCGGCAAAGGCAACGCGTTCGCTCGGAGCGGCGCGGTGGTCGACCGCGCGCGTGCGCGCGAGGCACGTGTGATTCCACAATCGCGGGGGCTGGCGTTGGAGTCGGTCAGGAGTCTAAAACTCCAGGAAATCGCTTTTGGTGGCGCTTTGGCGTCCAAATTCATCGCGCGTAACTCTTGTGTTTTCAGTATACGATGCTTGTAAGTGATTGATTCTGCCTTGCTTGGGGTGCAAGAGGTCCCGGGTTCAAATCCCGGCGGCCCGACCAAACGTTTCAAATACTTACAGGCCTCGATCAACCCCAACATCCCCACCGGAGTCCGTTTGGTGGCGGTTTGGCGTCCAATTTTGGTCTCCATGCCTCGCCGGTTCGCCTGCCCTTCCCTGCCCGCCTCGGTGGTCATGATGGCCATGCCGTGCGTGTGTTGAGATTCCTGGGACAGCAGAGGAAGCCGCGCATCCTCTGCGAGAGGCTGCTGATTAACTCCCAGCGATTCTTCGATATGTCGCCGTTCCGGTTCTGCGCGCCAGCCGACGGCATCCGGCGAGTTCTCCCTACCGGCGCCTTCAGTCCACCGCCAGAGCCTCCCCGCAGCCTCAAGTTGGGACTGACCCTCGGCTGGGAGGTCCGAAAATCCTGGGAGAATTTCTGAAGGACAGGGGATTGACCGGGGGGGGGGTAGGGGATGTATTCTATTCCCTACCGGGTGTCCAGTACGTGAATCCCGGTCGGAGAAGGGAGCGTTTTTTCATGCGGATACGCGTTTCGGTTTTCCTGATGCTGGCCGCTCTCGGTTTGTGTTACACTCCCGTGGCTTTCGGTGGCACCATCCTGCTGGACGATTTTAACCGCCCGGACGGCACTAATATGGGGCCCAACTGGGTGGAGCAGACGGGCGATTTTTGGATAACCTCCGGCCGAGCCAGTGGGACCGATTTTGCGGTCATGACGTACGTGGGGGCAACCTCGAACAGTGTCACGGTGGATGTCTACCCGGGCGGCGACCTCAGCTATGTGGCGATCCTGCTGGGCTGGGCCGATTTGGACAATGCGCTTTTCCTCAAAGTGCAGAATCAGGATTCGACGGCGTTTACTCACGCCGCTTTTTACACGGGCAACAATAATACTAGCGGCATGTGGGGTTTGGGTTTCCTCCAGCTCAATACCCCCTTTGCGGCGGCTCGCTTTACGGCGACCCTGCTCGGCGATACGGTGACGCTGTATTTCGACACGGACTTCGACGGGACGCCCGACCAGGTCTATTCCTCAAGCGGCGCACCGATTGCCTCGCTGGGCACGGGAATCGGGTTGGGCGTCTACGGCGGCGCTTCCATGGACAACTTTTCGATCGAGGGCGAGAACGGCCAGGGTCCGGAAATACCCGAGCCGGGGACATTCGTGCTTCTCGGTCCGGCGCTGCTTGGAATCTCCGTGGCGCTTCGCAGACGCCTGCGCCAGCGGTAGGCATTCCCCGCCGCCCGGTGATACTTCCCGGCGTGAAGGACACGTGCGGGGGCGCCGTTTCCGCAGCCTTCGAACGGGCCGGAGCCGCCAGCTTTGGGAGACAACCCGTCTCCGCCGCTACCCCTCAATTCCCGCCGGAGAGGTGCGGCGCGACGATCTTGAACTGGTGCGGCTTCGGTCAAGCAAGCTTGAGCCTCGGTTGCCCGCAGCGAGCATGCACTTGATCCCAGCCGCTTTCCCGGCGTGACCTCTCGAGACTGCCCGTGCGGTATGATGTCTCTCCGATGGCGCCGACGATGAACATCCTGGCCCCGAACCTGGGCTCGACTTCCCTGAAGTACCAGGTCCTCGAAATGCCGTCCGAGCGGATCGCCGCCCGGGGCCGCATGGAGCGGGTGTCGGATTACCGCGAAGCGGTGGCCGCAATACGCACCGGGGAGACGCGCATCGACGCCGTGGCGTTCAAGGCCGTACATGCCGGTCCACGCTACCGCGGCACCTTCGTGATCGACCCGCCGCTGATCTCCGCCATGGAGGAGTTCCTGCCGGTGGCGCCCGCGCACAATGCCATCTACCTGGCGGCCATACGGGCCTTTCAGGAAGCCATGCCCGGCGTCCCCCTGGTGGCGGCTTTCGAAACCGAGTTTCACGCCGGCATGCCGGAGCACGCCGCCCGCTACGGCGTCCCGCCGGAGTGGAGCCGGGAATACGGCATCCGGCGCTACGGCTTTCACGGCGCCTCTCACCAGTACGCCGGGGGGCGGGCCGCCGAACTGCTGGGCCGGCCCAAGGAGTCGTTCCGGCTGATCAGTTGCCACCTGGGCGGCAGTTCCTCGATTTGCGCGATCGAGCGGGGACGTTCCGTGGACACCACGATGGGCTTCTCGCCGCAATCCGGGCTGGAGAACGCCGAGCGGCCCGGCGACCTGGACGCCTTCGCCGTCCTCTACATGATGGAGCGGCGCGGCTGGTCGATCGCCGAGGTGCGCAGCCGGCTGGCGAAGGGCGGCGGCCTCGCGGGGCTGTCGGGCGTCGCCGGCGGAGACGTCAGGGACCTGGAGCGGTCGGCCCTGGAAGGCAACCGGGATGCGGCGCTGGCGCTGGCGGTGCTGGCGTACGAAGTCCGCAAGACGATCGGGGCTTACGCGGCGGCGATGGGCGGGGTGGAGGCGGTGGCCTTTACCGGCGGCATCGGAGAGAACTCCGCGAGACTCCGCGCCGCGTGCTGCTTGAATCTGGATTTCTTGGGGATCCGACTGGACGGCGGGCGCAACGAGGCGGGGAGCGGCGACCGGATCATATCACCGGACGGCGCACCCGTAGCGGTGCTGGCGCTCGCCGCAAACGAGGAACTCATCGTCGCCAGGCGGGCCTATGCGGTTCTGGCGGAGAAGGGAGGCTGATCGTGAAATTCGGAGTGCATACGTTCATCTGGACAGCGAACTACGGACCGGCCGACGAGGGCATCCTGCCGGCCATACGGGAATATGGCTACGACGGCGTCGAGATTCCGATTTTCGCCCCGGCGGATTTTCCCGCCGCCTCCATCCGGCGCGGGCTCGAGCGGGCCGGACTGGAGTGTACGGTCTCCGGCGTGCTCATGCCGGGACTGAGTATTCTGAGCGATGACGCAGCCGTCCGCCGGACCACGCAGACGCACCTGGAAGACTGCGTGAAAGCGGTTGCCGAGGTGGGCGCCGGCGTGCTGGTGGGTCCGCTGTACTCGCCGGTCGGCTACCTGCCCGGCAGGCGGCGCACCGAAGACGAGTGGAAGCGGGCCGTCGAGGCCTACCAGGCGCTGGGACCGGTTCTCGCCTCCCACCGGGTGACGCTGGCGGTTGAAGCGCTGAACCGCTTCGAAACCTACTTCCTGAACACGGTGGCGGATGGAGCGGCCCTGGTGTCACAGGTGGGACACCCGAACGTGGGGCTTCTGTGCGATACCTTCCACGCCAACATCGAGGAGAAGGACGTGGCGGCGGCGTTCCGCGCGGCGGGCCCGTGGATCAAGCACGTCCATACCTGCGAGAACGACCGCGGGACTCCGGGAACCGGCCATGTCGACTGGCCGGGGGTCTTCGCGGCTCTGCGGGACGTGGGCTATGACGGCTGGCTGACGATCGAGAGCTTCGGATTCGCCGTCGGAGGCATTTCCGCGGCTGCCTCCATCTGGCGGGACCTGGCGCCTACCGCGGACTCGATCGCCTCGGAGGGGATTCGGTTTCTCAAGAAACAGGCGGCCCTCAGTTAGCAGGATCGAAGACAGAGCGGGACGGGCCTCCCGGCCTGTCAGGGGAGGGAATAAAATGCGCAGGCGAGGTTTCCTTCAGGTAGCGGGCGGAACAGCGTTGCTCTCATCGTACCGGATGACTGGCCAGCAGGCGCCGCCTCCGGTCCCGGCGGCGCCGATCAGGGAATACCGGCCGCGTTCAACGGTTTCCCTGGTTCACGGCGAAGACAGGCGGAAAAACGTCCATGATGCGCTGCTGGCCATCGACCAGCAGATCCGCCCGCTGCTCAGCCGGAAAAAGCGAGTGCTCATCAAGGTGAATGCCGTAAACGTCAAGAACCAGCTCTCCTGCACGCACGCCGACGGCCTGCGCGGCGTTCTGGACTACCTCGCTCCCCGTTTCAAGGGGCCGGTGACGGTCGCGGACTCCTCACAGGGCGTCACCTCGGTCGCCTTCGAGAACTTTCAGTACGCGAAGGCGATCGGCGAGTACAAGTCCATGCCGATCGACCTCGTCGACTTCGACGCGGAGGGCAAGTTCGTTTCCGCGCCGCTGGTCACCCGGGACCTGCACCTGACTCCGGTGCGGCTGGCCGCCCGGATGCTGGACCCCGACGCGTTCATCCTCTGCTGCACCTGCCTGAAAGCCCACGACGTGGTGGTGGCGACGCTCTCGGTGAAGAACATGGCCGTGGGCGCGCCCCTCAAGAACCCTCCCGGCGCAACCCCCCGCTGGAGCGACAAGCGGCTGTATCACGTCGGCCCGCACCTGGCCAACTACAACATCCTGCTGACCGCTCAGGTGCTGCAACCCTACTGGGGCGCCACCGTCATCGACGGTTTCGAAGGGATGGAGGGCAACGGCCCGATGGCCGGGACGCCGGTGCCTTCCAGGGTAGCCATAGCCTCCACCGACTTTATTGCGGCGGACCGCGTGGGGGTAGAATGCATGGGGCTGGACCCGAACTGGGTGGGCTATCTTCAGTACTGCGGGCAGGTCGGCCTGGGTAACTACGACCTGGCTAAGATCGACCTGGCCGGCCCTCCCATCGAGACTGTCCGGAGAAAGTACGCCCTGCACAAAGACGTCGAGCGCCAGTTACAGTGGCTGGCCCCGGCTAAAGTCACCGAGGGCTGAACGGCGGACCTTGGAGACCGGCCCCGCCTCCTAATCCCAGCCGTGGGCGTTGCGGACGGCGATCATGACCGCCAGGATCCGGTTCCAGATCTGCTGGCCGAGCAGCACCTCGTTTGGGAACATACAGCCATCCCAGCAGATGTGTGCGAAGGCCCGGGTGGGCTGGCCGTCGTCGCCCCGCATCCAGGCTCCGGCGTCGCGCACCACGTCGAGACGCCCGTGGGGATCGTCCGGCTGGCAGTGCTTACCCGTCTTGTCGTGGGACCCCGCCCCCTTAACCGTGCCGTCGTTCTGGGCGATGTGCAGGTCGATGGTCCAGGGGCGCAGGGCGCCGGCGACCTTACGGTACGCCTCGGCCAGTTGGTCTGTCCTGCTCCAGTCGAAGCCCTCCGGGAGCAACCTGTCCTCGGGCGCGTTGTAGCCCATGGTGAAGAGCATCACGTGAGCCATGTCCGCCTGGAAGCCCAGGGTCTGGGGGCGTCCCACCATTTCCAGCAACTGCACGTTCCGCCGCCAACTGTGCATGCCGCCCCAGCAGATTTCTCCTTCGGCGGCGAGGCGCTCCCCGTGGTCCTCGGCAATGCCGCACGCTTCACGGAAGGTCTGCGCGATGCGCCGCGTGTTCTCCTCCGGGTCCTTGGCCCACTCCTCCACGCTTGAAGCCGAGTCGATGCGGATGACGCCGTACTGCCGGATCTTGAGATCGCGCAGTTTGCGCCCGATGCGGCAGGCTTTCCGCACCTGAGTGAGAAACGCCGCGCGCTCCGGCTCGCTCCCCATGGCGGAACCGCCTCCGGTCCCCGCCCACACCGGCGCCACCAGCGAGCCGGCGCACAGGTTCTTCGATGCCAGCTTGTCGGCCAGGGCCTTGAGATCGTCATCGGAGGAGTCAATGTCCGTGTGCGGGAGCGAGAGGAACAGGTCGACACCCTCGAACCTCACGCCGTCCACCTGCGCGGCAGCCGTCAGGTCCAACATGGTGTCCAGGCCGATGGGCGGCTCGGAGTCCGGGCCCTTTCCTACCAGCCCCGGCCACATGGCGTTGTGCAGCGCGGGGTACTTGTGCGGGGTCATGGCGCCACCTCCATCCAGCGGCCGCCGCGGGCGCTTTCCAGCACCGCGTCACAGACCTTCTGGGTCTGGAGCCCGCTGCGGAAGTCCGGCTGCGCCGGCGTGCCGCTCTCGATCCCGGCCACGAAGTCCGCAAGCTGGTTCAGGAAGGTGTGCTCGTACCCGATGCACGTTCCGGGAACCCAGTAGCGGTCCATGTAAGGGTGCTCCGAGTTAGTAACATGGATCTTGCGCCAGCCGGTCAAGTGGGACTCCACCTTCCTGCCGCTCTGCTGCTGCTTGTACTCGAAGAATTGGAGATACTCCGGCTCTTCCAGATCAAAGTAAATGCTGCCGTCCGCGCCGTTCAGCTCGAAAGTGTTGAAGTTCTTCCTCCCGCGGGCGTAGCGCGTGGATTCGAAGGTGCCCAGGGAGCCGTTGGCGAACTCCGCCAGAAACATGCAGGCGTCATCGATACCCACCGGCTCGACCTTGCCGGAGACGACGTGCTTGCGTTCCTTGACGAAGGTCTCGGTCCTGGCCACCACCCGCCGGATGGGACCGTTGAGCCACATGGCGGTGTCGATGGAGTGGGCCAGCAGGTCGCCGGTGACTCCGCTGCCGGCGGCCTTGATGTCCAGGCGCCACAGCGCATCGCCGCCCTGCGGGACGTCGGCCGAGATGGTCCAGTCCTGCAAGTAGGTCGCCCGGTAGTGGAAGGGTTTTCCTACGCGCCCCTCGTCGACGATCTGTTTGGCGAGCGAGATGGACGGGACGCGGCGGTAATTGAAGGAGATCAGGTTCGGCACCTTGGCCTCCTCCACCGCCCGCACCATCTCCTCGCCCTCGGCCGCGTTCATGGCCAAAGGCTTCTCGCAGATCACCATCTTCCCCGCCCGCGCGGCGGCAACCGCGATCTCGCGGTGCGCGAAGTTGGGGACGCAGATATCGATCAGGTCGATGTCTTTGGCGTCCATCAACTTGCGCCAGTCGGTTTCAGCGCGTTCGTAACCCCACACCTCCATGAACTGCCGCGCCTTCTCGGGGACCGTGTCGCAGATGACCTTCAGAACCGGCCGGTGCTGAACCGGAAAAAAGTTGTTCAATCGCCGGTAGGCGTTCGAGTGCGTGCGGCCCATGAAGCCGCACCCGATGAGTCCAACTCCCAGTGTCTTGGCTGCCATGTCTTCCTCCCTCAGTTTGCGACCAGCGCCGCCGCATCCGGATTGCCCGGGCCGAAATGCTTCAACATCACGAGGTTTTCCTTGTCGCTGGTATTGGTGACCCGGAGGCCGGCCTTGGCCGCCGCGGCGGTCACGAACACCTCGTCCTTGGTCATCTCGCCGAAGCGGATCAGGCTGGGGGTCTCGACGTCCACTTTACCCAGCGCGCCGCGGCCCTGGGTCAGGATCACGCCGTAAGCGGCGGAATCCGAAACTGTGACGGACCGGCCCGGATGCACCGTAAGTTCCTTCGCCGAGTACCACGGCCTGCCGTAAGTGACCCATACTTCGCTGTAACCCGCCGCCGTCATCTCATCCTGCGGCTTCACCGGCCTGGGGAACACCTTGTTGTGTTTGCCGAACTCGGGATCGACGTTCTTCGCCCAGTCCAGCATGCCGATGATGTAGTCCAGGTCCTTGTGGTGCTCCGGAGGCACGTCCTTTACCAGGAGGTCCCACGGCACGGGCCGGTTCTCCACCATGGACTGGAACATCCCGAAGACGTCCGAGTTCACCTGCGGCTCGTAGGTGACCAGGGAACCCGGCGCGTGCAGGACGCCCGCGTCGATCTGCCAGCCGGAGCCGGGGATCAGCCGGTAGGCCCTGGCGTGATCCAGGATGCCGTTGTCGCCCTGGTTCCAGCGTTCCAGGCAGCGCCGGACGTCGTCCTTGGTCGTGCCCGGCTCAAGTCCCATGTAGGTGTGAGGGAAGTTGTTGCCCGTGAAGTTGTACTGCGGCGGGAAGTAGTAAGCCTCCGGCTTGCCCTTCTGTCCGACCTTGGCGGCATGCTCATCCATCTGGTGCATGTGGTGAGGGATGGGCCCGAGGTTGTCGAAGAACTTGCACAGCAGGTTCCAGCCGCCGTACTTCGCCATGACGTCGCTGCCCAGGAACTCGTCCCCCAGCGTCTCGATGGCCTCTTTGAAAAGCACGCGTTTGCCGTTGAGGGCGATGTAGCTCAGCCCCTCGTCGGGCGGCGTGCCGGGGCCGTTGTCGGCGTTGGTCGTGGAGGCGAACCACCGTTCGTCGATGCCCCCGCGGTGCGCTCCCAGCGCATACAAGTCGCGGGGGTCCAGTTTCAGACGCCCGCCTGGCATGAGGAACGACCGGGGGACCCAGCACGGCGCCAGGCGGACCACGCCATCGCCGGCGCTCAGCGCGTCTTTGATAATGGAAACGTTGCTCATATTCTTCCTCCTCCTTTGATTATTTGGACCCGCCTCCCGCGGGGCGCTTATGGGTGAGGTTCTCAAACAAGAACAGCCCGCTCTTGCCGGCGCAGGCGAAGTCCATATCTCCATCTCCGTCCAGGTCGGCTGCCGGCATCTGCATTCCGCCGCCGATGCGCCCGCCGTATTCGATGACGTGACGGACCCAGCCAACTGCCCCGCCGGGTTCGCGGAACGATTCGTACCAGTATATGCCGAGCGGTTCCCGCTCTCCGGGATCCGCCCCGTTGTGCGCCATGTATCGTTTTCCCGTGAGGATGTCAAGGCGGCCGTCCCCATTCAGGTCGGCCAGGGTCAAGGCATGCGCCTGCGACCAGGAAGCGTCAATCTGCCGCTTGGTCCACTTGCCGCCTTCACCCTGCTCCATCCAGAAAATCCCGTAGTCGTGGGCGTAGCTGGTGACAATATCGTTCCGTCCGTCGCCATTGATGTCGGCCACGTACATGAAACCAAGATCCTTCTCATTCCAGTCCGGGTGGAAGGGCCACTGGCCGCTGCGCGGATCGGGGGGCGCCTCCAGCCAGCCCTGCGGCGTGAGAATGTCCGTGCGGCCGTCGCCGTTGACGTCGCCCGCGCCAATGCCGTGGCCGTAGACCTTAGGACTCACCACGTGCTTCACCCAGCGGCCCGCGGCGGCTTCGTACCACGCCAGCGATCCGCCGGCCGGCTGCGGCAGGACTTCCCGGGCGCTTCCGTCGTTGTCCAGATCGGCCAGAATGGCAAACTCGATGGACGCGCCGGAGTCCACCGTAGCTTCCTTCCACATGCCGCCGGCCTTACCGGGGTTCCGCCACCAACTGATCTTCCGCGCAAACCAGGTGACGCTGACGATGTCCGTATAGCCGTCGCCGTCCACGTCCAGCGGGAGGTCGCTGAAATTGTCGATGTAGTTGTTGGTGAACCCCAGTTCCCGGAAACGGTGTTTGCCCCAGGCCGGGGCTTCGTACCAGTTCTCGCCGGAAACGACGTCGAGCCGCCCGTCGCGGTTGATGTCGGCGAAAGCGCACGCCTCATTGGCGCCCAGGTCGAGGGCGCGGACACTGAACGCGATCTCGGGCGGCCGTGTGGCGCCCGCCAGCAGCATGGCAGCGGCTATCGCCGGAAGGACGCACTGAGTTCCGCGTCGTTTCCTGCCCGGCTGGAGGGGATTGTCTTTCCGTTCACGGCCAGCCATGGCTTCCCAAGATGTATTATAGGCAAATTGTCAAGCGCGCCCCTCAAGCGGAGCGGGCAACCCGTATCAACTCGTCGTTAGGATAGAAGTGGTTCACGGTCTCGGGAGTCAGCAGCTTGTGCTTGACCAAAACCGCGGGCGGAACAAGCTGACGGTGCAGGATGTCGAGCGCCAGCCGCACGATTCTCTCTCCGTACTTCTCTGGAAAATAGGCCACCGAACCGATCAGCCGGGTGCGCGGCGCACGCAACTCCTCCCGGCCCTCGGGAGAACCAATCTGCCCCATCACGGCCACCTCGTCGATGCGGCCGGCCCCGGCGGCCGCCCTCCCGGCGCCGGGCGCCGATTGTGCGTGTTGCAACCCGTGGAGTTTTCCGCCGTCTGCCGCCGTCTGCGGATGGACTATGGACGGGCAGCCGGACGGGCCTCAACCACGCGGGCCGGTCATGCTATACAATGCTTTCACCAGCGCCTTGACGCTCCAGGTAGACCGGAGGGCGGCGTTTCCGGATCTGGAATGCCGCGGGCCTTGCATCGTAGGCGCCGGGAATGTTCTACAGGAGGAGGACATGGCAGAGGAGAAGAAAAAGGTTACACGCAGGAGATTCGGAAAGGCCGTGGCGCAGGCCGGCGCCGTGGCGGCGGCGCCGTTGATCGCCTCCGTACCGGCGGCGGGCCAGCCTCCGGCTCAGGCGCCCCCCGGTCCCGCCGTCGGACCCGTGGTGGTCGCCAGAGCCGGACTGCTGGACAAGATCGTGTTCGGCGGCATCGGGATCCGCGGCCGCGGTATGAACGACCTGCGGCAGCTGATCTCAGACGATCGCGTGCAGTTCGTGGCCATCGCCGACGTGCAGGAAAGCTCGCGCGAGGCCGTGAAGAGCTTCGTGGACGGGTACTACAGCAACAACGACTGTCAGATGTACCGCGACCCGGCGGACCTGCTGGCGCGCCAGGACATCGACGCTCTCCTGATCGCCACCAGCGACCGCTGGCACGGACCCATGGCCATCTGGGCGGCCCAGGCCGGCAAAGACATGTTCTGCGAGAAGCCCGCATCCATGTCCATCATGGAAAGCTACGCCCTTGCGGACAACGTGCGCCGCTACGGCGTGGTGTATCAGTCCGGCGCCCAGCGGAAGAACCAGTTTGCTTTCGAGTTCGCGGTGGGACTGGCCCGCAGCGGCATGCTCGGCAGGCTGCTGGCCGTCCACGCTGATACCGCGATCGGCCTGGGGACGGTCGATGAGGGCGGGCACGGATGGTGGCCCGAGGAGAAGCCCGAGCCCGACCCGCTGGTGGTGGATTGGGACAAGTGGCTGGGCCCATGCCTCTGGCGGCCCTGGAACTCCCGCTACCCGGCCCAAGGCCGCGGCCAGTTCTGGGATTTCCACGCCGGTCTGCTGGAGTGGGCTTCGCACACCGTCGCCATGGCGCAGTGGGCCGCCGACATGGAGTACACCGAGCCCGTTGAATACGAGCCCGAGGGCGGCGAATTCAGAGGAGACGGCCTGATCGGCCGGTATACCATCTACTGCAAGTACGCCAACGGAGTGCAGTTGGTCCTCCGCAACCATAGCTGGATGGGCATGGGTTCGTGCAGCAACCGCTTCGAGGGAACCGAGGGCTGGGTGGAGACCGGCGACAGCGGTAACATCGAGGTGTCGCCCAACCTGAAGTCCCTGGTACCCACCAGGACCGGAGTGAGGCTGGACCCGACCACCGAGCACATCCGGGAGTTCATCCACAGCATCCGCTCACGCATACCGCCGCGCGCCAACGCGGAGGTGACCGCCCATACCCACGTCGCCTCGCACGCGGCGTGGATTGCGTCGCAACTGAACCGCAAGCTCACCTGGGATCCGGCCAAGCGCATGTTCATCGGCGACGAGGAGGCCAACCGCATGCGCAGCAGAGCTTATCGGGAGCCGTGGCGGCTGGAATCGCTGGCTACGTGCATGTAGACGGGAACGGAGGATAAGGAGAATACGAACATGCAAGCACCAGGACAGACACAGCAAGTGCCCGGAGCGCCCGGGCGCGGAGAAGCCGGACGGGGAGCCGCCGGGCGGGGGCAAGCCGGCGCGCCGGCGGGCGGACGCGGGCCGGCGCCCAAAGTCCCTCCCGAATTCGACGCTCTTCCGATCTGGAAAATGGACGCGCCGAAGCTCATCGCCATGGTGAAGGACCCCAACTCGACGCTCTTCCAGAAGGCCATCGCCTGCAAGAAGCTGTCAATATCCGGCGGGCGGGAAGCCATCGCGCCCATGGCGGCGCTGCTCAGCCATCCTCAATTGGGGTGCTACGCCCGTTTCGGCATGGAGCCGAATCCCGATCCGTCGGTGGACGAGGCGTTCCGTGCCGCTCTGCCGAACCTGAAGGGCAGGCTTCAGGTGGGTGTGATCCACTCCATCGGCTTCCGCAAGGACGCCAAGGCGCTGGACGCTCTCACCAGGCTGATGAGCGACGGCGATCCTGAAGTCGCGGGAGCTGCCGCGGCGTCGGTGGGGATGATCGGTGGGCTGCAAGCGGCCAAGGCGTTGCAGGCGGCTTTGAAGACCAGCAAGCCTCCGGTGTTCCCGGTGGTGGCCCGCGCCTGCCTGATGTGCGCCGAGGGGTTGATGGCGAATAACCGTACCCGGGCGCTGGAGCTGTATACCACCCTCAGCGCCACATCGATGCCCAAGCCAGTACGTTTGGCGGCGTTGCGGGTACTCAATGCCGCCGGACCCGCGCCGGCAGGAGCGAAGAAGTGGCCGGCGCCGACAGGCGCGGCAGCCGATGCCGACACCAGCGGCTTCCTGGGCCGCGGCCGGCAGAACGAATAACCGCGGACCGTCGCCGAGCTGGACCTGGAGGGTGACACGCCCGGCGTTCGCGTAGATGACAGGAGGACATATGCGTTCACTATGTGCAAGAAGAGGCTGGGTAGTCCTGATTATTATTGCGGCTGCGGTCCTGGCGCAGGAGCGGCGCGGCGGCGCGCCGGGGCAGCCGCCTGGCGGTGAGCGGCGAGGCGGCGGCCGGGGGGGACCGGCGGCCACCGTACCCGATGACAATGCGGGATTTGAGGCGCTGTTCGACGGTAAGACGCTGGCCAATTGGGACGGTGAGCCGGGTTTCTGGCGTGTGGAAGACGGCTGCATCGTCGGAGAGACGACCGCCGAGCGGCCGCTGAAGCAGAACACCTTTCTCATCTGGCGCGGCGGCTCGGTCCGGGACTTCGAGCTGAAAGTGGAGTTCCGGCTCACCGCGGCCGCCAACAGCGGCGTCCAGTATCGCAGCGTGGTGGTGCCGGAGGTGTCCCAGTGGGCCATGCGCGGCTATCAAGCCGACATGGATGGAGCCAATACCCACACCGCCATGGTCTATGAAGAGCGAGGCCGTGGGTTCCTGGCGGTTCGCGGCATGTTCAACCGGGTGGCGGCGGACAAGACCATCAAACAGGTAGCGACTCTGGGTGACCAGGAAGCGCTCAAGGCCTTCATCAAGACGGGCGCGGAATGGAACCAGATACACATCATCGCCAAGGGAAACACCCTGATACACGTCGTCAACGGACACGTCATGGCCATGCTCCTGGACGAGGAACCTGAGGGGCGCGCCATGGAGGGGCTGCTCGGCATCCAGCTTCACGTCGGCAAGCCCATGAAGAATGAGTTTCGCAGTATTCTGCTGAAGAGGCTGTAACGGCCGGGCTCTCTGTGGCCCCATACCGAAACCGCAAGGCGGTTCAACTGGAAAGCAGCGCGGTGCGCCTTACGGTACTGGCCGAAGGCGGCCACATCGCGGAACTGCTGCACAAGGCGACGGGCGTCTACCCTCTGTGGACGCCCGTCTGGCCCTCAATCGAACCCTCAACATACGACTCCGCCTAACACCCGGAGTACGGCCCGGGCGATGATGCCCGGCTGCTGGCCGGAATCCTGGGCCGCAACCTCTGCCTGGACATCTTCGGCGGGCCTTCGGGAGATCCATTCTGCCCCATCACGGCCGCCTCGTCGATGCGGCCGGCCCCGGCAGCCGGACGGGCCTCAACCACGCGAGGGCGGTTACGCTATACAATGCTTTCACCAGCGCCTTGACGCTCCAGGTAGGCCGGAAGGCGGCGTTCCCGGATCTGGAATGCCGCGGGCCTTGCATCGTAGGCGCCGGGAATGTTCTACAGGAGGAGGACATGGCAGAGGAGAAGAAAAAGGTGACACGCAGGAGATTCGGAAAGGCCGTGGCGCAGGCCGGCGCCGTGGCGGCGGCGCCGTTGATCGCCTCCGTACCGGCGGCGGGCCAGCCTCCGGCTCAGGCGCCCTCCGGTCCCGCCGTCGGACCCGCGGTCGTCGCCCGAGCCGGCTTGCTGGACAAACTCGTCTTCGCGGGTATCGGCGTCGGCAATCGAGGCATGGCCGACCTGAGACAAATGCTCGGCGACGACCGGGTGCAGTTCGTGGCCATTGCCGATGTCCGCGAAAGCGCGCGCGAGGCGGTCAAGAGCTTCGTGGACGGCTACTACCGGAACAACGCCTGCGAGATGTACCGCGATCCGGCGGATCTGCTCGCCCGCCAGGACATCGACGCCCTGTTGATCGCCACCAGCGACCGCTGGCACGGACCCATGGCCATCTGGGCGGCGCAGGCGGGCAAGGACATGTACATCGAGAAGCCGGCGGCGATGTCCATCATGGAAAGCTACGCCCTTGCGGACAACGTGCGCCGCTATGGCGTGGTGTACCAGTCCGGCGCCCAGCGGAAGAACCAGTTCGCCTTCGAGTTCGCGGTGGGGCTGGCCCGCAGCGGCAAGCTCGGCCGGCTGCTCGCCGTGCATGCCGACACGGCCATCGGGCTCGGCACGGTCGATGAAGGCGGGCACGGGTGGTGGCCGGAGGAGACGCCGGATCCGGATCCGCTGGTGTTCGATTGGGACAAGTGGCTCGGCCCGTGCCTGTGGAGGCCGTATAACTCCCGCTACGCCACCCAGGGCCGCGGCCAGTTCTGGGATTTCCATGCGGGGCTGCTCGAGTGGGCCTCGCACACCGTCGCCGCCGCCCAATGGGCCGCCGACATGGAATACACCGAGCCCGTCGAGTACGTACCCGAGGGCCCCGAGTTCCGGGGCGACGGCCTGATCAATCGCTACTCGATCTACTGCCAGTACGCCAACGGCGTGCAGTTGGTTCTCCGCAACCATAGCTGGATGGGAATGGGCTCGTGCAGCAACCGGTTCGAGGGAACGGAAGGATGGGTCGAAACCGGCGACAGCGGGAAGATCGAGGTATCCCCCAACCTGAAGTCGCTGGTCAGCACGCGGCAGGGCACGAGGTTTGACCCGACGGCCGAGCACATCCGCGAATTCATCAACTGTGTCCGGTCGCGGACTACACCCCGGGCCAACGCCGACGTCACCGCCCATACCCACGTCGCCTCGCACGCGGCGTGGATTGCGTCGCAACTGAACCGCAAGCTCACTTGGGATCCGGCCAAGCGCATGTTCATCGGCGACGAGGAAGCCAACCGGATGCGGAGCCGGGCCTACCGGGAGCCCTGGCGGCTCGAAGCTTTGGCTGCCAGCATGTAGGCGGGAGTCAGCGGAAAGGAGATCACGAAAATGCAGACACCAGCACAGACCCAGCCAGCACCGGCAGCGCCGGGACGGGGGGAAGCGGGGCGCGGCGGCGCCGCGCAAGGCGGGGCGGCCCAGACCGCCGGCCCCCGGCCGGCGCCCAAGGTCCCTCCCGAGTTCGACGCCCTGCCGATCTGGAAAATGGAGGCGGCGAAGCTCGTCGCCCTGCTCAAGGACCCCAACTCCACCCTGTTCCAGAAGGCCATCGCCTGTAAGAAGCTCTCGATATCCGGCGGAAGGGAGGCCGTTCCTCCCATGGCGGCGCTGTTGAGCCATCCGCAACTGGCCTGCTACGCACGTTTCGGGATGGAGCCGAATCCCGATCCGTCGGTGGACGACGCCTTCCGGGCCGCGCTGCCCAAGCTGAAGGGAAGGCTTCAGGTCGGCGTCATCCACTCCATCGGCTTCCGCAAGGACGCCAAGGCGCTGGACGCTCTGACCAAACTGATGAGCGACAGCAATCCGGAGGTTGCCGGAGCGGCCGCGGCGTCGGTGGGGATGATCGGCGGGCTTCAAGCCGCCAAAGCCCTTCAATCAGGGCTGAAGACGGTTAAGCCGCCCGTGTTCCCGGTGGTCGCCCGCGCCTGCCTGCTGTGCGCCGAGGGCCTGATGCCGGCCAACCGCGCGCGGGCGCTGGAACTATACACCGATCTCAGCGCCACGGGCATGCCCGGCCCGGTAAGGCTGGCGGCGTTGCGCGTGCTGAACGCCGCGGGTCCCGCGCCTCCCGGAGCCAGGAAGTGGCCCGCGCCCACGGGCGCGGCGGCCGATGCCGATACCAGCGGCTTCCTGGGGCGCGGCCGCCAGAACTGAGGCGGGATTGCCGCGCAGCGTCGCCGTCCGGGCCCGGCCGGGCATGCCGGGCCCCGGAGGATCGGTGTCGTTACTCCTGTAATAAAATGAGGGAGTGAAAATCGCGGAAGGTCGGGAGCTGGTGGCCTCCGGTCTGCACCGGGTCCGCCAGGAGATAGCCAGAGTCATCGTAGGCCAGCAGGACGTGGTGGACGGCGTCCTCATCGCGTTGGTGGCCGGCGGACACGTCCTCCTGGAGGGGGTCCCCGGCCTGGGGAAGACGACTTTGCTGCGCACGCTGGCGCGCGTGCTGCACCTGAAGTATTCCCGAATCCAGTTCACCCCTGACCTGATGCCGGCCGACGTGGTCGGAAGCGTGATCCTGGAGACGGACTCGCGCGGGGCCAAGGCGCTGCGTTTCCAGCCCGGCCCGATCTTCGCCAACCTGGTGCTGGCCGACGAGATCAACCGGGCTACTCCGAAGACCCAGTCGGCGCTGCTGGAGGCCATGCAGGAAAGCACCGTCACCTCCGGCAACAGCACGCACCACCTGGAACTGCCGTTCCTGGTCATGGCCACCCAGAATCCGATCGAGATGGAAGGCACCTACCCCCTGCCCGAAGCGCAACTCGACCGGTTCCTGATGAAGATCGTGGTGAACTACCCGTCCCGCGACGAACTTAACCGGATCGTCGAGCGCACCGTGCAGAAGGAGGAGATCCACCTGGAGCCGATTATGGGCAGGCAGGAGATCCTCGAGCTGCGCAGCCTGTGCCGGCAGGTGCTGGTGGCGCCTCACGTGCAGGATTTCGCCATCGACCTGGTCATGGCGACGCAGCCGGGAACCAGCCACTCTCACGCGCTGGCGGACAAGTACATCCGCTACGGCAGTTCACCGCGGGGCGCCCAGGCGCTGATGGAGTGCGGGCGCGTGCACGCCGTGCTCGCCGGGCGCGCGCACCTGAGCCGCGAAGACGTCGAGGCCGTCGCGTTGTCCGTGCTCCGCCACCGGATCATCTGCAACTTCGACGCCCACGCGGATGGGCAGACGCCGGACTCCTTGCTGCGGGGAATCATTCAGACGGTCAGGGCGCCGGCGGCATGAGGTGAGTTCCCAACCGATCATCGACCGGGATTTTCTGGAGAAGCTCGAACGGCTTTCGCTGCACTGGCAGCAGCCGTTCGGCGGCCTGGTCGGCGGCCATCAACGCTCCCGTTCTCCGGGGCCCGGCCAGGAGTTCCTGGACCACCGGCACTTCCACCATGGGGACGATCCCCGCGCCGTAAACTGGCGGGCGTATCTCCGCCTGGAGAAGCTCATCCTCAAGATGTTCCAGGTGGAGCCGCGCGTGCCGGTGCGGATGCTCCTGGATGTGAGCCGGTCGATGGCCACCGGCGCAAGCTCCAAGTTCGACTACGCGCGCCGCCTGGCCGCGGCCCTCTGCTACATCGGCCTCATCCGGCTCGACGCAATCACCGTGCAGCCGTTCTCCGACCGGCTGGGCGACCCGTTCCTCTGCTCCGGCGGACGGCAGCGCCTGGCCGAGACCGTGAACCGGCTCACCGCATTGACACCCGGAGGCCGGACCAGCTACCAGAAGGTCGTGCGCGAGTTCTCCTCCGCGGGACTGCCGCGCGGCCTGCTCATCGTGATTTCGGACTTTCTGGACGAAGACGACTGCATCCGGCCGCTCCAGTACCTGGCCGATTCCGGCCATGAACTGCTGCTCATCCATTTGTGGGCGGAGGAGGACCGCACGCCCCCATGGGACGGTGAACTGGAACTGGCGCACGCCGAGACCGGGGAGCGGCTGGAGATCGACTTTGGTCCGGAGGCCCGTGAAGCGTACACGGCAGCCTTCGACCGCTGGGCCCGCACCTTGCAGGAAGCCATGGTGCGCAAGGGCGGCCGCTATGCCGGCATACCGACTTCCATGCCCGTGGAGACCGCCATCTTCGGGCCTCTGGCCGCGGTGGGAGCCGTGGAGTGATGTCGTTCCTCAACCTGTCGCCGGCGGAGTTCCTGGCCCTGGCGGCGTCGGCCGCCGCTTTTCTTGTCGCGCTGTACCTGCTGGACCGTTCGCGCCGCCGCCAGACGGTGGCGACGTTCCGGTTCTGGACCGCCAGCGCGCTCATCCCGCACTGGAAGCGCCGCCGCTGGATTCAGCAGCCCTGGTCCCTGCTGCTGCAGATAGCCAGCGTCCTGCTGCTGCTGACGGCCGTGGCGGGCCTGCGCTGGGGCTCCCCGGAAGCCGCCGCGCGCGACCACGTGATCGTGCTGGACGCTTCGGCGTGGATGGCGGCCCGCGGACGGTCCGGCGCCCTGCTGGACGAGGCGAAGGCAGCCGCTGTCTCGTACGTGCGCGCACTGCCCTCGTCCGACCGGGTTATGCTGATCCGGGCCGACGCCCTCGCCACGCCCGTGACGGGATTCCTGAACGACCGGGGTGCGATCTTCGAGGCTATCCGGAAGACGCAAGCCGGAGCCACCGCACTGCGCCTGGAGGACGCTCTTCAGGTGGCGCGGCAGGCGCAGCGCCTGGAAGGACGCAGCGCCGGCTCGATTGTCTACGCCGGCGCCGGCCGCGTGTCCAAGGAGGAAAGCACATGGGCGTCCGTCCCCGGCGGGCTGCGCGTGCTTCCCGTCAGCGACCCGCCCGTCAATTGCGGGCTGCGGGGCCTGAGCCTGCGCCGCGCGGAGGGCGACCCGGCGTCCTGGGAGATTTTCGTCACGGCGCGGAACTACGGGCGCGCGCGCTGCGACGCTCCGCTCACCGTCCAATTCGGCGGAGCGCTGATCGGCGCGCACCGGTTTCTGCTGGCGCCGGGCGAGGAAAGCAGCGCCACCTTCCGCTACCGCACGCGAACCGCCGGCTGGATTGAGGCCCGCCTGCGCGTGGACGACGCCCTCGAAACCGACAATCACGCGGAGATTGAAGTGCCCGCGCAGCCCGCGTTGCAGGTGCTGGTCTACTCCGAGGAGCCGGAACTGCTCCGCCACGTCCTTGAAGCCAGCCCCAGCGTGCAGGCGGTCTTCGCCAGTCCGAAGAATTACGATCCCGGAAAGAAGGCCGCGGTGGTCGTCCTGGACCGGTTCCGGCCTTCCGGACTGCCCCAGGCGGACACGGTGTGGATCGAACCGCCTCCCGGCGCGTCTCCCTTCCAGGTGCGGACCTCCGTCAAGGCGGCGCGCGTGGAGCGGTGGCACGCGGAGAACCCTCTCGGGGCGGGGTTGGCCACGCGGGATCTGCGCCTGGAGGAGACACAGGTGTTCGAGCCCGCGCCCGGCGACCTGGTCGTAGCCGACTGCGCCGAAGGCCCCGTCATTGTCGCGCGTCCCGGCGCACGGCGCGCCGTCGCCCTGGGCTTCCATCCCGGCCGGGGCTCCACCCGCTTCGAGCTGGCAACGCCGCTTCTGTTCGCAAACCTGATCGCCTGGCTGGCTCCCGACGTGTTCCGGCAGTGGGATTTCGCCAGCGCCAGCGCCGGGATGGTCACCGCGACGATGGACCCGGCAATGGATCCCGGCGCCGCTCGCGTGGTGGGGAGGGGCGGCCGCCCGCTGCCGTTCACGGTGGAGGACGGCTCCCTGCGCTTCTTCGCGGCCACCACCGGCTCCGTTCAGATCCTCGGCGGAAACCGCGCCAAGGTCCTTTCGGTGAACCTGCCGGATGTGGCCGGCGCCCGCTGGGAGCCTCCGCCCGGAACGCCCCGCGGGCTTCCCGGCTCCCCGGGGCCTCACCGGTCCGCGCCCAGCCTCTGGCCGCTTGCGGCAGTGCTCGGGGCGCTCGGCTTGTGTTTCGAGTGGATGCGCTTCGGGCCGAGACGCCGCCTGACGCCTGAGCCTGAAAAGGGAGCCTCATGACCTTCGGACGCGCCTGGGTGCTGCTGCTCGTGGCGCTGCCGCTGGCGTGGGCCTACTGGCAGCGGCAGCGCACGGGACGGAGAAGCCTGCTGGCGCTGAAACTCGCCGCGCTCCTTTGCGTTGTGCTCGCACTGGCGGAACCCGGCGTACGCGTCATGCGGACCAGAGTGGCCCTCGCGGTCCTGGCCGACACCTCTCAGAGCGTGTCCGAACAGGATCTGGAAGAGGCCTCGAAGCTGACGGCCGCCATCCGGAGGCAGCGCGGCCGGCATTGGATGCGGGTGATCCCCTTCGCGCGATCGGCCCGGCAGGTTTCCCCGGCCGAGGCCTCCTCGGGCGGCGGATTGCGGCATACACCGGGGGAAGCAGGGGAGGCGACGGACCTGGAGGCGGCGCTGCGCGAGGCGCTGACCACTCTGCCGTCCGAGTCCGTGCCGCGCATCGCCCTGATCTCCGACGGCAAAGAAAACCGCGGGAGCGTGATCCGGGCCGCGGCCCTCCTGGAACAGTTGCACGTGCCCGTGGACACGTTTCCCCTTAAAGGCAGACCCAAGCCCGGCCTCGACGTTGAGACGGTGACGTTGCCCGGCTCGGTGTTCGCCGGCGAGAGGTTCGCCATCGACCTGGTGGCGCGGTCGCCGCGCAAGGCGGATGGCGTAATCGAACTGGAGGCCGACGGGAAGCGCGTCGGCGCCCACCCCCTGCGCCTGGACGAGGGTGAGAACCGGTTGAGAATCCACGCCAGCATCAGCGAACCGGGCGCCATCGCCCTGGAAGGGGTGATCCGCGCGGAGGGCCTGAACGAGACGCGCTTCAATCAGGCCCTGACGCTGAGGCGTCCAAGGCTGCTGTACGTTTCGGGAGATCCGCCCGGCTGGGAGAAACATCTGCTGGGCACGCTGCGCGCCGCCGCCTTCGACATCGATGTCAGCCGCGGCCCTCTGCCGGCGCAGTTCGAAGGCTTCCAGCTTGTGGTCTTCGACAATTGGGACCTGCAAGCGCTCCCTGCCGGCCGCCAGCTTGCGCTGGAGGAGTATGTGAAGCAGGGCGGAGGGCTCCTGGTCATCGGCGGCGAGCGCAACGTCTACTGGGACCGGAAGACAACCGAGGAGGACCCGCTGGAGCGCGCTCTGCCGGCCAAGCTCGCGCCGCCCCGTTCGCCCGAGGACCGATGCGTGGTGCTGGTCCTGGATAAATCGGCCTCGATGAGCGGCCGCAAGATCGAGATGGCCCGCGCCTCGGCGACCGGCGTCATCGAGAACATGCGGCCCACGGACATGTTGGGGGTGCTGACCTTCGACAATTCGTTTCAGTGGGCCGCCGACATCCGCCGGGTGGAAGACGGGACCGCATTGAAGAAGCTGGTGGCCGGCATCGAGAGCGACGGGGGGACGCAGATCTGGCCCGCGCTGGCGGAGGCCTACTCGAAGCTCCAGCCGGTCAACGCCACCTACAAGCACATCCTCCTGCTGACCGACGGGATCTCCGAGGCCGGAGACTCGATGAAGCTCGCCGAGCAGGCCGCCGCCGAGCGCATCACCATCTCCACGGTGGGGCTGGGAAGGGACATCAACCAGCCATATCTCGAGAAGCTGGCAGCGCTGGCCAACGGGCGGTCTTACATGGTTCCCGATCCGGAAGGACTGGCGCAGGTCGTGCTCCGCGACGTAGTGCAGCACACCGGATGGACCACGGTGGAGAAGAGCCTGGTCCCGGTAATCCTGCGTCCAGTGGAACTGTTGGAAGGCGTGGACCTGGAGAAGGCGCCTCCGCTCAAGGGCTATGTCCGGTTCATCGCCAAGCCGACCGCCGAGACGATCCTGCGGGCCGGCGAGGAAGATCCCCTGCTGGCGCGCTGGCAGTACGGCCTCGGCCGCTCCATCGTCTTCGCCTCCGATGCCAAGAGCCGCTGGGCCGAAGGATGGGTCGCCTGGAGCGGCTTCGACCGCTTCTGGGCCAACGTGGCCCGGAACCTCCTCCCGCAATCCCAGCCCAGCGAGGCGGCCGTCTGGTTCGATCGCGCCAACCGGGAACTGGTCGTCGAGTACCGCCTGGGCCGCCAGGTGGAGGCCCCCGGCAACCTGCCTGAACTGTTTGCGCTCGGCCCGGACAACTTCCGGCGGGCCGTGCCGGTGCAGAAGGTCGCCGGGAAAACCTACCGGGGACGCGTGGCGATTGGGGACCACGCCGGCTTCTTCCGCGTGCGGCCGCTGGCGGAATCTCGTATCTTCCCCGAACTGGGTCTTTATCGGGCGACTCACGAGCTGCGCGACTACGGCAGCGACGAAGCGCTGCTTCGCCGGATCGCGGAACACACCGGCGGCCGCTTCAACCCGGACCCGCGCGAGGCATTCCGCTCCGGCGGGCGCCGCGTTGCGGCCACCATCCGGCTCTGGCCCGGCCTGCTCGGCCTCGCGATCCTGCTGAACCTGGCTGAAGTCCTGCTCCGCAAGTGGCGGGGGATTCTGAGCGCGCTGGGAGACCGGGGAAAGGGAGCGGATGCGGGATAACGGGCCGCTCACTTTCTCCGCCTACTCCGATCTGTTGCGGGAGAACCGCAATTTCCGCCTGCTGTGGTTCGCCCAGATTGTCAGCGAACTGGGAGACGGCCTGTATACGGTGGCCATCTACAGCCTGCTGTTGGAGTTCACCGGCAGCGCCGCGAGCATCGCGCTGGCCTACGTTCTTCAGGTGCTGCCCCAGTTCTTCGTGGCGCCGTCGGCGGGCGTGCTCAACGACCGCCTCAGCCGCAGGCGGATCATGATCTTCGCCGATTGGGCGCGTGCTCTCATCGTGACCGGCATGCTGCTGGTGAGGACCCCCTCCGCGATCTGGTTCCTGTACGTCCTGCTGGTCCTGCTTACCATCCTGTGGGCGCTCTTCGAGCCGGGGCGCAACGCGCTGGTGCCGCTCATTGCCGGCCCGAAGCAGCGCATCGTCGCCAACTCGCTTTCTTCGGCGACGTGGTCCTTCAACCTCGCCATCGGCAGCGCGCTGGGCGGCTTGATGGCCGCGATCTTCGGCCGCGAGACCGTCTTCATTGTCAACACACTCACGTTCGCCGCTTCCGCTCTGCTGCTCCGCCGGATGCGCGTCGAGGAGCCTCACGTCGAGAAGACCGCGCCTTTCCGGGCGCGCGACCTGGCCGACTTCACCCCCATCATCGAAGGCGTTCGCTATGTTCGCGGCGACGCGCGCATGCTGGCGCTGCTGTTCGTCAAGTGCGGGCTGGGCCTGATGGGCGCCAACTGGGTGATCCTTCCGCTGCTCGGCGTGCGCGTCTTTCCGGCCAACCTGGCGGGACTGGACGCGACCGCCGCCGGAGTGCTCGGCATGAGCCTGCTGATGGGCTCGCGCGGGATCGGTTCGCTGGCGGGGCCTTTGATCGGCGGCCTGCTGGCGGGCCCCTCTCCGGGGCGCATGCGGCAGGGGATCCTGTACGGCTTTCTGCTGGCGGCGGCCGGCTACCTGGCCCTGGCCGGGACCCCGAATCTGCCGCTGGCGTGTCTGGCGGTGGCGCTGGCTCACGCGGGCGGCGCCACGGTTTGGGTCTTCTCCACGACCTTGCTGCAAGGGCAGACCGAGGACCGTTTCCGGGGACGCGTCTTCTCCGCCGAGAGCGCTCTACACATGCTCGGCACATCCGCGGCCAGCTACGCGGCGGGGCTGGCCGTCGACCTGGGCGCGGCGGTGCGCGCCGTGGCGCTGGCGACCGGCGCCGCGATGCTGATCCCGCTCGCTGCGGGCGCGCTGCTCCAGCGTCTCTGGCGGGGGGACGGGACGGCGCCTCTGGAAGAACCTCTCCAGCCTTCGTAGCTCGCGGCGGCGGCCGGTTGAGGTCAGTGCTTTCCGGGCGGCGGGGCGGAGGCTTCCTTACGCACCCGCTCGAAGTACTGCTGCACGTAATCGCGGTACATCAGCGGCACCTCGTCGCGGTGCACCTGTCCGCCGCCCTCCGCGTGAGCGGCGTCACTCGGGGCGTAGGGCGTCGTCAGCTTCTGCTGCTTGGTGGAGGTGACCTCCACCATCATCTCGCCGGTCAGGTTGGCCTGCCGCTGCCCCAGGATCTCGCTGAGCTTGCCCATGGCCGCCTCCTGCTCGGCGTCCCGGATGGCCTTGTCGCCGTCCGCCGTGCCGATTCCGCTTCCCTGCCCGTCCTCTTTGCCGTCCGGGCTGTCGCTCTTGCCGTCACGCTGCCGGGCTTCCATCGACCTCTCGTCACCCCCCGCCGCCTCCTCGCCTTCCTGGTCCGCGCGGGCTTTTCCGGAGCCCTCCGCCGACATCTCCGACGGTTCGCCCTTTTCGCCGTTCTCTTTGGCGTCCTTACCGCCGGGTTGCCCTTCTCCGGAAGTCGATTCGGCGGCCTCCCGTGCTTCTTTGCTCAGGCCGAGTTCCTCCAGCATGTCGCGGAAGGCGTCCCGCATCTTATCCAGGAGACTCGCGGCTTCCTGGGAGTATTGATCCCCCTGCTGCCCCGCCTGCCTGGATTCCTCCGAGGCCGGCGCGCGCACGCCCTCCTCATCCGCGCGCGCCGGGTCAATCACCAGCCCGGCCTGCGGCGGCAGTCCCGGTTCGCGCCGCGCGACCTCCTTGCGCGGTCCGCCCGGCAGCCAGGAAGGCCGGAACAAGTCGGCGATCGCGGGCGCCAGCGGTGAACGCAGGTCCAGACTGCGAGTTGTGAAGTACCGGACCGAGAACAGGGCGGCGGCGGCTGCCGCCAGCGCGGCGGCCGCATACGCCGACCGCGGGAAGCGGATCGGCGCGGCCGCTTCCGGCCGGATTTCCCGGCACATCCGGGCTGCCTGGCCGCAAACGAGTTCCCGGAGCGCCTCCGAACCGTGCCGGTCCGGCTCCGGGCCGGAGAAATAGTACGCCGTTGACAGGTAGTCTTCGAGCGACAGCCGCCTGTCCACGCTCTGCGCGAAGCGATAAGGGGAAGGCACCCGCCTCAACGTTCGATAGGCGCCCAGGCAGAAGCTCCCCGCGCACACCAGCGCGACCCAGTACCAGTTGAGGATTTGGGTTCCCAGCAACAGCAGCAGGATCGTTACGGCCAGGCCTGCCGCCAGCGCCGTTGTGGCCTGCCCGATCAGGAGATCGGCCACGGCTCGCCGGCGCGCCCGCCTCAGGAAGCCTGTAAGTGTGGTCAGTTCCAACAAGCGGTATCTTTACCGGGGTTGAACGGCGCGCCTGGCTCCAGGCTCCGCCGGGATCCACCCCACCCAAATTATACGCCAGCGAACCGTGGCACCATGGATTGGTGGCGCCCTACGGGGGCGAGCCGGGCCAGGCGCCGTGTGCGCCGGCGGGCATGAGGTAGCGGAATGAATCGCGAACGTTGGCAGGACCAGGTCGTGGACGGGAGCTTCCGTCTGCTGCGGTATCTGGGTGGGTCCGAGTCGAGCGCGGTGTTCCTGACAGAGTACGGCGAGGGAGCCTCCCAGCGGGCGGCGATCAAGCTTGTGCCGGCGGATGCGGTGGACGCCGGCCGCCTGTTGGCGCGATGGGAGGCGGCGCGGTGGCTCTCTCATCCTCACCTGATCCGCCTGTTTCAAACGGGCAGGTGCCGCGTGGAAGACCGGGAAGTCCTCTACCTGGTCATGGAGTATGCGGAGGAGGACCTGGCGAGGGTGTTGGCGGAACGGCCGCTTTCCCCCGCTGAGGCGCTGGAAGTGCTGGGTCCCGCGATCGACGCACTCGAGCACCTCCACGCGAAGGGCTTCTCGCATGCCCGTCTGAAACCCTCAAATATACTCGCCGCCGGGGACCAGTTGAAGCTCTCCTCGGATGGCGTCCGCCCGCACGGCGAGGCGTCCGGCGGGCCCGAATCAGCGTCCGCTTACGATGCGCCGGAGTTGCCCGCCGGCGGGGCTGCGCCCTCCGGCGACGTGTGGTCGCTCGCCATCACGCTGGTGGAGGCATTGACGCAGCGTCCGCCCGTGCGGGAGGCCCCGGCGCTCCCGGACTCGCTGCCCCAGCCGTTTCTCACCATTGCGCGCCACGCGCTCCAGCGCGACCCTGCCCGGCGTTGGACTTTGAGCGACATCCGGGCCTGCCTGCGAGGCGAACCGGTGGGCAAACGCGGCGGGAGTCCAGCGGCACTGCGTTTCGCGCGGCTGGCCTTGGCGGGGGTGCTTCTGGTGGGCGCAACCTTCGTGGCGACCCGGCTGCTGAACCGCCCGCCCGCCGCCGAAGCGCCCGCGCCGGCGCCGGTGGAGCCGCCGCCGGTTCCCGTGGAGCGGCCAAGCCCCTACGGAGCGCCGGTTGCATCCCCCGATTCTGGCCGGGAGATAAAGCCCGCGGAACGCTTGGAAACCGCCATGCCTTCCACCAGCCGGGCGCCGGTCAGGCGGGTCCTGCCGGAGGTGCCCCAGTCCGCCAGCGAGACAATTCAGGGGACGGTGAGGGTAACCGTCAGAGTCACGGTCAACCCCGCCGGGAACGTGGCCGGCGCCGCGGCCGAGTCTCCCGGATCGAGCCGGTACTTCACCGGCCTTGCGCTGGAAGCGGCGCGGAAGTGGGTCTTCGACTCCGCGCCGGAAGAGGCCGCTCCCGAAGACTGGCTTCTCCGCTTCGAGTTTCAGCGGGATGCCATCACCGCCGAGGCCCGGCGGGCAGGCCGGTAGAGACGGCGCGAATCCGCGGGCTTTCGGCGAGCTTCATCAGCATCCGCCAGGCTGATGTGATACCTTCTCATTCCAGGGCCTCACCGGGCGGCTCCGGCGGTGGCGCGGGACCCACTCGCGTGAGGAACGGCGGGAGGAGGCCGTGAGCATGGCAGCGCAGCAGAAGTCGTCACGGCGCGGGCTTCTCGCCGCCGGCGGCGCCCAGGTGAGAACAGGAGGAATCATGCACACCCTACATCGATACATGCCCGTTGCAGTCCTGGCCGCGTGCGCGGCCGTGGCCGCGGCGCAGCAGCCGGGCCGCGCCGGCCGGGGCGGCGCCACGCCCGACGACAGCGCCGGTTTCGCAGCCATCTTCAACGGCAGCAGTCTGGCCGACTGGGACGGCGAGCCCGGTTTCTGGCGCGTGGAGGCCGGCTCCATCATCGGCGAAACCACGGCGGAGAGGGTCCTCAAACAGAACACATTCCTGATCTGGCGCGGCGGAACAGTCCGGGACTTCGAGCTGAAGCTGGACTTCAGGCTGACGGAAGCGGCCAACAGCGGCGTCCAATACCGCAGCGTGGTGCTGCCGGAGGTCTCCAAGTGGGCCATGCGCGGATACCAGGCGGACATGGACGGGGCCAACACGTACACGGGCATGGTCTACGAGGAGCGGGGCCGCGGATTTCTCGCGCCCCGGGGCATGTTCAACCGGCTGGCGGCGGACAAGACCTCCAAGCAGATCGCCATCCTGGGCGAGCCCGACGTCCTGAAAGCCGCCATCAAGACCGGCGCCGAGTGGAACCAGATGCACATTATCGCCAAGGGCAACACGCTCATACACGTGATCAACAGCCGTGTCATGGCCGTGTTCATCGACGAGGAGCCCGAGGGCCGGGCCGCGGAAGGGCTCCTCGGCCTGCAACTGCACGTCGGCAAGCCGATGCGCAACGAGTTTCGCAATATCCTCCTCAAGAGGCTTTAGAGGGCCAGCGCCATGACGACCTACCGGAACCGTAAAGCAGTCCAATTGGAGAACGATCACGTACGGCTCACCGTGCTCGTGGAGGGCGGCCACATCGCCGAACTCCTGCACAAGGAGACGGGCGTTAACCCGCTGTGGACGCCCCCGTGGCCGTCCATCGAGCCCTCGGCCTACTCGCCGGAACTGCACCCGGAGTACGGGTCAAGCAGCGAAGCCAGACTGCTGGCGGGCATCATGGGACATAATCTCTGCCTGGACATCTTCGGGGGGCCGTCCGAGGAGGAGGCCGCCGCCGGCCTGGGGGCGCATGGCGAAGCCTCCGTGGCGCCTTACGAGATCCTGCTCGACAACGGCGTCCTCACGGCGCGCGCCTCCTGCCCGCAAGCCGGCCTGCGCGTGCAGCGCACCATATCCTTGTCGGCGCCCACGGCGGTCCGCGTGGTGGAGGAGGTCGAAAACGTCACGGCCTGCGACCGGGCCGTGGGGTGGACCCAGCACGTCACCCTGGGAAGCCCGTTCGTCGAGCCGGGCGTCACGGAGTTTCGCGCGTCGGCGGCACGGTCGAAGGTCTTCGATCCGGACTTCGCCGGCCGTGACAGTTACATGCGCGCGGGAGCGGAATTTGACTGGCCGTACGTGCCACGGTACGACGGCGAAAAGACGGACATGCGCACCTTCGTCAACCTTCCCGTGTCGGGTGCGTATACGGCTCATCTGTTAGACCGTAGACGGCGAAACGCCTTCTTCCTCGCCTGGTCGCCGCGGTCGAAGGTCGTGGTGGGTTACGTCTGGAATCAGGCGGACTTCCCCTGGCTCGGCATCTGGGAAGAGAACCGGTCCCGTACCGGGCCTCCGTGGAACGGGCGGACGATCACCCGCGGCATGGAATTCGGCGTCTCCCCCATGCCCGAAACACGCCGCCAGATGATCGAGCGCGGCAGGTTGTTCGGCACCCCCACCTATCGCTGGATTCCGGCGAAGACCACGGTTCGGGCCGTGTACGGCGCCTTCATCACGACGGCCGGCGGTATCCCCGAGGAGCCTCCCATCGAACCGTAGCGGCCCCCTGGAACCGGCTCCCAGCAAAGCTCCAAAGAACTACCCAGCCGCGGCGTTTGGGCCTATACTGAGAGGCAGCAAGGAGGACGTATGCAACCTAAGCGGTGGCATGCTTTTTTCCTTCTGGCAATAGCCGGGTATCTTTCCGCCCAGCAGCCGAAATCACCGCAGCCGGCTACGGCGGGCGGCGGCGTGTTCCTGGGCAGGAGCGGGAAGCCGATGGCCGGCGCACGCCTGATCCTCTGCGAGGTTCTGGAGGACCGGGATTCCTTTCGCGGGAGAGTCAGACTCCTGTCCGCCGTGCCGACCGCTACGGCGGCCAAGGACGGACGTTTTGAATTCCGCGGTTTCGCTCCGGGAAGATACACCATTCTCTATCTGCCAGCGGGTGTCAATATCGCAGTCCCAAATGAAATTACCGTTTCCATGTTGGACGCCATGGACAAGTCCATCGCGCCCTTGCTGCGTAAGACGGAGTTAGGAACCAACAATCCCTATGAGCCCCGCGCGTGGGGCCCATTCACGCTCATGAGAGGCCACACTTTCATGACCGACGGCCCTCAGATGAGGATCTGGAACGCTACGGCGCGCCGCGGCAAGGAAGGACCCTTCCTGGAGATCCGCCGGGGCAGTCTCTGGATGCAGCAGTTCGCCGACAAAGTCGAGATCAAATTCGACGCCTGGAGCTTCTGACCGCCGGTCAGCCGCTCACTTTATCACCCGGTAGCCCGACTTCAGTCCCTTGAGGTTACCGGCTGCAAGCGGCCGGAAGGGGCTGTCGATTGCAGTGCATTGTTCGTAAAACTTGATCGCGTCCGCGAGATTCTTGAGCCACTGGTTGGCGAGTCCGAGGTTGTAGAGAGCCGCCGCCTTGACCTGGTCGTTCCCCTCGACGAGGGGCAGGGCCGCGCGCAGGGCTTTGTCGGCCTCGCCGAACTTCCCCTGCGTGCTTAATTGCACGCCCGCCATCCACTGCCCCATCCCGAGGAAGTAGTCCTTTCGCTTCTGCCAGTCAGCCTCACTGACCCCGTCCGGTCTGGACCTGCTGTTGGTCAGAGCCACAAGCTTGGAGGAATAATCCAGGACCTTCTCCGGCTCCTTGTTCTGGCGTAAATAGAACTCGCCCGCGGCAGCCAGCATCTCCTCGGTTCCCTGCCCCCTGGCGATGACTTTCTCCGCCACGGCAACCGCCGCCGGCATATCTCCGCTCTGAGCCAGAGCGAGGAAGTAGAGCCCCTCCCCCTGGGCCCAGTAGCCGGATTCCGGAGCCTGCTTCTCCAGCGTTCCGAGCAATACGGCCTTCTTCGCCGGATCCTGGGTCTGGAGCGCCGTGTTGAACAACGAGTATTCGGTGTAGGCGTCCACCTGCTTGGCGAATGTGACCCTCTGGCTAAACGTGGCGTCGTCTTCCGCCTCGGTTTTCGGCGCCTGGGCTTCCTTGCGGGCCAGCCCCGACGCACGGACGGCCCATTGGCGCACTGCGTCCGGGTCTTTCTTCGCCTCGGCGGCCTTCACGGCGGCCAGGGCGATTCCCAGGTCGCCCGGGTCCAGTTCGAGCAGTTTGCCGGCGGCCGCCATGGCCTTGTCGTACTGGCCCATTCCGGAGCAGGTTGTCGTGATCTCGGAGTAGACCCAGGGGACGCCCTCATGTTTCGGGTACCGCGTGAGGAACTCGTCCATCAGGGCCATCTTCTTTGCGCCGTCGGATTCATCCCTGATCTGCTGGATCAAGATCCCTTCGGGAGTTGCGCCGCTCACCACGACGCTCTGGCGCTGCGCGCCGAGCGGGACAAGCGGGAAGATGAGTAGGAGAACCGCAGTGATGCGTGGCATCGTCACCTCCTGGGCCAAGGCGTTGGCTACCCTCCGGCGGCAGGATCCCTCGTTCCCGCCGTCAGCCTCGTCCCCATTGCAGTATACGCCCGCCGGCGGATTTTGGAGCCGCATTTTCGCGGAGATCACGCCGGCCGGTCCGGCTCGGCTTCCTCGATGCTGAGCGCCAGGCGGCTGTCAGGACCGGCCGCGTATTCAGCCGCCGGCCCGAACTGCCTGGACCAAACGATGGTGCCGCCGCCCGTCACCACCGGCCACGTCCTGCGCTCCCAAAGCGGGATCTTGTGCTCTTGGAACATGCTCTTGATCCGCTCCGCACGTTCTTCTCCCACGGGCCGGTACTGGTCTCCCGGCCTCCAGTTGCGCAGCTCCAGGGGCCGCGGCAGCCGGTCCCAGTCAAGGCCGCCGGCCGGCTTGGCGCCCGAGAGCGTTGTGAGCAGCCGCACGCTTCCGTCGGGCGCGTCCGTGAGCCCCGGCGCCACGAGCGGCGTCCGGTAGTTGCGGGCCGGCGCGGACAGCGATTCGGCCGGCGCCATCCGCAGCCGATCAAATGAGCGCAGAACGTCCAGCCCCGGCGCCATGATCCGCCCGTGCCCTTGCCTTTCTCCGGCCAGCCTCAGGATGTCCTCGACATGGCCGAAATCCAGCCGCCTGAGGTCCCCCTTGGCCTCCTCAACGGCCCGCCGGATCAACCGCCGGGCCACGGGCGGCGGCTGTCCGCGCAAAGCCTCCGCGCTCAGCAGCACCGCGTTCCCTCTTCGCGTGAGAAGCTTCCGGGACAGATCCGCGATGAGCGGTTCCCAGTACAGCTCCTCGTCCCGCGCCAGCGCCGCGGTCTGGGCGAGGACCTTGGTGAGAGCGGGGTTCCAGTCCTTCGCCAGTTCCGGCAGCAGTTTGTG
Source organism: Bryobacterales bacterium (assembly GCA_020851555.1). Lineage (GTDB taxonomy): Bacteria > Acidobacteriota > Terriglobia > Bryobacterales > Bryobacteraceae > DTKY01. The sequence goes on along the minus strand of JADZCM010000015.1, from coordinate 32,417 downwards.
GCGGATGCGGTTCCGCGCGTAGCCCAGGTCGCGATTGGTCAAGTCCTCCCGCCACCCGATGCCTCTCTCACGGAGCAGCGCCTCAACCTCTCCGCGCTCCACGTCCAGCAGGGGGCGAACGATTCCCTCTCGCGTCACGGGCAGGATGCCCGCCAGCCCCGCCGTGCCGCTGCCCCGGAGCAGCCGGAACAGAACGGTCTCGGCCTGGTCCGTGCGCGTATGGCCGGTCGCCACGCGCTCCACCAGGCCGTTGGACAGGCACTCCAGGAAAAACGCGCGGCGCGCTTCGCGGGCCGCCTGCTCCAGGTTGCCTCTGGATTCTGCCTGAAGGCCGGGCACATCCACTTCCCGGGCATGCAAGGGAAGGGCGAGCCTGCCGGCCAGTTCCCGCACGAAGCCGGCATCGCCCGCGGACTCCTCGCCCCTGATCCGGTGATCCAAGTGCAGAACGCTCAGCTTCAGCGCCCACCGCGAGGCCAGTTCCAGGAGCACGTGGAGCAGGCACACCGAGTCCGCCCCTCCGCTCACGGCGACGCCCACGCGCTGTCCGGGGGTGAACAACTCGTACCGAGAGATGAAATCCGCGACGCGCCCGATCATGTTCCGCGTCCTGACAGCTTCCATTATCGCCCTTGCTATACTTTTCTCTTCACCTCATGTCTGAACCCGCCGACACTGCACCCCGGACCGACATCGTGGCGGTCCTGAGCGATGGATCGAAGGTCAAGGTGCGACTGCCGCGCATGCGCGCCTGCAACGAGAAGGACGGCAAGGGGAAGATCTGCGCCGGCCACCTGAAGCGCTGGTACTTCTTCGGCGAAGCGGTCAAAGAGAAGTACGGGCCTGACGCCGAGATCTACCGCTGCGAGCACTGCAGGACGCTCTACCTGCCGAACCCCGGCGAAACGCCCCGCTCGGGCACGCTGGCCTACTGACGGGGCGGCCTCCGGCGCCGCAACGCCATCGCCGCCGCGAGCAGGCACGTACCGACCAGCAGCATCGAAGCCGGCTCCGGAGCGGTGGCCGCCTCAAACGTGATCCCGCCGTTGCTGTAGTGGCAATCCGGGTCGAAGCCGAACGCGAACTGGCCGTCATTGTCGATGAACGCCTGCAAGATGGCCAGTTGTTCGGGCGTGAACCGGTACACGTAATCCACCCGGTTCTCATAGCCTCCAGCGAAAGAAGGGGCGTCCAGAAGAATGTTCGCCGGACCGTAGGGAGGGCCGAGGCTTGGATCCGGGTTGAGGTAGTAGTCCACGATGCCCTCTTCGCGGTCGGGGCCTACGGCCACTCCGGCGTGCTGCGCCGAATCGAGCAGATGGATAAACAGGCGGTTCGGTTCGTCCGCCCAGTTGTAGATGTCCTTGATGGTCAGCGTAGCGGACGTGATCGTGTTATACGCCAGCCCTTGGGCGTCGATCCTCCAGGTCTGGAGCGTACTGTGGTCCAGTCCCCCGAGGTCCGGCGGGTCGGGAGAGATACGCAGGATCCCGGCCGGCGCCAGGCCGGGCAGGCACAGCAACGCCGCGGCGCCAATGATCCAGAGCGGCTTTCTCAAAATCGCCTCCACCAGCAGAGTAACCGGGCGGCCGTGCCGGACCAATAGTCCCCGGCCCGCTCCGGTTAGAGAACCCGCCGCACCGGGTACTGTAGGACTCCGCCGGGGCCGGGCGGCCGGAGTCTAAGGCCCCGGCGTCCCGGTGAGGCGCCGCCGCAACATCTCCAGGTCATTGATAATGCAGTGCGGAACCATCATCCTTGCCTCCGGCCGTACCCCTGGAATACCTTATGCCTCGACGTACTAGACTCAGGCCTCCGGGGATACCCCTGGGACGGCCGGAGAGAGATAGGAGGATCACCACGGTCGAATGTGGCTTGCCCCGTCTCTACGAGTTCTGGTCCTCGATCCCCATCTGCGAGAGCCGGTAGCGCAGAGCGTTGCGGGTAAGGCCCAGCAGGCGCGCGGCCTGGCTCTTGTTGCCGTTGGCGCGGCGCAGAGCCTCTCGAATGATGGCCTGCTCGTGCTGATCGAGCGTCATGCCGTCCGGCAGGAATGCCGGGACGGCGGCTGTCCGCGGCGCTGTATCCAGCTTGATATCGGACGCCTCCAGGCGTGCGCCCGAGGCCAGCACCAGGCTCCGCTCAATCACGTTCTCCAGTTCCCGCACGTTGCCCGGCCACTGGTACTCCGAGAGCTTCTTCAAGGCTCCTTCGGAGAGCGAGTCGGCCTTGGCGCCCAGGTCCCGCGAGTGCTTCCGCACGAAGTGCTCGGCCAGAAACGGGATATCCTCCCGGCGCTCGCGCAGGGGGGGGAGGTTGATGGGGACCACGTTGAGCCGGTAGTAGAGGTCCTCGCGGAAGGTCCCTTCTTCCAGCGCCGCGCGCAGGTCGCGGTTTGTCGCGGCCAGAACCCGGACGTCGATCTGCCGGGTCTTGTTGCTGCCCAGACGTTCGAACTCCCTCTCCTGCAACACGCGCAGCAGCTTCACCTGTATCCCGCCCGGCACGTCGCCGATCTCGTCCAGGAACGCCGTGCCCGTGTCGGCCTGCTCGAACTTGCCCGGCTTGGCGGCCACCGCTCCGGTGAAAGCGCCCTTCTCGAAGCCGAACAGTTCGCTCTCCATCAGGTTTTCGGGGATCGCCGTGCAGTTGATCTTGACGAAAGGCCGCTCCCGCCGCGGCGAGTGGTAGTGTATGGCGCGCGCGATCATGTCCTTTCCGACTCCGGTCTCGCCCGCCAGCAACACCGTGGCCCGGGTGGGCGCCACCCGCATCACCGTGGCGAAGATCTCCTGCATGGCCGGACTGCGGCCCACGATGTTCTCGAACGAGTAGCGCCGGCCCAGCTCCTCGCGCAACTCGCGGTTTTCGTCGCGCAGAGCGCGGACTTCCAGCGCTTTGGCGATCACCGCCAGCAGGTGGTCCAGCGAGAACGGCTTCAGCAGGAAGTCCACCGCGCCCGCCTTCATGGCTTCGACGGCCTTCTCCACCGTCCCGTAGGCCGTCATCATCACCACGGGAAGGCGCGAGTCCTGCCGGTGCACGATGGACAGCAGTTCCAGGCCGTCCATGCCCGGCAGGCGCAGATCCGTCAGGATCAGCCCGGCGCGGTCCACCGCGCGCAGCGCTTCTTCCGCCGTGGCGGCTTGGTCCACCTCGTAGCCCGCCGAAAGGAGCTGGAGCTCCAGCACGCGGCGCAGCTTCTCTTCGTCTTCAACGATCAGGATGCGATGCTTCATGATTCCGTATCCCGCAGCGGCAGGTACACGTGGAAGGCGCTGCCTTTGCCGGGTTCGCTGACGACCTCGATCTTCCCCCGGTGCTGGTCGACGATTTTGGAGACGACGGACAGCCCCAAGCCCACGCCGTCCGGCTGGGTGGTGAAAAAGGGATTGAAGATGCTCTCCCTGTGCTGGGGATCGATCCCCGTACCGCAATCAATGACCGAGATCTCGGCGTAGGCGCCGGCCGGCCGCGTCTTGACGGTCACCGCGCCGCCCGGCGGGGAGGCCTGGACGGCGTTGCGCAGGAGGTTGTAAAAGACCCGCTCCATCAACTCCGCGTCGAAGGCGAACGGAGGCACGTCGGGCGAATAGTTCTTGAAGACCGTGACATTGTCCGCCGCGCCTTCGCGCTCCAGCCGGGCCACGGCCTGGTCCAGCACCGCGTCGAGGCTGCCGGCTTCCAGGCGCAGTTGGAGCGGGCGGGCGAATTCCAGGAACCGCGTGACCAGCGAGTTGGTCCGGTCCACTTCGCTGGCGATGAAACCGGCCAGTTCGGTGGCGACGCCGTTCTCCTCCTTCACGCTCTTCCGCAGCATTTCCGCGGAGGCGCGGATGGTGCCGAGCGGATTGCGGAGCTCGTGGGCCAGGCCGGCGGAGAGCTGCCCCAGGGCGGCCAGCCGTTCACTGCGGCGCACGGCGTCCTCCGCCTTCCGGAGGCTGCGGTTGGCCTCGGCCAGTTGCTCGGCGGCGGCCTGATACCTGCGCCTCTCCGTCCGGCCGTCCGCGGCCAGGCGGTGAACCAGGTAGCCCACCACGGCCAGGAACAGCAGCCGCAGGCTCAACTCCCGTATCTCCTCGGGAGGGAGCGTGTACCTGTCCCAGTCCACGAAGCCGAGGAAGGAGACGTAGGAGACGCACGCCAGCGCCGTGAATACCGACGTGCCGGCGATGCCGAGGTTCGTCGCCGCGGAAACCACCGGCAGGAGCAGAATCGGGTAGTAGCTGCTATTCACCTGCCCGGTGGCGGCCATCAGCAGGTAGCCGAGCAAGAGTTTCAAGGACACCGCCACAATGGTTCCCGGATGGCGGGTGAGCGCCGGCACCTTCGGCTCGAGCACTTGCAGCAGGGCCAGGCAGCACAGCAGGAATATCTCGTCCGGGTAGCGGCTCGGGCTGGCGTAACCGAGCGCGGAGAACAGCGACAGCCAGACCAGATCCTCCGCGCGGAGGATCCGGAGCCAGCGCCGCGAGCCGGGGGCGCCGCCGGGACGGGATCCGGCTGGCTGCCGGGGCGGGTCATTGCCGTCCGCGGCCCTCCCTTCGCGGCCTGACGCGAAGGCAAGCCGGCGCTCTTCCGCGCCGCCGGCCGGCACGGGCTCGGATCCCTCCGGCCGGTTCTCGCTTCCGGTGTCTGCGCGCCCTGAGGCCACGCGACCATCTTATCCGCAAATTGTGGGAGAATGAATGACTGCTCCGGTCTCGCATGAGTTCCCAATCCGGAAAGTCCAACCCCGAGGTACAAGCCGTGTCCCAGGAGGCCTCCAGCTTCGCCGAGATCCTCTCGGAATTCGAAGAGTCACACAAGCAGGAAAGCGGCGCCAGAAAGGGCGTCGTCGTCGCCGTGGGAGCGGATCTCGTGTTCGTGGACGTCGGCCTGAAGACCGAGGGCGCGCTGCCTGCCGCGGAATTCCGCGACGAAGCGGGCAACCTGACCGTGGAGCAGGGCGATATCGTGGTGGTCACCATCACGGGCCGGGATGCCGAAGGCTATTACACGCTCTCCAAGCTCCGGGTGGAGAAACCCAAAGACTGGGCCGGGCTGCAATCCGCCTTCGCCGAAGGCCGGGTGATCGGCGGCAGAGTCACCGGCACGGTGAAGGGCGGCCTCAGTGTAGACGTCGGCGTCAGGGCCTTCATGCCGGCCTCCCGCAGCGGCGTGCGGGAGATGGCGGACCTGGAAAAGCTGGTGGGCCAGGACATTCAGTGCAAAATCATCAAGCTGGATGCCGCCGACGAGGACGTGGTGGTGGACCGCCGCGCCGTGCTCGAAGAGGAGGAACGCCGCGCCCGCCAGAAGGCGTTCGACGAACTCAAGGAAGGCGCCGTGGTGACGGGCACCGTGCGCACCCTCACCGGCTTCGGGGCGTTCCTCGACCTGGGCGGCGTGGACGGACTGCTGCACGTCGCGGACATGTCCTGGGGCCGCGTCGCGAAACCCTCCGACGTTTTGCAGGAGGGCGCGACGCTCGAAGTGAAGGTACTGAAAGTGGACCCGGTCTCGCGCCGCGTGGGACTCGGCCTGAAGCAGCTTACGCCGGACCCCTGGAGCCTCGTGGAAGAGAAGTACAAAGCCGGCGACCGCGTGCGCGGCACGGTCACGCGGGTGGCGGACTTCGGCGCCTTCGTGGAACTGGAGCCCGGAGTCGAGGGACTGATCCGGACGATGGACCTTTCCTGGTCAAAAAAGGTTCGCAAGCCGGGGGACCTGGTCAAGCCCGGCGACCTGGTCGAAGCCGTTGTGACCGGCGTGAGCGCGCCGAACAAGCGCATCGGATTGAGCCTGAAGCAGGCCCTGGGGGATCCGTGGGATGACATCACCGCTCAGATGCCGGTGGGCGCCACCGTGGAAGGTCCGGTGGTGCGGCTGGCGGATTTCGGCGCGTTTCTGGAACTGGCCGAAGGCATCGAAGGCATGATTCACATCGGCGATATCAGCAGCGAGAAGAGGCTGAAGCATCCGCGGGAGGCGCTGGCGGTCGGGCAGCGGGTCAGGGAGCAGGTGCTCGAAGTGGACCGCGCCAGGCGCCGTGTCCGGCTCGGCCTGAAGCAGTTGGAGCCGACTTCTATCGACGAGTACATCGCCGAGCACAAGCCCGGCGACAGGGTCAGCGGGCGTCTGGTCGAACTTCGCGCACACGAGGCCAACGTGGAACTCGGCGAGGGCGTCACCGCCACGTGCCGCCTCACGGCGGATCACGAAGCTCAGGCGGCGTCGCCCAAGGCCGATCTAGCGTCGCTCACGGCAATGCTCTCCAGCCGCTGGAAGGGCGAAGGAGCCGCCCGGGGCCGTCGTGAACCGGTCCGTGTGGGCCAGGTCCGCAGTTTCCGCATCGCCGGACTTGACGCGGAGGGCAAGTCCATCCAATTGGAACTGGCCGACTGAGCAGGACGCCTCGGCCGGGACCGCACGGACGGAGCGCTCTGACGGCCGACAGCCCCCATCTCCGAATCATGCGGCGTGAAGTGCGCGCCACAATTCCGGGAAGCTACTGCCCTCTGGCCGCCTTTACTTCATCCGCCGACAGCAACCGGTACTCCAGTTTGCGCAGGGCGCTGGTCGTCGAGTAGGAGGCGATTCCGAGGGGACAGGACAGTTCGATCTCGCCGAAGCGCAGACCGATGGTCCGGTTGGCGATGTAAGTGTCCACCGCCCACTGGTCGTCGATCCACGCGGTGATCCGGTCCTCGGTCACGCGGAGGCGTAGCCGGTAGAAGCGCCCGCGCTCGAATTGCCAGACCGAGGTGGTCTCGTTCTCCGAGGCGTCCATCCCGTCGATGCTGGACAGCCCGACGATCACGCCGCCCCAGCCGCCCACGATCCAGGTGCAGTACGACTCTTTCACCGGGAAGGTGATTCCGGCGAAGAAGTCCATCCCCTCCATGCGGGCGGCTTCCAGGCGCAGTTCGTAGTTGGATACGGGGAAGGCTTTGTCGTAGGTGATGCCCGTCATGAAGCCCGTGCCGAGAATGATGGTCCCGTTCTCGACCCGGACCTTGCCTCTGCCCGTGAAGTCGGTCTCTTTCCAGCCCGCCAGCGTCTTGCCGTCGAACAGAGGCTGCCATTGCTCCGCCTTCCGCTCCGGGTCCGCCGCCCACGCCGGGACGAACGGAATCAGGGCGCTGAGGAGCGCTCGCCGCGAGACCTCGCATCGGATTCCCATGCGCCCATTCTGTCACAGGCCCGGGCGCCGTGACGGCGGCCGGCTCAGCACGGGAAGATTTTGCCGGGATTGGCCAGGTCGCGGGGGTCGAGGGCGTCGTGTACGGCGAGTTGCACGGCGATATCGTCCGGGCTGAACGCCACCAGCATGTCGGCCATCTTCTCGATGCCGATGCCGTGCTCTCCGGAGATCGCGCCTCCTGCCCGCACGCAGGCCGCCAGGATCTCCGAACCGGCTGTGAGCGCTTTCCCGGTGGAACCGGGCACCCGGGCGTCGTAACAGATCAGCGGGTGCAGATTGCCGTCGCCTGCGTGAAACACGTTGGCGATGGTGAGCCCGTACTTTTCGCCTACCTCGCCCACCACGGCCAGCACCTCGGTCAGCTTCGAGCGCGGGATCACGCCGTCCTGCACCACATAATTCGGCGCCAGGTTGCCCGCCGCGCCGAAAGCGCCCTTGCGGTTGGCCCACCACTTCAACCGTTCCTCGAGATTCCGGGCGGCGCGCACCTCGGTGCAGCCCGCCTCGCGGCAAATGCGCAGGATGGCTTCCACCTGCGCGTCCAGCCCGGCGCTCAGGCCGTCCACGTCGATGAGCAGGACGGCCTCCTGCCCCTCGGGGTAGCCCACCCGCAACGGCCCGCGCTCCACGGCGATGATCGCCTGCTTGTCCATGATCTCCAGCGCGCCCGGCAGCATGCCCGCCCCGATCACGCCCGTGACCGCGTCGGAAGCTTGTGCGATCGAATCAAACAGCGCCATCACGGTCTTGAAGCCTTGCGGCCGACGGAGGAGCCGGACGGTCACTTCCGTGACGATGCCCAGGGTTCCCTCGCTGCCCACCATCAGGCCCACCAGGTCATAACCCGTCGCGTCCAGCGACTTGCCTCCCAGCCGCACGACCGCGCCGTCGGGCGTGACCACCGTCAGGCCCAGTACGTGGTTGGTGGTCACGCCATACTTCAGACAATGCGCGCCGCCGGCGTTTTCGGCGACGTTGCCGCCGATGCTGGAAACCGGCTGGCTGGAAGGGTCCGGAGCGTAATAGAAGCCGGCATCCTGCGCCGCCTGCGTGATCTTCAGGTTGGGGAAACCGGCCTCCACCACCGCCCGGTGATTGCGCAGGTCCAACTCGATCAGCCGGTTCATGCGGCTCAGCCCGATCATGACTTCGCCGTTCTGCGGCACTACTCCGCTCGACAGGCCGGTGCCTGCCCCGCGCGGGATGAACGCGATGCCGTTCGACGCCAGCAGGCGGACCACGCGCGCCACTTGGTCCGTGCTCGCGGGCAGCACGGCCGCGCGCGGCGTCCGGCGGAAGATAGTGTTGCCGTCGCACTCATACGCCCGAAGTTCCGCGCTGTCGGTCAGCACGAACCGCTCGCCCACGATGGCCCGCAGCTCCGCGGCCAGCCGGTTATCATCCATGTCCATTCCCCTCCCCGTAGGCGCGGTCCAACAGGTCGATCACGTGCAATACCTCCACCGGCGGCCCGTACAGTCTGGCGCCCAGCCTGAGCTGCATCATGCACCCGGCGTTGGCCGAGGCGACAACCTGCGCGCCGGTGGCGGCGATGTTCTCCATCTTGCGGCGCAACAGAGCGTCCGCCATCTCCGGCTGCACGATATTGTAGACGCCGGCCGAGCCGCAGCAGGTGTCGGAATCGCGCAGGCTCACCAGTTCCAGCCCGGGGATCATCGACAGCAGCTTGCGCGGCTGCGCCCTTACGCCCTGCCCGTGCGCCAGGTGGCAGGCGTCCTGATAAGTCGCCTTGACGCGTACCGGCAAGGGGGGAGGCGCCAGATCGATCGAGGCCAGGAACTCGGTGATGTCGCGCACCTTGGCCGAGACCAGCCGCGCCTTTTCCGCGTAGGCCGGATCTCCGGCCAGCAGGTGGTCATACTGCTTCATGGTCGAGCCGCAGCCGGCCGCGTTCGTGATGATGTACTCGGCTCCGGTCTCCAGAAAAACGTCGATGTTCCGCCGCGCCTGCGCACGCGCCTGCTCGATGCCGCCGAAGTGGAACGCCAGGCTCCCGCAGCAGCACTGGCCTGCAGGGATGCTCACCTCGCAGCCGTTGGCCGCCAGCACGCGCACGGAAGCCGCGTTGGTCGGTCCAAACAGCACGTCGTTCACGCACCCCTGGAGAAGGGCGACCTTGTAGCGGCGCGCGCCGCGAGCCGGCGTCAAGCCGGGCAGCAGGTCGCTGGAGAATTGCCGGGGTACGCGCGCTGTGTCCGCCAGGAGCGCCATCCGGCCGCGCACCAGGCCGAGTTTCGTGGCCGCACGGTCCAATCCAAGCCGCTGGGACAGCCGCAACCCGCGCGCCAGAGCGCGCAGGATGGCCGGCCTCGGGAAGACGCCGCGCAGGAAGAAGGCCCGGAGCCCCCCGGCCCAGAACGGGCGCGGGCGCACCGCCTCCAGTTGGGCGCGCGCGTCCTCTATCACCACTCCATAACGGACTCCGGCGGGGCAGGCGGACTCGCAGGCCCGGCAGTCCAGACAGAGGTCCAGGTGCTCCAGGACTTTGCCGGTCGGCTGTATGTTGCCTTCCGACAGGTTGCGGATCAGGTGGAGGCGGCCGCGAGGGGAGTCGTCCTCAATCCCGAGGTGGTCGTAAGTCGGGCAGACGGCGAGGCAGAAGCCGCAGTGAACGCAGAGATCCAGCGCCGCCCGAGAGGATGCGGAGAGCGCCAGCACGGCTTGACCGGCGGGTTCGTCCCCGCGTTCCGGCACAATGACGGGAGGACGGCAGCCCACTAGATGCCTCCCACGTACCGCCCGCGGTTCAACACGCCGCCGGGGTCGAAGGTGCGCTTGATCAGCCGCGTCAGGTCCCATTCGGGCCGGGGCGGGCCCCACACCTCATAGCGACGGCGCATCTCGACGGGGCCGGACTCCAGGACCGCGCCGGACCGCGCGGCTTCCGGCGCGAACCCGTACATCAGAACCGTGCCGCTGTCCGCGTAAACGACGCTCTCCAGCGCACCCGCGTCCCTCAGCAGGTGTGCCAGTTCACCGATCACGGCGCTGTATCTCAGGCGGAACAGGGCGCCAAAGCGGTCCCCGTAGTCCGCAACCCCGTCCCAGAACTCCGGCCCGGTTTCGGCCGGGGCGCCCAGAAGCTCCGCCAGCCGGCCGGCCTGGTAGACGTTGTTCTCGAGACTCTCCTCCAACGCCAGCGCCAGCGCCCACTCGCCCGGCGCCCCAAGACGCCTCGCGGCCGCGGGCGAAAGCACCGTGACCGCCACCGGCAGCAACTCCGACTGCATGATCCTCTCGGCGGCTTCGAGCGCCGGGCCGCTGTCCGCAAAGCCGAACAGCAGCGTGCGGCGGTCCGCCGGAGCGGGCCGCAACCGCAGGGATACTTCCGTGATAATCCCAAGGGTCCCCAGCGAGCCGATCATCAACTTCGTGAGGTCGTAGCCGGCGACGTTCTTTACCACCTTGCCGCCCGCTTTGATCACACGGCCGTCCGCGAGCGCCACCCTGCAACCGAGCAGCAGGTCCCTCACCCCGCCGTACGCCGCGCGGCGCGGACCGAAAGCGGCGGCGGCGGCGATTCCTCCCAGCGTAGCCTGGCCGGCGCGCGGCGGGTCCAGCGGGACCATCTGGCCGTTTTGCGCGACTATGGCCTGTAGATCAGAGAGGCGCATGCCGGCCTCCACCGTTACGGTCATGTCGGCGGGAACGTAGTCTACGACGCGGTTCAGCCGTTCGAGCGACACCACGAGCCCGCAGCGCTCCAGCGGCCTACCCAGATCCTGCTTGGTTCCCGCCCCCCAGGGAACCACGACCCGGTCTTGGCTTCCGGCCGGCTTGAGGAGATCGGCCACCTCGCCCTCGCCGGAGGGCAGCGCCACCTCGTCCGGCACGATGCCGTCGACACAGTAGCGGGTCCTGGTGTCGAGATCCGCCATGTCCCTCCGGCCAGATTACCTCAAGCTCAGTCCCCCGTCCACGGCCAGGACCTGGCCCGTCACGAAGTTGGAGGCCTTCAGAAAGTAGACCACCGCGCCGGCGATCTCCTCCGGCGTGCCGCCGCGGCGGGCGGGGGTGGCCTGGATCATGCGCTTGCCTTCGGCGTCGATGTCGGCGAACGGAATGACGCCGGGCGCGACGGAGTTCACGGTGATCTCAGGCGCCAGCGCCTTGGCCAGCGCGCGGGTAAGCATGATGACGCCGGCTTTGGACGAACAGTAGTGCGCGTAATCCGCCCAGGGACGGAGGCCGCCCAGCGAACTGATGTTCACGATCCGTCCTTCCCCCGCCCGCCGCATCCTCCGTGCGGCCTGTTGGGCGCAGAAGAACACGGCCTTCAGGTTCACGTCCACCAGGGAGTCCCAGTCCTGCTCAGTCAGTTCCAGCGGATCGCGCCGCGTGAAGCGGGCGGCGTTGTTGACCAGTCCGTACAGGCTGCCGGCGGACTGCTCCAGGTCGCTAAACATCCGCTCGATCTCGGATATCCGCTCCAGGTTGGCACGGAACAGCATGGCGCCGCCGCACGCCTCAGCCGTGCGGCGGGCTTCGTCTTCCGAGGTGTTGTAGTGTATCGCCACGCGGGCCCCTTCCCGCGCCAGTCTCAGGGCGATCCCGCGCCCGATCCTCCGGGCGCCCCCGGTGACCAGGACCACCTTCCCGGCGAGGTCAGGCCCGGCCGGAGGGCCGGTTTCGGTATGTGGCAGGCGTTCCCGGCCGTCCTGCACCGGCGGAGCCGCTTTCCTGCGCGCCCGGTTAGACCGTTGGCTGTCCATGCACTTCCACCTCCTCCGGTTCCACCCCTTCCAGGGCCGGTTCCGGCAGCCGGCCGAACGCGTGCAGTCCGATCCAGAACAGCGCCGTGGAAGAGCTCAGCACGCCCGACCACAGCCCGATGGTCCTGGGGCTCATGCTCCCGGAGGCCAGGCCGGCCCCCATCATCGACAACATCATTGTCGACCATGTCATCGATTCCAGGGTGGCGAACACGCGGCCCCGGTATTCGTCGGGCACGTGCCGCAGGAGCTGAGCGAAGTTCAACACGCTCGAAACCGCCACTCCAGCCCGCGAGATCGCGATGAACAGCAGCGCCGCCCAATACTGCTGCATCTGGCTGAAGACGACGTACGCCCCGCCATGCACCACGTAAGCCGCAGCGATGGTCCACTTGTAGGCCCTGAAACTGAGCCTCCGGCCCAACCGGTGCCCGATCAGCCCGCCCACGATCAACCCGAGGCCGGCAAAGGACCAGATCGTGCCGATCCCGGCCGCGCCCCGCCCGAACACGATCTCGCCGAAGAGGCTGAACAGGATCTGGGCGGCCCCCCCTCCCGACGCCCACCCGATGTTGATTACGGCGATGCCGATGACGAGCGGCGTCCGGCCCATGTAGCGCAGCCCCTGCATGTACTCGTTCCAGGGGCGAACCACCTCGGTTTCAGTGAGAGAGGTCCGTTGGGCCCGGAAGCCCGAAGCCACGCGCAGCCTAGAGATCGCCCAGGCCGAAAAGAGGAACGACAGCGCGTTGACCAGGAACGCGCCCTCCCAGCCGAACTGCGTCACCGAGATGCCCCCCAGCATGGCTCCCAGTGTCAGGGTGATCCACTGGGTGGTCTGGGTCAGCGAATTGGCGGTGTGCAGTTCCTCCTTGCTGGCTATGGCCGGCAGAACCGAGGCCCGGCCGCTGGTGAAAAAGGGCGAGGCGAACATCAGCAGCGCGCTGAACAGGTACAACAGCCCCGCCCCGCGCCGTCCGACGGTCAGGATGAAAAGCGCCGCCACCGCCGCGCGCATCAGGTCGCTGGCGATCATGATGCGCTTGCGGTCCATCCGGTCCAGCAGCACGCCGGCCAGCGGCCCGGCCATCACCATGGGAATGGCGCGGGCCATCATGACGCCCGTCACGACCATGCCGGACCGCGTGATCTCCATGGCCAGGCTGAAGACCGCGACGTTGTTGAAGTGGTCGCCGATCTCGCTGACCACCTGCCCCAGCCAGGTGTAGCGATAGTTCCGGTTGGAACGGAGAAGCTGGATAAAAGAGGGCGCCTGGCCGGGCCGGAGATACCCGGCCCCTATTGCCGGTTCTTCGCCTCTCCCCATAGTTCGTCCATCTCAGCCAGGCTCGCCGCGCCGGGTTCCCGGCCTCGCTCGGCGAGTCTGCGCTCCAGGTAGCCGAAGCGGCCCCGGAACTTGGCGTTCGTTCCGCGAAGCGACTGCTCGGCGTCCACCTTCAGGAGCCTGGCCAGGTTCACCAGCACGAACAGGAGGTCCCCAACCTCCTCTTCGATCTTCTCGGGCAGTCCCTGCCGCCTGGCGCCGGCCAGTTCCTGAAGTTCCTCTTCCAGTTTGGCCATCACCTGGTCGGGGTTCTCCCAGTCGAATCCGACGGAAGACGCCTTGGTGGTGAGTTGCTGGGCCTCCATCAGGGCCGGTTGTGCCCTGGGAACAGCGTCGAGGAGGCCACCTTCGGCCTGCGCCAGCGTCTTTTTCTCCTCGCGCTTGATCTCGTCCCAACGCCGCTTGACCTGCTCCGGCGTCTTGGCCTCCCCCTCCCCAAAGACGTGCGGATGCCTCCGGATCAGCTTCTCGATGATCGCCTCCAGGCAATCCTCGATCGAGAACCGGCCTTCCTCGGACGCCAGTTGTGCGAAGAACACCGCCTGGAGCATCAGGTCGCCCAGTTCTTCCGACAGCAGACGCCAGTCCTCCCGGTCTATGGCGTCGAGGACCTCGTAGGTTTCTTCCACCAGGTATGGGCGGATTGAAGCGAAGGTCTGCTCGCGGTCCCAGGGGCACCCTCCGGGCGACCTCAGACGGGCCATGATGTTGACAAGACGAGAGAACTTCTCCCCTGCATGGGGGTGATCCGTAGGTGGCATGGAGCTGCTGGAGACCGGCTGGCCAGACCTTTTTAATTTATCACAACGGCGGGGCTGCCCTCAGACCGGCTTCTTCCTGCCGTTGGCGGCGCAGAATCTCCCGGCACGGGCGTACGCCTCCAGGCTGCGGATGAGATTTGCCAGCAAGCGTTTGCGCTGGTAGAGCCTCTTCAACTGGTCATCGATCCCGGGGCCTTTGCTCGGGGGAGGGTACTGTCTGCTCGGGGCCATGGAGCGAATGTACTAGAACCACATGCCCTAGTTCAACTCCCCATAAAGGGGTATAAATGCAAACTCACGTAGGTGTACATACTATCATAGATGTTGGATATCCGTCCGTGCTAAAATCGGGAATCCCCTTCGGCCGATGGACTTCCTGGAAGGTCTGAATCCCCAGCAACGTGAGGCAGTTATCCAGTTGGATGGGCCTGTGCTCATCCTGGCCGGAGCCGGCAGCGGCAAGACCCGGGTTATCACGCACCGTATCGCCCGATTGATTGGAGTGGCACGGGTGCCCGCCGACTGCATCCTGGCGGTGACCTTCACCAACAAGGCGGCGGACGAGATGCGCGACCGCGTGCTGCGGTTGTTGGAGCGGAGCAACGCGGGCGCCCGGCCATGGCTCTCCACGTTCCACTCCTTCTGCGTCCGCCTTCTCCGCCGGGATGGAGCGTCGCTCGCCGGCCTCCGGCCGGGGTTCAGGACCGATTTCACCATCTACGACGAGGACGACCAGTTGTCCGTGCTGAAGTCCGTGTACAAGCGGCTGGGCCTGAACGAGGAGTTCATGCAGTACCGCGCGGCCGCCTCCCGGATCAGCTTCGCGAAGAACCATGGCCAATCTCCGGCCGACGTGCTGAAGCACTCGACGGACCCCAAGACCACCCGCCTCGCCACGTTGTATGAGGAGTACGAGGGCATGCTGCGCCAGGCCAACGCCCTGGACTTCGACGACCTGCTGCTCGAATCGGTGCGCCTGTTGAGCCACGATGCGGCCGTGAGGGCGGCCTGCAACGGCCGCTTCAGCCACCTGATGATCGACGAATATCAGGACACCAACCGCAGCCAGTACCAACTCATGAAGCTCCTCACACAGGTGCGCCAGAACGTCTGCGTGGTCGGCGACGAGGACCAGTCCATCTACGGCTGGCGGGGGGCCGACATCCGCAACATCCTGGACTTCGAGCGCGACTTCCCGCAGGCCCGGGTGATTCGCCTGGAGCAGAATTACCGCTCGACTCAGAACATCCTCGAAGCGGCCAGCGCGCTGGTGGCCCGCAACCAGGAGCGCAAGGGGAAATGGCTGTGGACGGACCGGAAGGGCGGCGAGCTCATCGGCCTGGCGGAGGCCGCCGACGGCGAGCAGGAGGCGCTGCTGGTCGCCGATGCCATTCGCCGCACGCTGGCCGAGGACCCCGCCACCCGGATTGCGGTGCTCTACCGGACCAACGCGCAATCCCGGCAGCTAGAGGAGGCGCTGCGGCGCTACGGCGTCAAGTACCACGTGGTCAGCGGTTTCAGCTTCTACCAGAGGGCCGAGATCCGGGATGCGCTGGCGTACCTGAAGGTCCTGGTTTCTCCCGAGGATTCCGTCAGCCTCCTGCGCATCATCAACACGCCGGCTCGCGGCATCGGGCGTACCACCCTCGAGCAGGTGGAACGGTACGCCGCGGACCAGCGCCTGAGCATCTGGACGGCTCTGGAACGAATGCTGGAGCAGAATCTCTTTCCCAGCCGCGCTCAGGCCGCCCTGGCGGCGTTCCGTAAGAAGATCCAGGAGCTTCGAGGCGAGGCCGGCGGCCAACCCGTGCATCTGGCCCTGGACCGCATTCTGGAAGCCACGGGTTACCGCAAGATGTTCGAGCCGGACGACTCGCCCGAGGCCCAGAGCCGGCTGGAGAACCTCGGCGAGTTGCTGAACGCCGCGGCGGAGGCGTCTGAGCGGGGCGAAGGCATCCCCGAGTTCCTGGACCATGCGGCTTTGGTCTCCGACGCCGACCAGTTGGACGAGCACGCGCAAGTCAGCCTGCTCACCCTGCACAACGCCAAGGGGCTGGAGTTCCCGGTCGTGTTCATCACCGGGATGGAGGAAGGCCTCTGTCCGCACAGCCGCTCGCTGAGCTCCGCGCCGATGCTGGAGGAAGAGCGCCGGCTGTGCTACGTTGGCATGACCCGCGCCGAACGGCGGCTCGTTCTGAGCTGGGCGCGCTCGCGCAGGCGCTTCGGCGGGGGCTCCCTGACCTCGTGCGAGCCGTCGCGGTTTCTGCGTGAGATCCCGCAGAAGCTCACGCACGCCATGGTTCCCGGCCTGGGCGTCCCGCATGTGGATCTCTTCCTGGAGCGCCACCTGGTGCGTGAGAGCGTCAAGCGAACCGCCTATACTGGTAAGACATACAATTCGCTGGAGCACATCCAGCAGTTCTTTGCCGGGCGAGCCGGGCCGGCGCAGAAGGTTACGCCGTCAGCGCCGGCGGCCGCGCCGCCGCTCAAGCCCCGGCGCGGCAAGGGCACGGGCCCGGGTGCGGTGATTGAACACCCGCGCTGGGGGCGCGGCACCGTGGTCCGCCGGGAAGGCGAAGGGGAAGACGCCAAGCTGACCGTGCAGTTTCCCGGTCATGGCCTGAAGAAGCTGTTACAAAAGTACGCGGGATTGAAGACGGAAGAATGAACACCAAGAACATCGCCGACAAGGAAGAACGGAAAAAGATCAAGCGCGCCGCACGCAAGAAGGCCGCTCCGAAGGCCAAGCGTCCGGCTGGAACGGCTCGCGGCTCCATGAAGCGCAAAGTGAAGAAGCTGGTCAAGGGCCAGCGGAAGCGCTAGGAGTCTATCGGGAGACACGCCGGACCGGCCGGGAGGCCGCCTCTACGGGAACTGGAACCGCCGGTTCCATCTGTGGGGTGCGGCTCCCGTGTTGTCCGGCGGTTTCTTGTCCCGGGTTGCGCAACGGATCATCCGGTTCGGCAGCCCAGAAGCTGGCAGCCCGTGGAATCCCCGGCAGCCGCCCTCGGGGCGCCGGGTGGCGGGCCGGGTATCAGGCGGATGTCCCAATTACTCCGCACACGGAGCATCGAGTCGCTGATCGCGGCCGCCGAGGATCCCTCCCGGCGGCTGCGCAAGACGCTCGGCCCCTGGAGCCTCACGGGGCTGGGTATCGGCGCGGTGATCGGCGGCGGAATCTTCATCCTGACGGGCACCGCGGCGGCGGGGGAGACGATCGCCTACCGGTCGGTCCTCAACGCGCCGGTGCTCGACCTGCTGATGCACGGCTCCGCCGCGGTTACCACCGCGGGCCGGGCGGGAGCGGGACCCGCCGTCTCCCTGTCGTTCATCCTCACCGCCATCGCGTGCGGGTTCGCCGCGCTGTGCTACGCGGAACTGGCCTCCATGATCCCCATCGCCGGCAGCGCGTACACCTACTCGTACGCCACGCTGGGCGAGATATTCGCCTGGGTCATAGGCTGGGACCTGATCCTGGAGTATGCCGTCTCGAACATGGCGGTCGCCGTCGGCTTCTCGGCTTACCTGAACGACTTGCTGGAGGGCACGCTGGGCGTGCACCTGCCCGCGGTCCTGGCCGGGCCGATGATCGCCGGCGGCAGGTTCACCGGCAACTGGTTCAACCTGCCGGCGCTGCTGGTGCTGCTGGTCCTGACCATGGTCCTGGTGCGGGGGGTGCGGGAGAGCGCCGAGACCAACAACGTCATGGTCCTCGTGAAACTGGCGGCCATCCTGATCTTCGTCGCCGGCGCCGCGCGCGCCGTGCGGCCCGAGAACTGGCGGCCTTACATGCCCAACGGATTCCCCGGGGTGCTCACCGGGGCCGCCATCGTCTTCTTCACGTACATCGGATTCGACTCGGTTTCCACGGCCGCCGAGGAATGCCGCCGGCCGCAGCGGGATCTTCCCATCGGCATCATCGCGACGCTCCTCTCCTGTACCGTCCTATATACCGCCGTGGCGGTGGTGTTGACCGGCATCGCCGACTACCGCACGCTGGGCAACGCGGCGCCGGTGGCGGGGGCGCTGAAGACGCTCGGCTACGACAACATCCGGCGCTGGGTAAGCGTGGGCGCCCTCATCGGGATGGTGTCGTCCCTGCTGGTCTTCCAGTACGGGCAGGCGCGGGTGTGGTTCGCCATGTCGCGCGACGGGTTGCTTCCGCGGGCCTTCTCCCGGGTGCACGGCGTTTACCAGACGCCGCACATCAGCACCTGGGTGGCGGGACTGGCGGTCGGGATACCGGCGGGCGTGTGGGACATCGGCACCTTCGCGGACCTGTCCAACATCGGCACGCTGTTCGCCTTTGTGCTGGTCTCGGCGGGCGTGATCGTCCTGCGGCGCAGGCAGCCAGAGCGCCAGCGGAGCTTTCGCGTTCCGCTGGTGCCGTGGCTCCCCGCCCTGTCGATCCTGTGCTGCCTGGTCTTGATGATGAGCCTGCCGCTGGAAACGTGGCTGCGTTTCGCCGTGTGGCTGCTGATCGGCCTGGTTATCTACTTCGCCTTCGGCCGCCGGCATAGCGTCCTGGCGAAGGGCGGAGGCTGAACGGCGTGCCGGCCGGCCCAACCTTCGTGACCCTACTTCGCCGGAGCTCCCTCCAGCGACTGAGCGAACTTATCCAGATTGGCCTTGTTCACCAGCGCGGAACCGGTGTCGACAAACGCCGGGACCGGCGAGTGAAGATCCTGCGCCCAGTCTTCGCCGAGATTCTGCGGCTTGTGGTGATACAGGTCGTCCAGCAGCTTGAGGCCCAGATATGCCATGGTGAAGGGCTTCTGCGCGACGGTCGCCGTGATGACTCCCTTCTTGATCCACTCCAGGGTGTCAGGTTCGGTGTCCATGGCGATCACCGTCTTGCCGGTGACCTTGTTGCGGTCCAGGACGTCGGCGATCTGGGCGCAGGCAATCGCCTCCATGCACACGAAGGCGTCCGGCGCCTTAGGTGACGCGAGCAACTCCTTAGTGGCGTCGAATGCCACGGCGGCATTTCCCTTGATGTCCACGGTCTGCACGATCCGGATCTGGGGATGGCGGGCGAACACGTCCTGGTATCCGCTCAGCCGCTGGATCAGGTTGGTCTGCTCGGGCATGGTGAACACGGCGACATTGCCCTTCCCCTGCATGTGCTTGGCCGCCACTTCCGCCCCCATGACGCCGGCGCGGTAGTTGTCCGTCCCGATGAACATGAGCCGCTTGCTCGTGGGCGCGTCCGAGTCCATCGCGATCACCGGAATGCCCTGTGCGATGGCCGCGTCGATGTCCGGCCGGACCAACTCCGGCGCCGCGGCGGAGATCAGGATACCCGAGGGTTTGACCTGACGGTTCAGCACGCGCCGGAACTCTTCGTGCTGCGCCTTGGGGTCATAAGTCTCCGGCCCGACAATATCGTACCGCACGCCCAGTTCCGCCGCGGCGCGTTTGAAGCCCTCGCTCGCCGTCTGCCAGTATGGCAGTTTCACGTTGGAGGCGATCAGCACGTAGACCTCGGTCGGAGAGTGCATGGATCCCCCGCCGCAGCCGGACAGCGCCACCAGGGCCGCGCAGAGGGCGAGAAGAGAAATGGTTCTGGTCTTGGCAGTCGACATGTGAGTACCCATAGAAGGAGTATAAACCCAGGCGGGGCTGCCGTGGAAGGGGAAGCACCGCATTTCCGTCCGCGCGGGGCGGCCGCGCATGCCTCGCCGCTCAGACGTTCTGGCCGTTTTCCAGAAACGCGCGCAGACGGTGGCTGCGGCTGGGGTGCCGCAGCTTGCGCAGGGCCTTGGCTTCGATCTGCCGGATACGTTCGCGGGTGACGGCAAAGTGCTGGCCGACCTCCTCCAGAGTGTGCTCGCTGCCGTCCTGAAGTCCGAAACGCATTTTCACGATCTTCTCTTCCCTCGGGCTCAGCGTCTTCAGAACCTCCGCGGTCTGTTCCCGCAGGTTCAGGTTGATCACCGACTCGGAGGGCGAGCTGCCCTGCTTGTCCACGATGAAGTCGCCCAGGTGCGACTCCTCCTCCTCGCCCACCGGCGTTTCCAGCGAGATGGGTTCCTGGGCGATGCGCAGCACCTTGCGGACCTTGCTGACCGAGAGTTCCATCTTGCGCGCCAGTTCGTCCGTGGTCGGCTCCCGGCGCAGTTCCTGCTGGAGCTGGCGCTGGCTGCGCACCAGTTTGTTGATGGTCTCAATCATGTGGACCGGGATGCGGATGGTCCGGGCCTGGTCCGCGATGGCCCGCGTGATCGCCTGGCGCACCCACCAGGTGGCGTACGTGGAAAACTTGTAGCCCCGGCGGTAATCGAACTTGTCGACCGCCTTCATGAGCCCGATGTTCCCTTCCTGGATGAGGTCCAGAAAATGAAGGCCGCGGTTGGTGTAACGCTTGGCGATGGATACCACCAGGCGCAGGTTCGCCTCGATGAGCTGCTTTTTGGCGGCGTCCGTCTCCTGCTCGCCACGCTCGATGACCTGGAGCGTCCGCCGGATCTCGGCCGCGCTTGCGCCGGCGGCCTCCTCCAACTCTTGAAGACGCTGCGTCGACTGGCGCAACGCCTTGCGCACTTCACGCAGTACGGCAGGGCCCGCGTGCGCGCTGCCCTCCCGCTTGCGCTGGATCCTGGCGATCTCGCGCTCCACCGGCTTGTACTCATCCACGGCCCGCGAGACCATCTGGACGAGCATGCGCTGGAACTCCGGCGAGAACGGCACGCTCCGGTAGACCCGCGAGATCCTTACCATAGACCGCGCCAGGCTCCAGCGCAATGTCCGGTGCTGCTTCGGCTTCATTCCGCGGCTCACAACTTGCAGCTTCTGGCGAGCCTGTTGCGCGCGCTTGTGGTGCTTGGCGATCTCCGCCACGGCGGCCAGCAGGTTCTCCAGAACGGGGACGGTAAAGTCCTCGCCGGCGGGTCCCTCCGGCAGCACCACCACGTCCTCCACCAGGACCTGGCCGCGGCCGATCTCCTCGGGCAGCCGGAGAAGGCGTTGGATCACGAGGGGCGCGCGGGAGAGAGCCTTCCTCACCGCGTTCTGGCCGCGCTCCACGCGCTTGGCCAGATCGATCTCGCCGTCCCGGGTCAACAGGGGAACGAGTCCCATTTCCCGCAGATACATGCGGACGGGATCGTTGGTCTTGTCGGCGCCTTCGGCAGGAACTTCGAGCTCGGCGAGGTCCTCGGCCTCCTCGGCCTTGCGGCCGAACTCCAGCCTGGGCTCTTCCAGGATCTCTACGCCCGCGCTGTCAAGGCCGGTGAGAAGCTCATCCAGAGCCGCTCCGTCAGCGAGGTTCTCCGGCAGGACCTCGTTGATCTCGTCGTAGAGAAGGAAGCCCTTCTCCCTCCCAGCGTCCACGAGCCGCTTCAAGCGGCTATGCTTCTCATCGAGCGCCAAGTGGTCCCCGTATCCCTACCGCCTCGAAGCCTGGTCCACAACATTTTACAACAGCGGGAGACTCAGTTCCGGGACTTCTCCAACTCCGCCAGTTCCCGGGCCAGACGCATCGCCTCGGACAGGTCCCCAGATCTCTCCGCTTCCTTCACCCTCTGGCGCAGGGCGGCCTTGCCCGCGCCGAGGCTCTCCTCTTCGAGCCTTGTCAGGCAGGCCTCGGCCTGCTCCAGCGTGCAGTCCTCCTCTCTCGTCTCATCGGCCAACGCCAGGGAAGAAAGCAACTGTCTCTCCGCCTCCTCCAGGCGCGCCTCCAGGTCCGCGAATCGAAACTGCGGGTTCTGATCATAGAGGGTGAACAGGAGGCGGAAGATCCGGGCCGACGTGAAGCCGGCGACCTCCGGCATCTCCCTTAGCCTCGGCACGATCCGGCCGCGGATCCCGCTGTTCAGGAGCAATGAATTCAGCAGGATCTTCTCGACGGGCCGCACCGGCTGCGCGGCGGCCGCCGCCGTGGGCCGCTCCCGCCGCTCGGCCGCGGCCTTCTTGAAGTGGTCCAGCACCAGGCCCGGCTCCACTCCCAGGTATCCCGCCAGGTCAGCCGCGATCGCGGCCCGCTCCAGCTTATCGCCGACGCGCTGAATGGCCGGCAGCAGGAGTTGCAGCGCCGAGACACGGCCCTGGGCATTCCGCATGTCGTAGCGGCCGCGCGCCCGGTCCGCCAGCCAGTGAAAGTATCCGGGAGCGCG
Source organism: Bryobacterales bacterium (assembly GCA_020851555.1). Lineage (GTDB taxonomy): Bacteria > Acidobacteriota > Terriglobia > Bryobacterales > Bryobacteraceae > DTKY01. The sequence goes on along the minus strand of JADZCM010000015.1, from coordinate 10,278 downwards.
CCCCAGGGCGGACAAATAGGCTTCCACCCCCGAGGTCTTCACGTATTCGTCCGGGTCCCGGCCGCCTTCCAGCTCGAGCACTCGTACCTGCATGCCCTCCTCGAGCAGCATATGGATGGATCGCTCCGCCGCGCTGGAGCCCGCCGCGTCGGGATCGAAATTCACCACGACCTTCTCCGAGTGCCGCTTCAACGCGCGAACCTGGGCCAAGGTCAGCGCCGTGCCGCAGGACGCCACCGACTGCCGTACGCCGTTCGAGTGCAGGCCAATCACGTCCATGTAGCCTTCCACCAGAATTCCCAGATCCCCCTTGCGGATGCCTTCCTTCGCGCGATGCAGGTTATACAGAACCTGGCTTTTCCGGTAGACCGGCGTCTCCGGAGAATTCAGGTACTTGGGCTCGTCCTCGGGGCCAAGCGCCCGGCCTCCGAATCCGATGACCTTGCCTGTCTCACTATGAATGGGAAACATCAGCCGGTTGCGAAAGCGGTCGAAAAAACCGGACCCGTCCTGGCGCTTGAGAACCAGCCCCGAGGCCTCCATCAGCGGCGCAGTCATGCCGGCCCGCTCGAAGCGCCGCACCAGGTCCTGGCCCGAACGGTCCGAGTAGCCCAGCCCGAACTCCTCCGCGGCGGCGCCGCTGACGCTTCTCCGGACAAGGTACTCGCGCGCCGCGGCGCCCGCCGGGCCGTTCAAGTGCGATTGGAAGGCGCGCGCCGCGATCTCGTGCATCTCAAAGAGCGCCGCCCGCAGGCGGGTCTCCTCGTCGGCGTACTCGGCCCGCTTCGGCATGGGGATGCCATTGCGGTCCGCCAGCAGCTTCAACGCTTCGAAGAAGCTGAGCCGTTCGACTTCCATCACGAACTTGATGACGTCTCCGCCGGCGCCGCAGCCGAAACACTTGTAGAACTGGTGCGCCTGGTGGACGGAGAACGAAGGCGTCTTCTCGGTGTGGAAGGGGCACAGGCCCGTCCAGCGGGGGCCGGCGCCGCTTTTGCGCAGGCGCACGTACTCGCCGATTACCTTGACGATATCGACGGAGGACTTGAGGTGTTCAGCGAACTCCATGCGGCCTGCTTCCGGTTATTATCGCCGAACGGCAAGGCCGCGGTTGCCCGGCGCGGCCGCGCGGTCACGGCAGGATGCGGTAGAGCGTGAAGTCCTCGGATGAACCTGCTGCCTCGATCCTCCATTCCCGCGCCCGTTCGCGGAGATCATCGGCCACGAGATTGCCCTCGACCACCAGAAGGTAGCCGATTCCTTCCCGGCGGAGCTGCCGGGCGGCCGCCGCGCGCAGACCCGGCGGCACGGGCACAATGGAAACTCGTGGGCGCGCTTCAATTTCAACCCATGCGCCGCCGGGTGACATCGCCTCCAGTTCGGGGCTCAGCCCATCCTGGCCGCGCGGAGCGCGGACCGTCAGGCCGTCGATCTCGACCGGCTCTGTGAACTCCGCCGCCAGGTACATGCCGGCCTGCACGGGTTCCCGGCTGCTCCAGAGCGTGAGGGGGTTGACGTCGAAGGCCCGGGGCGCATACCAGCGGGAATGAGACGCCGTGTAGCGTGTAGCGGCGGGCCACGGAACCTCCCGGCCCGCAAGCGACGCCTGGACATCGGTGGCCACCCACAACCCGGCCGGCGCCGTGCGGCGCTGTACCAGGCGCAAGCCGCGGACCTGCCTCGGGGAAAACCGGTAGCTCATCTCGCATACCGGCGCCAGGTCCGGGCTGACCCCGGAGGCCAGGAACCGGCCGCCGAATAGCGAAGTGGCGTCCATCGCGGTGAAGAAAGCCTCGCCCGCGAGGTTCCCCCGCGCCGAGGTGTGGTACACCAGGACCGGCCTGCGCGCGTAGGCCTGCTGGAACGTCACGAAGGAAAAGACCCCCTCTCCTGAAGGCACGATACGGTCCACCAGACGCGCCGGCCCGTAGCCGAAGCGCTTGCCTGACAGGTACTCTTCCTCCGGCACGGCGCGCAGCGCCTCCCTGATGCCGGGCGTTGCGTCCAGCCGCACCGCGTAAGGGTCCGCATACCGGTCGACGGCCGCCGGGTAGCTGGCGATTGCGTGTCCGGCCAGGAGCGCTCCGGTGAGCCAACGCTTCTTCGCCAGGCTCAAGCCCATTGCCAGGGCCAGGAAGGGCAGCGAGAGAAGCAGGAAGCGTGTCCCTTTGTTCCACGGGAACACCGCCGCGAACGCCAGAGCGGCGGCAACCAGCCGCCGGCCGGCGCGGTAGCGCAGCGACAACAGCGCTACCGGAGCCAGCAGGAATAGCGGTCCCAGGAGGCCCTGTACCGGGCCTCCACGCAGGGTGAGTTCGAGGGGCACCTGGCGCCAGCCTCCCAGACCGTCAGGCCAGCGCAGCCCCCCGGCAAGCTGCACCTCAAAAGAGGGAAAGAAATGAGGGTTGGGGAACCAGCGATTCAGAAAGGGTGCGAACGGGTTCCCGGTCCACACCCAGTTCCGGATCAGCCATCCGGAGAAGGCCGGCACGGCGGCGGCCATGAACGTCAGCGGGGCGGCCGTGACGGTTCTTCTCCGCCACAGCACAATCAGAATGAACAGCACGCCGAACGGGACAGCTATGAAGGCAGTGTACTTCGCGCCGAACGCGGCGCCTGCCAGCAGCCCGGCGGGCGCCAGGGCGTTGCCGGGCAGCCCCTCCTCCCAGCGGTACAGCAGGTGGAACATCCCGAAGACCAGCGCCGCGACGGCCACGTCGATGTACGCGCACGTGCCTGTCCAGCCAACTATGGGGCTGGCGTAGACCGCGAACGAGGCGAACAGCCCTGCCACGGGATCGCCCATGCGGCGCCCGCTGGCGTAAAGGAGGATCGCCAGCGCCGCCAGAAAAGAGAACTCGACCAGCGATGCCGCCGAGTGCCTCCCGATCGAGAACGCGTACAGGAACAGCATCTCGATTCCCTGCGGAAACAGCGCGTACATGTTGTCCGTGGTCTTCACCAACCCGCCGGCGTCGTTGTAGAACGAAACGAGGCCCAGGTGGTAGGAACTTCCGTCCGGGCTGTGCTCCGGCGCCATGGCGTGCAGCAGGTAGATGCAGGTGAAGACGGCGAACGCCAGCGCCGCGGCGATCCGCCAGGCGCGCCCGAGTCCGGCGTCCTCCGTGCGGCCGAAGGAGAACGGCCTGCCGCGTGCCGCCACAATCGCCAGGATCCCCAGGGCGAGGTAAGCCTCGCGGCGCGCAAGCCCCGCCGCCGCCAGCAGAAACACCGCGATGCTCAACAGTACGCTGCCGGTGAGGAACGCGAGGGTGGCGCGCTCCAGTCCCTTGAGCGGCAGGCGCAACAGACTCAGGAGGGCTTGCCCGAACGCCAGCGAGACCACGCCGGTTGCGAGCGCGCCGGCAAGGATAAGGACTGCCTGCACCAAGCACTCAGTATAGGGCGGCAGGCGCGAAGACCAGAAGAGCGCGGGACGCGCGCCGCGGAAGACGTTGTTCCTCCCCGGCGGGGACAGAGGCCGTCCGCCGGGGCCGCCGCCAATGGGACGCACGCGACGGCCGGTTTCAGCTCCGCCCAATCCGGCCGGCCGGAGCGGAGAATGTGGTGGATCCGGAAACCTCCGGTTGCCGGTGCGACGAAGATGGGAATCCGGTGGTGTCCCGCCAGCCAGGACATGTCGCAAAACGCCCCCGCCGCCGTGGCGCCATTCGCCCGCTTGCAACTGCAACCGGCGCAGAACCTGGTTGGGGATGTCGCCGGCTGCCAGCCAGGTGTGCTGGCCGGTCAGAACCAGTTTCCTGAAGAACCCGGCGCAGATGAGCAGCAACAGGACAGGAGGCCCAAGCCGAGATGCCAGGCGCGCACGTCCGCCGTCCGCAGCTTGCCGCTCGGCACCCTCCACCATGGCTGTCCATCATAACGGTTGCCAAAGGCGCGAAACGGCGCAACTGGCTCGCGTGGAGGACACCGCGCGAGGCTGCACGCCGACAGGCCCCGCAAGCAGGTCAACGCTTCCCTTCACGGCGCAGGGCCGATATGGGCTGCGCGCGCAGACCGGCGCCACAGGACCGGACGGCACGAGGCGGCTTCTGTTCGCATTCAACGGACGTGTGCGTTCAGACGGAACCCTCGTGGCGGACCACCCTGTCCTCCCTAATCAGCCGGAATAGATTAATCCCCTTGACAACCAGTCAGACCCCAGATATGATATAGCATATTTTCATGACTCCCGCCAACCCTCTTCAAAGCGCCCAGGGTGGCGGGGGGCGTCTTCGCATTCATCCGCGGGGCACCGGACGTCGGCGGCTCCGCCAAACGGCCTATTTTCACATTAACTTGCGAAGAGGAAAAACATGAGAGTTGCAGCGCTTCTGTGTTCGTTCGCCGCGGTGCTCTGGGGGCAGGCGCCTCCCAAGCCTGCCAAGCCGCCGGCGCCTTTCTCACAGCACATGATGGAGGTCAAGCAGTATACGCAGGCTGAAAACGAGACCATTGTCACCAAATTCAAGGGCCTCCGCACAACCGACGTATACGACGCCTTACAGGCTGTCGGAATCCACAAGGTCACGGTCATGGACCGGGAGATCGGGCCGATGTGGGCCGACAATGAGACCTTTGCGCACAATATTTACGGCGTGGCGGTGACGCTCCGCCTCGTGCCCCCTCAGGAGACTCCACCCAATACCGAGTTCCAGTCCAACGCGGAAATGAGCAAGTGGCAGGGGACCTGGAACCGGCGCCTGATGGGAGGCGGCTACGCCCAGTTCCTCACGACCGATACGGTTTTGGTTATCGACGCTCCGCTCAGAGCGGATAACGGTTTCTGCGGCTCTAATAACGCGCAGAGCTGGAAGAACCGGGGCGTGGCGGGAATCGTAACCGACGCCGGTTGCCGTGACTCTGACGAGATCTGGAAGCAGCGGATTCCGGTCTACCAGAGGGATTCGACCCGCTTCATCAACGAGGGGACGATCGCGATCGAGTCTTACAACACACCCGTGGTGGTTGGGGGTGTGCTCGTGTTCCCTGGAGACATCATTGTCGCGGACCTGGATGGCGTGGCCGTGGTTCCGAGGGCGAAAGCGGAGCTAGTGGCCAAAATCGCGCGTGAGATTCACGATGGCGACAATAAGACGCGCGAGCGTCTGTACAAAGAAGGTGGGATGAAGCCGGACTTCACCCTGACGCGGTAGACCGAGGGGATTCTCTGGACGTTGCCGTCGGCACTGCCGGCGGCACTTATCACTGCCAAGTGATGGCGTCTGGCCAGCAGTGCGCGAGGTCGAGAGAGGCGCCTCTTGCGGAGTGACGGCGTTTGGACGCCGATCGCACGCAAGAGGCAAAAGGGGCGGGTGTGCGCTTGCGAGTCCGCGGCGCTGTGAGCCCGCTCCAGAAGGAGGGGGAGTAGCATGAGGGCCTTCCAGGCAGTCGTTTCAGTCTTAGCCCTGGCGTTCGCCATTGTCTCTGCATTGGAGGCACAGGAGGCACGCGGTACGCTGCTGGGCAGGATAACGGATCCATCCAAAGCTGTAATCGTGGGCGCCCAGATTGAGGTGCTCAACACGGGTACGGGCGTGCGGCTGAAGTCCGCCACCAACGCGAGCGGAGATTACATAATCCCATTCCTGATCCCGGGTCCCTACACGATGACCGTGGAGAGTCCGGGGTTCAGGACCTACACGCGGTCAGGGATTGTCGTGCGGGTCAATGACCAGGTGGCCGTCAACGTGACAATGGAGGTGGGGCAGGCTTCCCAGACGGTGCAGGTGACCGCCGAAACACCGATGCTCGACACTTCCACGGCCTCCATGGGTCAGGTGGTGGAGAGCCGGACCATACTTGAATTGCCGCTCAAGGATGGCATGGTGCTGACCCTGGCGACCTTGTCCCCGGGTGTGACCTTCACCCCCGAATCCGCCGGTTACGTCCGGCCGTTTGACACCTCGTCGCCATCCACCATGTCGGTCGACGGCACGCGCAGCGGCAGCAACCAGTTCATGATGGACGGCGCGCCCAACATGCAGGGAACCCAGGTGGCCTACTCGCCGCCGCCCGGAGTCGTAGACGAGTTCAAGGTGCAAGGCGTCAGCTTTGACGCCGGCTCCGGCTTCTTCGGGGGAGCGGCCATCAACATGAGTCTGAAGTCGGGCGCTAACGATCTGCACGGGCAGATCTACTACTTCATGCAGAACCCGGTGCTCAACGCCGACAAATTCTTCCGCCTGAAGGTGGGCAAGCCCCAGTTCCGCCTGTACCGGTGGGGCGGCAGTGTCAGCGGACCGATTGTGCTGCCCAAGGTCTACGATGGCCACAACAAGACCTTCTTCATGTACGGATATGAGGGAATCTGGAGCTTTGATCCTTCGCCCTGGGTCGTCGAGACCGTTCCCACGGCTGCGCAGCGGACCGGAAATTTCTCGGACCTGCTGGCGATAGGGCCCAGTTACCAGATCTACGATCCGTACTCCATCAAGCCCGCTTCCGGCGGGCGCTTCAGCCGGTCGCCGCTCGTGGGGAACGTCATCCCACCGAACCTCATTAACCCGGTGTCTGCCAAGATCGCCGCGCTCTGGGACCTCCCCAACCAGACCGGCACGGTGGACGGCCAGAACAACTACCAGATGGGAAAGAACGCGCAGGACACTTACTGGAATCACATTGTCCGCGTCGACCACAATCTGTCCCAGAAACAGAGGTTCTACGTTCGCGTGAATTTCACTGACCTGCAACGGCCGGAGAGTGTCCGCCACAACAACGCGGTGGGCGACAATTTCTACCGCTACAACAAGGGCTTCGCGTTCGACGATGTCTACGTGATTTCGCCTCGCTTCTACATCAACGCGCGCTACACGCTGACGCGATTCATTACGGGCTACCAGCCTTTCCAGGACGGGTGGGACCTGGCAGGCTTGGGCTTCTCCAACAAATTCATCAACTACATTAACCAGTTGGATCCTCGAAGGCTGAAGCTGCCTAATATCTCCGTGAGCGGCTACTCCAGTCTGGGCGGCGTGAACAGCCGTAACAACACGGCGACGGACATTCACGAGTGGGCGGCCAACGCTACCACTGTCGCCGGCGCTCACACGATGCGATACGGCTTCGCGTATCGCGTGTACCGGGACAACACTTTCAACTTGGGCAACGCGTCTGGCTCGTTCAACTTCAGTTCGACATACACGCGCGGCCCGCTGGATAACTCCCCGACATCGCCTCAGTCCATCGGACAGAGCATGGCGGCGTTTCTCTACGGGTTGCCGGGAGGAAGCTTCCCGATCAGCGATTCGCGGGCCGAGCAATCGACCGTCCCCGCTCTCTACTTTCAGAACGACTGGAAGGTCAACCAGAAACTCACCCTGAGCCTCGGCTTCCGGTACGAGCATCCCTCGCCCGTGACGGAGCGGTTCAACCGCAGTGTCAGGGGCTTTGACTTCTCCGCCGCCAGCCCGATCCAGGCGCAGGCACAGGCCAACTACGCAAAGAGCCCGATCGACCAGGTGCCGGCCAGCCAGTTCAGGGCCATGGGCGGACTCACCTTCGCGGGCGTCGGAGGGCAGCCTCGAACCCTCTGGAAGACCGATCAGAATTACTTCATGCCGCGCTTCGGTTTTGCCTACTCGCTGGCTTCGAGAACCGTGCTGCGGGGAGGTTACGGGATCTTCTTCGACGCAATGGGGATCACGAACGTGCACGTGAACCAGACGGGCTGGAGCCGATCCACCGACTTGACCCTCACCGTGGACAACGGGCAGAGCTACCTCACCAATTTCACCAACCCGTTTCCGGAAGGTTTTCTTCCGCCTTTGGGAGCCGGCAATGGTCTCGCTACAAATCTCGGCCAGGGGGTAAGTTTCTTCCGGGAGGACCTGACTTCCTCCTACATGCAACGCTGGCAGTTGGCGCTCCAGCGCCAGTTGCCGGGGAACCACCTCGTCGAGGTGTCCTACGTGGGGAACCGGGGCACCAGGATGCCGATTGGAAGGGACCTGAATCCGACGCCGCGGCAGTACTTGAGTACGCAGTTCTTCCGCGACAATGCAACCAACAACTTCCTCAGCGCGGCCGTCTCCAACCCGTTCTACCCGCTGCTGCCGGGCACGAGCCTGTCCGGCACCACCGTTTCCCGTTCCCAGTTGCTGCGGCCTTACCCGCACTTCACGGGCGTCAGTTCGAACCAGAACGTCGGCTATTCCTGGTATCACTCAATGCAGGTGCGCCTCGAAAGGCGCTTTTCGGCCGGCCTCAATGCGAATCTGTCCTACACATGGTCCAAGATGATGGAGGCCGTATCGTTCTTGAACTCCACCGACCCCATGCCCGAGGAGGTCATCTCCGGCCAGGACCGGACGCACCGCTTGGCGATAACCTGGTTGTACGAACTGCCCTTTGGGCGGGGGAAGCCCTGGATCAACTCAGCTCGCCCTGCGGCCTTGAAGATCGTCGGCGGCTGGCAACTCCAGGGGATCTACACGGCGCAGAGTGGCGCGGCGCTAGGATTCGGCGACGCGATCTTCCTCGGCGACTTAAAGAACATCCCGCTTCCCAGGAACCAGCGAAGTCCCGACCGCTGGTTCAACACCGACGCGGGATTCGACAAAGTGACCGCTAACCAGCGGGTCGCAAACCTCCGCTTCATGCCGTCAAGATTCTCAGGAGTTCGCTCGGACGGCCCCAACAACTGGGACCTTTCGGTGATCAAGAACACATCCATCCGCGAGAAGGTCACGGTGCAGTTCCGTGCCGAGGCGATCAACGCCTTCAATCACCCGCAGTTCACACCCGGCAGCGTCAACACAACACCGACCAGCACGGCCTTCGGGCGAACGACGCTCGAGTTCGCCTGGCCGCGCGTGATTCAATTCGGCCTGAAGGCGTTGTTCTGAAACGTACCGCCCCCCGGAGGCTGCGGGCCTCGCCGGTTCCAGCCTCCGGGTGGGAAAGACCGTCATCCGCTGTGAAGGAAAGCCTCGGTAGAATGCAGGATTGACGGGAACAGGAGCATGAGACATGAATATCGGCTTCATCGGCTTGGGCGCCATGGGGCTGCCCATGGCCAAGCGGGTCGTGGCAGCGGGATACCAGGTCTTCACCTGCTGTCACCGTAATCGCGCACCCGCGGAGGAGCTTGCATCTTTGGGGGCCCGGATTCTGGCCGCGCCTGCTGAGGTCGCGCGGCGTTCCGAGGCTGTGGTCACCATCCTCCCCGCCGATGCCGAACTGAAGGAGACGGTTTTCAGGAGCGGCGGGCTGCGGGAGGGCTTTTCCGCCGGCAAGGTACTCGTCGAGATGACCACGGGAACGGCCTTCGCGGTGCGAGAGGTGGAAGCGGCCCTCGCGAAGACCGGCGGTCGCCTCTTGGACGCTCCCGTGAGCGGCGGCACGCCCGCCGCCGCCAATGGCACGCTGACAATTATGGCGGGCGGCGATGCAGGGCTGCTGGAGGAGGTCCGGCCACTGCTCGAGACGATGGGGAAGAACATCCTTCACGTCGGCGCTGTGGGCCAGGGCAAGGTAGTCAAGATCGTGAACCAGGCGCTGGCGGCCATTCATCTCCTTGCGATGAGTGAGGCTTTCGCTCTGGGGGTGAAGTCAGGCGCGGATCCCGGGGTGCTCTACGACGTCATCAAGAGCTCTTCTGGTTACTCGAAGATGATGGACCTGCGGCTTCCCGGCTTTCTGTTCGAGAACTCATTCCGGCCGGGCTTCCGGCTGGACCTCATGAAGAAGGATCTGAATCTGGCGGTGGATTCGGCCCAGGCTTTGGGGCTTCCGATGGCCTTTACGGCGCTCGCGGCCCAGGTCTTCGCCGCGGCCAGCATCTCCGGAAGAGGCGATGAAGATTTCGCCGCCGCCGCTGGTTTCCTGGCGGGGTTGGCGGGCGCGACCCTGGAGCCGCGCAAGTAGAAGGAGAAGGAATACGTCTTTGTCACGATCCGAGGCGGCAGGCCTGCACCCCTCTCGCGAACTCATCAAGGCGCTCGCCGCGTTCGACACGGCGACGCTCTACGAATCGGCCGGACAGAAGGGCATGGTGCATCCCTCCGTGCGTCCGGCCTGGCCCGGAGCGCGGCTGTGCGGCCCGGCGCTCACCGTGCAGTGCCCCCCGCGGGACAACCTCATGCTGCACCAGGCTGTCACGCTGGCCGAGCCCGGCGACATACTGGTGGCCTCGACGGACGGCTTCCTGCTGGCCGGAGCCTGGGGCGAGATCCTCACCGTGGCCGCGCAGGCCCGCGGCGTCGGGGGTCTGGTAATCGACGGCGCGACCCGTGACACGGAAGCCATCGCGCAACGTGCGTTTCCCGTCTTCAGCCG
>JADZCM010000014.1 GCA_020851555.1 Bryobacterales bacterium | reverse complement strand
TCTGGACCGTCCGTGGCGCTAACGCCATCATCGCCCTGCGCTGCTGCCGCCTCAGCCGTAGGTTCGAAGACTACTGGGCGGATCGCTCGTCAGCCGCATGATGGGCTACATTTTTGTCGCGCACCCAATCTTCACTAGCACAAACCAGCTTTTCGAAATATTTGGCACAGCCGATGTTGGATTCGATGGCGTCTCCGATTCGCTTCGTGCCGGCGTACTTCAGCAAGAGCCACAGGTTGAGTGCACGGAATGGCCTGGACAACTCGGGACCGTAATTCCAGAAAGCGAAAGCTTCGTTCCGTTCGAGGCCGATGGTACGGGTGTACTCGGCGTTGTGGCTGAAAGCGGAGTAGGCGGCAGATGGATTTTTGTAAAGAACACAGCCGCAACCCACGGGTACGTACAGCCACTTGTGCGGGTCCAGCGTGACGGAATCGGCTTCGGAGATGGCCTCGAAATATGGCTGTCCGGAGGGAGCGAGCGCCGCGAAGCCCCCATACGCCGCATCCACATGTAGCCAAAGCCCGTACCGGTGAGCGATTTTGGCAATCGCGTCGATGGGATCTACGGCGCCGGTCCCGACCGTGCCTAGGTTGGCGGAAACGCACATCGGCACGCGTCCCGCCGCCAAATCAACGCGGATCAGACGTTCGAGTTCCGCCGGATCCATGCGGAGTTGAGCGTCGGTGCTGACGATACGAACATTCGCCTCGCCGATACCCAGGATTGCTGCCGCCTTCCGCAACGAAAAATGCGACTCGGAAGAAACATACACCGTCAGCGGTGGTCCAGAAAGACCGTTGCGTGCCGCCTCCGGCCGGATCGCGCTTCTGGCTGCGGCCATCGCCGCCAAGTTGGCCATGGACCCACCGCTCACAAGCAATCCCTCCGCACTGGACGGATACCCAAGCATCTCCTTGAGCCAGGTGATGACGAGGTGCTCCAGTTCGGCTGCTGGCGGGGCAGATCGCCAGCTCGTGAGATTCGCGTTCAGTGCCGCTTCAATCATGCTTCCGGCCGTGGTGATTGGTGTTCCGGGCGATGCTACATAGCCGAAGAATCGTTGATGGCCGTTGTGGCGGCTAAATCGGAAAACGACGTCTCGAAGCGTTCCGAGGAGTGTTTCAAAACCTGTACCGTCGACAGGTAAGGGTTCACACAGCACTTCACGAAGGCTCTCCGAGGTGCTGGGGACCAACACCGGCCGCTGGGGCAGTGTCTTGTAGTAATCGACTACTAGCCTGGCGGCAGACTCGATCAGCGCTTGCGTCTCGTGCATGAAAATGGCGGTCATATCAGCCATACAGAGCAAAGTTAGCACCAAATCATGCGCGCGGTAGAGCTGCCTGCTTCGGGCCCGATCTTAGAACAAATTCGTCGCGGAGCGATGGCCCTCTGTGCCAACATGACTGAGACACCTCCCCCGTTGCCAACTCCGGCGCCGCCACTCCGCCCCACATCCCGAATCCGGAGGTTCCGGAAAAGCCCAAGCGGCGCCAGTTCACGGCTGAGTACAAGCGCTCGATCCTGGCCCAAGCAGAGGCCTGCCGCGATGATCACGCCATCGGCGCCCTGCTGCGTCGCGAGGGGCTGTACTCGTGTCATCTGATGACCTGGCGCCGCCAGAAGGAGCAGGGCGAACTCGATGCCTTGACACCAAAAAAACGCGAGCGCAAATCCACCGCTAACCCGCTGGCCGACGAGAACCAGCGCCTGCGGAAAGAGAACGCTCGTCTGAGCCGCCGCCTCGAACAGGCCGAGCTCATCATCGAGGTGCAGAAGAAGTATCGGCCCTGCTGGGGATCTCGCTGCCGGAAGTCAAAACCGGCGAGGAGAACTTATGACCGCCGCCCACCAGCTCGGCCAAACGGTGGGCCGGGCGGCCGCCTGCCGCGCACTCAACGTGCCGCGGGCCTCGCTGTACCGCCACCTCCGCCGAAGCCAGCCGGCCGCCCCGGCGGCCTTTCGCCCGAGTCCGCCCCGCGCCCTGGCGCCCGCCGAACAGCAAAGGGCCCTCGACGTCTTACATTCGGAGCGCTTCGAGGACCAGGCGCCGACCGAGGTCTTCGCAACCCGGCTGGACGAGGGTAAGCGTCAGAGCATCCCATCTGTTCACGCGGCGGGGGTGGTGTTGAACGGCGAGCGTGAGCGAACAACAGGTGGGAGAGCTGCGGCGCCGCCGGAGCCGGGCGGAAGCTGAGCAGTTGGTTGCCGAAGGCGAGACCAGTGGGATCAGCCCGGAAGAGTTCTGCCGGCAGCCGGGCCGTCCCTCGTCCGCATCGCCGGGTTGTTGACGATCGTAAGTAGTGTACCCCCCACCATTTACAGGATTGTCAGCCGGGGCGGCAGCGGGTAGAATCCGCGTGTTGGGAGAAGCTGCCCAGCTCTCCCTGGATAATACCTCCCCCCCACCGGAGGGCGTTCTTCAGAGCGCCCTCCGGCCTTCCTTACGCCTCTGGCCGTGGCCTTGTCACGGCAGTGGGACTCGCGGTTGGACCTATAGAACGGGCCAAGACACGCCGGCGCCATCCGAGCAACGCGACTGCGCCCGCCGCGTATTGGAACATCCGGCAGAGCACACGCGGAAAGGCCCTTCGCGGGCCAGCCGGGCATGCGCTGAAGAAGATAGCCGGAAGGCTCAGCCGGTCCGCCCGAGACTTCTCACCAGACTCGGCGCCGGTTGCGGCCTGTCAGGCTCGGAATCCGTACCCTCCAGAAGATCAACGGTGGCGGTTGTGGCGCCGAAGGAGAAGCAGCGCGCCAGAAGGCGGTTGCACACTGTATCGATCCGGTGCAGAATACCCCCCGAGAGCCGGTGAATCTCCGCCACCACGCCCGGCGGAAAAACAGAACTCGAATCCACCCCTGCTTCCGCCATCCGGTCAGCGATGTAGCGCGCGGTTTCTCCTTGAGCGAGCGGTCTGAGGTGAAGGTGCATCGCGAGAGGATGAGCCGACCATCCCGAATCGCCGGACCCCAGCCTGCCGTTAAGGTCCGGGGTTCCGCAGAGGACCACCTGCGCCAATCTTCCGCGACGGTCCCGCAGTTCGTCCAACAACCGCAGATCTTCGAGAACCTCCCGGTCCAGGTCCTGCGCGTTGTCGATCAGGAGCGCGGTGGTGCTCCCCCGGCGCGCCTGGTCGTGCAGGAACTCAGCGAGACTCTGAAGAACCTCCTCACGCGACCGCCGGGTCCAGGAGAGATAGAGGTCGCGGGCCAGGGATTCGTAGAAATCGAGGCTGCCGGCTCCGGGATTCAGGATCAAGCCGAATTCAATGGACTCCCGCACCAGGCGCTCGGCGAGGCGAAGCAGGAGGGTAGTCTTGCCCGTCCCCGCTCTTCCCGTCAGAACGGCCACTCCGCTCCGCAACCGGATGCCGCGGGCTAATTCGGCCAGCGCTCTCTGATGCTGGCGGCCCCAGAAAACGCCGCCCGCCGCGAACGGCTCGCTCCTGAAACCGAAGAAGGCGCAGTAGGGCGGCAACGGATCGGGATCCCGATCCGCCTTTGGTGCGAGTCTGAGGGACCGGTGCGCGGTTTCAACCTCCAAGATAGCGGGGCCGGGAAGATCGCGAGTCTCCGCTGTTTGCACGCTTGTTTTGGTGGGTTCCGGCTCGGGAGGTTTCTCCAGTTCCTGGTCTGCCAGGGGAGGGGGGTCTCCCTCGGGCGGGACAGGGCCGAGGGCAGGCGAGGAACCTTGCCCGGCCGGCGCCGTCGCGGCCGTACCGGCCGTGACCGGGCGGGAGGCTTCCGCTTCAGTCCCGCGCCAGTGTGCCGCCATCCGGAATTCGCCGCGCGTTACCCAGATCGAATTGTCTTTGGTGCGGTAGAAGAACCCGGCGAGGCACTGGCCTGCCTCGCCCAGCACGACCTGGAGGGTCACCTGCCAGGGGTGGGAGAAGTACCGGTCGTAGATCACCCTGTCCTGGTGCGTGAGGACCGACCAACGCTCCTTGGTCAGATACCAGCCGACGGGCCGCGTCTGAACAGGCGCCCCGACGCCCGGATTCTCTTCCAGTGCTTCCCGGAGCCGGGCTTCATCGTTGGGAGAGAGTTCGAACTCCGGGCCGTAGGCGTGCTCGCATTCGAGCGCGCGAAAGGAAACGATCTTGACGCTCCTGCCGCTCTTCACGCCGAAGAGCACCCCTCCGGCCTGACACCGGTCAGCGGGCCCCGGTGCAGCGCCGCCGCGCTGCTCCAGGATGTTCTGGCACAGCGTCGAAGGAAACTCGATGGAGCGGAGATGCCCACCGGTCTTCCATGTCACAATCGTCGTATCGAAGCTCCGCGGCACCCGTATTCCGCCTCAATCGTGTCCTCCCATTATGGCACCTTCGCTCCCGGCTCCAGCACAGCGAGGCGGCTCTATATGCGGAAGGTCCAGCGGAACTTGACCGCGAGCATCTCACTTTCGGGCAGGATGGCCAGATCAGGCCGTTCCAGAGGTCTCAGCCACCCACGGTTCCACACCAGGAAGAATTCCCGGTTCGGCCTCATGGTCCACCGCAGCCTTGTGTTGGCTCCCAGATTCCGCGACAGGCTGTCGTACTGGACAAAACTGGAAAGCACCAGCCGTGGATTCCAGGCCAGGTTTGTCTTCAATTGCCATAGCCGCTGAACGAAGTTACCGGCTTTCAGGTGGCCGAAATTGGTCTCGCCTCCCAGGCCGAGTTCTATCCGTCCTCGCGGGGAGGTCCAATTCACCGTTCCCGCGTGCTGGGTGAGTGTCCCGTCGTAGAAGGTGCCCCAGGTGGATACGAAGCTTGCGATGAAGGGCCGGTGGACGCTCGTCATGGCCGACGCCGTGAACCGGTCAAACCGGTAAGCGCCGGGGGCGATGGCCAGGCCCGGAACGATCATGAAAGGCGCGGCGAGGAACTCGTATTGAGGCGCCCAACTCACCCGCAGGATCTCGCCGGACTCCAGTTGCGCCCAGAGCGGCGTGACCTGAAAGCTCCAGGACTCGTTGATCCCTTTCAGGTTCGTGGTCCGCGTGTAGTGGTTCGCGAAATAGACCTGGCGGATCCACCCGAAGGACCCGTTTTTCGCGGGCCGCGGGCTTACCCTGCATCCTCCCTGGTGCTGGCGCGTGCCAGGGCGGGGGAGGTAGCCGAGCAGCGGAGTGAGCGCGTCCCCGAACTCCTGCGTGGAGATGTAGCAGGTCAGAAGGTCATTGGGGTAGTCCACCTTGTAGCCCCATCCCGTCCGCCGGCCCGGTTGCAGATCACCCGCGCTGAACGCAGTCCAACCGCCGATCAGGAGGTTCTTGTTGCCGCGGAACCGGGAGGTCCGCCAGAGGGCGTCAAAACCCGCCAGAGTGTTCCGCTTCCGTCCGGCCGGATCGCCGTTGGTCAGCAAGGCGCCTACCCGCAGATTGCGGTTCACGTCGTAAGATGTCCGCCCCGCGAAGAGGTTGACCGCGGGCGCGAAACTCGTGCTCCGCGTTTGCACGTCGAGGAGCGCC
The DNA here is from genome assembly GCA_020851555.1 of Bryobacterales bacterium. Lineage (GTDB taxonomy): Bacteria > Acidobacteriota > Terriglobia > Bryobacterales > Bryobacteraceae > DTKY01. The sequence goes on along the minus strand of JADZCM010000014.1, from coordinate 226,988 downwards.
AACTGCCAGCGGCCTGCCCGGCCGTTCAGTTTCACTCCCGCGTCGATGGGCACCTGCCGGCCCTCCAACAAGCCGATACGCCGGCTGAAGAACGGGATGAACGCGCGGCCAAGGTAGGGACCGAACTCAAATTGGTTGGACCCTTCCAGGAAGAATGCGCGCTTCTCGGGGAAGAACAGGGGGAAGCGTGTAATGTTGATCTGCCGGGAGTCCACTTCGGTCTCCGCGAAATCCGTGTTCAGCGTCAGGACGGCGGCCATCTGAGGGGTCATGCGCCAGGTGAAGTCGAATCCGCCGGCCCCCAGCCACGTCCGGGCACCCGCCCCGAACTCCCGATTGGTGCGGCCGGCCCAGTAGGGAGTGAACTCCAGGCCGCGGCCTTGCTCGACATTCTCCATGCCGCTCATGACTCCGGCCCGGCTCATGTCTCCCGTAAATGAATCGAGCGTCGGCGACGCCCAGCGCAGGACCAGGTGTTCGCGCGCCACGGTCCGCTCCAGGTTCAGTCCCCATGCGCCCTGCCCCGGGATGAAGTTGAGGGTGTGGAGCGGGATCTCTATTTCCGCCGACCAGCCGTCGGCCGTGCGCGCGGTTCGGGCGTCCCAGATGCCGTCCCAGTCGCTGGAGATGTGCTCCGGGTCGTTGATGAGCCCGTCGGCGCGCGCGCCCGCCGCATTGATCTTGAAGGCGTAGCCCGTGCGCCGGTCTCCGTAGGGGTCGAGCACCACCGTCACGGTGTCGTCGCCGCCCATCGCCCCGTCGAACTGCATCGTATGCACGGCTATGCGGTCCGGTTCCGCGTCGGTGCATGAAAAACCGAAGTAGATGGATCTTCCCGCCAGAAGCACGCGCACCTCGGTCCGGAAGGGGGTCGGTTCACCGGGACGGGGCGATTGCTGGGTCAGCAAGACGGGCTCGGCCGCCCGCCACGCCGGCTCGTCGAGCCGTCCGTCCACGCGCACGGGTTCCCCTGCCATAAAGACCCGCAGGCCCGGGCCCGGCTCGCCGGCGTAGCAGCCGGCAAGCACGCTGACCAACAGCAGAGAAACCCTGCTGAACGCGGACGGCATCAGACGAGGTGGCGGACGGCGGTCAGAAACTGCCGCGATACCTCAGGGGTATTGTACCTGAACACGGCGCCGGCGCCAGCCTCGGCGAGCCTCCGGCGCAGGAGCGCATCGCGGCACATCTTTCTGAGGCCATCGGCCAGCGCCTGGGCGCTGCCGGGTTCGACCAGCAGGCCGTGCTCCACGACCTCTGGCACGGCGCCGGCTCTCGCGGCTACGACCGGCTTGCCGGCGGCCATCGCCTCCAGGAAGACGATCCCGAAGCCCTCCTGCACGCTGGGGAGGGCGAAAACAGAACACCGGTTGTACTCCCGGGCGAGCTCCGCCTGGCTCAAGTTCCCCAGCCAGCGCACCGTGGGTTCCAGCCGCAGACGGCGGCACATCGACAGGAGCCTGCCGCGTTCGGGCCCGTCTCCAACGATCCGCACTCGTAGCTGCGGCAGTTCCGTGCGCAGTTCGGCCGCGGCCTCCAGGAGAACGGCAAACCGCTTGCGGGGGTAGAACCGGCCGACGGACAACACCGCGAACTCGCCCGGCTCGGGTTCGGCCGGATTCTCCCGGAAGAGTTCCGCCCACCGTTCCAGGTCGATCAACTCCGGCACGACGGCGGCGGCGCGGGGAGGTTTGTACAACTCCTCCAGGCGCGCCGCCAGGTACCGGCTGGTGGTCACCACCAGACTGGCGCGCCGCACGTGCCGGGCTTCGCAGGCCGCCTGCGCCGCCATGCTGAGACGCGTCGCGCCGCGCTCGAAACGCATCTCGTCGGCAATCAGCCCCTTGATGGAGGCGACGTGCGGGCGGCCGGTGCGGCCGGCGATCCGGTAGCCGTCCATGTCGAATCCGACAACGAGGTCGAAGGCCTCCCAGCGGCGTCTCCGAAGCTGTTCGTTGAACCACAGGCGGCGGAGCGTGAAAACAGGCAAGCGCGGATCGGGCGCTACGATTTCGACCTCGTGGCCTAAGACCCGCAACCCGGCCGCCAGAGCCGCGAGACCCGCGTACGTGCCGCTGCCCTCGAACGGATTCAAGGGCGTGGCTGTCAGAAAGGCGAAGCGCATGGTGGCCGGACCTTGAGCCCGCCCAGCAACGCGCCTACTTCTCGCTCGAAGGCGGCGTGACCCCCTTCAACCGCATATAGACGGCGATGTAGCCGTAAGACTCGTTCATATGCGCGGTGTTGTAGGCCAGCGCGAAAGCCCTGGTCCGTCCGCCGCGGCCCGCCTTCACGATCTCCATGGCGTTGGCGTCGGTGAGCGTGTTGTAAGCGGTGTCGCAATAATCGAACGATGCCTTCAGCGCGGCGGTCAGCTCGGCCTTGGTGGTCTTGGTGGCGGCATCGGCTTTCTGCTGTTCGCCCTTCACGGCGGCGCACGTACGCAGAGCGCTATCGGAGATATGCGCGATCATCTCACCGAAGCTGCGGATTTCAGACGTCGGCTTGAAACTGTAGTCGGCCTCGGACATCTTGTCGGCGGCTTTCAACAGGTTGCCTTTGATGGCTGTCCAGGCCTGTTTGGTTTCGGCGCTGAGGGTTGGGGCCGGCGCCTGGGCCTCCAGAGCGCAGGCGAACAGAAACACAAGGACGCTGCTTATTGCGAAAACGCGGGTCATGGGGGTGTTTGCCTCTTTGATATTCTAACCCGGCCGTCCTTGCGCCGGCCCGCCGTAACGTGCATAGAATTGCAGCGATGGGCACGGCTCTCTGGCTCGCCGCAGTCCTGCTTGCCGGCCTCCTGGCGCTGGCTGCAAGCAGAATGTGGAGATTCCGGGGGCAGGGCGTGGTGACCTGCCCGGAAACCGGGAAGCCGGCGGCGGTACGCCTGAACCGGTGGCGGCTACTATGGGGGCGGAGGCGCCTGCGGCTCGCCCGCTGCTCACGCTGGCCCGGGAAGCGCGCCTGCGGTCAACCCTGCTTGCGCCAACTCGAGCATGCCCCCGAGGACTGCCTCGTGCGCAACATCATCGAGAAGTGGTATCAGGACAAGCGGTGCGCGTGCTGTGGCGCCCCGCTCGGGGAGATCCGCTGGACCGGGCACAAGCCTTGCCTCCTGAGCCCGGAGTTGCGGCTGGTTCAGTGGAGCGACCTGAGAGCGGAGTCGATCCCCGGCGTGCTGGCAACGCACGCTCCTGTCTGCTGGACCTGCAACGTGGCCGAAACCCACACTTGGTAGGAAACGCCCCGCGCGCAGAGGATCCGGAGCCGCGACAGGGCCTCTGCTAAGATGGACGGCGGAGGGCGCAGGGACGGATGTATCGGATTGTACGCAGAGAGCAGTTCGGCCCCACCACGTTCCTGTGGGAGGTGCACGCCCCCGACCTGGCGCGCGCCGCGCGGGCGGGCCATTTCGTGATGGTGCGGATCGATGAACGCGGCGAACGCATTCCCCTCACGGTGGCGGACATGGACGCCGAGCGAGGCACCGTGACCGTGGTCATCCAGGCGGTGGGCAAGACGACCTACCAGATGATGGAACTCGCCGAAGGCGAGATGATCCTGGATTTCATCGGCCCGCTCGGGCTGCCGAGCGAGATCGAGCCGCTGGATGGAACCGTGGTGCTGGTCGGCGGAGGATTGGGGGTCGCGCCCGTCTTCCCGCAACTGCGCGACTACAAGAGGCACGGCAACCGGACCATCTCCATCATCGGCTTCCGTACCCGCGACCTGGTCTTCTGGGAAGAGCCGTTCCGGCGCTATAGCGACGAACTGATCGTCACCACCGACGACGGTTCATACGGACGAAAGGGCTTTGTCACCGCAGCGTTGAGCGAGGTGTTATCGAGGGGCCGGGAAGTCCGGCGGGTGGTGGCTATCGGGCCCATCCCCATGATGAAGGCCTGTTGCGAGTTGACCCGGCCGTTTAACATCCCCACTGTCGTGAGCCTGAACTCCATCATGGTGGACGGAACCGGCATGTGCGGTTCCTGCCGCGTCACGGTGGGCGGGCAGATGCGGTTTGCCTGCGTGGACGGCGCCGACTTCGACGGCCACGGGGTGAACTTCGACGAACTGGCGCTTCGGCAGAAACGGTTCGAGCGTGAAGAGAGAACGTCGCTCGAAAGGTACCGGTCGGAGTCGGAGCGCCTGGCCGGATTGAAGCGGACGCCGCGTCAGCCGGCGCCGCCGGCGGACGTCAGCTTCGAACTCGTCCCGTTACCCGAGCCGGCGCCGGCTCCCGAAGGTCCCCGTGTGCCCAAAAACATCCGGACAATTCCGCCCGAGCGCTCGCACATGCCGGAACAGCCCGCGGAGGAGCGCGTGCACAACTTCCTCGAGGTGAACCTCGGGCTGGACCTCAAAGGAGCCCTGCACGACGCCGAGCGCTGCGTGATGTGCAAGAAGCCGCGCTGCGTGCCCGGCTGCCCCGTGGGCATTGACATCCCGGGATTCATAGCGGCGCTGACGCGCCGCGATCTGCGCGAATCCTACCGGATCTTGAAAGACGCCAACTCGATGCCGGCCATCTGCGGCCGGGTTTGCCCGCAGGAGACGCAGTGCGAGATCACCTGCATTGTCGGCGCCAAGTTGCAGCCCGTCTCCATCGGCAGGCTGGAGCGGTTCGTGGCGGACATGGCCATGGGGCGCGGCTGGGAGGACCCGCCCGCGGTCCCGGCAGGCTCGACGGGCAAACGGGCAGCCATCGTGGGCTCCGGCCCGGCGGGACTGGCCTGCGCCGGCGACCTGATCAAGCAGGGGGTGGCGGTGACCGTCTTCGAGGCGTTGCACGTGGCCGGCGGAGTGTTGAAATACGGCATCCCCGAGTTCCGTCTGCCCGAGCGCATTATCGATTACGAGATAGACCAGCTTCGCAAGCAGGGCGTAGAGATCCGGCTCGATACCATCATCGGGAAGCTTTTCACCATTCCGCAGCTCATGAACGAGATGGGGTACCACGTGGTGTTCGTGGGAACGGGCGCCGGGTCGCCGAAGTTCATGGGAATTCCGGGGGAGGCGTTCAACGGGGTTTTCTCCGCCAACGAGTTCCTGACGCGGGTCAACCTGATGCGAGGCTACCAGCAGCCTCTCTACGATACGCCGGTGGGCATGGGGCGGCGCGTCGCGGTCATTGGGGCGGGCAATACGGCGATGGACGCCGCGCGTGTCGCGCTGCGGATGGGAGCCGAACAGGTTTCGATTGTCTACCGCCGGAGCCAGCGCGAGTCCCCGGCGCGGGCTGAGGAGTTGCATCACGCCATGGAGGAGGGCATCGCCTTCCACTGGCTCACGGTTCCCGTGGAGATCCAGGGCAATCCCTCGGGTTGGGTGACCGGCATGCGCTGCCAGCGTATGGAACTGGGCGAGCCGGATTCCTCGGGCCGGCGGCGGCCGGTGCCGGTACCGGGTTCGGAGTTTGACATGCCCATCGATACGGTGATCTACGCGTTGGGCACTTCCGCGAATCCGATCATCGCCCAGACCACGCCGGGGCTGAAGATCAACAAGTGGGGGTACATCGAGATCGATGAGCGCACCGGCATGACCTCGATCCCGGGCGTCTTTGCCGGCGGCGACATCGTGACCGGCGCCGCCACGGTGATCCTGGCGATGGGAGCCGGCCGTCGGGCCGCGCGGGGCATGCTGGAGTATCTGGGGCTTCTGCTGCCGCCGCAGACTCCCGAAATTGCGGCGCAGGCTGTCTGAGGAGGCGCGATGCCGTCGTTCTGTCCAAAGTGCCACAAGGTGTTGGAGGAAGATGAGATCTGTTGCGCCCAGGTGCGGTACACCTGGCGCTGCCGGAGCTGTCATAAGCTGACCACCGGAATCGCCCTGCCGTATGGCCGGTGTTTCCTGTGCGGGGGCGAGCTGGAGGTGATCGAGGACCGGGACTTGGGCGATCCCGCGGCGCTGCGGGCGGTTCGGGAGGCGATGCAGTTGGAATTGAACGCCTTTCACTTCTACCGCATGGCGCGCGAGCGGATCCGGAATCCACAGAACCGGATCATTCTCGAACAGCTCTATGAGAACGAGGTGGATCACCTGCACGAGCTCGGCGAGAAGTACCACGCCCACCTGGACCCGTCCGTGATCAAGCTGGACCCGGCCGCGGAACAGCGGCTCTCCGAGTGGCTGTTCCGTGACATCGTTTTCACGGACGAGACAGCCGCGGCGCGCATCTACGAAATGGCCATCGAGATGGAAAAGCGCACCCGCGACCATTTCCGCAAGGCCGCGGCCGAAGCGGCCGAAGGCAGTCCGGAACGGGACATCTACCTGGAACTCGCTGCCGAGGAGGAAGAGCACGTCGCGCTGCTCGAAGCGGAAATGGAGCAATTCCGCTAGGCGCGTCCTCCCGCGCGGCACTCACCCCGGCTGGTCTTTGCGAGCCGGTTGGGAGCAGCCCCGGCCGCAACTACTTCTTGATCATCGTCAGAAGCAGGACCAGGTCTGTCTTGGCCTTGATGCCGTGCTCCAGGTACGGCGTCATGTAGACGAATGTTCCTTCGGCGGCCTCCCGCTCGTCCTCGCCCAGCCGGAGCGCGGCCTCGCCCTTCAGCACCGTGAGGGTCGCGGGGAAGGGCGCGGTGTGCGCGGAAAGCTCTTGCCCGGCAGTGAAACCGAACAGGACGATTTTAGAGCGGTCGTCGTTCTGCAACGTCTGGCTCAGGATTCCGTTCTCCGGCACGCGCGTGTGCGCGCGCAGGTCCTGTAAGTAAGTGTATTTGTCTGGCATAAAATAGCTCTCCATTCATTTATAGCCGATCTGCCGGAGGGAAGACGATGATACCGCCCATTCCCCGGATTCCCGGCTGGCCTACAACAGCCGGCGTGAGCGCGGCCGCGCGAGGCGCGCGGCCAGCCGTTCGGCGCGGCGCCTGAGCGCGGGCGAGTCCTCCAGTTCCAGCGCCGCGCGGGTGAACTCCATGGCCAGGACCAGGTTCCGCTCCCGGTGCTCGTAGTGCTTGGCGAGTTCCTCCAGCGCCGCCACGCGGTGCGGGTTTGGCGTGGAGGCGAGTTCGCTGAAGGCCGCGACCGCCGCCGCTTCGCGGCCCAGCCGTTTCTCGGCCGCGGCGATTTCCCACAGCGTCCGGAACAGCAGGTCGTCGGAAAGACCCCGCTCCACCGCCCGGCGAAGGAGCGCCAGGGCTTCTTCCCGGCGCTCTGCTTTCATGAGCCAGCGGGCCAGGCCCACCCAGTCGGCGCCGTGGTGCAGCGGCGCGTTCTCCGGCGAACGGAACGCAAGGGGCACGATGGCCGTCAGGCACGCCAGCGTCAGGATGTCGATGGCGTTGTGGTGGAAGACTGGCGCCAGGCGTGCCGCCTGCCGCGTGCGGAGGTACTCGAAGTACACGTACGGGATCATCTCGCCCGGCAGGTCGCCCTCGCGCTCGACGCCCAGCACCTGGTTTTCCAGCTCGACCAGCCGGCAGCTTTCCAGCCGCAGCTTCCACAGCCTCCTCGCCCCGAACAGCAGGTCCATATGCGCGAGGCGGGCGAAAGGAGGCTTGCGCCGCATCATTATGAAACGGGTCTCGAGCAGTGGCTGGTCGTAGCACTTGCCGTTGTAGGTTATCAGCACGTCGAACTGGCTCAGGTGCCGGTCCAGCGCGGACAGAAGGCTTGCTTCCTCGGCGAAGTCCCGCATGAAGAACTGGCGTATCCGGAAACCTTCGGGCGTGATGCGGCCCACCCCGACGAGGAACGCATAGGTGCCCGAACCGGTAGCCAGCCCTGTCGTCTCCGTGTCAAGGAAGGCCCAGCGCGAAGGATTGGCTGCCGGAACACTCCCCTCCGAAAGCGCGTCCAGCAGGTCCTCCGGAAGTTCGGATAGAACGGATATGTCCAGGCTTCCGTGCCGGCGGTGACGGGCGTACAGCTTCTCGGTTTCAAAGTGCGTGCCCTCCGGAGTTTCCACCACCTCGCCGCTCATGAACTCGTCCACGAAGTGGTGCAGGGGCGCGTGGTCTTCCGGAAGCGACGGCGGAGTTGCCGGCGTCGCGGGCCGAGGCGCGGCCCACTTGCGGTCGATCTGCCGTATCTTCCGCCGCAGAGTGGCCAGTTGCTCCTGGAGATCCCCCACGCCTCAAGGTTAACAATCCTCCGCCGCCCGCGCCCCTGGCGGGAGCTTCGGGAAGGGCTGAGATATAATGCGTTCTCAGCGTGGGAGGTTGCGAACGGGGCGGTAATGAGAGAGAGAATCCGTAAGGAAACCCGCCGGAGGAAGCCGGGGGCGGTGACGCTGGCTTTCCGGGACGGGCGCGGAATTCAGCAGTTCTGTACGGTTCGGGGAGCGGATGTATCGGCCACGGGCGTGGGCGTCTACGCGCCCATGCCTTTTCCGGTAGGCGCTCACGTGCAGTTGCACGCCGAGGACTATGGGTTGTCCGGCACCGCACGGGTCCGCCACTGCACCGGACAAGAGCCCGAGTTCCTGGTCGGGTTGGAACTGGCGGACGCGTCCTCCACTGCCGCCGGCGGAAGTGAAGGGGATGGCTTCGTCGACTTCTACGAACTGCTTCAGATCAGTCCCTCCGCGGAAGCCGAAACCATCCAGAGGGTCTACAAACTGCTGGTCACGCGCTACCACCCCGATAACCCGCACACGGGAGACCGGGTGAAGTTCGAACTGCTCAGGGAAGCCTTCAACACGCTGTCAGACCCCGTGAAGCGGGCCGCGTACGACGCCCGGTATCACCTGGCCGGGAGCGAACCGGTGAAGCTCTTCGAGCTGAAGGAATTCCTGGTGGGGGTCGATGCCGAGGTGAACCGCAGGCTGGGGATTCTGTCGCTTCTTTACAACCGCAGGCGCATGAACCCGGACCGTCCGGGAATGTCCCTGCTTGATTTCGAGAATCTGATGGTAATCCCGCGCGAGCACCTGGTGTTCACGGTCTGGTACTTGAAGGAGAAGCGCCTGCTGAAGACCGAGAGCAGCGCCGAATTCGAGATCACGGCCGACGGCGTGGAGTTTGTCGAGTCCTCGCTGCCGTCAAACCGGCTGCTCAGGCGCTTACTGCGCGCCCCGGAAGCACCCGAGAAGAGCGGTGAGCCTTCCTCCGAACGGTCCTAGACCACGGCCACCCGCGGCGGCGCGGCGTCAGGGCGCGCCATCCTTTCTGACGCCGGCGTCTTCCAGCGCCCGGGACAATTCCTCCCACTCCTCGAGCAGGCCCGATAACGCGGCGCGGCCGGCGTCCAGAGCCGCGCTGAGACGCCTGGTCTCATCCGCGCTCCGGAACTCCGCCAAGGCGCGTTCGGCGCCGGCGATCTCCTCCTCCCTTTGTGCGACCTCCGCCTCGATCGCCTCGCGCCGCTGCTCCATCTGCCGCACCCGTATGGGGTTGAGGCGGCGCGGCTGCGGCTCTTCGGGCTTGGACTCCGGCGCGGGCGCATCCACGCCGGCGGCGGGCGCGGCCGCCTCAGCCGCCGCGGCGGACTTCCGCCAGAGGTAGTCCTCGTAATTGCCGGGATACACGCGGACTTCACCGTCGGCGACTTCGAAGACCCGCGTGGCCAGCCGGTCGATGAAGTAGCGGTCGTGGGAGACAAAAACCAACGTGCCGGAGTATTCCTGGAGCGAGTCCAGCAGTACGTCCTTCGCGCGCAGGTCCAGGTGGTTGGTCGGCTCGTCCAGCAGCAGGAAGTTCGAGGGGCGGAGCAGCATGCGGGCCAGCGCGTAGCGGTTCTTCTCCCCGCCGGAGAGCACGCTCACCGGCTTGAACACATCGTCTTCGGTGAACAGGAAGCAGCCGAGGAGGCTCCGCAGGTCCGTCTGAGTTGTGCGCGGCGCGATCTCCATCAGGTCGTCGAGCAACCGGACGCCGGGGTCGAGTTCCTTGTACTGGTCCTGCGCAAAGTAGTCCGGCTGCACGTTGTGGCCCAGACGGTACTCGCCCCGGGTTGGCGGTTCCGTTCCGGCCAGCATCCGTATGAGCGTTGACTTGCCGGCGCCGTTGACTCCCACGAGCGCGATCCGGTCCCCGCGCTCGATGGTGAAGCTGACGCCCGCGAACACGTGTTTGGGACCGTAGGACTTGGCCACGCCGTGGAACTCGGCGACGATCCGTCCGCTGGGCTTTGGCTGTGGAAAGGAGAAGCGTATCGCCTTCTCTTCTTCGGGCGGGAGTTCGACCCGCTCCATGCGCTCCAGTTCCTTGATCCGGCTCTGCACCTGCTTGGCCTTGGTGGCCTGGTACCGGAAGCGGTTGATGAAGGCTTCAAGCTGCCGGATCCTGTCCTGCTGGTTCCGGTAGGCCGCTTCGAGCTGCGCGCGCCGCTCCGTCTTCAACTCGACGTAGCGCGAGTAGTTCCCCACGTAGAAGTGCAGCCGTTTATTCCAGATCTCCACCACCTTGCGCACGGCGACATCCAGGAAGTAGCGGTCGTGAGACACCAGCACGAAGGCGTGAGGGTACGCGGCGAGGTATTCCTCCAGCCAGTTGCGCGCCTCCAGGTCCAGGTGATTGGTGGGCTCGTCGAGCAGCAGAAGGTTGGGCCGCTCCAGCAGCAGCTTGGCCAGCGCCACCCGCATCTGCCAGCCTCCGGAGAACTCTTCGGTCCTCCGGTTCCAGTCTTCCTTCGGGAAACCGAGTCCGCTCAGCACCGCGCCGGCCTGTGCTTCCAGGGCGTAGCCGTCCCTGGCGCGGAACTCGTGTTCCAGCCGGTGGAACCGGTCGGCGACGGCGGCGTACTCGCGGCCGCCGGGATCCAGCCGCGCCATTTCCCGGGCCAGCGATTCCAGTTCCGCTTCCGCCTGGCGCAGATGGTCGAAAACCGACAGGCACTCGGCGAAGACGGTGCGGCCGGACAATTCGAGTCCGTGCTGCGGCAGGTAGCCCGCGCTGGAACCCTTGGCGCGGGCTATGGCGCCGTAGTCCAGGGTCTCGAGACCGGCCAGGATCTTGAGCAGGGTCGTCTTGCCGCTGCCGTTGGCGCCCACAAGCCCGATGCCTTCGCCGGGGTTGATCTGCCAGGCGGCGTCCTGGAACAGGATCTTGCCGCCGAACTGCTTGCCGGCGCCGGTGAGCTGGATCACTGTAGCGGGCCGCAGAAGAAGTCGAGCGCCGCGGCGATGTAGCTCTTCATCTCCGGCCGCCGGACAATCGCGTCCAGGAAACCGTGCGTCAACAGGAACTCGGCGCGCTGGAAACCCTCCGGCAACTTCTGGCGGATGGTCTGCTCGATGACGCGTGGGCCGGCGAAGCCGATCTGCGCGCCCGGTTCGCCGATGTTCAAGTCTCCCAGCATGGCAAAGCTGCCGGTGGTGCCGCCCGTGGTGGGATCGGTAAGAAGGCTGATGTAGGGAAGACGCGCCTCGTCCAGCCGCATGAGCGCGGCTGAGATCTTGGCCATCTGCATGAGGCTGACCGCGCCCTCCTGCATGCGCATGCCGCCCGAGGCGGAAGCGATGATCATGGGCCGCCGCTGGGCAACGGCGCGCTCGATGGCGCGCGTGACCACTTCTCCGACCACCGCCCCGACGCTGCCCCCGATGAACTTCAGCTCAAGAACGCAGATGTAGACCGGTCTTCCCGCCAGCGTCCCGCCGGCCGAAATGACGGCATCGCTCAACCCCGTGGCCTTGCGCATTCCGGCCAGCCGCTCGGAGTAAGGCTTGGAATCGACGAAGCCGAGCGGATTGGTGGAGTACAGGCCGGCGTCGAAGGTCTCCCAGGGTCCGTCAAAAAGCAGTTTCAGGCGGTTGACGGCGTCGATGCGGAAATGGTAGTCACACTTGGGGCAGACTTGCAGCGACTCGATCAAGGCCTTCCGCCATATGACCTGGCGGCACCCGTCGCACTTCAGCCAGAGTCCCTCCGTGCGGACCTGATGCTGCTCGCCCGCGGAGCCCTGCTCGCGTGCGGGCTTCTGTCTGGTGAACCAAGCCATGGATCGCTCGATGACTGCGTTAAGAATCAGGATATCGTACTCGCCGGAACGTATGCTTCTCAGATCAACCGAATGCTGGCAGTAGACCGGACCTCGAAGTCCGGCGGCGGGACTCCTCGCCGCCATGGAAAGGCTTCCGGGCGGGACGCATCATCGAAGCCAGCCAGTACGGAGAGGTCAGCGAGGGTACGGGTGCCCCCGCAGCCGGGTGAAAGCCCGATAGAGCTGCTCGGCCAGCACGACGCGAGCCAGTTCGTGCGGCATGGTCAGCGGCGAAAGCGCCAGGAGGACATCCGCGCGCCCGCGCCAGGCGGGAGGCAGGCCGTCGGCGCCCCCGACCACAAACACCAGGTCCCGCGCCCGTCTTTGGGCGTCCGCAACGAAGGCGGTGAATCCTTCCGAGTTCATGGACCGGCCCTCCGGATCCAACAGCACCGTCGTGGCGGAAGGATGTCTGGCCCAGGGATCGGCACGGTCCGGCTTGATCTCGCTCATCTCGCAGCGCACGTAACGGCCGGTGCGCTGGATATACTCCCGCGCGAGCGCGTTCGCGGCTGCGTTGCGCGGTTTCCCTACGAAGTAGACCTGCACCCGCACGACCCTCCATTATCCGTGCTACAAGAGGACTCATGGGCACGGACCTGTTCGATCTCAAGGGCAAGAGCGCGGTTGTGGTCGGCGGCGGCGGAGTGTTGGCGGGCGCGATGGCGGACGGACTGGCGCGGGCGGGCGCCTCGCTGGTGGTTTACGACGTCCACAAGGAGAACGGAGAAGCGCGAGCCGCCGCCATACGCTCCGGTGGGGGCAAGGCTGTCGCGGTGCACGGGGACGCCGCCCGGAAGGAAGACCTTGAAGCAGGGCTCCGCGCGGCGCTGGACTCCTTCGGCCGGGTGGACATCCTCGTCAACGCCGCGGGGGTGAACTCCGGGACGCCGTTCTTCGAGATTGCCGAGACCGAGTGGCAGCGGATCATCGACATCAACCTGAAGAGCGTATTCCTGGCCTGCCAGGTCTTCGGGAAGGCCATGGTCGAATCGGGCCGGGGCGGCTCGGTCATCAACATATCTTCGGTTTCTTCCGGCCCCCCGCTGTCGAAGGTCTTCACTTACAGCGTGACCAAGGCGGGCGTCAACCAGATCACGCAGTTCCTGGCCCGGGAGTGGGCTCCTCACCGTGTGCGGGTAAACGCCATCCGGCCCGGGTTCTTCCCCGCCGAGCAGAACCGCGCGCTGTTGACTCCCGAGCGCACGGCGCAGATCATGGCGCATAATCCGATGAAACGCTTCGGCGAGGCCTCCGAACTGGTGGGCGCAACGCTGTTCCTGGCGAGTGAGAGCGCGTCGTCGTTTGTAACGGGCTGCATCCTGACGGTGGACGGAGGTTTCACCGCGATGACGATTTGAAGGAGGCTCCCGCCCTGGTCCTTCACACGCGGAGAGTGCTCTGTCCGTATGCGGCCGTCGCGGAGAGAGGGTTATGATGGGCAGGTAAGCGCGACGGCGCGGATGCCCGCCCGCGCACTCTCGCCCGCATCATGGCGCTCATCACCATTACCGCGGAACCGGGTTGCCGGGGGGAGGAGGTTGCGCGGCTGGCGGCGCAGACTCTTTCCTTCGAGCTGGTGACCCAGACCCGGCTGGAGGCCTTGCTGGCCGAGGAGTTCGGCGCCGCCGCCAACTTCTCCGGCCGGGCCTTTCGCCCCGCGCTGCTGTCGATCCTCGCCCGCCTGGCAACCCAACATCATTTGGTGGTGTCCGCCCGCGGAGTGGAGCACCTGTTCAAGAACTTCCTGGGCGTGCTCCGGGTTCAGGTTGTCGCGCCCGAGTTCCGGCGCATCGGCGCTTTGATGCTGGACCATCGCCTGGACCGTCCCGCGGCCAAGCGGCTGCTGCGGGAGTTGGAGAGCCGGGAGAGGGCCGAGCGCAAACGCCGCTTCCGCCGGGCCACGGCCCCTCCGCACCTGTTCGACCTGGTCCTCAACGCCGAGTTTCTGGAAGCCGAACACATGGCCGAACTGATCCGCACGGCCGCCGCGGCGCGCGACCTCAACGAACAGGGCTTGCTCAGCGCCGCCGCCGACGCCCAGCTTCAGTTCCAGGCGCGCCTGGAACTGTCCCGCTACGGAATCCTGCCGGCGGGCGCAGCCGCCCTGAAGCGCAGCGGGTTCTCCCACCCGAGCGAGGAGATCTTCGCCCATCTGCTGGACTTCTACCGGATCGCCTGGGAATACGAGCCGCACAGCTTCCCCATCCAGTGGGACAAGGACGGCAAGGCGCTGGAGGCATTTACTCCGGATTTCTATCTTCCGGAGGTAGACATGTATGTCGAACTGACCACAATGAAACAATCGCTGGTAACCAGAAAGAACCACAAGGTCAAATTGCTCCGGGAGATTTATCCTCATATTAATATCCAGGTCTTCTATCAGAAAGACTTTCAGAACCTGGTATTCAAATACGGCCTGGGCGGCCGGGTGGCCAAGGTATGAGCGCGGCGCACCCTCCGGGCATTGAACGTGTGCTCTTCACCGAAGAACAGATTCGCCAGCGCATCCAGGAGGTCGCGGCGGAAATCTCCGCGCGCTTCCGCGGACGCGATCTCAAACTCGTCGGCGTTCTCAAAGGGTCGGTCTTCTTCCTCACGGCCCTGGCGCGAGCCATTGAAATCCCCCTGAAAATCGATTTCCTGGCCATTTCCAGCTTCGCCAACCGCACGACAGCCCCGGGTTTGGTGAGGATCGCCAAGGACTTGGACGACAGCATCGAGGGCGAGGACGTGCTCCTGGTCGAGGACATCGTCGACACCGGCTTCACTGCCCGCTACTTGCTGCGCACTCTGGCCGGCCGCGGGCCGAACTCCCTGGCGATCTGCACGCTGCTGGACCGCACCGCGCGGCGGATCGTCCAGGTGCCTGTGGAATTTCGCTGTTTCGAAATACCCGACCGTTTTGTGGTTGGTTTTGGCCTGGATTACAAGCAGTTGTACCGGAACCTCGGACATATCGCGGTAATGCGCCCGGACTAGGCATTTGCTCCTGTTTTCTCTTGATTTCAGCCTGAATTTGGTCTACAATCAGTCCCAAGGGAGGGCTGGTAGTTATGCAGGCTGGAGTTTTGTTCATAAGCCCTTCGGTCGAAGACGCGAGGGCTCTTGCCGAAATCCTGGGCCGGGTGGGAATTCCGGCTACTCACGCGCAGGATCTTAACCAGGCACGTAACCTCCTGGAGGCCAGAACATTCGGGGCCGTGTTGACGGAAAAGAACTTGCCCGACGGAACCTGGGAAGACGTCATTCGCCTCGTAGGCCGCATCAAACGGCGCGCCGCGGTCGTGGTCACGGATTTGCTGGCGGACGCCCGGTTTTGGGCGGACGTGCTCGAGTACGGGGCATACGACCTTCTGCCTAAGCCGTTCTGCGCAGGAGAGGTGCAGCGCATCCTGGCGAACGCCGTAGATCAGCCGCCGTTGCTTCGACAGGTGATTCCCGCCGCCTGACACCTGCCCGAAGCAGCGCGGCATCCTGGGGAGCATGTGCTCCGGTGGGGGCAATCCTTGCGTGGAACGGCTGGCGCCTAACCCTGTCTTCCTGCTGCGTGCGCCATAATGGTTCTTCCACCGGAGGAGCCGATGTCTATCTCAGTTGATGCCTACGTGAGCGGAAACCGCCAGCGATTCCTGGACGAACTGAACGCTTTCCTGCGCATTCCGAGCATCAGCACACTCCCCGAGAACCGCGGCGACATAGATCGCGCCGCCGCGTTTGTCGCGGCTTCCCTGCGTGGCGCCGGGCTTGAGAACGTGGAGATCATCTCCACATCCAAGCACCCGCTGGTGTACGCGGACTGGCTGCATGCGCCCGGCAAGCCCACCGTCCTCTGCTACGGGCACTATGACGTACAGCCGGTGGACCCGGTGGAGGAATGGCGCTCCCCCCCCTTTGAGCCCACACTGCGTGACGGCAACCTGTACGCGCGCGGCGCAGCCGACGATAAAGGGCAGTTACTGACCCATATCAAGGCGGTCGAAGCGCTGCGGGCGGTGCGCGGCGCGCCGCCATTGAACCTCAAGTTCCTGATCGAAGGGGAAGAAGAGGTCGGCGGCGAGTCGGTGGCCAGGTTCGTGGCCGAAAACGCCGGAAAACTGCGCGCTGACGTGGCTCTGGTATCCGACACCTCGATGTATGCCGACGGCATGCCAAGTCTTTGCATCGGTTTGCGCGGACTGGTCTACATGGAAGTGGAGGCTTTTGGCGCCGCCAAGGACCTCCACTCGGGAAACTATGGCGGCGCCGCTCCCAATGCCGTCTTCGCGCTGGTCGAGCTTCTGTCCAAGGCCAAGAACCGCCGCGGGGTGATACAGATCCCTGGGATCTACGATGACGTGGAACCGCCCTCGCCCGCGGAGAAAGAAAGCTGGGCCCGGTTGCCGTTTCATGAGAAGGAGTTCCTCAAGCGGGAAGTCGGCGCGAAGGCGCTCACCGGCGAACCCGGTTACACCGTTCTCGAGAGGATCTGGGCCCGGCCGACGTTTGAAGTTCACGGTATCGCCGGCGGCTTCACGGGAGCCGGCGCCAAGACGGTGATCCCCTCACGAGCCACCGCCAAGGTGAGCATCCGGCTGGTGGCGAAGCAGGATCCGGACAAAGTGATCACCGCGTTCCGGGATTTCGTTCGAAAGAAGACGCCCAAGGGGATCCGCACGGAAGTTCGGGTTCTCAGCGCTTCTCCCGCCGTTCTGGTGAACCCCGGCCACCCGGCCACGGATGCCGCCGCGAAGGCATTCGAAGCGGTCTTCGGAAAGCCGACCGCCTTCATCCGCTCCGGCGGCTCCGTCCCCATCGTGGGTGACTTCGCCCGCCACCTCGGCATCCCGGCCGTCATGATGGGCTTCGGGCTGCCCGATGACGGGCTGCACGGCCCCAATGAGAAGTTCCGGCTGGAGAACTTCTATCAAGGCATCCGCGCTGTCGCCCGTTTCTTCGAGGAATACGGGCAATAGACCCGTGGCTCCGGCGCAGCAGGACAACGTCGTCCGTTCGGCCGGCATCGTCTCGGCTTCCGTGTTGGCGAGCCGGGTGAGCGGGTTGGTGCGCGAGATCCTGATGGCGCGCCTGTTTGGCGCGGGCCAAGCCTACGACGCGTTCCTGCTGGGTTTCCGAATCCCGAACCTCACCCGCGACCTGTTCGCCGAAGGCGCGCTTTCCTCCGCGTTCGTACCCACCTTCACCCAGTACCTTTCGACGCGGGGCAGAGAACAGGCGGCGCTTCTGGCAAACCTGGTGGCCACGGCGGTCATGTTGCTCGTGGGGGGGCTGTGCGTTCTGGGAATCGTCTTCAGCCCGGCGCTGGTGCAATTGCTGGCCCCCGGCTTCCGGAATGTGCCGGGGAAGTTCGAGCTGGCCGTGACCATGACGCGGGTCATGTTCCCTTTCCTGCTGCTGGTGGCGCTGGCGGCGCAGGCGATGGGGGTCTTGAACGCTTGCAACCGGTTCGGAGTTCCGGCCATGTCCTCGACGTTCTTCAACGTCGGTTCTATCGCGTTCGGGTTGACCCTGGGCTTCCTGGTTGGGCCCCGCTTGGGGTTCTCCCCAATCGAGGGCATGGCGTACGGCATCGTCCTGGGAGGAGCCCTACAACTCCTGTGGCAGCTTCCGAGTCTCCACAGCCTGGGATTCCGCTTCCGCCCGCTTTGGGACTGGGCGCATCCCGGCCTGAGGCAGATAGGCCGTCTGATGGGTCCGGCCATTCTCGGGAACGCCGCGGTGCAGGTCAACGTGATGGTGAGCACCAATTTCGCATCCACCATTCATGACCCGGTCACGGGGGCCGACGGCCCGGTCAGTTGGCTCAGCTACGCTTTCCGTTTCATGCAGTTGCCGCTGGGGCTTTTCGGCGTGGCCATCGCCTCCGCCACGCTGCCCGCCATTTCCCGCAGCGCCTCCCTGGGGCGCATCGACGAGTTCCGCGCGACTCTGTCGCGCTCTCTGGGCATGGTCTTCCTCCTAACCCTACCTTCTTCCATAGGGCTGATTGTCCTGGGACGGCCCATGATCGGCGCGATCTATGAAGGCGGCCGTTTTCAGCCCTACGACACTCAGCAGACGGCCCTGGCGCTCTCCTGCTATGCCATCGGACTCGGCGGCTACTCGGCCTTGAAGGTGTTGACGCCGGCTTTCTATGCGCTGAACGACTCCCGGACTCCGATGCTCGTCAGCCTGGCCTCCATCCTGATCAACTACAGCGTGGCGCTGGCCATGGTGCGGACCGGGACGCTGGGCCACGCCGGGTTGGCCATCGCCACCTCCGCGGTTGCGGTCTTCGGCTTCGTCGCGCAGTTCTGGATCTTGCGCAACCGTATCGGCGGCATCCACGGGCGCGCTCTGCTCCGCAGCGTCCTCCAGATCTCGGGGGCCTGCGCCGCCATGGGCGGGGTGGTCGTTCTTACCAGCGGAACTCTCCAGGGATGGCTGGGGGTGGGCCGCGCAGCCCGCCTGATCGATCTGGCCTTGTCCATCCCGGCCGGCGCGGCGGCCTTCTACGCGGTGTGCCGCCTGCTGAAAGTGGCCGAACTGGAGATGGCCGGCCGCGCCCTGGTTACACCCGTACTCGGGTGGGTGACGCGCCGGCGTGCTAGAATTTGAGTTGCGAATGGCGCCGGATTTGAGACTGGTCATCCGGCTGCAAGATCTCGACAGCCGGATCAAGGAACTGCAGCGGGAGATCGCCACCCTACCCAAACACCTCGCCGAGATCGAGCGTACCCTGGAATCCCACACGCGCAAGCTGGAAGCGGACCGCGCTGCGCTCTCCGCAAACCAGAGAGAGCGCAAGAGCCTGGAGGGAGATATCCAGGACCAGGAACGCCAAATCTCCAAGCTCCGCGACCAGATGATCGGGTCGAAGATCACCAACGAACAGTACCGGGCCTTTCAAAAGGAAATCGAGTACTGCCAGAAGGAGATCCGCCGGGCGGAGGACCGCATCCTGGCGCTTATGGAGGAGTCCGAGTCCCTGGAGCAGAACGTCAGAGCGGCGGAGACATCCCTGGCGACGGAGAAAGGCAAGGTCGAGGAGGAAAAGCAACTGGTCCGCTCCCGCACTGCCGAAGCCGAACGGCTGCTCCGGGAATTACAGGATGAACGCGGAGCCGCGGTGCGGGAACTGACGCCCGCCGTCTACGCGACCTACGAACGGGTCCGGGCCAAACGCCGGGGAGTGGCCGTGGCCGAGGCCTTGGATGGCCGCTGCTCGGCGTGCCACCTCGCCATGCGCCCGCAGTTCTACCAGGAGCTCCGGAGCGGCACGGAAGTGATGTGCTGCGAGAGCTGCGGCCGGATTCTCTACTACTCTCCTTCCGAAGTGGAATACTGACGCACATTCCCTTGGCGCGGGCGTTCCGGCGGGCTGGTGAGAGCGCTACTGCCGAAGGCTGGCGGACGCGCGCCGGGATCCGGACAGCATCTGGTCCCGCAGCCACAAGCTCATTTCGGCTTCGCCGCGCAGAAGATCCTTGAGGGTGGTCTTGCCCAGGACGTCGTCCAGCGCGCCTTGTATCGTGCGCCATAGCGAACGGACGGAGCAGTCGGCGGAATGAATACAGGCGCGCGGCTGGCCCCGGTGGCTGCGGCAGAATCCGCGTTCGTAGATCCGTCCCCCCAGCAGGGCCATCACGTCCCGGACCAGGATCTTCTCGGGCGGCGCGGCGAGCGAATAGCCGCCCACCTGGCCGCGTACGCTTCTGACGAAGCCTCCTTGCCGCAGGAACTGGAGGATCTTGCCGGCGTAAGCCGGAGAGATCCCCTCCAGGCGGCTCATCTCGGGGATGGTGAGGCTCTTGCCCGGCGGCTGCCGCGCAATCTGCACGAGGCAGCGCAGGCCGTACTCTTCGTGGGCTGTCAGCTTCATCCGTCCTGCCCCTGCCCCCTTACGGCCGGGGTGCGCCGCGGAACATCGCGCACAATCGCGCGGGTCAGCGGGCGTGCGCCGCGTCTGCGTCCGTGGCCGGCTGTTGCACGCGGGCCAACGCCGCCCGCAGCGTGTGCCAGACCAGAGTCGCGCATTTCACCCTCACGGGAAACTCCGATACGCCGGCAAAGACCTTCAGCTTGCCGAGTTCCGGACCGCTGTCTTTTGCGCCGTGCCCGGTAACGAGATCGTGGAAGCTCGTAAACAGAGCCTCGGCCTCCGCGCGCGTCTTTCCCTTCAACACCTCGGTCAGCAGGGACGCCGACGCCGTGGAGATGGCGCAGCCGTTGCCCTGGAAACTGAGGTCCTTCACGCGGTCGCCTTCCAGTTTCACGAACAGCGTGACGCGGTCGCCGCACAGCGGGTTGTGGCCCTCGGCGCTGGCATCCGCGCCCTCCAGAACGCGGCAATTGCGCGGGCTCTTGCTGTGGTCGACGATGAGCTGCTGGTAGAGCTCTTTGACGTCGGACGTCAACCGAGGATCTCCTTCACTTTGCGAATTCCCCGCACCAGGGCATCCACCTCTTCGAAGGTATTGTACGCCGCGAACGAAGCGCGCGCCGTGGCGGGAATGCCGAACCGCGCCATCACCGGCTGCGCGCAGTGGTGGCCGGCGCGCACGGCGATCCCTTCCCGGTCCAGGATCGTGCCCACGTCGTGGGGATGGACGCCGTCCACGACGAAGGACAGCACTCCCTCCTTTTTGGGCGCCGTCCCGATGATCCGCACCCCGGGAACCTTCAGGACTTCGTCGGTGGCGTAGCGAAGCAACTCTCCCTCGTGCGCGGCGATATTGTCCAGACCGATCTTCCCGACGTAGTCCAGGGCGGCCCCCAGCCCGATGACTCCGGCGATATCCGGGGTGCCCGCCTCGAACTTGTACGGCAAGCCGTTGAACTCCGTCTTCTCGAAGGTGACCGACCGGATCATGTCGCCGCCGCCCTGGTAAGGGGGCATGGCGTCGAGCAGTCCGGCCTTGCCGTAGAGTACGCCCACTCCCGTCGGCCCGTAGACCTTGTGGCCGGAGAAGGCATAGAAGTCGCATCCTAGCGCCTGTACGTCCACTTTCCGGTGCGGCGCCGCCTGCGCGCCATCCACCAGCACGGGCACGCCGCGCGCGTGCGCCATGGCCACCATGTCGGCCACGGGATTGACCGTGCCCAGGGCGTTCGACACCTGTGTGACGGAGACGAACTTGGTCCGCGGGCCGATCATCCGCTCAAACCGGTCCAGAATCAGCTCGCCGTGGTCGTCGATGGGAGCCACGCGCAGGCTCGCGCCGGTCTCTCCGGCGATGATCTGCCAGGGCACGATGTTGGAGTGATGCTCCATGGCCGTGATCAGAATCTCGTCGCCGGGCTTGAGGCGCGGGCGCACGAAGCTGTGGGCCACCAGGTTGATACCCTCCGTCGTGCCGCGGACGAAGATGATCTCGCGAGCCTCGGGCGCCTTCAGAAACCGCTGTGCCTTCCCGCGGGCGCCTTCGTAGGCTTCCGTGGCCCGTTCGCTCAGGGTGTGAATCCCGCGATGGATGTTGGCGCAGTCGCCCGCGTAGTATCCGGTGATGGCGTCCAGAACCGCCCGGGGCTTCTGGGCGGTTGCGGCGTTGTCCAGGTAGACCAGCGGCCTGCCGTGCACGGTCTGGTCCAGGGCCGGGAAATCCCTGCGTATTCGCTCGGCCAGGGTTGCGGTCGCAGCCGTCATTTCGCCGCCGCCTCCACCATTTGCGAAAGGCGCCGGTGAAGCTCGGTTTCCAGCGTCTCACGTAGCGGCTGCCACCGGATGGCGTCGAGCAGTTCCGCCGCGAACGCGCGAGTCAAAAGGTCCCGTGAGTCGCGAACCGGAATCCCGCGCGACCGCAGGTAGAACAGGGCCTCCCGGTCGAGTTGCCCCACCGTGGCGCCGTGCGTGCAGCGGACGTCGTCCGCGAAGATCTCGAGCTGCGGCTTGGTATTGATGACGGCGTCCCTGGACAGCAGCAGGTTCTTGTTGCTCTGGATGGCGTTGGTCTTCTGGGCGTCCTGGCGCACCACGATCTTGCCGTTGAAGACGCCCGTTCCGTGCCCACCGAGAATGCCCTTGTACAACTCGCGGCTGGCGCAGTTGGGCTTGGCGTGGTCGAGCAGGGTGTGGTTGTCCACGTGCTGGCTTCCGCCCGCCAGGTACAGGCCGTTCAAAGAGCACTCTGCGCCTTCGGCATCCAGGACCGAGTTGATGTCGTGCCGCGCCAGCGCCGCGCCGAACGAGAAATTGTGCGAGGCCAGGATGCCGGCCCGGTCCTGAACGCCTTGCACCGTCGCGACGTGATACGCCTGGCGGCCCTCCAACTGCACGCGGTAATGATCCACAGCCGCGCCTTCCCGGACGACCAGTTCGGTCACGGCGTTGGTGAAGTAGGCCGAGTCGTCAGGTCCTGAGTAAATCTCGACAACCGAAGCCCGGCTCTCTCGCCCGGCCAGGACGAGCGTCCGGGGGTACGAGGCCGCCGGGCCGCCGGCGGGACTCGTGAGGTAGACCAGCACCACCGGTTGCTCCAGGACCACGCCGCTGTCGATGGTGACGACAGCGCCGTCGACGGCGAGCGCCGTGTTGAGCGCGACGAACGCCTGTTCAGAGTACCCAGCATGCCGCCCCAGGTGGGATTCGAGCACCGTACTGCCGTTCCGGACGGCCTCGGCCAGGCTTTGCACGGCGACCCCGGCCGGCAGGCCGCGCACCGCCGAGAGCTCCCTTGAGAGGTGGCCGTTCACGAACACCAGGCGCGCATTGACAGGCCACGCAGCCGGCCCCGCCGGAGGCGCCGCGGCGGGCCAGGCAGCCGGACCCTCCCCGAACGGAGTTGTGGCGACCGGGCTGACATTGGTGTACTTCCAGTCTTCGTGATGCGTGGTGGGAAAGCCCAGAGTGGAGAAGCTCCGCATGGCTCCGGCGCGAAGCTCCCGCAACCAGGCCGGCTCGCCGGCCGACATCCGCCGCTCGAATTGGGCGGCGTACCCGGGGACGTCTTCCTTCAGTGCGATCATCGGACCAGCTCGCTCACAGCCGCCTCGTCCAGCTCGGCATAGCCTTTCCGCTCGAGTTCCAGCGCCAGATCCTTGCCGCCGCTCCTGACGATGCGTCCGGCGGACATGACATGAACCACGTCCGGGACGATGTAGTCGAGCAGGCGCTGGTAATGGGTGACGACCAGGAAGGAGCGCCCGGGTCCGCGCAGGGCGTTGATCCCGCCGGCGACGGTCTTGAGGGCGTCGATGTCCAGCCCCGAATCGGTCTCGTCCAGGATGGCGAGCTTCGGCTCGAGCACCGCCAGTTGCAGCACCTCGTTGCGCTTCTTCTCGCCGCCGGAGAAGCCGGCGTTCACCGCCCGGTTGAGCATCGCCTCGGGCATTCCCAGGAGTTGCATCTTCCGCTTCATCGACTCCATGAAGTCGAAGGCGTCGATCTCCGGCAGTCCGCGTTGCTTGCGGATGCTGTTGAGCGCCGCGCGCATGAAGTACATGTTGGTGACCCCGGGAATCTCGACCGGGTACTGGAACGCCAGAAAGATCCCCGCCGCGGCCCGTTCCTCGGGCTCCAGGGCCAGCAGGTCCCGCCCCTCGAAGAGCACCTTTCCCGACGTGACTTCGTAAGTGTCGCGTCCGGCCAGCACCTGCGCCAGCGTGCTCTTGCCGCTCCCGTTCGGTCCCATGATGGCGTGAACCTGGCCCGGCCGGATCTCCAGATCGATTCCCCGCAGGATCTTCTTCCCGCCGACGCCGGCATGCAGGTTGTTGATTTGCAGCATGTGCGTTACCCGACGCTCCCTTCTAGACTGACACTCAGCAGCTTCTGCGCCTCCACGGCGAATTCCATGGGCAGTTCCCGGAAAACCTCCTTGCAGAAACCGTTAATGATCATCGACACGGCGTCTTCGTTGGAGATACCCCGCTGCCGGCAGTAGAAGAGCTGGTCTTCGCCGATCTTCGAGGTTGATGCCTCGTGCTCCACTTGCGCCGTGGAGTTCTTCACCTCCAGGTAGGGGAAGGTATGCGCTCCGCAGCGGTCTCCGATGAGCATCGAATCGCACTGCGAGTAGTTGCGCGCTCCCTCGGCGCCCTTCAGGATCTTGACCATGCCCCGGTAGGTGTTCTGCCCCTGGCCGGCGGAGATGCCTTTGGAGACGATGGTGCTCCGGGTGTTCCTGCCGATGTGGATCATCTTGGTGCCGGTGTCGGCCTGCTGCCGGTTATTGGTCACCGCCACCGAGTAGAACTCTCCGATGGAGTTGTCGCCCATTAGCAGGCCACTCGGGTACTTCCCGGTGATCGCCGAGCCGGTCTCAAGCTGCGTCCAGGAGATCTTCGAGTTCACCCCCAGGCACTTGCCGCGCTTGGTGACGAAGTTGTAGATCCCGCCGCGCCCCTCCTTGTCGCCGGGATACCAGTTCTGCACCGTGGAGTACTTGATCTGGGCGTTATCCATGGCCACCAGTTCCACCACCGCGGCGTGCAACTGGTTGCTGTCGCGGATCGGGGCGGTGCAACCTTCCAGGTAGCTGACGAAACTGTCTTCGTCGGCGATGATCAGCGTGCGCTCGAACTGGCCCGTGCCCTGCGCGTTGATGCGGAAGTAGGTGCTCAGCTCCATGGGACAGTGCACGCCTTTGGGGACGTAGCAGAACGACCCGTCGCTGAAGACCGCGGAGTTCAGGGCCGCGAAGTAGTTGTCCGTGTACGGGACCACGGTCCCCAGGTACTTCTGCACGAGGTCCGGGTGCTCGCGGACGGCCTCCGAGAAAGAGCAGAAGATGATCCCCTGATCCGCGAGTTCCTTGCGGTAGGTGGTGGCGACCGAGACGCTGTCGAAGACCGCGTCCACCGCCACGCCGGCCAGCCACTCCTGTTCCCGCAGGGGAATCCCCAGTTTGTCGTAGGTTTCCAGGAGCTTCGGGTCGACCTCGTCCAGGCTCTTCGGACGGTCCTTGGTCTTGGGTCCGGAGTAGTAGACGATCTTCTGGTAGTCGATGGGGGGGTAGTGGACGTTCCCCCAGCAGGGCTCCTTCATCGTGAGCCAGTGCCGGTAGGCTTTCAACCGCCACTCCAGCATGAACTCCGGCTCGCGTTTCTTGGCGGAAATCAGACGGATGATGTCTTCGCTCAGGCCGGGTGGTACCGTGTCGGCTTCTATGTCCGTGGTGAATCCGTACTTGTATTCACGGAGCGCCAGGGATTCAATATTGGAGGCGGTGCTCATTCTCTGTCCCACTTCCGGCGGAGCGCGCCGGCGTACAGTCAATATATTAGAATCTGGACTATCTAGTCAAGATTCAATTTTGGGGACCCTGATGAGAGGCAAATGGCTGAAAGCCCGGGTGCCGCCGGCCTTGTGCGTGGCCCGCCGGCGGCCGGACCCGGCGGGAGCGGACAAATTCCGGATTTTTGCGCGACGGCGGGCGGCGCCAACCGCGCCGGCGCGTCTGCTCAGAGAGGTAGCGTCCCCGGCCGGGAGCCGTTTCCTTGTGGCAGAGGCGTAGTCCGCCGGTCTGCCTGGAGGCTCCGGATTCTAGGGGATCCTCAGCCCTTTACGTGGCACTTGGAGTTGGTGCAGTTTCCGACCGAAGAGAAGGCCGGGCCTTTCGGATGGTGGCACGCACCACAGGAGGTCTTCTTGGCCTCGGCAGGCTTGTGCATGCCCGCGGCCCATCCCAAGGGGGCCGTGGCTGATTGCGGCCAGAGCTTGTCGTGGCAGACTTTGCAGTCACCCTTCTCGCGCTCCGCGTGCTTGGCGTGCAGAAAGGTGACATTGCCCATTTTCGACTTCAGGATGAGCTTCTCGGACGCCGTATCGGCGGCCAGCGCCAGGAGGCCCGTGGCCAGCGCAATCATAAGAAGCAACGGAAGAAGGTTCTTCATCAATTTCTCCTAGTTTCAATCAACCTGGATATTTACCCGCAATGTAGCTGCTCAACTGCTGGATTGTCGCGGCCTGCACCGAGATGATCGAGTTTACCAGATCTCCGATGGAGATCACGCCGGCCAACCTCCCGCTCTCTAGGACGGGCAGGTGCCGGATCCGGTTTCGCGTCATTATCCTCATGCACTCTTCGACCGTCTCTTCCGGCGGAACGGTGACGATGGGCGAGCTCATGATCTCCCGTACGAGCGTGTCCAGCGAGGACTTGCCGTGAAGAATGACCTTGCGTGCATAGTCGCGCTCGGAGAACATACCCAGAGGCTGTCCCTCCGAAACCACCACCACGGCCCCGACGCCCTTCTCCGACATCAACGCCAGCACCCGGTAGACGGTCTCGTCCGGACCGACGGTCCATACCGTCCGGCCCTTCGTCTCCAGGATGGAGCGCACCGTATCTTTGAACGCCACGGATTGAAGTCTCCCAGTACGGAACTCCCTCTACTCTTCCACAGCCTCCTCGGTTTCGTCAAGAGGAGGTCCGGCCGCCGCTACCACTTGAGCCCGAAGGTCACCAGGTCGTCCACCTCCATCGTCTCCCTGACGACGAAGGGCTCCCCGTAACGCGCGCCGATCAGGTTGCCGTAGAACCGGGCAACGGCGGCCAGCCTCTCCCGGATCTCTCCCTCGTTGGGAAAGAGCCTCGCACCCGTCTCCTGTTCTCCGTATTGCGACGTGTAGCTCAACAGGGCCGCCATCCGCCGCTCAAATTGATCGCTTATATCGACCACGAACGAAGGCGTCACGTTCGCGTAAATGGAGGAGTACAGCACCCTGGCGGGACGATGCGGGCTGGAGCCCTCGTCGATCTTGCCCAGTCCCGCCAGGAAGCAAGCCTCGTACCCCAGTTCGCTTGCCCGGTAGTGGTCCGGGTGCCGGCCCTGCCAGTAGGGCAGGATCACCGTCCGCGGCCTCAATTCGCGGATCTTGACCGCTATCGGGAGACGCGCCGCAAAGGTGTTCTCCAGACGTGCGTCCGGCAGGCGCAGGTTGCCCCTCCAGGCGAGGAGGAGATGCCCGGCGGCCACCTCAGATTCGGCGATCCTGGTTTCCGGGCTGCCGCGCGTACCCATCTCCCCGGCGGTCAGGTCCAGGACGCCGGTCCGGTAGCCGGCCTCCGCCATGCGAATCAGCGCGCCGCCGCAGGTCTGTTCGACGTCGTCCGGGTGCGCGGCGACGGCCAGCACGTCGAGAGGTGCGTTCATGCGGTTGTCCTTCACCAGTGCAATTCCGGGCGCCGCCGGTAACGGCGCCGAGCCCCCAGAACGAGGATCAGCAGCATGCCGGCCAAAAAGCCCCCCACATGCGCGAACCAGGCGACCCCGCCCTGTGACAGGTGGGAATAGCCGACTTGACCGATTCCGCTGAAGAACTGCACCACAAACCAGTAGACCAGGATCACGCTGGCCGGGATCTCCATGGTGGTCAGAAAGAAGAAGACAGGCACCAGCGTGACGATGCGGGAACGGGGAAACTTGATCACGTAGGCTCCCATCACCCCGGCGATGGCGCCGCTGGCGCCGATGGTGGGCACGCGGGAACCGCCATTGAAGCCCACGTGGACCAGGCCCGCCGCCACCCCGCAGAGCAGGTAGAAAAGCAGGTACTTCACGTGGCCCAGGGTGTCCTCGACGTTGTCCCCGTAGATCCAAAGGAACCACATGTTCCCGATCAGGTGCAGCCAACCGCCATGCAGAAACATGGATGTGAAGAGAGTATCGAACCGGAAGCGGTCCGGCACCAGCCCGTAGGAGGCAATCAAGTGATTGAGCGAGAAGGAGTCCAGCGAGACCTGGTACAGAAAGATCAGCACATTGGCCGAGATGAGCGCGAGGGTCACGACCGGCTTGGAATAGCTTGGCTGGGAGTCGCGGAGAGGGATCATGCGGCGGCGCCGGCGTGTTTCTCCTGAATTATAGCCGAGTGCCTCTCCGCGCGGAGTCGGGGGACCGGTCTCCCGCGTTCAGACCGGGAAAGCGCCGCATGCCTGGCCGCGCCGGCGTCATTCGACGGGCGGCATGCGATACACGTAGATGGTGTGGCGACGCTGGGCAACCTCGACCGTTTCGACGCGGCTCGGTTTCCAGCCCATGATCTCGTAGTCGTGCGAGACCACCCGGCTGCCGGGCTTCAGTTGCCGGCGGAACGTGGGCTTGAGTTTCTCGTTGATCAGGCGCTGCAAGTAAAGCGTGACCACGTCGGCCGGCCGGACGTCTGCGTTAAGCAGGTTGCCTTCGACCACGCGGACCGCATCCTGGAGGCCCAGGGCCCGTGCCCGCGCGATGGTCTGCCGGGCGAGCTTCGCGGACAGTTCCACGCCCACCGCGCGCGCCCCGAACTTCTGCACCGCCACGAACAGGATGCGCCCATCGCCGCAGCCCAGATCGTAGAGGAGTTCCCCCGGTTTCAGTTCGGCCGCTTCCAACATCCGGAGCACCACCGGCTCCGGCGTGGGGACGAAAGGCGCGAGATTGTCCGGCGAGAGCCGGTTCTGCCCGTGAGCGAGGCAGGCGCAGAGCAGGGCCGCAGGAAATGCGCTTCCCCAGGTGATAGCGCCGCGCACGCTCACTGCCCTCCCGCCAGCAGGCTCACCCGCTCGCTCTTGAGTTGCGCGATCCGGGAGATCATCTCCGACACGGCGAACCACATGTCCCTTGGACGCGTGATGGTGTACTCGGTTCCTCGGAAGAACCGGACGATGCTGCCGATGGCGTCCCGCCACGGAGTCAGTTCCGGTCGCAGGTTGTAGTTCATGTAGAAGACCGGGTAGTTGATGACGCCGAGCTTCTTGAGTTCCTCACTGGGCACGTTCTGGTCCAGCATGGCTTTGGGGCCCGCGAAGACCAGCGCGTCGGGAGCCGGGCCGGCGGCCGTCTCCCGCTGTAGGAGGTCCGCCAAGAACTGAGTTTCCCCGTGTTTCTGGCTGAGCCGTTTGACGTCCACGGTCGCCAGGCTCAGCGATGCCAGCGCGTCCTTCAGGCCCGCGTAGTCGATGCGCGACGTATCGTCTTGGCGAAACAGGACGCGCTGCTCCTGGAGGTTAAAAGCGACGATCGAGAACCGGTCCACTCTCGGCTCCCGCGTGATGGAGCGAAGTATGGAGAGCAGGGCGTTGCGGTCCGGCGGTTGCAGAACGGCAGCGTTGGCGCGGGGAGGAGCGAAGTTGATCAGGACCTTCACTTGCAGGCCCGGCTGGGCCTGCTCTCTCTCGACCGGGGCGTCTTCCTGGAAAGCCTCGAACCTGCTGGCCGCCACCTCGCCGGGGTTCAGTTCCAGCGAGACGTCGCGGTCGCGATCGGGCAGTTTCGCCTCCACCTCCCAGTGGCCGGTGCACACCCGCTCTACCGCGTCCCGCATCAGCCAGTCGACATGGTATGTGCCCTCGCCCAGGTCGTACACTCCCTCCAGGTAGGTTTCTCCCCGGGCGTCCGCTTCGATGGGAGGCACTTTGAAGGACTGTGTGAAATAGGTCGGCTGGCCCTTCCCGGCCTTGGGAATCACCCGAAAAATGATGGTGAGGCGGCTCTCCTGGCCGGCCAACTCCCGGAGCGGGATGGTAATCCCATAGCCCGCATGCATCCGGAGGTCGAAGCCGAGAGCGGGCTTGGTGGGCGTGACCGAGCAGGGCAGGTCCCTCTTCGGTTCGTCCACCTCGAGCGCAGCCAGATCGGTCTGGATGAGGCGAACCTCCGCCTGGCTGCCCCACCAGCCCATGATCTCTTGCGCCGGCCCCGGCCGCGCCGTCATCACGACCAGCGTCACCAGGGCGCACAACGAAGCGGCTTGACGCAGCCGCAGACACGCCCAGCTTCCGCGTACCCAGGCCACGTCCCTATTCTACAACGACAGTCCGGTTCGGCTGGCCGCCGGAGGCGGGTTTGGAGCGCGCCACTCTGTCGACAACGTCGCGGGCGGAATAGCCGATATCTTCCGGCCGGACGAGCCAGTATTCCTTGCCCTTGAAGATGCCGATGAGCCGCCCGATCGCGTCGTAGGAGTCCGGGAGGCGGAACGGGCCGCTCTTGAGATAGAAGACGGGGTAGCCGAGAGGACCAAGCTGCTTGAGGCTCCGGGAGGGTATATCCCCCTTCGTCCACACTCGCGGGCTGACGATGACCAGGGCGTCGGGGCCGTCTGCGCTGCTGATTTCCGCCTTGAGCAGGTCGGCCAGGAACCGCTCCTGGCCTTTCTCCTGGGCGAGGCGTTCGGCATCAACCGTGCCCAATTCGAGGGACCTCAGCGCTCTTCCAAGGCCGGGAAAATCGATGCCGCCGGCTTCCGGCTGCCGGTGGAAGACACGTTGGTCCGCCAGCAGGAAACCCACCACGGCCAGCCTCGCGATGCGCGTGTCTCTCACCAGCGCCCGCAGGGCGGACAGCACCGGGTCGAGGTTCCGCGGTTCCAGCACCGCCGTGCTGACGCTGCGAGAGGCGAAGTTCACCAGTATCTTGACGCGCAATCCCCGGCTCGGTTTTTCGGCCGGCGGCTCACGCCGGAACGGACTGACGGAATTGGATTGCACTCGCCCGGGTGGAAGCAATGAAACCCCCCTGGCGCGGGAGGGCAGCTTCGCCTCCACGCTCCAATGCTCCGAGCACACCCGGCCCGCCTGGTCCTGGAGCAGCCAGTCGACCCGGTAGCGGCCCTCGCCCAAGGCGAACCCGCTGGCAGCCGCAAGCTGTTTTCCGCGAAGCTGCTCGGAAGCCGGCACGAGGATTCGGTCGGTGAAATGGGAAGCCTGAGCGGCCGCGCCGGCCGGGACCACCCGCGTCACCACCCGCAGGAACTGGGCGGGAGGCGGCGGCCGCACGAGAGCCTGAACGCGCACATGCATCCGCAAGTCAAAGCCGAGCGTGGGCTTGGTGATCTGGACCTTACATGGGAAGTCGCGGCGAGGCCGCGCTTCGTCCAGGATCGCCCTTTCCCCGGCCGGGATCCCGGCCTCCCGGGCTTGCGAGTAGATCGGCCCGCAAACCACCAGCGCGATGGCGGCTGCTCGCAGCATGGGCACTACAATTTTAACCGCACCGGGCAGGGAGCAGCGGGCGCGTCCGCGGTGTGGTAGAGTGCTGGAGTTATGGCATCCCGAAGCGTCAACAAGGTCATTCTGCTGGGGAATCTCGGCCGGGACGCTGAGACGCGTTTCACCACCGGCGGCGCCGCCCGCACTACCTTCTCGATTGCGACCAGCCGCCGCTGGAAGGATCAGCAGACGGGCGAGTGGAAAGAGGAGACGGACTGGCATAACGTCGTCCTCTGGCGGCAGGAGAACGTCGCCAATTACCTCACCAAGGGGAGGCAGGTGTACGTCGAGGGCCGCCTTCAGACGCGGAGCTACGAGGATAAGGACGGGAAGAAGGTGTATACCACGGAGGTGGTGGCGGACGACGTGATCCTGGTCGGCGGGCGAGGCGGGGACGCCGGAGCCGCCGAGGAGCAGCGATCTCCGGCCGCCGGCGCTTCACGAAGCTCCCAACGGACTCCGTCCCGCGCCGCCGGAGAACCGCCTTCTCCGCCCGATTACGAAGCCGGCGACGACGACGTGCCTTTCTAGGCAGCGCGCCCTGCCCTTGCATGCAACAACCCCGCTGCCGCGCGCGCCGGACAGCGGTGCGCAGGACATGCGCGGCACTTCTTGCGGTATCGAAATAGTAGTTCAGGTACCCTATAATCTTAAATAGGGAGACAGCAAACTGAGGCCGGTTGGAGGCGAGAATGCCCTTGTCCGCCAAAGTACTGATGATCGACGATGACGCGGACTGCCGGGCCAGCGTCCGGCATCTGCTGGAGAGCACCGGCTACACCGTGGTCGAAGCGGAGTGCGGGAAGGAC
This sequence comes from Bryobacterales bacterium, assembly GCA_020851555.1. Classification (GTDB taxonomy): domain Bacteria; phylum Acidobacteriota; class Terriglobia; order Bryobacterales; family Bryobacteraceae; genus DTKY01. Next base: position 195,352 of record JADZCM010000014.1, on the reverse strand, counting down.
GGCTTGCGGAGGATGGTGGAACACAGGCCCGACGTCATTCTTCTGGACGTGATGATGGAGTGCGCGTCCGAAGGGTACAGCGTGACCCAGGCCATCAAGCATCAGGATTGTTTTTCCGATTACCGCGGCATCCCCGTCATCATGCTCTCTTCGATCCAGGAGAGCCCCGACGAGCTGTTCCCGATGTCGCCCGAGAGCGAGTTGATCCGGCCGGACCGTTACATACCCAAGCCCGTGGACGCAGGGCTTCTGTTAGGCGCGATCGAAAGCGTGCTGGCGGCCAGAAAGCCCCCGGCCGTATGAGCCAGGTGGCTCCGAGCGCTCCAGTTCCCGCTCCCGCGAATCCGGACGCAACCGCCGTCCCGGGAGCCCCCGCCACAATCATCGTGATTGACGACGACCGCGCCATGCGGCTGTCCTGCGAGAAGATCCTGGCCAAATCAGGCTTCCGGGTACAGAGCTTCGAGAGCGGCTCCGCGGGTCTGGAGGCGGTGAGCGGCCTCAAGCCCGACATGGCGGTGGTGGATTTGAAGATGCCGGGGATCAGCGGGATGGAGGTCATCGCCCGACTGCACGAGATCGACCCGCAGATCGTAATCGTGGTGATCACCGGGTATGCCACCATTGACACCGCCGTGGAGGCGATGAAATCCGGCGCCTACGACTTCGTGCCGAAGCCGTTCTCACCCGACGAACTGCGCCTGATCGTCAAGCGCGGGCTCGAACACCGCCGCCTGGTGCTGGAATCCCAACAGGCCGAGATGGAGCGCGAGTTGCTGAGGCGCCGCTTCGTCACGTTCGTCTCGCACCAGCTTCAGACCCCGCTGGTGGCCATCCACCAATACCTGGACGTTCTGCGGCGGCTCGACAACCCGGACCCGGCCAAGCTCCACGAGTGGCTCGACCGCTGCCTCACCCGGACCGACGAGATCCAGGCCATTATCAAGGACTGGCTGACGCTGGCAAAGGTGGAAGGCGGCCAACTGGTGCACCAAAGGGCCAAAGTCGACTTGACTCGCACCATCGCCGAGATCCTGAAGACCTACGAGGTCCTGGCCGCTGCCGAGCGCATCACGCTGGAGAACCGCATGCCGGAGGAAGGATGCCCGGTGGTCGGCGATCAGAACGGCCTGAGCGTGCTGTTTGACAACCTGGTGGTCAACGCCATCAAGTACAACCGGCCCGGAGGCAAGGTGGCCGTGTCGGTGGAAAGGACCCCGGCGGAAGCCGTGGTCTCGGTGGCGGACACCGGCATCGGCATTCCCGAGAAGTACCGCAAGCTGCTGTTCGGAGAGTTCTTCCGCATTCAGGACGCCAAGAAGACCCCCGGCACGGGGCTCGGCCTGGCGATCGCCAAGCGGGTGGCCTCCGAGATGGGTGGAAGCATCAGCGTTGACAGTGAAGTGGACGTTGGCTCCACGTTCCGGGTCAGGCTGCTCGCGTGGCGTGAACCGGACGAGGCGCAGGAAACAGGCAGGGCTTAAATAATGCACTCAAGACACAAGATACTCATCGTTGACGACGACCCGGACTTCTCTCAGGCCGTGGCGTCCTTCTTGGAGGCCAGCGGATACGATGTCCTCCAGGCGGCTGACGGAACAGAGGGGCTCAAGGTGGCCAAGGCCGAACGCCCGGATCTGATCCTCATGGACATCATGATGCGGGAGCGCACGGAGGGCTTCTTCACCATCCAGGAGATGCGCCGCACCCCGGCGCTGAAAGACGTACCCATCTTCGTGGTGTCCTCGCTTTACGCGCAGATACCCGGCTTCCGCATTACGCCGGAAGCGAGTTGGCTGGCCCACGACGCCTTCTTCGCAAAGCCGGTTGACCTGACCCAGTTGCTGGAGAAGATCCGCCAGCGGCTGGCCGAAACCGCCCGGAAGGAGGTGGCTCCATGAAGGTGCTTCGGCTCCCCAAAGAAAGGCTGGATTTGTTCGCCTCCGTGCTCCAGCAGTTCGGAGAGGTGCACGCGCCGGTCGAGCAGAACGGCAAGTACGCGTTCCGGGCGCTTTCCCGCTGGTCCGACGCCCGTCTCGACTACCCGCGCACGATTCTGCCGCCCAAGAAGTATTTTGTACCGCCCAAGGACACGCTCTTCCAGTACAAGGAAGGACTGGGGTACGTTCCCGCCGATCTCGCGGCGGACCGCCGCATCATCCTGTTCGGCCTGCACTCGTGCGACATCTACGGGCTGAACATCCTGGACCAGGTCTTCAGCGGCAAGTACGACGACCCGTATTATCAGGCGCGCCGGAAGAACGTGGCGATCATCGGCGTCGATTGCATCCCTGACGAACACTGCTTCTGCCACTCGATGCGCGCCGACTTCGTCGACAAGGGCTTCGATCTTTTCTTCCAGGACCTCGGCGACAGGTACCTGGTGATGGTGGGGACCGCGCTCGGCGACGACATGGTCCTGGCCACCGGCTCGCTCTTCGAGCCGGTCACCCCGGAGGACCTGGCGGAGTACAAGCAGCGTTCCAGCGCCAAACGCAAGGCCTTCAAGCTCCACGTCGAGATCCGGGACCTGCCGGAGATCTTCGAACTGGAGTACGACAGCTCTCTCTGGAAGCAGGTCGGCGACCGCTGCCTCTCTTGCGGCGCGTGCAGCATGGTTTGCCCCACCTGCTACTGCTTCGACGTGGCGGACGACGTGGATCTGGGCGCCCGCAGCGGAAGCCGCAGCCGTACCTGGGATTCCTGCCTCTTTTCGACGCACGCCATGGTGGCTGGAGGCGAGAACTTCCGGGAGGGCCGGGCATCCCGCGTGAAGTTCCGCTACTACCACAAGCAGCGCGGTTTCGTGGCCGAGTACGGCCGGCCGAGTTGCGTCGGATGCGGGCGCTGCATCTCGGCGTGCCCGGTGAACATCGACATTAGTCAGGTCATCAGCCAGCTAAGGGGGATCGAGAATGCTACAGCTTAGCGAAACGCAAGCCGCCCCGGTCTTCATGACCGCCAATCCGTATCAGCCGCACATGGCGCGGATTGTCCGCATCTACCGGATGGTGGAGGACAACTACGTCTTCACGCTGCGGTTTCTGGACGACCAGTTGGCCTCGGCCTTCTCGTACCGCCCCGGACAATTCATGATGTTGAGCGTTCCGGGAGCCGGCGAAGCGCCGATTTCCATCTCGTCCTCGCCTTCCCGCCCCGGAATCCTGGAGCTTTGCGTGCGGCGCGTGGGCCGCGTTACCAACGCTCTTTACCGCCTGCCCAACAACAGCGTCGTGGGACTGCGCGGGCCTTATGGCAACGGCTTCCCCGTCGAAACCATGACCGGCAATGACCTGCTCATCGTCGCCGGCGGACTCGGCATGGCGCCCCTGCGCAGCCTGATGTGGTACGCGCTCGACAACCGCGACGACTTTCGTAACGTGACCCTGATGTACGGCGTCAAGTCGCCGGCCCAGATGCTGTTCCGGGAGGAACTGGCCTCGCTGGTGGGCCGCGACGACATGCAGTGCCTGCTGACCGTTGACAGCGACCCAACCGGGACCTGGAAGCATCATATCGCCCTGTTGCCCAAGCTGTTCGATTACGCCACCATCACTCCGGCCACCACCTACGCCGCCGTGTGCGGCCCTCCGGTGGTCTACAAATTTGTGTTGCAGCGTCTGCTGGAACTGGGATTCTCGAAGGACCGGATCCTGATGTCGCTCGAACGGCGCATGAAGTGCGGCGTCGGAAAGTGCAACCATTGCAGCGTCGGCTACAAGCTCACCTGCCTGCACGGGCCGATTTTCACGTACTGGGACGCGATTAACCTTCCGGAGATGATCTGATGGCGAAACCAACATTGGGAGTATTCGGACTTACCGGCTGCGCCGGTGACCAGCTCGTGATTTTGAACTGCGAGGACGAGCTGCTCGAACTCACGGAACTGGTCGACATCAAGGATTTTCTGATGGCCTCTTCGGGTAACGACACGTCCTGCCAGCTCGATGTCGCGCTGGTGGACGGCGCGGTCCTGAGCCAGCGTGACGAGGACATGTTGAAGCGAATCCGGGAGAGGTCGCGGCTTCTGGTGGCCCTGGGCACCTGCGCCGTCTGGGGAGGGGTCGCCAGCCTGGACCGGAACCAGGACCGGACCCGGCTGCTCGAGGACGTCTACGGCGAGATGGGCAAGAAGTACGACAGCCTGCCGGCCCGCGCGCTTCACGAAGTGGTCAATGTGGACCTGAGCATCACCGGCTGCCCCATCGAGAAGGATCAGTTGATCTCGGCCGTCGCGAGCCTGTTGCAGGGCGACCCGCCGCTCTATCCCAAGTACCCCGTCTGCACGGAGTGCCGCATGCGGGAGTACAACTGCCTCTTGATTGAGCGGGGAGAGATTTGCTGCGGGCCGCTGACCGTGGCGGGTTGCCAGGCGCGGTGTCCGGGCCTGAACGTCCCTTGCGTGGGGTGCCGCGGGCCGGCGGACGACGCAAACGTGGAGTCGGCCATGAATATGTTCGGAGAGAAGGGAATACCGCGCGAGGAGATCGCCGCCAAGCTGCGGACTTTCGCGCCTGCCTGGGGAGTGAATGTATGACCAGATCCATCAAGGTAAATCACCTGGCTAGAGTCGAGGGGCACGGCGGGGTCACCGTCGAAATGGACGGCCGGTCCGTCAGCTCCGTCCGCTTCGATATCTTCGAGGGAGCCCGTTTGTTGGAGGCCCTGGCGCGCGGCCGGCACTACACGGACGTGCCGCAGATCGTATCCAGGATCTGCGCGATCTGTTCGGTGTCCCACTCGATTTCCTCGATCAAGGCCACCGAGAGCGCCTTTGGCGTCACGCCCACGCCGCAGACCGAGCTGCTGCGCGACCTGCTGTATCGCGGCGAGGACATCGAGAGCCACTCGCTGCACGTCTTCTGCCTGGCCGTGCCGGACTATCTCAACTACCCGAGCGTGGTGGCGCTGGCCGCCGACCATCCGGACGCCGCCCGCCTGGGGCTCCGGCTGAAGAAGCTGGGCAATACCATCCAGGAGGTCATCGGCGGACGCGCGGTTCATCCCGTCAACGTCCTCGTGGGCGGTTTCGGCAAGCTCCCGACGGCGGATCAGTTGATGGCGCTGCGGGACGAACTGCACCAGGCCGCGGAGGACTCGAAGTCCGTTGTCGACCTGATCGCTTCGCTGCCGCCGGCCGACTACTGCTCCAAGGATACGGTGTTCGCCGCCTTGCGCCCCAAGCAGTTCGGCTACGGCTACTACAGCGGAGACCAGATCCATGTCCGGCTGAACGGCAAGACCGAGGCCGTGCCCGCGGCCGAGTACCGCTCGCTCGCCAATGAGCGGGCCGTGCCTCACTCCCACGCCAAGCATAGCCAGTACAAGGGGCGGCCGTTCATGGTCGGCGCGCTGGCCCGCCTGACGGTGAATTCGGACCTGCTGAACGGCAGCGTCGCGGACGTCAAACAGAAGTTCGGCCTGAACCTGCCCAGCGGCAACCCCATGGACAACAACAAGGCCCAGGCGCTGGAATTGGTCTACGATATTCACCGCTCGCTGGAGACGGTGGAGAAGTTGCTGGCGGACGGCCTGAGGGAGGAGGCTCCGGTTCCGGTTCGCCCGAAGGCCGGCTCCGGCACCGGCGTCACCGAAGCCCCCAGGGGGATGCTGGTGCACAGCTACTCCTTCGACGGCCAGGGACGCCTGGCGACGGCCGACGTGATCACACCCACGGCGTTCAACGCAGCCAGCGTCGAGGAGCACCTGCGCCGCGCGGTCGAGCAGAACGCGGGCGACGACGATGCGGCTCTTACCAAGAAGCTGGAGATGATCGTGCGGGCCTACGACCCGTGCATCTCCTGCTCCGTACACCTGGTTCGCAGACGGAATGCGCCTTAGCTTCCTGTCCGGCCGCCCGACCCTCAAAGCCAGGCTCATTGCTCACTACCTGGTGGTTCTGGGGATCGGGGGCCTGGTGACCTCGGTGGTTGGCTCCTACATCGTGAGCTCAACCATCATGACGCAGGTGCGCCGGTCCGTCGACAACGACCTGGTCACGGCGCGCACCATCTATGAGGAGCAGCTACAGACGCTGAGACTTACGGTCCAGCTTGCGGCCTCCGGCACCACCATCCCGCAATACCTGGCCGGGGGCCGCAGGGAACTGCTGCTCGGGTACCTTGACGGAATCCGCCGGGAGCGGCATTTCGATTTCCTCACGCTCACCGATCGCCAGGGCCGGGTGGTTCTCCGCTCCTCGCAGCCGGAGAGTACGGGCGATGACGCTTCCTCGATGGCTTTTGTAGCGGAGGCGCTCAAGGGGGCGACCGTCGCCTCCACAGAAATCCTTCCGGCGGAGGCGTTGGGACGGGAGGACGCCCGCCTGCGCCGGCAGGCGCGGGTGAGGCTCATCGCCACGCCGCGGTCGAGATACGCCACGAAGGCCGAGGAAACCTCGGGCATGGCGCTGGTGGCCGCAACCCCGGTCCGCGGGCCCGCCGGCGAACTTCTCGGCGCTCTTTACGGAGGTGTGCTGCTGAACCGCAACTTCACCATTGTCGATAGGGCCTGGCAGCTCCTCTACCAGGACCGCCAGTTCGAGGGGCGGCAGGTCGGCACGGTGACCATCTTCCAGCACGACGTCCGCATTTCAACCAACGTCCTTGATCCTTCGGGGGAGAGAGCCGTGGGAACGATGATCTCCGCCGAGGTCGACGCCGCCGTCATGGATCGGGGCCAGGTCTGGAGGGGGCGGGCTTTCGTGGTCCAGGACTGGTTCATCAGCCGGTACGATCCCATCCGCGACCTCCAGGGGCGCACGATCGGCGCGCTCTACGTGGGAGTGCTGGAGCGGGCCTACACCGCCATCCGCGACCGTGTGATCCTCTCCTTCTTCGCAATCGCCACCATAGGCTTCGTGCTGATCATCGCCACGACCTACTATGAGATCAGCCACATCACCCGCCCGGTGGGACAGATGGTGGCGGCCACGCGGAATATCGCGGCCGGCAACCTGGACCAGGAGGTGGAGGCCGGAGATCAGGGCGAGATCGCGCTGCTGGCGCAATCCTTCAACACCATGCTCAAGAGCCTGCGCGCCATGCGGGACGACCTGGAGGAGTGGGGCAGGACGCTGGAGCAGAAGGTGCGCGAGCGCACCGAGGAACTGGTCGCCATGCAGGCGCGCGTCTCCCAATCCGAAAGGCTGGCCTCCCTAGGCATGCTGGCGGCGGGCGTGGCGCACGAAATCAACAACCCGCTGGGCGGCATCCTGGCGCTGACCAGCCTGACGCTGGAGGACCTGCCGCCGGAAGATCCCAACCGCGAGAACCTGGAAGAGGTGGTTCACCAGAGCCAGCGCTGCCGGGGTATCGTGAAGGGCCTGCTGGAGTTCTCGCGCCAGTCCCACATGAGCGCGGAGATCGTGGACCTGAACAAAGTGCTGGACGACACCTTGTCGCTGATCGCCAAGCAGGCGGCTTTCTTCAACGTCGAGATCGTGAAGGAATACGATCCCGGCCTGAAACCGGTACTGGCCGGCCGGAGCGAATTGCAGCAGGTCTTCATGAACATCCTCATGAACGCGGCGCAGGCCATGGACGAGCAGGGCACGATCCGGATCGTAACCCGCAACGCGGCCGAGGACGCGGTCGAGGTCCTGGTATCGGACACGGGCCACGGCATTCCTCCGGAACATGTCGACCGGATCTTCGATCCGTTCTTCAGCACCAAACCGAGCGGGCAGGGGACGGGGCTGGGCCTCTCGATTAGTTACGGCATCATCACCTCTCTTAAGGGCACGATTCACGTGGAGAGCGTGGTGGGCAAGGGAACCACCTTCACCATCCGTATGCCCGCCGCGCTGGGCATCGCGGGCAACGGCCAGGCATGAAGAAGCCCTTCGGAGACGCGGGCGGGAACCGCCTCAGGGCAGGGGTGCGCGCCACGCGCGGGCATCGCGGCCCGGGCGGCGGCGATCTGCTAGCATGAATCCGGAGGTGGTGCGGTTCGTGTTGTTTCCATCACTGGCGGCGTTGCGCAGACCAGGAATCCTGGCGTTGCCCTTTCTCCTGCTCCTGGCGGCTTCTGCCTGCGTGAAACAGAAGGCGCCCGTGGAGGTCTATGCGATGGGAGAACGTGCGGAGGCGGGATCCCTCGTCTACAACGTACTGGAGGCGGCCTGGAAGACCCAACTCGGCGAGGGCCCGCATCTGCGGGTTCCGGGGAACAGGTTCCTCCTCCTGCGCCTCAGCATCACGAACGGCGGCCCGACCGAGGCTTCCGTCCCCGCCATGACGCTAGTCTCCTCCAGCGGCACTGAGTACCCCGAACTGACCGAAGGCGAAAGCGTGGAGGACTGGCTGGGAGTTCTCCGGCGCCTGAAGGCAACCGAGACGATCTTCGGCTGGGCCCTGTTCGACGCCCCCCGGGGGGACTACGAACTGCGCGTCTCCGACGACGCCCTCGACCCGTCCGAGGCCCGCCTGGCCTTGATCCAGATCCCGCTGAGATTGGAGCAGCGTTCCGACTATCTGCCGGAGAGCAGGGCGAACCGCTGAGTGGAGATGCGCCTTTTCTTGCTCCTCGCGCCGGCGTGCCTGCTGGCGGCGCCCGTTCAAGCTCCGGTGAAATCGCTTTCCATCGTGGATGCTTCCGTTCAGCAGTTCGAAGATGGCCCGCCGGCTGGGTCCGAACCGTTCCGGCCCGGCGAGACCGTGTTCTTCAGCTTCCAGATCAAAGGCTACACGGCCGGAGCGGACGGCAAGGTGCAGCTCAACTACCGTATCGAGGTCCTCGACCCGGATGACGTTCCGCTGGTTCCGGCGGAGACCGGGCGAGTCGAGACGGAGCTTACGGAGCAGGACAAGGAGTGGCTGCCCAAGGTCCGCCACAGCTTCCTGGCGCCTTCACACGCGCTCTCGGGCCGGATTCGCATCCTCGCCACGGCGAAAGACGGGCGCACCGGCGCAGAAGCGAAGTCGGAGACGCCGTTCAACCTCGTGAGCCGGCAGGTGGAAACAGGCGGACCGCTGGCCGTACGCAACATCCGCTTCTTCGGCGGTGAAGATGAGACGACCCGGCTGGTTTCCGCCGTGTACCATGCCGGAGAGACTCTCTGGGCGCGGTTCGACATCACGGGTTTCAAACTGGGCGAGTCCAATCGCCTCCAGGTATCTTACGGCCTTGCGATCATCAGCCCCTCCGGCAAGCAACTCTTCAGCGAACCGCAGGCCGCCCAGGAGCAGGATTCGACGTTCTACCCCAAGAGATACGTCCCGGGCGCGATCAGCCTGGCGATCCAGCCGAAGACGACACCCGGCGAGTACACCCTGGTAATCACGGCTCAGGACGAAATCGGATCCCAGACGGGTGAAGGCCGCGCCGTCTTCCGCATCGAGCCGTAGCCCCGCCTTCGCCTCGGAAACTCAAAAATCAGGCGCGGCGGACAAACCAGACGCGGCGCCCGGGACGGCGCTCTCGGACCCGGCCGGTCCGCGAGCGGGGCCGCCCGTCCGTCGGCGTATCATGATTCGTAGCAGCCATGCCGGCCACGAAACCAAGGCGTTTCTTCGTCCGCAACTTTGATGCCTGGGCTTACCTGGAGACCTTCCTGGTAGCGGCGGTGGCCGCCGTTCTGGGGATCCGTACGTTTCTGGAACTCAGCGGGTACCCCAGGCTTGGCCACGGAAAGCTGCATATTGCGCACATGCTATGGGGCGGTCTGCTGATGCTGGCGGCCATGATCGTTCTCATCAGCTACCTCAGCAGAGCGGCGCACCGGCTGGCGTCGGTGTTGGGCGGACTGGGCTTCGGCGCCTTCATCGACGAGGTGGGGAAGTTCGTTACCGCCGACAACGATTATTTCTACGCCCCAGCCGTCGCCTTGATCTACGTGACCTTCGTTGTGACGGTTCTCGCTGTCCGCGCCGTTCGAACCTGGCCCGTATACTCGGACCAGGAGTATCTGGTGAACGCACTGAGACAGATGGAAGAAACGGCCATTCACGGATCGGATGAGGGGTCCCGGGAACTCACTCTCTTCTACCTCAGCCGCAGCGACCCCTCGAATCCCCTTGTGCCGGCCATCCGGGATCAGATCTTCCGGGAAGATCTGTCCCCGCGCCCTGGGCCGGGATACGTTGTGCGGGGTGTCTCCGCATTGCGCGGTCTGTACCGCAGAACGGCGCGGCTTCCCGGGTTTCAGACCCTTATCGTCGCCCTCTTTGTGGCCCAGGCAGCCGTCAACCTGGTTTATGCGGTTGTGCTGGTGTTCTTCTTCGGTCTGGGCTGGGTCCAGCTCGCGCGCGTCGGTTTGCTGGCTCATGTCGCGGCGAAGATCACGGCCCTGACGTTCGTGGAAGGCATGCAGATGGCCTCCTCGCTTGCAGCCGGCTTATTCACGATGCTGGGCGTTATCCGCATCCGCCGGTCCAGACTGCGTGCGTTCGAGATGTTCGAGCGCTCCCTGCTGGTTTCGATCCTTGTTACGCAAGTCTTCAGCTTCTACCTGGAGCAATTCTCGGCGGTGGCGGGGCTGTTCTCGCAGATCCTGATTCTGGCGGGGGTCCGCTTCGTCATTGAGCAGGAAAGGCTGGGACCGGCTGGAACAGAGCAAAGCCAGCCCCGGCTGCCGGAACGGCCGAGGCTGGCTCACTGACGGGAGGCGCCGGAGGCGCCCCGGAAGCGGACTTGTCACGCGGCTACATATAGCGTATTGCCGTGACGGTTCACCAGAAGGAGAGGCTCCTTTCCGGCGCTACGCAGCGCTTGCTGGTAATCCGCCACGTTCTTCACCGGCTTGCGGTTGACTTCCTGAATCACGTCGCCTTCCTGCAAACCGGACCCGGCAACCGGGCTCGAGGGACTGATATCGGCCACTACCACACCAGGGGTGTTTGCCGGCAAGCCGAGTTCGCGCGCGGTCTGCGGCGTCAGGTTTTCAACCGCGACCCCCTCCAGCCCGCTTTCGGAACCCGGCTTCTCGGCGCTGGCCCGCTCGCCCCTCGGCGGTTCCAGCTCACCCAGCTTCGCCGTCAACTCGCGCGTGTTCCCGTCGCGCAGGATCTTGAAGCTGACCGTCGAATCCGGCTGCATCATGGAAATGGTCATCCGCAGCCCGTTTGCGTCGGCAACCTCCTTCCCGTTGACGTCCAGGATGATGTCTCCCCTCTCCAGTCCGGCCCGCTGTGCCGGGCTGTTCGGGCTCACGTCTCCCACCAGCGCGCCTTTCTGCTCCTTCACGCCAAAGGCCTTCGCCATGGCGGGGGTCACGTCCTGCGGGACGACGCCGAGGTAGGCTCGCGTCACCTTGCCGTTTTTCAGAATCTGGTCCATGACCTGCCGGGCCAGATTGACAGGCACCGCAAACCCGATCCCCTGGTTCCCGCCGGACCCGTGAGACAGAATCGCCGTGTTGATGCCGATCAGCTCACCGCGGTCGTTGACCAGCGCCCCGCCGGAGTTTCCGGGGTTGATGGGAGCGTCGGTCTGAATGAAATCCTCGTAGTCCTCGATCCCCAGGCCGCCGCGGCCGGTCGCGCTGACGATCCCCATGGTGACGGTCTGCCCCACTCCAAAGGGGTTTCCGATGGCCAGGGCGTAATCGCCAACCTGGACCTTCGAAGAATCGCCGACCATGATGGGAGACAGGCCGCTGCCGTCGATCTTGAGCACCGCGATGTCGGTTTTGGCATCCGTGCCCACGACGCTCGCCTTGAACTCACGCTTGTCGGTAAGTACCACCCGAACGTCCTTCGCGCCGTCCACGACGTGGTTGTTCGTCAAGATGTAGCCCTCGGGGCTCACAATGACGCCTGAACCCACGCCCTGCTCGCGCTGCTCACGGGGAGCGTTAAAGCGGCCGCTCGAGTCGTCGCCGAAGAACTGCCGGAAAAAGGGGTCCATCTGCCCCGGCCCGAAGAACCCGGCAGGCGTCTTTACAACTTTCGAGGAAGTCACTTCGACCACCGCCGGCAGCGCCTTCTTCACCACCGGGGCGAAACTGCTTCTGCTCGGACCTTCATTCGGATCGGCGAGCCTGAAAGTGGCGGGCGGTCTCGTTGCGGCGGCATCCATCGCCGCGCGGACAGCGCCAAATCCGCCGAGCGTCAAGGCCAAGCCTATTCCCAGGACCACGCCCTTCCTGCGTGTCCAAACCATACATCCCTTCATGTAGCCTCCCTGTTCCAAGTGCTTCTTGTCCGGGTCTTACTGGACCCGCGTCAATTATTTAGACGTGGCGATAGTCCGTTCGTTCCATCGCTCTGCTGAGCATTGCGGCCCGGCGGCTGAGCAGGCGTGCCCTCAGGCGATTCAGCCTTTGCAAGCCGTAGAGAGGATTGGCGCTTTCAGGCACAGCCGCTTCAACCGGCAGTAGCAGGGATCACAGGGACACCCGGCAACCTGCCGCTGGACGTCCGGCGTCCTCTTGCGGCTTACTGCGCGAACAGAGCATCCAGCCGTTTGTTGTCTTCGCGGTACTTATCCCAGATGCGCGGATCCTGCTTCGGCGGCGTTACATCTACCCGCGCCGACTGCATAATGCGGGTGATCCGCGCCACGGTCTCCGGATGCGCGGCGGCGACGTTGTTCGATTCGCCGCGGTCGGTCTTGAGGTCGTAGAGTTCGACAGGACCATCCTCCGATTCCCGGTACCCCTTCCAGTCGCCCTGCCGCACCGCCTGCGTGAGCCGGTTCGCCGTCCGGCGTTCCCAATACAGGTATTCGTGCGGGGTCTGCGGCTTTCCGAGCAGGGCCGGTAAAACCGAAATGCCGTCGATGCCTTTCGGGGCGCTGGTTCCCGCCAGGTCTGCCACCGTCGGCAGGAAATCCCAGAAGGCGGTCTGGAAGCCGGAAGTCCTGCCGGCGGGGACCCGGCCCGGCCATCGCGCGATCAGGGGTACTCGAATTCCGCCTTCACGCAACGATCCTTTGACTTCACGCAGCCCCGCCTGGCTGCCGAAGCGCGCGTTGTTGGCAGGCCCGCCTCCGGGGCCGTTGTCGCTGGCAAACAGCACCAGCGTGTTGTCCTCCAGCCCCAGTTTCCGCAACTGCGCCAGGACCCGCCCTACATCGGCGTCCAGACGGTCCACCATTGTGGCGTACACCTTCTCGGCGTCGGGCCATCCGGAGTTCTTGTACGCCTCGACGCTGGGCACGTTATTGATTTCGTAAGGGCCGTGCGGGAGGGTCCAGGCGCAGAACAGGAAGAAAGGACCGCTGCGGTTTTCCTCGATGAAGCGCAGGCCGGCGTCGGCGATCAGGTCCTGCGAGTACACACGCCGTTTCGCGCTTTGGGGGATAGGAATCCGCTCCGTGTTGCGCCATAGGTAGTCGGTGAAGTAGCGGTGGGCGTGACGCTGGCAGTTGTAGCCGTAGAAGAAATCGAAGCCGGCCCGGTTGGGCGCGCTGCGCGAATCGGGTCCTCCGAGACCCCACTTGCCGCAAAGGCCGGTGGCATAACCCGCCTTCTTAAGCACGGCGGCGGCCGTCACGTCACGTTCGGCCAGGGGGTGCTGGCCTTCGGGATACTCTTCCCAGTTGTCACGGACGGTGGCATGGCCCAGGTGGTAGCCCGTCATCAGGGTGCAGCGCGAGGGCGCGCATACCATGGCGCCGGCGTAGGCGTCCGTGAACCGAGTGCCCTCCGCCGCCAGGCCATCGATGTGGGGAGTCTTGAGCAGTTTCTGGCCGTAACAGCCAAGGTCGCCCACCCCCATGTCGTCGGCCAGTATCAGGACGATATTGGGAGGGCGGAGAGCGGCCCGGCTGGGCGGCGTCTCCGCGGCGGCCAGCGCGCCGAGCGAAGCCAGCATCTCTCTTCTGGTAAGGGAGCCCATCGTAGTCCCTTTCCCCGGCGCCCATCTTGAGTCCGCCTGATGATCCGCCGGCCTGACTATGGTAGATCCGCCGGGGAGCGCCCGGCAACAGCAGCGGGGCGGAAGATCAGCGATTTGAGGACACCTGGGAAGTCCCGAACACGGTTCCGTCCGGCCGGAGGATGGTGGCGTCCAGAGTGCGCCCCTTGACCTCGACTCGAATGAGGGTCCGGCCCTGATCCTTGGGGCCGCCTCCGCGCACGATGGGATACTTGTGCCGCCCGGGCTCCGGCTGGATGATGGCGGGAGAGTGCACGTGTCCCGAAATCATCATGTCGACGCCCGCCCCGTCCAGGGTTGCACCGAAGTTCCTGAAGCCGTCCTCCATTCCCGTAAACGGGCTGGGCGGAGTGCCGGGGGCCTGCGGACGTGGAGCCGCGGGAAAAGGCATGTGTGCGAAAACCACCCGGAACCTGGCCTGCCGGAACGCGGGTGTCTTGACCTCCGCCCTGAGCCACTCGGCTTCCTCCCGGCGATAGCGTTCGAAATCGGCCAGCCCGCTGTACTCGACGTGGCTGTCGGTCTTGTCTTCTCCCGTGTCCAGCACGACAAAACGCACCGGGCCGTGGCTGAAGGAATAGTAATAGCGTCCGGTGGGTGAAGCAATGTAGCCCGGAAACTGCCGTGCGAAGCTGCCGCGCGTTTCGTGATTTCCCCTCAGCCAGAACAACGGAATCCGCGACGCGAAGCTCGCCACCGCCTGGTCCAGGATGGGGGTGATGCGGCTCTCCCCGTCCAGGCTGCTGACCGTGTCGCCGTTCAACACCACGAAATCGTAGGGACGGTCGCCGTTCATTTTCAGAAGATCGGCGATGGTCGCGGATATGTCATGGATGTCGTTGAAGACGAGGAACGAGTACTCCTGCTTACTCCGGTCGAAGGTGCGGAACTCCAGCAAATCGCTGGTTACGGTTTCGCCGTAGTCGACCTTGTTGGAGCCGAACTTCAGTATGTCGCGGGAGACCGCGCGGTAGCGGTAGACGGCGCCGGGCTTGAGATCCGTGAGCGCCACCTTGTGTACCCGCTCGTTGGCGTCGATCAGGCCGTCGCGGCTGTTGGCCACAGTTTTCAACTCGGCGCCGGACGGGCCCAACTCGACCGCCCCGGTCGAGTTTCGATTGGTGATCCACACGATCGTCACGGAGTTCTCCGTGGCGGCCTGAAGATAGGGGCCGGTCACGATTTTCAGAGCTTCGGATCCGGCCGGGGAGGCTTGCGGCAATGCTACGAATAGGCTGGCGGCGAATACGGCAACGGCCGCCAAGGTTCTGAAGAAGGTACGGTAGTTCATGTCCTCTCGGGATCCTGCATCCCGATCCCGCCGATTCTATCACGAGCCACCCCGGCGGCTGGACGTTCCCGGCAATGCGGTCACCGCGGGCGCCTCCTCTCAAATCCCAAACAACGCCCTGTACTTCGGCGGGAGGCGCGTGGGCTTCATGTCGCGCGTGCAGAAGACGTGTTTCGTCGCGCCGGTCGCCAGGGTGCCGCGGTCCGCCGCGCGCAGAACCTGGTAGCCGAAACCGACCAGCCGCGGAGTCGCCTTTTCTATCCAGGTGCGGACGAGAATCTCCTCGTCGTAGCGCGCCGGGCGGAGGTAACGGCAACTGGCTTCCACCACCGTTAAGAGCACGCCGTCCTCCTCCATGTCGCGGTAGCGGAAGCCCGCCGCGCGGCAGTATTCCACCCGCCCCACCTCCATCCACACCAGGTAGTTGGCGTAGTAGGCTACTCCCATCTGGTCGGTCTCGGCGTAACGCACGGTGATGCGGGTCTCGCGGCAAGTTCGATCCATGGGCACATTCTCTCATCTGCTACCATAGCGGTCAGAGATGCCCTGGCCCGCGTCGGTCATCCTGGGGGTGTTGGCCTGCGCCTCTTGTTTCCTTCCCCGCGGCGCAGCCCAGGAACCGTTATTCCGTGTGGATGTCGATCTGGTCCGCATCCTGGCCACTGTCAAGAATCCCTCCGGCGACCTGGTCGGCACGCTCACCAGGGAGGACTTCACAGTCCTCGACAACGGCGTCAAACAGGAGATCGCCGTGTTCGAGCGGCAGACCGAACAGCCTCTCTCCATCGCCATTCTTTTCGACCACAGCCTCTCGACCGCCATCGACCTGCGGTACGAGATGGAGTCGGTTTCGCGTTTTCTGAAAGCGGTCTTCTCGGAAGGGCATCCTCAGGACGCGGTGGCGTTTTACAGCTTCAGCTACGAGGTGGCCCTTCTCTCGGGCTTTACAAGGCGTCCGGAGCGGATCGAGGCGGCCATGCGGCAGTTGAAGCCGGCCAGTGGAACTTCTATGTACGACGCCATATACCTCGTCTCGCAGGACCTGGAGATACGCGAGGGACGCCGGGTGTTGGTTCTCATCACCGACGGCGGAGACACCACGAGTGCCAAGACGTTCCACGACGCCCTCCAGGCCGCCCAAATGGCGGACGCCGTGCTCTACGCGATCCTGGTGGTGCCCGTCACCAGTGACGCCGGACGCAACCTCGGCGGGGAAAACGCGCTGATAACCCTGGCCGCCGGCACTGCCGGCAGGGTCTTCACCCCGAGCGTGGGGCCGGGCCTCGACACCGCCTTCGTGGACATACTCCGGGAACTGCGGACGCAGTACTACCTCGCCTACTATCCGCAAGGCATCCCGCCCGCGCGCGAACGGTATCACCGCCTGACGGTGACCGTGTCCAGCCCGGGTTTGCAGGTGCGCGCCCGGAGCGGTTATTATGGTGCAGTTGAGCAGCCACGCTCCCTGGCCCCCGACCGGGGATCGAGGGTCAAGGAGAGCACGCCTCGCTCCAAGTGAACGAGTCCGCTTGGGATGGAAAAGACCAAAACCAAGACCAAGAGCAAGCCGCCGGAGCAGACGCTGGCGGAGGTGAAGTACCTGCGGTACCTGATCGACAATGGGATCCGCGTGCGGGTTCGCCTCCGTTCGAACGAAGAATTTTCCGGCACCATTGAGTTCTACGACTCCAGTTTCTTACGGCTGACCCGGACGGACGGGCCGAACCTGTTCATCTACAAGCACGACATCAAGTACCTGCACGAAGAGGAGGGCTAGCCCCCCTCGGATGAGTACCTTCATCGACATCGCTCAGGAGATTGCGCGCGAAGCCGCCGGCGTTCTGGTCAGTTACGCGGAGCGGGGGATCGGCTACCGTTTGAAAGGCGAGTTCGACCTGGTAACGGAGGCCGACACCGCCAGCGACCGCCTCATTGTCGAGCGCCTGCGGACGCGGTTCCCCTCCCACTCGATCGTGGCGGAGGAAAGCGGCAAGCACCGGACAGCCTCGGAGTACTGCTGGTACGTCGATCCGCTGGACGGCACCGCGAACTTCGCGCACGGTTTCCCCATGTTCTGCGTTTCGATGGGGCTGGAGCGGGCGGGCCGGATGATCGCCGGCGTCGTCTATGAACCCGGCCGGGACGAGATGTTCGCTGCCGAACTGGGCGCCGGTGCTTGGCTGAATAACCGCCGCATACACGTCTCGGGCGCCAGCCGGCTTTCCGACTGCCTGGTCGCCACGGGGTTCCCGAGCCGCAAGCGGCACCACAACGTCAACGTCCATTTCTTCTACCAGATGGGCATGGCGTCGCACGGCGTCCGGCGCGCCGGTTCGGCCGCGCTGGACCTGGCCTACGTGGCCTGCGGCCGCCTGGACGCCTTCTGGGAGTTCGGCCTGAATCCCTGGGACTTGGCGGCCGGGGTACTGCTGGTGACCGAGGCGGGCGGCGTCCGGACCGGCATGCGCGGCGAGCCTCACGCGCTGTCAAGCCCGGATCTGCTGGCCGACAACGGCCTCATCCACGAAGAAATCCTCCAACTCTTCCGCGACGTCTTCGCGGGCCGTTACCGGATTCCGGTCCCCGGCCTGGAGCCGTAAGGCGTGCGGCGGGTCCCGGCGCCGCGCCGCGAGGTCCGGCCCTTCACGCAAGCCGCGCCAGTCCCCTCTGCGAAGCCCCAACCGGACATCCTCTGGACGGAGGTGCTGCGCGCGTTGACAGTCAACGGCGCGGTCTGGTGTAATGGCAGAGAGCCCGACACTCCTCAGTAGCTCAATGGTAGAGCATTCGGCTGTTAACCGAAGGGTTGTAGGTTCGAGTCCTACCTGAGGAGCCAAATCTTTTTCCGGCAACGATTCCGGCCCACCCGTTAACGGCTCTCTCCGCCCGCAACTCCGCAACTGGCCGTGTCTTGGCCACTTCCCAGCTCTCTCCGTTTGCGTCGACGCCCGCCTTGAGGTGCCGACTCCGGCGATCTCAAACTCTGCCGAGGTCCGTTTCTCTGCGTCTCCGCTCGGAGAGCGCCTGCTGTGACGTCGTCAAAATCCTCGCGCTCCAGCGGCACCGAGAATTCGCAACTCAAACATCCCGCGTGCAAAATCTAGACTGAATCATCTCAACGATCGGACCGGTCGGGTGCTATAATCTAGTGTACTCATGCCGATGCATGACAGCGTGCCTCGCCAGGAGCTCTTTTTGCCCATCCACGGCCACGTCCGCCTGTACCCGGAGGAACTGGCTGTGGTGGATCACCCGACTTTTCAGCGGCTGCGTCGCGTGCGACAGCTCGGAATGGCCCATATGGTGTTTCCCGGGGGCACCCATACCCGCCTGGAGCACTCGATTGGCGCTGTCCACGTGGCCAAAGTCATCGTCGACCACACGAACGCCGCGTTCGCAAATTCGCGCGAGAACGGCTCCGCGGAATGGAAACTCGTGACCATCGATGAACCCACGGCCCGCTTCATCCGGCTTGGGGGGCTTCTTCATGATATCGGCCATATCCCTCTAGGTCACACGCTCGAGGACGAACTGAGTCATCTATCTTCCCACGACGGCCCTGCGCGGCTTAACCGCGTCGCTTCAATCAGGTACCCCGAACACGATGTCGACGCGTCCGTCCTCCCGCGAACGGCGAAGCCGCAGGGCGGATGGGACTTGCACGACTTGATCAATGCCCTTTACGGCAGCTTCGCCCACAAGCTCAGCAGCACGCACGACGCATTCACAATTCTCAGTCATATCGTCTGCAAACCTCCCAAGACCGGTGCCGAGGGAGGGCGAGAATGGTCTACTGTAGACGAGGAACTCGGACAGTCCATGATGCTGCAGGTATGTCGGGACATCGTTGGCAACACGATTTGCGCCGACTTCCTCGATTACCTTTATCGAGACTGGCATCATCTGGGTAAGCCCCTGTACCAAGATAAGCGGTTGTACCAGTACATGGAGGTGCGCCAGCCCGCCGGTGATAACGCGATCAACGCTTCTCGATTTGTGATTAACGTTGGGCCGTCCGACAAGATTCGCCATGACGCGCTAACCGACATATTAGAACTCCTGAACGCACGTTACAAGCTGGCGGCGACGGTACTTTTCCACCGTACGAAACTTGCGTTGACCGGTCTTCTGGATCGATGCCTGCTGGAGATTGCGGATCTCTACCGAGCTGCTGGGTTCGAGAAGTCGTATTTCGACGAGACCGCCGAAAGGCTCTTGCTCGAGGGTTCTGATGACAGCGTACCAGTGATACTCCGCGAGCTGGCGGCCGGCGGTTCGAGCGACGGCAAAATGAAGCTTGATGCCCTGCTCAAACAGGAACGCCAGAAAGTGCAGGCGGCGGCAGTGGCTACGTCAAGAGATCCCGGTCCGCTTCTCGCTGGAACGCAAGAAGACGACGACGAGGTGGAATCGGTCAGCGGACGTCTCCAAACGCAGTCGAACCTCGTGAACAGGCTCATCGATCGCCTTCGAGATCGTGAGGTTTACGCGTTGGCGTACAAGCTGCGGATCAGTGATTTGCCGGGCGAGCATTCGCCGAACAATCCTCACGTACAGAAGTTGATCAGGCTCTATCGTCAACCGCGCAAGCGGCTCGAGTTTCTGCAGAATGTCGAGATACTGTGCGAGCTTCCTGCCGGATCGCTGATCATGTACTGCCCGTATGACGCGACGATGAATGCCAAGGTGGCCAAGGTCAATCTGTACGTCGAGGGGGAGGTCCGCCCATTCGACGATTACGAAACGGCGCATGGCGGAGCGAGCCTGACGCGCGGCGCGTTGACCGCCCAGGTTGCCCGCTTCTACGAGTTATGGAGTGTCCAGATCTATGTGGAGCGGACGTGCTGGGGCGCGATGTCACAGGATATCCAAGGTCACCTGAAGGCTGTGTTGCGTGCCTTCTTCTTTCAGATTAACCATGGCTATGGCCTCGATGTTGTGCGGACCCAGATCGATTCATCCATAGCGATCGTCAGAGCTGGCCGGCAGGCTGCGAGAGGCGGGTCGCCAGATCCCAAGCTTGATAGTCTCAGCGATTTCGTGTTCCCCAGTGGCATGCGTTTTTCGGCCCCAGCGAGCCCCGATGGAACGAGGCGAAGTCGAACGTAGCCTTTCGGATGCCGCGGACCGCTTGCGGAAACCGTGGGAGCGGAGGGTTGCCGTCCTTCGTATTGCAGCCGACCTCGGATTAGAGGTCGTCCTGGCCTTCCACGATTCCCTACGGTTAGGTGGTACGCGCATTCAACTAGAGCAGCGACCACCGCGAATTCTACTGTACCGAACCGGCGCGACGCCCGGTGAAAAGCTACTGACGGCTGCGGACGAGTGGAGATTGACGCCACGAGAACGATTCTCTGTTGCGCATGAAATTGGACACTGGATTGTCTCGGAACAGTTGGGAGTGCCCCCTGCAGAGACATCACGGGATTATTGGCGACAAGAGGAGTGGGTGAACTCCTTCGCCGGCTGTTTGCTTGTTCCGGAGCGGCTAATCAAGACATGGCTTGCCGCGATCCCGGAAACGAAGCCTGTTCCGCCAATTGGGCTGTGGCGAATGGCAACGCGGGAGCTTCGAGTTTCGCAGGAGGTACTGGCACGAGTGATTGTGCGTGTGCGGCCCGCAACGGCTTTTCTGAAGCTGATCTATTTCGTGCGGCGGCGTGACGCCTACCCCATCCTTAAAGTGCAGTTCTCGACTGGTAGCCTGATTAGTACGCCTGTCCGAGGAACGCACCTCGCCGATCCAGACTTGCAGGCAATTCTTAAGACCCAAGATATGGGTCAGGCGTCACTACGTGGATTTGTAATCGGTAAGTGTCCACCCCAGAACATAACCTTGGCATGGCGTCGCTCTGGCCCCGCTGATATGAAGGAATCGAAGGACACTGTATACTGGCTTGCACTCGCCCCGTCACCAAAAGATCCGGACACCTCGTCCACGGGCCAAACGTTGTTCGACACCGCCTGTCTGTGAGGCGATTCTTTCTTCCGCTTTCCGCTGTCTATTTGCACGCCATCTCAGACATCTTCCACAATTCTTGCGTAAATAATTAACAGACGCGGAAACGAGCCGCGCCGACAGCCCACCTGACGCCGGCTTGACCGCCAAGCGGAGATCGTTGTGGGTGGTCACTTTCGAACCGCGCAGCTTGCCTTCGGGCTGCGCGGGCAAGGAGACCGCTCATGCACGATCATAATGCCGCGCTCGACCAGGTCATCCGCGAAACCGCCGCCATCTTCGGCGTTGCGCTTGTGCGCCTGCTTTTTCCCCGCCCGGCGTACCCGCAAGCTGACTTCCCGGAGACGGAGAGCCCTCATGTGACTGCTGGTTAACGCCATGAGAAACGAAACCACAACGGTGAGGGCGAGGCGCAGAGGCATGCGCTCAAATTCCGACTACTCTTCGATGCCTTCCATCCCTCGGGGTGCCCGGAGCGCCGCAAACGGTCCCCTTTTGTTCCGCCTTGACGGTTCCCTTTTACTCCGCCCTTGACACGAGTATAGTCCCCCGGGGAATAGGCGACTTGCCTTGAAGGTTCGACCAAACAGACGCTCAGGCCAGCTCCACCCGGTCCACGAAGCCGACTACCGCCATGTAGATGGGCGAAGGGCCGAGCCGTTCCGCGGTAAGCTGCGGGACACGCTGCGGCGCATCGGCCGAGAGCAATACTCCTTGCTGGAAAACGCACGGCCGCCCTGGCCGCAGTCCCGGCCGCACGCCCTCCACTCTTGCCCCCAAGCCGTTGCAGGCCACTGGGCTGGTGCGGAAGATCCCCGCTCGCGGCGGCTTGCCGCAAGGCGCATCGCTCCCCCACGCAGCGCGCCGGGCGCGCCCTCGGCTCCCCAGCCACCACCCGCGCGAACCCCATGGGCCGTTTTTCAGCTTGAGGGGCCTCCCGGCTCCCATCCGCCGTTCAGAACCTCCCCCACTGTCTGAATCGCAGGAGAAATCACGGCTGGTATTGACTTGTGTTGAGAGAAGCTGTAACCTATTTCGTAATAGAAGTACGAATTTGGAATATCATTACGTATTCCTGCAAGGCGGCACCACCGATGCCAATGACGGACGCAGCGCCAGCCGCAAACACCTACCGTGCTCATCGTGAGCGCCAGCGTCGCCGTATCCTCAGCGCGGCTGGGAGACTCTTCGACGAGAGAGGAATCGACCGAGTCACCATGGCCGAGATCACCTCTGCCGCCGGGTTGCGGGCGTCCACCATATATCAGTATTTCTCCAATAAAGACGACATCGTGTGGGCGATCCTCGGCGAAGTGTTGGAAGAGATGGCCACCAAGGCGAAGGCGGCAACAGAGCGGGCGAGAACAGCGCTGGACAAGATCACTGCTCTGCTGGAGGTCATAGCCGACACGCTGGTGAATAGTCCGGCCAAAGTGCGATTTACGGCGCAGTTCGACGCGATGTATGCCCGACACTGGCCCGCCGAACGCCTCCTTACGCTGGAGGCGCAAATCAACCCTCTGGGGTTCCAGTACTTCGCCGTTCTGACCCGCGAAGGCATTGCCGACGGCTCGCTGCGGCCCGATCTGGACCCGGACCTCACATTGCACGCCGTGTTCAATGCGATTGTGGGAGCGCAGCGCCGGCTCGCCTCACTGGGTAACCGCGTCGAACTGGAGTATGGACAGCCCATCGACCGTCTTTTCCGGGAGACGGTGCGCATCATCCTGCTGGGTTTACGTGCGAACGCCCCGCCGCCTGCGATTGAACGCCGCCGGCGGACGCTATCCGGTAAGAAAAGAAGGAGGCCGTCGTGAAGCCGACATTCTGCCGCAGCATTGTGTTCCTGATCCCACTGGCGTGGCTGGCGACTCTCGCCCACGCCGCGCAGGCCCCGGCGACCAGACTTGAACTGGCCGCGGATTCGAACTGGAAGTTCATGCTCGGAGACCCGAGCGGCGCCGAGGCGCGCTCATTCCAGGACGCCGGCTGGCGCAGCGTGAACCTCCCCCACGACTGGAGCATCGAGGGCCGTCCGGACAGGAACAATCCCACCGGCTCCGGCGGCGGCTTCTACCCGGCCGGGATCGGCTGGTACCGCAAGACCTTCCGCGCGCCTGCGGAGTGGAACGGCAGGCGGATCAGCGTGGAGTTCGACGGGGTCTACCGGGACGCGACCGTCTACCTCAACGGCCAAAGACTGGGCACGCAGCCCTTCGGGTATACCAGCTTCCGTTTCGATCTCACGCGCCATCTGGACTTCTCACAGCCGAATGTGCTGGCGGTGCGCGTGGACAATTCCGCACAGCCGAACAGCCGCTGGTACAGTGGGTCGGGCATCTACCGGCGCGTGCGTGTGGTGGTCACCGATGCCGTGCACGTGGCGCACTGGGGCGTGTTCGTCACCACGCCGGAAGCTTCGAGCGCCGCCGCCAAGGTTCAGGTCCGGATCCGCGTGGCCAACGAAACGGCCGGAGAGGTTACGGCAACGGTTGAGACCACGCTTGTGGATCGCGCGGGCAAGAGGGCCGGAAATGCCCGAACAACGGTGAAGATCGCTCGGGGGGGAGTAGCCGAAGCGGGCCAGGAGATCGCGGTGGCCAAACCGGCCTTGTGGTCGCCGGATTCGCCGGCGCTGTACCGGGCCGTGACGCGCGTGTCGAGGGACGGCAAGGCGGTAGACGAGACGGTCACGCCGTTCGGCATTCGAGCGCTGGTTTGGTCAGCGGAGAAGGGACTGTTGCTGAACGGCAAGTCGATCAAACTGGCCGGCGGGAGCGTTCACCACGACAATGGACCGCTCGGGGCGATGGCGTTCGACCGCGCCGAGGAGCGCCGCGTGCAATTGCTGAAGGCGGCCGGGTACAACGCCGTGCGAACCGCGCACAATCCGCCGTCGCCCGCGTTTCTGGACGCCTGCGACCGGCTCGGGCTGCTGGTGTTGGACGAGGCCTTCGACGCATGGAAAGCCAGCAAGGCTAAGTACGATTACGGGCGCGACTTCGAGGAGTGGTGGCAGCGGGACCTCTCGGCCATGGTGCTGAGGGACCGCAACCATCCATCCGTCATCTTCTGGAGCATCGGCAACGAGATTCCGGAGGTGCTGGTCGAAAGAGGCCCAGCCATGGCGAAGCAGCTTGCGGCGCTGGTCCGCTCGCTCGACAGCACACGGCCGGTGACGCAGGCCTTTCCCACCAGCACATCGGGCCGGTTCCCGGATGCAGTCTTTTCCGTTTTGGACGTCGGCGGCTACAACTACAACCTGGCCAGCCATCACGCCGAGGATCACCGGCGCGTGCCGGCTCGGATCATGATGACGACGGAGTCGCTGCCCAGCCGCGCGTTCGACGAATGGCGGCTCGCCAAGGACAATCCGTACATCCTCGGCGAGTTCGTCTGGACGGCGATGGACTACCTGGGTGAATCCGGCATCGGCGCGTGGTCGTTCGGCACACCCGAGCAGGCGACACAAGCCTCGAAGATGTCGGCTTTCATGCAGGATTCGAGCTTCGTCGACAAACTGTTCCTGGCGATGGCGAACGGCGCGGAGATGAGGACGGCCGTGGCTCAAGTCCCCGGCGGCTCGAATGCGCCCGACGCGATGTCTGCCGTGGCCCCCGGTTTCCCGTGGCACGCCTCCAATTGCGGCGACCTCGATCTGACGGGTTACCGGAAACCGCAATCGCACTATCGCGACATTCTGTGGAACGGCGGGGACCGTGTGTACGCCACGGTCCGGTTGCCCGAACCGGAGGGGAAGAAGGTCATCGCGGCGCTATGGGCGGTGATCCCGACGCTGCCGAGTTGGACCTGGCCCGGGCAAGAAGGCAAAGAGATGCAGGTGGAGGTGTACTCCGGTGTGGAGAAGGTCCGCCTCTACCTGAACGACAAGCTGATCGGGGAGAAGCCGGCCGGACGAGCGGAGGAGTTCAAGACCCTCTTCACCGTCCCCTACACGCCGGGCACATTGAGAGCGGTGGGCGTGAGGGGCGGCCGTGCTGTAGCCGAGAGCGTTCTCACGACGGTTGGCGCGCCCGCGCGCCTGCGCCTGACTGCGGATCGATCGACGGTACAAGCCGACAATCAGGATCTCTCTTTCGTAACTGTCGAAGCTGTGGATGCGCAGGGTCGATTCCAGCCGACCGCGGATCATGAGGTCCGGTTCGCGATCAGCGGACCGGGTGTGATCGCGGCGGTGGGGAACGGAGATGGACAGGACGCGGCGCCGTACCAGGGGGACCGGCGCAAGCTTTTCCAGGGACGGGCGCTGGTGGTGGTGCGAACCTCGAAACAGAGCGGCCCGATTCGGCTGACAGCCTCGGCGCCCGGCCTCGGTTCAACAGACGTGACGATCCAGGCGAAGGCGGCGGCTCCGCGCCGCGAGATTTGAAGTGGTAGCGAACGGTTGAGGAGGAATGCGATGCGACTGATTTTGATTATGGCTCTCGCAGCCATGACGGTTCTGACAATGAACGCCGCCGACGTCGCCGGCGCCTGGAAAGGAACCTTGGATACGGAAATGGGCGCCTTGACGATGACAATCACCATCAAGGCCGGCCCGGGAGTGGAGGGCGACTTCACGAGTGACATGGTGCAAGGGCAAATCCAGAACGGCAAGCTGGATGGCGATAAGATCTCTTTCCAGGTGGATACCGGTTACGGGAAGCTGGGTTTCGAAGGGACGGTGGCCGGCGACCAAATGAAGCTCACGCTGACCGGTACGACCGGCAACAAGTATCCACTGATCTGCAAGCGGCAGAAGTAGCCTGCCCTACCCGGCACTTCGCACACCCGCGTCCGCGGCGGCGCAGCCCGCTCCGGCGCGCTGATCCCCACCGGGCATTCTTGCCACTGGCCCTGGCGCGCGGCCTGCTCGATGTACTCCGGTATGTCTTTCCGGCTGCGCTGCTGCCGCCCTGCCAGATACCCCTGTCCCACCTCCCGCAGGTGTTCCACGTTCTTCAGCGTCACCATCCCGCGGTCTCCCACAAACACCACGCGCTCCAGCCCGAACCGCCGCCGCAGGTCGTCAACCGCCCCGGCCACCGTGGTCTGGTCCAGGCGATTCCCCGCGAACACGTGATGCGCGATGGGCCAGCCGTCCATCATCACTACGCCCACTACGATCTGCCGGTTACGCGCCTTGCCGTCCGGGCTGTAGCCGAACTGGCCCAGCTCTGCCGGGCCCTGCCCTTCGAAGTAGGTCGAGGTGATGTCATAGAACACCAAGAGGCCGGCGGCGTGCGCCGGCTCAGGCTGGGAGCACTGTTCTGAGGATTGCTCTAAGTCCCGGCGGGCTTTCGGGCTTCGATCACGGCAATGCCTTGACGGCGCATTCGTACCCGTGGTCCGCGATCTCGGTCCAGAGGACCTCCGCGTCGTGCCCGTGCAGCTTGTAGATCTGGCATACGAGGTCGCAGACCGCTTCGTAGCCGCGCTGGTAGAAGACCAGAACCGCCGGTCCCGCGCCGCTCAACGCGCAGCCGAGCAGCCCCGGGGCGCGCAGTTGGAGAATCTCCTCCAACCCGGGAACGAGCCTGAGCCGGTAGGGCTGATGAATGCGGTCCTCCAGCGCGGCGGGGAAAGCGTGTACGGATCCGGTGGCCAGCGCCGCGATGAGGAGCGCGGACCGCTGCACGTTGAACACGGCATCCTGGCGCGAGTACCCGTCCGGCAGCACCGCCCGCGCCTCGGTGGTCGGCAGAATGAAATCGGGGACGACCACGGAGATGCCGAAGGCCTTGGGCAACTCGAGACGAACCGCCCGGGCCACTCCGCCCGAATCCAGCGCGCTGGCCACGATGGAGCCGAGAACGCAGGCCGATACGTTGTCGGGGTGGCCTTCGATGCGCGCCGCCTCGTCCAGAATCCGCGGCGGCTTCCAGTTCAAACCCAGCAGGTGGTCCGCCATGACCACGCCTGCCGTTAGCGCGGCGGCGCTCGATCCGAGGCCTTTCCCGATGGGAATCCGGTTCTCGATGACGAGTTCGACCGGCGGCAACTCACCGCCAGTGTCCTCGGCCACCGCCAGCGCCGTCTGCCAGATGAGGTTGTCCGTCCCCGTCGAGATCAGGCCGGCATCGCGTCCCAGAGCTTCAATCGATAACGACTCGCTCCGGCGGAAGCGGCACTCCAGATAGAGATTCAGCGCCAGCCCCAGAGCGTCGAACCCCGGGCCGAGGTTGGCGCTGGAGGCCGGCACGCGCACAGTGGTCCACGGTTGTGTCACGCCGCCGGGGTCTCCAGTTCCACGGGGAGGCCCCGCCGGCACGACTCGTAGACCGCCAGCACAAGCTCCAGCGCCCGGCAGCCCTCTGCGCCCGAAACGGCCGGCTTGCGGCCCGTTCGTATGGCTTCGCCGAAATCGCGGAACTGGCGCTCGAACGGTTCGAGCGGGATCGCCATGGGATCGGACGAGCCGGACAGCACGCTGGAAACCAGCGGCGGAGGCTCGCCGGCGTCGTTCTGCATGTCCCAGGCGGTCAGCCTGTCGCCCGCGATCACCGCGGTGCCTCCGGTCCCGTGCAACTCCACCCGCTCGGTGTAACCCGGCCAGAAGGCCGTGGATGCCTGGATGACGCCCGTGGCGCCGCTCGCGTACTCCAGCAGCGCCGAAACCACGTCCTCGGACTCGATCTTGTGGCGCGCGCCGAGTTGCCACGCGCCCGTCACGCGCCGGACCGGACCCGCGAACCACAGCAGCAGGTCCACCTGGTGTATGGCCTGGTTGATGAGCGCGCCTCCGCCCTCGACCGCCCAGCTTCCCTTGATGGGGCGCGAGTAATACTCGGGCGAGCGGTACCACTTGACGTAGGCGTCGGCCTGAAGCAGCTTGCCGATCCTCCCGCCGGCGATCGCCTTGGAGAGAAACAGGCTCGCGTCGTCGAAGCGGTGCTGGCTCACCACTCCAAGCTGGATGCCCGCCTCGCGGGCCGTCAGGATCATGCGGCGGGCCGTCTCAAGATTGGTGGCCATCGGCTTCTGGACCTGTATGTGCTTGCCCCATCGGGCGCAAAGCTCGACGGGCTCGAGCCGGTAGTCCGGGAAAGTACACAGGTCCACGTAGTCCACCCGGGGATGGCGGCAGACATCCTCGCAGGTGGGCACGAACTCGGCGCCGTGCTGCTCGGCGAACCGGCGCCCCGCCGGTTCGTTGATATCCGTGCAGACCGTGACTTCGAAACCGATATTCCGGTAGGCCAGGGCGTGCTTGTAGGAGATGGCGCCCGTGCCGACAATTCCAACGCGCATGGAATCTCGCAGTATAACCTAAGGGCCGCGGCGGGGAGGGATCACAGCCGGCGTGACGACTCCCGGCTCCCGCGGGAACCGAGGGGAATTCCGCCCTCGGCTTCAGAAGCCGCCCCGCCGGTTACAGCCCGTTCTCCGTGCCGCAGACGAAGACGTCCATGCCCAGTTCGCGGAACATGGCGGCTTTGGCGGCGAGCGCCAGGTTGGCCCCCGCGGCGTCCGGAGCGTAGGCGACCTGAATGTGATTGGCCTTGTGGCGGCCCATGAACTGGTCGCGGGTGATGCCGTGCATGACCGCGTGCATCATGGGCCATTGGGGCGTGGTCGCAGCGGCGCGGCGGCGGCTCTCCTCATCGGGCAGTTCCACGGCTGTCGCCCGCCCGAGGTCGGCCTTCAACGCCCCGCTTTCCACGAACACGCGGCTCCACACCACTTCACCCGGCTTGCTGACACCCGCCAGCGTGCCTCCGCCGGAGGGGAAGTACATCGCCGGCTGGCGGTAACTCACCGCGCCGGCGTAGCCGCCCGTGAGGTGCCGCGGCGGCACGGCGCCGGAAATCTCGAACACCCAGATGAACTCCTCCTTGCCGCCGCGCCGGTAGTTCTCGCCGTAGCGAACGTCGTGCAGCGTGGTTTCGGGATCGAATCCCAGCTTGCGCCAGATGCGATTGGTCACCAGCGCGTCCAGCCCGGCGCATTCGTCCACCTCGTTGAAGTGCGGCAGCGCGCGGCCTTCGTAGAGGATGCGGCCGGTCAGCGGGTCGGCCACCGGCGGACGGTCCACGTTGTTCAGCAGCCCCTCGACCAGGTCCGAGGCGGGCGCGAGGTCCTTGAGACCCTGCTGGTACTGTATGCCGATGGCGTCGCATCCGAACCGGTCCGCGATGCGCAGCGCCGCGATGTACATCTTGCACTGGCCCAGGATCTGGTCTTCGGTGAGGTACAGTTCGGGGTCGTCGCCCGTCACGAAGCGCAGCCCCTTGCCGAGCAGCCACGTATAGATTGAACGCGCTTCCTCGCCGGATACCTGCAACATCTCGGCGTAGAGGGCCGACTGGCTCAGCCGCTCCTTGAAGACGCCGGTATCGTGGAGCAGTTCGTCGGGGATGATGGCGTTGTACATGCCCATGCAGCCCTCGTCGAAGATGCCCAGAATGGCCTTGTCCTGGCGAAGTTCGGCGGCCAGTTCCGCGCCCAGTTGCGCGGCGGCGTCGGGAAGGCGCAGGTGGTTGAGGCTGCGGACGTGGCTCTGGTCGTGCGCCACGGGCTCGTCATGCAGCCAGCGGCGCAGGCCGTTCAGGAAGTACTCGTCGGTGAACTCCTCGCTCCACAAGGTGCTGTACGGTATGCCCGCCTTGGCGAGGCAGCCGTTCAGGTTGAGCATTCCCACCAGGCCCGGCCACTCGCCGCTCCAGTTGGCCACAGTGAGGATGGGGCCGCTGTGGGACCACAAACCGGGCAGCACATGGTGGCTGTACTGCCAGACGGCTTCCACCACCATCAGAGGGGATTGCGGCGAGATCTGGCGAAAGACCTCCATGCCGTACTTCTGCGAGTCGATGAAACCGTGCCCTTTGCCGGGCTGGTACGGGTGGCCGCGGCGCACGTCGCCGCCTTCGCGCCGTATGGCGGCGGTCACCGCCTCCTCCACTTTCTGCTGCGCGGCCCAACACTCACAATTGGCCGATGCGCGCAGGTCTCCACTGGCGACAAGAATGACCGGCTCGAACATGTAGATCATTCTGACAAAAACAGCTCGCTTCCGCTCGCGGCTCGGGCTACTCCAACACGAGCGGCAGGTTGTTGTGGGCGGCGGCGCAGCCCTCGCGGGCGAAGGACACGGCCACACCCAGTTCGCGCTGGTCTCCGGACGGCGGCGGCGACGCCTTGTCCAAGGTGAACTCCACCTGAGCCACGCCGCCCTCAACGGTCGCCTGTGGCAAAGGCTGGCGGTAGCGGCATTTCCCGCTTAGTCGCAGCAGCTCACGCCGGAAAACTCCCGCCGCGCCGGGGTACTTCTTTCGTATTGACAATCGGACTTCCTGATGCCATGCTTGCAACAGCATCAACAACGGGAGGCATCGTATGGACCCCCGTGTGATCCAAGTAGTTCAGATCCTGAGGCATACCCCCCCCGACTGCCCGTCCTTGCCCGCGACGTTGGCTTGTCACCATCCCGGCTGTGGCACCTGTTTGTCACTGAGGCCGGTGAGTCGCCCGCGCGCCTCGCACGGCGGCTTCGGTTCGGCCGAGCGAGGGAACTCCTCGAATCAAGCGACCTAAGCGTAAAGGAGATTGGCTTCGCCCTTGGTTTCGCCAGTCAGGCTCAGTTCGTACGCGACTTCAGAGTCGCCTGCGGCAGTACCCCGGGGCGGTATCGGCGCGCAGCGGTTGGGCCCCGGACCGGCGGTTCTGGCCGCAGCAGGAAATGAACATTTCTTTCCGGTTCTGAACACTTGAATTGGTAGTGCTTCCAGTCTAGTCTGGTGTCAAAAGGAGACAAGCATGAAACGTCTCGCTCCGTTCTTGGCCGCCGGACTACTTGCGTGTGCGATGGCTGTGGGTTTGAGCGTTGCGGCGCTCCGGTCATGGTCACAGGCCACGAGCAGCACACCATATACCGCCACCGTGTTGACACGGCAGTATGATCGCAACGGGGTGCTTCTACACACCGCGGACTCGACCGTAGCGGTACGGGCTGACGGCTCGCAAGCGGTACTCCGCATTGTCGTGACCCCGACTGGCGAGGGCCGCGAGCAGCGCACAGTCACCGATCCCCGTGCAATGCGCAGAGTGGACGTGGACGGCATTACCGAATCACTGACCACCAGTGCCATGACGCCGCGGGCGGCGGAGCAATACTTGGTACGCCCCGGGGGTTGCGGAGCCAGGCCGGGGGCGCCCAGGCTGACCGTCGCTGGATACGAGGGCGTCCAGGTGATCCGGGAGAATCCTGCCCCCTCCCTGGGCGGAACCATGAGGTTTGAGAGGTGGTTCGCCACAGGCTTGGACTGCCTCGAGTTGAAGTCCGCCCTCTACTGGCCGGGCCCGGATGGACAGGCCAGACTGGCCAAGGAGACTGTCGTTACGTCGGTTGCGGTCGGGGAACCTGACTCGGCGCTGTTCGCGATCCCGGCGTCTTACATCGAGCGCTCGCCTTCGGCTGTCTTCGCCGAGTTTGAACGGCGATACCCCAGCGTCAAGAAGCAACCGTGCGAGGCCCCAGACTGCAACGATGCTGGCACGGTGTTGGACAGGGCGTACTACGCGCAACGGCCCCGCTAGGC
Source organism: Bryobacterales bacterium (assembly GCA_020851555.1). GTDB lineage: Bacteria > Acidobacteriota > Terriglobia > Bryobacterales > Bryobacteraceae > DTKY01. Next base: position 163,744 of record JADZCM010000014.1, on the reverse strand, counting down.
TCCTCGACGCCGGCCTGAAGGCGCGCCGCAGGTTTCGCCGGAGCCCGGGATTGCGGCACATCCACTGTTCGGCCTACTCCAGCGCCAGCGGCAGGTTGTTGTCGGCGGCGGCGCAGCCTTCGCGGGCGAAGGAGACGGCCACGCCGAGTTCGCGCCGGTCGTCCGCCGACGGGGGCGAGGACTTGTCCAGCCTGAACTCGATCTCGGCCGCGCCGCCTTCAACCGCCCCCGGGGGAACCGGCTGCCGGTAACGGCATTCACCGGCGTACCGGAACTCCTGTGCTGGAAGTTCGCGGCCGTTCACCGTGGCGGCAAGCGTGACGGCGCCCAGGCGGCGCAGGTGGTCCTGGGGCAGGAAGAAGTCGAAGGCCAGGCTCGCGGCCGTGCAGGGGCCGGTCCGTTCCAGCCGCACGGAGAACGCTCCTTCCGTCCACCGGAAGTGGCCGGTCTCCATAGGATGCCAGCCCCTGAGCAGCGTCACCCCCCAGGGGTTGTCGTGCGCCGGACTTCTTAACAGGCAGAATACGCGCTGGTCGCGCCGGCTGCCGGAAGGATCGGAACCCTCCTCACGGCCCACCGCCGCGTAGTCGCAGATCTCCCAGCCGGTTCGCTTCAGGATCCGTTTCAACCCCGCTTCGGAGAAGATCCAGAAATTGGTGGGGTCGCGGTTGGTCTCGTATTCGTCCACCAGGTAGGCCACGGGCAGGGACCTGAGATCGGTCTTGTGGTCCGGCGAGGCCGCCGCCACGCGCGTGCTCAACAGGCAGTAGTGAGCCGTCTTCGCCAGCTTCTCGAGCAGGTAGTACGGGTTCTTGATGTGATAGAGAACGCCCAGGCAGAGCGCCAGGCCGTAGCTGCCGCGAGGAAGCTCGAACTGCTCGTCCAGGTTCACGTCGTAAATGCCGATCTGCGAACCGAGTTCCCGCTTGAGCGCGCGGACGCCGCGCATCTGGTTGTTGTTGGTGGCGGCGTAGTCCACCGCGTCGGCGCGGCACCCGAACGATTCGAAGAGGAAGGCCAGGTCGCCGTCGCCGCAGCCGAGGTCCAGCACGGGCCTGCCCCGCGCCAGGTCGAGCAGGTAGCGGTGCTGCCCGGTCAGCACGCCCTCCAGCACTGAGAACGCGCCCAGCGAATCGTAGGGATACCAGGGCAGCCGGCCCTCCTCCACGCGCTGCTTGATACGGGCCAGCTTTTTGCGGAAGTCATCTGCGTGGAGGCGCAGGTCCCGGACGTCGAACCGCCAGCTTGGGTACATCAACGAGCAGTATAGCGGCTGCGAGGCGGAGGACGTGTGCTATTCTCGAATTGTCCGCCGCCGTGCGTCTCGCCGGGCCGGTAGCTCAGGCGGTAGAGCATCTGCCTTTTAAGCAGAGGGTCGCGGGTTCGAGTCCCGCCCGGCTCACCAACATTCCAAAGGATTTACCTCCACGGATCGGAGGGCCTTGGGTCACCGTTTGGGCCACCGCTCGGGCGGAAGGCCCCGGAATCGGCCTCCGGAGCGCGCGGGCTGCCAGAGGCCGCCCTTGACGGCGAAAGGCATTGCGGCGCCCGCGAGAACAGGCCCTCACAGCCCGGCGGTAGAGCCGACGGGCATCGCCAGGTAGTCCAGCATCCCCCCTGAAGGCGTCGCCTCAGGACTCGACGACCAGGTTCTGCCTCCTGTCCGCACGTTCCGTCAGTAAACGGGTAACAAACCGCCTTCTTTCGGAGTTTTTTCTCCCGGTTCGGCCTGCGGGTCTTAGACGCCGTGATCGGACCGGAAGCCCCGCCACTCGACTGCATTTGGTCGGCAGATAACCGTTGGCGGAGCGGAGTTCAACTACACCCGGCTTCTTGCTGCTTGCCGAGGGGCGAGACGGGAGCATGCGCCGATTCAACTGTCCTGTAGGCCGCATTCAGCGCCTCTTGAAACTTCGGCCCAGAGGTATCTTGTATGGCCGAAGGGTCCGACCGCCTCTGAACATCGAGCAGTACATGGGCAAGGTATCGGAACCAGAATCGGCGGAACAGATTTCGGACCATACGACGGACCACCCAGAACGCAACAGCGGCAACGGCCAGCGTTGCAGCACGACTGAAACAAAACAGAAGAGCTGAATATACAGCGCAGGTTACCGATCTGGCCAGCGAACGTGTCGCGAATGGTAGGTTGGGGCCGATACCAATGGGTGATCGAACGACGCCGAGGTAGACAAGAACCATCCTCAGGCCCAAGAGGGCCCACAAGGCGAGTGCGGCGGCACAGCCGTAACGAACCAGCGTCCACGGCATTGCGGACTTCTCCTCCCGTGATTATACGCATAACGCCCCCGTCACCCAGCCATGCTGCCGCCCGCTCGTGGCAGGCTGACCCTGCGGCTCCACTGTCGCTGGCAGCCACACCCGCTCTCTAACCAGCAGCATGTCTCCGATCATCAGCCTGCACGCTACGCCCTCCACGGTTGCCTTCGTCAACCAGTTCATGAGCCTTCGCCTCCAGGGTCTGGTTCAGTATACTGCCGCGCCGCAATTTCGAGCGCGACATGCTCTGCCCGTCGGCTCTCCAGCTCCTACCTTGCCCGACTGGCGGAAGCTGGCATCACAGACAGCATCAACGCCGCTTGATGGTCAAGTCCATCAGGGTGACTCGGTAGGATGACCCGTCTGGCTGTTTGACGGGATTGCCGCGGCTTAAGACGTACTCCACACCCAGCGGCCCTGTCGCCCCATCGAAGTCCTTGCCAGCCCGGATCGCGGAGTCCAGTCCCTCCGGCATCGCCACACCCACAGACTTGAACCACTGCGCAGCAGCAGCCTCCAAGGTCGTGGTGCCCGTCGCCAAATCTTCGGGAGAGGCGATGAAAGCAGAGATCTTCACTTGGTCTACCCGATCCTTGGCCTTTCCCGAGATAAAATACTCAACAACTGATTTGACCAAGCCTGCGCTGTGGAGCTGAAACTCAACTCCGCCGACGAAGCCGCTCTTGGCGTCAAGCTTATTCAGCTGCACCCAGTCGGCACTTGGCAGCACTGGCGAGGCCGCACTCTGCAACAGGGGGATATTGGCGAATACGTCTGAGGTAGTTTCAAGAGGTGCCGGTTGGGTGGATTGTTCCAGATAGCCTGTCACACCGGCAATGATGAGGGTCAATGCTCCGTACACCACTCCCACCTTCACCCTCGAAGGCTTCAGCTTCGCTGGCAGCACGGCGTTCGGCCTGAACATGCCCACAATCAGCGCAAGGAAGAACGCGAGAACGACTAGGGCCATGAAGGTATCCTTTTGCCCACCTCCGCTGGACTCAGCGAGGTCCCCCCCGATGGTATTGCGAACGCCTTGCAGTGTCAAGCTGACTCCCGCGTTTACTGCGATTCAGACAGTGGCGGAAGGGGCTGGGGCCTGACGGCAGCCCGTCGGGCTGGGATAGGGCGAAAAACGGCGAAGTGAGCGGACGCGCCGGATGGTGGCGACGGCGGCGGCCCGCTGCGGGCCGTCGCCTTCTGTCCGCCTGATCCCGCCGATGCGGCGGCGGAAGAGCGCCACGGGCAGGCCCGCGGCGTCGACGTCCGGCTCGTCGTCGTCGGCGGGCTTGGGCGGCGGAGCTTCGCGGATCGCGCCGCGGCGGATCCCGACGCGGTGCCGCAGCGTGAACCGCTTCGCCGTCCTCGGGCAGAGCTCCAAGAAGCCGATCCGGTCGCGCTGCGCGTCGATGCAGTGAAGCCTCGTGGGATGCGGGCCGGGCAAGCCGCAGAAGCGGCACGTGCCGCGCGGGATTCCCAACGGCCCTTCGTACGCTTCCGGCATGCGCGTGTCCGCGGGGCCCAGGCGCCCGCGCCGGTAGCCGCGGACGCCCGGGCCCGACGTCCCTCCCTGGCAGGGACTCAGAGACGTACCATACCAGAACGCGGCAGGAACGTCCAGAACGCCGGGCGGCGAGAAGCTACGGCGCAGGTCTCGGGAACGTAGGAGGGACGCGGGAGCGGTTCCGGGGAAAGCCACGGTGAAGGCCAGAAAGAGGCCCGCCGGCGAGGCGGGGCGGGTTCTGGCCTGCCCACCCACCGGGGAAGGGTCCTCGGACACGCCGGCCACGCCGGAACGCCGCCGGCAGGCATCCCTGGGAGACGCCCCGCCGCGGGAGGGCAGCCGGGACGTCAGAGGTACGCGCCGGGGTACCGGCGGGCGTAGTGGTTCCGAACCCTGTCGCTGATCTCGGCGCGCAGCGTCGCCAAGCGGCCTTGAAGCCGGGCCAGCCGCTTGTCCCACGCGGTCAAGCGCGCCGGGTCCTCATCGGTGACGCCCTCGCGCAGGAGCGCGGCGACCGCCTCCTCAAGCCGCGTGATCTTCTCTTCCATGCCCGCCCTCGCCATCGTGCCACCTGGCCCGATCCTTCATGAAGCGGCGCACGTGCTTCTCGAAGACCGCGCGGAACGTCGGCTCGTCCGCGCCGACCTCCGCCGCGAACTCCGCCGCCACCCGAGAAGGCCAGTCGAACAACGCCTGAGAGTCCGCGCGAAAGCGCCGCTCGATCTCGGCCTTGGCCTCGTCCGCGTCGATCAGCTTGCCGCGCTGCTGGTCGAACCGCAGCTTCGGCCCATCGGCTGGTACTCGTGCCGCCCTTCGCTCCATGCCAGATCGCCGTCCACCCAAAGCGCAAAACCCATCTGTTGATGAATATCTCACATCAACCACTTGACTTAAGAAGAATGAATGCTCTAATCTATAGTTGGGTATGGGTGATTCTGCTCCGGAACGTGTTCGCATCTCGCTGAAAGCCCAGTATGCGCTGAGGGCTGTTTTTGACCTGTCGTTGCAGCCGCCGGGCCGTCCCGTGAAGATCTCCGAGGTGGCGCGGCGGCAAGGCATCCCCCAGAAGTTCCTGGAATTGATTCTGGCGGGACTGAAGCAGGGCGGCTTTGTGGAGTCCAGGCGAGGCGCCGAAGGCGGCTATCTGCTGGCGCGGAGTCCTGAAACCATCACTGCCGGCGCGGTCATACGCTTTATCGAAGGCACGCAGAGCGGGCGGACGCGCGCCCGCCGCGGGGGGGCGAGCCCGTTCGAGTCGATGTGGCGCCGCGTGGACGAGGCCTTCTCCGAGGTGGTGGACAAGACCAGCTTCGCCGAATTGGCGCGTAGCTGGCAGGAGCAGCAGCGAGCCTACATACCGTACTGGGAAATCTGAGGACTGTGAGGTAGACCGTGGTATTCGAGGACAATTCTCTGAGCATTGGACGTACTCCGCTCGTGCGGCTGAACAAGGTCACCAACGGGGCCAGCGCTACCGTGCTGGGCAAGGTGGAGGGGCGCAATCCGGCCTACTCGGTGAAGTGCCGGATTGGGGCGGCGATGATCTGGGACGCCGAGTCGCGCGGAGTGCTGGGTCCCGGCAAGGAGATCATTGAGCCGACCAGCGGCAACACGGGCATCGCTCTGGCGTTCGTGGCCGCGGCGCGCGGCTACCCGGTGACGCTCACCATGCCGGAGAGCATGTCCATCGAAAGGCGGAAAGTGCTGAAGGCGTTCGGGGCGAAGTTGGTGCTTACGGAAGCCGCGGGCGGCATGACGGCGGCCATCCGGACCGCCGAGCAAATGGCGGCCTCAGAGCCGGATCGTTACGTGTTGTTGCAGCAGTTCAAGAACCCCGCCAATCCCGACATTCACTTCAGAACCACGGGACCGGAAATCTGGGAGGACACCGGCGGCAACGTCGATGTCCTGGTGATAGGGGTGGGCACGGGCGGGACCCTGACGGGCGTCTCCCGGTATTTCAAGCAGGCTAAAGGGAGGAACGTCCTGTCGGTGGCGGTGGAGCCTGCCGTCAGCCCGGTGATAGGCCAGAAGCTGAGGGGCGAGCCGCTCAAGCCGGGCGCGCACAAGATTCAGGGGATCGGTACGGGATTCATTCCGGACACACTGGATCTCTCCATGGTGGACCGGGTCGAAACGGTGACAAACGAGGAGGCCATCGAAATGGCCAAGCGCCTGGCGCGTGAAGAAGGGCTCCTGTCGGGAATCTCCTGCGGAGCCGCCGTGGCGGCCGCCGTGCGCCTGGCTCGGTTGCCGGAATTCGCCGGGAAGACCATCGTGACCGTCCTGCCCGATTCCGGCGAGCGGTATCTCAGCACGATCCTCTTCGAAGGCATGTTCACGGATTAGCCGGATGATTGCAGCGGACCGGGCAGGTCCGGCGCCCACACCAGAGCGGCGGCGCTCTATTGGCTGGGCAGGATGAAGATGGTTTCGCCCTTCTTGACCTTGCCCTGCTGCTCGCGGATCTGCCCCTCGCGTTCGCTGGCGCTCTCGTTGAAAAGCCGCATGCGCTCCCGGCTCTGCTCGATCTGTTCCTGGAGTTGGGAATTCTGCTGCTGTAGTTCCCGGATCTGTCGCCGCTTCTCGATCACCATCGGGATGCCCTCCGGACCGAGAAAGCTGTACAGCAGGTACCCGCCGGCCAGCAGCAGCGCGCCGGCACTCAAAATGGTGCGCACGGACATCACTAGTTACATTTATAATCCTATTTTCATGGCTTTTCCACAAAATTCGGCGGGAATTGACGCATGACCGACAAAATCGTGGTGTTGAGCACGTGCCCGAACCGTGAGGAGGCGGAAAGAATCGCGCGCCGTTTGATCGAGCGCCGGCTGGCCGCCTGCGTGAACCTGCTGGACGGCGTCAAGAGCGTCTACCGCTGGCGTGGAGCCGTGGAGGAGGCGGCCGAGGTCCTGCTGGTCATCAAGAGCCGGCGCGCTCTGTTCGATTCGATCCGGGCGGAGATCGAGAGACTGCACTCCTACGACGTTCCCGAAGTGCTGGCGCTCCCGGCCGTGGACGGCTCGCCGGCCTACCTTGAATGGCTGGACCACGAAACCGGCGAGGAACCCGCCTCCTGAGCCGCGAGCTTCGGGAGGCGGCAGCCGAATGCAATGAACGCTGCGGAACACAGACAACAGGCCCTGTTGGACGCCCTGAACGAGCGGATTCTGGTTCTGGACGGAGCCATGGGCACCATGCTGCAACAGGCGCGCCTGACCGCCGCGGATTTCGGCGGCGCCTCTCTGGATGGCTGCAACGAGAACCTCGTGCGCACCCGTCCGGACGTGGTCCGGGCGATTCACCGGGCGTACCTGGAGGCGGGCGCGGATATCATCGAAACCGATACATTCGGCGGCGCCCGTATCGTTCTCGGCGAATACGGGTTGGAGGCGCACGCGGCCGAACTGAATCGCGCGGCGGCCGTTCTGGCGCGCGAGGCGGCTGAGGAGTTCTCCCGCCCGGGACGGCCCCGTTTTGTGGCCGGCGCGATGGGGCCCACCACCAAGGCTATCTCCGTAACCGGCGGCGTCACCTTCGAGGAACTCCGGCAGGCGTACCAGGAACAGGCCGCGGCACTGATCGAGGGAGGTGCGGACCTGCTGCTGGTGGAAACCTGCCAGGACACCCGGAACGTCAAGGCCGCCCTGCTCGGCATCCGGAACGCGGAGCGGCAACTGGAGCGCCGCGTGCCGGTGATCGTCTCCGGAACCATCGAACCCGCCGGCACGATGCTGGCGGGCCAGGCGGCGGACGCCTTCTGGATCTCGATCGCGCACGCCGAGCCTCTGGCGGTCGGATTGAACTGCGCCACCGGTCCCGAATTCATGACGGACCACATACGGACCCTGCACGAACTGGCCTGGACGCGCATCTCCTGTTACCCCAACGCCGGCTTGCCGGACGAGGAGGGCAGGTATGGAGAGACGCCCGAAACCCTGGCCGCCCAGTTGGAACGGTTCGTGCAGAAGGGATGGTTGAACCTGGTCGGGGGCTGCTGCGGAACCACTCCGGAGCACATACGGGCGCTGGCGCGCATGGTTGAGGGCAGGGAACCGCGGCCCGTTCCGCCGCGCGGGCGGCGCAGTTACATTTCGGGCATCGAACTGGTGGAGGCGGACGAGAGCACCCGGCCGATCATCGTCGGCGAGCGTACCAACGTCATCGGCTCGCGCCTCTTCAAGCAGATGATCGCGGCGGAGAAGTGGGAGGAGGCCAGCGAAATCGCGCGGCGGCAGGTGCGCAACGGCGCGCAGGTGGTGGACGTGTGCCTCCAGTCCAGCGAGCGCGACGAAGCCAGTGACATCCCCCCCTTCTACGAACGGCTGGTCCGCAAGATCAAGGCGCCGGTCATGGTGGACTCGACCGACCCGGAGGCGGTGGAACTGGCGCTCACCTTCTGCCAGGGCAAGAGCATCATCAACTCCGTCAACCTCGAGGATGGAGAGCGGAAGTTCGAACGGGTGTGCCCGGTCGCGCGCGCTTACGGCGCTGCGCTGGTGGTGGGCGCCATCGACGAAGATCCGGTTCAGGCGCAAGCCTTCACTCGCGAGCGCAAGCTGGAGGTGGCCCGGCGCTCGGCCGGGCTTCTCACCGGGAAGTACGGCATCCCGGTCGAGGACATCATCCTCGACGCCCTGGTTTTTCCCTGCGCCACGGGCGACGAGAACTACGTCGGCGGCGCGGTGGAGACCATCGAAGCGGTGCGTCTCATCAAGGAGCAGATTCCGGGCGCCAAGACCCTTCTGGGGATCTCGAACGTCTCCTTCGGCCTGCCCGCCGCGGCGAGGGAGGTGGTCAACTCGGTCTTCCTCTATCACGCCACCAAGGCGGGGCTGGACTACGCCATCGTGAACTCGGAGAAGATCGAGCGGTTCGCCTCGATACCGGAACAGGAGCGCCGGTTGGCCGAGAACGTCCTGTTCAACACCCCTCCAGCTGACGGCCCCGAGGAACTGCGCCTGGCGCCCGAGGACTGGCGCGAGCAGACTCGTGAACAGAAGACCGCCATCAACCAGTTCCACATCGCCGCTATCAGCAGCCATTTCCGCGAGGCGTCCCGGAGCAGGAGCGGGCAGGCGAGCCTTCTGCCGCTGGATCAGCGCCTGGCCAACTACATCGTCGAAGGAACCCGCGAGGGGCTGATCGAAGACCTGGAGCTGAAGCGGAAGGAAGCCGCCTCTCCGCTGGATATCATCAACGGGCCGCTCATGGCGGGCATGGCCGAGGTCGGACGGCTGTTCAATAACAATGAACTGATCGTGGCGGAGGTTTTGCAGTCGGCCGAGGCCATGAAGGCGGCCGTCGCGCACCTGGAGCAGTACATGGAGCGGAGCGGCGCGGCCCTCCGGGGAACGGTGCTATTGGCCACGGTCAAGGGGGACGTCCACGACATCGGCAAGAATCTGGTCGAGATCATCTTCTCGAACAACGGCTACAAGGTGGTCAACCTGGGCATCAAGGTTCCTCCCGAGGATCTCATCCGGGCCTTCCACGAGCACTCGCCGGATGCCATCGGCCTTTCCGGCCTCCTGGTGAAGAGCGCCCAGCAGATGGTAGTGACCGCGGGCGACCTCCGCGACGCCGGAATCCGCGTGCCGCTGCTGGTGGGCGGGGCGGCGCTCTCGGAGAGGTTTACGCGGCAGAAGATCGCCCCTGCCTACGCCGGGGCGGTGTGTTACGCCAGGGACGCCATGACCGGGTTGCGCCTGATGAACCAACTCAGCGATCCCTCCTCCCGGGAGGAGACCCTCCGGGCGCACATGGCGGAGGCGGTGGAACAGCCTGCCGCCGCCGCCGTTCCCCTGGTGAAGCCGCCCGCCAGAAGGTCGCCGAAGGTCCGCGCGGCTATCCCGATTCCCGACGCGCCTTACCTGGACCGTAAGGTCCGTGACATTCCCCAACTGACCGAAATCTGGGCGTACATCAACCCGCAGATGCTCTACGGCAAGCACCTGGGCTTCCGCGGGAACTTCGAGAAGAGCCTGGCGGAACGCGATGGGAAGGCGCTGGAGTTGTTCCACCAGGTAGAGGAGGTCAAGCGCTGGGCGGCGGGCTTCATGAAAGCGCGTGCGGTGTGGCAGTTCTTTGAGGCGGAAGGGGAAGGGAACTTGATTCACCTGTTCTCACCGGGCGGCGGGACGCCCATCCACACGTTCCGCCTGGGCCGGCAGGCGAAGGAAGGCGGGCTGTCGCTGGCCGACTACGTGCTGGACCCGCTCGACGGACGGCGCGACCACATTGTCCTGTTCGTGGCGACCGCCGGGGTGGGCGTCCGTGAGAAGGCGGAAGAGGCGAAGCAAGCCGGGGAGTTCTTCCGCTGCCACGCGCTCCAGGCGCTGGCGCTGGAGTCGGCGGAGGGCGCCGCGGAGTGGCTCCACCGACGGATTCGCGAGGACTGGGGCTTCCCGGACCCGCCGTCGATGACCATGCACGAGCGCTTCACGTCGCGCTACCGCGGCAAGCGCTACAGTTTCGGATACGCCGCATGTCCCAATCTGGAAGATCAACTTGGGATCTGGAAATTGCTGACCCCGGACGAGATCGGCGTCCGGCTGACTGACGGTTTTATGATGGACCCCGAGGCCAGCGTGAGCGCCCTGGTGTTTCACCACCCCGACTGCGTGTATTTCACAGCCTCGGAGTCCGCAACCGGTCCGGATGCATGACACGCCGGGACGGAGTTTCCCTGACAACGGCCAGCGAGGGACTTCCGTTCGATGCCGTCCCCCTCGGCGTCCGCGCGTCCGGCAGGACGGACTGATCCCCCGGTGGCAATGCCCGTCCCGCTGCCCATCGACCCGCTGACGCCGCGGATCCTCGAGGTCCTGGAGCAATCGAACAGCTTGGTCCTGGAGGCGCCGCCGGGCGCGGGCAAGACCACCCGGGTGCCTCCCGCCCTGCTGCGTTCGTTGACGGGCGAGGTACTGGTCCTGGAACCGCGCCGGCTGGCCGCCCGCCTGGCGGCGCGCCGTGTGGCCTTCGAATTGGGCGAGAAGGCCGGCGAAACCGCCGGCTATCAGGTGCGCTTCGAGGACGTGACTGGTCCGAAGACACGCCTGCGCTTCCTCACCGAGGGCGTCCTCACGCGGCGGCTCCTCACCGACTCGCGGCTGGAGGGTGTCAGCGCGGTGGTGCTTGACGAATTCCACGAGCGGCACCTGGACGGCGACCTCGCATTGGCCCTGCTGCGCCGGCTCCAATCGGCCGCGCGTCCCAACCTGCGCCTGCTGGTGATGTCGGCCACCATGGACAGCGCGCCGGTTTCCCGCTTCCTGGGCGGATGTCCCGTCATGCGGGCGGAGGGCAGGCTGTACGACCTTTCGATCTCCTACACCGCCTCTTCGCCGGAGCCGCTGGCGGACCAGGTAGCGCGGGCTTTGGAAGGTCTTCTCCGGCAGGGCCTCACGGGCCACGTTCTGGTGTTCCTTCCCGGGGCGGCGGAGATACGGCAGGCAGGCAGGGCCTGCGCCGGAATCGCCCAACGCGCGGGACTGTTGCTCCTGCCACTGCACGGCGACCTGTCCGCCGAGGAGCAGGACCGCGCGGTTGCTCCATCTGGCGGGCGAAAGGTGATCCTCTCGACGAACGTCGCCGAAAGCTCCGTGACGATTGACGGTGTGACCGCCGTGATCGACAGCGGGCTGGCGCGGGTTGCGGCCTTCTCTCCGTGGAGCGGGCTGCCCAGCCTGAGCGTGCAGCGGATCAGCCAGGCTTCCGCCGCGCAGCGGGCGGGCCGGGCGGGCCGCACCGGGCCCGGCCGCGTGATCCGGCTCTATCCCGCCGTGGATTTCCACCGGCGTCCGGCGCAGGATACGCCCGAAATCGAGCGGCGGGAGCTTTCCGAGATCAGCCTCCACCTGAAGGCGATGGGGCTGGGCTTAGGTGGACTAGACTGGCTCGATCGCCCGCCGGAGGCTGCCGTCACGGCTGCGGAACAACTCCTGCGCGATTTGGGAGCGGCCGGCCGGGCCGGCCGTCTCACCGAAACCGGACGCCGCATGATTCCTTACGCGCTGCACCCGCGGCTGGCGAGGCTGGTTCTCGAATCGGCCGCGCGGGGCGTTGCTGCGGAAGGCTGCGCGCTGGCCGCGATCCTCAGCAGCGGCAGGCGCAGGGCAGGACCGTCCGAACTGCTTCACCTTCTGGACCGTGAGTTGGATCCAGTCGAGCGCAAGGTTTATCGGCAGATCCTACGGGACGGGCAGTTGCGTCTCTCCCGCCGCGAAAGAGGGCCATCTGCCGCAACTGACGATGCGCTTCGGATCTCGGCTCTGGCGGCGTTTCCTGACCGCGTGGCAAAACGCCGTCATGGCGGGGAGCTTTTGCTCGCCGCGGGAGGCTCGGCAGTGCTGGCTCAAGGCGGCGCGCCGGAGGGTGAGTGGTTCATTGCGGTCGATATTGAAGAACGGCGCGAGCGCGGCTTGCCTCTGGTCCGGCTGGCGAGCGCCATCCGGCCCGAATGGTTGCTCGATCTGTTCCCGGAGCGTGTGACCACGCGCTCCACGGTGGAGTGGAACAGGAAGGCCGAGCGCGTCGAGGCGGCCGAGGCGCTGCTCTACCTGGGTCTGATACTGGAGGAGAACCGCCAGGCTGCGCCTGAGGCCGGGCAGGCCGCCGCGCTGCTCGCCGGCAAGGCGCTCGAAGCCGGCCTCGGCAGGTTTACGGACCTGGCGGAGCTGGGAGAGTTTCAGGCGCGCGTGGAATTCGCCGCGGCGCACAGCGCGCTCACGGCGCTCCGGGAAGAGGACCTGCGCGCGGCATTGGAGGCACTGTGCCGGGGCAGGCGGAGCTTCGCGGAACTGCGGGAGGCCGCGGCGCATCCCCGCTTCGTTCGGGCGCTGGCCGGGCGGCTTCCGGCGGAGGCCGGCCGGTTGCTGCGCGAGGTCGCTCCGGAGCGGATAGAACTCCCCGGCGGCCGGCACGTCCGTGTGCGCTACGCCCGCAACCAGACACCCTGGGTAGCTTCCAGGCTTCAGGATTTCTTCGGCATGCGGGAGACTCCGAAGATAGCGCGCGGCGCGGTGCCGCTGGTCGTGCATCTGCTCGCTCCGAACCAACGTCCCGTTCAGACCACCACGGACCTGGCCGGCTTCTGGGCGCGCCTGTACCCGCAGGTGCGCCGCGAACTGAGCCGCCGGTACCCGAAACACGCCTGGCCGGAAGACCCTGTCCGGGTTGGCTGAGAAGAACCCTTCCGCCGCGCCACTACCTCTGTTTGAACCGCATGGGGAGGTCCGCCCGCTGGCTCGCAATGGCCGCCATGGCCGTGCTGTCGTTCGCCGCGGACCCCGAGTGCAAGCCGAACGCGCCGTGCTACTCGGCAGGGACCGTTGTCAGCGCGGCCAGCGGTGAGCCCGGCGCCCTCTGTCCGAACGCACTGGCGAGCATCTATGGGACCGGGCTTGCGTTCATCGAACGCGCGATCACGCCGGCGGACATACAGGGCGGCATGCTGCCCGTCTTGCTGCCCGGAGCGGGGGTCCAGGTGCTGGTGGCCGGCAGATACGTTCCTCTGTACTACGTCTCTCCCAAGCAGGTGAATTTCCTCATTCCAAGCGACCTGAGGCCCGGCGAGTGGACGCTGCAACTGCTGCGGGAAGGCACGGCCGGACCGCCCGTGAGAATCAGGCTGCGCGCGGCGTCGCCCGGGCTGTTCCAGATGGATCCCGAAACCGCCGTCTCATCGCACCTGGACTACTCGCTGGTGGATGAGACAAATCCCGCGCGTCCGGATGAATGGATCATTCTCTGGGCGACGGGTCTGGGCGAGGTGACGCCGCCGGCAATCTCCGGGGCCATCCCGATGCAGGCGGCCAAGTTGCAGCAGATCGACAGCTTCCGGGTGTTCGTGGACGGCGCGGCCGTCGAGGGCTGGCGCGTGGGCTATGCGGGTCTGGCCCCCGGCTGGGGCGGCCTCTACCAGGTGAACGTGAGGCTGCCGGCCGCCACGCGCCCGAAACCCGAGATACGGCTGGCCGCCGGCCCGGAGCTGAGTCCCGCCGGGGTGCATATCTGGCTGAATCCCCAGTAGAAAGCCGCAACAGGTTGAAACCGTTTTCCAGGCCGTGCGCGTCGACAATGTAGGCTACAATGTCGTTTAAGTACGGGAGGGCGCGATGAGGCTGAAAGGTGCGTCTTGGGGAGCCGGCTTGGTTCTCTGCCTGGCCGGCATGGCCGCGCAGGACACCCCCGCTCCACAGGCGCTGAAACAGAGTGAGCCGGCAAGCCCGGCCGATTTTGTGGTTGAACCGGGGACGCGCATCCCGCTCAGTCTGATCAACAGCGTCAGCACCAAGGGTTCGGCCGAGGGCGACCGCGTCTACCTGGAGACCGTGTTTCCCATCCTGGTCAACGGACGGATCGTCATTCCGCCGGGCAGTTACGTGGCGGGCACCATAACCGAGGTGAAGCGTCCAGGTCGCGTCAAGGGCCGCGGAGCGATGTTCCTGCGCTTCGACTCGCTGACTCTGCCCAACGGCGTGACCCGCGACTTCAGAGCCCGGGTGGGCAGCCTCGACGGGCAGGCCAGCGAGCAACTCGACCGCGGGGAAGGCAAGATCAAGAGCGATTCGAACAAGGCCGGAGATGCCCGCACCGTGGGCGAGACCGCGGCGGCCGGCACCTCCGTCGGCGTCATCGCGGGCAGCGCTGCCGGCAGGCCCGGCATGGGGGCGGGGGTCGGCGCGGCGGCGGGCGCGGCAGCGGGTTTGCTCGGCGTCCTGCTTTCCAGGGGGCCGGAGGTGGTGCTGGCGCGCGGCACGACGCTGGAGATGGTCCTCGACCGCCCGGTCTCTTTCACGGAAGAGGAGGTCGACTTCGCCGGAATCTCACCGCGGCGGCCGCAAACCGGACCGGGACCGGGCGCCCACCCATCCTCGCAGGAACGCCGCTCGATCCCCATTCCGGGACGCAACGTCAACCGCTGGCCATACTGAGTTCCAGGCCGCCTTCCGCGGCGCAGGGCTTTCCCACTGTCCCGTCAGAGGCGAACCTTTCGGAGCCGCAGTGAGTTGGCGATCACCGACACGGAACTGAACGTCATGGCCGCGCTGGCGATCATCGGGCTAAGAAGAAGCCCGAAAAAGGGATAGAGCGCCCCGGCGGCGATCGGAACGCCCAACAGGTTGTAGAAGAAGGCAAAAAACAGGTTCTGCCGGATGTTACGCATGGTGGCGCGGCTGAGCCGTCTGGCTCGCACAACCCCCCGGAGGTCGCCTTTCAGCAAGGTGACGGCGGCGCTTTCGATTGCCACGTCGGTGCCGGTCCCCATGGCGATGCCCACGTGCGCCTGCGCCAGCGCAGGGGCGTCATTGATGCCATCCCCGGCCATCGCCACGATCTTCCCCTCCTTCTGCAGAGCTTCCACAACCGCGCTCTTCTCGGACGGGAGCACCTCGGCCCGAATGTCTCTGATCCCCAGGTCGCGGGCCACCGCTTCAGCAGTGGACCGGCGGTCCCCGGTCAGCATGAGGATGCCAATACCCTCCCGCTGAAGCGCCGGAACGGCGTCTCTGGCCGAGTCCTTCACCGGGTCGGCTACCGTGAGCCAGCCGGCGGGCCGGCCGTCCACCGCGATCCCCATATCACCTGACGGTTTGAAATCTACTCCCAAATCATTGAAAAACAGGCTGCTGCCTATTGCCACCGCTCTTCCGTCCACGCGGCCTTCGAGACCTCTGCCGGGTGTGGCCCGGAAGTCCTGTGCTTCGGCGAGGGCAACTCCGCGGGCGCGGGCGGCTCGCACCACCGCCGCCGCCAGGGGGTGCTCGCTGGCCTGCTCGACGCTGGCTGCCAGCCTGAGGAGTTCGGTCTCGCCGATGCCCGGCAACGCCGTTACCGAGGTCACTTCCGGCTTGCCCTCGGTCAGCGTTCCGGTCTTGTCCACCACCAGCGTGTCGACCTTCTCCAGCAGTTCCAGAGCTTCCGCGTTCCTGACCAGCACCCCGGCGGTGGCCCCCCGCCCGGTCCCGACCATGACCGCCATCGGGGTGGCGAGCCCCAAGGCGCATGGACAAGCGATGATCAAAACCGCCACCGCGTTCACCAGCGCATTGGTGAACCGCGGCTCGGGGCCCACCAGCATCCACACCGTGAAGGTCACGCCCGACGCCAGAACCACCAGCGGCACGAACCAGGCGGAGACGGCGTCCGCCAGCCGCTGGATGGGAGCGCGGGAGCGCTGAGCCTGGCCCACCAGGCGGACAATCTGGGCGAGCAGCGTCCGGCTCCCGACGCGCTCCGCCTGCATGATGAAGCTACCGGGGCCGTTGAGCGTCCCGCCCGCCACTTTGCTGCCCGGATACTTCTCGACGGGCACGGGTTCTCCGGTCAACATCGATTCATCCACCGGGCTGGACCCCTCCAGAACCACGCCGTCAACGGGCACCCTCTCGCCCGGCCGGACCCGCAACCGGTCGCCCACATGCACGTGCGACAAAGGGATCGAGGTTTCGACTCCCGACGGGCCGAGCCGGCTTGCCGACTGAGGAGTAAGGCTCAGGAGGGCGCGGATGGCGCTGCCGGTCTGCGCTCGCGCCCGCAGCTCGAGCACCTGGCCCAGCAGAACCAGGGTTGTGATGACGGCAGCAGCTTCAAAGTAGACGTGGCGCTCGCCGCGGAACAGCAACGCGGCGAGGCTGTAGAGATAGGCCGCGCCCGTCCCGATGGCGATCAAGGTGAACATATTCAAGCGCCGTGTGAGAATTGACTTCCATCCTCTTTGAAAGAAAGGAAATCCTCCCCATAGCACGACCGGCGTCGCGAAGATCAGCTCCACCCACGCCCAATGCAGTCCGGACATCGCGGAGACAACCACCGGCGCGGTGAGGGCCAGGGAAATCCGGAACCTCCGGCGCATGTCCGCCCGTTCGGGGTTCTCCGCTTCCTCCACGGTAACGGCTTCCGGCTCCAGCGCCATGCCGCACACGGGGCACGCCCCGGGTCCAAGCTGACGGACACCCGGGCACATTGGGCAGATGTAGGGGATCTTGTCGGCGCCGGGGGGCGGCGCGGCACGCGGCGCGAGTTCCGGCGCCGCCACAGGCGGTCCGCCAATCGACACGAGGCCCTGCGGCTGCTTGGGAGTCATACCTTAAATAGATTCAACGGGGCCGGGCTTCGACCCAGGTCACCGCCTTTGCACTTCGGATTCAACGGCTTCCAGTTCCTTGCCAGCCTCGGCCCAGCGGCCCTGGCCGGTGAGTTCCCGGTAGCGGCTCAGGTGCTTGCGGATGCGCTCCAGGCGCATCCCGAGATCCGGCGGAACCGCAGGCTCAGGAACACCCGCCTGGGCCTGGGCTCGGGCAGGCGCGGCGGGAGGCGGCCGCAGGCCGGCAAGGCGGGCGAGAGCCTGGTCGTAGGTGTCCTCGTAGAAGAGGTCGTTGCCCGCGGCGACGACGACTTTGCGGAGTTGCGGCATGCGCGCCTCGGCCGCCTGGATGTAGAGCGCCTCCACGTAAACGAAGGCCTCTCCCACCGGAAGCACCAGCATCTGGCCGCGCAGCACCTGGGAACCCTGCTGGTTCCAGAGAGAGAGATCCTTCGAGATATTCTGATCCTGGTTGATCCGGGCCTCGATCTGCATGGGCCCGAAAACCAGTTCCTGTTTGGACAACTGGAGGAAACGAAGCTCACCGAGGTTGGGTCCGTCACAGCGCGCCACCATCAAGCCGATCATGTTGTCCTTGTTGCGCGGGGTGAACGGCAGGATGAGGAGGAACTCCGGTTCGGTCTCGTCCGGAAGGGTCGCCACAACGTAAGTCGGGGTCACCTGCACCGGCCGCACGTCCTGCCCCTGGATGTTGCGGGCCAGGTCCCACACGTCCTCTTTGTTGTAGAAGGCCTGGGGGTCCAGCATGTGGAACGTGCGGTAGATCTCCGCCTGCGCCGCGAAATAGGTTTCGGGGTAGCGCGCATGGGCCCGCAGGTCGGCGGGCATGTCGGAGGCCGGCAACAGCAGGTTCGGGAAGATGCGCTGGTAGGCCTGGATAATGGGGTCGGACGGGTCGAAAATGTAGATCTTCGTGGAGCCGTCGTAAGCGTCAACGGTGGCCTTCACCGCGTTGCGGATGTAGTTGAACGCGCCCAGGTCCCGCCGGCTGATGGCGCTCGAGTAGGGATGCGCGGCGGAGGTGGTGTATCCGTCCACGGTCCACACCAGCCGCCCCTCTTCGGTGAGCACCAGGTAAGGATCGCTGTCCCAGCGGATGAAGTTGGCGAGGGTGGCCAGCCGCTGTCCCACGTTGCGGCGGATCATCATGCGGCTCTGCGGCGTGAAGTATTGGGTGAGCAGAATGTTGTAGTCGGCGCGGCTGACGGCCGCCGCCAGGCGCAGGGGCAGCGAGGAGATGGGGAAGCCGCCCCGGCCCTGGTAGTTGGAGAAGACGTTCTCGCTGCCGGAGGGGTAGTCGAATTCCTTCTCCGCCGTGTGCACGAACACCGGTTCATGGACCACCTCGCCGTAGTAAATCTCGGGCCGCGTGAGCTTGAGGCTTCCGGTCCGGATCTCCGGGGGGGCGTCCTGCACGAAGAGCACCGGAAGCCCGTCCGGCATGATACGGTTGGCCTCCGCCAGCACCATTCCGTAGCCGTGCGTGTAGATGAAGTGCGGGTTGACCCACCGCGCCTGCGCGTCGGGCAACTGGCGGATGTCCAACTCGCGCGGGGTGAGCAACACCTGGCGGAGCTGGCCGTCGATGATATAGCGGTCCACGTCCGTGTCGTTAAAAACGTAGTACGGGCGCAACGCCTGGATCTGGGTGACGGTGTCGTGAAAAGCCCGCCAATCCCACAGCCGCACGTTGTCGAACAGCGGCTTGTGAGCGGCCACGTCGATCCTGCCGCCCAGGGTAGCCGCGAATTCACTCTCCCGCGTGCGCTGTTCCAGGCCGAAGGCGCTGCGCGTTGCGCGGATGTGCGTCTGAATGTAGGGCCGCTGGATGGTGATCTCATTCGGCTTGACGTATACCGCGGAGACCAGCGGCGGCAAGGCGGCGCGCAGCACAAAAGCGGCGGGCAGGATCAGCAGCAGCTTCCAGCGGCCGGCCAGCACCAGGAGGGCTCCCGCCAGGCAGGCGCCGATCAGGACCCACTGGAGCGGCAGGGTTACCTTATCCGCCACATAGTCCACGCCGACCATGAAGCCGTGGTTTTGCCGGAGCATCTCATACCGGCCCAGGAAGTATTGGAGCGCCAGGGCGACGAGGATGATGGCGCCCACCCCGCGCAGGAAGCGCGACTCCAGCGCGCCCTCCAGCCGGAAGATCCGCGGGTCGAACTCGCCCGTTGCCTGCATCTCCGGCAGGCGGTCCACAAGCTGCCAGCCCCGCGCGGTGATCCAGTAGATCAGGGCGGAGAGAATGGACAATCCCAGCAAGAACCGCAGCAGCACCGTGTAGAAGGGGAGGCTGAACAGGTAGAAGCTCAAAGGACGCCCGAAGACCGCGTCCTGCCAGGCGTTGGCGGTGGGAAGATCGCGGCCGCCGAAGTAACGCACCACCGTCCAGGTGTCGATGGTGGACGATGCCAGCACCCAGGCAACCGCCAGCAGCGCCAGGAAGGATACCAGGGCGTAGATCCGGTGCGCCCGGAGACTCGCGCGGGCGAACCGCAGCGCCCTGGCGTGCGCCAGCCACAGCGCCGCTACGGCCAGAGTCGTCGCCGCCGCCAGAGGGGCGATGCTGTAGAGCAGCAGGTCAATCCAGGTGGGCACCTGTCCCAGTTCTTTCCACCACTGGTACTCGATGGCGAAGTTGGCGATGGTGCGCGCGCCGGCGATGAGCAGAAAGATCCCGGCGATCAGCAGGATGGTGCTTCGCTTGGGCAGAGTGGGGCGGGGGAGTTCAGGAGTCACCTTACTCTTTTATCACGCGGACGGTGCCGGATGTCCCGTCCACCTCGATGCGTTCGCCGTCCCGCAGAACGCGGCTGGCGCCGGGGATGCCCGTCACGGCCGGGAGTCCGTACTCGCGGGCTACCACGGCCGCGTGCGAAAGCTGGCCTCCCGTTTCCAACACCATGCCCTGGACGCGGCCGAAAACGACGGTCCAGGCAGGGTCGGCGCTGCTGGCGACCAGAATATCTCCGGGACGCAGGCGGATCAGATCCTCCGGCGAAGCCAGGACGCGAACTGGACCCGCGGCAACCCCCGGGCTCACCGGCCGTCCCCGCAGGATGGCGTCATCCGGCGCCCGGCCTTCCCTCATGGGTTCTCTGCCGCGCAGGAATGAGGGGTAGTCTCCCCCCAGCCGCGCGAACTCCCTGCGCCGCTGCTCCATCGCGGCGCGCGGTAAGGGTGCGCCCCCGGCAGCGGCGCGCAGTTCGTCCATCGTGGCGAAGAAAATGGTTTCTTCGGCCCGGAAATGCTTGCCGAGGGCCAAGGCGAGCCGCCTCTGTAGCGCCAGGGTCTTCTGCCAGTAGAAGCGCTGGTCCTCGCGCAGCAGCATGTAGCGGCGGGTGAAGCGGAGGACGAGGCGGATCAGGAAGGCCTTCAAGGGATGACAGGACGGGAGGTCCGTTCCGCTTTGCGCCGGCTGTCTCTGACTGTCTCCCCCGGCCAGTTGCCGGATCTCCTCCCGCGTTTCGTCGAAAGTAGGATGGAGAATATCCAGGCTGAAGGAACGGTGGCCGTAGGTCTTGAAGAACTCCGCCCAATCCGCCTCGGTGCGCGCCTCCGACAGCGCGCGGTTAGACTCCAAGGACTTGCTGGGGAGTCCCGCCACCAGCCGCGCAGCCAGCGACGCATCGCCGAACCAGGCGGCCAGCATCCGCCGCAGCAAGCTGTAGAACAACTCGGCGTGGGTCAGGCTCCAGCGGTGGATGGCGAGAAGCCGGGCGTTGAGCGTCTGGGCCCGCTCCATGCAGGCCCAGAGTTCCTGCGGGTTGTCCGCTCCCACCTGGAGGGCTTCCATCTCCCGGTCATGACGGGCGGTGAACCTCTCCCAGACTCGATAGTTGTGGAACGGCGACCAGTTCGCCGGGTCTCGCAGGAAGTTCCACGCCAGAGCCGGGAGCAGCCGGAGATCGAATAGAGAGCGGGGATAGGGAGCGTCGCGCCGCAGGCGGTTGTCTTCCCGGGGGAAGTAGCGGCCGGCATCTTCGGGGAGCAGGCACTCCGGGAACGGCTTGTAGAGAATCTGAAAGACGCGGAGGTTCACGAACGGACGCCCGCCACGGAGCTTGGTAAGCGGCTCGCCGGCCGGCCAGCAGTACCCAATGAAGCGCAGCGGCTCGAGGAAGGCCAGGGGCTCGAGCAGTTCCCGGATCAGCGTCCAGCCCAGCGGGGAGACAGGGAGCGGGAAGCGCTCATTCAGGAAGCCGCTGGTCCACAGGCGGTTGTCGCCGGGGAGCGCTTCGGTGAAGAAGCCCGTGGCCGCTGCGGTGACCGGACGGCTCTGGAACAGCCACAGGCTTCCGCCTGCGTAGCCCCATTCCACGTCCTGCGGCCCGCCGAAGAGATCCTCCAGCGTGCGAACCGTCCGGATGATCTCGGCGGCCCGCTCACTGCCGAGGAGGCCCGGACGGTCCTCAGTGTAACGCTCAGGCTCCAGGGATCCAGAGACGACGCCGGCTCCTGATCCCGCTGTGTACTCAATCACAACGGTCCGCTCGCCGGTAACCGGGTCCATGGAGAAGGCAACGCCGGCCAGGTCGGTTGGAATCATGGACTGCACGACCACCCCCATGCGCGGCTCGCTGTGGCTGGGCGCGCGCTCGCCCCGGTAGGCCGCGACTCGCTCCGTCCACAGGGACTCCCGGCAACGGCGGATAGCCTGGAGCAACTCCTCCTCGCCTCTAACGTCGAGAAACGTATCGCCCTGGCCGGCGAAAGAGGCCGTTTCCAGGTCCTCCGAGGTTGCGGAGGAGCGCACGGCGACGGGGCCGGAACCTAACCGCCGGTAGGCCGCGCGCAGCGCCTCTTCCAGCTCGGGGGTCAGCGGACCGGAGGCGAGCGTGGTGAGGCAGAAGCCGGACGGCACGCGGAGGCCCGCCCGCGCCATGGCGGCGAGGCGCGCGCCCTTGCCGCCGAGCAGCGCGGCGCCCGCCTCGCCGGCATCCTCCAGCCACACGATCCACTGGTTCATGGGACCCGGCTCCACTTTACCCCTTTCGGGCGAGGTTCAGGCGCAACAGCCTGGGGGTGGAGTTCACGTGCGGGGTCCTCAATTCCTTGCGTCTGTCCCGGTTTCGGAGAGAAGCAGGTATACTGCGAAATAGGGGTCTGGTGGTACGGACGTCGGCGAAGGGACCCCATAATCATTCATAGATCCGTGTTCGTCGTTGGGAGATAGATATGGACGCCGGTAATTCTCAGAAGGTACCCCGCCGCGGTTTCCTGGCCATGTCAGCCGCCGCGGCCGTCACCGCAGCGGTTCCGGGCGGCATGCCCGCCGTTGCCGCCGATGCGGAGTGGAGAAACAGACAGTCCGGGATGATGTATCGCCGCCTGGGCAGGACCGGTTGCATGGTCTCGGCCATCGGGACCGGCGGAGACGACATCGCTCCGGACAACATCGACTACGTGCTGTGGGCGATGGACATGGGCGTGAACTACTTCGATACCGCCCCACACTACAACGCCAATCGCAGCGAGCCGGGTTACGGCCTGGTGCTCAAGGCGCGAGGCCGCGACAAGGTTTTCCAGAACACCAAGATCAACGTCTTCCCCAACCGCACGCGGGTCTATCAGGCGATGTTCAAGAGCCTGTCCGACGCCGAACAGACCGAGATCCGGAACATGGTGGCCGAGGAGGTCGAACGCCGGGGACTGGAGAACCCCGACTACCTGGGGCCGTATTTCATGGGTCAGGCGGGCGGCCTGCGCAATGCCATGATCGCCAATGCGCTGCGCGAGAAGTACCGCGACAAGTTCGACAGCCAGAAGGAAATCAAGCAGTTCATGTTCACGAGCCTGGAGGGGAGCCTGAAAGCTCTCGGCACGGACCATGTGGACTGCCTTCTGATGCGCGGGGTGGAGACGCCCTATGAGATCAGGAATACACCCGAGGTCCTGGAGGCGTTCGAGGAGATACGGAAGCAGGGCAAGGCGAGGTTCCTGGGATTCTCGGCGCACACCGATCCCGCCGGCTGCCTGGAGGCGGCCATCGAGACCGGAACCTATTCCATGGGTTTGATCGCCTACCACTTCCTGAATCACCGCTGGGTCGGCCCGGTTCTGGAGAAAGCGAAAAAGGCGGAATTCGGAGTGATGGCCATGAAGGCCAGCCGGGTCATTCTCAACCCCATGAACCGCCGCCAGACCAACCCGGCGCGGGTGAAGGCCATCAACGAACTGGTGCCTGGCGACCACCTGACCGCTCACCAGAAGGGCTTCTGGTGGGCCTTGCAGAATCCGAACCTTAGCGGCGTGGTGGCCGGGATGCTCAACTTCGACGAGGCCCGGCAAGACGTGCCGCTGGGGTTGGAGAAGAAGGCCTAGCGCCGCAGGCCGTACACCATGCCAGAACTGATTCCGTTCCGGTGGCCCAAAGAGTGGACCGACCCGGCGAAACTCGCCTGGCTTCAGGGCACCCCCATCAACTGCCTGGTGGGAGAAGTCCCGCCGCCATTCCCGACCGGCGCCCTGAAGTTCGTCAAGCTTGAGAAGGACGCTCCGCCGGAGGGCATCGCTACCACCGCGGGCGTGTGGCCGCGCGTGCTGCCCCCGGAAAGAGACGTGGCGGAGGCCGGGCCCACGGGCGCGCCCTGGGTGGATTCCAACGTCGGCCATATCCGCCTCGCGCAGACGCGGGACGCGGGAAAGCCGGTGTGGCTGACGTATACGCCCCCCACGGACAAGCACGTCATTCCGCTTTCCTCCTACGCGCGTTCCGTCGCTGAAGCGGCAGCTCATGGAGCGCAGTGGGTGATCACTCTGGGGCAGCCGTTCCTGGATGGCCTGGAAGCGCATACCGAAGACGCACTCCGGAGTTGGAAGCGCATGGTCACGGCCCTGGAGTTCTTCCAGCGCAACCAGGAGTGGGCCAAGTGGGAGCCCGTGGCCGCACTGGCCGTGGTGTCCTCTTTCGCGGGGGAGACCGAACTGCTGAGCTATGAGTTCCTGAACATGGCGCCGCGGCGCCAACTGGCGTTCCGCACGGTGCTCGCCAAGGATGTTCCGGCGGTCTCTTTCGAAAGGCAGAAGGCGATCGTCTATATAGAACCGGGTCCGCCCGAAGGGGAAGTCCTGAAGCGGCTGCTGGCCTTCGTCGAAGCCGGCGGGCTGCTGATCTCGCCGCGCGGAATAGTGAAAACGGCTCCCGACGCCACGCGGATGCAGTACCAGTTCCACCGTCTGGGGAAGGGGCAAATCGCCGTCCCGCCGGACGCCTGGTACGATCCCTATTTGATGGTGAGGCAGGTGCACCTGCTCGTGGGCCACAGGCTGGACGTGGTCCGGGTGTGGAACGGGGGCGACGTGGGGACCTACTACCTGTCGAGCCCCAAGGGCGACCGGGCCGTGGTCCATCTGGTCCAATACGGAGCGGGGCCGACGCAGCCGGTCACGCTGGGATTCGACCGGCCCTACCGGTCAGCCAGGGTGACCACTCTGGAATCGCGGACTGTGTTGCAGCCCGTCAAGGGGCAACTTGGGGTGGAGTTCAATGTCGGCGAGTTCTCCGACTATGCCGCGGTGGAATTGGAGGCATGACATGACCTGGAACCGCCGGGAATGGCTGACTGCCGCCACCGCCGCGGGGGGCCTCGCGCACAGGCTCTCCGGGGCCGCAGGCGCCACCGTCGCGGTTGCGCGCTGCGCCTCCTATGGCCCGGGCGTGTCCGCCGTGTTGGGCACGATGTTCGATCAACTCGGGGGCATCGACAGGCTGGTCAAGGGCAAGGTGGTCGCCATCAAGATCAACATGTCGAACCCGCTGCGCGAACGTACCGGCTTCCGGCCGGCGTGGTTCACCCGCTGGACGCATCCCGATGTGATAGCGGCGGCGGTGCAGTTGTTCGGCAAGGCGGGCGCGCGGCGCATACGCATTCTGGAGAGCTCGACCGAGGATGCACACCCGCTGGAGGAGAACTTCCTCATCGGGGGATGGGATCCGGACGCGATTCTGAAAGCCGCGCCCTCCGTGGAGATGGAGAACACCAGTGGAGCGGGGAGCGGCCACGACTACAGCCGGCTGGAAGTGCCCGGCGGAGGACTGATCTATCCCGGCTTCGACGTGAACCACTCCTACGCCGACTGCGACGTCATGGTTTCGATGGCCAAGCTGCTGGAGAACAGAACCACCGGTTTGTCTCTGTCCATGGAGAACATGCTCGGCATCACGCCGGTCACGATTTACGGCGACGCAGCCGGCTATGAGGCGCCGTCGGATGATCCCTACGGTTCCCGCAACGCCATCCTGGCGACCGGTCAGCGGCAGCCGCCTCATACTTCGCCGGCGGAGAAGGACCCGAACTCGCCGCGCGAGCCCGGGTACCGGCTGCCGCGCATCACGGTAGACCTGCTTAAGGCCAGACCCGTTCACCTGGCGATCATCGACGGCGTCGAGAGCCAGGCGGGAGGCGAGGGACCGGCGCCGCCGCCCGAGTCCCAGAGCCGGATACGTCTGGTGAAACCCGGAGTTCTCATCGCCGGCTTCGACCCCGTGGCCACCGACGCCGTGGGCGCCGCCATTATGGGCTTTGACCCGATGGCGGACCGCGGCCGGCCTCCGTTTGAGACCTGCGACAGCACGCTCCGCCTGGCGGAGGAGGCATCCGTCGGGACGCGCGACCTGAGCAGGGTCAAGGTGGCCGGCACGCCGGTTGCCAAAGTGCGTGTTTCTTTCCGCGGCCCGTCCTAGAAACAGCGGCGCTGGCGGCCTCCGCTGCATCTAATCATATAGCGGGGCGTGCGCGGCGCCCGTGCCACGGAACGTTTCCGCGCCGCCTGCGTCTTTAGATGTAGATGGCCCCTGGTTGGTGGGTGGACATGGAATACGCACAACTGAGAGCCGACTACGACAGAGCCTTCGCCGAACTGTGTTCGGCCCAAGCTTCCGTGAACCGCGGGACGGGCGATGCATTGCGCCTGGAACGGGCGTGCGAGGCCTATCACGCCTGCCGAGAGAGACTGGCGGGATTCTTGGCCTCACGGGAAGCCGTGGGACACGGCCAGGATGACGTTCGCCGCCTGGCGCATCGCCTCTGGGAGCAGGCGGGCCGTCCCGAAGGGCAAGCCGAACAACACTGGTACCGGGCAGAGGCGCTCGTGCGCGCCGCCCAGCAGTAGCGAGGACGGCGGCCATTTCTCCGTTGCAGCGGCCGCCGGTTTTAGCACGAAGCTGAAACCCGCCGGCACCGAGACCCTCCTGTGGGGTGAGGGCTGCGGCCATTTCTTTTCCACCCAGGGTTCAGTGTGTTGCGGGGCGGGCGGGGAATCCACTGACGTGCATGGGCTTGACTTTCCTGCCGGTTGGGAGTACTTACGAATTGGGAACGAACCGGCGGCCTCAAGGCATGGCCGGCGGAGGGGAGCAATGGTTTCACGCACACTGGTTCAGATGATCGAAGACAACTACGAGCGGATCACGGCAAGGGTCATGACGCGTCTGCGGCAGGATCCCGATCTGGTTCACGTGGCGGGACTCCCGCCCTCGGAGTTGGCCGACCGGACCCGGGAGGTTCTCAAGAACCTGGGACGGTGGCTGGTTGCGGGCCGGGAGGGAGAGACGGCCCACCGCTACGAATTGCTCGGGCGGCACCGCTACGAGGAGGCCATACCCCTGCATGAAGTGGTGCGATCCCTGCAAATTCTGAGGGAGAGCATCGTGAATTTCGCGCGGGAACAGGGATTGGCGCAGAGTCACGTTCAACTGTACGCACAGGAGGAACTGGAGCACCTGGTAGGGCTGTTCTTCGACGCTGCGGTGTACCACGTGGTCCACGGGTACGAAGCGGCGCTGCACGAGGCGGGATCGGTTGCGGGCTGAAGGCGCCATGCGCTCTGCGCGCAGCGCGCTGATGCGGCGGGCGATCGAGCTGTCCGTGGCCAACGTGCGCTCCGGCAAGGGCGGCCCGTTCGGGGCGGTTGTCGCCAGGGAGGGCCGGATCATCGCCGAAGGCGTGAACCGGGTGACCTCCACCCTGGACCCCACGGCGCACGCCGAGATGATCGCGGTGCGCGAGGCTTGCCGGGCGCTCGGACGGGTTCATCTCACCGGCTGCGAGATTTACGCCAGTTGCGAGCCGTGTCCCATGTGCCTGGGCGCGATCTATTGGGCGCGGCTCGACCGGGTATTCTTTGCCGGAAGCCGAGCGGACGCCGCCCGCGCGGGTTTTGGCGACGCGCGCATCTACGATGAACTGGCGCTGCCGGCCGGGTCGCGCGCCATCCCGATCCAACAACTTCTGCGCGGCGAGGCCCTCGCCGCCTTCCGGGAGTGGAAGCGGAGACCGGACCGGGTGGAGTACTGAGCGCGGCCGGCTGCCGGTTTTCAGCGCCGGGCGCCTGCCCGGCCATCCTCCGCTACAGATAGACCCGTACGATCAGGTTCACCAGGACCATCAGCACCGCGAAGAGCGGGAGTATCAGCAGGGCCTTCTTCAGGCGCTTCGGATCCTCACCCGCGATGCCGCCGATGATGCTGCTGCTGACCGCGAGGCCGACCCACCCGGCGGTGATCACCAGCCCCATCGCGGTGGAGGTGGCCACTTTGAAAGCGTTGCCCACCATGGCGAGGGTCGTCGGGAAGACCGGGGCCATGGCCAGCCCCGCGCAGAACACCGCAATCCAGGCGACCTTCGGGCTGCTGGTCTGCAAGGCCAGCCACGTCGTCACCGCGATCAGGAGCGCCCCCACCAGCGTCACAGTGGAGGCCGGAACCGTGATCAAAATGGGGGCCACGGCCATCCGGCCGATCAGCAGGCCCAGAGCGAAGCCCAGCGAAAGGATGTTGAGGGCGCGGCCTTCCGGGATGCCCTGCGCGATCAGGTGACGCGGCAGCCAATTCCAGACGCCAACCTCGGCGGCGACATACAGGAACAGCAGCAGCGCCAGCAGCCACAGTACCGGCTGGCTCAGCAGGTCACCCGCCTGGGCGAATTGAAAGCTGCGTTCTCCGGTGGGAGGCGGGATGGGCGCGATCAGATGTACGACCAGGGTTACGGTCGTCAACCCCGCCACAAGGTAGCAGAGCTTCACGGAATTGCGGGAGAGCAGGTTGGCCGAGATGAAGGGAGTGGCCAGGCCCCCCAGTCCGAAGAACAGGTTCAGGAAGTTCAGCGTGGCGGCGCGCCGGGCCTCGCTGATGTCGCTCACGAGCGAATTGGCGCCGGTGACGATGATCCCGCCGCCGAGGCCGAGCACCAGCAGCAGCACCAGGACCGAACCGTACCCCTTGGACTGGGGAAGGGCGTACAGCGCCAGCATGACCAGAGCCAGGCCCAGCACCAATCCGGGTTTCAGGCCGGCGTTGTCCATGAGCGGGCCGACCGACACGGAGGCGACGATCAGCCCGATGGCCTGGGCCAGCGCGATGTTGCCGTTCTGTTTCGGCGTCAACTGGAAGCGCTTGGAGAGATCCGGCAGGATGGTGCCGAGCATGGCGGCGATCAGGCCGTAGACGAATATCGCGAGAATCGCGGCGAAGATCAGCATGAGAATGCTCCTGTATTCTGCTGCAACTGGCCGGACCCGCCCGTTCTCCGCCGCGCGCACGCGGCAACCGGACACCGCCGGCTCTCACAACGGTCATCTGACGGCCAGGCCTGCCCGGTCAGGCGGCAGGCCAGCAGGCCCGCTCCACCTAGGAGTACCGAACCCTCTCAGTCTTGGCGTCCCAGTAGACTTTCTTGTTGTTCTTTAGAGAAAGCGTCGCCATGTGCCCGGGGATGGCGGCTATCTGACCCACCCGCGCCGGGGCGATCACCTTCTCGTTGCCCTTGATGGCTTCCAGGAAGTTCTTCACGTGGCGTTCGACGCTGGGGTTGTCCATGGGCTCCTTCACATGGACTTCCTCGCGGGTGGCCACGCGCGGGACGGCCTTGGCGATGGAGCGCTGCGGGTAAAAGTGCAACTCCGTCCGGTTCAGCACCTCAATCAGCCCTTCGTGCCCCATGAACTGCTCGCCGTAACCGAATTGATCGTTCTGGAAGAAGCAACTGTAATTGAGATGGAACTTGTCCGCGTACTCGTAGATCGCGCTGAGGGTGTCGGGCGCTTCGCGGTCGTCCGGGGCGCCCCAGGCGTAGATGCCGCCCGAACACATGCACGAGACGGGCACGGTCTTGCCGAGGACGAAGTTGGCCGCGTCGGTCTGGTGTACCAGCAGATCCGTGGAAATGCCGCCCGAGTAATCCCAGTAATTGCGCCACTGGTAGTAGCGGTTCTTGTCGAAGGGGCGCTTGGGGGCGGGCCCCAGGAACCTGGCCCAATCGGTGTTCGACTCGCTGGCATCGGCGGGGATGGCGTATCTCCACGGAGCCGGCGTGGTGCCGCTCGGGAAATTGCGGTACCAGAAGGCGCGCACATAGTGGCACTCGCCGATCATCCCCTGCTCGATCATCTCCTTGGCCTTCTGGTAGTGGGGATTACTGCGGTTCTGCGTGCCCACCTGGAGGACCTTGCCGGAGGCCTCGGAGGCCTTCACGATGGCCGCGCCTTCCTCGATGGTGTGCCCGATCGGTTTCTCGAGGTAGATGTGCTTGCCGGCTTTGATGGCGTCCATGGCCATGGGGTAGTGCAGATGTTCCGGCGTCATGATGAAGACGGCGTCGATGGACTTGTCGGCCAGCATCTGCCTGTAGTCGATGTAAGTCTCAGGCGAGTTGCCGCCCATGGCCTCGACGCGCTTCTTGGCGCGATCGCGATAGCCGGCATAGGTGTCGCACACGGCGACGACCCGGGCAAGGCCCTTGGCCCCGACGAACAGCCGTTCCAGACCGTAGTAACCGCGCGAGCCGACTCCGATGAAGCCGACGTTGATCACCTCGTTTGCCGCCCTGGCAGAAAGGATGGCGGCCGAGCCGGCCACGAAGGTCCGGCGTGAAACTCTATCCAGCATGATGTCAAGCTCCCAAGTCAATGGTACTATGGGCCCGCGCAATCCGCAGCCCCGGCAGGTGGCGCGCCCCCTCAGGGCAAGGCCGCGCGCCGGTTGAGCGCAGCGCGGGCGCGGCTTCCGCAGTGCGCCGAAGGCGGTGACTTCGGAGGCCGGCTTGTGCTACCGTGGAGGATCATTCGAGGAGGCACGATGGAAGCGCTCGGAATGATCGAAACGAAGGGACTGATCGGCGCCATAGAGGCCGCGGACGCCATGGTGAAGACTGCCAACGTGGTCCTTACCGGGAAGGAGTACGTCGGCGCCGGCTACGTGATGGTTTCGGTGCGCGGCGACGTGGGCGCGGTGAAGGCCGCTACCGATGCCGGGGCCGCCGCCGCCCGCCGCGTTGGAGAACTGATCGCCGTGCATGTCATCCCGAATCCGCACGACGAAGTCGAGAGGGTACTGCCGGCCGGGCCGAAGGCCAGGAAGTCCGCTTAGGGACGGGAGTCCGCCGGTAAAGGCGCCGAGACCGCCTTTCGGCGGCTTTGCCAGCCATGCCACACGAGACTGATCCCGCCGCTCTGGAAGAGGTACGAATCAAGGTCGAGCGCGCCTACACCGCCTGGCAGCAATACCGCCGGTTTTCGCAGGCGCAGGTCGACGCCGTCGTGGAGCAGATAGCAGCCGAGGGCCGCGAGCACGCCCGCCGCCTGGCGGAGATGGCGGTGGCCGAAACGACCTACGGCAACGTCGAGGACAAGGTCACCAAGAATTTCCTGTGCGCCGAATGGCTCCCCAAACGGATCCGCGGCATGCGCACCGTCGGCCTGCTGCGTGAGATCCCCGAGGAGAAGATCGCGGAGTACGGCGTGCCCATGGGGGTCGTGGCCGCCATCGTGCCCACCACCAACCCGACCTCCACGGTGATCTACAAAGTCATCGTCTCGCTCAAGGCCGGCAACGGCATCGTCATCAGCCCGCACCCGTCGGCCAAGGGCTGCACTTACGAGACGGCCGAGATCTGCCACCGCGCCGCCGTGAAGGCCGGCGCGCCGGAAGGCATCATTCAATGCCTCTCCAGGCCCACCCTGGAAGGCACGCAGGCTCTGATGAAGCACGAACGGGTGGCCGTCATCCTGGCCACCGGCGGCGCGGGCATGGTCCGGGCGGCGTATTCCAGCGGCAAGCCGGCCCTCGGAGTCGGCCCGGGCAACGTGCCCGTCCTGCTGGACCGGAGCTACAACGCCGGCGAAGCCGTGGCCCAGGTCATCCAGGGCAAGGCCTTCGATTACGGGACGGTCTGCTCGAGCGAGCAGTCGCTGGTGGCGGAAGAAGGCTTGCGGGATGCCGTGCTGGCCGAGTTGAAGGCGGGGAAAGCTTACCTCTGCAACGACGCGGACCGGGAGGCGCTGGAGCGCACCCTGATCAGAGCCGGCGGCGGGATCAACCCCAAGTGCGTCGGCCAGTCGCCCGCCAAGATCGCCGAGATGGCGGGAATCCGGATCCCGGCCGATACCTCCATTCTGGCCGTCGAAATCAAGGGGGTGGGCAGGCAGCATCCGCTGTCGGCCGAGAAGCTGTCGCCGGTGCTCGCGCTCCTGTTTGTGCGCGATTTCGAAGCGGCGCTGGAGGCCTGCGAATCGGTGCTCAACTATGGAGGCCGGGGCCACACCTGCGTGATCTTCTCGAAGGACGAAGTGCGCATCCGGGCCTTTGCCGAACGGATGCCCGCCATGCGTGTGATGGTGAACACGCAATCCCCGGCCGGCTCGGTGGGCATCACGACCAACCTGCTGCCTTCCATGACCCTGGGCTGCGGCGCCATGGGCGGCAACAGCACGGGGGACAACATCGGACCGCTGCACCTTATCAACGTCAAGCGCCTGACGTACGCCGTGAGGCGGCCCGAGGAGGCGTTCACCGTGCCTCCGGCCGGCGCCGCCGCGCGGACGCCCGACGCCGGCGAACGGGAGGCCGTCCGGGCGGCAGTGGAGCGCTACCTGGCCGAGCGTGGAATCCGGCTGGATGCGCCACTGGAGGCAGCAGCGCCAGCGCCCGCTTCGCCCGCTCCGGCAGTGGCGCCTGCTTCCACTCCGCCATCCGCGGCCAGTGTGGCGCGGCAGGTCGTGGACGAGTTCCTGGCTGCGAGGCGGATCTCCGCCGCTCCCGCGGCGCCCGCGCCCGCCCCGCCGCCGGTCCCCTCCCCCCCGCCGCCCGAGAGCACGCCACAAGTCCGAATCGCCGAGTTCGTCTGCGAAAACGACGTTCGGGAGGCATTGCGGGAATCCCGCAAGATCTACATCGGCCCCAAGACCATCGTCACGCCTTCGGCGCGCGAACTCGGCAACCAGCACGACATCCTGATCGTGGCGGAGCGCTCAACCAAATGAACCTTGACGCTTTGAAAGAAGAGGTGGTCCGGCAGTTGACATCGGCGGGACTGACCGTATTCGAGGGCTTCGGCCGTCACGCCGAGTCCCGGCCGGTGGCATTCTGGGATACCCGGACCCGCCCCGATTTCAGCCACTTTCTGGCCACCGCGCGGCAGGCCGGCGTGAAGATGGTGGTGTTTCACCACCTGGAATTCGTCGACGGCATGGCGGAAGATGCCCTGGACCGTCTCGAAGAGTGCGACATGCCCGCCGAGGAGCGGCGCGCTTACGAACGAAAGCTGCGGCAGGCCCTTTCCTACCACGGCTTCACCTGCTCGCTGGAGGTCTCCTACGATCTCGACGGCCGAACCTACATCTACGAGGTGCAGGCTGACTGGTACGGTGATTTTCTCCACATCCTCGACGAGATCGAGGATTACTCCTCTGAGGCCGAAGACGATGAGGACGATGAGTCCATGGGCGGCTATTTCTCCAGGAATTAGACGCCCGCTCGAATGACCCGGCCGGCCAGGTGGCGCATCCCGGCCGCAGACCCCCTGGAGGCCGAATCGCTGGCCCGTGCGCTCGGTCTGCCGCCGCTGATAGGCCGCGTACTGATCCGGAGGGGATATCGCGAGGCGCCCGCGGCCCGCGCGTTCCTGGAGCCGTCCCGGGAGGACCTGCACGATCCGTTTCTGCTGGCGGGGATGACGGAGGCGGTCCATCGCCTGCTCGAGGCGATCCGGGAAAAACAGCCGGTCCTGCTTTTCGGCGACTACGACGCTGACGGGATCGCCGCGGTGGTGATACTGAAGACCGTCATCGAACGAGCGGGCGGCCGGGCCTCCTTTCAGATCCCGAACCGGCTGCGCGACGGCTACGGGCTGCGGCCGGAGGTGATCGAACAGGCCGCCGCGGCGGGAGTGAGGCTGCTGATCAGCGCCGACACGGGCATCCGCTCCGGCGACGCGATTCTCCAGGCGCGCTCCGCGGGCATCGACGTGATCGTGGCCGATCACCACCTGCCCGAAGCGGAGTTGCCGCCCGCCTGCGCTGTGCTCAATCCCAAACGCAGGGACTGCCTCTACCCCGAAAAGAACCTGTGCGGCGCCGGGGTGGCGTTCAAACTGGCGGAGGCTCTGCTCCGGAGCCTGGGCTGGCCGCGCGAACGCCGCGGGCGGTTGCTGGACTCGCTGATGAAGCTGGTGGCCATCGCCACCGTGGCGGATGTTGTGCCGCTGAAGGGCGAGAACCGCATCCTGGTCAAGCACGGACTGGACGGGTTGAGCTCGGTTCGCAGCCCGGGCCTGCGGGCCTTGCTGGCGGTGGCCGGTTTCAGCGAGGGCGACGTGCCGACGGCGCGCCAGGTGGCGTTCCGCATCGCCCCGCGCATCAATGCGGCCGGCCGCATGGCCGAGGCGGGGGACGTGATCGAGTTACTGCTCACTCGCGATGCCGGGCGCGCCGGCCGCCTGGCGAACCAGTTGCACGCCCTGAACCAGGAAAGGCAGCAGGCGGAGGCCGCGATCGTGCAGTCGATCCTGGAGGAGTGCGAACGGACTCCGGTCAGCGCCGGGGACAAGGCTCTCGTCTACTCCGGCGCGGACTGGCACCGGGGCGTAGTAGGCATCGTGGCCAGCCGCCTGGTGGAGAGATTCCACCGGCCGGTGATCGTTCTCGGGGAGGAGCCCGCCACCGGCGTGGCGCAGGGAAGCGGGCGCAGCATCCCGCCCTTCCACCTGCTGGAGGCGCTGGAGCGCATGCCGGACCTGTTCATCCGCTTCGGCGGGCACCGGCAGGCCGTGGGGGTGACACTGGAGGCCGCGCGGATTCCGGAACTGCGGAACCGGCTGAACGCCTACGCCGAAACCGTTCTGACGGAGCAGGATCTGACTCCCGTCCTGGAGATCGACGCCGTCGCCGGCCTCGACGAACTGAGCGAATCCGCGGTGGAGGGAATCCTCAGGCTTGCGCCGTTCGGCTTCGGCAACCCGGCCCCCGTCATCGCGCTGCTGAGCGCGTCCGTTGTGTCCGAGCCAGTGGTGATGAAGGAGCGGCACCTGCGCTTCAGCGTTGGCCAGAAGGGAAGAACCTTGACGGTGAAGGCCTGGAACTTCGCCGGACGGCTGGCCGAAGTGCAACCGGGCGCCTCCATCGACCTGGCTGTTTGCGTTGAGGAGGACGCCTACGCCCTCCAGCGTGGTCTTCCGGGCTGGAGCGCCACGGTTCGCGACGTGCGCCGGGCGGACGGCGCATAACCGCCGCGCCGCAAGAAAACCGGGACGCAAAACGTGCAAGATAAGTCACGTCCGCGGTTGTGGCGCTCCGGTTCGAGCGTTTTCCCATGTGCCATAATCGGGGTAGCCGGAGGGATATCCAAGGAGCCGCGTATGAGAACCGAATGGGTCGCCGGACGTGCGGGCGACAGAATCAGAACTCAATTGCATTACGCGCGCAAGGGCATCACGACCGGGGAGATGATGTTCGTCGCCGGCCGGGAGCGCCTCGCGCCGGAACTGGTGCGCTCCGAGATTGCGCGCGGCCGAATGATCATCCCGGCGAATATCCGCCACACGAATCTTGAGCCGATCGCCATCGGCATCGCCTCGCGGTGCAAGATCAACTCCAACATCGGCAACTCCTCGGTTACCTCCAACATCGAGGAGGAACTGGCCAAGCTCCGCGACTCCGTCAAGTACGGAGCCGACACGGTCATGGACCTTTCCACCGGCGGCGACATCCCGGCCATCCGTCAGGCGATCATCGCCCACTCGCCGGTTCCGGTCGGCACGGTGCCCATTTACGAAGCCGTCGCGCGCGTGCGGAGGGTGGAGGACATCACGCCGCGGCTCATGCTGGAGGTGATCGAGGAGCAGGCCGCTCAGGGGGTGGACTACATGACCATCCACGCCGGCGTCCTGGTCCAGTACGTGCCTCTGGCGGCGCGGCGCATCACCGGAATCGTAAGCCGCGGGGGCGCGCTTCTGGCCGAGTGGATGGTGCGCAACCACCGCCAGAACCTGCTCTACGAGCACTTTGAGGAAATCTGCAAGATCTTCCAGAAGTACGACGTTTGCTTCTCTCTCGGCGACGGCCTCCGCCCGGGGTGCCTGGCGGACGCCAGCGACGAGGCCCAGTTCGCGGAATTAAAGACCCTGGGGGAATTGACCAAGAAGGCGTGGGAGTACGACGTCCAGGTGATGATCGAAGGCCCCGGGCACATCCCCATGGACCAGATTCAGATGCAGGTCGAAAAGGAGATGGAGATGTGTTACGAGGCGCCCTTTTACACGCTGGGCCCCCTGGTGACCGACATCGCCCCCGGCTACGACCACATCACTTCGGCGATCGGCGCCGCCATGATCGGCTGGTACGGCGCGTCCATGCTGTGCTACGTCACGCCCAAAGAACACCTGGGGCTGCCGAACCGGGACGACGTGAGGCAGGGGATCATCGCCTACAAGATCGCCGCGCATGCGGCGGACGTCGCGCGCCGCCGCCCCGGCGCCAGGGACCGGGATGACGAGATGTCGCGTGCCCGGTACGCGTTCGACTGGAACCGCCAGTTCGAGCTGTCGCTCGACCCGGAGACGGCGCGCGCCATGCACGACGAGACGCTGCCCGACGCCGGGTTCAAGGACGCCCACTTCTGCTCCATGTGCGGGCCCAAGTTCTGTTCGATGAACATCTCCGCACACGTGGAGGAACTGGCCGAAACGCAACAACACGCTCCCGCGGCGGGCGGCGGCTGATTGTCCGGCGGGGCGGCGCCGGGGAGATCCCGGCGGCGGACCACGCCCCCGCCGCGCTCTGCTTGGGGTAGTGGGAGGCGCCGCCTCTAACGCCGCACCAGGAACACCGCCACTTCGGCCATGAGGTTGTAGAGGACCGTGCCCAGGTAGTGGCCCGAGATGAAGATCCTCCGCTCGACGGTCCAGCCCTCCTGCCGCACCACCGCCTCGAAGTCCTTCACCGTGAAGAAGTGGATGTTGGGAGAGTCGTACCAGTCATAAGGGAACAGCCTGGTCTTCGGCGCCCGGCCTCTCAGCAGGTGCGCCAGGCGCACCCGCCAGTGTCCGAAGTTCGGGAACGTCACGATGGCGCGGCGTCCCACCCGCAGCATCTCCTTGAGCACCACCAGCGGGCGCCGGGTCTCCTGTAAAGTCAGGCTGAGGATCACGTAGTCGAAGGCCTGATCGGGGTAGTCGGCCAGGCCCTGGTCGATGTCCCCCTGGTACGCCGGGACGCCGCGGCTGATGGCCCGCTGCACCCTGGAACTGTTGATCTCGATGCCGCGCGCCTCCACGCCTTTGTTCTCGGCCAGCCACTGGAGCAGTTCGCCGTCGCCGCATCCCAAATCCAGCACCTTGGCGTGCCGGGCGACCAACCCGCCGATGATCGCGTAGTCGCTGCGGCCGAGAATCTCCCGAACAAAGGGACGGGCGCCGGCCTGAGTCAATGCGGACATCTTCAGGCAGCCTCCTTGAAGGTGCTGGCCAGAAAGCCGCGCAGGATCTCGCTCTGCTCCCCGATATCCACCAGGAACGCGTCATGGCCGTAGTTGGACGTCAATTCGCAATAGGCCACGTCGCGGTTACGGCTGCGAAGAGCTTTGACGATCTCCAGCGATTGGTAGGTGGGGTAGAGCCAGTCCGACGTGAAGCTGATCACCAGGAAGCGCGCCGCCGTCTGTCCCAGCGCTTCGGCCAGCGAGCCTCGCCCGTTGGCCAGGTCGAAGTAGTCCAGCGCCTTCGTGATGTAGAGGTAGGAATTGGCGTCGAAACGCTCCACGAACTGCGCGCCGCGGTAGCGCAGGTAACTCTCCACTTCGAAGTCCACGGAGAAGTCGAAGCCGTACCGCTCCTTGTCCCGCAGGCGGCGGCCGAACTTCTCCCGCATCGACTCGTCGCTCATGTATGTGATGTGGCCGACCATGCGGGCCACCGAGAGGCCGCGCGCGGGAGGCTTGCCGCCGTAGTAGTCGCCCTGGTTCCAGTCCGGATCGGCCATGATGGCCTGCCGGCCGACTTCGTTGAAGGCGATCTGCTGCGCGCTGTGCCGGGAAGTCGTGGCGATGGGAATCACCGCCGCCACGGCCTCCGGGTAGGCGACCGCCCACTCCAGCGCCTGCATGCCCCCCATCGAGCCGCCGGCGACCGCCAGGAGCCGCTCGATTCCCAGGTGGTCCACCAGTTTCTTCTGGAGCCGCACCATGTCGCAGATGGTGATCACCGGGAAGGACATGGCGTAGTGCGCGCCCGTGGCCGGATTGATGGAGGCCGGGCCGGTGGTCCCGCGGCAGCCTCCCAGGACATTGGCGCAGACGATGAAGTACTTCTCCGTATCGAAGGCCTTCCCCGGCCCGACGGAATTGTCCCACCAGCCCGGCTTGCCGGTTTCCTGGCTGATTCCCGCCACGTGGGCATCCCCCGTAAGGGCGTGCAGCAGCAGGATCCCGTTCGACCGCGACCGGTTCAGGACGCCGTAGGTTTGGTAGGCGACGTCCACCTGCGCGAGCGAGGCTCCGGAGTCGAGCGGCAGCGAATCGAAACGCACATGCTGTGGCGTGACAATCACGAAGAAGCGAGAGAATTTTATGTTACCAGGAGACGGCCGATTGCCGTTGGATCCGGCTGCGCCGGAACCATGCTCCGCCACCCGGGGGCCGCGGCCCTTCCGCCGGAAGGGCCGCGAAGAAAAGCGGCCGCCGGCCCGCGCGCTCCCGCTTTTCCACTTGCCGCGCGGATTGCCGGGTGACGCAAAGCCGCTGCGGCAGCCGCGCACACGGACAGCGTTCCCCCTGCGCCCGCGGTTCGCTACAATACGGTTTCACGCTATGCCGATGAAAGCGCTGGTTCTGAGTGTGGTGGGCTGTCTGTTGATATCGACGGCCGCGTGCCGCAGGTCTCCTCCCGCCAACGAGGCGGCCAGGGTCAATAACCGGGTCATCACTTACGCCGATCTCGATAAGCAGTACAACACCAGTTTCCCTCCGGACCGCCGGGCCTCTGAATCGAGTGAGGACATGGTCACCATTCAGAAAGTGGAAGTGCTGCGCGTGATGATCGACTCGGAGATCATGCTGCAACGCGCCGAGAAGCTGGGCCTCATGGCGGCGGACGCCGACGTGGAGGCCAAGTTCAACGAGTTGAAGGCGCTGTCCACCCAGGAGGAGTTCCAGAAGCAACTCGGCGAGCGTAAGATGACCGTCGAGGAACTGAAGGCGCAACTGCGGCGGGAACTCAGCGTGCAGAAGCTGTTCAACCGTGAGATCACGTCGCATATCAACATCACCGACAAGGACGTCGCCGATTTCTACAACGCCAACCGCGAGAGTTTCAACCTCGCCGAGCCCCAGGTGCACCTGGCGCAGTTGCTGGTGACGCCTCACCCGGACCCGAACGTCAGGAACCTGAAGGGCGACAAAGCTCAGAACGACGAACAGGCGCGCAAAAAGATCCTGATGCTACAAGGCCGCCTGAAGGCGGGAGAGGATTTCACCATGGTGGCGCAGAGCTTCTCGGAAGATCCGGAGAGCGCCCCCAACGGAGGCGACCTGGGCTTTATTCCGGAATCCGCGCTGGAAAAAGCCAACGTCGAACTGAGGAAGATGGTGATGCAGCTCGCGCCCGGCCAGTTTTCACCGGTCATCCGGACGGCCGAAGGCTATCGCATCCTTAAAGTGATCTCCAAGGAGCCGGCCGGGCAGCGCGACCTGAGCGACCCTCGCGTCCAGCAGACCATCCGGGAGCAACTGCTGAACCGCAAGGACACCCTGCTCAAGGCGGCCTACTACGAGCGGGCCCGCAACGAGGCGAAGGTGGTGAACCACTTCGCCAATTCGATCCTGAAGGAGGCCAGTGCGGGCAACTAGCCGGCCGGCCGGTTCGCGCATGGAGTGACCGCATGTTTCGCTTCGAAACCGCCGGTGAGTCCCACGGCCAGTGTCTCGTGGCCACGCTGACGGGTTTGCCGGCGGGGGTGCCCGTATCGGTGGCCGCCATCAACCGCGAGTTGTGGCGCCGGCAGCAGGGCTTCGGCCGGGGCGGGCGTATGAAGATCGAAACGGACGAAGCCGGGATCGCCGCCGGAGTCCGCCACTCGCGCACCATCGGCGCGCCGGTCGCTTTGCTCATCCGGAACAAGGATTGGCAGAACTGGACCGAAGCGATGCCGGTCGAGGATTTCGAGGGCGCGGACCTGAAGCGGAAGCCGGTCACGCGCCCCCGGCCGGGCCACGCGGATCTCGCCGGCTGCCTCAAGTACGGTTTCCACGACGCGCGGTACATCCTGGAGCGC
Organism: Bryobacterales bacterium; assembly: GCA_020851555.1. Classification (GTDB taxonomy): domain Bacteria; phylum Acidobacteriota; class Terriglobia; order Bryobacterales; family Bryobacteraceae; genus DTKY01. The sequence continues at coordinate 124,304 of JADZCM010000014.1, read as the reverse complement.
TCCAGCGCCCGCGAGACCACGGCGCGCGTGGCCGCCGGCGCCATTGCCAAGGCGTTTCTGGGGGAGTTCGGGATTCAGGTGCTCAGCCATGTGGTTGCGGTAGGTTCCGTGAAGCTCGGCAGGAGCGCCGCTTGGGAGGAACTCGTCGCGCTCAGCCAGCGGCCGGAGGTGCTGCTGGCCTGCGTCGACGCGCAGGTGGAGCAGGAGATGAAGGCGGTGGTCGACGAGGCTTATCGCACCGGGGACACGGTGGGCGGCGTGTTCGAGGTCGTGGCGCAAGGAGTCCCGCCGGGCCTGGGATCTCACACCGCCTGGGACTCACGGCTCGACGCGCGGCTGGCTCAAGCCATCGTCTCCATCCAGGCGGTGAAGGGCGTCGAGATCGGGAGCGCCGCCGAGAGCGCCGCCAGTTTCGGCTCCAAGGTTCAGGACACGATTCACTACGACGGGGAGGGACGCCGCTTCACCCGCGGCTCCAACCGCGCCGGAGGGATTGAGGGCGGCATCTCCAACGGTGGGCAGATCGTGGTGCGGGGTCTGTTGAAGCCGATCTCGACTTTGCGCCGCCCGCTGGAGTCGGTGGACCTCGTGACCAAGGAGCCCTCGCTGGCCGCCTACGAACGCAGCGACGTGTGCGTTGTGCCGGCGGCCGCCGTGGTGGGCGAGGCCATGGCCGCGCTGGTGCTTACGCAGGCCATGCTCGAGAAGTTCGGGGGCGATTCGCTCGCCGAGACGAAGCGGAACTACGAAGGCTACGTTCAGCAGGTGAAGGACTTCTGATGATCTACCCCATCGTGAAGCTCGGAGACCCGGTGCTCGAAAAGAAAGCGGAAACGGTAACCGAGTTCGATACGCCGGAGCTGCACGAGCTGATTGAGAACATGTTCGAGACCATGTATGCCAACCGCGGCGTGGGCCTGGCGGCGACGCAGATCGGCATCTCGCGCCGCATCGCGGTCATCGATTCCGCGGCCGGAGAGGGGCCTCCGCAGCGGCTGGTGCTCATCAACCCGGAGATCGTGAGGATCGAGGGAAAGCAGGTGAGCGAGGAAGGCTGTCTCAGCGTTCCGGGGTTCCGGGAGCCGGTGCGCCGCGGGGCCAGGGTGACCGTGCGCGCCCAGAACGTCAAGGGCGAACCCTTCGAGGTCACCGGCGAGGATCTGCTGGCGCGGGCGTTCGAGCACGAGATCGACCATCTGAACGGAAAGCTTTACCTGAGCCGCCTCAGCCCCTTGAAGCGGGACGTGATCAAGCGCAGAGTCCGCAAACTCCAGAAGGAAGGCGAGTGGGCGTAAACGGCGGGGAAGCCGGAAAACAGGAAGCCGCGTCCGGGAGGCGGGACGGATGAGGCTGGTCTTCCTGGGCACGCCCGAGTTCGCCGTTCCCACTCTGGAGCGGATCCTGGAGGCAGGGCACGATGTCGCGGCCGTGTACACTCAGCCCGACCGCCCCAAAGGCCGCGGCCGCGAGCCGGCGCCTCCGCCGGTGAAGGTTGCCGCGCTCAGCCGGGCGCTGGAGGTCCGGCAACCCGAACGCATCCGCCGGCCGGAGGTTGTGGCGGACCTGGCCCGTCTTGAGCCCGATGCCATGGTGGTGGCCGGCTACGGACAGATCATCCCTCAGAACATCATCGACATTCCGCGATTGGGCATCATCAACGTCCACGCTTCGCTGCTCCCCAAGTATCGCGGCGCCGCGCCGGTCCAGTGGGCGATCGCGCTCGGGGAAACGGTAACGGGCGTGACAACCATGCGCATCGACGCCGGTCTCGACACCGGAGACATTCTTCTTGCGCGCGAGATCTCCATCGGCCCGGAAGAGGACGCGGTCCAACTGTCGCGCCGGCTGGCCCTGATGGGCGCCGGGCTTCTTGTCGAGACCCTGGAGAGGCTGCGCGATGGAACCCTGCTCCCGGTGAAGCAGGACCCGGCGATGGCCACGCTCGCGCCCATTCTGCGCAAGGAGGACGGGCTCATCGATTGGAACATGAACGCCCGGGAGGTCTACAATAGAATCCGCGGTTTCGTTCCGTGGCCCGGCGCGTACACGAATTTCCGGGGAGCGGGCCTGCATGTCTGGAGGTCGCGCATGGCGGAATCCGCGGCGGCCGGCCCGCCGGGATCGCTGGCGGTGGAAGGCCGGCGGTTGCGGGTTTGCTGTGGCGGGGGTACGGGTTTGGAGTTGCTGGAGGTTCAACTCGATGGACGCAGGCGGTGCAGCGCGGGGGATTTCATGAACGGGCAGCAGCCGCGATCGGGAGAGACGCTGGGAGGGCCGGGCAGGTGAGACTTCCGCAGGGCTATCGCTACGCGGCGACTTACGCCGGCATTCGGAAAGACAAGCGCGACGACCTCGGCCTGATCGTCTCCGACGTGCCGGCCGCCGCCGCGGGCCTGTTCACCACGAACCGCGTACAGGCGGCGCCGGTTCAGTTGTGCCGCGCGCACCTGGCCGCCTCCCGGGGCGCGGCGCGCGCCATCCTGGTCAATGCGGGCAACGCCAACTGCGCCACCCGCACGGGGATGAGAGTGGCCGCCGCAAGCTGCGCCGCGGTGGGGCGGACGCTCAAGATCCCCGCGCGCCAGGTGCTTCCCGCCTCGACGGGTGTAATCGGCGTAGAACTGAACGGGGCCCTGATTACCAAGGCGGTGCCCCGGCTGGTGCGCGGTTTGGGCCGTGAGAACTTCCACGCGCTCTCCAACGCCATCCTGACCACCGACCGGGTCCCCAAGGTAGCCTTCGGGGAACTTCCTCTGAACGATACCGTGGTGCGCATCGCGGGAATGACCAAGGGCGCCGGTATGATCCATCCGAACATGGCGACCACGCTCTGCTTCGTCATGACCGACGCCGCCATCCCGGCCGCCCGGCTTCGCAAGTCCCTGCGCTTCGCGGCCGAACGGAGTTACCACAGGCTCAGCGTGGATGGCGACATGTCCACCAACGACACGCTGCTCCTGATGGCGAACGGCGCCAGCGGGCTGAAGTTGAACTCCAAAGAGCAACTGGTATTCGACGAAGTGTTGAGCTGGGTCCTCCAGGACCTGGCCGAGATGATCGCGCGCGACGGCGAGGGCGCCACCAAGAAGATCACCATCTGCGTGAAGGGCGCCGCGGATGACGAGACCGCCGTGCGCATCGCCCGCGCCATCGCCAACTCGCCCCTGGTGAAGACGGCGATCGCGGGTTCGGACCCCAACTGGGGACGTATCCTATCGGCGGCCGGCGCCTCCGGCGCGGCCTTCGACCCGAACAGGGTGGATATCTTCCTGCAAGGCGATCAGGTCTGCCAGGGCGGACTCGCCGCGGACTACGACGAGCCGGAACTCAAGTACGCCCTCGATTCCCCGGAGTGCGTGATCCGGTTCGAGATCCGGGGCTCGGGGCGCGGCCGGGCCTGCTTCTGGACCTGCGACTACACCGAAGACTACATCCGGATCAACGGCAGTTACCGGACCTGAAACGGCGCCTCCGCCGTCAGATCAGGGCCATCAAGCGCTCGAAGTTCTGGGGCGACACGAGTTGGAGGCGGATCTCCAGCCGGGTGAATCGGCTGATCTCCCGGAGGGCGGTGGGAGGCGGCGGCTGGGTGGCCGCCAGCAGCATCTTCCCCTCGCGGATCTCGAAGGGCAGAACGCGCCAGCGCTCCACCACGTGCAGCGGCAGCGCGCGCGCCGCTTCCCGGCGCACGCCGCGCACGTCTACGTGGGCCAGGGGGAGCACTGGCGGCTGTGCAGCCGGCTCCAGCAGCGGAAAGATGTGTTCGGTTTTGAGCCAGACGTGCGCCCGCCGCGCGAGCCGCGCCCTGGTGTACCGGCCGATGGCAGACACCGTAGCGATGGCGTTCAGCCAGTTGGCCCAGACCAGGCGCGCCGGGGCTCCCATCGCGTGTTGCCAGCCGTAGATCCGCGCGGCGCAGGCGCATCTCACCGCCATCCTCCAACCCTGGGAGACGAGCGCCGCGCCGAGCCACCACCGCGCCGTGTCGTCTATGCCGGCGGCGGGGAGGGTCCAGGCGCGGCCCGTCGCCGCCGCCGCCGTCCAACTCGCCAGGCAATAGATCGAGATCAGGTTTCCGAGCAGGCTGAGAGGGTTTCCCAGCAGTCCCTTGCGGTCGCGCCAGAACCAGTAGAGTGAGGCCGGGTTGCCTCTCCACCCGTGCCTCTCCCACCCCTGAAGCGCAATGCCGGTGACCCACCGTGTGCGCTGGCGCACCGCCTGCCTGAACCGCTGCGGGAAGTACTCCCGCGTCGCCATCGGAAGGCCGTCCAGAAAACGCACCGGGACGAAAAACTGGCGAAAACCGAGGCGGTACAGGCGGATTCCGCAGTCGTAGTCCTCGGTCAGGCAGGTCGGGTCGAACACCTGGTTGGAATGCGCCGCCGCCAGTGCCTCCAGCGCCACGCGCTTGTAGCCGGTGCCCACCCCGTTAGAAGGCAGGAAACCGCCGAGCAGCGTCCTTGAGGGAACGTCCTTGGTCTGGAACTCGGCGAACTCATCGCAGTAAACGCCGTGAGTCAGGCGCCGGCCGGGCGTGGGGAGCGGCAGCACGGGCACCTGAACCATGTCGTATTCCTGCATGTAGTGGTTGATCCAGCGCAGGCTGTCGGGATGGATCAGGTCCTCTGCATCGTGGGTGACGATCACCTCGAACCCGGCGCCGCACGCCTCCTCCTGCGCCAGCATGGCCTGGTAGATCCAGTTCAGGCAGTCGGCCTTGGAGGTGGGACCGTCATGCGGGACGATCGCCAGATGTACTTTGTCCAGGCTGGATTCGATCCCGCGCACCACTTCGAGCGTGAGCGGGTCGTTGGGGTACGCTCCGACGAAAACCTCGTAGTTGGTGTAACGAATCTCCGCCAGGTTATGCCGGAGCATGCTCTCAATGACGTTGTGCTCCTGCCAGAGCGGCACGAACAGGGCGATCCGCCTCTCGGGACCCTCCGGCGGACGGACCGCAGGCACGCGGCGGCGCAGACCGGCCACCGCCATGGCCAGGTCCGGAATCAGGTCGTCCAGGCCGCTCAAGACCGCGGCGACGGCCAGGGGGACCAGGCAGGCAACCACCCAGGAGTCAAGAACGTCCACTCACGGTAGTGCCTCCCGCGGGCGGAAAATCGCCCTTCAATTCAACCGGCTCCTGGGTTTTCCGGCTGAACCGGCGGGCATCGGGACGAGTCTCGGCGCGGCAGACAGGAGTGTCCACGCCGCGGTGTTGCGGACGGGCTGAGAGCAGGTCCGGCGGCGTCGGTTCCATTTCAATGGACTTTCACCGCCGGCGCCTGCCGCACCTCTACCGCCGTGGGCGAAGCCTGTTCATCTCATGGCATCTCCACGGCGGCCTTCCGCAAGGGGCCTATCCTGCCGGAAAGCCTCTCCACGGGCAGGCCTCCGTCCCGGTGGACCGGAGGTTGGACTCCGCAATTGGCGGCCCCACCTGCCTGCGGCGGCCGGACATAGCCCGCATCGTGACGGGCTCCATCCGGCACAACCAGCGCGTCAGCCCCGGCGCGCACTCAGGGCCGGGCGACGGTAATCAGCGGGCTGTTGCTTGCCCTGCCGTCCACAGAGATAACCAGCGGATAGGACCCCGACTGCAAGTTGGGAACCCGGATGTGTACCTGCATCACGCCGGCGCAGAGTGGCGTCATGCCGGCCCATTCGACCGCCGCCGCCTGGCCGCCGATGGTGGCGGTCACCTGGCCCACCGGAAGCGACAGTGCCGCTCCGGGGCCCTCGCCGGTCGGGATAGCCGGCGAAACCGGGCCCTGCCCGGTGGTGTAGACCACGATGAGGCCTCCGGCGGGGGCGGCGCTGGTGGCAGTGTTGAACTTCGACGTGTCGTTGTTCCAGGCCACCGCATGGTCGCCGTTCAGGAAGATGCCCGGCGCCGTGGCCGCAATCTGGAGACGTCCCGTGTAGGCGGGAATTGCGCCGTTGGTCACCACCACCGTGGCGCTGCCGGGCGCGGTTCCGTAAGGGATCTGCATGTTGATCTGGCCGGGGCTGACGAAGTGCAGCGGGGCCGGGACGCCGTTGACGGTGACCGAGACCCCGTTGAGGGAAGTCGGCAGCGGAAGGCTCTGGGCGGCCTGAACCGAGGGCGCCAGGAAGTCGCCGAAAATCGCCGCCAGCGAACCGGGAGCGACCGGGGTGGCGGCCGCGAAACTGGCTGCATTCACGGTGTACAACCCGTTCCAGATGCGGAGCGTGGCCTCCGAATCGGTCTGGCTGACAATCTGGACGTTCCAGCCGTACTGACCGCCGGTCGTGAGCGGCATGCCGTCTCCGCCGGCGGCGCCCAAACTAAGGTTCCGGCCGCGAGAGGTGCAACCCAGCGTTCCCAGGCCGGTGTACGCCCAGCAGTCGTACAACACCTCTTCGTTGCCGGTGTAACCGGGCGCTTTGGCCGGGTAGGGCTTGGTGGAGGGCAACACCACGCTGGCGTCCCACTGCTTCGTGATCCACCGCTTCGGGTTGGGTTCGTTCGGGCCGGGGCTGACCAGTTCCAGGCCCGGGTAATAGCCCAAGCCGTCGCTGAAACGGCTGACCGCCGGACGCCCGGGGTAGTTCACGCCGAGATAGGTGAACGGGACGCTGTCGGCGAGACTGAAGGTTGCGTCGCGCATCAGGCTGCGGGAAACGAGGTTCGCCGCTTCGTTATCGAAACCCGCGCTGACGCGATCAGGGTTACGGTATGGCTCAGGGTGCGCGTCCACCACGAGCATACGGCCCTTGGGTCCGAAGCTGGGTGGATGGAAGAGGTATTGGTCGATCTCGTTGTCGGCGTATCGGTCGTTGTTATACCAGACCAGCAGGCCGGTGTTGGCCGGGCCGTAGCGCCAACGGGCGTCCCCCAGGCCGCTGTCGAAGCCCCCGGTGGAGCTGACATTACGCCACTGCAAATAATAAGCGTGAGTGAAGGCAAGAGTGCCGTCGTTGCGGGCCCACGGGCCGGCGTAGTTCCAGTTCCGGTCGCCACTGTCGCCGTTGTCGGCGAACACCGGGCTCCCGGCGCAAGTAATCACGATGTTATCGACGTACACTCCGTCTTCGATTACGGCCGCGTCGGTCATGTACCACAAGCGCAGCAGGATCTGCTGTCCCGCGTAGGAACTCAGGTCGAAGGTTTCCGTAACGCGGTTCGGGAAACCGGGACTGGCGCCCGTGAAGCCGCCGATGCCCGCCGCGCACAGATCGTCCGGGAAGCCCTCGTCGCTTCCTTTCCAGGTGCGCTCGTGCTGGCAGGTAGTGTGGGAGTTCGTCAGGGTTTTCCAGGTCCGCCCAGCGTCCTTGGACACCTGCACCCAGAAGAAGTCCCAGCCTTGCTCGGTCTTGTACGCCGTGCTGAAGGAAAGCGCGATGGGTTGCGTCGATGGCAGCGCCACGGGACTGGCGAGGGTCATCCGGGAGTTCGTATCATTTTGCGCCCCTCCCCACCACTGCTGGCCGCTGGCAGGCTGCACGGGATGAGTGGCCCGGCCATCGGGGAGCAGGATCTTGACGCCTTTGTAAGAACCGGGTGTGGGCGGCGGCCCGCTGGCCTGCTTCAGCTTGACAGTGTACTCGCGAGTGGGAGCGCTGATCACCAGAGGATTGAGCCAGCCCCAGAAGTCGAGGTGCCAGGGATCCATGGCCGGGGGCTGCGATGCGGGGGGAACGCCGACCCAATTGTCGGCCATGAGGGACCAGAAACCCGTGCTGGTGTGTCCCAGGTGGGAGTAGCCGCCCTCTGTGGCGTAGAGGTCGTCGGCGCCGAGACCGTGCCCGAACTCGTGGGCGAGCGTGGAGAGGCCCGTATTCTCGGACATCATCAGAAACGGTCCGGCGGAGATGCCCGGCACGACCTGGTAGGCCGGGCCAATCGTGCCCGCATGCTGCCACAGGGTGGCCTCGCCGTAAGTCGTGCGGTTGAGGAGGGTGCTACTCTCCGACTGCCCGATCCCGGCATGGATGATCCAGAGGTGATCGATGATGCCGTCGTGGTCCTGATCGTATTGCGCCCAGTTCATGGTGGGGTTGGCCAGCTTGACGGCTTCTATGGCGTCGATCACCAGCGAGCGGTCGGTGCCGCCGGTGGGGATGGCCCCCGAGGAGACAGTGCTGGAGGAGCCCGAACGGCGGCCCGGGCAGGGATCGGCTCCGTACCACCAGATGGAATGCGGCACCTGCACCCAGCCCACCACGTCCGCCGTGAGGTTGTAAGCCCCGCCCGACATGTCCTGGTAGTAGGATCTCACGCTCCTGCCGGTGTGGTCCTCATTCACCGGAGACCCGTCCTGCCGCGAGAACTGATACTTGACGCCGTTTCCCGCAATCAGGTCCTGGTAGTATTGCCGGTTGAAATCCGGGGCCCAGACGGTGTCGCCGCTCACGTCGGAGGCCGAGCGCGGCCGTTCGATCTGGTTGTGAAGCGGGCCGCTGTAGGTGAACATCTGGGGACCGGTGATGTTGTACTTCTGTATGATCGCCGAGCAGTCTCCGACCGTCCCGGTCCATTCGCTGGAGTCAGCCTTGCCGATCGGGTCCCAGGTCGACTTGTTCGGGCCGGTCGGGATGAACTCGAACGTGTCGGTGCCCCCGAACTCGACGAGGATCACCAGGATCCGGCCGGTTCCCGCGAGCGCCGCCGGCTCGGCCGGTTGCTTTTCGGTCTCTTCCGACCGCCGCTGCGCTTCCACCTGGCGCAAGCGCTCGCGCCAGCGGGCGGCCTGTATAGGGTTGGGAATGTCCCTTTCCTTGTTGCCTGGAAAGAGCAGGTCCTGTCCGTGCAGGGCCGGCGTGAGGAAGGAGGCGAGAACGAGTAGTGGAATCAGCCGCGGTTTCATGAGATTTCGGACTCCCGCGTCCGAGCATATATCAGGCGCGCTGGGAGGGTCAAGGCGCCGGGACCAGGGCCCGCCTGCCGGCTGTCCCCGGCCTCCGGCGCCAGGCTCCCGGGGGCGCGGTTACCGCATGCGGTAGCGGCCGTCAAACCGGTCCACTGCCACGGGCGTCTCGAAGACCGCCGAGAGCAGGTCCGGCGTCAGCATGGCGTCCTTCGGCCCGTCCCGGAATACCCGCCCGCGGCGCAGCAGAATGACGCGCCGGATGTCCGGCAGGATGTCCTCCAGTTGGTGGGTGACCATGACGATGCTGATGCCGCCCGCGGCCAGGCGCGACAGAGCCCCGAGCAACTGCCTCCGGGCGTGAATATCGAGACTGTTGGACGGCTCATCCAGCACCAGGGCTTTGGGGTCGTGGACCAGCGCCCTGGCGATCAGGACGCGGCGCAACTCCCCGCTGGACATCTCGTGGATGCTCCTGGCGGCAAGGTGCGCGGCGCCGAGCCGCGCCAGAGCCTCCAGCGCCTTCTTCCGCATCCGCGCCGTGACCTCGTGGTTGGGCCAGATGCCGATGCTGCTGAAGAAGCCGGACAGGACCGCCTCCTCTCCGGAGACATCCCAACGGCAGTTCTCGAACAAGTCGCCCGAGACGATTCCGACCAGCACGCGCAGATCGAAGACGTTCCAGAGTTCCTCCCCCAGGATGCGCACGGATGATCCCGTGGCCTGAATGGGGTAGCACTCCCGCGTAATCGTTTTGATAAGCGTGGACTTTCCGCTCCCATTGGGGCCAAGAATGGCCACGTGCTCGCCGGGAGCGATCGAGAGCGAAACGCGGTCCAGGGCCGCCCGATCTCCGCGCACCACGGTCACGTTGCGGAACTCGACCAGGGGCGCCGTGCTCACTGCCGCTCCAGCCGCCGGATGGTTTCCAGCACCACGTCGCCCACCACCTGGAAGCTGCTCGCACTGAGCTTGTCCATGGTGTCCTCCTCGGTATGCCACCAGGAATTGTCCGGCCCGTAATCGAAGTCGATCAGGTCCAGCGCCGGCACGCCCAGCCGCGCAAACGGGATATGGTCGTCCTCGACCGCCGTCCCCTGGTTCAGAAAATGGCGGCCGTAGCCGAGGTCCGAGGCGACCTGCCACACCAGCCGTCCGATCACGGGCGAAGACAGGGAATCCTTTGCGATTGCAAGATCCCTGTCCCCAATCATGTCCACGTTGATGAGGGCCTTAAGACGCCTGGCCGTGCCGTCCGCCGCCCACCGGGCGGCCAGGTGGCGGCTGCCGTAAAGGCCGTCGGTGGCGGACCACTCGCCGAAGGCCTCCTCACCGTCAAACCAGACCAGGTAGACGTCGTCCTTGCGGGGAGCGCCCGCGAGCACCCGCGCCAGCTCCAGCAGAAACCCCGTCGAGGAGCCGGCATCATTGGCGCCCACGAACCGGAAGTCGCGGAAGACCTTGGTGTCATAGTGCCCCGTGACGGCGATGGCCCGGCCCGAATTGCCCGGAAACCGGGCAATGATGTTGCGCATGGAAATCGGACCGGCCGGCGTCCGGGCCGTGAAGGCGTCTTCCGAGACCTCACAGCGGCACTGCTTCAGGTTGGAGCGGATGTATTCCCGGAGTTCGCCGAGCGCCCCGGACCCAGGCGTCCGGGGACCGAACGCCACGGCGTCCGCCGTGAACTTCAGCGCCGAAGCGCCGCTGAAGCCGGCCGCCGCGGCCGCGGTGGCCCAGAGAATCAGGATGGCTTTCTTGCAGTGCATACGTAACCCAGGGCGAAGATGCGATCCCGGTCCAGGAAGTTGAAGATGGGCAAAACCAGCGCGACCGGCGCCGCCAGCAGCGCCACAAGGTAGCGCAGCGGGGCGGGGAAGAACCGGAGCCCGTAGAGCAGCAGCCGGGTGAGCAGGCGGAAGAAGCCGCCCACGGGCCGGACCGCAATCTCCGTGTAGCCGGCCTTTTCAAGCAGGTACCGTACGCCATAACTCGTGAAGCGGAAGAAATCGTGCGGCGCCTGGTGGATTTCCCACACCAGCGGGGCCGCCAGCAACAGCACCCCTCCGGGCTTGAGCACGCGTCCCGTCTCGGTGAGGGCGGAGGCCGGCTCGGGAAGATGCTCCAGCGTGACGATGTTCAGGCAGGCGTCGAAGCTCCCCGAGGCGAAGGGAAGCCGGGTCAGGTCTGAGATCACGTCCAGCGACCCGTAGTCCCACTCGGCATCACCCACGGCGAGGTCTACGCCGACGTAACGCTGGCGGGAAAAGCACGGTGCGTACTGGGTTTCTCCGGCGCCGGCGTCCAGCACCAGCGCGCCGGCCGGCAAGGCCGCCGCCAGTTCGAGGACCGCCTGCCGGATGGCTTCCTCAAAAGGGAGCACGTGGCGCGCCAGCGCCGTCCCAACCAGCCATCGGGGGAACCTGGAAGTCACTTCTTCTTGCGGGCCTCCACCATGACGGTCGAACCCGCGCGGCAAGCCGCCTCGACAAGGGTGGCGGGCAGACACGCCGTGACCAGGCAAAAGTAGAGCAGATCCTTCAGCAGCCGCTGCTTGGGCCCTTCCGCGACGCGCCGGACCCGGCGCGCCATGGGGTCGAGCGCGGGCGCCAGGCTGGTGGCCAGGCCGGCGGGATTGTCGCGCAGCGAGAAGTGCTTGTAGCGGATGGGCTCGAAACCGCATCGGTCCAGAAGGACTTCCACGTCGTGCAGGCGGAAGCTGAAAAGATGGCGGGGAACGTCCAGCCCGCTCCAGTTCTCCCCCAGCAGGAGGAACTGCCAACTGGAGGCGTTCGGCACCTGAATCACCAGGCGGCCGTCGGGCCGGAGCAACTCCCGCGCGGCTTCCAGGTAAGCCGGCGGTTCATAGAGGTGCTCCAGCACGTGGAACATGGTGACCGCCGAGCAGGCGCCGGGCGCGAACGGCGCGCGCGCCAGAGAGGCGCATACGGCCGGCACCCCTTTCCGCCGCCAGGCGATGCCGGCCGCATCTATCGAAAAATCGAGGCCCACGACCGGGTGGCCGGTACGGGCCAGTTCGCTCAGGAAAAGGCCGCCGCCACAGCCCACGTCGAGTACCGCTCCCTGTCCTCCGGAGGAAGCCAGCGCGCGGCGCACGAACCGGACGTGATCCCGGACCACGAACCTGCGGTAGGCCTCTTGAAGGCGGTCCGCGCCCTGTTCAGCCGGGTCGAACCAATACTGTTCGGGGTAGTACTGGCGCAGTTCGTGAGCGGGGGGCTGGGGATGGAGGCGGATCAGGCGGCAGCGCCGGCACTCCACGATGCGGAACTGTTTGCCGGTCGTCCGGTAGAGACGGTCGGTCGCCATAAACAGCGGGGTGAACTCGGCGGAGCCGCAGGCGGCGCAACCCTGGCTGGAATCCTTCGGAATCAGGCCGCGCTCTCCGACAGCTTCCGCAACGGAATCCGGTGCCGCCGCAACAGCTCTTTCACCTGGCGCGGCGACAGCTTCCGGAGCGCTTTCAGCCGGCGGCGCTTGCGGAGCATCCTGGGCAGCAGGCGCAGCGCCTGCATATCCCCCGTCAACACCGCGCGGGCCGCCCGGAGTTTCTCCGGCCATGTACGGAATCTCCCGATCTCGCCCTTGCCTGACGCGGCTGCCAGCGCTCCGGCGGCAACTCTCGCGAGGTAGTATGGGCCGTTCAGCCATAGCAGGCTCCACGGAAACAGTTTCACCGCCAGCAGGACCCGGTTCCGCTCGATCAATTCCAGCCGCCGGCTGGACAGGATCCCGAGCGTCGAGCCCCGGTGATGACGGACAACCGCATCCGGCACGTACAGACAGCCCCAACCGGCTATGCGGGCGCGCAGGCCCAATTCAGCGTCGTCGCCGTACGCGAAGAAGTCCTCGTCGAAGCCGCCAATCTCCTCCAGCATCTCCCGCCGGTACATGGCGGCGCAACCGTCCGGCCAGAGCGTCTCCTCGAGACGGTCGTACTGTCCGGCGTCCAGTTCGCCGGTGCCGCGCCCCCGGTTCTGCCCGTCGGGGTACATGAGGTGTCCCACCTTGTCGATGCGGCGCGGGTCTTCATGCACCAGAATCTTCGAGGCGGCCATGCCGATGCCAGGACGGTCCTGGAACGTTCTCCGCAGGGCCGCGAGCCATCCCGGATCGGCTTCGGCGTCGTTGTTGAGCAACGCCAGGAACCGGCCCCGGGCCGCGGCGAAACCCTGATTGTTGGCGGCGCAGAAGCCCCGGTTTTGGGGATTGCGGATAAGTTGGATCCGGAGGCCGGCGCGCCCGACGTACTCTTCGCCCACCATCTCCGGGGAACCGTCGTGGCTGCCGTTGTCCACCACGATTACCTCGAAGTCCGCGCCCTGCTGCCCGGCGAGGGAATCCAGGCACTCGCGGAGCAACTCGCGGCGGTTCCAGTTCACCACTACGACCGTGATGTCGGGGTTGTCCGTCCGGCTCACCGAACCGATCATTATAGGCCAGCGACGGAAGGCTCCAGACAGAACGCCAGGGAAGGGACCCCCCGCCCGCGGGGACAAGCGGAGCCGCCTGCTTCGCCGGGAGACGAAACTTGCCGGCGGCCGCTAGCGCTTCCGGACTTTACCGGCGGCAGCCAGGGCCAGCAGACCGAGCCCAAGCAGGGCAAGCGTCCCCGGTTCCGGGTTGTCGTGGACCACCACGTCCTGGACACCGCCCACGGCCGTGAGCGCGGCAACGACGTCCATATAGGGACCGGCGCCGGTCAAGCTGTCCAGGTAAGACTGGGCAAGCGTCATGGTGGTCGGGTTGGCGGCATTGCGGAAGCGGGTGGTTCCTTCAAGCACGTTCATGGTTCCCGAGGTTTCGCGGACGATCTCCCAGGTTGCGATCTGAAGCGCTCCGGCCTTGTCCTGGTTCAACACCGGGAGGAAGCTCGGGTAGTACTGGGCATAGAGTTCGCTCAACAGGGTGGCTTTGGCAATCCCCATGCCGCCGATGTTGGTTGCGCCGTCCTCAAGGACGCTCCAGTCGTAGGTGTATGTCGTCCCGACGGAAACAAACTCCCGCGGTTCGATGCAGAAGGCGTAGAAGTCAATGGCGCTGAAGCCCGGGTAGTCACCGCCTCCACGCTGGAAGCGAAACAGGCCGACCGTGGTGGTGTACCAGTTAGCCCCGTCGTTCACGGTCCGCTCGACGGTGGAGGTGTACAGGTTCTCCGCGAAGTACGCCACTACCAGCGAGCCGGAGGCCGGCTGGGGGATGCAGAGCCCCGCCAGAAGGAAGAGTGCAAAGAGCAAAACGGATTGTGAGAGGAACCGGTAGTTACGGCACATTGCTGCCATCGTGTTGTTCTCAGCCCTCCGTATCGGGGCTTGTTACGGCAAGCACAATACTGCTGCTGGTTTACTTCTTTTCGACCGCTGCAAATGGGGTTCCAGTACGTTGGTAATGCGCCGGGAAAGATTTGGAACACCCCACGAGCAGTGGCTTCTCCGGGGGGAGCTCCCGACAGCTTCGATCGCGGCGTGGTGAACCTGCCGCGCAGGCTGTGCTGTTCCACGCCGCCGCCCCGTTAAGGAGCAGGATTCCCGGCGGCGCGCGCGGCGCGCAGTTTACGCCGCTGCCTCCTGGCGAGCAGCAACAGTTCCTTCCGCCGGCGCAGCTTCACGCGCTCGTCCACGCGCCGCCAGAATTTCCGGAAATAGGCGGCCGCCGACGCCAGCGAGAAAGCCAGCATCCCCCACATCCATAGGAGGGCCCAGCGATGCACGCCCGGAAAGCGCATGCTCAGCAGGAGCAGGCTCACCGCGATCACCTGGGTGACCATCTTGGTCTTCGCCAGGTCGCTGGCCTTGATCGTGTACCCCTCGGCCGCGGCAATGCTTCGCAGCCCCGAGATGGCGAACTCGCGGCCAACGACCAGGATGACCATCCAGGCGGGGACCAGCCGCACTTCCACCAGAGCGATGAGAGCCGCGGAGATCAGCAGTTTGTCCGCGATGGGGTCGAGCAGCGTTCCCACCGTTGTGACCTGCCGCCATCTTCTGGCCAGGTAACCGTCCAACAAGTCCGTGGTGGCCGCGGCCAGAAATATCCCCAGCGCCAGCAGGTCGCTGGCGATCACGAAGCCCCGGATCTCGAGGCGCGGAGACCCATGCATCACCACCGCCACCAGCAGCGGCACGAAGAAGATCCGGAGGATCGTGAGGAGGTTCGGGAAATTCATCCGGTCACACCAACTATAGAACGGCGGACCGCGCCGGACAACCCGGCCGCCGGCTTCACGCCTTCACAATGAAGGACGCCAGCCTGCGGGCAATCGACTCCGGAACCTCGGCCTCCACTTCGCACTCCGACGCCGAGTAGCTGAGCGAAAGCACGCGCGCGCGTTCATGCAGCAGGTGCAGCGCGGCGCCTTCGCCCAGCGGGATGCGGAGCTTCAGCCTTGACACCGGGTCGACCGGCAACAGACGGTCGACGGCGGCCAGAAGCCCGTCCAGTCCCTCGCCCGTCAGGGCGGAGAGCCTGACCCATCCGGCGGGCGCCCGGCCGCTCCGGGCCAGCGGCTCCGGTGCGGCCGCGGCGTCCTCCAACAGGTCGATCTTATTCAGAACCAGCAATTGGGGCGTCTGGGCGCAACCCAGTTCCGCAAGCACCTTGTCCACGTGGGCCGCTTTCTCCAGCGCGGATTCGCTGGAGGCGTCGACCACGTGCACGAGCAGAGACGCCTGGGAGACCTCCTCCAGCGTGGCCCGGAAAGACTGAATCAGGTTCGTGGGGAGGTTCTGTATGAACCCCACCGTGTCGCTCAGCAGAACGCGGCGGTTGCTGGGCAGGGTGACGGCGCGTATGGTGGGGTCCAACGTGGCGAACAGCCGGGCGTCGGCGGCGACCGCCGCCTGAGTGAGCCTGTTGAACAACGTCGACTTGCCTGCGTTGGTGTAGCCGACGAGCGCGGCGGTGGCCAAGGGCACGGCGCCCCGCTGCCGGCGCTGGACCGAACGGTGCCGGCGCACCTGCTCCAGTTCCTCCTTGATCTTGCGGGTGCGCCGGAAGATCCTTCGACGGTCGGTCTCCAGTTGCATCTCGCCCGGTCCCCGCGTGCCGATGCCGCCTCCCAGCCGGGACATCTCTTTCCCGCGTCCGGCAAGCCGCGGCAGCAGGTATTCCAACTGGGCCAACTCCACCTGGATCTGGCCCTCGCGCGTCCTGGCGCGCCGGGCGAAGATATCCAGGATCAGTTGTGTCCGGTCGATGACTTTACAGCCCAGCGCGCGCTCCAGGTTCCGCTGCTGGGTAGGAGTCAATTCCTGGTCGAAGACCACCACGTCCGCCTGGTGCTGGCCGGCCAGGATCGCCAACTCCTCGGCCTTCCCGGAACCGATGAGAGTGGCCGCCTCGGGAGCGGGGCGGGTCTGAACCACCTGCTCCAGGACGATGGCGCCGGCGCTCTCCGCCAACAAGGCCAGTTCGGCCATGGAGTCCTCGGCGCCCCGGCCCGGACGCGCCGCCTGTGTTCCCGCCCGCGCGCGCCGGCGGCGGCTGAATTCCACTCCGACGAGTACCGCGCGTTCCAACGGGTCACTTCCGCCCGGACCGTCTAGGTCTCAGGCTCGTCCTCGACAGGATGCGCCGCATGAGGCGGCGCAGCGTGGCCGCCCGCCTGAGAGCGGGAAGCCGCGGCGAACGAATGGGAGGACTTGGAAACCACAACCGTGGAGATGGCGTGCTTGAATACGAGTTGCTCCTGGTTGTTACTCTCCAGGACCACCGAGTACTTGTCGAAGCTCTTGATGCGCCCGGACAGCTTAACCCCGCTCATCAAATAGATCGTAAGGAACGTCTTGTCTTTTCGCGCGTTGTTCAGAAAGGCTTCCTGGATGTTCTGCGCCAGTTTGTCCATTCCAGCGTCCTTCTTTTCCGGCATAAGCGGACCGTCGCCTACCTGGTCTTTCATGGATTCTAGCACCGATCCTCCGCGGACAAACCTGCTGCGGAGCGCCGCCGGTCCGCCGGCTTCCGGCCCGCGGCGACGGACCTGCCGCGGCCTCCTTCCGGTACGGGCAAAACGGCGCGGACCGGCACGCGCCATAATCAGAGAATCGGCCCTTCCGCCATGAGAACGACACGCTTGCACCTTTCCCTGATCCTCTTGATGCTGGTTTGCTGCCGCGGGCTGCTGGCCGCGCAGGCTCCGCCCCGCATAACGGACCCTCAACAGGCGCTTGGCTTCCGCATCGGCGATGACTACCACCTGGCGAGCTACTCGCAACTGGAGGCCTACTGGAAGCGGCTCGACTCGGAATCGGACCGGATGAACCTGGTCGACATCGGTCCCACGGCGGAGGGCAGGCGGCAGTACATGGCCGTCATCAGCTCACCGGCCAATTTGAAGAACCTGACGCGCTACCAGGAGATCTCCCGCCGGCTGGCCTTGGCCGCGGACTTGACCGAAGACCAGGCCAGGGCGCTTGCGCGGGAGGGGAAGGCCGTCGTCTGGATCGACGGGGGCCTGCACGCCACGGAGACCGTGGGGTCTCAGCAACTCATGGAGATGGTCTACCAGATGGTGAGCCGCACCGACCCGGAAACCATGCGGTTCCTGGACGACGTGATCCTGCTCTGCGTGGCCGCCAACCCGGACGGGCAGGAACTGGTCGCCGGCTGGTACATGCGGGAAACCGATCCCGCGCGGCGCAGCCTGTCCAACCTGCCGCGCCTCTACCAGAAGTACGTCGGACACGACAACAACCGCGACTTCTACATTTCCAACATGCCGGAGACCACCAACATGAACCGGCAGCTCTTCCTGGAGTGGTTTCCGCAGATCATGTACAACCACCACCAGAGCGGTCCCGCCGGCACCGTGGTCTTCATGCCGCCTTTCCGCGACCCCTTCAATTACCACTTCGACCCGCTGGTGCCCCTGGGGGTTGAACTGGTCGGTACGGCGATGCACAGCCGCCTGGTGGCCGAGGGCAAGGGCGGTTCGGTCATGCGCTCCGGCGCCAACTACTCGACCTGGTATAACGGCGGCTTGCGGACCATCACCTATTTCCACAACATGATCGGAATCCTGACGGAAATCATAGGGAACCCGACGCCGATGGAGGTGCCCCTGGTGGCCGGCAAGCAGTTGCCGTCGAGCGACTGGCCCCTCCCCGTGCCTCCTCAGAAGTGGCGCTTCCGCCAGTCGATTGACTACTCCATCACCAACAACCGGGCCATTCTGGATCTGGCATCGCGCTACAGGGAGACCTTCCTGTTCAACCTCTGGCGCATGGGGCGCAATTCGATCGAGAGGGGAAGCAAGGATAACTGGACCATCACCCCCAAACGCATCGCGGCCCTGGAAAAAGCCTCCACGTCGCGGCCGCTTCCCTCCAGTCTCTACGAAAGCGTCCTGCACGTCCCGGCGGCGCGCGATCCCAGGGGCTACATCATCCCGTCCGGCCAGGCCGACTTCCCCACGGCGACTGCTTTCGTGAACGCCCTGCTCAAGACCGGCATCACCGTTCACCGGGCGGTCGCGCCCTTCCAGGTGGCCGGCAAGAGCTATCCGGCGGGCTCCCTGGTTGTGAAGACGGCCCAGGCTTTCCGGCCGCATATCATGGACATGTTCGAGCCGCAGGACCACCCCAACGATTTCCTCTATCCCGGAGGGCCCCCTATCCCGCCTTACGATGCCGCGGGCTGGACCCTGGCCTTGCAGATGGGCGTGGAATTCGACCGCATCCTGGATGGCTTCGACGGCCCCTTTGTTGCGCTGCGCGGCCTGCTGCCGCCGCCGCCGGCCGATATTACAGGACCGGCGGATCCAGCCGGGTACTTGATAAGCCACCGCATCAACAACTCATTCATCGTCGTGAACCGCCTCCTGAAGGCAGGCTGCGCCGTGCATTGGTTGAAGTCCGGGACGCCTGACGCCGGTTCCATCTGGGTGCCGGCCTGCCCCGCGGCGCGGCCGGTGCTGGAGGCGGGCGCCAAGGATCTGGGCGTGCCGGTGACGGCGGTGGCTCAGGCGCCGGCGGGGGAATCGCTGAAGCTGAAGCCCGTAAGAGTCGGGCTGTACGACCAGTACGGAGGTTCGATGACGTCGGGCTGGACCCGCTGGCTGCTGGAGCAGTTCGAGTTCCCGTTCGAGGTCGTGTATCCGGGCATCCTCGACGCCGGCAACCTGGCCGGCAGGTTTGACGTTCTGGTGTTCACCGACGGCGCGGCCAGGGTGGCGAAAGCGGCGGACGCCCGCGGGCCGGATCCCCAGACCATCCCCGAGCAGTACAGAGGCTGGCTGGGACGCATCTCTGAAGACAGGACCATGCCCGAGATCCGGAAGTTCGTGGAAAACGGAGGTGCGCTTGTCGCGATCGGCAGTTCCACGGGGATGGCCCAGTTGCTTGGTCTGCCGGTGAAGAGCTACCTCGTGGAAATGACCGCCGAGGGGCGGGAGAGGGCGCTGCCGCGCGAGAAGTACTACGTTCCGGGTTCGCTGCTCCGGATGACTCTGGACGGCAACCACCCGCTGGCCTACGGGATGCCCGGCGAGGTGCAGGTGTTCTTCAACAACAGCCCGGTGTTCCGTCTGGAACCCGACGCGCCGCTCAAGCGCACTGCGCCCGTGGGCTGGTTCAGCGGGCCGGAGGTGCTCACGAGCGGATGGGCGTGGGGGCAGCAGTACCTGGACGGCGGCACTGCCGTCGTGGAAGCGGCGCTCGGCCGGGGGAAGGTCTTCCTGTTCGGTCCTGAGATCGCCTTCCGCGCGCAGCCGCACGCCACGTTCAAGCTGCTTTTCAACGGATTGCATTACGCCGGCGCGCAGCCCGTCTCGCTGCCCTGACCCTGATATCCTGCGGGCATGGCCTCTGCGTACAGCTCCGGGAAGCGGATCGCCCTGATCAGCATGGGCATCTGCGCCCTCCTGGCGACGGCGAAGATCGTCGTGGGGCTGATGGCCGGATCCACGGCCGTGGTCGCCGACGGCGTCGAATCGGCGAGCGACGTCTTCGCCTCCAGCGTGGTTCTTTTCGGCCTCGTGCTGGCCGGCAAGCCGGCGGACGAAAAGCACCCTTACGGGCACGGCCGGCTGGAGACGCTGACGGGCGGAGCCGTCGGCATGCTGCTGGCGGGAACGGGGGTAGTCATCTGCGTCCGGTCTTTGGCGAACCTGGGCTCGCAGGGCCCGCCGCCCGCGTCCTACGCGGTCTGGCCGTTGGTGGTTTCCATCGCCTTCAAGGGCGCGCTGTCTCCCATCAAGTTCCACTTCGGCCGGAAAATCAGGAGTTCGGCGCTCGTGGCGGACGCCTGGAACGACATGGTGGATGTCCTGTCCGGCTTCGCTGCCCTGGCGGGGCTGGGCCTCACGCTGTACGATCCGGTCCGGTTCACTTCGGCCGATCACTACGGCGGTTTCGCCGTGGGCCTGATTGTGGTGTTCCTGGGGTTGCGCGTGGTCCGCGACACCACCTATCAACTCATGGACACCATGCCGGAGCCGGCCATGATGGACGACATACGGCGCGTGGCGCTCGCCGTGCCCGGAGTGCTGGGAGTGGAGAAGTGCTTCGCGCGCAACACCGGCCTCCAGCACCACGTGGATCTGCACCTGGAGGTGGACCCCGCAATGACCGTCCGCGAGTCCCACGATATCGCCATGCGGGTGCGCGGCCAAATCGTGGCCGAACTGGAATGGGTGGCCGACGTGCTGGTGCACGTCGAGCCTCACCCGCCGCTGGTGGAGACGCCGGGCCATGCTCGGGAATAGGGAGATCGCCCGGCTTCTGGCCGAGACCGCCGACCTGATGGAGATCGCCGGCGAAGACCCGTTCCGCATTCGCAGCTACCGCAACGGCGCGGCCGCTGTCGAGAGCCATCCCGAACCGGTCCTGGATCTGCTGAGCAACCCCGCGCGCAGCGTGACGGAGATCCCCGGCATTGGGAAGGGCCTGGCCGCCGTGCTCCGGGAAATCGCGGCCCGAGGCTCCTTCGAGCGCCGCGACCAGCTTCTGGAGAAGTACCCTCCGACGGCCCTGGAGTTTCTCAAGATTCAGGGACTCGGTCCCAAAAGCATCGCTCTCATCTGGGAGCACTACCGGGTGAGCACCATTGACGACCTGGAGCGGCTGTGCCTGGATCAGAAACTGCGCCTGCTCCCGCGCATGGGCGCGAAGCTCGAGGAAAAGGTCCTCCGCTCCATTGCGAGTTACCGGAAGCGGGCGGGGCGCTTCCTTCTGAGCTTCGCGGACGAGGCGGCATCGGAGTTGGCCGCCTATCTTGCGGAAGGGGAAGGAATCGATCACGTGACCCCGGCGGGGAGCCTGCGCCGCGCCAAGGAGACCGTCGGCGACCTGGACATCCTGGTCACCGGCCCGAACGCCTGCCGGGCGCTGGACCGTTTCGTCACACACCCCAGGGTGTCCGAGGTGCTCGGCAAAGGCCCCAACAAGGCCAGCGCCAGGCTGGGATTCGAGGGCCTTCAAGTGGACGTGCGCGCCCTCCCCTCGGAGAGCTACGGGGCCGCGCTTCAGTACTTCACCGGCAGCAAGGAGCACAATATCGCCCTGAGAACACGCTGCGTCAAGCTGGGCTTGAAACTCAGCGAATACGGGCTGTTCCGGACGGACGGCGACGCGCGCATTGCGGGCGAGACCGAGGAGGGTGTGTACCAGGCGCTGGGCCTGGCATGGATTCCGCCGGAACTGCGCGAGAACCAGGGGGAGATCGAAGCCGCCGCCGAAGGCAGCCTGCCGCGCCTGATTGAACTCGCCGATATCCGCGGCGACCTCCACATGCACACGACCGCCAGCGACGGCCACGCCACGCTGGAGGACATGGCCGAGGCGGCCAGAGCCCTGGGATACCGTTACATCGCCATCACCGATCACTCCAAGGCGCTGGCGATGGCCAACGGGCTCGACGAGCGGCGCGTCCTCGATTTCGCCGAGCGGGTCCGGCGCCTGGACCAAGGCGCTCTGGGCATACGGGTGCTCTCGGGCATCGAGTGTGACATCCGTAAGGACGGCTCCCTGGACCTGGCGGACGAGGCGCTGGCGGCCCTGGACCTGGTCGTCGCCAGCGTCCACAGCTACATGAATCTGGAACCGGCGGCCATGACCGACCGGCTGCTCCGCGCCCTGGAGTGCCCCTACGTCCGAGTCCTGGGCCACCCCACGGGACGCCTGCTGCTGCAACGCGAAGCGTTCCCGTTCGACTTCGAGCGCGTGGCGGCGCGGGCCGCAGAGCGGCGCGTCGCCTTCGAGATCAACGCCAGCCCGGAACGCCTGGACCTGGACGCTCCGCTGCTCCGCTTGGCCAAGCAGCGCGGCGTCAGGTTCGTCATCTCCACCGACGCCCACCACCCCAAGCACCTGGCCAACATGCGTTATGGCGTCCTGACGGCGCGCCGCGGATGGCTGGAGGCAGCCGACGTCCTGAATACCGCGATATCATGGACCTAGCAGACCCACTGAGAGCAGCAGGAGTTTCATGAGATCAATCGGGGGCGCGGTTCTGGCCATGTGCGCCGGCGGTGTTATGCTCGCAGCTACGGATTTCAGGATTCCTTTTGAGAAGTACACGCTGGCAAACGGCATGCGAGTGATCCTCTCGCCCGACAAGTCGGTGCCCGTGGTCAGTGTCTACATCATCTACGGCGTGGGGGCCCGCTCCGAAGAGAAGGGGCGGACCGGGTTCGCGCACCTTTTCGAACACATGATGTTCCAGGGCAGCGCCAACGCCCCCAAGGGTCAGCACTTCAAGCTGGTTGAATCCAACGGGGGGACGCTCAACGGCTCCACCCACCCGGACTTCACCGACTACTTCGAGGTGTTGCCCTCCAACAAGCTGGCCGTGGGACTCTGGCTGGAGTCCGACCGCATGCGTTCGCTGGCCATCAACCAGGAGAACCTGGCGAATCAGAAGGACGCCGTCAAGCAGGAGCGGCGCCTGAACTTCGACAATCAGCCCTACAACACTGCCATCGTGGACCGCTGGCCCCTGCTCGCCTTCCGGAACTGGCAGAACTCGCACTCGCTCATCGGGTCTTTCGAGGACCTGGACGCGGCCTCCGTGGAGGACGTCGCCAGGTTTTTCAAGACCTTCTACGCGCCCAACAACGCCATCCTGGTCCTGGCCGGCGACCTCGACCCGGCTGAAGCCAAGCGCCTGGTGGCCACGTACTTCGGAGACATCCCGTCTCAGCCGCAGCCCCAGCACCCGGACCTGTCCGAGCCCGCCGAGGGCGCGGGCCGCTCGGAGGTCTACCGGGATCCGCTGGCGCAGGTTCCCGCGGTGGTGATCGGGTACCCCGGTCCCGCGCGGCGCAGCCCCGACTACTATGCGCTGGGGATGCTCGATGTCCTGCTGACCGGCGGCGAGAGCTCGCGCTTTCAGCAGAACCTGGTGAAGGGCAAGCAGTCGGTGATCCAGTACCAGGCCGATCTGGGGTGGCCGTTTGCCGGCGTTGGCGACTACAAGGACCCGGGCCAGTACGCCATCTTCCTGCTCCACAACCCGGCTTTCAAGGGCGCCGAAATCGTGCAGCAGGTGCAGGAGGAGATCGCCAGAGTCCAGCGGGACGGCGTCGAAGACAAGGACCTGAACCGCGTCAAGACCTTCTTCCGCGCCGCCACCATCTCACGCCTGCAAGGCTCCATGCAGCGCGCGCGGCAGCTAGGGCAGTACGAATTGCTCGACGGGAACCCGGATTTCATCAATACCGAGATGGCCTCCTTCCTGGCGGTCACACCCGCCGAAGTTCAAGCCGCCGCCCGGAAGTACTGTGCCCCGGAGAGGCGCTCCATCCTGGAGATCGTGCCGGCGCCGCCGGCGGAGAAGCCGGAGAAATGAGACGCACACGGTTCACCCTGACCGCCCTGATAGCCGCCATGACCCTCTCTGCTCAGACCATCGACCGCACCAGACCTCCCCAGACCGGAGCGCTCCCGCCGTTCAAGCTCCCGCCGGTCTTCGAAACGGTTCTACCCAACGGCCTGCGCGTGGTGCTGGTGGAGGACCGGCGCTTTCCCCTGGTGACGCTGCGGCTGGCCTTCGAGGCAGGAGCCAAGTTCGACCCCGAAGACCTGCCCGGCCTCTCGGAAGCGGTCGGCTCGCTCCTGACCGAGGGCACCCGGGCGCGCACCTCGCGGCAGATCGCGGAGGAACTGGCGGACATCGGGGCGTCCATGCGGGCCGCGTCCGGTCCCGACGGGCTCACGGTTTCCGCCGGCGCGCTGGCGGAGAACCTTCCGAAGCTGCTCGATCTGCTGGCGGACGTCACCCTGAACGCCGCCTTTCCCGAGGACGAGGTCAAGCTCTACCGGAACCGCCGCACGCAGGAACTCCTCGCCGAGCGCTCCGAGGCTGCCTTCTGGGCGGACCAGAAGATCACTGCCGTGGTCTTCGGTTCTCATCCCTACAGCCGGGAGAATCCCACGCCCGAATCCATCGCGAAGCTTGACCGCAAGGCGCTGGCGCAATTCCGCGACATTCATCTGGCCGCCAACAACGCAGTCCTGATACTCCTGGGGGCGATCCCCCCGCGCGAGCAGACGCTGGGCCTCATCCGGCGGCGTTTTGACGCGTGGAAGAAGCAGCCGCTCGCGGCGCGGCCCGCGCCCAGGTTCCCCGCGGCGGCTCGCAGCATCACGCTCATCGACCGGCCCGGCTCCGTGCAGGCCGATATCCGCGTCGGGCGCCTGAGCGTGGACCGGCTCGACCCGGATTACTTCCCGGTGGTGGTCGCCAATACCATCCTGGGTGGCGGCGCCAGTTCCCGGATGTTCATGAACATCCGGGAGAAGCAGGGGTTCGCCTATGACGCGCACAGCAGCAACGCGCCGCGCAAGAACGCGGGCCTGTTCACCACCGTGACCCAGGTGCGCAACGAAGTGCTGGAACCCGCGCTCAAAGCCGTGGAGGCCGAGTTGGATGCGCTGGTCAAGCAACCGGTCGCGGAGAGCGAACTTGAAGACGTAAAGAACTACCTGAGCGGCACCTTCGTCCTGGGCCTGGAAACACAGGCGGGCCTGGCCTCCCAGCTCGCCAACATGAAGCTGCTGGGGCTGCCTGAGAGCTACCTGGAAACCTTCACCGCGCGCATCCGCGCCGTGGGGCCTGCCGCCATCCAGAAAGCCGCGGCGCGCTATATGGCTGCGGGCGGCGCCAGCATCGTGGTGGTGGGGGACGCGGCGCAGATCGCCAAGACCCTGGAGAAGTTCGGCAAGGTCACTCTCGAAAAAGCGGAATAATGAAGCTCATCTCTTCCCGCGAGCGCTACCGTTGCGGCCTGTTCTGGGTGACCGAAGATCGCGCCGTGGACCCGGACGGGTTCGAGATCAAACGCTCCGTCGTGCAGCACGCCGGCTCGGCGGTGATGATGGCCGTTGACGGGCGTGGACGTCTCCTGCTGGTCCGGCAGTACCGGCTGCCCGCGCGCGCCAAGCTGTGGGAGCTTCCCGCCGGGCGGCTCGACCCCGGAGAGAAGCCCCTCCAGGCGGCGCGCCGGGAACTGGAAGAAGAGACGGGATACCGCGCCCGCAGGTGGAGCAAGCTCCTGTCGTTCTATCCCAGCCCCGGCTACATCGCCGAGAAGATGACGGTCTTTCTGGCCACGAGCCTGATTAAGGGCGAGCCGCGGCAGATGCCCGACGAGCGCATCCAATCCCGCTGGTTCACGCCGGGCGAGATCAGCCGCATGATCCGCACCGGCCGTTTGATCGACGGCAAGACCATTGCGGCGTTCCTCCTCTGGCAGTCCGGCCGTGCGAAGTAGCCGGCTCGCGCGGGCTGGGCCGGCGGGTGGTTACGGAACCTCTGATGGAGAGCCGGTGTATCCTTGAGGGAATCAGGAGGTCCGCATGACGAGGAGAAGCTTCCTGCCCGCCGCCGCCGGGGCGGCGATTGCGCCGGCGGCGATCAAAGCCGCTCAGGATGCCAGCGAGCCGATGAAGATCACGCGCGTAGAGGCCGTCACCTTCAGGCGCGATCTGAGGATCGGCGGCGGCTCGGGCGGCAACGGGACCACCGAGTTCTTCTGGGTCCGCCTCCACACCGACCGGGGCATCGTCGGCACGGGAGAGACCTATCCCTATTCGAACGCCGAGATCGGAGCCCTCAAGGACTACTCCTCGCAGATACTGGGGCGCGACCCGCGCGATATCGACGGCCTCTGGCGCAACTACTACCACGGCATGTCCATGCGCAATGCGGGCGGCGCCGACATGCGCGCGCTCAGCGCCGTCAACATGGCCCAACTCGACATCCTGGGCCAGTCCTCCGGGCTGCCTCTGTACCGCTTGCTCGGCGGCAGGACGCGGGCGCGCGTGCGTGTGTACAACACGACTACGGACTACTGGGCCATCGACAACACCCGCATGGGACCCGACACTCTCAAGATCGCCGGCTTTCTTCTGGACCGCGGCATCACCGCCATGAAGATCTACCCCTTCAGCGCGCGCGACGGCTACCTCTCCAACCAGGCGCTCGACAACGGCATGCGCTGGATCAAGGATATCCGGGACAAATTCGGTAACCAGATGGACATCTGCGTCGACCTGTGGGGACGTTTCGATCTGGCCAGCGCCCAGCGCATCGCGCGCGAACTGGAGCCGTACAACATCCTGTATCTGGAGGACGCCATGCTGAACGCGAACCCCCAGGCCTACGCGCAACTCGCGCGGGAGACCAGCGTTCCGATCTGCATGAGCGAGACCCTGGCGACGCGCTACGAGTACCGGGAGTTCCTGGAACTTCACGCCTGCGACGTCGTGATGTATGACCTGACCTGGTGCGGCGGCGTTTCGGAGGCCAAGAAGATCGCCGACCTGGCCGACACCTACCTGATCCCCACTTCTCCGCACACCTGCGGCGGGCCGCTGCTGTACTTCTGCTCCACGCACCTTTGCATGGCGGTTCCGAACTTCCTCATCATGGAGAGCAACTACTGGAAGTACACGCACCAGTTTCCGCATTTCGTTTCGAACGTCCCGGTGCCGGAGAAGGGAACGGTGGCGGCGCCCGAGTTGCCGGGCATCGGCGCGCGCATCCGGCCCGAGTTGTTCACCAGCGGCGACGCGATCGTCGAGACCATCGCTGGGAAATAGGGGCGCTCGGCGCTCCTATGTCCCTGCCGCAACCAGCGACTTGGTGACGCCCAGAAAGCGCTCCCGCACAATCCGGGCTCCGGGGAACAGCCCCGCCAGCTCGGCCGCGTCCAGCAGCCGTATATCGTTCAGATAGTGCCGGATGTAAAACTCCCGGCGATCCGGAGTGGGGCGTTCCAACACTTCCCATACGCTTCCCTTCCACGCAAGCCACTCCTGCCACCGCCGGGGAAGGAAATGGAGCAACGGCGTACAGAGGTGCGGCTCTACCGGAAACCAGCGGTTGGGCGTTTCCACCCAGAAGCTTCTTCCCACGCGCCGGATCTCGTCCGCGAACCGGCGGCGGGCGGCCGGGTCGCCGATGTGCTCGATCACCGAGTTGCTGAAGACCACGTCGAAGGACCGGCCCGGGAAGGGGAGTTCGCAGCCGCTTGCGAAGATCATTTCGAAGCCGGAGGGAAGCGGCTCCCTGGCGCGCGGCATGTTCAGCAGCGTGACCCGCGGCCTGACCTCGGCCAGCAGCCAGTTCAGCGGGGTGCCGCCCACGTCCAGCACCCGGGTCTGCCCGCTCACGCCGAAGGCGGCGGCGAAGCGCCTCATCCGGTCGGCCCGGAAGCGGCGCACGGCGGCGTCGATGAGGAGGCTCACGCCCCGGCCGCCTCGGCCGGCAGCAGCCAGCGCACCATTTGTTCCAGGGCCCTGGCGCGGTGGCTCACTTCCAGCTTGCGCTCCGGGCTGGCCTCCCCGAACGTGCAGCCGAAGGGCGCGTAAAAGAAGAGGGGATCATACCCGAAGCCATTGCCTCCGCGCTCGGCATCCACGATCCAGCCCTCGACCTCGCCCCGGAATCTCCCATGCAGCCGCCCGCCCTCGGCCAGCGCGACGGCGCACACGAAGCGCGCCCGCCGGTCGTCCTTTCCAACGAGCCGCTCGAGGAGAAGGCGGTTATTGGCCTTATCGCCGGCGCCTTCGCCGGCGAACCTCGCCGAGCGCACCCCCGGCTCGCCGTTCAGAGCCGCGGCCTCCAGACCGGAGTCATCGGTGAAGACCATCCCCGGAGCGTGCCGGCTATAGTAGAGCGCCTTCTGGGCGGCGTTCTCTTCAAACGTGGCGCCGGTCTCTTCGCAGGGTGGAATGTCCTCCAGGCCCGGGAGCGGCAGCAGTTCGATCCGTCCTCTCCCGAACCGCTCCACCGCCTGGCGGAACTCCCGCAGTTTGCCGGGGTTCGTGGTGGCCGCGTAGAGTCTCACCGGAGCTTGACGATGCCCTTTTGTATCTCGATGAGCTGCGCGATGGAGACGCGGCCCAGTTCTAACAGTTCCCGCAACTGCCCGTCGTCGAAGGGCGCTTGCTCAGCGGTGGCCTGCACCTCGATGAACCGTCCCCCGCCGGTCATCACCAGGTTCATGTCCACCTCCGCGCGCGAGTCCTCCTCATAGCACAGGTCCACGCGGGGTTCCCCCTGCACCACCCCGACGCTGACCGCGGCCACGTAATCCCGAACGGGCATGGACTTCAGGCCCCCGCACTCGACCATCCGCGAGAGCGCGATTCCCATGGAGAGGAACGCTCCGGTAATGGCCGCCGTGCGCGTCCCGCCGTCGGCCTGCAAAACATCGCAGTCCAGGATGACGGTTCTCTCCCCAAGCAGCGTGAAATCCACGACGGAGCGCAGCGAGCGGCCGATGAGCCGTTGAATCTCCTGCGTGCGCCCGCTGGGACGTCCCTTGGAAATCTCACGCGGGGTGCGTTCCACCGTGGATCGAGGCAGCATGGAGTATTCCGCCGTCACCCACCCCCGGCCCGAGTTACGCAGGAAGTGCGGGACCGTATTGTCGAGCGTGGCGGCGCACAGCACCTTGGTGTGGCCCACCTCGATGAGCGCCGAACCCTCGGCGGTTTGCAGGAAATCGGTGGTGATGCGCACGGGGCGCATCTCGGAGGCGGAACGGGCATCGGGACGCATGGCTCAGGACGCGCTCTTCAGCATGGCGTAGAAGAGGAGAGACATCAGAACGACGGCCATGACGACCAGGATGATGCAGGGGATGGCGCCGCCCGGCCGCTTCGCGGAAGCCTTCTTCTTGCCCGCCGCTTTGAATTTCGCCACGAGGAGTACCTACTCCTTCTTAACACAAAGTCCGGCCGCGCACTCCCGGGGCTTCTGCGCCAGGACGCTGCACCGGCCCCAGCGTCATCGGCGGCGGGTCCGGCGGGCGTTCTGTCATAGAATGAAAGCGGATGGCAAGCCGCATCGCTGACGCCTCGCGGCTGGCGGAGCGTTTTCACCAGGTATCGCTGGCCGGTCTGGCCCTCAGCGGCTACCTCGCGCTGGCCGGCTCGGGGTTCTTCGACCTGCTCAGCATGGCTTTGGGCGCGGCCGGAGTGGTTTTCCTGATCGCGGTTTCCACGTTCCTCACCTCCCGTACGGGGCGAGGCTTTGTTTTCATCCAGGCCTTTGCCTGCCTGGAACTGCTGGCGGCGGCGCTCCTCTCGGAAGGGTGGAGTTTCATGCTCTACCTGGCCATCTTCGTCTTCTTTCTCCTTGCCGCCCAAGCCGGCGGGGAGATCCGCCGTTCCAGCCGGGGCCGCGCGGTGGTGGCCGGTGGCGGGGCGCGCGGATTCCACCTGCGGCTCGGCGGACTGATTGCCTGTGCCGGGATCGGAATTCTGGCTCTGACGGCCGCGCTGTTCTTCGTCCTCCCCCGCACTGCGAGCGCCGCCTTACAGCGCCTGGTTTCCGGGCGCTACTATCTCCCGGGATTCTCGGGGGAGGTGCGGCTTGGGCAGATGGGCGCGATTCTGAACCGGGACACGCCCGCGATGCACATCCGGACCGCCGGCTGGAGCGGACCGCAGCCGCTCAGGTGGCGGGGCGCCGTGCTTACTTCCTTCGATGGCAGGAACTGGCGCGCGCCGGAGAGCGGGGAGCGGGTCATTCAGGTGAGCGAGGGGCGCAGCATCCTGGCCGAAGATGATCAACGGCGCCGCCCGGGCGCCCGCATCACGTATGAGATCCAACTGGAGGCGATCAACTCCGACGTCCTGTTCTTCGCCGGGGTTCCCGAGGTCTTGTGGATCGGGATGCCGCGAGTGAGAGAGTCGCCGGCTCAGACGTACCAGATCGAAGCGGCGCCCCGGCGGCGGCTGCGGTACGGAGCCATCAGCTACCTGGGGGAGTACCGGCCCTCGCCGGCGCCCCCTGACGGGTATCTGGAACTGCCCGCCCTGGACCGACGCATCACCGCCCTGGCGCGCGAGGTGACCTCCGGACAGCCGTCCGACGAAGCGCGCGCCCGCGCCCTGGAGAGCTACCTGGCCCGGACCTTCGGGTACACCACGGACCTGCCTCGGGAGGACGTGCCCGATCCGCTGGCGCACTTCCTGTTTGAGCGGCGGGCGGGGCACTGCGAGTATTTCGCGTCCGCCATGGCGGTGATGCTACGCTCCATCGGGATCCCCTCGCGGCTGGTTACGGGCTTTGTGGGGGGGCAACTCAACCCCGTCACCGGTTGGCGTCTGGTGCGGGCGTCGGACGCGCACGCTTGGGTGGAAGCCTGGATCGGCGGGCGGGGATGGACCGTCTTCGACCCTACCCCGGCGGGCCGTGCGCGGCGAGAGGCGCCCTTGCTGGCTCGCTTTCGCATGTATGCCGATGCCGCACAGATGTTCTGGCAGGACTGGGTGGTCGACTACGATCTGGAACGCCAGATCGGTCTGGCGGCGCGGATGCAAGGTTCGGGACGCGTGGCCGGGGAACGCTGGCTGGAAGGCTTCCGGTTGGGCTTCCTCCGATGGCAGGGTGTTGCGGCG
Organism: Bryobacterales bacterium; assembly: GCA_020851555.1. GTDB lineage: Bacteria > Acidobacteriota > Terriglobia > Bryobacterales > Bryobacteraceae > DTKY01. Next base: position 93,604 of record JADZCM010000014.1, on the reverse strand, counting down.
AGGGCGCTTCGCGTCCACGGACTCCAGGCGCTGGCGGTCTGCCTGCTCGCGGCTGCCCTCTGCCTGGTTGCGCCCAAGGCCGGGCGGTTCTACCGCTACCGGCGGCGGTTCCGGAAAGCTCAGAGCGGAAGCGCGGTCGCTTCGGATGCCTCGCTGCTCTACCGCCGGATGCTCGAGGTCTTCCGGCGGCGCGGCTATCAAAAGCCGGCGTGGGCCACTCCCGGTGAATTTGTGAGCGGACTGCCCCCCTCGGAGGCGGCGGAATTGGCGGCCGGTCTCACGGCGGCCTATCATGAACTGCGCTACGGCGGCCGGACCGAGGCCGCGGCGCGCATGATCGCATTTTTGGAGCGCCTGGAACACGCCGCGCCTGCCGGATCGGGGCGCGGGACCGCGGCTTGACCTACTCCGGGCCGAAGGCGGGCGGCTGCGGCAGTGCTTCAGTTTCGCCGGGCGGCTGCGGCTCCACCTCAGCCTCGGCAGGCGGCGCGTTCTTCAGGGCCTTTCGTTCGAGCCTCCGGGCGGCCTTCTGTTGACGCCTTTCAAGCCGTAGCTGTTCCTTCTGTCGCTTTTGAAATGTGGTTCTGCCACGTCCTGCCATGCTCACCTCCCTACGCTCGATTCAATTGGACGGGCGGGGCGGCGGCGCGCCCCGGCGGCTGGCGGAGGAGTGCTTCAGCCTCCGTCTTTCCGCTTTCTCCGCCCTCAAAGCAACGTGCGCGGCCAGATCATCGCCGTCCAGTTCGTGGCCAAGCGGCCCCCGGACGGCCTTCAGGTCCGCGGCCAGCTTCTGGAGACACAGCGCCGGAGCGTCCTGAATGCTGACGCCGTGCTTGGCGAGGAGGGCCATGTCGACCTTCACTACGTAGTGCTGCGCCTGGCGGCCCGACCCCGCGGCGTCGAAGCGGTAGCTCCGGACTCCCGCGGCCTGGTGGAAGCCGGTGTAGCGCAGGTCGGGGAACGCTCCGTGCGGCTTTCCCGGAGCGCCCTCGCCAAGCGGTTCACGGAACACCCGCACGGCGGTGTGAACCGGCTGGCGCCGCTCCACATCGAAACTGACGGGATGGCCCACGGCCAGCGCGTCGAACTCACCGAGAACACCCGCGGCTGAGAAAGCGAGGCGCGTGCCGTCGCTGGACTGAATTGTGCCCGTTCGGGATTCTCTAGCCAGGCATACGATTGTGCCTGTCACGCCTTCTGGTCCCTCCTCGTTTTGGGCCTCACCACCGCGGTTCACGGCGGTGCCGTGGGGGGCCTCCGCCGGAGCGGCGGAATCCGCCGCCGGACTGCATCTTGGGACGAGCTTCGTTCACGTTCGCCGCGCGGTTTCCCATGATCGCCCCGTTCAACTCCGCGATGGCGCGTTCCGCTTCCTCGTCGTTGGTCATCTCAACGAACGCAAAGCCTCGCGGCTGGCCCGTGTCGCGGTCCTTCACCAGGTCCACCCGCTCGACGGCGCCGAACCTCTCGAACTGCTCGCGTATGGAATCCTCAGTCAGGCTGAAGTCCAGGTTTCCTACGTAGATCTTCTTCACTCGGTCTCCTCGCGGTTGAGGCCTCCTTGGCGGGGTTGAGCACGTCCGGCCCGGTTAGGCGGGATATTCAAACGCCCTTCAAGTATACCAGTTATCGAACACCAGCCGCCTCCTTCCGGCCGGGCTCCAGCGGCGCGGACGCGGCCGGCGCGAGGATTGAGCTTTCGATCCGGCAGGTCATGCGGCGCTTCCCATTCAATGGAGGAAGGCCACCTGAATCAGGACTTTTTCAGCTACTCAGGTCCGCGCGGGATGCGGATTTCGAGCGGGACGCCGCGGAAGGCGCCGGTCAGCCGGGTCAGGCCCCGGGGTATGTCGAGCGTCACGCTGGCGCCGGCGGTGACGTCCTGATCCAGCAGCGTTTGCAGCGGGCGCGCCTCCACCGTCAGGCGGCCGTCTTCGGCGGGCGTGAAGACAACACGGATGCGGTCTTCGCGGCCGAAGACCGTGGTCTCGGGGGTCTCCCGGAAGTTACCGGTTTCGTCGGCGCGCAGCAGCCGGTACGGGATGGGGGAGGGCAGCGAGTCCGCCTCAGCCGCTCGAAACCTGATGCGCGCCGCCGACGGCTGGGCCGCGCCGCCTCTGGATGCGGCGGCCATCGGGCGCTTCTCCAGGGAGGCAGGCGTGCCCTGTGCCTCGTCCGCCGGGACAGCGCCGCCCAGGACCGGCTTTGCCGCCGGTTCCGATACTGGCGGCGCAGCGGCCGGTGGTTCCGCCTTCGCCTCGTCCTTTCTCTCGCTCGCCGCAGCGCCTTTGCCGTCCCTGCCGGCGGCCACATCACTGGGGGCCCTGGGCTCTACCGCCTTATCTTGCGAACTCACCGGAGGAATGGCCCGTGCCGGGGCGGGAGCCTCCTCGCGTGGCTGCTCGAGCTTCGCCGTCAGTACGGGTTCCGGGGCCGCCGGCCTGGAGCCGGGCTGCCGGACAAACACGAGCAGGAGGATGGCGGCCGCGGCCAACCCTCCCGCCGCCGCCCAGGCCACCGGTCGCCGGAGCCAGGCCCCCAGCACTTGCAGCGGGGAAGGCCTCTCAGCCAGCGCCTCCAGCAGCCGCTGTCGCGCACGCGGGTCCTCCAGAAGATCTTTTAGGTCCTGTTCGCGCGCCAGCTCATTGAAGAGAGCCTGATCCTCGAGCGCGGCCTCCAGAAGCAGGCGGCGCTCATCCGCCGTGAGTGTGCCGGTGGCGTAGCCGCCCACCAGCTTGCGGATGTCTTCCGGCCTCATGGCTCGGCCTCCCATCGGCCCTCTAGCTTCGCAAGCAATTCCTTGCGGCAGCGGAAGTCCCAGGTATAGACCGTGTTGATGCTCGCCGCTCCGAGCGCTTCCCGGATTTCGGCGAAATTCTTCCCCTGTAATTTCAGCCGAAACAGCTCCCGGCAGCGGCCCCTTAATCCGGCCAGAGCCGCCGCGAGCCGTTCCAGCGACTCCTTCCTCTCCACGTAAGCGCTCGGACTGGGCCCGGGGTCGGCCAGCGGGACCTCTTCGACCGCCGTCCGCCGGTCCTCGCCCCGCCGGTGTATCTTCCTGCGAATACCCGCGATCTTGAGGCGCGCGATCTCGATCGCCAGTGGGACGAGGTCGTCCGCCGCGCTCACGTTACCGTATTTCGTGTGGAGGAGCAGCATCACCTCCTGGGCAACGTCCTCCGCGAGGTCCCTCGACAGATGAAATGCCGCGTAGGCGACGATCCTTTCGCGCAGCTTGGAGAGAATTTCGTCCGTCTGCATCCGGCGTGTCTATTCTATCCGACCGCCGGCCGGCGCACCCTCAGGAGAATTTCTCGAGGACGGACATGGCTTTGGAGAAGATGGAGCTGATGCTGCCCGCCATGGGCGGAATCATGGAGCCTGCGCCCACGGCTACCACCCCCGCCATCAGGGTATACTCCACGAGATCTTGTCCCCGCTCGTCGCGCAGGAAGTCATCCACGCCGGCTGCATCAAAAAACCGCGTGAGCACCTTGGCACCTCCTCTCTCGCCACCTTCTATCCTGCGCCGTGCGAGACGCCGATGAAATCCGGCTCCCAACCTAGGCGCCGGCCGGATTTAACCCCAGATCGAGTGGGTTAGGGGCTGGTCCGCGCAGGGTAGCGGACCACGCTGTAGTTGCGGAGGGTGATGGTTTCGGCGGAGGCGCTGGCGAGGCGGCCCCGGAAATCCACCGTGAGCGGCGAGGCCAGCGAACCGTTCCAGACGCCCGCGCCGGCGGCCAGGGCGAGCGTCGCGCCCCAGCTCTGAACGGCCCACGTGGCGTTCCCCTCGTACGCTCCGAAGTCGCCCGTGCCGGCCAGGAGCGTCTCGAAGTTCGCGCCCGTCCGCGAGAGGACGGCCGTCGCGCCCCAGCGAAGCTCGATGCTGGGAGCCACCGCGCTCCCCTCGTGCGTGAAGCTGAAGGAGACGGCGACACGGTCCCCTGCGGCCAGCGTGCCCGCCGGGATCATGCAGGCGCCGAGGCTGGTCCATGCCGCCGAACTGGTGCCCGCACCGGTGCCTCCGCACAACACCTGAGGCCTCGGATATGTCACCCCAGCCTCCGCGCCAGGGCCGCCGGACTCCGACAGCCGGTAAGAGGCCGTAAGCAGATCCCCCACCTGCGGGGTGGCGGCCGTTGCGAACGTGATCACGCCCCCGCTCAAGGTGTAGTCCAAGCCCTGCCGCTGGAGAACGCCGTTCCGGAACAGCAGGAGGCTCTGCGGCGGGCTGGGTTGCTCGCTCAGTGTGAACAGCCGGTTCGATCCGTTGATGCTGCCGGACGGCGTCTCCGCATCCACGAAGCCCGGAACCTCCGCCGCCGGCAGGTTGCACGGAGCCGAGGTCCCGTCGACCCGCACGCAATCCGACAGATCTCCCGGGACGCCCTCCAGCGTCCCCTCCCCGCTGATGAAAGCGGCGCGCGACGGCGCATAGCCCGGCCCTTTGAGGGGCCGCGCCTCCAGTTCCTCCGCCAGCCCCGTCACATCGGAGATCAGAATCTCGGTGTCTCCGGCCGGCGGCAGCACCGCCCCGCCGTAGACCGAGCCTTGGACGCGCACATCCCGCAGTTTGAGCGGGGTGGCGCTGGGAGGCACGGCCCAGACCTCGCTGAACTGTATCCGTCCGTCGCTGTGGTATCGCACCGAGTAGTAGGCGCCCGTCGCGGCGTTCGTCGTCGGCACCAGCCGGACCAGAAGCGCACCGTCCTGTATGGGGACCGTGACGCTGTGAGTGGCTATCGTCGAGAGGTCCACCGCCTGAAAGCTCTTCCATTCGATAAATGCCACCCCGTTGAACCGCGACCCGTCCGCCCGGTAGAGCACGTCACTGATGCTGGTCAGGGGCGGAGCGGCCAAGAGCGTCCCCCACAACAGGACCCCGATCGCAGCAGCCCCGCAACGAATCCGCATAAACGGCCTCCAGAACAAGAAGCCCGGCCGCGTGGGCGTGCCGGGCTGGCTGCTTTACGAGCAACCTTCCGGCCACAGTGTAGTGGGCGCTTCCCCGCGGAGGTGGCGCCGGAGAGCGGCGCCCTGCCGTGAAGACCTTTTATTCCAGTCGATTGCAGGTGGAACGACGTGCGGCGGTTGAATGTGACCGCTTCAGGCGGTTGCGGCGGCTTCGTGATCCACGCTGGAGCGTCCGGTCACATGGACCGGGCGCGAATTCGCCCGCTCAGGCCGTGCCGGCAGAAACCAGGGCGTCGCCGGCCGGGTGAAGCAAGGAACATCCGCCGCGTTTCGCTCATCGGCTCCGATTCTACTCCATTTGGGCGTCATGGACTTCGCCTTTGCGAGCGGGCTACAATGAAATTCCCGGTCAGGGAATCCGAAATCATGTGAAGTTTTTCATGAGGGAGAGACTGTGCTTTCCACATCACGAACTTATAACCCGCTGGATAAATCCGGTCTCGAGGCGCTGAAGGGAAGCGAACCCGCCCGTTTCGAGTACCGCGTGGGGGGCGGAGCCTACCTGAACCTCCAGGGCGTGCCGCTCGCTTCGCTCCCGGAAATCGACGAAGAGAAGATCGCAGTGCTGGCGCGCGTGGTCCGCGGCCTGATTTTCGCCTCCCTGAATGCGTCCAAATCGGGACACCCCGGCGGCTCTTCGTCCAAGACCGAGCAGCTACTCACCCTGCTGGCGAGCGGCGTTCTGGGGTTCGACGCCTGGCACCCGAAACACCCCGGCAGAGACCGGGTGGTGTGGTCGGCGGGGCATTGTACTCCTCTGCTTCACTCCACTGTGTCTCTGGTGTATGAGGCGCTGCGCCGGAAGGGAATGAAGTCCCCCACGGATCAGCATGTCCTGATTCACTATCCCGAGGACCTGGTTCGTTTCCGGTCTTTCGGTGGACCCAGCGGGCACGTCGAATCCGATTCGCCGCTGGCGGACACCTCCACGGGTTCCTCCGGGCACGGCTTCTCGGCGGGCCTGGGCTTCGCGGTGCTGCACCGCTCCTGCGGCCTGGCAACCAGGGCTTTTGTCCTGGCCGGCGACGCGGAAACCGAAGAAGGCATGTCCTACGAGGCGCGCAACGTAGCCTCGGCCCTCGGCATGCGGAACCTGGTTGTGACCATGGACTTCAACGGGCACGGCATCGACGGCCCCATCACCGACGCCATGCCGGCCCCCTACCTGAACCACTGGATCGCGCCGGGCTGGAACGTGATCGAGGTGAACGGACACGACATCCTCGAACTGGCCTACGCCTACCGGCTGGCCGAGCAGAACTTCGGTCCCGAGCAGCCCACCGTGGTCCTCTGCCACTGCATTAAGGGCAAACACTACGGCCGGTTGGAGAACACCTCCGATTCCCACGGCACGCCGCTCTCGCACGCCGAGTATGTGGAGGTGATGAAGAAGCTGGACTTCGACATTCCCGGCAACCAGAAGGACGTGGCCGCCGACATCGCCGTCGTCATGTCAGCGTTGGGGGAGGGAGAAACGGACTACCTGCTGGAGCGTCTCCGGGCCGCCGCCGCGCGCATCCGGCCGGAGGCCGAGTTGCGTGAGCGGATCACGGTCACTCTGGCGGGACGTCCCATGGCCGACTACACCAGTTTGGAGCGCCCGGCCACGCTGCCGCCCGAACTCGTATTTCCCGAAGGCGGCGCGGCGCCCACCCGCAAGGCCACCGAGGCCTGGTTTGACTGGGCCATGAAACACACGGCGTTTTTCTACCTCGGCGCCGGCGACCTGATGAAGTCCATCCTGACGGGGAAGGCGGAGAACGTTTACGGCGTCGTCAGCCGAACCAACCCCCTGGGCCGGGGTTTGCGCTTCGGAATCGCCGAGCAGAACATGGCCATGATGTCCGCCGCCATGGCGCAGGACCGCCTCCCGGGAGGCTTCCGGCCCATGAGCGCCTTCGCCACCTACGGCGTATTCACCCCCATGATGGCGAACTCGGTGCGCATGACGCTGATCAACAACGACGTCAACCAGCACCAGCGCGCTTTCTTCATAATGCTGGCGGCGCACGACGGCCCCGAAACCGGAGAGGACGGCCCCACCCATCACGGATTGTTCTGGATGTCGCTGTTCGACGCCTACCCGGGAATCAAGGTCTACAAGCCGCTGGACGCCAACGAGACGATCGAGATGCTCTTTCTCGCGGCGAAGCGCGGCGAACCCGTGGCGCTCTCCGTGGCCCGGCCTCCCACGCCGGTGCTGAAGCGGGGCGGCGACGTGGCTCCGGCGATCGAGGCCGTCAACGGCGCGTACATTCTCCGTCCGTTCCGCGGGAACGGCAAGCGCAAGCTGGTCCTGGCGGTGTGCGGCGGGCAGATGATGTCCAACCTGCTTGAGATCCTGCCGGATGTGGAGGAGGCCGCGGACGTGAAGATCGTCGCGGTTACGGCCCCCTCCCTGTTCGAGGAACTGAGGGACCGGGACCCGAAGAAAGCCGAGGAAATCCTCTCCGACGAAGACCGGCGCCGCGTGGTGACGCTGCACAACGGATGGCCCGGCTTCCTGTACCCGTTCCTGCTGCCGTCCGATTACCGCTCGCGCGCGTTCGGCATGAACAAGTACTCGAGATCCGGAGCTCCGAAGGACATCTACAAGGACTTTGGCTTCCACCCGGCGGGCATGAGGGAGAAGATCCTGGGAAGCCTCAGGTAAGGGCCGGGCGCACCCGGCCCCGAAATCACGGGCTGCCCGGCGGCCGCCGGGCGTGCCCTGCGGCTACTTCTGTCTCAGGTACGAATCGTCGCCGGTGATCCAATCTTCGCGCCGCGGCGAGAAGATCTCTATGATGACCGTGTCTTCCAGCGCTTCATTCCCGTGCGGGACGTCCGGCGGCACGTGCACGAACTCCCCGGCCTTGAGTTCGAAAGTCTCATCACCGCAGGTCATGCGGACCGCGCCCGACTGAACCATGGTCACCTGGTCGTTGATGTGGTGGTGCATGGCGACCTTGTTCCCTTTGTCGAACCGGAAACGGGCCACCGTCATGTTCTGGGCGTGCAGAGCCCGGCGTCCCGCCAGCGGGTTCATCACGTCTTCTTTGAGGCTGTTCCAGGTAAGAATGTCCATGCGGGCATTTTAGCAGAGCGCACCCGCGGCCTGCCGGGATCGCTTTGAGACGCATTCGCCTTCGCCCTTGGCACGCTGTCGTTAACCTGCGTTAAGGTTGCGGAATCATATCTTTACAGCTCTGCCGCCCGGGTGTAGAATGGAGCCAAGCTGTTTCAGGGGAAACGTGCCAGGCGCGGTGAATGAGTGTCCTTGGGCGCTCTTCCTCTGTCCAGCGAGCGAATGAAATCCAGTAGGCCAACAAGACAGGAGTCAATTCACAGTATGCGCATGAGAGTCAGCAGCAGCCTGTTGCTGGTTGGATTGCTGTTGGGCCTTTTGCCCGCGGCAGCCCAGCAGACGACAGGCATGATCACCGGCGTGGTCCAGGACGGCCAGGGAGCGGTCGTGCCCGGCGCCAGCGTTACGGTGATCAACCAGGCGCAAGGCGCCACGTTCCGCCAATTGGAAACCAGCGCGGAAGGCACCTTCGTCGTCACCCCGGTGCCTCCGGGCATCTATACGGTCACCGTCGAGAAGGGCGGGTTCAAGAAATACACGAAGACGGACGTCAGGCTGTCCGCGCTTGAGCGCGTAGGGCTGCCGCCGATTGTGCTCGAACTGGGCGCGGTAGGCGAGTCCATCACGGTCGAAGCGAGCTCGGTCACGCTTCAGACGGTGAGCGCCGAGCGTTCCGGCACCATTACCACCAGCCAGATCGTCGACCTGGCATCCTCGGGCCGCTCGTACACCGACCTGCTCAAGACGGTCGCGGGATTCAACCCCGACACCAACAACGCCAACGGTCTCCGCACGGACCAGAACGCCATGCAGGTGGACGGCACCACCAACCAGGACGTCGGAAACAACAGCTATACGCCGCTGCGGTTGAACAGCGACATCATCGCGGAGTTCCGCGTGGTCACCAACGGCCAGCAGGCGGAATTCGGCCGCGCCGCCGGCGCCAACATCGTGATGGTGACCAAGGGCGGGACCAAGGACTTTCACGGCGGCGCCTACATCTTCCTACGGAACGAGTGGATGAACGCCAACTCGTGGACCAACAACTTCAACGGACTGGCCCGCGCCCGCAACCGGAATCGCACGCAGGGCTTCCAGGTCGGCGGACCTGCTTACATACCCGGCAAGTTCAACACCAGCAAGGACAAGCTGTTCTTCTTCACGAACTTCGAGTTCCAGCGCCCGCGCCTGTTCGACGCCTTGCAGAGCCGCACCATGCCGACGAAGGAAGAGCGGCTGGGCGACTTCACGAAGACCCAGGAAAACGGCAGGCCCGTCACCATCAAGGACCCGACGACCGGCCAGCCCTTCTCCGGCAACATCATTCCCACGTCGCGAATCAACAAGTTCGGCCAGGAACTCCTGAACTTCTTCCCCGAACCGAACCGGATCGGCGTGGATAACGCTTACAACTACCAGTATCAGTTCGCCGGCTCGGACAAGCGGGATGACATGAACTTCCGGGGCGACTGGAACATCTCCACCAATTGGAAGGCTGCCGGCCGGCTGAACCTCAACAAGCGCGACGCGTTGCAGTCCGCCGGGTTGAACGTGAACAACCAGATCGGGCTCTCGCCGTTCCATGCCCAGACGGGCGGCATCGGTTCCTCGGGGACCGTCACGACCATCATCAGCCCGACCCTGACCAACGAGGTCAACTACGGCAACACGCGCAACTGGCTGCCGAACGTCATCGAGGATGACAGCAAGTACCTGCGCAAGAACTCCGGCGTGAACGTGCCCGCGCTCTACCCCAACGCCGACCCGCTCGGCCAGATTCCCAACATGACCTTCGGCGGGGTAACGAATCCTCCCACCATGTACATCGGCGGGATGCCGTACGACAACGAGAACATCACCAACAACGTCGTGGACAACGTGGCCAAGGTGACGGCCAACCACACGCTGAAGTTCGGCTTCTCTTACGAGACCAGCTTCAAGCGCCAGACGGCCACCATCGTCAACAACGGGCGCATCGACTTCAGCCGCGACACCGCCAACCCCGGCGACACCGGCTGGGCGTTTTCCAACGCGCTGCTCGGCAACTACCTGACTTACGAGCAGTCCAGCACCTACCGCAAGGGCTACTACCGCTACCACACCGTGGAGTGGTACGGGCAGGACAACTGGAGAGTGCGGCCCAACCTGACGGTTGACTTCGGCGTGCGCTTCAGCATCCTCGGCCCCTGGTACGACGAGAAGAAGCAGGTATCCAGCCTGAGGCTCGCCAACTACACCGCCGCCCAGAGAGTGCAGTTGTACCAGCCCACGCTGGTGGGCGGCGTCCGGTCGTCCTTGAATCCGCTTACCGGGCAGACCGGGCCGGCGGCTCTCATCGGAGCGATCGCGCCCGGCTCGGGCGATCCGTTCAACGGCATGGTGGTGGGCGGCGAAAACGGCGTGGAGCGGGGGATGGTGCAGCGCCAGGGAGTGCTTCTCGGACCCCGTTTCGGCCTGGCCTGGACTCCCGCGGGCCCCGGCACCAAGACCGTGGTTCGTCTGGGGGGCGGCGTGTTCTACGAGCGTATCCAGGGGAACATGATCTTCAACCAGATCAACTACCCGCCGGGGATCGTAACGCCCAAGCTGTACTACGGCAACCTGAGCAACCTGGGATCCGCTTCCCAGAATCTGTTCCCGCTCAACGTCGCCGGGCTCTCGCCCGAAGGCAAGATCCCGACCGTCTACAACTACAATCTGAGCGTTCAGCGCGAACTTCCGCTGCATTTCCTGCTGGATGTGGGCTACGTCGGCACGCAGACACGGCACGGCCTCGCCCGCTATCCGTTCAATGAAGCGCCGTTCGGGAGCGCCTGGCTGCCGCAGAACCAGGACCCGGCCAAGGCCGCGGGCAATCTGACCGGCGACAACGCCATGCCGGTTGACTTCCTGCGCCCGTACACCGGTTACGCGGGCGGCGGCACGGCCGTGGCGCAGTCCGGCCTGGGCGGCGGCGGGTTCATCGCGACCTTCGGGAGCAGCTCCAGCTACAACGGGCTGCAAATCTCCTTGAACCGGCGCATGTCCGACCTCACTGTCGGCGTCAACTACACCTGGTCCAAGACCCTCGGGACCGACACCGACTTCCAGTTCGCGGGCAACTTCGTCGATCACCGCAAGGCCGACTACGGCTTGCTGACCTACGACCGCACCCAGTCACTGGTCGTCAACTACATCTATAACGTGCCGCGCATCGCGCGGGATGGTTCGGCGCTCGCCCACCCGGTCTTCAAAGCCGTTCTGAATGGCTGGGAGGTCTCGGGCATCACCAGCCTGACATCCGGCGCTCCGCAGGTGGTTGCCCAAACAACCGCCCAGAGCGATGTCGGCCGCTACGCCGTCCAGGGCGTCGGAGCGACCACCCTGAACCGGCGCATAACCGGTTCGGAGGGATGGTCGCCTCGTCCCTTGATCACCTGCAACCCGAACCTGTCGGGCGGCAGCCGCACGCTGGGGGCGTTCATCGATACTTCCTGTTTCGCTCCCGCGGGGAAGGGCAGCCTGGGGATGGAATCGGCGGTCCGCCCGTTCCGCGGGCCCGGCGTCAACAACTGGGATCTTTCCCTATACAAGAAGATCCCGGTGGGCGGCAGCGAAGATCGCTACTTCCAGCTTCGCTTCGAGACGTACAACGCCTGGAACCACACGCAGTGGAACGCGTTCGCCAACAACCCGACGTTCGCCAATGACGGCACGGGCAGGATCACGAACCTGTCGAGCCTGGTGGGCGGCGGCGGCGGGCGCTTCGGCTTCGGCGCTCTGAGCGGCGTGCGCACGCCGCGTAACATCCAGATCGCTCTGAAGTTCTACTTCTGATCGAGGGAAGTGACCGGATGAACCGGCCCGGACGCCGCGGCATGTTCCGCGCGGTGTCCGGGCTTTGGTCTCCACGGGACTCCGCTCACCGTCCCCCTGCCGCGCCGGCGGGCTGCGCCGGCATCAGCCTGGTGTCCGTGCCGCGCAGCCGGATCTCCACCAGCCGGTACTTCCCGTTCTCGGCTTCCAGCCGGAGCGAGGAGCGCTTGTGTTTCCCGGCCACGCTTTCCACCTTGACCTCGCATCGCACCGAATTTATGCCGTTGGAGAGCGTCATCTGTGTGCCGTCCAGGGTGAGCCGGTACGTCCCGGCCTTCAATTCGGCGCCCGCCACCACGGCCGGCTGGTAAAGGTTCACCTCGTAGCTCTTGGCCCAGGCGCTTCCCAGCGTCAGGGTCACCAGTAAAGCCGCCAGCGTCAGTCTCTTCATTTCGTCTTCTCCTTCTGTGGACCTTTCCGTGTCCACACCCTTTATACGGTGCGGCTGGGGATTGGGGAAGACGTTACGGTGCGCCGCCCACTCTGCGGCGCGCAATGGCGCACTTTGACGTGAGCCGGGAAGTCTCCGGATTCGCCGGCCTGGTTCCCGTGTCAGGCGAGCCGGGTTAGCAGGGCCTGGAAACGGGGGTGCTGGCGGAGCGGGTCCAGGTTGCTGTCGTGCGCATACCAGCCTCTCTCGGCGACGCCCAGCTCAACGCCCTTCTCCAGACACGACAGGGCTTCGTCGGCACAACCCAGAAGCGAGAAGACGCAGCCCAGGTTGTAGAGCAGCATCGGATCGTCGGGTCTCGCCTTGAGCGCGCGGCCGGCCCACGCCTGGGCGCGCTGCTTTTCCCCCAGGGCTGCCATGCCGTTGGCTGCCATGTAGAGCGCCCGGGCGTCGTCCGGGTTCAGCTTGAGGTGCTGCTCGGCGCGTTCAATCCCCAGGCGCCGGGCGGCGGCCGCCGCCTCGGGACGCCCGAGGTCGTCGTAGCTCTGTGCGACCAGCAGCGGCGCCTGGTAGTCCTCGGGGCGGATGCGCATGGCCTCCTCGTAAAGGCGCACGGCTTTCTCCCGCTGGCCGTGGACGAAGGAGTGCCGCGCGTAGAAGTACCGGGCCTCGAACAGATCCGGGTCGAGCCGGATAGCCTGCTCGAACTCCTGCTCCGCCTCCTCATCCTTCTCGTTCAGAGAAAGCGCCAGAGCCCGCGAGGCGTGCGCCTGCGCCGACTCCGGACCGAGCTCGATGGCATGCTCGCTGGCGCGATCCGCCTCCAGGCGCGCGGCCTCCTTCCGGCCCGCATAGAGGTACAGGTAGGACCAGCAGTCCGCCAGCCCGGCCCACGCCATGGCGTACCGCGCGTCCCTCTCGATCGCCCGTGTGAACAGCTCCCTGGCGTATTCAACGTCCCGCGGGGCGTAGCGGTAGTAGAAGCTCCGCCCGCGCAGATAGTAGTCGTAGGCCTGGAGATCCCGGGTGGAAGGCTTGCCGAGCGCGTCTCTCTCGGCGGGTGTCAGCGTCACTTCCAGCGCATGCGCCACGCACCGCGCGATCTCCTCCTGAAGCGCGAATATGTCCGTCATCTCCCGGTCGTACGTCTCCGACCAGACCTGGTAACCATCCGCGGTGTTGTTCAGCCGCACCGAGACGCGCAGACGGCCGTCAGCCTTGCGAACGCTTCCTTCCAGCAGGTGGCGCACCCGCAGCCGGCGCCCGATCTCGCGCGGATCCTCCTGGCAGTCCCTGAAGCGGAACGCGGAGGTGCGGCTGGCGACGCGCAGATCCTGGAGCGCGTTGAGCGCGTTGATAATCTCCTCGGCCACCCCGTCGCAGAAGTACCCCTGGTCCTTCTCACGGCTCAAATCGGCGAACGGCAGCACGGCCACCGAGGGGCCCGGGTCCGTCTGCCAAGACGTGTCGCCGGGCATCACCGCGCCCCGGCTTCGCCACCACGCGTCCAGCTCCGATCTGAAGGCGTACACGGAGCCCAGCTTGTCGTGCTGAAGGCGATGCACGGGGAGCCCTTCCTCTCTCTCCCAGCGCTGGACCGTCCGGGTTCCGCGGCGCAGGTAGCCGGCGATCTCCTTCCAGGAATCCAGGCGCTCCTCCGGCGCGCCGGACGCCGGCTTGACGGCGCCCGCCGGGGGGCGGGCAAAGGCCTTCTTCGCTGGCTGTCCCTCGCTCATGATCCGGAGGCGGCGGAACGTTCGAACCTCGCCCGGTGCGCCCAGAGGCCGAGCGCCGGGTTGGAAATGTAGAAGACCTCTTCGCCCGCGACGGTGTTGTACCCCTCCTTGAGTTCCGCGGGATTGTACCGCCGCAGCATGGCTCCAAGATCCGCGTAGCGGAAGTTCACGCCCTCGATCTCTTCTTTCGCCAGATGTCCGGGACAGTAAGTGATCGAGAAGCGTCCTTCGGAGGAACCGTGGATCAGGTGCGCGGCCGCGCTCAGGTTCGCCGCCAGGTCCGGATTCCGGTTGACGCCATCCAGCACTGCCGGCGTGCCCCGGTAGCCGTACCTGCGGATCAGCACGTCAATCTCGCGATCCTCGCCGAACTCCTTGACGCCGGGAGCCAGAATGATCAGTTCGCCCCCGTCCGCCAGCGCCATGCGCGTCCGGTAAATGGCCTTGTTGCCGATCCAGGTGCTCCGGTACTCGGTGGGGTCCAGGTAAACCACGGCCTTCCGGATCTCGCGCTCCAGCATGCTGAAGTTGACTTGCAGGCTCAGGGCCGCGGCCTGCTCGAAGCATTCGGCGTCGTCTCCCACGAACAGGCCGCGGGTCGCCAGACCGCCCGAATCGCTCCTCCCCACCACCGTCAGCACGTACACGATGGGCAATGCCTTCGCGAAATTATCGGAGGCGTAGTTCAGAAGCCTGCGTACGGGGGTGTCCGCCCGCCCCATGATCCGCTCCATCCCGTAGACCGCCCCGAGGTAGTGGCTGCGGCAGATGCCCTCCGCGCCGCCGCAGCCCACGAAGACGTTCTTGTTCTGGTTGGCCATGCCGATCACTTCGTGCGGCACCACCTGTCCGATCGAGAGAATCAGGTCATGGCCGCCCTCCACGAGCAACCGGTTTACCTGCGCCGGCCAGGTGAAGTTCAGCTTCCCCTCGGACTGCTCGCGCACGAACGCCGCCGGGACTTCGCCGAGCGTCACCAATTCGTTTCGCCAGTCATGCACCCGGAACAGGCTCTCCGGCATGTCTCCGAACATCGACCGTATCTCCCCGGAGGTCATCGGGGTGTGTGTACCGAGGGCGGGCATAACGTCGGTCAGCCGGCCGCCGTAGTATTGCCACGCCAGCCGGGTCAGTTCTCCGGCGCGGGAGTGCAGGCGGGTGATGTCCGGCGGCAGGCAGAGAACCTTGCGGCGCGCGCCCAGGGCGCTCAACGCGGCGAAGAGGCCGCTCCGGAGATCGTCGCCGGACAATTCGGCCGCGGCGGAGCCGGCGGAATAGATGACACCCATCCTGCGCTCATTCTACCGCGCTCGCGCGCAGCGCCATTGACATGGACGGTTTGCCTTGTGGTACATTCATCGCCTGAGGAGGATCGAATGGCCTGTAAGACGCCGAAGAAAGCAGCCAAGAAACCGGCCCCGAAGAAGAAGTAGGAGGCATAACCGCATTTGTTGCCGGGGAGCGCCGCTCCCCGGCCGCCCGCCTGCCGAACGTCAGTCCCGCCGCGCTGTCCATTGTTGACCACGCCGGCCGAGGACTGTAACCGCGACGTGGAAGAACCCGCCCGTGTGGACTATAATCCTCGATCGGGAGAGCGAATGTCACATCCATCCGACCCGACCCGGAGGGAAATGCTCCGGACCGCGGCGGCCGCCTCGGCATCCGCCGCCGCGCCTCACATCGCCTCCGCCGGGCGCCAGGCCGCCGGCCAGGTGGGATTCGGAAGCATCGGCGTCGGAAACCGGGGCGCCGTGCTTCTGAGAAGCGCCATCCGGGGAGACGCCGGAAGGTGCGTCGCGGTCTGCGACATTTACCAGCCGCACCTGGACAAGGCCATCGCCGCGGCGGGCAACAATCCCCGAGGCTATCTCGATCACCGCCGGCTGCTCGAAGATAAGGAAGTCGAGGCGGTGATCATCGCCACGCCGCCGCACCAGCACTTCCCGATCATGCGCGACGCCCTGTTGGCGGGCAAGCACGTATTCTGCGAGAAGGTCCTGGTGTTCAAACCCGAGGAGGTCCGCCAGCTTCGCAAGCTCGCCGCGGAGCGCGCCGGGCAGGTCATCCAGGTCGGATTGCAGCGGCGCTACAGCCGGTTCTACCGGACCGCCAAGCAGATGGTGGACCGGGGATTACTCGGCAAGGTGACTCACATCAACGGCCAGTGGAACCGGAATCCCGGCTCGGGGATCGGCTGGCTGATGGAGATCGATCCCAAACGCGGCAAGGAGTCCGCCTGGCGTCTGTTCCGCGAGTACTCGGCGGGCATGATGGCGGAGCGCGGAAGCCACCAGCTCGACGCGGCGGACTGGATGATCGGGGATCATCCCGACTACGTCATAGGCATCGGCGGGAACGAGTTCTTCCACGACGGCCGAACGGTGTACGACAACATCCAGGTCATCTTCCACTATCCTCAGGGCCAGAAGTTCATGTACCAGTCCATCAACACCAACGGTCACCTCTCGCTGTTTCGAGGCTCGAAGAGCGACTTCGGAGAGGGGATCCTGGGCACGGCGGGCGCCATCGAGATCACGCTCGGGCCTCCGGCCGCCGGCATGTGGTTTTACGAGCCCCCGCCCAAGGTATCGCCGCTCATGGACACCGTCGTGGCCGGCCCGAATCCGCTCGAAAAGATGAAAGGGCTGCCGATCCTGATTCCGAACAGCATGGTGACCGGGCCGCTCGAAAGGGACATGAAGTGGGCGCACCTGTGGCTGGAGCAGAACGGGGTCCTGGTGCAGCAGGAGGAGCCCAGCACCGAGATCGCGCAGTTCCAGGACTTCTTCGATTGCTGCCGCACCGGCCGGCGGCCCGCCGCCGATGTGGACATCGGCCTGGTGAACTCGGTGGGCGTCATGCAGGCGAACCTGGCCATGGACGAAGAGCGCCGAGCTTACTACAAAGAGGTTTAGGTGAAATGCGGATCGCAGCGGATTTGGCGCTGGTTCTGGTTTTCGCGGCCGGCGCGTGTCTCGGGCAGACGGAGGCCGTTCCGGCCGCCGCCATCGCCTTCACGGAAGGACCCGCGGCGGATGCGGCAGGGAACGTGTACTTCACCGACCTCACCAGCCGCCGCATTTTCCTGCTGCCGGTGAAAGGCCGCCTGTCCACGTTCAGGGAGAACAGCAACGGCGCCAACGGACTGGTGTTCGACGAGCGCGGCAGGCTCATCGCCTGCGAGACGGGCGACGCCGCCCGCGGCGTGCCCCCGCGGGTGACCCGCACGGACCTCGCTTCCGGAGCGGTGGAGGTGCTCGCCGCCGGGTACGAGGGCAAGCCGCTGGGCGCGCCGAACGACGTTACCCTGGACGGCCGTGGGCGGATCTATTTTACGGACCAGGGACAGGCGCCCGGCGTGTACCGCATTGATCCGGACGGGCGGATATCCCGGATCCTGGCAGCGCCTGCCATTGAGAGGCCCAACGGCGTCATGATCTCACCCGACGATCGGACGCTCTACCTGGTCGAATCCAACCAGGCGGAGGGCGGCGCGCGGATGATACGCGCCTACGACCTGTCCCCGCAAGGCTCCGTGAGCGGCATGCGGGTCTTCCACAACTTTTACCCCGGCCGCAGCGCCGACGGCCTGTGCATCGACTCGCAGGGCAACCTCTATGCCGCCGCCGGCCTCAATCGCCGCCGGAACACGAGTGAGACTCTGGACACCCGCCCCGGCGTGCATGTGTTTTCTCCCGCCGGTGAGCTCCTGCGGTTCATCCCCATACCCGAGGACACCGTCACCAACTGCGCCTTTGGCGGGCCGGACCTGCGGATGCTCTACGTGACCGCCGGCAAGACGCTCTACCGGATTCCCTCGGAAGTGCCCGGCCTGCGCCGGTAGCCCAGGCGGCGCGCGGCGCCTCTCGGGCGCGGCGGCCGCACGCGCCCGCCATTCGCTCGCTTTATTGCAGGTTGCCGGAGGTCTTGAGCGTTACCGAGTACAGGCTGGTGCGGGCCGTGATGAACAGGGTCCGGCCGTCCTTGCCGCCGAAAGCGCAGTTGGCGGGGTTTTCGGGGACGGGGATGGTCCCCAGGTGCTTGCCTTGCGGCGAAATCACGATGATTCCGCCGGGACCGGAGGCGTACCAGCCCCGGAGCCCAGGAGACCGACGACCTGCTGCCACTTTCGTGTTCGCGGTAACTTACCCAGCCGGATGTGCCCCATGCACTCTCGCGGATCGCTACAGTACTGCTAGCAGGAACCGATTTTGTTTTCTATCAGATATGCATGTGGCACGGCAACCGCCCCGGTGGGGTGCTGTCGCTTTCCCCATCGGCCCTGCCTCACGTGCGCACCCCGGCGCAATGCAATAAAGTAAGGACTTGAGCCAATTGGAGGGTTCGGCGCCATACACCCGGCGCGCAGGGGAGATGTTCCTGCAAGAACCTCCTGGTGGTTACGGACAATCAATGGATCAAAGTCAACTCAACTGGATTACGAACTTCATCTGGGGGATCGCCGACGACGTTCTCCGCGACATCTATGTCCGCGGGAAGTACCGGGACGTAATCCTGCCGATGACCGTCATCCGGCGGCTCGACGCCGTCCTCGAAGGGCCTGCAAAGAAGACCGTGCTCGACATGAAGGCCAACCTGGACGCGGCGGGTATTGCCAACCAGGATGGAGCTCTGCGCCCGGCCGCCGGCCAGTCGTTCTACAACGCGTCGCCGTTCACGCTTCGCGACCTGCGCTCCCGCGCCAAAGCCCAGCAGCTCAAGGCCGATTTCGAAACATTCCTCGAAGGCTTCTCCTCGAACGTCGCTGAAATTCTCGACAAATTTAAATTCCGCAATCAAATCCCCACGCTCGTCGAGAACGATATTCTCGGGAGCCTTATCGAGAAATTCACGGACTCCTCGATCAACCTGAGTCCGGAACCGGTCATGCATCCGGACGGAACGGTCCGCCTGCCGGGACTCGACAATCACGCGATGGGTACCATCTTCGAGGAGTTGATCCGGCGATTCAACGAAGACAACAACGAGGAGGCCGGCGAGCACTTCACGCCCCGCGACGTGGTGAAGCTCATGGCGAACCTCATCTTCCTGCCGGTCGCGGACCAGATCGAATCCACCACCTACGCGGTCTACGACGGCGCATGCGGAACGGGTGGAATGCTGACCGTCGCTGAGGAGACTTTGAAGCGGCTGGCCGCAGAGCACGGGAAAGAGGTGTCGATCCACCTTTACGGACAGGAAAGCCAGCCCGAAACCTACGCCATCAGCAAGGCCGACCTCCTGCTCAAAGGCGAAGGGGAGGAGGCGGAGAACTTCCAGCACGGCTCGACGTTGTCCCAGGACGCATTCCGCTCGCGGCAGTTCGATTTCATGCTCTCCAATCCTCCGTACGGGAAGAGCTGGAAAATCGACCTCGAACGCATGGGCGGAAAAAGCGGGATCAAGGATTCGCGCTTCATCATCGATCATGCCGGCGATCCCGAGTACAGCATGGTCACGGGCTCCGATGACGGCCAACTGCTCTTCCTCGTGAACATGGTTTCGAAGATGAAGCAGAACACGGCTCTCGGCAGCCGGATCGCCGAGGTCCACAACGGCTCCTCCCTTTTCACCGGCGGCGCCGGCTCCGGCGAAAGCAACGTCCGGCGTTGGATCATCGAGAACGACTGGCTGGAGGCCATCATCGCGCTGCCGCTGAACATGTTCTACAACACCGGAATTGCGACCTACATATGGGTCTTGAGCAACCGGAAACCGGAGATCCGCCAGGGCAGAGTGCAACTGATCGACGCGACCACCTGGTTCCGGCCGCTCCGCAAGAACCTCGGGAAGAAGAACTGTGAACTCACCGAGGACGACATCCAGCGAATCGCGGCCGCGCTCGTTGAGTTCAAGGAGTCCGAGCAGTCGAAGATCTTTCCCCGCGAGGAGTTCGGGTATTGGAAGATTCGGGTCCGCCGCCCGCTGCGATTGCGTGTGGACTTGTCTCCCGAGGCGCTGCGCCGATTCCGGAGCCTCTGTTCAGCAGCGAAGGACGACGCGCTGGCGACGGTTGTAGACGTTGTGGGGGCCAAGCTCGGGCCGGGACCGCACCTCGATTACAACGCATTTCTCGCTCAGGTCGAGGCAGCGGCCGAAGATGCCGGCCTTAAACTGACGGCGAAGCGGACCGCCTTAGTCCGAGCCGAACTTACCAGACAGGATGACAGCGCGGAACCGGTCATCCGGAAGGAAACCAAAGCGCGAAAGGACCTGGACGCGGGACGGGAAGTCCTTTATGGCCGCTATCTCCGGGAGAAGGATGGGCGCTCCGTCCTGATCGAGTTCGAACCTGACCCTGCCTTCAAGGACTCCGAGCAAATTCCGCTGCTCGAAGACGGCGGCATCGAAGCCTTCTTCCGCCGCGAGGTATTACCGCATCTATCGGACGCCTGGATCGACGAAGGGGCAACCCGCATCGGGTATGAAATCGTGTTCGCCCGATACTTCTACAAACCCGAGCAGACGAGAAGTTTGGAGGAGATCAGGGCGGAACTCTATGCGCTCGAAGATGAGTCCAAAGGCCTCCTGGCCCGAATCGTGGGAGCGCGGTAATGGTCGATGGTCTGAAGCCGTATCCCAATTACAAGTCGTCCCGCTTGCCTTGGCTCGGGCGAATACCGGCGCATTGGGAAGAACACCGTGCCAAGGAGTACTTCAGAGAAATCGATGAGCGGTCACAGACCGGTGAGGAGGAGATGCTCTCGGTATCGCATCTAACGGGAGTTACTCCACGCAGACAGAAGAACGTCACAATGTTCGAGGCTGAGTCATACGTTGGCCACAAACTCTGCCATCAAGGTGACCTGGTCATCAACACGATGTGGGCTTGGATGGCGGCTCTGGGCGTAGCCAGGCAAACCGGTGTGGTCAGCCCGTCATACGGCGTGTACAGGCCGGTTGATGGCCAGCACCTCTCAGCTGACTACGTGGATGTTCTGCTTCGGACGGAGCCGTACCGATCCGAATATGTATGTCGGTCAACTGGGATTCGAAGTTCTCGGTTTAGGCTCTATCCGGACAAGTTTCTGGATATTCCCATCGCATGTCCGCCCCGCGAAGAACAGGACCAGATTGTTCGTTTCATTGCCGCGCAGGATCAGTTGGTCCGCCGCTTCATCAGCGCGAAAAAGAAACAAGTGCTAGCTGTACGGGAGTTGTGCCGAGCGATGACCGAGGAAGCGGCGCGTGCTCCTCAAACGAAGAGTATGCGCCTGGGCGTCGTGACGACAATAGTGGAGCGGCCGGTCGAACGCGAAAGTGACCACATCTACACACCAATAGGCTTATTCAACAGGGGACGCGGAATGTTCCATAAGGAGTCGACGAGGGGAGCAGACCTGGGCGACTCCAGCTTTTATTGGATCGAGGAAGGGGACCTGGTCATTAGCGGGCAGTTCGCTTGGGAGGGCGCTGTTGCGCTCGCCCGTCCGCAAGATTCTGGGTGCGTTGTTTCCCATCGATACCCCGTCCTGCTGGGCCGAGGGGACATGATTTCATGTCCCTTTCTGTTGGCATTCTTCCGGACCCAGTTCGGCACGTTTCTACTAGACCAGCATTCCCGAGGAGCGGCTGGGCGAAACCGGCCGCTAAACGTGCGGACGCTTCTGAAGGAAAAGATTCCCGTCCCAGCGTATTCCGAGCAATGCCGTATCGCGGAGATTGTCCATCTTGAAGCCGAAATGAACGATTCGTTCATCCGTACCGCCCAGGCAATTCGAGAGTACTGGAATGATGTGCTTGCGGATCTCGTTACGGGCAAGTTGGATGTACGGCAGGCTATGATTGGCGACGAGGTCCCTTTGATCGCCGACAGAATTGACGAAAGCGATGAAGATTTGAGCGCCGGGATAGACGAATCGGAAGTTCCAGAGGAGGCGGCCGTTGCAGACGACTAGCCCATCTAGACCCAAGCTGGTCAGCGACACCAGCGAGAAGGGACTGGAAGCACTTATCGTGGGGTCCGTTGTCGATGAGGCTGGCTACCGACAGACCGAGCCTTCGGACTTTGACCGCGATCACGCCGTCGACCCAACGGTACTACTCGAATTCCTCAAGGCAACCCAGCCGAAGACCGTGGAAGCCCTCGGGATCGGAGAGGACGGCCCGAAGCGGCTCCAGTTCCTGCACCGGCTTCAGGGAGAGATCTCGAAGCGCGGCATCGTCGATGTCCTGCGGCGCGGGATCAAACACGGCCCCGCGGATTCGGTCGACCTCTTCTACGGCACCCCTACGCCTGGCAACAAGCGCAGCGAGGACCTGTTCCGGACCAACATCTTCAGCATCACGCGCCAGTTGCGCTACAGCAAGGACGAGGGCCAACTCGCGTTGGACATGGCCGTCCTCATCAATGGTTTGCCGTTCGCCACCTTCGAACTCAAGAATCGGCTGACCAAGCAAACCGTCGAAGACGCGGTGGAGCAGTACAAACGGGACCGGGACGCGAAGGAACTCCTGTTCGAGACCGGCCGCTGCGCGGTGCATTTCGCCGTTGACGATCAGGAAGTCCGGATGTGCACCAGCCTGGCCGGCAAGGACTCGTGGTTCCTGCCGTTCAACAAAGGCTTCGAGGATGGCGCCGGCAACCCGCCCAACCCGAACGGCGTGAAGACCGATTATCTCTGGCGGGAAATCCTGACGCCCGCACGCCTCACCGACATCATCGAAAATTACGCACAGACGACGGAAGAGAAGGATGACCGCGGCCGCAGGAAGCGCCGCCAGATCTTCCCGCGCTACCACCAGCTTCAGGTAGTCCGGAAATTCCTGGCGGACGCCGTGGTCACCGGCGTCGGCAAGCGCTACCTGATCCAGCACTCTGCCGGGAGCGGCAAGAGCAACTCCATCGCCTGGCTCGCGCACCAGTTGATTGGGTTGCTGCGGCATGGGGCCCCGGTTTTCGATTCCGTAATCGTGGTGACTGATCGGCGCATCCTCGACAAGCAGATCCGCGACACCATCAAGCAGTTCGCGCAGGTATCGGCAACGGTGGGACACGCCGAGAGTTCCGGTGACCTGCGGCGGTTCCTCGCGTCCGGCAAGAAGATCGTCATCACCACGGTCCAGAAGTTTCCCTTCATCCTCGATGAAATCGGCGACGAGCACCGCGGCAGCAAGTTCGCCATCATCATAGACGAAGCGCATTCGAGCCAGGGCGGCCGGACGGCGGCCAAGATGAACATCGCCCTGACCGCCGATAGCGGTGGTGACGAGGAGGAAACCCCCGAAGACGTCATCAACCGCATCATGGAATCGCGGAAGATGCTGAAGAACGCGAGCTACTTCGCGTTCACCGCAACCCCGAAGAACAAGACGCTTGAGACGTTCGGTGAGGCGTTCGAGGAAGCCGGCAAGGTCAAGCACCGGCCTTTCCATTCCTACACGATGAAACAAGCGATCCAGGAGGGATTCATCCTGGATGTGCTGCGCAGCTATACGCCGGTGCTGAGCTATTACCGGCTGGCGAAGACGGTGCCCGACGACCCGGAGTTTGACACGAAGAAGGCGCGCGCCAAGCTGCGCCGTTACGTCGAGTCTCACGAGCAGGCGATCCGCCAGAAGGCCGAGATCATGGTGGACCACTTCACCGACAGCGTGATGGCGTACCGGAAGGTCGGCGGCCAGGCGCGCGCCATGGTGGTGACGGGCGGCATTGAGCGCGCCATCCAGTATTTCCACGCCTTCGAGGATTACCTGCGCGAGCAGAAAAGCCCTTACCGCTCCATCGTCGCGTTCTCCGGAGAACACCAGTATGCCGGTAAGCCCGTCACGGAAGCGTCGCTTAACGGGTTTCCGAGCAGGCAGATTCCCGACCGCTTCCAGGAGGACCCATACCGCTTTCTGATCGTGGCCGACAAATTTCAGACTGGCTACGACGAGCCGTTGCTGCACACGATGTACGTCGATAAGACGCTATCCGGGATCAAGGCCGTTCAGACGCTGTCGCGCCTGAACCGCGCGCACCCGAAGAAGCACGACACCTTCGTTCTGGACTTTGCTAACGACGCGGAGACGATCCAGAAGGCGTTCGAGCCATATTACCGGACCACGATCCTGAGCGAGGAAACCGACCCGAACAAGCTCCACGACCTGAAAGCCACGCTGGAGGGGTACCAGGTGTACTCGTGGGCGCAGGTGGAGCAACTGGTCGGGCTTTACGTGACCGGCGCCAGCCGCGACAAACTCGACCCGATTCTGGACGCCTGCGTCGCTGGGTACATCGCCGATCTCGATGAAGATGGCCAGGTCGACTTCAAGGGCAAGGCGAAGGCGTTCGTGCGGACCTACGGCTTTCTGGGCTCCATCCTGCCCTACAACAACGCGGCATGGGAGAAGCTATCCGTCTTTCTGAACTTCCTCATCCCGAAACTGCCCGCTCCGCGTGAGGACGATCTGTCGAAGGGCATCCTCGAAGCCATCGATATGGACAGCTACCGGCCGGAAGTCCAGGCGGCCATTTCGGTCACCTTGCCCGACCAGAACGCCGAGATCGGTCCGGTGCCGACTTCTGGTGGCGGGTTCAAGCCAGAGGCGGAAATGGACCGCTTGAGCAACATCATCAAAGCGTTCAATGAGCAGTTCGGGAACATCGACTGGAAAGACGGGGATAAGATCCGGAAGGTGATCGCGGAGGAGATTCCCGCGAAGGTGGCGGCCGACAAAGCTTACCAGAATGCCCAGAAACACTCGGACCGCCAGAACGCCCGGATCGAGCACGACAAGGCGCTCCAGCGGGTCGTTACGGATTTGCTGTCCGACCATACCGAGCTTTTCAAGCAGTTCAGCGACAACCCATCGTTCCGCAAGTGGCTGGCGGACACAGTTTTTGCAACGACGTACGACCGGCCGTAGGGATACTCGGGCCGGGGAAGGTCAGTCAGACAGATGAAAGCGAACGAGCGCGTGCTGGAACAGATCCTCCATTCCGGGGATCACTACTTGAGCGTTACCGAGTACAGGCTGGTGCGGGCCGTGATGAACAGGGTCCGGCCGTCCTTGCCGCCGAAAGCGCAGTTGGCGGGGTTTTCGGGGACGGGGATGGTCCCCAGGTGTTTACCTTGCGGCGAAATCACGATGATTCCGCCGGGACCGGAGCTGAACAGGTTCCCGAGCCGGTCCACTTTGAAACCGTCCGGTCCGCCGCGGGGGCTGACCTGGGACATGTCGAAGAAGAGGGTCCCGTTGGCGATCGCTCCGTCCTTCTGCACGTCGAACCGCTTGATGAGGCGCCCGTCGGTGACGTATAGGTACTTCTCGCCGGGAGAAAAGGCAAGCCCGTTGGGGCGGGCAAGTTCCTTCGTCAGCAACTCCAGCCTGGAGTCGCGGATCCGGTAGACTCCGCAGAACGGCAACTCCGCCAGCGGGTCCTTGTCCTGCTTGGGAAGGCCGTAGGGGGGATCGGTGAAGTAGAGGGAACCGTCCCGGGCGCGAACAATGTCGTTCGGGCTGTTCAGGTGCTTCCCTTCAAAACGCTCGGCGAGCAGTGTCCGGCTGCCGTCCTTCTCGATGCGTATCACGTGGCGGTTGCCCTGCTGGCAGATCACGAGCCGGCCCTGAGCATCGAGCACCAGCCCGTTGGGGCCAATGTGGCGCCCGCCCGCCGGTTCGTCGGGGTCGTAGCCTGCTTTAGCCAGGTACACTTCGGGCTTGCCGCCGGGTGTGTACTTCATGACGGCATTGCTGACCAGGTCGCTGAAGAGGAGATAGCCCCCGGGCATCCAGAGCGGGCCTTCCAGGAAACCCATCTCCCCGGCGAGTTTCTCGACCCGGGCGTTCGCATCGACGAGAGCGTCAAGCGCCGGATCGAGTCTGACCACCGCGCCGGTCTCCTGCGCCTCCAAAAAGCAAGGCGAGACGGCCAGCACAGCCGCGCAAATGAGCAAAGAAAGACGCGTCATCGGGACTATTCTACACCGGGCGGCCGTCACGGGCCGCCAGGCCGGAACGGGGAGGCAGGCGCCGTACGGGAGGCGGCCCGGTTGCCGGCCCAGGCCGCTCCGCCGTTGCCACTCCACGCTCCAGCGCCTCGTGGGATGCTGGTATGAGGTGAGCCGATGAAAGAGGTCTTTCACTGGCGGGCGGGAATGCAAGCGACGCCCGGGTTCTCACGCCTTCGCTCCTGGCGCTCGCGGGCGTGTTGCGTGGCGGCGGCCGCGCTGCTCCTGGCTGCTTTGCTCGAAGCCGCCCCGTTGCGGCGGGTCAACGTTCCGTATCTGGGAGCCGCGGAGCCCGCCGCCGATTTCGTCCCCGCCATCTTCTGGTTCGGCAGCGTGAGCATGACCAGCAACTATGCGGACGTCCGGGTCTGGTACTTCGACAGTAACATCCAGTTTGTCGTCCACATTCCGGACCGTCTCCTGTGGTATGACACCGCCCCCACTCCCGCGACCCTCACCGCCTGGGACGCCGTGTCGATCTATCTGGACCTGTCCGGGAACACCGGGCAGGCGCCCGGACCCACGAGCTACTGGTTTGTGAAGCAGCTCCAGTCTTCTCAGGCCGCTTTCCGGGGCACGGGAAGCGGGTGGACCCTCGGGACAACGTCCTTCACGGGCGCCTCCTCGTGGAGAGGTAACTACCCCAATGACAGCGTGTGGGACGTGGGGTGGCAGGCCGAGTTCAGGATTCCGTTCTCAAGTCTGGGGTTGAGCGGTCCGCCGGCGCCGGGCTCCACCTGGGGCTTGGGCGTCGTTGTACACGACCGCGATGAAGCCGTGAACCCCGACCAGACCTGGCCCGAGACCTTCCAGAACCTGCGCCCATCAACCTGGGGGCAACTCAGGTTCGGACGGCCCGTCTACACGCCGCCCACCTCCGTCGTGACCGGCGCCACGGTCGTACGCCAGGGACTCGACGGCGCGACGGTGGTTGACGCCGCTGTCGGAGGGCATGGAGACTGCGGAGGCGCCAGGAACGCCTGGACCGAATGGGGCAACGCCAACTACGCGGGATACGATCAGTTCAACATCCAGAATCAGTGGGATGTGGCCGACTTCATGTGTTTCTCGAAATACTACGTGACATTCCCGCTCACCGGAGTCCCGCCAGGGAAAAGCATAATCTCGGCGCGCGTCAGGCTGAACCTCTTCGGCAACGCGGGCTACAACCCCGGCGACGCCAGGCCGTCGGCCATCAATGCGCTGACGGTTTCCGAGGATTGGCTGGAGAGCACAATCACCTGGAACAACGCCCCGTACGCGGAACAGAACATCTCGGTCACCTGGGTCTACCCTATCGACAACGCCCATCCGGCCGGACCGTATGACTGGGACGTCAGCTACGCCGCCGCCGAAGCCTATCGGCAGGGGCAGCCTCTCCGGCTCGCCTTCTATTCGACGGACGGGGACTATCACAGCGGAAAGTACTTCTGGTCTTCGAATGTCGGGGATTGGAACGCCGCGGCCCGGCCGGCGCTGGAAATACGCTGGGGAGACGGGGCGGCGCAGCCATCCGCCTGCGACGTGAACGGGGATGGGTCCACCAACGTGGTGGACGTCCAGCTCCAGGTCAATCAGGCGCTCGGAATCGTGGCCTGCACATCGGACATCAACCGTGACGGCGCCTGCAACGTCATCGACGTGCAGCGCGTGGTCAACGCCGCGCTGGGGGGCGCGTGCGTCAGCCCGTAGGTTGCGGATGAAGCAGACGGCGGGACCGGCCGGTTCTCCTGCGCGTACGCCGGGCCATGTGCGGCCTGCGGGGGGATTACGACCGTTTTCCCGGGGTCTCAAGTGGGGGCTCTTGCTGCTCGCGGCTCTGCCCGCGGCGGCAGCGGACATCGAAGGGATCGGCAAAGCGGCGGCCGGATTGCCCCGGCTGCGAAGCCTGCTGGTGAGCCGGCAGGGCAAGCTGGTCCTGGAGCGCTACTTCCACGGGGCGCGCGCCGGCACGCCCGCCAACATCAAGTCGGCGTCTAAGAGCGTGATCTCGGCGCTGGTGGGCATCGCCATCGAGCGCGGGCTGATCCCGGGCGCCCAGGCGCCGATAGCGCCGTACTTCACTGAGCCGCTCGATTCCGCTAGGCGGGCCATCACCATCGAAGACCTGCTGACCATGCGTTCGGGGCTCCAGTCCACCAGCATCCGCAACTATGGCGCATGGGTGCTGAGCCCCAACTGGGTGCGGTACGTGCTGCGGCGGCCCATGGTCGCGGCGCCGGGTGGGGAGATGATCTACAGCACCGGCAACTACCCGCTACTAAGTAATTTCAACCGCCGGGCACAATCATGAAGGTGAGCGCCCGGACCAGCGGCACGGACAGGGTGAGCACATCGTGCCGCCGGATGAGCCTGGCAGAGTGGTGGGATTGGGCCGGAGACTCGTGTGAGACCCGGTCCCTTCTGCTTCTGGACCAGGCGGCGGCGTGAATCAGTTAGCGCTCTCCACCAACGCCATCAGCGACGCCGCGATCTTCGGCCATGGTCGGTCCAGGTCCAGCGTGGTCATCCTCACCCGGTGGCCGTGCAGCATGTAGCTCTGATCCACGGCCACCCCGGCGGTCGGGTAGAGCAGGATGCCTTCCGAGTTCGTCTCCAGATTCTGGAGGTACGCCGCGAGCTGATAGAGGTGGCCCGACCGGAATTTCCCCTTGAAGTAGTTCTGCTGGTAGATGGACTCCGTGTACTTGCACTCCACCACGATGCACCGCGACGGCGAACGTAACGTCACGTCGGTCTCCATCTGCGGTACCAGCGAGAAGTCCGCGCCGTCCAGCGGCTGGCCGGCCCAGTCCATGCGGTCGCGCTTGACGGTGTACACCGATTGGCACCGCCGATAGAAGTTCCGCACGAACTTCTCGTAGATTCGCTGCAGGCGTTCTGGCTCCCGCAGGACATCCTGGAACCTGTACCCGCCCGCGTGGTCGAGAGGCTGGAGCGAGTCGAACAGGAAGCGGCACACGTTGATCAGAAATGCGTACAGGCGGTTGTTCTGGTGGAGCCGCACCTTGTAGAACACGCGGGGCGTCAAATCGATGTCGCCGACCTGGTCGAACAGCCGCCACGCCGACCGCACCTCGGCCCTCAGGTTCCGGTCCAAATCCTTCGTGTCGAGGATGCGGCGGAGGGCCGCCTTCAGGATCTGATTGGTCAGGACGTCGACGCTCATTTCGTCGAAAGTGCAGCAGACCCGCGCTGGTTGAGTCGCCACCAGCAGCAGAGTCTCGGCCATCATGATCCGGCCACGCGGCGAACTGGTTACCTGCTCCAGGGTCACGTAGCCCGTCTCAAAGCCACGCTGGTGTAGTGACCGCACCCCGGTTGCCAGCAGCCGGGCGAACAAGTGAACAGCGTCGGGGAACTCCTCGGTCGCGATCTTCTCCAACTGCTTCGGCGCGAACTCATCCCAGGCGTAGCAGAGCAGGTAGTAGATGTTCTGAACCGGGATCGCCATGTCGCGTCGGCCTCAAAAGCTCGCCAGTAACTTTTCGCGCCACTTCTCCAATCGGTCGCGATCATCCACCCAGTACTCCTCCAGCAAGGGCAGAATCTCGTTCTTCACCGCGTCAATGTAGTTCGTGGCGGTCAGCGCCCGACCAGGTTGGCAGAAGTAGCTGTGGCCAACGCAGAATCCTGGCCCGAGGTTCGGGTCTTCGGAAATCGCTTCGTTCAACTCGATCAGCCGATCCGAGACGGCGGTCGTCAGCGCCGGGTCCGTTCCCCCACTGGCGAGGAATTGCTTGAATGAACGCTGGCCGAACATCGGGTTCAGGCGCTCGAAGGCAAAGCGGCGGCGCAAGGCGTAATCCACCAGCGCCAACGAGCGATCCGCCGTGTTCATCATGCCTAGAATGAACACGTTGTCCGGGACGTAAAACTGCTCGTCGTCCTTCGCGCTGTAGGTCAAGGTCACGGAGTGCTTGCTGCCGCGATAGTCCTTCTCGATCAGCATCAGCAGCTCGCCAAAGACCTTGCTGAGGTTGCCCCGGTTGATCTCGTCAATGATGAAGACGTAGCGGGAGTCCTGGTCCGCTCTGGCCCGGTTGCAGAAGCGCACAAAAACTCCGTCGCGCCGTTCGAACCCGGTCTCCTTGGGGCGGTACCCCTGAATGAAGTCCTCATAGGCGTAGCTCTGGTGGAACTGGACCATCCCCACCCGCGACGGAAGTTCGTACCCAATCAGCGCATACGCCAACCGCCGCGCCAGGAATGTCTTGCCGACACCGGGAGGCCCCTGCAGGATCAGGTTCTTCTTGTTCTCCCAGACGCGGAGGATGTTCTCGAACGCCGCCGGGTCGAACGCAACGCCCTGTAGCGCTTGATCGACTGTGTAGCGCGGGAGTGCCGGAGGCCGCTCCGGGGGCGCCTGGGCGGGTTCGATACCCAATATCGAGTACAGCCCGGCAACGGTGTCTGGGTAGGGCGTGAAGTCGGTGAGCGTCTTCATCGCGAATACGCCTTCACAAAGCCACGTCCCGCGCCCGTCCCACCGAACCTGGCGGACGTTCTGGTAGTAGCCGCGATCCGGTCGGTGTTCATATCCGCCGACCACGACGCCGTAGCCGACCATCTCGCTCAAGCCCTTCTTCGCAATCACGCGGTCGCCCGGTTGGATAGAGTGAACGAAATCGAAGCAGGCCCTCGAATCGTTCTTGGGGTAGCCCTTGGGCTGGTACACCTCAATGAGCTTGTTGGCGACGGTCTCCTGGGTGGGGTACTGGCGCAAGTCGCCGATGTCGTCCCAGCCAATTGCCATGATCCCTTCGCGGTAGAACTCCTCCCAGTACTTCGCCTTCGGCCCTGGCGCATACACCCAGACCCGGCCTGTCGGTCGCGCCTCGGGTTTGGCGGCACCTTCCTCCAGGACTTCGTCGCCGCCTTCCAGATGGGCGGCGATCAACTCGTCCAGCGCGGCGGCCTCATCCTCGGAAACCGGGAAGTTCGTGCCCTGGCGGATGTTCAGGATGGAAAGATCCTTCAGCCTGGGATCGCTCTTGAGAACCGTCTTCAGGAGCGCGGGCTTGACAATTTGCTCGATGTTGAGGCGGACACGGGTCTCGTTGCCCTTGAAATACTCAGGCTGCACCGCGAAGGCAAGTTCCTCCTCGTTCTCGGGGAGCGGCGCGGGTTCCGTGAGGACCGTTCCAGTCGCCACGATCCCGGCGTCCTCTCCGCAGCGCCATAGATACAAATGATCGCCTGCGCCAATCCGATCCTTGTACCTGCTGACGAGCCAGCTCATGCTGGTGAGCTTCTCGACGGCGTCCGTGATGTTGAAGTACAGTGGGTTCGCCTGGAAGACCCACGAATTCGCCGCCGGGTTCGGCGGTATCACCTTGCCGCCCGACGCGATATAGGCAAGTACCTTGTTCTTGTAGCCTTCGTCCTCGGGTTCATCGGCGTACCAGATCCGCACTGGTTCATTGCCGCCCTTGCCTCGCGGAATCGGGAACACCCGCTCGTTCTCCGGAAGCAGCAGGCAGTCCTCGACTTTGGCAACCGCGTAGAAACCCACCTCGGTTCCGTTGATCTCCCGACCAGAGCCTGGCGGCGGAGATTGATAGTCCCGGAACACCGTCGCTTTACTGTACCAGCCGACGAGGACTTTCTTGCCAGCAGGTGACGTGGAAAACCAAACGACGGTCACACCTTCCATCCGGTCGGCGCTGGGGTCAGCACCGATCTTATGGAGCTTCACCTTGTTCCCAGCGATCTGTCCGTAGCCGTAATAGTTGCCATGGACTTCCCGGTAATTCAGCATTGAGAAGTCAAGGTCGGGGCTGGCCAGTGCGGCCGACTCGCCCTGATAGAGCTTCATCCATCCCACGTTCAAGAAGAGAACCGGAGCCATTATGCCTTGCCTCACTTCGTTGTGGTCTTTTTCGCCCTGGGTTTGGTACCGGCCGAAAGCGCAGATAGGGGCGCTGGGCTGGCGTTAGCGAACTCGCCAAACTCATCGAAACTCAGAACTCTGGTCTTGTCGCCGATTCCACGCTGTAGCACCTCCCGCGTTCTTCGCCTAGCCTCCGAGTCAGGATTGACTACGACCACACAGTCCAGGCCCCCGTGCTTAACGCTGGTCCGGAACAGGACCGTGGAGTGCATGTCGGACGGTGGCAGAGAGTAGCCAATGAACATCTGCGCTTGTCCCCTTGCGTGAGACAACCGATTAAGACACTGGTGACCGTTCGATGGAAAATCCTCGACCCGCAAGACAACTGTACCGCATACTGGAAGCCGGCTGGCGAAGCGGAGGCGGTCGCTGCTGGAGAGCAAACCGCCGAGGAATAACCAGCCGGAAACTCATCCAGACGATGAGCGGGGGCGCGACCGGAAACGATCGCGCCTCCATCGGATGGATAGATTTCCCGATGCCAAAAAAGACTCATAAGCCAAGACGCCGCGTAGCGGCCTCCTCATTGCGCTTGGCTGGCAGGACGGCCTCGAACTCCGCCGGCGGCACGTAGCCCAGCGCGGAGTGCAGCCGTTTCCGGTTATAGACCTGCTCCAGGAACTGCCGGATGGAAACGCGCGCCTCCGCAAAGTGAAACTCCACCTTGGCCACCACCCGCCGTGCCGTCTTCCAACTCGCTGCCTGGTACAGAAAGCTCTTATATCAGAACACCGGCTTATGGCTGGGGCGTTCCACCGGACGGGTCAGCAATTCCGCGATGCCCCGCTCCAGGCGGCCGTTGGCCGGGATGCGAATGGCGTACCTCACGCCGCGCGCCTCCAGGGCTTCATAGATCTCTGGTTTGGTGAAGGCCGTGCCGGCGCGAAACACGACATCCTTGCCCAGCTTCTGCTGCCGCTCGATTTCGGGAAGCAGCAGTTCTTCCAAATTATCGGCACTGTGGACGTTACCAGGCCGCAGCTTTGCCGCCAGGCAGTCGCCTTCCCGACTGAACAGCAGCAGCGGGTGACAGCAGGTGGACTCGAAGTGGCCATTGAAGGAATACCGCCTGGAACCGATCCTGAAGAAGGTGAACAGCTTTTCTTCATTTTCAAAGACTCTACCGCTGGAAAAGAGACCTGTGTCCCGATTGCCGCGCAGCTTTGGGTCAAGCCCGGCCCGCGCCAACAATCTGTTCAGTTCACCTTTACAACGTACGCCCGCCGCGGCGTGAACGTGCCGCAGGTCAGGACCGGATGGCCGCTGGGCTAAGGCACGGTCATTCCGCCATCGACCGTAAGCGCATGACCAACGACGTAGCTCGCGCCCGGACTGCAAAGCCACAGGACCGCTGCTGCGATCTCCTCGGGCCTGCCAGCGCGGGCGATGGGGACGTTCTTGGCGATCTCGTTGTAGGCTTGCTCGCTTCCGTCCACCACATCGCGGGCAATTTGCGTATCGATCAGTCCAGGATTGACGGCGTTTATGCGAATGCCGTGCTTGATGTATTCCAGGGCAGCCGTGCGCGTCAGGCCGACCACACCGTGTTTGGAGGCGATGTAGGAGCCAATCCCGGGATTGCCGGTCAATGCGCCGACAGACGCGTTATTCACAATCGCGCCGCTGCCCTGGCGTTCCATCTGCTGCAGCTCATACTTCATCGAACTCCACACGCCGCGCAAGTTGATTCCGATCACCCGGTCCCATTCCTCGCGGGTGCTCTCGGCGGTCGGTGCAATGCGAGCCATGACACCCGCGTTGTTGAATGCTGCGTCTAGCCGGCCAAACTCCGCAACAGTGCGGTCGACCATGGCAGCTACCTGCGCATCCTCACTCACATCACACAACACGGCAATCGCCTTGCTGCCAGCACTGGTAAGGTTCCGGACTTCGGCTTCCAGCAGTTCTCTCTTCACGTCTGCGAGTACCACGGCGGCGCCCGCCTCTGCGAATGCCCGTGCTGTCGCCAGACCCATGCCGGATGCTGCGCCAGTCACCACTGCGACTTGCCCGTGAAAATCGAAAGTAATTCCCATAGATAGCTCCTCGAATCTCGTGCCGTTCAGTACTTATGCCGCAGTAACGCCTTAATCGCCCGCCGTTCATCCATGGCGCGATACCCCTCCGCGATTTAGTCCAGCGGCAACACCAGGTCGAATACCTTGCCCGGACGGATCTGTCCATTCAGCCGGGATTTCCATCTTAGGTTCTCATTGTCGGACAGTATACACCCAGTTGATACTCCGAGGCACAGTTTTGCCCTTCGGGAGTCGTCTTTCGTGTCCAAATCCTGGAGGTGTCGCCTTGTCGAAAATCCAAAACCGGGAGGCCCCGTCTTTTTAACGCATTCCACAAACGCCTCTCCGGCCCTCAACCTCCTTGGTCGCATTTATTTCCCGGCTCCCCTCGCCGCTCTTTAACCGCTCGCCACCGCCAGCGCACCGATCCGCCGTACCATGCTCCCAAACAGCCGCCGTGTGAGATGGCTCCCGGCCAGCATCAGCCAGTAGTACCGGGCATGCTTGACCAGCCTGCCTCCGGTCTTCACCAGCCGTTGCTGCAAGCTGGTCAGCGACCAGTTCTTGAGCTTCTTCGGCAGCGTCACCCGCCGTGCCGTCTTTCAACTCGCTGCCTGGTACAGAAAGCTCTCATACCAGACCACCGGCTTGTGGCTGGGGCGCCCCACCGGACGGGTCAGCAATTCCGCGATGTCCCGCTCCAGGCGGTCGTTGGCCGGGATGCGAATGGCGTACCTCACGCCGCGCGCCTCCAGGGCTTCCGCCTTGCCGATGAGAGCGCGGTTGATGCGGGCCAAGCTGCCGAAGTTCTCTTTCTCGGTCAGCATCTCGATCTCAAAGGTCCGCAAGCGGGAGGTTAGCGCCGCCCCACGATCCCAAATCTTCTCGGAACCGATCAGCCGGAACGTCGGATCCTGGGAGAGCCGCTCGGCGTCGTTGACGTCCTCACAGCCCGCGATGCGGCTGTAGACGGACTGGCGCAACAGGTCCGCCAGCGGGAGTTGCGTGTTCCTCCCTTTTCGTGAGCCAGTCAGGTGCTGGGCGATGAGTTCGCCGAAGCCCAAACGTTCGCCCAGCTCGCGCACCAGAATGAGGCCGCCATCCGAGGCGACGCGCGACCCTGGAAATCGATCTTCAGCGAAGCGTTGAACGAGATCTGGAATGGTTGATCTTGTTTCTCACCCATTGGGTATTGACCTCCGGACCGTCTTCATCGCGTTGAAACCCGCATCAATAAAGGCGTCGGAGGCCATCAAAGGTTATCAGTAACTAGTCAAAATGGAAATGTGGGCTACCACCTGCTTTCGGCCATCCTCACCAAGGCAAGCGGCAGGAGTACGTGGGCCTTCGCCAATGAGGCGCTGGCCAGGCCGCTGGGCTTCAGCTTTGCCCAGTGGCCGCGGGATCCGCAAGGCATCTACTTCGGCGGCAACGAGATGCTCATGACGCCGCGCCAGATGGTCGCTTTTGGCGAGATGTACCTCAAGCGGGGGCGCGCCGGCGGCCGGCAGGTAGTGCCGGAATCCTGGATCGGCGCTTCGTTCGTGCCGCGTGGCCGTTCGGACTACAGCGGACAACTCTACGGCTATGGCTGGTGGATCAGGGAACTGGGCGGGTGCCGGACCTACTACGCGTGGGGCTACGGCGGGCAGTTTATCTTCATCGTGCCGGAACGGGAGATGGTTATAGTCACGACCTCCCTGCCGGTTGACGGCCTCGACCGCCACGGCCATCTGGAAGCTGTCTACGGGCTGGCGGAGCGCCTGGCCGGCGAGTGACCCGGCGGGTTGAGCGCCTGTCCCGCCGCAATCCTGCCCGCACCCCTATTGGGTGGCCATCCCCACCAGGACCAGCCCGCAACTGTAGCCGGCGAACATCAAGGCGATGAGCCGCCCGGCCCCGCCCGGCGCGCCACGGAATTCCCGCCAGATGGCGACGCCCCAGATGGCGGCGACCAGAGTCGCGCCCTGGCCCAGCGCATAGGCGATGGCCGGACCCACCACGCCCGATGCGATGACGTTGGCGGCGAGAGCCACCGTCCAGATGATCCCGCCCAGCAGCCCGAGCAGATGCAGACGCGGGGTTCCCCGGAAGTAGTCGCCGTAACTCAACCCGCCCGCCCGCATGAATACCGTGTTGAGCACCAGGTTGCTCGCCAGGTGACCCACGCCGAAGAACACCAGGGCCACGTAGGGCGTCAGGAATCCCGCCCGGATCGGCGTTGACTGGAACGCCGGCGACATCGAGGCCGCCAGTTGCGGATAGAAGAATCCCATGAGGCACCCCGCCAGCACCGCTGCGGCCACGCCCTTCGCCCAGCTTCGCCCGGCGATGCGCGGCAGCTTGCTGTAGGCCAGAGCCGACATGACGATGGCGAACACCACCAGCCCCACGCCCGTGAACAGCAGCGCGGGGTTCCCTCTGGGCGCCAGGACATAGGAGGCTACGGTCCCGATCACAAGCGCCAGGCCGACGCCGATCGGGAAAGCCACCGCCATGCCCGCCGCGTCGATGGCGTAGACCAGCAGGATGTTGGAGACGTTGAACAGGACGCCGCTCCAGACCGCCCTCAGCATCTGTCCGGTCCCCGCCTGCCGCACGTTCTCGGCCGCACTCATCCCGGCGCTGCCCGCGCTGCCGAGCGTCGCCGCCAGGATAACTCCCAGCAGCAACACGGCTATGGCGTAATCCCAGTAGTAGAGCGGGAACGCCCACTTGTCCTTGCCCGCCAGCTTCTGTGTGTTCGCCCAAGAGCCCCACCCCAGCATCGTGATCACGCAGAACAGCGTGGCCAGGCCGGCGTCGGTTACCACGAACATCTGTGCCTCCCGTGCAGATTCAATCGGCTCTCCGGAGTTACCGGCACAAGCAATCATACCCCAATGTCCTCTGGGGCAAGGCCGGCCCGCCGCCCGCCGGAAGCCGCACTCGCGCTACGCTACGAATAATGAGGGCAATCGTCCGCACGCTGCTTACCCTGCTGTTCCTGACGCTTCTGCTCCGGGCGCAGAACCTGAAGGAGTTCGAAAAGAAGGTCACCGAGTTCACCCTCGCCAACGGCCTGCACTTCATCGTGCTGGAAAGGCATGACGCTCCGGTGGTCAGCTTCCACACCTACGTCAACGCGGGTTCGGTGGACGACCCGGGCGGCAAGACGGGCCTGGCGCACATGTTCGAGCACATGGCGTTCAAGGGCACGCGCCGGATCGGGACGCGGGACTTCGCATCCGAACAGAAGGCCATGGCCGCGGTGGAAGCGATCTACGACCAACTGGAGGGAGAGCGCAACCTCGGTGTCCGCGCGGACCCGGAGCGTATACGGACGCTCGAAGCCAGCCTCCACGCCGCCATCGGGAAGGCTGCCAGCTACGTGGACGCCAATGCCTACGTGCGCATCATTGAAGAGAACGGCGGAGTCGGCATGAACGCCGGCACCGGCATGGACTCCACCAACTACTTCTACAGCCTGCCCTCCAACCGGATCGAGCTCTGGTTCCTGCTGGAGTCGCGCCGCTTCCTCACACCCGTCTTCCGCGAATTCTACAAGGAGAGGGACGTGGTCCGGGAGGAGCGGCGAATGCGGGTGGAATCCAGTCCCCAGGGAAAGCTCATGGAAGTCCTGCTGGCCATGTCCTTCATGGCGCACCCGTACCGCAACATGCCGGGAGGCTGGGCCGAGGACATCGAGGGGCTGCGGGTCCGCGACGCCGAGAAGTTCTTCAGCGCTTTCTACGTTCCGGTCAACATGACGATCGCCATCGCCGGCGACGTGCTGCCCGCCGAGGCGAAGCGGCTGGCCGAGAAGTACTTCGGGCTTTTGCCCAAAGCGCCGCCGCCGGCGCCGGTGCGGACCGTGGAGCCGAAGCAGGAGGGAGAACGCCGGGGGCTGGTGGAATCGCCCGCGCAGCCGACACTGATAATCGGCTACAAGCGCCCGGACCAGCTTCACAAGGATGACCCGGTCTTCGATGTGCTCGCGTCCCTGCTCTCCAGCGGGAGGACCGGCATGCTCTATAGGGACCTGGTCCGCGACCGCCGGATCGCCCTCGCCGCCGCGGCCGAGGCCTCTTTCCCCGCGACCAAATACCCCAACCTTTTTCTGCTTTACGCCGTTCCCTCGGTGGGACACACGGTGGAGGAGAACGAGAAGGCCCTTTACGGGGTCCTGGAGCGGCTGAAGAGCGAGAAGGTGGACCCCGCCGCGCTGGAGCGCGTCAAGACGAAGATCCGCGCGGGCCTGATCCGGAGCCTCGACAGCAACAGCGGGCTGGCCGGGCAGTTGACCTACTACCACGCCAACTACGGAGACTGGCGCAAGCTGTTCACCGGCATCGAGGACATCCAGCGCGTTACGGGCGATGACGTGCAGCGGGTCGCGAGAGAGTACTTTACGCCCGAGGCGCGCACGGTCGCCTGGACGGCGCGCGACGCGGAGGTGGACAAGTGAGAATCCGTGAGTCTGTCGCCCTGGCCTGCCTGGTCCTGGCTGCCTCCCTGGGGGCGCAGAGGGAGCCTTCCGTAGAGGACCTGAAGTATCCCCCGCTCAAGGAGATCAAGATTCCCGAGGTGGCGACGTTCACGCTCAGCAACGGGATGCGGCTCTACCTCCTCGAGAACCACGAGTTGCCGCTGGTGAGCGGGTTCGCCCTGGTGCGGACCGGGAACCTGTTTGACCCGCCGGAGAAGATCGGCCTGGCGCAGATCACCGGTTCCGTCATGCGCACCGGAGGGACTGAGGCGCGGACGGGAGACGAGTTGGATGAACTGCTCGAGGGAATGGCGGCGTCGGTGGAAAGCTCCGTCGGGGAAACCTCGGGCCGCGTGTCCTTCTCCGCGCTGAAGGAAAACACGGACCAGGTGCTGGCCGTCTTCAAGGAGGTCCTGGCCAGCCCGCAATTCCGCCAGGACAAGCTCGACCTGATCAAAACCCAGATCCGCGGCTCTATCGCGCGGCGCAACGACGAGGCCGGCGCCATCGCGGGCAGGGAATTCACCGAACTGGTTTACGGCAAGCAGACTCCCTACGGCTGGAGGATCGAGAACGAGCACCTGGACCGGATCGGGCGCGACGACCTTGTCGCCTTCTACCGCCGTTACTACTTCCCCGCCAATATCCTGCTGGCCGTGAGCGGCGACATCGATACGGCCGGAATGCGCGCCCGGCTGGAGAAGCTGTTCGGGGACTGGCAGGTGTCGCAGCCTCCGGTCCCCAAGTTCCCGGAAGTAGTCCGGCGGCCCTCGCCCGGCGTCTACTTCGCCGCCAAGCCGGACGTGACGCAGGCGTTCTTCGCTCTGGGCCACTTCGGAGGGACGCTGGACGACAGCGATTACGCGGCTTTGGAAGTGATGGCCGACATCCTTGGCGGAGGATTCCGCAGCCGCCTGGTTCAGCGCGTAAGGACGGAGTTGGGATACGCGTACGACATCTCGGCCTACTGGGGCGCCGACTACGGCCATCCGGGCCTCTTCACCGTCTCCGGCAGCGTGAGATCGGCCTCGACCACCGAGGCGCTGGAGGTGATTCGCCAGGAGATAGAGAAGATGCGCACGGCCGAGGTCGCCGACGCGGAGTTGCGGGCGGCCAAGGACGCCGTCCTGAACAGCTTCGTGTTCAACTTTGACCGGCCGGCGAGAACCCTGACCCGGCTGGTGACGCTGGACTACTACGGCTACCCGCGCGACTTCCTCTTCCGCTACCAGAAGGCCGTCGCGGCCGTGACCAAGGCCGACATACTACGCGTCGCAAAGGAGCGGCTCAGGCCGGAGGACTTCACCATCGTGGCGGTAGGCAACGCGGCGGACTTCGGCAAGCCGCTTTCAGCGCTCGGCTCGCCCATCAAGGAGATTGAACTGAAATGACCGTTCCCGGACCGGCCGCCCGGCTGCTGCTCCCCCTCCTGCTTTGCGCCGCCGCGGCCTGCGCGCAAACGGCCCAGGAACGCGGCAAGCGCGTCGTGATGGAGGCGCTCGCGGCGCTGGGCGGCGACAAGTTCCTGACCATGCAGGACCGCACCG
The DNA here is from genome assembly GCA_020851555.1 of Bryobacterales bacterium. Taxonomy (GTDB): domain Bacteria; phylum Acidobacteriota; class Terriglobia; order Bryobacterales; family Bryobacteraceae; genus DTKY01. The sequence goes on along the minus strand of JADZCM010000014.1, from coordinate 53,716 downwards.
AGAAGGGCCGCGCCTACTCGTTCTACCGCGAGGAAGTGTCCGGGCTCTCCCAGGCGGTCATCTACACACAGTACCTCGCGGCTGCGGGCCCGGCCGGCGCGCCGGCCCTGCGGGAGCGGCAGTCGTTCACCAGAAACGAGAAGGAGATCAGCGCCGTGCTTTTCACGGACGGCCAGGGCTACGAACTCACGTTCCGCGGCGCCCGGCCGCTGCCGCTCGAAACAATCGGGCGGTTCAACATCTCAACCTTCCACAACGTTTTCTACCTCCTGCGAATGCGGCTCAACGAGCCGGGCATGCTGTTTGAGTCGAAGGGCGCCGACGTCTGGCTGAACCAGCCGGTGGAGATCGTCGATATCATAGACGCCGATAACGACGTCGTGACCGTGTACTTCCATCAGTCATCGAAGTTTCCGGTGCGCCAGTTGTATTATCGCCGCGACCCCAAGACGCGCCGGCGGATAGAGGAAGTCACCGAATACGGCAAGTTCCGCGAAGCCGGCGGAGGAGTCTACTGGCCCCTGACCCAGTTGCGCACGCGGGACGGGGAGAAGGTCTTTGAGATGTTCTCCGAGTCGGTGTCGGTGAATCAGAGCCTGAGCGACAGTCTCTTCGTTTTGCCCAGCGGCATCAAGATCCTGAAGCGGCTGTAGGCCCCGCTCCCGGTTCGTGCGAGAATTGATAGGGGCCGGACAGGTCCGGCCCCTGCGGCCCGCAACACGCCGGGCGCTGGACGGAAAACCACATGAAACACGGCCTGAACATACTCCCTGATGGCGCGCTCGATTTTGTTTCCCTCGGAGCCCTGGTCCACCGGCTCGACCCCGGCATCATACCGTTTCGCAAGGCGAACGAGTGCCGGATCCATGTGAGCGGCGGCGAGTTCAACTGCGCCGCCAACCTCGCCGATTGCTTCGGACTCCAGACCGGCATCGTCACCGCGATGGCCCGCTATCCGATCGGAGACCTGATCGCCGAGCGGGTCCGGGCCATGGGCGTCAAGCCGTTCTACAAGTACTTCGAGCACAACGGCGTGACCGGCCCCAATATGGCCACGGTTCTGAGCGATCGCGGGTACGGCGTTCGCGGCCCGATCGTGTTCTACAACCGAGCCAACGAGGCAGCGGCGCAGCTCAAACCCGGCGATTTCGACTGGAAGGAGATCTTCTCCGGCGGTGTGCGCTGGTTCCACAGCGGGGGCATCTTCGCCTCGCTCTCTCCCACCACCTCCGAGGTGATCCTGGAGGGCATGCAGGCGGCCAAAAAGGCCGGCGCCGTGGTGTCCTTCGACCTGAACTACCGGGTCAAGCTATGGAAGGTATTCGGAGGCGCTGACCGGGCGGTTGAAATCCTGCGCAAGATCGCCGCCAACGTGGACGTGCTGGTGGGCAACGAGGAAGACCTCCAGTCCGGTCTGGGAATCCCCGGACCGGAAGTAGCCGCCAGGTCCAAGCTCGACCCCGCCGTCTTTTTCGGAATGATCGAACGGGTTCTCAAGGCCTTCCCGCAGGTGAAGGTCGTGGCCACGACGCTGCGCGAAGTCCACTCCACCAACCGCCACAGTTGGAGCGCGGTGGCCTGGATGAACGGCCAGACCTACACGGCTCCCACCGCAGAACTGGATGTCTACGACCGGGTAGGCGGGGGCGACGGCTTCGCCTCCGGTCTCTTTTACGGCATTCTGACCGGCGAGGAGCCGGCCGAAGCCGTGAAACTGGGTTGGGCGCACGGTGCGCTGCTCACCACCACGCCGGGGGACACCACCATGGTCAGCGCGGACCAGGTCCGCGCCTTCGCCAAGGGCGGCTCCGCGCGCATACAGCGGTAACGGCCCGTTGACACCGGCAGGACACGGCCTCCTGCTACCCGTTCTTGAGCCTTGCGGCGAACTTCTCGCAGAACTTCCTGTATTTGGGCGCGATCACCGCGGAGCAGTACGGTTGCTCCGGGTTGCGCCGGAAATACCCCTGGTGATACTCCTCCGCCCTGTAGAAGCGTGAGGCTGGAACCACTTCGGTCACGATCGGCCAGCGATAGGCTCCGCTACGGTCCAGTTCCCGGATCATCTGCCGTGCGGCGTGTTCCTGTTCCGCCGTATGGCAGAAGATCACAGAGCGGTATTGGGCGCCCACGTCCGGGCCTTGCCGGTTCAGCGTCGTCGGGTCGTGGACGGAGAAGAAAACCTCGAGCAGATCCTGGTAAGAGATGCGCTCCGGGTCGAATCGCACCTGGACAGCCTCGGCGTGCCCGGTCGTGTCGGTACAGACTTGCTCGTAGGTTGGAGCGGGCGCTGTACCGCCCGCGTAACCCGGCTCGGCTGACTCAACGCCCTGCAAGCGCGAGAAAACAGCTTCGATACACCAGAAGCAGCCTCCACCGAATGTCGCCACTTCCAGCGCGGCCATGTGTGGTCCAATCCGCGGGGACCGGGCGTGCCCGGCCCCTACTTGTCCGTGAGCGCCGCGACGCCAGGCAGCTCTATGCCGGACAGGAACTCAAGCGACGCCCCGCCGCCGGTCGAGATGTGCGAGATCTTGTCCGCCACGCCCGCCGACTTCACGGCTTTCTCGGAGTCTCCGCCGCCCACCACGGAAACCGCGCCGGACGCGGCGACCGCCTTGCCCACGGCCACCGTTCCCTTGTCGAAGGGCGGCTTCTCGAACACGCCCATCGGACCGTTCCAGATGATGGTCCTGGCCTTGGCAATCTCGGCGGAGAAGGCCGCGACCGTCTTCGGGCCGATGTCGAGGCCCAGCATGCCCTCTGGGATCGCCTCGACAACCTGGCACTCGGCGCCTTCCTTCAGTTCCGCGGCGACGACATGGTCCGCCGGCAGCATCAGCTTCGAGCCGAGGGAGGCAAGCAGTTCGCCGGCCAGCCCTACCTTGTCGTCCTCCACCAGAGACTTTCCGGTCGGCCTGCCCTGCGCCTTCAGAAAGGTGTAGGCCATCGCGCCGCCGATCAGCAGCCTGTCCACGAACTTGGCGAGGTTCTGAATGACCTCGATCTTGTCCGACACTTTGGCCCCGCCCAGGATGGCGACGCAGGGCCGCTCAGGATTCCTGGTCGCCTTGGTCAGATACTCCAGTTCCTTGTCCATCAGCAGCCCCGCTGCCGCCTTTGGAACGAACTGGATCATGCCCACCGTGGAGGCGTGGGCGCGGTGCGCGCTGCCGAAGGCGTCGTTCACATAAAGGTCGCAGAGAGCCGCCAGCTTCCTGGCGAATTCCGGATCGTTCTTCTCCTCCTCCGGGTGGAAGCGTAGATTCTCCAGCAGCAGCACTTCTCCCGGAGCGGGCTTCATGGCCTCGACTTCGGGCCCGATACAATCCGGCGCCATCTTCACGGGCCTTCCGAGCAACTCCGAAAGGCGGGCGGCCACGGGCTTCAGGCTCATCTCGGGGTTGGGCTTGCCCTTGGGCCGGCCAAGGTGGCTGGCCAGCACCAGGCCCGCACCCTGTTCCAGGGCGTACTTGATGGTCGGCAGAGAGGCTTTGATTCTCTTGTCGCTGGTTATCTCCTGGCCGCCCGGCGCCAGGGGAACGTTGAAGTCCACACGAATAAAAAGGCGTTTGCCTTTCAGGTCCAGATCGCGGATCGATAGTTTAGGCATAAGGTCCTCAAAACCTCGATGCTAGCATGCCGGGGCGGGCGCCCGAACGGAAGCGGCCGTCGCGGATCTTCTCCGGCGGACCATCGAGGTCAGCGCCCGGCGGGTTGCACTCCCGATGCTTTCCAGGCCTCGATCAACGCCCCCATGACGGGCTTGTGCAGGGGCGGGCCGCACCTGCAATCCACGTCCATCTCCACCAGGTCCCGGAACCGTTCCGCCAGCAGCGTGTTGCGGAAAGCGCCGCCGGCGAAAGCCACTCGCACCGGTTCGCCCTCGTGGAAGAGTTGCTCCCGAACCGCCGCGGTGATGCTGGCAAGCTGCTGCGCCGCGCCGTACACGATCTGGCGCGCGACCGCATCGCCTTCCAGAACCGCTTCGTCCACCAGCGTGGCGAAGCCGGCCACCCGGTCCCGCGGGAAATCGGAGGTGTAGAGCATGTGGAGCAGTTGGTTGGCGCTGGCAGCGCCCGTGGCGCCGAGCAACTTGCGGCGAAGAGAGGTGACCGGTCCCCAGCCTTCCTCCGCCCGCAGCAGCGCCCGCACCGCCTGCCGCACGATGTCGAAAGCGCCGCCCTCGTCGCCATAGATGTAGCCCCATCCGCCGGCGCGGGCCGTGACGCCCGCCGCGTTGCGCCCGAACGAGATCGAGCCGGTTCCGGCCATGGTGATAATGCCCGGGCCTCCGGCGGTGGCCCCGGAAAGGGCGATCCAGGCATCGGTCGTGACGAAGTGCCTGGCGGCGGGGACTATCTCCACCACAAGGGCGCGCTTGTCGTCAGGCCCTCCGCTGAAGCCCAGGCAGGCGGATTCAAACCGCAGTTCCTGCTGATCCAGACCGGCTCTGCGGCACGCGGCCGCGATACATCCGCCCACGGCGGAAATGAACTTCTCGCGCCCGCCGCCCGACTTGACGTGGTTACAGGGCCCGGCGGCGCCCGAGCCGAGCACACTGCCGCTCTGGTCTCCGATCAGGGCCGTGGTGCTGGACTGCCCGCCATCCACTCCGAGAAAATAGCGGCTCAATCGTTTTGTTCCTGGGGGTCAACCGGCGGCTGCCGCTACGCCTCGGAGTTCACAAGCTGGATCAGCGCCTGGATATAGCCGAAACAATAGGCAAAGGCCAGCCTGCCCCCCTGATCGCCCTCGATCGCGGGCACGTGGTCCGGCATGATCATGCCGTCGTAGCCGATTTCCTTGTATACCCGCATGGCCCGGATCATGTCCACGTCCCCTTCGTCCGGGAACGTCTCCTGGAAGTTCAGGAACCCGCCCTTGATGTTCCGGAAATGGACGTTGAAGATCTTGCCCTGGCTGCCGAAGTGCCGGATGACGTCGTAGATCTCCTTGCCCGGATCCTTCAGCATCTCGGAGACCGTGCCCTGACAGAAGTTGAACCCGTGGTACTTGCTCGGCATGATGGAGACGAAACGCTTCATCCCTTCCACCGTGCCGAGCACGCGGTCCACGCCCCGGAAACCCTTGATCCTGGGCATGGCGGGGTCGTGCTGGTGGCACGCCATCCTGACCTTGTACTCCTCCGCCACCGGGATGACGCGTTTCAGAAAATAGGTGATGCGCTCCCAGCTCATCTCCTCGGTGACGCGCCCCGCCTCGGTCAGAGGCGGTTCCTGCTTGGCCTCGTCATAAACGAACGTGCGGTTGCTGGTGCCTCCGCGGCCCTTGGTCCTCGCGGTGCTCACCACTCCCAGAATCGTCAGGTTGTACTTGAGCGCGGGGATTCCGGCGAGCGAGGCGTTCCGTATCATCTGGCAGATATCGTCGATCTCCCGGTCGCGCTCCGGGCTCTTGCCCAGCATGATGTTGGGGTTCTCGGCGTTGGTGATGTAAGAGGAACTGAGGGGGAGCGGGAGCATGTCCAGCGAGATGCCGAAGGAGGCGACGCGCTCCTTGAGCTTCTTCAGTGCGTCAGCGGACCAGTTCTCGTCCAGCCGCCGCGACGGCAGAGAACCGCAGATGTTGTTTACCCCGAACGCCGCCAGCGTCCGGAGATCGGCGTCCGTGCTCCGGTCCTGCGTGCCCGCTTTCATAAGGGCCTTGCGGGGGGCCTTGGTCTGCGCCTGCGGAGAGGCGGGCGCCGCGGCGGCTGCACCGCCGGCAACAAGGAAATCACGTCGGTCCATTAGTATGCCTACCTTCCGCCTGCCTGGTCCGCGACCAGGAAAGCTGTTGTCTTGATTCCGGAGATGTCAAAGCGCTTCCGGCAGCGCGGGTTCCGGCAGACGGCCTTGTCGTCGAGCAGCACCATGTAGCTCTGGAGTTTCCGAAACAGGAGACGGTCCCGCTCGTCGGCGCCGGAGGGGATCGTATTCTTCTTCGTCCGGACCAGCCAGCGCAGTTCGTGCGCCTCCGTGGAGCGGCAGTAAGGACACTGGAGCGTGGCGGGTCTGGTGGTGGCCGATTCGTTGAAGAACTTCCGTTCGTCCATCAGCGTAGCCTGTCCTGCCCCCGGCGTATCAGCTCTTCCATACCAGCCAGTCCTGGGATCCGGTCGGCTGCCAATCGGGTTCCGCGGTCTCTTCAACGGCCTGCTGCTTCACCTCGGAGAGGTAGTTTCTGGCGAGGCATAACGCGTGGTCTTTCGCCTTGGAGGGGCTGAACTGCCGCGCACCCTGCACCACAACCTCGGGCGTGTGTACGATGACCCTCCACTCGTCGAACTCCGAAACCACCATCAACGTCAGGCCCTGAAAGTGGGCTTTGTATCCTGTAAGCGGCCGGAACATGTAGTCCTCCCCACTTGCATGTCTGAGCATACCCTCTTCCAGGTTGTCAAACAAGAGCAATTACCGGGAGTTTGCTGCACCAGGCCCCCCGCGGCCGGCCAGGTTGTGGAGCGCTCCGCTCGTCAACATACCGGCCGCGGCGAAGTTGGCAAAACGGCAGGCCCGCGCCAGCCAGGGACGCTGCTTCCCCCACTTCTTCACCACCGCCACCTCGAGAATGGACACCCCGGCGAAAAGGCCGGCCTTGCGGCAGGCGCTCGACGCGGTGAACCGGCCACCGTCCGCCAGCAGACGGTTGCGCTCCGGCCGCTGCCAGCTCGTCCAGGCATCCAGGCCGGAAGCCGCTCCGTGGGCCGCTATGGAGAGAGTCAGCTTCGCCCAGTCCACCTCCTCAGGCGGCCGGCGGATCTGCCCCAGGGGCGCCTGGGCCGGCGCCGCTGCCGGGAGCAAGGCCACCAGCAATCCAATTCGGAACCATCGGCCGATATGTCGCATATCAGCAGCATCCCCCAGTGGCCGCTAGGGGCAAATAGAGCCGCCTCGCAGATTGTACTGAGAGGGGCACAGGGGAGTACCGTCACGCCTTAGAACGAGCGTACTCAGGTGTTTGCGGGCTCACGCTCCAGGCGCCTGTGAGCCGCCGCGACGCATGGATGCCCTCTTTACACCGAGGGTACACTTGGGGAAGAGGGATCCACCGTGCCTGAGACAACGAGCGGGGCCGCGCTGGATGCTGAACTTACCGTCAGCGAACAGATCCTGGATCCTGAGCGGCTTCTGGCCGCTTTCCGCCTCATGCTGCTCTCCCGGCGGCTGGACGACCGCGAGATCCTCCTCAAGCGGCAGAACCGGATCTACTTCCAGATCAGCGGGGCGGGGCACGAAGCCATCTCGGCAGCAGCCGGGGCCGTGCTCCGCGCCGGGCACGACTGGTTCTACCCCTACTACCGGGACCGCGCCATGTGCCTGGCCCTCGGTGTGAGCGCGCTGGACATGCTTCTCGCCGCCGTGGGAGCGGCGGACGACCCAGCCTCAGGCGGGCGCCAGATGCCCTCGCATTGGGGCTCGCGTGAGCTGCACATCGTGACCGGGTCCTCGCCCACGGGAACTCAGTTCTTACAGGCCGCCGGATGTGCGCACGGCTCGCGCTACCTCGCCCCGGAGTCCGACGAAGTGACGCTGGTCGCCTCGGGAGACGGGGCCACCAGCGAGGGGGAATTCTGGGAAGCCATGAACGCGGCGTGTCTGGACAGGTTGCCGCTGGTCTTCCTGGTGGAGGACAACCGCTACGCGATCTCGGTCCCCCTGGAAAAGCAGACCGCCGGCGGCAGCATCTCCCGGCTGCTGGAGGGTTTCCCGTGCCTCTTGCGTGTCGAGGTGGACGGGACGGACTACTGCGCTTCGGTGAACGCTATGGCCCGGGCCGCCGCATGGTGCAGACAGCGCAAGGGGCCGGCCCTGGTCCACGCGCACGTCATCCGGCCCTACTCCCATTCGCTCTCCGACGACGAGCGGCTCTACCGCACCGGGGAGGAGCGCGCGGAGGAGGCGGCCCGCGACCCGCTCGTCACCTTCCCCCGCTGGCTGCTGGCCGAAGGCATCGCCCCGCCCCAGACTCTCCAGCGCATCGGCCACGAGGTGGAGCAGGAGATTCAGGCGGCGGCCGAGCGGGCACTGGGCGCGGACCCTCCGTCCGGCGACTCTCTGTTCCGGCACCTCTATTCCGAGAACCAGGGACCGGCCTCGGAACAGTTCTCGACCCAGCCTGCGTTCAGCGGCGCGCCGCGCTCCATGGTCGATGAGATCAACCTGACACTGGCCGAGGAGATGCGCCGCGATCCCCGGGTCCTCGTATTTGGAGAAGATGTCGCCGATTGCGGCCGGGAGGAAAGCCTCCCCCTGGTGAAGGGCAAAGGCGGCGTCTTCAAAGCCACGGCCGGCTTGCAGAAGGAGTTCGGCAGCAGCCGCTGCTTTGACACGCCGCTCGCCGAGGCCGCCATCGTCGGCCGCGCCATCGGCATGGCCACGCGGGGGCTGAAACCCGTCGCCGAAATCCAGTTTTTCGACTACATCTGGCCGGCCATGATGCAGATCCGGGATGAACTGGCCACCCTGCGCTGGCGGTCCAACAACGCCTTCACCTGTCCGCTGGTGATACGCGTGGCGATCGGAGGCTACCTGAGCGGCGGCGCCATTTATCACAGCCAGTGCGGAGAAGTGGAGTTCACCCATATCCCCGGCCTGCGGGTGGCGATGCCGTCCAATGCCCTGGATGCCTGCGGCCTGCTGCGGACCGCCATACGTTGCGACGACCCCGTGCTCTTCCTGGAACACAAGAAGCTCTACAGGGAGCCGCACAACCGCGCGCCGCACCCCGGACCCGAGTACATGATCCCCTTCGGGAAAGCCCGGCTGGCGAAGGGCGGTGAGAATCTGACGGTGGTGACCTACGGGGCGCTCGTCCAGAAGGCGCTGGCCGCCGCCGCCGCCATCGAGAAGGCCGAGCCGCTGCTGAGCCTCGAAGTGATCGACCTGCGGACGCTTGCCCCTTACGACTGGGAAGCGATCTGCGCCTCCGTCCGGAAGACCAGCCGCGTGCTGGTGGCGCACGAAGACACCCTGAGTTGGGGGTACGGAGCGGAAATCGCGGCGCGCGTCGCGGACGAGCTTTTCGGCTGCCTCGATGCCCCGGTAGGCCGGGTGGCGGCCAAGGACACCTGGGTAGCCTATAACCCCGGGCTCGAAGACCAGATCCTGCCGCAGACCGAAGACATCATCCGCGAAGCCCGCCGCCTGCTCAGCTACTGAAGGGCAGGCATCGAACTTGCTCTAAACGCCCGGCGCGCCCGGCGTCTACTTCCCCAGCGTGAAACTCAACCGCACGAAGGCGCTGTCTTTCAGGGTGATCTCCTGCTGGTCCTGCTGGTAGCCCTCCCGGACCACCGTCACGACGTATTTGCCTGCCGGGAGTTCGAACGTCGCGGGGGTGGTTTCGTTGCGGCGCTGGCCATTGATCAGGATCGACGCACCGGGCGGCTCACTGTTGACGTTAACCTGTCCGACCTGGGGAGTGAGGTAAAGAAACACATCGCTTTCGTCAGGTAATCTGAAGATTCTCAAGGCGCTTCTATATCCGGCGAGCGCGGCCGAAGCGGTGTGCCTTCCCACCGGGAGCTGCAAGGAGCAGGGGCTCGTACAATTCAGTTCAGGACGGCTGTCGAAGACGACGGCCGCCCCTGGGGGCGTCGTTCGAACCTGCACCGTGGCCTCCGCCGGGTATCCGGTCTGTGTGGGCGCCGGCGTCCTGGCCGGCTGTGTCAGGGGGGGCGCCGGACTCTGGGCGCCCGGCTCTGTCGCGTCCGCCTCCAACCCTGCCGCCTCCGGCGGCGTGTTTGGTTCCGGCTGGGACGCCGCGGGACCCGCCGGGCTGGGCCGCGCCCCGGAGGCGACCAAGGCGGGTGGTGTGGTTTCCGATTGTTGAGGTTCTCCGCCGGTGAAGTGGCGCCAAAGCCAAACAGCGCTCACCGTCACCACCAGGATCCCGGCCGCGATCAGCGCCAGCGCTGCCCGGTCCTTTTTCTCTTTTGGACTGCGTGCCGGCGCCTCCACTTCCCGCCGCAGCTCCGTAAAACCGGGCAGACCTTGGCCGGGCGCGGCAGGGTGCGTGGGCGCGGGCGGCCTGACCTCCACGGTGGGCAGCATAAGGCTCCCTCCGCGGGCCAGCGGAGCCCAGCCTTCCGCCTCGTGGCAGGCCGCTTCCAGCGCACCGGCGAACTCCAGGCAAGTTGGATAGCGGCTGTCCGGCGCCTTGTCCAGGGCCCGGCGGAACACGGCATCCACTCCGCGGCCCAGCGTGTGGTTGAGGGTGGAGGCCGAGGGCGGGTCTTCGTGCGCCACCCTGTAGGCCACCGACGCCAGGCTCTCTGAGCCGAACGGTTTCTCCCCGGTGAGCATCTCGTAGGCCACCACTGCCAGGGAAAACTGATCCGACCGGCCGTCCACCGGCTTGCCCAGGGCCTGTTCCGGCGACATGTAGCAGGGGGTTCCCACCACCGTCCCGGTCTGCGTGGCAAGCTGCCCTGCCGCAAACTTGGCGACCCCGAAGTCCGTGATCTTCACCGAGCCGTCTTCATGGAGCATGATATTGGCCGGCTTGATGTCGCGATGCACGATCAACTTCCGGTGAGCGTAATCGAGCGCGGCCGCCGTGGTGTTCAGCACCCGGAGCACGAGATCCCGGCCGGGCGCCGGGCCGGAGGCAAGCACGTGCTCCAGCGTGGGCCCGTTCACGAACTCCATGGCGATGTAGGCCACGTCGTCGTGCTCGCCCACGTCGTAGATGATGACGATGCCCGGGTGAGAGAGCGCTCCCGCGCTGCGGGCCTCGTGGAGCAGCCGGTTTCCCAGCCGTTCCCGGTCCTGCGCGCCTCCCAGGTCCGCGAGGCGGATGGTCTTGATGGCTACGGTGCGGCCGATGGCCGGATCCAGCGCCCGGAACACGACCCCCATGGCTCCGCGGCCGAGTTCGGCTTCAATCTCATACCTGCCTATCCGCTGCATTCCGCGCTGTCATTGTACCGCAGCGGCCCCGGGCGACTGTGGTAGAATCCTCGGTCGCGGGAACTGACAAATCGCCATGACAAGAAGAACCGTGGTATCCAGTCTGGCCGCTGCCGCGGCCCTTCCTTCACTCGGGACACAGGCGCCCGCCAAGGGACGCCTGAAGCAGTCCTCCACGCTCGGCTGTTTCGGCAAGGAACTGAGGGCCGATCTCGATGCGCTTTGCAAGGTAGCCGTCAAAGTCGGCTTCAAGGGGCTCGACCTGGTGGGGCCTAAGGAGTACCCGGTCATGAAGAGGTACGGCCTGGTTCCCACCATGATCTACGGGACGCGCTCCATCCCGGACGGGATCAACCGCCCGGAGTTCCACGACCTGTGCGAGAAGCAGGTCCGGGAGGGTATCGCGCAGGCGGTGGCCGAGGGCGGGCCCAACGTCATCCTGCTGGCGGGCAACCGCCGCGGGATGCCGGACGAGCAGGCCATCGAGAACTCGCTCGCCTTCGTCAACAGGGTGAAGGCCGAGGCGGAGGACAAAGGCGTCACCCTGTGCCTGGAACTGCTGAACAGCAAGGTGAACCACAAGGACTACCAGGCGGACCGCACCAGCTACGGCGTGGAGATCTGCAAGCGTTCGGGCTCGCCGCGCATGAAACTGCTTTACGACATCTACCACATGCAGATCATGGAAGGCGACATCATTCGCACCATCCGCGACAACATACAGTGGATCGGGCACTTCCACACGGCCGGCAATCCGGGCCGTAATGAACTGAGCCCCACGCAGGAGCTGTACTATCCGGCCATCTGCCGGGCCATCGTGGATACCGGATACACGGGCTGGCTGGCGCACGAGTTCACACCGCGCGGCGACCCCATGGCCGGACTCGAGGAAGCGTTCCGAGCCTGCGACGTGTAGACGCCGGCCGGCCGGGGGGAGGGGATTGCCGTGAGCCGCGGAGCTTTCACGAGGGAAGGCCTTGCTGCCGGGAAGGGACCAGGCGTACGGCTTACGGGCCGGGTGGCAGTCTCCGTCCTGCTGGCCGGAGCCCTCGCGGCGCAGACCCGCCCGGCGCCGCCTATCCCGAAATACGAAGTCCGGCGCGCGGCTTCGCCCATCTCCATCGACGGGAAGGTGGACGAGAAGGCGTGGAGCGCGGCGGAGGCGGTCCAACTCGCCTTCCCGTGGGAATCGCAGACCGGCGCCAGGCAGAAGACCCTCGCCAGGCTTCTCTGGGACGACGAGAACCTGTACGTCTCCTACGAGTGCGAGGACGCCGACGTCACCGCGCAGTTCACCGGGCGCGACGATCCCACGTACCGCGACGACGCGGTGGAGATCTTCATCAATCCCCGGCCGCAACAACAGACCACGGCTTACATCGGTCTGGAGATGAATGCGCGCGGGGTGCTTTACGATTATCTCAGCGTGGCCGTTACGCCGAAGTCCCGCCTGGTCTTTAAGCGCTTCAACCTCGACGGCGTGAAGGTCGCGGCCAGCGTCAACGGCACGTTGAACAACCGCGAGGACACGGATCGCGGCTGGAGCCTGGAAGTCTCGATTCCCTGGGCCAATTTCGAGGAGTTCTCCAAGCGGCCGTCGCCCGGCGCGTCCTGGAGCTTCAACCTGAACCGCTGGGACGGCGTGGAGCCCGACCGCCGCATGAGCATCTGGTCGGATTCGATGACGGAGCGCCCGAACCCCCACGTCCCGGACCGCTTCGGCGAAATGCTGTTCGTGCAGTAACGCCGCTCTCGACGGATTGGCCGGCGGTCCCATTCAGCCGGTCTCCGCGCCTCACCCGCCATTCCGAACGCTCTCAGCCGGACGGGCAGGGTACAATGGCTTCTTACCCTCCATGATTCAGACCCTCTTTGGCGCCACGGAGCCGGAGCCCAGTCTCTTCGAAAAGCTTAAGCGCGGGGTGGAGAAGACCCGCGCGGGTCTCGTCTCGCGTCTGGACGACGTTCTCGCCGGCGGAAAGCAGATTGACGCGGACCTGCTGGAGGAGCTGGAAGCCATCCTCCTGGGCGCGGACCTGGGCGTCCGCACCACTTCGGAGATCCTGGAAGCCGCGCGCCAGCGGCTGGACCGCCGCCAGCTCAACGACGCGCGGGAACTCCGGCAACTCATCCAGGAGCACCTGCTGGAAGTGCTGCGGGCCGCTGAGAAACCCGCGGCGCCGGTGACGGAGCCGCCTGCCGTGATCCTGGTGGTGGGCGTCAACGGCTCCGGGAAAACCACCACCATCGGCAAGCTGGCACAGCGTTACCGCGACAGCGGCGCAACGGTGCTGCTGGCCGCCGCCGACACATTCCGCGCGGCTGCCATCGAGCAGTTGGAGATCTGGGGCCGCCGAACGGGCGTGGATGTGATCGCCCAGAAGCCGGGCGCCGACCCGAGCGCGGTGCTGTTCGACGCGTTGCAGGCCGCGCGGGCGCGCCAGGTGGACTGCGTCATCGTGGACACGGCCGGCCGCCTGCACACCAAGTCCAACCTCATGGCGGAACTGGAGAAAATGCGGCGGACGGCGTCCCGAGTGCTTCCCGGGGCGCCCCACGAGGTTCTGCTGGTGATGGACGCCACCACCGGGCAGAACGGCCTGGAGCAGGCGCGCCGGTTCACCGAAAGCGCGGGCGTCACGGGCATCGTGCTGACCAAGCTGGACGGCACCGCGAAGGGCGGCGTAGTAATCGCCATCGCGCGGGAACTGGGCACGCCCATCCGGTTCGTGGGCGTCGGGGAACAGGCCGCCGACCTGTTGCCTTTTGCTCCGGAGAAATTTCTTTCGTCGATTCTCCAGGCCTGATTCGGGCCGCCCCGCCCCCGGGTTTCTTCCGTATTCTGAAGCACGTTCAGTCAGTATCCTCCCGGTTGACGCGGTTCCGATGTCCCTGGTAGCATCGGCGTGCGTTACGTGCCAAGATGGCCGGATCGCCTGAGGAGGACTGGATACATGATCTCGCGGCGAGTCTTCATCCAGAGCGCGGCTTGGGCCGCATCCACGGCGGGAGCGGGGGGGCAAACCGCCGGCCTGACGACGATCAGCTACAACGTTCTGCGATGCGTGGGATTTCCGGGAACGGGAGCCAACCGGGAGCGGCTGGCCGCCGCGTCCGGGCAGATGGAAGCTCGAATGGCGCAGGAGCTGCTTCTGTACAAGCCGGATATCGTCAGCTTCTGCGAGTCGGTGGCGGAGGACTCCGCCGGACGTATTGCGGGACTGCTGGGAATGCAGTCTGCCTGGTTCCCGCCCGGCCCCACCAGACGCACGCCCGAGTACCCGATCGGATTTCCCGGCGCCGTCTTCACACGGTATCGAATTGCCGAATCCGAGAACGCGCCCTACGCGGGCGCCCCGCCGGATCCGGCGCTGTTCACGCGGCACTGGGGACGCGCGGTGCTCGACGCCGGAGGGGAGCGCATCGCTTTTTTCAGCGCGCACCTGCATCCTTCCGACGCTGCTGTTCGCGAGCGCGAGGTGAGCGTCATACTGCGTGTCATGGAAAAGGAGATCGGCAGCGGGGCTTCGGTGCTGTTTCAGGGCGACTTGAATCACGTCCCCGCCGGGCCGGAGTATCAGCGCTGGGTCGAAGCGGGATTGACGGATGCACTCGCGCGGTACGGCGGACCGCAGCAGCCCACGTTCACCTCCGTCCAGCCCGGGAGCCGGCTCGATTATATCTGGGTGGCCGGACCTCTCAGCAAGCGCCTGCAATCCGCCCGCGTGCTGAACGAAGGGGCCTTCCGCACGAACCCCGCGGATCCGGCGTCTTTCGCGCTGAGCGATCACTTGCCGGTGCTGGCGCGGTTCGGCTGAGCCGGCACAGGTTCACGCCAGCAGTGCGGCCAGGAACTCGGCTGCCTCCGGCGTGCCCTCCTCCGGGGCCCAGACCGCAAACTCCTTGTCGGTGAGAGGATCCCAGGGGCCGGGCTTCACTTCGTAGCAGACGGCGATGGGGCTGAGGCTGGCCACGCAGTGCCACACGCCGGGCTCAAGATCGATCCCCCGGGCCACGCCGCCCTCCGTGATCTTCGACGGCGTCCGGCCGCGGAACGGCTCGTTGCCGAGCATGTAGCCGCCCGTGACCGAACCGCTGCCGTCGAACGTGAAGGCCGCCAGGTGGCCTGCCAGGACCACGAAGGCTTCCGCCTTCGCCGGCTGCCGGTGCCGGTGGGGCCGCACGTAGGAGCCGGCCAGCAGCACGTTCAGGAACCGGTGCGGGTTGTCGCCATCGCCGGAATGGAAGTTGTAGTTCTTGCGGCGCCGCGGCGACCGCGCGGCCTCCTCCGCTACGCTGCCGATGAGCTGCTCCGTGATGAGCTGGACGCCGGGCCTGTGTTCCACCTCCTTCAATTGTAGGCCCGCGCTGATTCGCGCCGGACATGCCCGTCCGCTACAGGCATTGCTGGATGCGGCGAGCCTTAGATCAACAGCGGCAGCAGGTCCCCGGACTTGCCCCGAAGCGACACGTCGGCGGCGGCGGAGAGCCCGGTTTCCTCGGGGTTGATCTCGATGACCTTGGCGCCCGCCGACTTCGCCAGCCAGGCCAATCCCGCGGCCGGGTAGACCGCGGCTGAGGTCCCAATCACCAGAAAGACTTCAGCTCCCGATGCCGCCTGTTCGGCTTGTGCCCAGATGCCTGCCGGCAGCGGCTCCCCGAACCAGACGACGCCCGGACGGAGGAGGCTCCCGCACTCACAGCGCGGGGGCAGCGAGGGAAGCGGCGTGCGGTCATCCCGCTTCTCGGCTCCGCAGCCGGTACAGCGCACCTGCCAGATGTCGCCGTGCAGTTTCAGGACGCAGCGGCTTCCGGCGCGCTCGTGCAAGCCGTCTACGTTCTGGGTTATCAGGGCAAAAGCGCCGGCGCGCCTTTCGATCTCGGCGAGCGCGGCGTGGCCGGGATTGGGCGAGGCGGCGGCAATGAGACGCCGGCGCCAGTCGTACCACTCCCAGACCAGCAGCGGGTCCCTTGCGAACGCTTCCGGCGTGGCGAGATCTTCGGGGCGGAACTGCCGCCAGAGCCCTCCGGCGCCGCGGAACGTAGGAATTCCGCTTTCGGCTGAGACTCCGGCTCCGGTGAGAGCCGCAATTCTCGATGCTCCATCCAGCCATTTTCGGGCCTGCTCCACGGTAGTAACATCGTAACCGGATTGCAGGCCGCGCGGACGGAGATCAGGGCCGTGGCGCCTTCTAATCCATTGAAAACAAAAAGTATTTAGATACCCCATTGACAGTAGAAGCCGAGGGTGATAAAGTTGCACTTTTATTGAGCTGATGCCCGCGTCCGCTCCCGCGTCCAGGTTGCGCTGAGCTGCCCACCCGCCAGAGGGCGGGCGAAGTGAATGGGACGCGGAGGTTATTAGAGCATGAAGCAGCCCTACTTCGTGGTGGTCCTGGCGCATTCGCTGCATGGGCGCCTCCGCCGCATCGACATCCCGCAGAAGGCCGTCGTTGTTGTGCTGCTGCTCGCGGTGTTCGGTTGTTTTTCGGTCTTCGGGTTCGTTTCCAGCTATGTGCGGATGGTCGGGAAGGTTGCGGGCTACAACTCGCTGAGGCGAGAAGCTGAGGCTCTGCGGACCCGCTACAACAACCTCCAGAAGGAAGTCAGCCAGACCAAGCAGGACATGGCGACGTTGCAGTCCCTCGCCAGCGAGGTCTCCAACGCTTTCGGACTCCGCCGCCAACTGGAAGGCCCGCCGGACATCTCGTCCGAATCCAGCCTGGTGCCCACTTTGGGCGAAACGCTGGAAGAGTACAACTTCCTCAAGAGCGCCAACCTGACCACGTTCCGGAACTCCCACCCGCGGCTTTTGCAGGTCAATACGCGCCCGACGCTTTGGCCGGTGGAAGGACGGCTGATCGGACCTTTCGGCAGAAGGAGCGACCCGCTGTCAGGGCAGATGGCCTTCCACACGGGGGTGGACATTTCCGGGACGATAGGCACGCCCATCCGCGCGGCGGCCGACGGGGTGGTGGCGCTGGCCGAATTCGCGGCCCGGTACGGCCGGCTGGTCGTGATCGACCACGGCGGGGGCTTGCGAACCTACTACGCACACCTGTCGCGGTTTGAAGTGATCGCCGGGCAGGAGGTGCGCCGGGGACAGATCATCGGCGCACTTGGCGCCTCGGGACGCGTCAGCGGTCCGCACCTGCACTACGAGGTGCGGCAGAACGGCTTCCCGGTGAACCCCTACAGCACGCTGGCGAGATCGCCCGTGGCGCGGGCGACCCGGCCCGATCTGCCGTTCTGAGCGTCCACGCCGGCATCTCTTCTTTCCGGCTGGCGCGGTTCTACGTGCTGGCCGCGGCGCTGCTCTTCTCCACTGGAGGCGCGGCCATCAAGGCCGCTTCACTCAACGGCTGGCAGGTGGCCGCTTTCCGCTCGCTGGTGGCCGCGGCTGCGGTTCTGGTCCTGCTGCCGGAGGCTCGCAAGGGATGGTCCTGGCGGACGCTTCTGGTCGGGTGCTCGTACGCGTCCACTCTGATCCTGTTCGTCCTCTCCAACAAGCTGACCACCGCCGCCAACGCCATCTTTCTCCAGTCGACGGCGCCGGCGTACCTTCTGCTTATCGGCCCCTGGCTCCTGCGGGAGCCTGTGCGCCGTTCGGACGCAGCCCTGATGGCCGTGGTAGGCACGGGCGCCGCTCTGTTCTTCCTGGGAGGGCAGGCGCCCTTGCGCACGGCGCCCGACCCCGCCACGGGCAACGTGCTGGCGTTGGTTTCGGGAGTAACCTGGGCGCTCACGCTGGCCGGCCTGCGCTGGACCGGCGGGAGCGCGGGCTCGGGAGGGCAGGCCATGGCGACGGTGGCCGCCGGGAACCTGATCGCCTGCCTGGTTTGCCTGCCCAAGGCGCTTCCGGCCACAATTTCGGTGCAGGACGGGCTGGTGATCGGGTACCTCGGTGTCTTCCAGATAGGGCTGGCGTACGTTTTTCTGACCCGGGGCGTGCGATCCGTCCCAGCCCTGGAGTGTTCGCTGCTGCTGTTGGCGGAGCCCGCGCTCAACCCGGTGTGGGCGGCGCTGGTTCACGGCGAGTGGCCGGCGGCGTTGAGCGCCGCGGGCGGCGTCCTGATTCTGTCCGCGAGCCTGCTACGGTCCCTTCGGAGCGGAGCCGGCTGACGCCGGCGGAGCCGCCAGCAGCCGCTCCAGAATCCCGGGTACCTCGAAGACGGCGCGGTTCCGGATGGCGGCCGCATTGGCCTTGTAGCGCGCCAGCGCCGCCGGCTCGGTGAGCTCCCGGACAGCCTGCCTGATCCTGCGGAAACTGGAGAGCACCAGGCCCGTCTGGTGCTGCCTGACCCACACGGCGTTGTACCGCTCCTGGGGGAGCGTCCAGGCGTTGCATTGCACGATCACGGGCAGCTTCATGGCCATGGCCTCGCTGAGGCTTCCCGGTCCGGGCTTGCCGATCAGGAAATCCGAGAGGTGCATGTAGTACGGCACTTCGGGGGTGAAGCCTTCCACAAACATGGGCACGCTCGCGCGGTGCTCGCGCAATTTGCGGGCGAGGACCTCGTTGCGGCCGCAGATGAAGATCAACTGGAGATTCAGGCCGGAGCCGTCCAGCTCTTTCAGTATGCCCGACATCACTTTGGCCCCTTCGCCTCCGAACATAACCAGGCCCGTTGTGCGCGCGGGGTCCAGACCCAGCCGCCGGCGTCCGGCGGCCACGTCAACCGTGATGGGCTCGTAGAACCGGGGGTGGAGGATCATGCCCGACACGCGGAAGATGTGATCTTCCGCGTGGCCCAACTCCTTGGCCTGCTCGACGGCACGGTCCGTTCCGCAGACCAGGTACTGCTCCTGGCGCTCGATCCAGAAGTGAGGCGGGTAGTCCGCCAGGTCGGTCAGCACCGTGACGAACGGCGCGGCGGGACAGACGTTCAGGAGGCTCTCCCGGAGCGCGCGGTTGAAGTTCTGAACCAGCGAGACCGCCAGGTCGGGGCGGCTGGCGCGCCAGTGCTCCTCGATCAGGCGCACCTGTTGAGGGTGGGTGGAGCGTATGATGGCGTGCATCATGGCGCAGAGCTGGCTGGACCCCAGCGTCCATCCCTTCCTCAGCAGCAGGTTATAGATGTCCTGGAGGCGGCGGCCGAGGACTTTGCGGAAAACGTCCAGCGGATCGAGCAGTTCCTGGAGGTTCACCAGGCGGACGTCCCAGGGGCGCTGCTGCTCCTCGATGACGAGCTTGAGCGCGTTGGCCGCGGCCCGGTGTCCTCCTCCGGCGTCGTAGTAGATCAGATCGATCCGCTTCACCGAATTCATTCTTCCACAGGCGGACCCGGCCCGGGCGCGGAGCGCCGCCCGTGATCCGTCCGTAAGGCAGGAGGCAGATGGAATTGTGGTGGTTCAGGAAGACGCGAGAGCCGCTGGGGGCCGGTGAGTGGAGTGTGGAGGGGTTGTCTCGGATGGAGACGGTAGTGGACGGGTTAGCGCGCCCGCCGGAATGGAGCGGCGAGCACACCTCCGGCCGAGGGGTTTCAAAAGCGCTCTGATCATCCGTCCGTAAGCTCCCGGCTTAGCCGGTGGCCGGCAATAGAGCCCACGCCTCAGACCATTCGGTTAGCTCGGTGAGTTTGCGCCCTACTCGCGCCAGCAACCGCCGCGCGTGATGGATCAGCTTGCCCGGTGAGTAGAAGAAGTGGTACCGCAGCCGCTTGGGTCGCGCTTCCAGCCACTCCGGCTTCAGGGCAATCCGCTTCAGCCCGCTCAGCACGTTGTGCGTCAGCAGCGCCAGCCGCAACCACGCCGCGTTGGCTCCAAACCGCCCGCACGGCATCACCCCCCCGGCCAACTCGTTCTTCAGCACGTCGTGCAGCGCCTCGATCGAACCCGCCTTCTGCCGGTGCCATTCCAGCAGCTTCTTCGCGCTCCAGTCCCACTGGTTCGTCGCTACCACGAAGTAGCGGAACTCGCTGCCGTCGGCAAACAACTCCCCTTGCCGCTTGCGCACCCGGATCGCCACGTACCGCAACGGCCCGGCGCCCTCGGGACGGTCCTCTTCCTCCGGCCAGTAGTTCAGCAGGTCCGCGCATTGGCTGACCGCGCCGGAGTCTTCCCGATAGGCCTTCCACAGGCTGTCCGGCAAGCGCAGAATGTGCTTCTTCAGATTCGGCGTCATCCGCACACGGATCCCGAAGGTGATCCAGCCCTGGGGCCCGTCCTCCCGCCGCGGGTCGCGCAGCCAGTTCACCAGCGCTCGGTCCCAACACCCCGAGTCCCCGCCAAAGTAATACTCCACCACGCTCTCCGGCAGCGCCGCGAAGGCCCGCCGGGTCGTGGCTAACGGCTCCACATGCGCCGGCACGTTGCCGTCCCGGAACTCATCGGCCAACGCCAAGTCCATCTCCGCCCACAGCGCCAGCAGCGGCTGATAGCCCTTACCCCCTGCGTAGGTCGGCTTGGCCTCCCGCTTGTAACTCTCGATCAGGGTGGCGTCCAGGTCCACGGTGGCGATCTTCTGTTCCGCCGAACGCCGCCCGATCTCCTGCACCAACTCCTGATTCACCTGCGCCAAAGCGCGCAAGGTCTCGCTCTCGCTGGGGATATAACTCACTTGGCCCACCGGCAACTCGGCCTGCGCCTGCTCGATGCGCTCCTCCTCGTGGAAAGCGTACAGAAACTTGCGTGCCGCCTCCGGGCTGGGCAACTCGTGCCCCAGCATCTCGACCAGGCCTTGGTCCTCCCGCAATCGCTCGAAGTCTTCCAGACACTCCCCGCCCAGCGCGTTCAGCACCAGAAAGCTCTCCACGTAAGTGGCTTCGTCAAAGCCGCGTTGCCGCTGCTTCAGGTGCAAGTGCCGTTGGACGCTGTCCGGCACATGGAAGGAGCGGATCGCCCGCACCAACAGGGGAACCCCGGCGTAAGCCGTGAGCACCTCTTCAGCGGGATGTTCAAAGTCATATTCAAAGGGGAGCTCCCCTTCGGCGGGTGAGCGCTTCGGTTTCTTCGACAGGGCCATCGAAAACCGACATGCAATTCGGCACCCATTGGGTGAATCCGGCCCGTCACGCCGCAACCCCTTCCCCACAGCCTACAAGCCACATTCCGAAATCCCTTACGGACGGATCACGGGCCGCCGCCGGCGCCGCCAAGGCCGGGCCCCCCCCGTGGCGCACCTCCCGGGAATTCTGTAAACTGAAAAAGCGCCCCCCGTTATGTGGAAGTTCATCTCCAGACGTGACCATGGGCTGATGAGAAGGGTTCACCGCTGGAGAGCCCCGCGCTGGATCCGGCTGTGGATGGTCTGCGCCACGCGCGGGGGAGACGGCTGGCTTTGGTTCACCCTGGGCCTGATCATTCTGCTCTACGCCGGGCTGGACGCGCTGGCGGCGCTGGCAGCGGCTGCCCTGGCCACCGTGAGCGGCATCGGCCTGTTCGTCTGGCTGAAGCAAAGGACGCGCCGGAGGCGTCCCTGCCATATCGAACCGCATTGCTGGGCGAACGTTCTGCCGCCGGACCACTTCTCTTTTCCGTCCGGGCATTCCATCACGGCTTTCGCCGTGGCGCTCCCCATCGGCCTGTTCTTTCCGCCCCTCATGCTGGCGATGTTGTTCTGCGCTCTCAGTGTCGCCGCTTCGCGCATCGTTCTGGGCATGCACTTCCTCAGTGACGTGGTGGCCGGCTCAGCCATCGGCTCGATGCTCGGCTACGCCGCCTTCCGCCTGCTAAGCTAGCGGACGTCACTCATGGAAACGTGGACCTTCTTCCTCTCGGGGCTTGCCGCGGGACTGGCCATCGGCACGCTGGCCGCGGCGTTGCTGGCCAGGTCCAGGCTGCTCAAGGCGGAGGCCGCCCGCGCCGTGGCCGAGGCGCGGTTGTCGTCGGCGGAATCCGCGGTTTCCAAAATCGGGGAGACCTTCCAGGCGATGGCCGACACCGCGCTGCGCACCAGCCAGGGGGCCTTCCTGGAAGCGGCCAAAGGCGCCTTGGAGACGGTGCGGGCTGAGATCGCCGGCGACCTCTCCCAGCGCCAGACGGCGGTGGAGGGCGTGGTGCAGCCCCTGTCGGCCGCTCTGACCAAACTGGAGGGCCAGGTCCGCGAGCTGGACCGGGCGCGTCAGGACGCCTACGGTGCGCTCCGCGGCGAACTCCAGCGCCTCGCCCAGGAGACCGGGACTCTCTCCCATGCGCTCCGCGCCCCGCAGGTGCGGGGGCGGTGGGGTGAGATCACCCTGCGGCGCGTGGCGGAACTGGCGGGAATGGTCAAGCACTGCGACTTCGCGGAGCAGGAAACCAGGGAGACCGGAGAGGGGCGCATACGGCCCGACATGCTGGTCAGGCTCCCCGGCGGCCGCACGCTGGCCGTGGACGCCAAGGTCCCGCTGACGGCCTTCATGGAAGCCGCGTCCGCCAGCGACGACGCCAAGAGGCGGGAGGCGCTGATCCGCCACAGCCAGCAGGTTCTGGCGCACGTGAACCAGTTGGGCGGAAAGCAGTATTGGATGCAGTTTCAGCCGGCTCCGGAGATGGTGGTCCTGTTCCTCCCCGGCGACCATTTCTTCAGCGCGGCCCTGGAGCACAACCCGGCGCTCATAGAGGACGCCCTGAACCGCAAGGTGTTGCTGGCGACGCCGACCACCCTGATCTCGGTCCTGAAGGGGATCGGCTACGGGTGGCGCCAGCAGCAGCTTGCCGAGAATGCGGAAATGATCCGCTGCGTTGCCGTGGAGTTCTACGACCGGCTCCAGAAACTCCACGGCCACTACGCCAGAACCGGCCAGTATCTGGAACGGGCGGTACAGGCCTACAACGAATCGGTGGCCTCCTGGGAAGCCCGCGTGTTGCCCTCGCTGCGGCGGGTGCGCGAGTTGGGCGCGGCCGGCGGCGGAGAAGAGCCCGCCGCTCCCGGCAGGATCGACCTGGTGCCGCGCAGCCCGCAGCCGGTCGACCCGGCCTAGCTCCGGTCCTATGCTCAGGAACATCCTGCTCTTCCTCTCCGAGCAACCGCATCTTCGCCGGTGGATGGAAACCTCGTCCCTCGCCGGGGGGCTGACGCGCCGCTTCGTGGCGGGGCAGACGCTGGAGCGCGAACTGGACGTTTGCCGCCGTCTGAACCGTGACGGTTTCCTCGTCAGCGTGGACCACCTTGGGGAGAAGGTCACCTCCGCGGACGAGGCGAGGGCCTCTCTTGATGCCTACCTGGAGGCGCTGCGTTCCATCGCGGCGGCCGGCCTCCAGGCCAGCCTCTCGATCAAGCTGAGCCAGTTCGGGCTGGAACTCTCCGAGGAGCAGTGCCGCCGCAACGTGGAGACGCTGGTGCGCGCGGCGCGCGGCGTGGACGGCCGCATTGAGGTGGACATGGAGGCCCACTCCTCTGTGGATCGCAACCTGGAGCTTGTCGCCGCGATGCACCAGGCCCACGGGAGGGTCCGCGCCGTGATCCAGGCGTACCTGTACCGCAGCGAGGCGGACATCGAGAGGCTCTCCGCCCTGGGGCTTCCAATCCGGCTCTGCAAGGGCGCCTACCGCGAGCCTCCTTCGGTGGCGTTTCCGCGCAAGCCGGAGGTGGATGCGAACTACAAGCGCCTGTCGGAGATACTGCTGGAGAGGGGCGTGTATCCGGCGCTGGCGACCCACGACCCGGCGATGATCGGCCACGCGCTCGGCTTTGCCGGACGAAAGGGCCTGGCCAAGGACGCCTTCGAGTTCCAGATGCTCTACGGCATCCGGCGCGACCTTCAGGAGCGGCTGGCGGCAGCGGGCTACCGGGTGCGCCTGTATGTGCCGTACGGGACGGCCTGGTATCCGTACTTCATGCGCCGCCTGGCGGAGCGTCCCGCTAACCTGCTCTTCCTGGCGCGGCACCTGTTCCGGCGATGAGGCGGCGGCGATGAGTTGGGGACGGCTTCGCATGGCGCTGGGGGCAGCGGCTCTGGCCCTGCTGGCGCTGTTCGCGGCGCACCTGCTGCCGCCTTACTGGCGCAACCAGCAGTTTCAGCGCGCCCTGGGGGAGGTCGCATCCCGGGCGGTGGCGTCCCAGGCGGCGGACGAGGTGGTGCGCGTCGCGGCGGTAAACGCCGCGGCCCGGGCCGGCATCGCCATCCGGCCGGACCGGGTGACAGTGCGGCGCACGCATCAGCGGCTGGAAATCCAGGTGCTTTACGAGGTGCCGGTGGAGCTTCCCCTTTACAGCGTGGATCTGCATTTCCGGCCTCGCGTCCGGGCGCCGTAGCGCGCCGCATGAGGGAGGCCCCGCCCCGCGCGGGGGTCCCGTTCTGAGAGAATAGAGTCCGTAACCGTGGCAGTGAAGTTGCACGTTCCGCGAAAAGCCCGTCTCTCCCGCTTCGCCGTTCATCCAGCGGGCAAGATCGCCCTGGCTTCCGCGGCCCTGCTGTTGGTGGGCGTGCTGCTGGCGTTCACCTACTTCTACGCGAAGTTCGCGCGGATGATCGACGCCAAGCTTCGCGCCGGGCCGATACAGAGCACGGCCATGATCTTCGCCGCGCCGCAGGCCGTCACCATCGGCGACCGCATGACCAGCGACGAGATCGTGAGCCAGCTCCGCCGCAGCGGTTACACCGAGTCCCGCGGCAATGCGCTGGGCTGGTACAACGTCCGCGGCGAAAGCGTCGAGATCTTTCCCGGGCCCGAGTCGTATTTCGACCAGGAAGGCGGGGTGATCGACCTGTCCGGCGGCGTCGTCACGCGGGTCGTTTCCACCCGGGACAACACCGAGCGCACGCAGTACATGCTGGAGCCCGAGCTGCTGACGAACCTCTTCGACCGGAATCGCCAGAAGCGCCGGCCGGTGAAATTCGCGGATATTCCGCAAGTCGTGATTCAGGCCGTGCTCTCGGCCGAGGACAAGCGTTTCTTCCAGCATTCCGGCTTCGATCCCTTGCGGGTCATCAAGGCGGCGTACGTGGACATGAAGGAGTTCAGCCGCGAGCAGGGGGCTTCCACGCTCACCATGCAGGTGGCCCGCATGTTCTGGCTGAACCAGGCCAAGACGGTGAAGCGCAAGGCCGCCGAGGTGCTCATCACGTTCCAGCTTGAGCAGAGGCTGAGCAAAGAGGAGATCTTCGAGTTCTACGCCAACCAGGTGGACCTGGGACGGAGGGGGAGCTTCGCCATCCGGGGGTTCGGAGAGGCGGCGCAGGCGTACCTCGGGAAGGACCTGAAGGAGATCACGCTGCCGGAGGCCGCGATGCTCGCGGGCCTGGTCCAGCGGCCCAGCTTCACCAATCCCATCCGCTGGCCCGACCGCGCGCGCGCGCGGCGCAACGTCGTGTTGGGAATGATGCGCGACAACGGCTACATCACCGGGCAGCAGTACAAGGACGCGGTGGACGCGCCCCTCGCTCTGGCCCGGGGCGGCGCCGAATCGGCGGACGCCCCCTACTTCGTCGACCTGGTCAATGAAGAGCTCCAGGACGAATTCCAGGGGCACGACTTCCAGGAGCGAACCTACCGGGTCTACACGACTCTGGACATGGACCTCCAGCGCGACGCGGCCGAGGCGGTGCGGGTCGGCCTGAAGGAAGTGGATGCGCGGGTGCATCAGCAGAGGAGGTTCCGCGGCAAGACTCCGCCCGACGCGCAGGTGGCGCTGGTGGCCCTGGATGCGCAGACCGGCGAGGTGAAGGCCCTGGTGGGAGGACGCAACTACGGCGTCAGCCAGCTCAATCGCGTTCGCGCCAGGCGTCAGCCGGGATCGTCGTTCAAGCCTTTCGTCTACGCGGCCGCCCTGGAAACGTCGCTGACCGACAACCGCAAGCCGATTACCAGCCTCACGACGCTCCTCGACGAGCCCACCACCTTCTGGTTCGACGAGAAGCCCTATTCGCCGGCGAACTTCAAGGACGAGTACCACGGCACGGTGTCGCTGCGCCAGGCGATCTCCAAGTCCATGAACGTGCCCACGGTGAAGCTCGCCGAGATGATCGGCTACGACCGGGTGGTGGATGTGGCCAAGCGCGCGGGGATGAACCTGAACATCCAGCCCACGCCCGCCGTGGCGCTCGGAGCCTATGAGGTCACGCCGCTGGAGATCGCGGGCGCCTACACCGTCTTCGCCAATCAGGGCGCTTATCTCAGGCCGTCGTTGATCAAGCTGATCCGTGACGAGCGGGGCAGCATCGTGCACACGGCGCACCCGGTGAGCTGGCAGGCGCTGGACCCCCGGATTGCCTACCTCATGGTGGACCTGCTGGAAGAGGTGCTGCGCAGCGGCACGGGCGTCGGCGTGGCCGCCCGGGGCTTCACGCTGCCCGCGGCCGGCAAGACCGGAACATCGCACGACGGGTGGTTCGCCGGCTTCACCTCCCGGCTCATCTGCGTCGTGTGGGTCGGATTCGACGACAACGAGGAGCTGTTCCTCGAAGGCGCGCACTCCGCGCTGCCCATCTGGACCGAGTTCATGAAGCGGGCGCACACGCGGCGGCAGTACCGGAACGTGAGGCCCTTCGAGCCGCCCGACGGGATCGTGGAGGTGCGCGTGGACCCTGCCACGGGCATGCTCGCCAACAGCGGCTGCCCCGGCGCCCAGACGCAGGCGTTCCTGTCGGGGACCCAGCCGGTGGAGGTGTGCCGGCAGCACGGAGGCATGCTCGCCAGCGCCACTCAGGTGAGCGGGTGGGACACGGGATCCGAGGATCCCTCCGTGCTGGCGCAAAACGCAGCCGCGCGGGCGGGAACCGGCGGCGGCAGGCAGTCCCGCAAGTCCGTGCAGGCGGCCGCCAAACAGGTTGAGGCCGGCCAGCCGCCGCCCCCCTCGAAGAAAAGCCTGTTCCGGCGTCTCCTGGATATGTTCAAATAGAACCGGAGGGCGGCCATGGAATTCGTGTCAAGTCACCGCCTGACAACCGCCGCGATTGCCGCGGTCTTCTGGTTGGGCTGCTGCGCTCTCGCGCAGGACGCACCCCCCGCCGCACCCGCCGGCGCCGCCGTGCAGGAACCGGCTCCCACGGCTCCTCCCAAGCCGGTGGAACTCACCATCGAGCAGCGGGGCGACCTCATGATGGCCAGGAAGATGTTCCGTGAGGCCATCGACATTTACCGGACGGGCCTCAAACTCCCGGGCAGTTGGATTCTGTACAACAAGATCGGCATCGCCTACCACCACCTGATGGACTTCAAGTCCGCCCGCAAGAACTACGAGGAGGCGCTTAAGAAGAACCGCCAGTACGGAGAGGCGCAGAACAACCTGGGGGCCGTGTTCTACGCCCAGAAGAACTACCGACGTTCCATCCAGGAGTACCAGAAGGCCCTCAAGCTGAACCCCTACTCGGCCACGATCTACAGCAACCTGGGGACCGCCTACTATGCCCGCAAGAACTACAAGGCTGCGATGGAGTCCTACGGCAAGGCGCTCTCGCTCGACCCCATGGTGTTCGAACAGCGGGGCACCACGGGCTCCATCCTCCAGGAGCGCAGCGTGGAAGAGCAGGCCCGGTTTCACTACTATCTCGCCAAGTCCTACGCTCAGGCCGGCATGACCGAGTACGCCTTGCGTTACATCCGCCGCTGCCTGGAGGAAGGCTTCAAGGAGCGCCAGCGGTTTCTGGAAGAGCCGGAGTTCGCCGGCCTCAAAGAACTGCCCGAGTTCCAACAGTTGATGGCCATGGAGATACGTGTCCTTTAGTCGCCTCGTCCTTCCGGCGGTTCTTTGTTTTCTGGTTTCGGGCTGCGGCAGGCGGACGGGAGAGGCGCTGGAGCGCCTGGCAATCCCGCCTTTCGAGAATCTCAGCGGCGATCCGGCGGCGGCGTGGGCGGGCTATGCCCTGAGCGAGGCGGTGGCCGCGCAGGTGTGGGGTTCTCCGCGGCTGCACCCTTTGCGGGTGACGGGCGAGAGGGATGCGGCTGCCGCGAGCGCGACCACGATCCTGGAGGGCTACCTGGTCGCCTCAGAAGGCCGCGTGACCCTCAACGCAGTGCGCCGGGACCTCAAGCGCAACCGCACCCTCGCCCGTATTTCAGTGGAGGAGTCCTTCCCGGATGGACTGCTGCGTCTGGCGGACTCCGTGGCGCGATGGGTAGACCCTCAGGCTCGTTCCTTCGACACCTCGCGCGTGGACGCGCTCCGTGCTCTCGCCGAAAGCCGGGAAGCGGTAGATCCCGTTCCGGCGCTGGAACGGTCCGTTTCACTCGACCCGGATTTCGGAGGCGCCTATGTCGCCTGGGCGCGCGCGCTTCTGCTGCGCGGCGACCGGGACGGGGCTCTGGCGGTCATCGGGAAAGCCAGGAGCAGGGGAGACCGCTTGTCTGAGCAGCGGCGTATCGACCTGGAGTTGATCGAAGCCGTACTGACGAACAACCGCGAGTTGCGGCACGCGGCGCTGGCCGCGCTCAGCCGCGCCACGCCCGCCGACGCCGAGGTGTTCCGGCAACTGGCCCGGGAGGAGAGCGCCGCGCGGCGCTTCGACAACGCGGCCGCCTACTACCGCAGGGTCGTGTCGATCGATCCGTCCGACCAGGACGGGTGGAATTCGCTGGGGTACATGGAGGCGGGGCGTCGCGACCTGGATGCCGCGCGAAAGGCGCTCGCGCGATACCGGCGTCTGGCGCGGAGGGAGGCGAATCCCCTGGACTCGCTCGGCGACGTGCATTTTCATCTCGGCGACTTTCAGAGGGCTGAGGAGTACTACCTCGGCGCTTATGAAATGAGCCACGCTTTCCTGGGCGGCGCTACGCTCTACAAGGCGGCCAGGGCGAGACTGATGACCGGCGATGTGGCGGGAGCCAACGAGATATTCGGGCGGCTGGCCGCGGACGGTCCCTTCGCTGCTTGCCGGAAGGCCCAGTGGCTGTACCTCACCGGCAGGAAGACCGAGGCCGTAGCCGGGTTGAGGCAGGTGACGGCTCCCGAGGTCCGCCCCTTGGCCGAAGCCCAGCTTGCGGTGTGGGACATGCGGGCCGGGAAGCGTGAGGCCGTGCCCGCCGGCACGTCGTTCGCCCGCCAGTTATCGGTTGCCAGTCTCCTTGTGGACCGCCGGTTCGGAGAGGCCATGCCGGTTCTGCGAGAACTCTCGGCCGCCGCCGATCCGCTGGGCTCTGACCGCGTGGACGTACTGCTGGCCTGGGCGCTGGTGGAGACCGGACGGCAGGCGGAGGCCGCGCCTCTTCTGGAGGTATACGGCACGCCGCCGGCGGGAGTCGAGGACCCGCTGGCGTGTCTCGCCTTCCCGCGAGTATTTCAACTGCGGGCCGCGGTGCTGGAGAAACAGGGCAGACACGCGGAAGCGGCGGAAGCAATGGATCTCTACCGGCGGCTGAGCCGGCCCTGAAGGGCGATTGCGCCGTTCCGCCTGTTCGCCTTTTCCCGGGGCGCCATCCCGGGCAGTCTCGAAGCCGCGCGCTACGGTCTGCCTTGCAGACGGTCGTAGTCGTGGCGGTCGGAGGTTGTGCCCAGCGACAGGTTGTAAAGGCTCACCAGGCCCAGTGCGTTGCGCAGGTCCTCCTGGAATGCATGGAGCGCGTCGAGATCGGGCGCCAGGGCGGGACGTTTTGCGCCGGAAGGGGTCACCAGGAACTTCTGATTGCCCTCGTCCACCAGCGCGGCGATCTCACCCTCGACCAGCACTCCCGCGCGCCTCATCACGGGAACACCCTCGGGCGAGCGGTCCACGGTGGCCGCGCTCCCCTGTCTTTGCACCAGAAAGGAAGCCGGGCCTGTGGACTCCACCGAGAAGCCGCGCCGGCGCAAGGCGTCGACTCTCTCCTCGAAACCGGGCGTCCGGGCGGGGCGGCGGCGGAAGAACATAGTAACGATTATAATGGTGGTTGGAGCCGGCCGTGTCCGGCGCCGGTTTTAGGAGGGCCATATGGCATACGTAATTGTTGATACTTGCACGAAGGATATGGAGTGCGTTGCAGCGTGCCCGGTGGATTGCATTCACCCCAAGGAGGATGAGGCCGGCTTCGCCGAGGCCACCATGCTGTACATCCATCCGACCGAGTGCATCGACTGCGGCGCCTGCATCCCGGTCTGTCCCTCTAATTCGATCTACATCCTGGAAGAACTGCCCGCCGAACTGGCTCACTTCGCCGCGAAAAACGCCGCCTACTACGGCCTGTGACGGCCGCGAAGCGGCGCTTCAGCCGGACAGATGGAACTCAGACTCCCGATCTCCGCCATTACCGATGAGTTCGCGCCGGATCCGGCAATCGCGGCGCGGGCCATGGCTGAGGCCGGCCTCGCGGGGGCGGAACTTCGCGTTCTGTGGGGCAAAAACGTGCTGGACGTTGACGACGAGGGGATCGAACGCGTCCACGCATTGCTCCAGACTCACGGGCTGAAGGCCGTCTCTATCGCCTCCCCGCTATTGAAATGCGTGTTGCCGGGATCCGAACCCCTCGACAGCAGGTTCGAGCGTGACGTGTTCGGCTCCGCCCACACCTACGAAGAC
Organism: Bryobacterales bacterium; assembly: GCA_020851555.1. Lineage (GTDB taxonomy): Bacteria > Acidobacteriota > Terriglobia > Bryobacterales > Bryobacteraceae > DTKY01. The sequence goes on along the minus strand of JADZCM010000014.1, from coordinate 23,448 downwards.
CAGCCCCGGCTTTTGCGCCGGGCCTGCCGGATCGCCCGCCGTGTCGGCGCGCCGGTCATCCGTGTCTTCTCGTTCTGGCGGGCTTTGAACCCGGCTGCCTGTTTCGGCCGTGTGGCGGAAGCGCTCCGGAGCTTTGCCGCGGAGGCAGCGGGCGAGGGTCTCGTTCTCGGCCTGGAGAACGAGCACACCTGCAACGCGGGCACCGGCGCCGAAGCCGCCGCGCTGGTGCGGGCGGTGGACCATCCCGGGCTGAAGGTGGTCTGGGACCCGGCGAACGCCTGCGTGGCCGGCGAGAACGGCTTCCCGGAGGGTTATCGGGCGCTGAGGGCCGGCGACATTGCGCACGTTCACGCCAAAGACTGCCGGCTGGAGGACGGCCAGCCCCACTGGATGCCCCTCGGAACCGGGGCGCTCGACTGGAAGGGACAGTTCGCAGCGTTGGTGCGGGACGGCTATCGAGGCTGGGTCAGCCTCGAAACCCACTGGCCCGGCCCCGGCGGCGACAAACTCCAGGGGAGCGCCATCTGCGCCTGGAACCTGCGCGGGCTGTTGACCTGGTAGCGGCCAGCGGCGGCCCCGGCGGCCGGTAGCCGCTGGCTGGGAGCCGCCGGTCACGTCTCCGCGTCGGCCCAGTTGCGGCGTTCGATGACCGTGCGCGGCTCGTAGGTGTAGCCGCGCGCCAGCCGCCGCTCTTCCATCCGCGAGGTCCACAGCAGGACCGGGCCGGCCAGCAGGGAGGCGGCGCGGCTCATCGTTCCGAACTCCTTTTCGATCTCCCGCCGCAGCGCCCGTACCTTCTCCCGGAGCGCCTGGTTGGTTCGCTGCACGCTGCGCTCCATGGCCCACAGGCAGGCGGCGGCAATGCCCTTCAGTTGCCGCGCCTCCCAGTGTATGCGCTCCCGGACTCGCGGCTCGGGATGGTCTTTGTAACGCCGCCAGCCCTCCATCGTGGTGCGGAAGATGCGGTACAGGCTCGGGCCGTTCCTCTCGAAGTCCAGGCGGAAGGCCCAGTCCAGCAGACGCTTGGACTCGTCCCTCGGAATGGCCGCGTGCTGAAAGTTGAACTTGTACTGGCCGTGGATGTCGGCCAGGTCCACGCCGTCCAGCATGCGTCCCTGTTCGGACATCTCGTGGTACAGCGGAGTCCCCGGCACCGGGGTATACAGCATGAACTGGTGGAAGTCCGTGTCGTGGGTGACCGCGTGCTCGATCTCCGGACCGATATTCTCGGGCGTGTGGTGCTCCAGGCCGACGATGGTCGAGCCCAGCAGCTTGATCCCGTGGCTGCGGAGCTCGCCTGCCAGGCGGACGGTGTCCGCCCCGTTCAGCTTGGAGTAACCTGAGCGCGGCGACTCCAGCCCCATCCACACCCAGGAGATGCCCAGTTCGACCAGTTGTTCCATCGTGTAGCGGCGGATGGCGTTGGCGGACGAAAACACGTAGAAGGTCCAGCTCTTGCCTTCCCGCCGCATGCAATCCAGCAACTCCATGGCCCGGTCCCGGTTCAGAAGGAAGTTCTCGTCCATGATGAAGAACGAGCGGGCCTTCACGCCGGCCTCCGCTTCGCACATCACGTCGAACAACGCCCGGCCGCTCTTGTAGAAGTCGAGGTGCTTGCCCTTGCCGCCGAAAAACGCCGACGTCGTACAGAAGTTGCAGCCCATGGGGCAGCCGACCGAGGGGATGATGGTCGCCGCGGCGGATCCGTGCATGTCCGGGATCCGCAAGCCCATAACGCGAAGGCCGTAGCCCGAGACGATCTGGGGGTGGCGGATGGGCGCCTCGGGATCTTCCCCGAGGTAGCGCCGCATCCAGGCGATCCCTTCCCCGCGCACGATGTGGTCCGCGTCAATCATCCGGTTCAGGCCGGGGATGGCCGCCACGTGACCGCCGACCACGATCTGTGAGCCGGGGGAGAGACGCCGCACGATCCGGCACATCTCCCGGACCTTGCCGACGTTCACGATGATCGAGGAGATGCCCACCACGTCGTAACGGTGGCTGGTCAGTTCCCGCTCGAAGGCCTTGCGCGTGGGGAAGTCCAACACCGTAGTCGGCGCGGAAATGTTCTGCTGAATCATCATGATGCCCCACGACCGGTGGAACATCCTCAGGGAAAAAGCGCCCTGCACGCGCGTGACCTGGTTGTGGTAGAGCTCCATCGGATTGATGGAGCGGCTGCCGAACTGGTCGTCCTGGGCGTAAGGGCCGAAAACGGAGGTTAGAAGGACAAGGGCCCGAGAGCCCTTAGGATGAGTTGTCATGAAGGGGAATTGATGGCTGTGTTGCCCAGCATAGCAGATCCCCGGGGGGGATGTCCCGAATCGGGGTTCGCGGTTTCCGCCTCACCCGGTAACATCGCGCGCCTGCGGCTGCGTCAAAGTCACTGAAGGATGGCGTGTGCTATCCTTAGATCACCGGTTGGGGTGGCCGATGCGTTCTCGAATAGCGCTTGTGGTGCTGGGGCTCTTTCTTCTTGGCCTCACCGCCTCCTTCGCCTGGCAGCGCCGGAGCCGCGGGTTCATGGGGGGCGGATACGGGGACAACTGGGTTCCCGAACCGCCTGACGCCAACGAAAAGACCGAGTTCGTCTACGCCCGGCTGATGTACCCGTCGGCGAGACGCGGCGGATTCGGCGGTTACGGCGGGCGGGGCGGCGGCGCCTGGACAACCGACTACCCGAAAAGCGACCGGCAATTTCTCCAGGGCGTGCGCCGGCTGACCCGGCTCCAGACCCGCTCCAAAGAGCACGTGGTGGATCTGGACGGCGACGACATCTTCAACTACCCCTGGATCTACGCCGTCGAAGTCGGGCAGTGGTACCTCTCGGATGCGCAGGCGGCCAAACTCCGCGAGTACCTGCTGCGCGGCGGCTTTCTCATGGTGGACGACTTCCACGGAACGTATGAATGGGAAGTCTTCATGGCCAGCATGTCCCGCGTTTTCCCCGACCGTCCGGTCGTGGAGATAGAGGACAGGGATGCGATCTTCCACGTGCTCTACGATCTGGGCGAGCGCTTCCAGGTTCCAGGACTGGCCGCGCTGTACCGGGGCGTCACCTACGAGCAGGACGGGATCGTCCCCCGCTGGCGGGCCATCTACGACGACAAGGGTCACATCATGGTGGCCATCTGCCACAACATGGACCTTGGGGACGCCTGGGAGTGGGCGGACGACCCGACGTACCCGGAGCGATATGCGTCGCTGGCGTACCGCATCGGCGTCAATTACATCGTGTACGCCATGACCCACTGAGCGCCCGGGTTCGGAGCCTGACGAAAATGTTCGAATTCCTCTTCAAGTATCCGGCCACGGTATACGCGAAGGGCGACTTCGTCCTGCTGTCCCGCTGGCCGGTGTGGATTCTGGCGGCGGCGATCCTGGCCGCCGGGCTCTTGCTCGCCTATCTGCTCTGGCGGCGCCGCGGCCGACTGGCGGGTTTCACCGGTCTGCGTCCGGCCGCCATCTGGGCGCTCCAAACCGGCCTGGCCGCCCTCCTCCTGCTGATGCTGTGGCACCCGGCGCTCAGCGTGGCCACGCTGAAACCCCAGCAGAACGTGGTGGCGGTGGTGTTGGACGACTCCCGCAGCATGTCGCTCTCCGAAGACGGAAAGACGCGCATCGAGAGGGCCAGGGCGGCGCTTGACGGCGGCCTTGTCTCCGCCTTGGAGAAGAAGTTCCAGGTGCGGACCTATCGCTTCGGCAGGACGCTGGAGCGCATCGACCGCCGCGACCAACTCACCGGACAGGAGGAGGTGACGCGGATCAACGACGCGCTGAAACAGGTCGCCGCGGAGGCGGCCGGCTTGCCCATCGGCGCCATGGTGCTGGTGAGCGACGGGGCCGACAACAGCGGCGGCATCGATCGTGAAACCATCGCCGGGATCCGGCGCTACCGCATCCCGGTTCATACCATCGGGCTGGGCCGGACCGCGCCGGATCGCGACATCGAGATCACCGACGCGGTTGTGCCCGCGCGCGCGCTGGCCGATTCCCGCCTGAGCGCGCTGGTTACCCTGCGGCAGTTCGGGTTCCAGAACCGCAAGGTCCAACTGAAGATCTCGGACGGCACTAAGCTGCTGGCCTCCCAGGAGGTCACGCTCAAGGCCGGTGGAGAGCTTCAGGCCGAGACGGTTCCGTTCAACGCCGGCATCGCCGGGGCAAAGACGCTGGCCATCAGCGTCGACCGGCTGGAAGGGGAAGAGAACCAGAACAACAATTCCATCATGCGGCTGGTGAACGTGGAGTCCTCCCGGCCCCGGGTACTGTACTTCGAAGGCGAGCCGCTCTGGGAAATGAAGTTCGTCAGACGCGCCATGGAGGAAGACCGCAGCGTGCAGTTGGTCTCCATGGCGCGCACGACGCAGAACAAGATCTACCGGCAGGGCGTCGCCGGGGCCAAGGAACTGGAAGAAGGATTCCCCGGCAAGGCGGAGGAACTGTTCAGGTATGAAGGCCTGGTCCTGGTCAACGTCGAGGCGTCCTACTTCACACCCGCCCAACTGGAGCTGATCAGGCTTTTTGTCGACCGCCGGGGTGGGGGCCTGCTGTTCTTGGGCGGACGCTCCTCACTGGCCGACGGCGGGTACGGCTCCTCGCCGCTGGCGGAACTGCTCCCCGTCACGCTGCCGGACCGGAAGAACACCTTTCATCGGGACCCCGCCAAGGCCGTTCTGACGGCGGCGGGCAGGGACAGCCTCATCTGCCGGCTGGTGGAACCGGCCGCGAAGAACCAGGAGCGGTGGGACAAGCTGCCGCTCATCGCGGACTACCAGGAGACGGGCAGCCCCAAACCCGCCGCCCTGGTGCTGGCCGAGAGCGAAGTGCCCGGCCGCGGACGCTATCCGCTGCTGGTGACCCAGAAATACGGCCTGGGCCGCACGGCGGTGTTCGCAACCGGCTCCTCCTGGAAATGGCGCATGCTCCAGGAACACACCGATGCCTCTTTCCAGACTTTCTGGCAGCAGTTGCTGCGGTATCTGGTTTCCGACGCGGCGCGCCCCGTCGAAATAAGCACGCCCCGGCAGGTGCTTTTCGACGAAGGTTCTTTCCGGCTCCGCGCCGCGGTTCGCGACAAGTCTTACGCGCCGGTCTCCGACACCCGGCTGGAGGCTCACGTGATGGGTCCGGAGGGGATCTCGGAGATGGTGGAACTGACGCCGTCGCCCACCGAACTGGGGCAGTATGAAGGCGAGTACAACGCCGCGAAGCCGGGCTCATACCTGGTGGAACTGGTCGCCCGGCGTGGAGACGAACTGGTGGGCCGGGATGTTCTCACATTCCGGCGGGAAGACGGCGTCGCCGAGAACTTCCGCACCGAGCAGAACCGCGAGCTTCTGAGGAAGCTCTCCGAGGAGACCGGCGGCCAGTATTACACGCCGGAGACGGCCTCGAAACTCGCCAGCGAGGTCTCCTACTCCGAGGCCGGGATTACCACGCGGGAGCTCCGGGACCTGTGGGACATGCCGGCGCTCTTCCTGTTGCTGATTCTGCTTCGCGGCTGGGAGTGGCTGCTGCGGCGAAGGTGGGGTGGGGTATGAGCAGGGCGGGATTCCTGTCATGCCTGTTGGCCGCGGCGGCCTTGTGCGCGCCTGCGGCCACGCACTACATCACGGTCTCCGGGTTGGGCGGCGAAGCGGACTACGAGCAGCGGTTCACAAGCTGGGCGGCCACCATCGATCAGGTGCTGCGCGGCAGCAGGCTCGACGCGAAGACCATCACCCTCACCGGAGCCGAGGCCACGCGGGAACGGCTGCGCAAGGTGCTGGAGGATGCCGTTCAGGATTCCGGCCCTAACGACGCTTTCGTCCTCATGCTGATCGGCCACGGAACGTATGACGGCGTGGACTACAAGTTCAACATCCCCGGTCCGGACATTACGGACGCGGAGCTGGCGGGCTATCTGAACCGCCTGCGCGCGGGACGCCAGCTTGTGGTGATCATGACCAGTTCGAGCGGAGGCGCGCTGGAACGGCTGCGCAAGGAGGGCCGCGTCCTGGTGGTCGCCACCAAGAGCGGCACGGAGAAGAACGCCACCGTCTTCGCGCGGTATTGGGCCGAGGCGTTGCGGGACCCGTCGGCCGATACGGACAAGAACGAAGCCATCACGGCGCTGGAAGCGTTCCGCTACGCCGCCCTGAAGAGCGCCGCTTTCTACGATTCCCAGAAGCGGCTGGCCACGGAACATCCGTTGCTGGAAGAAACAGGCACGGGCGAGGGACTGCGCGTGACGGCTCTGGAGGAGGGGCAGGGAAGACTGGCCGCGGCCTTCACCCTGCTGAGGTTCGGCTCGGCGCAGGAGGCGGTCAAGGATCCGGCCAAGCAGAAGCTGCTGGCGCGTAAGGAAGAACTGGAGTCGCAAATCGACCTGCTCAAGTATCAGAAGGCGGCCATGACGGAGCCGGAGTACAGGAAACAGCTCACGGCGCTGCTCCTGGAACTGGCGCGGACGCAGGAGGCGCTGGACAAGTGATCACGTTGCGCCTCGCCGGTCTGTTGTCGCTGGCCGCACTTCTCTCCGCCCAAACGCTGGAGACCTGCCGCCAGTCCCACCGGCGCGGGAACCTGGAGGAGGCGGACCGCTGCTACCTGGCCCTGAGTGCGTCAAAAGACCCCTACCTGCGCGCCGAGGCGAACTGGGCTCTGGACCGTTACCAGGAAGCCAACGAGGCTTTCAAGGAAGCCCTGAAGGCGCAGCCCAAGAACCCCGACTATCGCGTCCGGATGGGTTACCTGTATCTGTACCACGAGCAGAAGCAGGACGCCGTGGACCTGTTTGAAGAAGCGCTGGCGATCCGGAAGGATCACGCCGGCGCTCTGACCGGCCTGGCTGCCGTGGCGTCGGAAGGCTTCGACAGCGCCGCCATCGAGTTGGCGGAGAAAGCGCTGGCCGCGGATCCGAAGCAATTGGACGCGAGGCTGCTGCTGGCGGCCATCGCCCTGGAGGACAACAATCCGCGGAAGGCGGTGGAGGAGGCCGACAAGGCGCTGCAGGTGGATCCGGAGTCGCTGGAAGCCCTGGCTCTTAAGGCCACCGTTGACCTGCTGGACGACAAGCCCGGCACGCCCCATCTAGCCGCCATACTGAAACGCAATCCGGCCTTCGGCGAGGTCTACCAGACGGCGGGCCGGTTCTTCGTCCTCAACCGCCGCTACGAGGAGGGAATCGCCCTCTACCGCAAGGCCCTGGAACTGAACCCACGGCTTTACAAGGCCCGCGCGGAGCTCGGGTTGAATCTCATGCGCCTGGGACACGATGCGGAAGCCAAGCAACACCTGGAGGCCTGCTACCGGGCGGGCAACACGTATCCGTCCGTGGGCAACCCTCTGCGCCTGCTCGACAGCTACAAGAACTTCCGGTACATCAAGCGGGACAACATCGTGCTCAAGCTGCACCAGCGGGAAGCGGACCTGCTTCTGCCGTACGTGGAAGAGGAACTGCGCCGCGCCATCTCGGCCTACGAGAAGAAGTACAAGTTCCGGCTGGACCGGCCGGTGCAGCTCGAGATCTACCCCGATCACGAGGATTTCGCCGTGCGCATTCTGGGCATGCCGGGGATGGGCGCGCTGGGCGTGACTTTCGTCAACGTCGTGGCCATGGACAGTCCGAGCGGCCGCAGGCCCGGCGAGTACCACTGGGCGAGCACGCTGTGGCACGAACTGAGCCACGTCTATACGCTGGCCGCTACCCGGCAGCGCATGCCCCGCTGGTTCACCGAAGGCATGGCGGTGTACGAGGAGACCGCCACCTCTCCTGAGTGGGGCGACCGGATTTCCCCGCCGGTGATTCTGGCCATCAGAGACAAGAAGCTCCTGCCCGTCGCGCAACTCGACCGCGGCTTTGTCCATCCGTCCTATCCGGACCAGGTGGTCGTTTCCTACTTCCAGGCAGGGCGCGTCTGCATGTTCATCGAGCGCAAATGGGGCTTTGAGAAACTGCTCGATATGACGCGGGCGTTCGGCCAGCTCAAGACCACTCCGGAGGTCGTCCAGGAGCAACTGGGCATGCCGCCCGAGGAGTTCGACAAGCAGTTCCTGGCCTGGGTCGAAGAGCAGACCCGCGTGACGGTCGAAGGGTTCGAATCCTGGAAGAAAGGCATGCAGCGCATCTCCGAACTGGTCAAGAAAGAGGATCACGACCAGATTCTGAAGGAAGCGCCCGCGGTGCGCGACCTCTACCCGGACTACGTGGAGGACGGGAACCTGTACGCCGTGCTGGCCGACACGCACCTGGCCAGGGGAGACAAGAAGGCCGCCGCCGGGGAGCTGGAGCGTTACGCGCGTGCGGGAGGGAAGAATCCCGCCAGCCTGAAGCTGCTGGCGACCCTGCTGGAAGAGCAGGGAAAAACAAGAGAGGCGGCCGAGGCCCTGAGCCGGATCAACCACATCTATCCGCGGGACGAGGAACTTCACCGCCGCCTGGGCGACCTTCTGCTCGCGGCGGGGGACCCGGCCGGCGCTGTGCGCGAATTCCAGGCGCTGGTGGCGATGAAACCGCTCGACCAGGCCGCCAGTTACTTCAGCCTGGCGCGGGCGTACCGTTCGGCGGGCCGGCCGGAGGAAGCCAAGGAACAGGTGCTGCTGTCGCTGGAGGCCGCCCCCGGTTACCGTCCGGCGCAGAAGCTTTTGCTCGAATTGAGCCAGTGAGGAAACGAGGAACGGAAGGGAAATGTCGTTACTAACTGCATCGCAGGTTGACACGAGCGAACTGAAGGGCATGGTGGACCGCTTCCAGCAGGCCGAGGGGCAGATAGTCGCCGAGGTTCACAAGGTTATCGTAGGGCTGGAGGACGTCATCGAGCAGGTCCTCATCGCCCTGTTTGTGGGCGGGCACTGCCTGATCACGGGCATGCCCGGTTCGGCCAAGACCCTGATGGTCCGCACCATCGCCCAGACGCTGGGCCTGGTGTTCAAACGCATCCAGTTCACGCCCGACCTGATGCCGTCGGACATCACCGGCACAGACATCATCGAAGAGGACGTGACGACCGGGCACCGCACCTGGACCTTCGTCCCCGGGCCGATCTTCACCAACATCCTGCTGGCCGACGAGATCAACCGTACTCCTCCCAAGACGCAGTCCGCGTTGCTGGAGGCCATGCAGGAGCTTTCCTGCACGGTCCGCGGGAATCACTACACGATCAAGCCGCCCTTTTTCGTTCTGGCGACGCAGAACCCCATCGAACTGGAGGGCACCTACCCGCTGCCGGAAGCCCAGTTGGACCGCTTCCTGTTCAACACCATGCTGGACTACCTGTCCGCCGACGAGGAGATGCAGGTGCTCGATCTCACCACGACCACCAAGTCGGCCGAGGTCCAGGCGGTGACCAACGCCGAGGAGATCATAAGTTTCCAGCGGCTGGTGCGCATGGTGCCCATCGCGGATTCGGTGGCCAGGTATGCCGTGAGCCTGACGCGCGCCACGCGGCCTTCGGACCCGAGCGCCCCGGATTTCATCAGGAAGTACGTCAATTTCGGAACCAGCGTGCGGGCGGCGCAGTTCCTGGTTCTCGCGTCCAAAGCGCGCGCCTTGATGAAGCGCCGCTACCACGTGACCTATGAGGATGTCCGCGCGCTGGCGATTCCAATCATGCGGCACCGCATTCTGCTGAACTTCTTCGCTGAATCCGACCGCCTGAAGGCGGACGACATCCTGAAACAGCTTCTGGACCACATGCAGCCTCCGAGGGGAGAGTAGGGCGGGCCGTTAAGCCCGCCGTGGAGACTGACCTTGTCGCAGCGATACCTGAGTCCGGAAATCCTGGCCGGCATCTCCGGCCTGGACCTGGTGGCGAAGACGGTGGTGGAAGGCTTCATCGCCGGACTGCACCGGTCGCCCGACTTCGGGTTCAGCCAGGAGTTCGCCGAGTACCGTGCCTACAGCGAGGGCGACGACCTGCGGCACGTGGACTGGAACGTGTTCGCGCGCACCGAGCGCTGCTACCTGAAGCGGTACCGCGGCGAAACCAACACCCGGCTCACGCTGCTCATCGACGCCAGCGCCTCCATGGGCTACGGCTCGCACAAGGTCAACAAGCTGGAGTACGCGCGCTTTCTGGCCGCCTCGCTGTTCTACATGGCCCACCGGCAGCGCGACGCCGCCGGCATGATCGTCTTTGACGACGAGGTGCGCAACCATCTGGTTCCGTCCTCGCGCCACGGCCAACTGGTGCGCCTTCTGCACGCGCTCGAGCGCATCGAACTGGGCGCCCGGACCAACTTCCAGAAACCGTTCTTTCACTTCCAGCAGTTCCTGTTCCGGCCCGGCATCGTCGCGGTGATCTCGGACTTCTACGAGGACCCGCGGCTGGTCATCAAGACCATCGAGCCGTTGCGGTTCCGGGGCAATGAGCTGATCCTGCTGCACGTGCTGGACCCCGCGGAGATCCGGCCGGGCTTCCACCGTCCGGTGCTGCTCGTGGACATGGAAGAGGAGAAGTCGATGGACGTGTCGCCGGAGTACGCGCAGACGGAGTATCGCGCCAAAATCGACGGCCACATCGAGAACCTGCGCGCCAGCGCCAAGCGTGCGGGAATGGACTACTTCCTGCTGGATACGGGACGGCCGCTGGACGAGGCGCTCCGGGAGTACCTGGTGATACGCGAGGGGAGGATGTAGCGATGGGTCTCGCTTCCCCATGGTTTCTGGCGGGTCTGGCGGCGGTGGCTCTGCCGGTCTATTTCCACCTTCTCCGGAAGCACCGGAGCACGCCCCTGCCGTTCAGTTCGCTGATGTTCTTCGAGCCGCGCACGCAGAGCTCCATACAGCACCGGCGTCTGCAATACCTGCTGCTTTTCTCCCTGCGGACCCTGCTGCTGGTCCTGCTGGCGCTGGCATTCGCAGGCCCTTACATCATGGGCGGGCCCGTGGCCGCGGGCGGCGGGCGCAGGCTGGTGGTGCTGGCCATCGACAACTCTTTCAGCATGCGGCAGGGCAGCCGGCTGGAGCAGGCGCGCCAGCAGGCGCTGCAAACGCTGGCCGCTCTCAGGCCGGAGGACCAGGCCCAGGTCCTGGCCTTTTCACGGCAGGTGAACGTGATGGCCGAGCCCTCCGGCGACCAGGCAGCTTTGCGCGCCGCCGTCGCCGCCATCCGGCCGGGAGATTCGCGCAGCAGTTACGGGGACCTGGTGCGGGCGGTGAGGTCCGTGACTCAGTCCGCGCAGCTTCCCGTGGAGGTCCACTTGTTCAGCGACCTTCAGAAGAGCTCCATGCCCGCCGGGTTCGCGGAACTGGCCCTTCCCGCCGGCGCGTCGCTGAAGCTGCATCCCGTGGGCGCCGGGGACCTTCCGAATCTGGCGGTGGAGGCCGTGACGGCGCCGGCCAGGGTTGACAACAAGGGCCAGGCCAGGGTTCAGGCCACGATTGCTTCCTTCGGCGCCCCCGCCGGGAACGTGCGGGCCTCTCTGTCGGTGAATGGCCGCACCGTCGAATCCAAGACGGCGGAGTTGGCTGCCGGCGGCAGAGTCACGGTGGAGTTTGCCCCGTTCGACCCGCCCTACGGCGCCAACCGGTGCGAGGTGCGGCTGGATTCGCGGGACGATTTTCCGGCCGACGACCGCTTCCTGTTCACGGTGGAGAAGTCCGAGCCGGCGCGGGTGCTGTTCGTGCACGAGAACCGCGACACGCGCTCGGCCACGTATTTCCGGGCGGCGCTGGAGGCGGCGTCACAGGCCTCGTTCGCCCTGGACGCGCGCAGCGCGTACGACCTGTCGGGAGTGAACCCCGCCGGTTACGCCTTCGTGGTGCTCTCTAACGTCGCCGGAATTCCGGGCCCCTTCGAAGAGGCCTTGACCAGGCACGTCCGCGCCGGGGGAGCGCTGTTTATCGCGCTGGGACCCTCCTCGGCCGGGCGTTCGCGCATCCCGGTCGTGGAGGGCGCCGTGGTGGAGTCGCTGTACGCCGCGCGCCAAGGGGAGCGCTTCCAGATGATCGACTGGGTGGATACCGGCCATCCTTCCATCCAGAGAGCCAATCGATGGGAAGGGGTGCGGTTCTACCAGTTGTTTCGCGTGCAGGCCCGGGACATGCGCGTGCTGGCGAAGGTCGCCGACCAGACGCCGGTGCTGCTCGAAAAGCAGGAGGGCGCCGGCCGCGTGCTCCTGTTCACCTCCACGCTCGACAACATCTCCAACGACTTCCCCCTGCACGCGGCGTTCGTCCCGTTCGTGGAGCAGACCGCGCGATACCTGAGCGGCCTGGACGAAGGGCGCAGCAGCTTACCCGTGGATTCCTACTTCGAACTGCGCAAGGCCGGCGCGCGCGGGACCGCCGCCGACGTGCTGGACCCCGTAGGGCGGAGAGTGCTGGATCTTTCCGGCACTGCCAGCGCGCTGGGTTTCACCCTGGCGCAGGAGGGCTTCTACGAGGTCCGGCGGGACGGGCGCCGCGAGTTGCTGGCCGCCAACGCCGACCGCCGCGAATCCAACTTCGAGACCATCCCCAAAGAAACCCTGGCGCTCTGGCAGAATACAGGCGAGGGGGCGGCAACGGCGGGCGCGGCCAGACCGGGCCAGGCCCGGCCCAATCCGCTGTGGTGGTACGTGCTTTTCACCGCGTTGCTGCTGGCCTTGGCCGAGTCTTTCGTGGCGGCCGGACATCTCTCCATCAAGAAGGAGGCGGCATGAGTGCGCTGGAGCTTCTCAACGCTTATCTGAAGCGCCTGGAATCACGGTTCCGGCTGGCGGCGCTGGCTCGCGGCGCGGCCCTGGTGGCCGTGGCCGCTCTGGCGGCGACCGTGGCGCTCGTCCTGGGCGTGAACTGGCTCGCCTTTTCCGAGCGCAGTCTCACGGCAGGCCGCGTGATCCTTTTCCTGAGCCTGGCATTCGCTGCCGCCTTCGGGGTGATCCTGCCGCTGATGAGGCTCAACCGGCGCTACACCGCGCGCCGGGCGGAACAGAGAATCCCGGACTTCGATCAGCGCCTGCTGACCGTGGCGGAGCGGCAGGACGATCCCGCGCAGCGGCCCTTCCTGGAACTGCTCGCGGCCGACACGCTGCCCCTCACCGGACAGGCGGAACCACGCGCGGTTGTCAGCCAGCCGCTGCTGGCAGGGTTCCTCTCCACCGCGGCCGTGGCGTTGGGCGCGCTGATTTGGCTCATCCTCGGCGCCTCCGGCTTCCTGGGGCATGGCGCGCGTCTACTGTGGGCGGGCCCCCCTCGCGGGGAGAGCCCGGCCTTCTACGACATCGTCGTCACGCCGGGGGACAAGACCGTACGCCGCGGCGCCAGCCAGCCGGTAACCGCGCAGTTGATCGGTTTCGAATCCCCTGCCGTGCGGCTGTTCGCCCGGTACAAGGACTCCGCGAAGTGGGAAGAAGCGCCCATGGTGCAACAGCCGGGAAGCCTTCAGTACGAGTTCCTGTTCGCGGGCATTCCCGAAACCGTCGAGTACTATGCAGCGGCCGGGCGGCTGCGCTCCAAGTCCCACACGCTCACGGTGGTTGACGTACCCGGGGTGAAGCGCATGCGCGTCACCTACCGCTATCCGGCATGGACGGGGCTGAGACCGGAGACCGAGGACCCGGGCGGAGACCTGCGCGCGGTCGAAGGCACCGAGGCGGAGGTCGCCATCGAGACGGACCGCCCCCTGGAAAACGGACAACTCATCCTGGAGGACGGCGGTAAGGTCACCCTCACCAGGGGAGAAGGAAACTGGGTTAGCGGCAGGGTCAGAATCCAGCAGGACGGTTCCTATTTCGTGGCGGCGCTGGACCGGGGCGAGCAGGTGCGCCTGACCGACGACTATTTCATCGAGGCCCGCCGGGACGAAAAGCCCATCGTGCGCATCCTCCGTCCCGGGCGCGACGCGCGCGTCAGCCCGATCGAGGAAGTGGTGGTGGCCGTGGACGCCGCCGACGATTTCGGGCTCCAGGATCTCACGCTGCACTATTCCGTCAACGCCGGACCCGAGAAGACGGTTCCCCTGCTCAAGCAGAAGGGCGGACTGGAAGGCGACGGTTCGGTGCTGCTGGCGCTGGAGGATCACAAGCTCTCGGCCGGCGACATGGTTTCCTTCTACGCCACGGCCCGCGACGCAAAGACTACCGCCCAGACCGATATCTTCTTCCTCGAGGCGCAGCCCTTCGAGCGCGAGTATACGCAGAGCCAGCAGATGGGAGGAGGAGGCGGCGGCGAAGGCGGGCAGCGCGGCGAACGGGAAGGCCAGATCTCGCAGCGCCAGAAGGAGATCATCAGCGCGACCTGGAACCAGCTTCGCGACAAGTCCGCCGACAAAAAGGCGGCCGCCGAGAATGCCCAGTTTCTCTCCGACATGCAGGCGAAGCTTCGGGACCAGGCTCAGTCGCTGTCCACTCGCATGGGCCGCCGCGAGCTGACCCGCGAGAATGAGGAATTCCGGGACTTCGGTAACGAAATGCAGGAAGCCGCCAAGGACATGACCATGGCGGCCGAGAGGCTGAAGGCCGGCAAGTGGCAGGAGGCCCTGGCGCCGGAGCAGCAGGCCCTGGCGCACCTGCTGCGGGCCGAGTCCACCTACCGCAAGATCCAGGTCGCATTCGGAAACCGCGGCCAGCAGGGCGGCGGGGGCGGCGGAGGAGGCGGCGGCGCGCAGCGCGACCTCGAGAACCTGTTCGACCTGGAACTCGACACGGAGCGAAACCAGTACGAAACGGGACAGCAGGCCTCCGCGGGAGCCAGTCAGCGCGCGCGGGAGATTGATGAGGCGCTCCAGCGGCTGGAGCAACTCGCCCGGCGGCAGCAGGAACTGGCCAACCGCGCCCGGCAGCCTCAGCAGTCGCTCCAGCAGAGGTGGCAGCAGGAACTCCTGCGGCGTGAAGCGGAGCAGTTGCAGCAGCGGATGGAGCAACTGGCGCAGGGCAACCAAGGGCAACCGGGCTCGGGGCAGGGCGGGCGCCAGAGCGGGTCGGGTGACGCGCGTCTGGACCAGGCCCTCCGCCGGTTGAGCGAGGCCACCGAGGACATGCGCCGCGCCAATTCGGGACAGAACGGCAATCCGCAGCAGGGGCAGTCCGATTCGCGGCGCGCCGCGGAGCGGCTGCGCGAGGCGCAGGACCTCATGCGCGGCGTCCGCGGGCAGCAGGCCAACGAACAGCTCGACGAGCTCAGCCGCCGGGCGGAGAGCCTGGCCGAACAGCAGCAGAAGTTCCAGGAGGAACTCCGCCGCGCGATGGGATCACAGTCCGCCGAAGCACAAGCCGGCTCCCGGCCGTCCACCGGCAGCCAGCTCGAGCAATCCCGCAAGCTGGCCGAGCAGCGGGACGGCATGAGCGAGGAACTCAGCCGGATTGAGCGGGAGATGCAGCAGTCCGTCCGCGACCTGGCGGGAAGCCAGCGCGCGGCGGCGTCGCGCCTCCGCGAGGCCCTCGGGGACCTTCAGCAGAACGAGATCGGCACCCGCATGCGCTACAACAGCGACCTGCTGCGGAGAGGTTACGGCGCCTACGTGCTGCCCCGCGAGGCGCCCATCACCCAGGGGCTGAACGCGCTCCGGGACCAGCTTCGCGGCGCCCGCGGCGCTCTGGACAGGCCCTCGGCGGAGCGTGGATCCCAAGAACAGGCCCTGGCGCGCCTGGAGCAGTTGCGCAACCGGCTTCAGGGGGCGGCGCGGCCCGGCCAGCAGCAGGGCGGCCAGCGCGGCCAGGCCGGGCAGCAAGGACAGCAGGCCGGCCAGGGTCGGCAAGGCCAGGCAGGACAGCAGGGTCAGCCAGGGCAACAGGGTCAACAGGGCCAGGGCGGCGGAGGCGGCGGGGGACAAGCCGGCGGCGAGCGCGGCAACCAGATGGCCGGAGGCAGGGGAGGCTTCGGCGGGAGAGACGGCGGGTATCGCGACGGCAACGGCAACTGGATCGACGGCCAGGAACGCGGCGGCGTCCGCTACGAGGGAGAAAACCGCGGCTTTGACCGGTCGGCCATGAACCGCGGCGACTGGAGAGCCGCTCCCATCCCGCCCCTGACCGGCGCGGTCAATGAAGCGGAACTTGCACGCATTTACCAGGAGAGCATGCGCGACCTGGCGGCGCTGCGCGACTCGCTGACCGGCACGACCGCCGGAACGCGGGATATTCAGGATCTCCTCGAAGAGATGAAGCGCCTTGACCCGAGCCGGTACCCCGGCAACCCGGAACTGGTCGAGAGAATCCGCACGCAGATACTGCCCGCGCTGGAGCAGATGGAGTTGCAGCTCCGCAGGCAACTGGAAGACGCGGAAGGCGGTCAGGTGCGCAACGCCGGGAGCGAATCCGTGCCGCCCGGCTACTCCGGCGCGGTGGCCGACTACTTCCGGCGTCTGGGCAAATCGAAGTAGGATAGAACCTCCGGGCCGGTGTACGCTCACGTGCCGGCGGCACGCGGAGGAGTCCCGCCCCCCCGGGAGGAGAAAGCATGGCTGCGATTCGCTACAAGCGGGTCTTTGCGGCGGCGTTGTGCTGCGCCGCCCTCTGGGCGGCTGGAACTCGCGGCATTTTCGAAGGCGCGGCGGACATCGGCGACAACCCCAGGCCCGGCGCCACGGAGTTCAACCCGGCGAGCGGCGAGTATCGTATCACCGGCGGAGGCGCGAACATCTGGGGCAACGCGGACGCCTTTCAGTTCGCCTACAGCCGGATTTCCGGAGACGTCACCATCACGGCGGATATCGCGTTTGTGGGCGCGGGCGCCGTGGCGCATCGCAAGGCGGTTCTCATGGTGCGCCAGGACCTCCAGCCGGGTTCGGCGTATGCGGACGCGGCGCTGCACGGCGACGGCCTGACCTCGCTTCAGTTCCGCCCCGAAGCGGGCGCCGCGACCAGCGAGATACAGTCCGCCGTAAAAGGGCCAACCCGCGTCCGCCTGGTGCGGCGCGGAAACAGCTTCACGATCTTCGCCGGCAAGCCCGGCGGGGAGCTGGCCGCGTCGGGGCCTGTCACGGTGGTCCTCAAGGACCCGGTCTATCTCGGCATCGGCGTCTGCTCCCACGACGCCAACGTGCTCGAAACGGCGGTCTTTTCAAACGTGCAGGTCCAGCGGCAGGGTCCGCCTGCCGCGGGGCAACGCTTCCGCAGCAAGGTGACGGTCTACGATCTCGCCACCCGTACGTCCCGGACCGTCTACGAGGCCGGCGGAATCATCGAAGCGCCGAACTGGTCGCGCGACGGCGGATTCCTGCTGATCAACACGGGCGGCGACCTGTACCGGCTGCCGGTGGACGGGACCTCCGAACCCAAGCCGGACAAAATCGAACTCAGCCTACCCGGTCTCCGCTGCAACAACGATCATGACTTCTCTTTCGACGGAAAGCTGCTCGCTTTCTCGGCCTCCAGCCCCGCTTCCAAGGGGTCTCAGGTCTATGTCGCCAACGCGGACGGGACCAACGTGCGGCTGTTGACGCCGGCTGCGCCGAGCTACTTTCATGGCTGGTCCCCGGACGGCAGGTGGCTGGTTTTCGTGGGCCAGCGGGAAGGGAAGTTCTCGCTGTTCCGTGTTCCGGTGGAGGGCGGAGCCGAGCAGCGGCTGACTTCGGCCGGCGCATACGATGACGGCCCGGAGTACAGCCCCGACGGCAAGTGGATCTACTTCAACTCGAACCGCTCGGGCGCCTGGGAAATCTGGCGGATTCCGGCGGACGGCGGCGGAGCCGGGGATGTGAAAGCGCAACGCATCACCAACGACGGGCCGGAGGACTGGTTCCCGCACATCTCGCCGGACGGCAAGCGTATGGTCTGGCTTGCGTTTCCGCAGGGAACCGCGGGACACGACGGGAGGATGGAGGGCGTGACGCTGCGCTCCATGGCCGTGCCCGGCGACACGATTCAAGCTCCCCGGATCGAGACTCTGGCCACGTTCTTCGGCGGCCAGGGATCGATCAACGTGAACTCCTGGGCGCCCGATTCGCGGCGCTTCGCCTTCGTGGTCTACGAGCCGCTTCCCGCGCCGTAGCCGCGGAGTGCAGGCGCCGGGCATGCCCGGCGCGAGCGCCATGGATGCGCGTCAGTGGGCTGCCCGGACCGGCAGCGGCACAGGCTGGGAGTGACGGTGCCCGATCGCCGCAATCAACGGAACGGAATCGCCAACCGGAACTTCCGCGGCCACGGTGAACCTGGCTATGTGGCCGCCTTCGAGCGCGGTTGATGGCAGCACCGAGGTGGGAGTGTGCGCCACGCCGCCCAACGTCAGGCTGAGCAGTTCGGCCTCGTCGCCGAGGCCCGTCACGCTTACAAGCAGGCTGTCGCCCGGATGCGCGGGCTTGTCGGAGGACAGGGGCGCTCCCGCCAGGTCGGTGACCGCGCGGATCACGGGCGGCGCCGGGTCGATCGCAATCACCACCGGCGCAGCCGCCCTGCCGCCCGTCCAGAGGCGCAGGACGGCAGGTCCGAGGTCCAGACCGGCCGGCAGCGCGATCGTCACGCGGCCTTCCTCCACGGCCAGGACCTGCGCGGGCAGGTCATCCAGGGTAACGGCGACGCCGGATGAAAGACGCTGCACGAAGAAGGTCGCCTTGCCGCCGGCATAGATACTGGGCTGGCCCGTCTCGGGATTGACCGCCACCGGATTCACCACCGGCGCGTCCGTCTCCGCCGGCCGTATCTCCAGCGCGGAGTCCCGCAGCGCCATCTGAAAGCCGGTGATCACGGTCAGGGGCAGGGTCCGCGGCTTGGCAAGATCTGAGACATGCACATTGGCCAGCAGCCGGTCCGGGCCGAGCACCCAAACGCGGCGCACAACCACATCGCTCGAACCGAAACCGGCGATCGTCTGGCCTCCGGCGAACGACGTATTCACGCCCGTTATCTCGATCATCGCCTCAGAACCCGCGGCGAGCGAAGCGGGCGAGAGAAACACCGACGGAGGAGCGCCCGCCTCATAGGTGTAAACGGGAGGATTGGCGCCATCCAGGAACAGCGACTCCTGCCCGTCGCTGTCCAGGGCGGTGACTACGGCCTTGTGCCCCGCCGCCCCCAGGGGCGGGATGACGGTCAGGGCGCCCGTCGCCGGGTCCTGCGCCACGACCGGCGCCGCCAGTCCGTCGAACATGATGCGCGTGGACTTCACCAGGTTCGAACCGGACACCACCACGGCCGGCCTTCCATCGGCGGTTGTTCCCGCAACCAACTGGGACAGTGACGGAGGCTGGCTCCGCACCAGGTGAAGAGCGGCGGGGAGAACGTAAAGATCGTCGCTCAGAGAGAACACCATGTGGCGGGGCCCCTCCCCGCCGAACGGGCTGAAGCCGAAATCGACCTTCAGGAACGAGGGAGCCGGTGCGTACGCCGCGACGGTGTCCTGGAAAACGTTGGCGGAGCCGCCGACGACGCTGACGTTCAACCCCGGCGAGGGAGCGCCGCCGGTGATGAGCCCCCGGCCGTAAGCAACCAGGAACTTCCGTGTCCCGTTCACGTTCAAGAATGCGGGCTTGACGGCGACCGGCCCGGGAAAACTATATGTAGTGACCCCGTACAGCTTCAGCGGTTCCCGCGCGCGAACCTCGAAGTTGCAATCGGGCGTATCGCGCCCGGCGCTCACCGTCAGGACGCCGGCTTGCTGGATGCCGCTCGCGCCGGGATAGAACATCGTTTCGAACACGGGGCCCGCCGGCACCTGGCTTCCGTCGGGGAATACGGGGAGGACGATGTCCGCCGGTCCCATCTCGGGCTGCCCGCCCGGCGGCAGGGCGTGGGCGTAAACGTAGTACTGTCCCGGGGCCAGGCCGGTGATATGGAAGCGCCCCTCGGGGTCCGTCAGGGCGCTGACGGCGGCCCCGGCAGGCTCCAGCGCCACCACGGAGGCCAGGTGCACTCCAACTCCGTTCAGTGACACCCGGCCGCTGATGCTGCCGGCGCGCCTGGCCTGCGTGGCGCCCGGGTAGAGCAGGGAAATACCGGCGATATCGTCGGCGGACAGGGGCCGGGAGCGCGTGGTCGAACGGGTGACCTCGGTCGACATGGCGCCCGAGGTCAGCGTGTGCTGCAACCCCAGAGCGTGGCCGAGTTCGTGGACCACCGTGAGGAAGAAAGCGCTGCTGTGGCTGGGGCGCTGGGAGAGGTCCTTACCTAGAACCAGAATGGATCGTGTAATGGGAACGAAGGCGCCGCTTTCATCGGAGATCAGCGTGGAACGTGAAGTGGGCCCTCCCAGCGCTATCAGCCCCGGCGGAAGTTCAACTTCGCCGAAAAGGACATCCACGCCGGGCGTCGTTTGAACGGCGCCGGGCGCGGACAAACCACCAAACTCGAACCGCAAGGCCGAGGTCTCCACGTCATTCCAGACCTTGGCCGCCTGGCGGATCTGGCTGAGCACCGAAGTGAAGCTGTCACCCGCCGCCAGTTTCTCGGGCCCCTTGCCGGAGACGAAATAGTACAGCGTGCCGCCGGGCAGCGCCTTCAGGTCGAACCTCTCGGGCGCGGCCTGGAACGGCGCCGTGCCGGTGGTGTAGTGGACGAAGGGATAGTAGGAGAAAGCCGCGCCCGCGCAAAGCAGGAGCAGCAGCACCCGAAATCCAGCCATTCCGGCACAGCGGCGCGCGGTCATCGGGTTTCCGCCTTCCTCCGCGCCTGCGCCGCGATCCTCGACCGGACCTCCGCCAGCCGCAGCCGCACCGGCCGGTCCAGCACCACCCGGCCCGTTCTCGCGTCCAGCATCCCCTCGCCCGAGGACCGGCGCGAAGCCACCAACTCCCCGCCGCTGTCACGCTCCAGGGTGAGGACGCCCTGCGAAAGGCCGATAACGTGGGTCAGGCCGCTGGACCCCGTCCACAGGAACAACAGGTACTCCTGACCCTGTACCAGGGCCGGCGCGCCCGAAAAGACCTGCCGCAGCCTCCCGGCCGTCCCGCCCGGGACAACCACGTCCACGTGGGCCGCCTCTCCGCCCTTAAGCCACTCGGATACCGCAATGTCGTAGTGCGTGTAGATCAGGGGGCCGTGTTGGGCGGCGCTGAAGCCCGCGACCCGGCCCCGCACCACGGCCGTTGACTTCTCCACCAGGTCATCCGTGCTCAGGTACTCCAACGTGGCGGCCTGGGCGCAGACGGCCACCAGCACCCCACATGCCACACGTAGGAGTCGCGTCATGACGGCCTTCCATGTGCAAACGTCATGCCAATTCATGCGCCTGAAATGCAAGGGTTTAGCTACCGCGAACCACACCGCGCCGGGTTACATGGACACGCCGCTGTGCCTTTGCGTCCCCGGAGTGCGCCGGCGCCGGGCTACGAGGAGGGACCAGCCTCCCGCACGATCATGAGCGGCACGTCCAGTTCGTGGCGGACGCCTTCAATGGTGCTTCCAAACACCAGGTCCTGGATGCCCCGGTGCCCGTGGCCGCCCATAACCACCAGGTCCGGTTCAAGTTCCTGGGCGAATGCCACGATCTCCTGCCGCGGCCTGCTCGAGTGCCGGACCACCGCCTCCACCTGGATTGACTGGGCGCGCAGATCCTCTGCTATGTCATGCAAATACTGCATACCGGACGCCACCTCCGCAGTCGAGGCGAGTTCTCCATACATCTGGCTGGTTACGTCCTCCTCGACGTGCAGAAGGTATAGTTTGGCCGAGTGCGCGCGCGCGATCGACGCGGCGTGCGCCACCGCCAGGCGGTCGATCCGGGTGTGGTCCAGGGGGACCAGGATCTTCCGGTAAGCCTGAGAGGCGATCTCGACGCCGAACCGCGGGGCAGTCTCGGCCGGACGCCGGGCAAAACGGCGCGCCCAGCGGCCCAGGAACGGTTCAACGGTGACGTACAGGAGCAGCGCCAGAAGGAACAACGCCACGGGAACTACGAAACTCCCCACCAGCCAGCGGTAGGGGCCCGCCTCGTCCAGCCAGTCCAGGATGGTGTCCGCCACCAGGTGGATGTTGAGACCCACGATGGCGCCCGCCGCGACCCAGGCGCCGATACGCACCCAGAGCGGGTTGGCGAAGGCGCCCATCTTTTCGCGGTCGCTGGTGAAGTGGATCAAGGGGATGACCGCGAACGGCAACTGCATGCTGAGGATCACCTGGCTCAGGATGAGCAGCCGGTAGGAACTTTGGTCGCCCGCGATCGCGATCGAAATCACCGCCGGTATGATCGCGGCCATTCGGGTGATCAGGCGGCGCAGCCACGGCCTCATGCGGAAGCTCAAGAAACCTTCCATCACGATCTGGCCGGCCATCGTGCTGGTCATGGTGGAGGATTGTCCGGCGCACAGCAGCGCCACGCCGAACAGGACGCTGGCCAGCGTAGTGCCCAACAGCGGCGCCAGCATCAGGTGCGCCTGCTGGATCTCCGTCACCACGATTCCGGCCTTGAAGAACGTGGCCGCCGCCACGATCAGCATCGCCGTGTTGACCAGCAGCGCCCCGTTCAACGCGATCACCGAATCGAGGAGATTGAACCTGCACGCCGCGCGCTTGGCTTCGTCGCCGGCCGCGACGCGGCGCGTCTGCACCAGCGCCGAGTGAAGATACAGGTTGTGCGGCATCACCGTCGCGCCCAGGATGGCGATCGCCACGTACAGGCTTTGGTCGTTCAAACGCGGAACCAGACCGCCCAGGACCTCGGAGACAACCGGCTTGGCCAGCAGGATCTCGACCAGGAAGCAGCCTCCCGTGACCGCCATCAGCGACAGCACGAAACCCTCGAGCGCGCGGATTCCAAAACGGGTCAGCCAGAGCAGCAGCAGGGTGTCCGCCGCGGTTATCAGCACGCCGATCAACAGGGGGATGTGGAACAGGATGTTCAGCCCGATGGCGGCGCCGAGAACCTCCGCCAGGTCGCAGGCCGCAATCGCGATCTCGCACAGAAACCACAAAACCAGGTTCAGGCGGCGCGGATAGGTTTCGCGGCAGGCCTGCGCCAGATCCAGCCGCCGCACGATGCCCAGGCGGGCGCTCAGGGTCTGTAGCAGGATGGCCATGAGGTTGCACATGACCAGCACCCACAGCAACTGGTAGCCGAACCGGGCGCCGCCCTCCAGGTCGGTGACCCAGTTGCCGGGGTCCATGTAGCCCACGCTGACCAGGTAGGCGGGACCGGCGAACGCGAAGATGCGTCTCCAGAGCGAGGGCTGCGCGGTGGTGACGGACGCGTGTACTTCGGGCAGCGAACGCCGCCTGGCGCGCGCCATCAGGCCTCCGGCCTTTCCCGGTGGGGCAGGCCCTCCGGGCTGTTACTGGGTGGTTCCGCTGGCCCGCCATACGATTGGACGCCCGCCTCAGCCTCCCTCCGGCGGGCAAGGATCGTCAGCCCCAGAGCCCCCCCAAGGCCGAGAAGCGTCAGGATCAGCCCTGCGATAACCGACGCCGGAAGGTACCGCATGTCGATGGTGTGCTTGCCTTTATCCACCACCACGCCGCGTATGGCGGTGTAGGCTTCAAGGATCGGGGTGCGCACGCCGTCCACCCGCGCGACCCAGCCGGGGAAATAGCTGTCACCCAGAATCACCATGCCGCGGCAGGCCATGTCGGCTTCGATGGTGACCCGCCCGCTGTTGCGCCTGACCAGGCTCACTTCGT
>JADZCM010000013.1 GCA_020851555.1 Bryobacterales bacterium | reverse complement strand
CAACGCCGCGAATGCCAGAAGTTTCGGCACCTACCAGCCGGGAGGGGAGGCGACTACCGCCGCTTACGGCGGTCTGCCGCTCATGAACCTCACGCTTGCTTTGAAGTGGTAGTCTAGGCTGTAGGGGTCGGGCATGCCCGGCCCCTACGTTTCTCATGCGGTTGGCCGTTGGCATTCTCGTTATTCTGGCGGTCACCGCGCAAGCCCCCCCTCCATCCCTGACGGTCGAGTATCCGCTCGACGGCTCCATCTTTCCCCCGGAAATCACCGCGCCGGAGTTCCGCTGGCACGGCTCGGCATCCGCCGCGTCCTGGCAGATCGAGGTCGCGTTTTCCGGCGGCGCGCCGGGCATCCGTGCCGTCGCCTCCGACAGGCGCTGGACTCCGGACCCCCCGCTTTGGGAGGAGATCAAGAAACGCTCCACGGAGGGCGCCGCCACGTTCACCGTAACGTCCTCGTCAGGCGCGCGGGACCAGGTCCGCTTCTCGACGTCGCGCCACCCGGCGGGAGCGCCCATCTTCTACCGGCAGGTCCCCCTGATGCCCTCCGAGGTGGAACCGGGCGTGATCAAGCCGCTCGCGCCGGGGGCGATTCCGCTCATCTCCTGGAAGCTCCGTTATCTGGACGAACCGCGCAGCCGTCAGGTGCTGGAGGGGTTGCACTCCTGCACGAACTGCCATTCGTTTTCCCGCGACGGCAAGACCCTGGGCATGGACCTGGACGGTCCGGAGAACGAGAAGGGCACCTATGCCATCGCTACCGTCTCGCCGCGCATGACCATCCGCAACGAGGACGTCATCACCTGGAACTCGTTTTCCGGCAAGACGCCCGGCAGCAGCACCATCGGCTTCCTCTCGCAGATGTCGCCGGACGGCCGGTATGCCGTAAGTACCGTTAACGAAGAGGTTTACGTCTCAAACTTCAAGGATTACCGTTTTTTGCAGGTATTCTATCCGACCCGGGGAATCCTGGCGTGGTATGACCGCTCCACCCAGGAAATAAAGCCGCTCCCCGGCGCCGACGATCCGCGGTATGTCCACACGGACGCCGTTTGGAGCCCCGACGGAAAGTACCTCGTTTTCGCCCGAGCGGAGGCCAAGGATGCCTACACTCCGGGCAAGCCCATGGCCGAGTACCCTAACGATCCCAACGAGACCCCCATCCAGTACGATCTCTACCGCATCCCGTTCAATAAAGGACGCGGCGGGCGCGCCGAGCCCATCCGGGGCGCGTCCGCCAACGGGATGAGCAACAGTTTCCCCAAAATCTCGCCCGATGGACGCTGGATCGTCTACGTTCAGGCGCGCAACGGGCAACTGCTGCGTCCCGACGGCCAGCTCTATATCGTGCCCGCGTCGGGCGGCGAGGCCCGCCGGATGCGCGCGAACACGCCGCTGATGAACTCCTGGCACAGTTTCTCGCCCAACGGGCGCTGGTTGGTCTTTTCGTCCAAGAGCCGTTCGCCCTACACACAGATGTTCCTGACGTACATCGACGAAGACGGCAACGACAGTCCGGCGGTTCTGGTCGAAAACGCCACCGACCCCGAACGCGCCGTGAACCTGCCCGAATTCGCCGATATCCCCAAGGAGGGCCTGGTGCGGATCGAGGTTCCCGCGGCCGAGTTCTACCGCCTTTTCGACAACGCACTGGAACTCGCTAGCAAGGGGCGGCACCAGGAGGCGGCCGCCGAGTGGAAGAAGGCGCTGGCCCTGGAACCTGATAACGCCAAGGCGCACACCAACCTGGGCATCTCCCTCTCCCGGTTGGGCGCCTCCGCCGAAGCTGTGGTCGAGTTCCGGCGGGCGGTGCAACTGCGGCCCAACTACCCGGAGGCCCACAACAACCTCGGGGTCGAACTCTTTCAGATGGGCCGGTTTGCCGAGGCAGGGCCGCACTTTGTGAAGTACCTGGACTATTACCCTCTTTCCGCCGAAGTTCATTTCAACCTGGCGGAAACGCTCTACGGCGCGGGCAAAACTGCCGAAGCCATCCAGGTTGCGGAGCGCGCGGCCAGCCTAGCCGCCGAACAGAAGAACCAGGCTCTGGTGGGGTTGCTGAAGGAGCGCCTGGCAGTCTACGCAAATACGGCCAACGCTGCGCCGCGGCCATCTCCCGCCCGGCGATGACCGGCCCGCCTGGTTAAACTAGATTGAAAAGATGCAGTATCGCGACTTTGGCGGAAGCGGCTGGAAAGTGTCGGCGCTGGGCTTCGGATGCATGCGCCTTCCCACCCTGGATGGGAACTCTTCCAGCGCCAGCATCGACGAACGCCTGGCTGTGCGCATGATCCGCCGGGCCATCGACCAGGGCGTGAACTACGTCGATACGGCCTACGTCTATCACGGGGGCGCGAGCGAGTCCGTCCTGGGCAAGGCCCTGGCTGACGGTTACCGGTCGCGCGTCAGAATCGCCACCAAGGCGCCCCTGTGGGGGATGAGAAGCGGCGCGGACTTCGACCGCTGTCTTGGGGAGCAGCTTCGCCGCCTGCGGACGGAACATATCGACTTCTACCTGTTGCACGCCCTCGACCGCGGGCTATGGCGCGGCACCGTGCTCCGGCTGGGCCTTCTGCAACGGGCCGAAGCAGCCGTGCGGGACGGCCGTATCGGCCAGATCGGGTTCTCCTTCCATGACGAGGCGGCGGCCTTCCGGGAGATCCTCGACGGTTACGGCGGATGGGGTTTCTGTCTGCTTCAGTACAACTACATGGACACGGCCAACCAGGCTGGGGCCGCAGGGGTGAAACTGGCGGCCGGGAAGGGTCTGGCGGTGGCCGTGATGGAACCGCTGCTCGGCGGCAGGCTGGCCCGGCCGCCCGCCTCCGTTCAGGACCTGATCAACCGCCACCCGGTGCGCCGCACACCGGCGGAGTGGGCGCTGCAATGGGTTTGGGACCAGCCGGAAATCGCGACGGTGTTGAGCGGTATGAGCACCATGGAGCAGGTGGAAGCCAACCTGGAGTCGGCGCGGCGGTCCAGGGTGGGCTCGCTGACCAAAGCGGACCGGAACCTCATCTCCCGGGTGCGGGCGGCGTACCAGGGTCGCGCGCTGATCGATTGCACCCGGTGCGACTACTGCCTGCCGTGCCCCAGCGGCGTGGACATCCCGGGGAACTTCGAGATCTACAACGACGCTTTCCTGCACGAGGACCCACCCGGCGCGCGGCTCCTCTACACGCTCAACCTCCCGCCGGGTGCGCGGGCCTCCAGTTGCACCGCCTGCCGGGAATGCGAGGAGAAGTGCCCGCAGAACATCCGGGTGAGCGAATGGATGCCCCGCGTCCACGCCTTCCTGTCCGGCGGGGGATAATAAGAGATTGGCCTTCCCCCACCGGGCCGTTCTATGCTCGACCGCATCAGCGTTCACGGCGCGCGCGTTCATAACCTGAAGGACGTCAGCGTCGAAATCCCGCGCAACACCTTCACCGTGGTCACCGGGCTGAGCGGTTCCGGCAAGTCCTCCCTGGCCTTCGACACCATTTACGCCGAGGGCCAGCGCCGCTACGTCGAGACGCTCTCCCCCTACGCCCGCCAGTTCCTGGATCAGTTGGAGCGTCCCGACGTGGATTCCATCGACGGCCTGTCGCCCGCCATCTCCATCGAGCAGAAGACCAGCAGCCGGAGCCCGCGCTCCACCGTCGGCACCATCACCGAAATCTACGACTACCTGCGGGTGCTCTACTCCTCCATCGGCATCCCGCACTGTCCCGGCTGCGGGCACGAGATCTCGCGGCAATCCACCGAGCAGATCCTCCAGCAGATCGTCTCGCTACGCGCCGGCGAGCGCGTCATGATCCTCGCCCCGGTGGTCCGGGGCCGCAAAGGCGAGTACAAGAAGGATCTGGAGAAACTGGCGAGGCAGGGCTTCCTCCGGGCGCGTATCGATGGCCAGTTGTATCCGCTCGACGAGCCGCCCAAGCTGGACAGGCGAAGGAACCACAGCATCGAGGTCGTGGTGGACCGGCTGCTCGTCAAGCCCGGCCTCGAGAAACGCCTGGAAGCCTCCATCGAGACGGCCACCAGGCTGGCGAACGGGCTGGTCCTGGTCGCCGTGGTGAACGGCGAGGAGCGGCTCTATTCACAGCGGCTGGCGTGTCCGGATTGCGGCCTGAGCGTGCCCCAGCTTGAACCTCGCTCCTTTTCCTTCAACAGTCCTTACGGCGCCTGCGAGACCTGCGCGGGGCTGGGCACGAGGTGGTCGTTCGACCCGGCCAAGGTGGTGGCCGATGATTCCAAGCCGCTGCTGAACGGGGCGCTGGCGCTGGCGGTTGCGCCGCACGTCAGCAGCCGGGCGGCTCAGGCCGCGCGCGCCGCGAAAATCGACCTCTCCCGTCCCTTCGAGGAACTGACCGAGAAGAGCCGGTCCCTTATGTTGCAAGGCGGCGGCTCGTTCCCCGGGATCCTCGGCATCTTGCAGGAGGCTTTCGACGAAGCCTCCGACGTTTACCGCGAGTGGTTGCTGGACTTCATGTCGCCCGTCACCTGCCCGGCCTGCCTGGGGAAGCGGCTCCGCCCCACCAGCCTGGCGGTGCGCGTCAAGGGCGTGTCCATCGGCGAGTTCACGGGAATGCCCGTCGCCCAGGCCCTGCCCGTGGCCCGCGGCTGGACCTTCAACGAGCGCGAGCGACAGATCGCGGGCCGCGTCGTCGAAGAGATCCGCAACCGCCTGGAGTTTCTGGAGACGGTGGGCCTGGATTACCTGAGCCTGGACCGTTCGGCGGATACGCTCTCCGGCGGCGAATCGCAGCGGATACGCCTGGCCACGCAGATCGGCTCGAAGCTGCGCGGCGTGCTCTACGTGCTCGACGAGCCGTCCATCGGGCTGCACCCGCG
Organism: Bryobacterales bacterium; assembly: GCA_020851555.1. GTDB lineage: Bacteria > Acidobacteriota > Terriglobia > Bryobacterales > Bryobacteraceae > DTKY01. Next base: position 51,424 of record JADZCM010000013.1, on the reverse strand, counting down.
CGACAACGCGCGCCTGCTCGCCACGCTGGCGCGCCTGCGCGACATGGGCAACACGGTGCTCGTGGTGGAGCACGACGCCGAAACCATCGAGCGCGCCGACTACGTCGTGGACCTCGGCCCCGCGGCCGGACGCCTGGGCGGAAAGCTGGTGGCGTGCGGTTCGCCCGCGGAGATCCGGCGCAACCCGGACTCTCTGACGGGCCGGTACCTGGCAGGCTTCCAACGCATCGAACCGCCGGCCGAGCGGCGCCGGGGCAACGGCAAGAGACTGGCGCTCGAGGGGGTGCGGGAGCACAACCTCAAGGACCTCAACGTGGAGTTTCCGCTCGGCGTGTTCATTGTCGTCACCGGGGTCTCGGGCAGCGGCAAGTCCACGCTGGTGAATGACGTGCTCTACCGCGCTCTGGCGCGCCGGATCTACGGCTCACGGGAAGAGCCGGGTGTACACGGCGGGCTCTCCGGTTTTGAGCACATCGACAAGGTCATACGCATCGACCAGTCGCCGATCGGGCGGACGCCCCGGTCCAATCCCGCCACCTACACCGGGCTTTTCACGCCCGTCCGCGACCTCTACGCCATGCTGCCGGAGTCGCGCGAGCGGGGCTACCGGCCGGGCCGCTTCAGCTTCAACGTGAAGGGCGGACGCTGCGAGGCGTGCCAGGGAGACGGGCTGCGGCGAATCGAGATGAGTTTTCTTCCGGATGTCTACGTCACCTGCGACCTGTGCCGCGGCCGCCGCTACAACCACGAGACGCTCCAGGTAAAATACAAGGGCTACTCGATTGCCGACCTGCTGGAGGCCACCGTGGAGGAGGCGCTGGGGGTGCTTGAGAACATCCCCCAGATCAAGCCCAAGCTCCAGACACTGAACGACGTGGGCCTGGGCTACATACACCTGGGGCAGTCGGCTACGACGCTCTCGGGTGGCGAGGCGCAGCGAATCAAGCTGGCCCGTGAGTTGAGCCGCCGCCAGACGGGGAAGACGCTGTACGTTCTGGACGAGCCGACCACGGGCCTGCACTTCGATGATGTGAAGCGGCTGCTGGACGTGCTTCAGCGGCTGGTCAGTCTGGGCAACACGGTGATCGTGATCGAGCACCAACTGGACGTGATCAAGACGGCGGACTGGATCATCGACCTGGGCCCGGAGGGCGGGGAAGAGGGCGGCCGGGTGGTCGCCGCCGGAACGCCCGAGCAGGTGCTCCGGTCGCGGAAGAGCTACACGGCGAGGGCGCTGGCTAAGGTGCTGGCCGCTCGCTGACGCCGCGGTCCGGCGCGGCGCGGCAGACTCGAGAATTGAGAAAGCGGGGGTGACGGTGAGCAAGTACGGGCAGCGGCCCATGGATTTCGCGCGGCTCAAGACGATCCCGATCCGCGACCGTGGCGGCAAGGTCCGCGCCGGGGACTTCGGTGCCACCTACGCGAAAGGCTCGGGGGTCGCCGGCCTGGTCGCCTCGCTGCCCCGCATTCTGGCAGCCGACGCCTTACGGGACCTGGTGGACGCCATCGCCGCAGCGCGGGCGGCCTCCAAGCCTGTAATCTGGGGCCTCGGCGGCCACGTGATCAAGTGCGGCCTCGCGCCGGTGCTGATCGGCCTGATGCAGCGGGGTTTCGCCACCGCCTTCGCCATGAACGGCGCGGCCTCCATTCATGACTTTGAGATCGCCATCGCCGGGGCGACCAGCGAGGATGTCGAGGCCGTGCTTCCGGACGGGAGCTTTGGCTCGGCGGAGGAGACCGGGCGCGAGATGAATCTGGCCGTCGTGGAGGGCCACCGCGCATCCATCGGCATGGGAGAGGCTCTGGGCCGCTGCCTGGACCGGATCGCCGACCCGCGCTTCGCGGGCGCGAGCCTGCTGCTCGCGGCCTGGAAAAACTCCACGCCGGTCACCGTACACGTGGCCATGGGAACCGACACGCCCCACACCCATCCTCAGGCCGACGGAGCCGCGATCGGCGCCGCCGGACACAGGGACTTCCGGTTATTCTGCTCGCTGGTGGCTGAACTGGACCAGGGCGGCGTGTACATCAACGCCGGATCCGCGGTGGTGCTGCCGGAGGTTTTCCTGAAGGCTGTCTCCGTGGTCCGCAACCTGGGCCATCCGCTGGCGAAGTTCACCACGGCCAACCTTGATTTCCTCCAGCATTACCGGCCGCGCGTGAACGTGGTCGAACGTCCGCACGCGCAGGCGGGCGGGCGAGGCATCGCGATAACCGGCCACCACGAGATCCTGATCCCGTTGCTGGCCGCAGCCCTGATTGAGGGCCTTCCGTGAGCGGCCCGGCCGTCCTTTCCGAAGACCGGCCGTTCTGGGGATACGGGGACCTGGCGCTCTTTCTGATGGCGGGGGTCCCGGCGCTGGTGGCCGCCGGCATCCTGGTTCGCACGTTGTTCAGCCTGCTTGGCTGGCCCTGGGAAGCGCGCGCGCCGCAGCTTCTGGCGGGGCAACTCCTGGCCTATGGTTTTTGGTTTGGCTTCCTTTACGCGTTGCTCAGGGTCAAGTACCGCCGCCCTTTCTGGCGATCTCTGGGCTGGGTGGATCCCGGCAGCCAGTTCTGGGAACGGCTGCTCCTGGGCGTGGGCCTGGCCCTCGGCGTGGCCGTTCTTGGAGGGTTGCTGCGCACGCCGAACCTGGATACGCCCATGAAGAGACTCCTGAGCGACCGTGCCTCGGTATGGCTGATCGGGGCCGCGGCGGCGACGATTGGACCGGCGTGTGAAGAGCTGGCTTTCCGCGGCTTCGTCCAGCCGCTGCTGGTCCGCACGCTGGGAGCGGCGCCGGGAATCATTCTGACCGCCTTGCCTTTCGCGCTGCTGCACGGGCCCGAATACGCCTGGAGCTGGCGTCACGTGCTTCTGGTCACGATCGCCGGCGTGGGCTTCGGGTGGATGCGGCACAAGACCGGCTCCACGGCGGCCGCGGCGGTGATGCACGCGGGCTATAACTCCACATTCTTCATGGCACTGCTGGTTGCCGGAAAGGACTTGCCAGCGTAATGGTAGAGACCATCGTATGGACCGATGCGGGCGTGGTGATGATCGACCAGCGGCGGCTTCCCGCCGAGGAGGTTTACGTCACCTGCCGCGACTACAAAGAAGTGGCGGAGGCCATCCGCTCAATGGTGATCCGGGGCGCGCCCGCCATAGGCGTGGCCGCGGCCATGGGAGTCGCGCTCGGAGTGCTGCGCGGAAACGCGCCGTTCGACGAGATCTGCGACACGCTGGCCGCCACCCGCCCCACCGCGGTCAACCTGTTCTGGGCCATCGGCCGGATGAAGAAGCTCTACGCGTCGCTCGCCGGCGAACCGGCCGGCGAGGTGCGCCTGCGCCTGGTGGAGGAAGCGCAGCGCATCCGACGGGAGGACATCGCCATCAACGAGGCCATGGGCCGCCACGGCGCGGCGCTCGTGCCGGACGGCAAGACGGTCTTGACCCACTGCAACGCCGGCGCCCTGGCCACGGCGGGTTACGGAACGGCTCTGGGCGTGATCCGCGCCGCGGTAGCCGCCGGCAAAAAGATCGACGTGTTCGCCGACGAAACTCGCCCCTTTCTTCAGGGCGCGCGCCTGACGGCTTGGGAATTGCTGCAAGACGGGATCCCCACCACGGTGATCACCGACAACATGGCGGGGCACTTCCTGAAATCGGGACGCATCGGATGCGTGATCGTGGGCGCGGACAGAATCGCCGCCAACGGCGACGTGGCCAACAAGATCGGCACCTACTCGGTCGCGGTGCTGGCCAAGGAGAACGAAGTGCCGTTCTACGTGGCCGCGCCGGTGTCGACGCTGGACCTGTCGCTGGCCTCCGGCGGGCAGATTCCGATTGAGCAGCGTCCCGCCTCGGAGGTCACGCACGTGTTCGGAGTCCCGGTCGCCGCCGCGGGCGCTCGGGTGGAGAATCCGGCCTTCGACGTGACTCCGAACCGCTACGTCACGGCTATCATCACCGAGCGCGGCGTGGCGCGGGCGCCCTACGAGGAAAGCCTCCGGCGCATCGTGTTAGGGTGACTGGTATGGTCCGCCGAATCATTGTATCCGTAGCGCTGTCGGCCGTCGCGCTGTTTGCCGCAAGCAGCCTGTCCAACCGCCGCGCGCCGGGGTTCTCCTTGCAGGACAGCAAGGGCCGGCAGCATGATCTGTACGACTATCGCGGCAAGATCGTGCTCCTGGAGATCATGCAGACGGCCTGCCCGCACTGCCGCGCATTCTCCAAGATCCTGGACCAGATCAGGACGAAATACGGCGAGCGGGTGGCCACCCTGTCCGTGGTCAACCCGCCCGACACCGCGGCGACCGTCGCCCGCTACCTGGCCGAAGTGCGGCCGTCCACGCCGCTCCTGTTCGATTGCGGACAGATGGCGATTTCGTACTTCAAAGCCACGCCGGAGAACCCGGCCATCGATTTGCCGCACCTGTTCATTATTGACGCCAACGGCTGGATCGTGAACGATTACGGCTACGGCGACGCGACCAGGAACATCTTCGAGGGCCAGGGGCTCTTCCCCGAACTGGATCGGATGCTCGCGCCGAAGAAGAAGTAGTTCCGATGATCTTTCTGGCGGCCATGACACTGCTGGCTGCGGCTGCCGGTGCCGTGGTCACGCGGCCGGTGGCCAACCTGCACTCCAGACCCTCGGAGGACGCGGACGTGGTCTCGCAGGCCATCCTCGGCAGCAACGTGGAGGTTCTGGAACAAACCGGCGCCTGGCGGCGCGTCCGCACCGCGGACCGCTACTCGGGGTGGATCTCCTCGGATGCCTTGCGGCCGCTCCGGAAGGGCGAGCCGGCCTACGCCTCGGCCGGGAGGGTCGCCGGCGTCGAAAGCCTCTTCGCCAATCTCTACCGGGAGCCGGATGCCACCCGCCATCAGCCTCTCATGACCGCGCCGTTTGAGTCACGCCTGGAGGTGGCATCCGAGCCCGAAGCCGAGGACCGGCGCTGGCTGCAACTCCGGCTCCCCGACGGGCGCCCCGCCTGGGTCCAGCGCGGCGATGTGAGCTTCCGGCTGGAGCCGTTGGACGCCGGCGGCGTCATCGCGCTGGCGCGCAGATTCCTGGGGATCCCGTACCTCTGGGGCGGCGCCTCCAGCTTCGGTTACGACTGCTCCGGTTTCACCCAGATGCTGATGCGCCGCCGTGGCGCCGCTCCGCCAAGGGACGCCTCCCCGCAAGCGAACTGGGAGGGGCTCGCGCCGGTCGGCCGGGACGCGCTCCGGGCCGGCGACTTTCTCTTTTTCGGCGCTTCGCGGGACAAGATCACGCATTCGGGTATGTATATAGGCGGCGGGGAGTTCATTCACGCCACCACCTGGCTGAAACCAGCCGTACAGATCAGCTCTCTGGACGACCCCCATTGGAGCGGGCTGCTGGTCGCCTGCCGGAGGTTGAAATGACCCGCCGCGAATGGCTTGGGGCAGCGGCGGCGGGAGCGGCGGCCTCCGCTGGAGCGGCCCCTCGCGCCACGCTATCGGCTGAGATCGTCCGGCTGAAGCTCCGGCATACCTGGACGACGGTCATGTCGTCGAGCGAGTATCGCGACAACCTCCACCTGCGCTACACCCGCGACGGCGTGACCGGCCTCGGCGAAGGCGCGCCCATCGTGCGCTACCAGGAGGACGCGGCCGGCGGCAGGCGCGTGGTCGAGTCGCTGCGCCCGTTCCTGGAGGCCGCCGACCCGTGGCGGTTCTCGAAACTCGTGCGCGAGGTCGCGGCAAGGGTCAAAGGCCAGTACGCGGCCAAAGCTGCGATCGACATCGCCTTGATGGATTGGGTGACGCAGAGACTGGGGGTGCCGCTCTATCGCTACCTTGGCCTGGATCCGCGCGATACGCCGCTGACCACTTTCTCCATCGGGATTGACACGCCCGAGGTCACCCGGCAGAAGGTCCGCGAGGCCCAAGCGTTTCCCGTCCTGAAGATCAAGGTCGGGCTGGCCACGGACGAAGAGACCATCGCCGCGGTTCGCAGCGTAACGAAGAAGCCCCTGAGGGTGGACGCCAACGAGGGGTGGAAGGACAAGGAGGAGGCCGTCCGCAAGATCAACTGGCTCGAGTCCCAGGGCGTGGAGCTCGTCGAGCAGCCCATGCCTGCCGGTATGATCGAGGAGGCGCGCTGGGTTCGGAGCCGGGTCCACATCCCCGTCATCGCCGACGAAGCCTGCCTGCATCCCGCCGACATCCCTCGGCTGGCCGAGGCCTTCGACGGGGTGAACATCAAGCTGATGAAGTGCGGCGGCATACAGGAAGCTCTGCGTATGATCGAGATGGCTAAGTCCTTGAATATGAAGACAATGCTCGGCTGTATGATCGAGAGCTCGATCGGCGTTACCGCCGCGGCGCACCTGTCGCCGCTGGTGGACTATGCGGATCTGGACGGCAACCTGCTCGTCGCCAATGATCCCTACGCCGGCGTCACGGTGAAAGCGGGCAAACTCGTTCTACCGCTCCGCCCGGGCCTGGGGTTGCGCAAGGCCGCCAATTGACCCGGCAGGCGGGCCGGGCCCTCGTCTGTCGTTTCCTCCAAAATCGCGGATAGAAACCTCCTGTATAATCAATAGGATATAGCGATACAGTATTTTCTTAATGAATCTACACCTGACAGGGTATGGTTTCTTAACCCTGATGGGCAGGAAAATAGGAGATCCGGCCCGTCTGTGCGACACAGGAGTGAAAACTAGGTGAGTAGCAATGGCTCCAGTTCCAGGGCGACTGGGCTGCGACCCTGGGGGCGCGAGGATCTGGGACGCTTCGCCCGGGACTACTTCAGCGACCGCAGGATAATCGTCGTCTCCAACCGTGAACCATATGTGCATCAATGGGTGGGAGGCCGGGTTGAATGCCTGCCACCCGCCAGTGGTATGGCGGCGGCCATCGGCCCCATCCTCCGGGCGGCCGGGGGAACGTGGGTGGCGCACGGCAGCGGCAGCGCGGACCGGCGAACCGTAGACCGGAACGACCATGTAGCGGTGCCGCCGGACAATCCCAGCTACGTCTTAAGACGTGTGTGGCTCACTAAGGAGCAGGAGGCCGGATACTATTACGGGCTGTCGAACGAAGGGCTGTGGCCCTTGTGCCACGTCGCCTTTACCCGGCCCGTGTTTCGCCAGGAAGACTGGCGGCGCTACCGGGAAGTAAATGAAGTGTTCGCTAGGGCGGTCCTGGAGGAGACGGGGGGAGAGCGGAGCCTTGTTTTCATCCAGGACTACCATCTGGCTCTGTTGCCCAGACTCCTGAAAGAGCGTGATCCCAACCTTCTGGTAGCGCAGTTCTGGCATATCCCGTGGCCGAATCGGGAGGTGTTCCGCGTGTTCCCCTGGAGTGAAGAACTGCTGGACGGCTTGCTGGGCAACGACCTGATTGGGTTCCACCTCCGCTACCACTGCCAGAATTTCCTGGAGACCCTCGACCAGGGACTGGAATGCCGGGTGGACCAGGAAAGATCCGAGGCCGTCCGGGGCGGGAAGGCGACGGCGGTCCGGTGTTTTCCGATCAGCATCGATTTTGAGTCCCAGTCAACTGAGGCGGCAAGCCCGGCAGTGACGGGCGAGATGGACCGCTGGCGCAGGGAACTGGGGTTGAGCGGCGGCGAGGTGGTGGGAATCGGGCTGGATCGCCTGGACTACACCAAGGGCATTCCGGAAAAACTCAAGGCCGTGGACCGCTTCCTGGAACAGAATCCGTCCTACGTCGGACGTATGGTCTTCGTGCAGGTAGTGGTGCCTAGCCGAAGCCGGATCCCGACCTACAACGCGTTGTCCGAGGAGGTTACCCGCCTCGCGGAGGAGGTCAACTGGCGGTGGAGCACGGACTCATGGCGGCCTGTCGCCCTGCTTCGCAACTACGAAGGTTCAGTCCGTATGATGGCGTTGCACCGGCTGGCGGACTTCTGTCTGGTCACCCCGCTTCACGATGGAATGAACCTGGTGGCAAAGGAGTTTGTCGCGAGCCGTTTCGACGAGGATGGAGTCCTGATTCTCAGCAATTTCGCCGGCTCCGCCCGGGACCTGGAAGAGGCGCTTCTGGTCAATCCGTTCTCAGTCGAGGAAACGGCCGGAGCCATTCTCAAGGCGCTGGATATGCTTCCGGAAGAACGCCGCAAGCGGATGCAGCGGCTGCGAGAGACCGTATCCTACCGCAACGTTTACTGGTGGGCGGGGAAGGTTCTGAGGTCTCTGGCCGCGAGGGAGATCCCGGCGCAGGTGGAGCGATGGGAAACCACGCTGCCTTGATTCCTCCACTGCGCCGCGGCCCGGCCACTGCGGCCCGCCCTCTGCGGGAGGGGTTGGCTGAAATCGCGGAACGCCTATCGGCGGCCGGGAACGTGGCGGTCCTACTGGATTTCGACGGAACGCTGGCGCCCATCGCGCCTGCGCCGGACCTGGCTCGACTGGAACCCGCCATGCGCGCCACACTTCTTTCTCTCAGTGAAATGCCGAGAGTTCTGGTGGCGATCGTGAGCGGGCGCGCGCTGGAGGACGTTCGCGAGCGGGTGGGGGTTGCCGGACTGATCTACGCTGGCTGCCACGGTCTGGCCATCAGCGGGCGCGGCCTGGAATTCGTAGAACCCGAAGCGCAGCGCCGGGAACTCGCACTGCGGCTGCTGTCCGAGCAGTTGGCGGCGCGTCTGGAGCCGGTCTCCGGCGTACTGGTCGAGAATAAAGGGATGGGAATCTCGGTCCACTACCGGCGAGTGGCCGCGCAGGACCGCCAGGAAGTTGCGCAGGCCGTCCGTATGCTCACGTCTCAATGGGGTGAACGGATCCGGGTCCGTCGTGGCAGGCAGGTCTGGGAGATCTCCCCGGCGGTGGACTGGCACAAGGGCCGCGCGGCTCAATGGATCCTCCGCCATGCCGCCGGACCTGACGCTCTCTCCATCTTTATAGGAGATGACCTCACCGATGAGGACGCATTCTGCGCGCTTCGGGATGGAATCACGATCAAGGTCGGCGACGCGGCCGGCAGCGCAGCCGAATGGAGCGTGACGGGCCCCGCGGAGGTGGGAGCCTTCCTTCTGTGGCTCAGGAGCCGCTTAGAATGAATGGCCCTCCGGCTTTCGTCTTCTACACGGAGCGCCGTCTGGTGTTGCTCACCGGTTTCAAAGCGGGCAACCTGCCGGAGCTGTTGCGCTATCTCCGGCGGGTTTCCGGGGCTTCAATCTTCTACCACACCCACCATCAATACCTCTCCCAGCATTTCGAGAAACCCCTGTTTCACAACGATTTTGCGAAGTGGACGGCCCGGGCGCTGCTGGAAGACGTCCTGGCGGAGAAGTTGACCGCCATCGACCTGCTGGCCTTTTCCTCCATACGGCAACTTCGCGAGAGGATCATCGCAGTCATCGAGGAACATATCACCGGCTCCACGCGCCCTGCCAGGGAGGCGCGGCCCGACGACCTGTTCCATTTCTGTGAGTCGATGAGCTTCCTGATGCCCACCGGCATAGTCGCGGACAGCGTGGATACGTTCTTTGACAAGATACGGGATATCTCCAACCTCTCGCTTTTCTGCCACTTCTTCGAGGCCCGCCTCCGGCTCGACCGGCCGACCAACGACTTCTCGTTGTGGCTCCGCGGCCTCGGCGAGGAGCAACTGGCATCCCGCATCGAACGGTTGGACCCATACGCCATGACCCTTGACGAGTTGCGTGACGAGATAGTCCGGGTGGGAGAGAGCCGGTGACCTCCCTGCTGGAAGCGTACCAGGAGGTGGTGGGGCCGCAGGTGGTGCAGGAGCTGCTGGTAGTTGCAGCCCGCGTGCGCCACAGAAGCATGCAGCACATCAACTCCACCGCCGTGGGCGGCGGCGTCGCGGAAATCCTGACGCGACTGCTCCCGTTGCTGGCGGACATCGGCGTCAGGGCCACTTGGGATGTCATTCGGGGGGACCAGAGATTTTTCGAGGTCACCAAGGCGATCCATAACGCTCTGCACGGCAAGGGGCCGCCGTTGACGCCGGAGATGTGGGAGGTCTACCAGGCGGCGACGAGGGCCAATCTGGAGCAGGTGCAGTTGAAGGGGGACGTCATTTTCGTCCACGACCCCCAGCCGGCAGGGCTGGTGGAAGCGCGAGAGCGGATAGGGCGGCAGTGGGTCTGGCGCTGTCACATAGACGTTTCCACCCCGGACGAATCCACGTGGGGCTTCTTGAGGCCGCTCGTGGAACTGTACGATGCCGCCATCTTCTCCATGCCGGAATTCGCGCAGTCGCTGAGCATTCCACAGTACCTGGTGGCCCCTTCCATCGATCCGCTGAGCGACAAGAACCGCGAATTGGACGCCGGAACGGTGAGCGCAACCCTTGACCGGCACGGGATTGACGCCGGGCGTCCCGTGCTCACCCAGATCTCCCGCTTCGACCGCCTGAAGGACCCGCTGGGCGTCATTGCGGCTTACCGGCTGGTGAAGCAACGCCACGACTGCCAGCTTGTGCTCGCCGGAGGAGGAGCCGCGGATGACCCGGAAGGCGAACAGACGCTGGAGGAGGTCAGGGCTCGCGCGGCAGACGACCCCGATATCCACGTCATCCTTTTGCCGCCGCTGAGCGACCTGGAGATCAACGCGCTGGTGCGCGGCTCCACCATAGTTTTCCAGAAGTCCCTAAAGGAAGGTTTTGGATTGACTGTCAGCGAAGCTCTCTGGAAAGGAAAGCCGGTGATTGGTGGAGCGGTAGGCGGCATCCGGATTCAGGTTCTGAACGGAGTGACCGGCTACCTGGTACATTCTCCCGAAGGCGCAGCCAACCGGGCATTGGAACTCCTGCGCAATCCGGCACTGTGCCGCCGGATGGGTGAAAACGGGCACGAACACGTGAAGCAAAACTTCCTTTTAACCAGGCAACTAAAAGACTATCTTCTGCTTATGCTGGCTCTGGAACACCCGGGCGAGCGTCTGATCCGCCTCCCGTGAACAGGGCCGCCGAAGCCCGGCGCCCGCGCCGCTAGAACGCAACCTTGGGGGCTTCGCGGGTCGCGGGCTCCGTTTTGAAGTAGGCATCGTTGCGCTGGAAGCCGAATATCCCGGCGACCAGGTTGCTCGGAAACAGCCCGATGCTGGTGTTGTACCGGAGAATCCGCTCGTTGTAGTCGCGGCGGGCGATGGCGATGCGGTTCTCCGTTCCCGCCAGTTCGTCCTGAAGCCGCATGAAGTTCTCGTTGGACTTGAGGTTGGGGTAGTTCTCCACCACCAGCAGGAGCCGTCCCAGCGCACCTTCCAGCCGGGCGTTGGCTTCGATCTTCTCTTGCGGCGTGCGGGCGTTCAGCAGGCCCGCGCGAGCCTCGGCGACGGCTTCCATGATCCCGCGCTCCTGCTTGGCGAAGCCCTTTACCGTCTCCACGAGGTTGGGAATAAGGTCCGCCCGCCGCTGGAGCGCGACGTCCACCTGGGCCCACTGTCCGTTGATGCCCTCCCGCTGGGCGTAGAGATCGTTGTAGACGTTCTTCACCTGTACCCCGAACACAAGCCCCAACACCAGCAAGGCTCCCAGAACAATCAGCAGCACTCTCATGTCAGCCTCATTTCTCCAGCCGGTCTACGGCGTCAACCACAACCTGAATCTGTTTCAGATATTCGCTGAGCAGCGGCACGGGCTGCAACTCCCGCGGCTTGACCTTCTTTTCGCGCAGGTCGAGCAGTGCGCGGAAGGGGGCCGGATCGAACCCAAACCGCGAGGTGGCCTGTTCCAGGACCTGCCGCTTTCCGAAAGCTGCCTCGGCCCCGTGCAGCAGCAGGGCATGCCGGAACAGAACCGAGAACGTCGACACGGAGTCGGCGAGCAGAGCCAGCAACAGGTCTTTCTCGTTCATGACCCCGGCGGCTTTCTGGCGCAGCCTCAGCAACTTGGCCCGCAGTTCGTGCTCCACCTGGGCGCGATAGAAGGACCGGTCCACCTCGAGATCGCTAACCACGTCCTCGCCGAACAGCGTCCTGTGCCGCTCCCGGATGTCGTGGAACTCGATGGGGAAGCAGTCCGTCGAGCCTCTGATCTCTTCCAGGCTCAACAGCAGGGGCGCCGGATAGCCCAGCCCTCTCCACCAGCGGAAGACGCCCGCCGATTCGCCTAGCTCGCGGGGCGTCACCTCGCGCAGGACGGCCAGGATGTTGAGATCGGAGAACCTCCCGTGGTGGTCTCCCGCGACCGCCGAGCCGTACAGGACCACGGACACGAGCCGGTCCTGGTAGGCCTTGGTGAGCCGCTCCACCAACTGCTTCAGAACTCGTTCCATGTTCTCACCGTGTCACCAACTGCTGGAGGCGCCGCCTCCTCCCGAGGATCCTCCGCCGAAACCGCCGAAGCTGTCCCCCGAGTCAAATCCGCCGAAACCGCCCCCGCCGCGTTGCCCGCCGAGCGACCGGCCCAGCAGGTTCCCGATGATCATGCCGGTGAGCATGCCGGTCCCCGAACCGCCGCTCCATCTTCCGCCGCCCCGGCGCCTGCCTGCCGCCGCCCCCATAGCCCAAAGCAGGAAGAACCCTCCGAGCAGCAGAACCGGCCAGTTGAGCGGCGGCGTGGAGCGGCGGTTACGGCGGGGCAACGCCGTGTCAATCGTCACTCCTTTGGACTCCGCGATACGGGACCCCAGGGTGCGCACCGCCTCCATGGCGGCCTCGCCGTACTGCGATTCACGCAGAGCCGGGCGCATGGTCCGCAGGACGCCGCCTGCGAAGCCGTCGGGGATGATCGGCTCCAGCCCGTAGCCGATCTCCAGCCGCATCTTGCGGTCCTGGATCACCAGCAGCAGCAGCGCGCCTTCGTCCGAGCCTTTCTTGCCGATCCCCCACCTGCGGTAGAGCGCATTGGCGGCGTCTTCAACCGGCTCGCCGGCAAGGGTGTCCACGGTGACCACGGCGATCTGAGCGCCGGTGGCCCGTTCCACGCCGGCGCAGTACTGCTCCAAGGCCGAACGGGTGGATGGATCGATCACACGCGCGAAGTCGTTCACGTAGCCGGTGGGCTCCAGCGCCGTGAGGTCCGCTGCCGGGGCCGCAAGGGCCAGGCAGAACAGCAGGCACACAGACGTGAGGACGGCCCGCATAGTGTGGCCCTTACAGTTTACCCTGGGGCGGATGCGGTCTAACAGGCCAGGTCCTTGCGCGAAAACCTGACCCCGTCGAGGTTGCCGACCACCGAAAGCGCGACGTGCCTGGTGTCGAAGAAGCTCCGTGCGGCCTCTTGGATCTCGCCGGCAGTGACCTGCTCGACGCTGGCGGCCATCTCCTCCAGGCCATAGAAGCGGCCGAAATAGAGGTATTGCCGCGCCAGGTTCGCCATGCGGCTCGAAGTTGACTCCAGGCCGAGGAGCAGGGCTCCTTTCAGGTTGTCCTTGGCCCGGCGCAGTTCCTCCTCGGGAACGAGTTCCTGCTTAAGCCGGCGGAACTCCTCCAGGATCAGGCGCACTACTTCGCGGAGCGACTCGCGGGAGGTTCCGGCGTAAAGGGAGATGCAGCCGGTGTCACGGAATGCGGAGATCTCCGAGAAGACGGCGTACACGAGCCCCCGCTTCTCGCGTATGTTCTGGAAAAGCCGGCTGCTCATCCCGCCGCCCAGCAGCGTGTTCAGCACCGAGGCGGCATAGCGCTTCTCGTGCGGCATCGGATAACAGGGCACCCCGAGGCATACATGTATCTGTTCCAGGGACTTTTTCTGCCTCAGGTTAATCCGGGCGTGCGTCGAAGGGGCAACGTCCCGGGCGACCGGGCCGTTGGCCGGTAATTCCTCGAACCGCGCCCTGGTCATCTCCAGGAGTCTTCCGTGGTCCAGATTGCCCGCCGCCGTAATGACGATGTTGGAGGGCACGTAGACCCGCCGGTAGTAGTCCTCGACGGTTTCGCGGGAGAAGCGCCTCACCGTTTCGCGCGTGCCGAGGATGGGCTTGCCGAGCGAATGCCCTTTCCAGAAACTGGCCGAGAAGAGCTCGTGAACCAGGTACTCGGGGTTATCGGCCTCCATTTTCAGTTCTTCGAGGACCACGCCCTTCTCTTTCTCGATGTCCTCGGGCTGAAACAGCGGGTGCAGCACCAGGTCGGAGAGAATGTCGAACGCGATCGGAAGGTGCTCGTCCACAACCTTGGCGCTGTAACTGACCGTCTCTTTGGCCGTGAAGGCGTCGAGGTGGCCGCCGATGGAATCCACCGCGCGAGCGATCTCCTCCGCCGAGCGATTCCTGGTTCCTTTGAACAACATGTGCTCGATGAAGTGGGAGATGCCGTTCTGCTCGGCAGACTCCTGCCGGGATCCGGTGCCCATCCAGACACCCACGGCGATGGATCGCACATGCGGGATGAACTCCGTGATCAGACGCATCCCGTTGGCAAGCGTGGACACCGAAATGTCGCGGCCGGTCCCGCCGGAGGCAGCCATTGAAGTGCGGAACTTCCTTCACTTTTTATTGTCCCACACGCGGATGCTAGACTGGAGATATGCCGGAAGTCCTTTTAGGGCTAGACGTTACGGAGATCGCCGCGCGGCTGAATGCGGAGCTTCCCCCGTTTCGCGCCCGGCAGATCTACGACGCGATCTACCGCCAGGGGAGTGAGCGCCTGGCCGAAGTCACGACCCTGCCCGCCGGCTTGCGCCGCGACCTCGAAGCCGGGTTCAGCGTGGGCCGGCCGAGGCTGCGCCGGCGCTTTGAGTCTATGGACGGAACGCGGCGCTACCTGCTCGAACTCGGAGACGGCCGGACGGTGGAAGCGGTTCTGATGCCGGAGACATCACGGGATACGATCTGCATCTCGACCCAGATCGGCTGCCCGCTCGACTGCAAGTTCTGCCTGACCGCCCTCCTGGGGCTGGAGCGGAATCTCACGGCCGGGGAGATCGTCGGCCAGGTTCTGGCGGTAGCGCGTGACAACGGCCTCTCGCCTCTCGACCGCCGCGTGAACGTGGTCATGATGGGGATGGGAGAGCCGCTTCTCAACCTGCCGGGCGTCCTCAAGGCGACCCGGTTGCTGACGGACGCCCGGGGCGTGGGCCTGTCGCCCCGGCGCATCACGCTCTCGACCGCCGGGATTATCCCCAAAATGGCCGAACTGGGCCGGGAGCCTGTGCGGCCCAAGCTGGCGGTTTCGCTGAACGCCTCCACCGAGGAGCAGAGGCGCGAACTGATGCCGGTCACGCGGAAGTACCCCCTCGCCGGCCTCATCGAGGCCTGCCGTGCCTACCCGTTGCGCGCCTGGGAGAGCCTGACGTTCGAGTACGTCCTGCTTCGCGGGGTGAACGACACCGACGCGGACGCGCGCCGCGTGGTGCGGTTGATCGCCGGCCTGAAGTGCAAGCTGAATCTGATTGCCCACAATCCGGGGCAGGGAATTCCGTTCGAAAGCCCGCCGCCGGAGCGGGTCGCGTCGTTTCAGGCCATCGTCCGCCGGTCCTTGCCCTGCTTCGTCCGGAAGCCGAGAGGCCGCGACATCTATGCGGCGTGCGGCCAGTTGAAGCGCCTGACGGCGATCAGCCCGGAAGCCTCGCCGGCCGCTACGTTTCCGGCTCCGCATCCTCCAGGGCCGTCAGTTCTTCCGCCATCGCGGAGAAGCGCTTGAGCACCCGGATGACGTTGCCCGAGGAGAAGCCCGCCAGCCGCAGCCGGCGGTAAGCAGCCGCCATCCGGCGCGGGTCCGAAAGGTGAGAACCCAACCGCACCGAACGGTACTTGCGCTCCAGGAACGCCTCAATCAGACGAAGCTCATCGACATCCCGGTAGGCGCTGCCCACGGCCTGCTCGGCGACGGCCGGGGCCACCCGCCTGGCCTTCAGGTCGCGCAGGACTCGCGCCCGGCCCAGGCCCGCGTTCTCCAGGCGGGAAGCCGCGTAGAACTGGGCGAAGCGCCGGTCATCGAGGTATCCCGCCTGCTTCAGCCGGGCCAATACGTCGCCTACGTCTTCGGCGCGTCCGGCGCGCCGGCGCAGTTTCGTGGAAAGCTCCGAGACCGAGTGCGCGCGGGCTCCCAGCGCGCGGAGCGCGTACTCCCAGAGACGGTCCTTGTCCAGCGGTTTGGGCTTTTTCTGCGCCACCGAACGCTTCTCTATGTTAGTATGCGGATGGAAGCCTTAGAAATCACGCAGGCAAGGGAAGCGGGCATGGCTGAAGAGAACAAGTTTACCTACTTTGTGTTGGGCCTGGGCATCGGCGTCGCGGTCGGGATTCTGTTCGCGCCGCAGTCGGGCGAGGAGACGCGGCGGCTGCTCCGGACGAAAGCCGATGAGGGCAAGGACTATCTGAAGAGACAGGGAGAGACGCTGTACGACTCGGCCGGGAACCTGGTGGAGAGGGGCAAGACCGCCGTCGCCCGCCAGAAGGACCAGTTGAGCGCGGCTGTCGAGGCCGGCAAGCGGGCTTATCGGGAGGCGCTCGCCGACGCTCCCGCGGACGAAGCGGCCGGCGAAAGCTGACCGGATAGCCTGTAAGGGCAGAAGCACCCCGGATACTCATGACCTCTGACGCACTGCTGTACGTTATGACTGGCGCCGTGATCGTAGCCGGCGCCGCTTTGGTGCTTCAGGCCGCCCTGCTCTTGGGGATGTACAAGGCATGGAAGGAGATCCGCGACCAGGTTGCGGTCATAGCCGGCCAGACCCAGTCCTTCGTCGTGTCGGCTCAGCGCACCATGGAGGATAGCCGCCGGCAAATCTCCGAAGTGGCGGCCAAGTCGGCCGAGGTTCTGGACCTGGCGTTCAGGCAACTCACCAGGACGGAAGAGGCGCTCGGAGATATCACCGGCCGCGCCAGGATTCAGATGGAGCGCGTTGAGCTGATTATCGACGATGCGACCGGCCGCCTCAGCGAGGCGGTGAGGCTTCTCAACCGGGGAGTCATCCGTCCGGTGCGCGAGTTGACGGCCCTGGTGGCCGGCGTGCAGGCCGGCGCCCGGTATTTCCTCAGCCGCAACCGCCTGTCCGTCGAGCGCGCCACCAGCGACGAGGAGATGTTCATCTAGCCTGCCGGGTCAGGCCTGCGGCTCGGCATGATCGACATACACTGTCACATCCTGCCCGGTCTGGACGACGGCTCGCCGGATCTCGGAGTCAGCGTCGAGATGGCCCGGCTGGCGGCTGAGACCGGAACCACCGACATTGTCGCCTCCCCCCACGCCGACCTTCAATACCCCTTTGAACCGGCAGTGGCCGAAGCCCGGGCGGCCGAGCTCTCGGCCGCCTGCGGCGGCGTGGTCCGCATTCACTACGGTTGTGACTTCCACGTTCACTACGAGAACGTTCAAGACGCGTTGGCCAATCCCACAAAGTACACGATCGGCCACGGCGACTACCTGCTGGTGGAGTTGCCCGGCATGTTGAACGTCCGCACCGCCGGCGAGGTGCTGGAGCGCCTCTCGGGCGCGGGCATGATCCCGGTGGTCACGCACCCGGAGAGAGTTGGCGTCTTGCAGGACCACATCGGGACGCTGGCTGAGTGGGTCAGGAAAGGCTTCTGCCTTCAACTCACGGGGCAATCGCTGTCCGGCAGATTCGGCCACAGGGCGCGCTCGTTTTCCAGGGAGCTTCTAAAGCGCGGGCTGGTGCAGTTTGTGGCCAGCGACGGGCACGACTGCGAGGACCGGCCGCCGCGGCTGGATGTGGCCTTCAGCCTGGTGAGCGAACAGTACGGGGCAGCGGTGGCGGAGCGGCTGTTCGAACTGAACCCGGCCGCCGCCCTGGCAGGACGGCCTCTCCCCGAGCCCCGTGATGAGCCGGCGGCGGAGAAGTCCCGCTGGTGGCGGCGGGGCGGGTGAGCCGCGCCTTCCGCGTCCTCGCCTCCGGCGGCTGCCCATGCCGTAGACTGGGAACATGGTGAGGTGGCTTGCGCCCTTACTGCTCCTGCTTCCCGCGGCTCAGTGCGCCTGGGAAGGCACGGCTGCCGATCTCGCCGTCCAGATCCGCACGGCCGGATTGGACCGCGATGAGTGTTACCGCGTGCGCGACGTCAGCTTCGCCAAGGAGGATCTGCGGTTCTATCTCACCGAGGGCTACCTGGTTTTCGGCAAGGCCGTGGACGGATACAGGCGCTCGGCGCTCTTCGTGGGAGAAGTGGAGGCGGGCGACGCCGAAGTGCTCGTGTTTCCGCCGACCCGCAGCGAGAGGCTGGCTCTCTCCCGCTCCGCGAAGTCTCCCAATTTGAATGAACACTTCAAGCTCGCCGTCATGGTGTTCTCCGACGATACCTGCGAGGTTCTCTTGAAGCAGATCCTGGAAGCCGGCGAACCGCGGAAGAGTCCGGAGATGGGCGTCCTGCTGGAGCAGGAGTGGAACGGCACGGTCGCCAATCTCACCGCCAGCTTCGAGATCCGGCTGGCCGAGGATGCGCTGACCGAGGCCGGCCCCTCCGCGGGTTTCTTCTTCTGCGCGCTGCGCGGAGATCAACTGGGTAACTTCGACATCCTGTTTGATCCGCGGAGGGAGGAGCAGATCGTCATCGGCCGCGTGGCCGAGCGTGGCGGCGTCGCTTACTTTGACACCTGGACGAGTTTCGAGGCCCGCTCCTTCCGGAACCAGTCCCGCCGCGCTCCGGGGGCGGGGTTCCGGCTGAGCAATTACAGGGTGGCAGCCCGGTTGGAACCGGACCTGACGCTCAAGGTTACCACGCGAGTCACGCTGACACCCTCGGAGAGCGGCCGGCGGGTCTTTGAATTCTCCCTTTCATCGCGGATGCGGGTGGCTGCCGCGTATCTGGCCGGCGCGCCGGCGGAGTACCTCCAGAGAGAGAGCCTTCGCGAGAGCCTGCTCCGCGACGGCGACTCCACGATCCTGTTACGCGCGTCCTCTCCACTCGAGCGCGGCCGGAGCTACGAAGTCGAGTTTCAAACGGAGGGCATAGTCGTTCAGTCCTCCGGCAACAATGTCTATTTCGTCGGCGCCCGCGACAACTGGTACCCGAACCTGCCGCTCGAGTTCGCCACCTACGAGGTCAGGTTCTACTATCCCGCCGATCTGAACCTGGTGGTTCCCGGCGACCTGGTGGACGAGGGCGTGGAAGGCGATTTCCGGTTCATTCACGCGCGCATACAGACACCCGTGCGGTTTCTCGGCTTCAACCTGGGGGACTACGAGACGTTCAGCATGTCCCGAGGGCCGTACAGGGTCGAGGTCCACGGCAACAAGCAAGTCGAGCCTGCGCTGCGCGCGCCGCCGAGACCCGGCGCCACGGTGCCGATGCTGCGGCGCCTCTACGATCCCGCCACACGGCGCACGGTAATCGTAACCGTACCGGTGGAGATCGTCCCTCCCGTTCTGACGCCGCCCTCACAGTTGAAGGAACTTGCGTCGGAGATCGCTTCCGCGCTCGAATTCCTGGCGGGGCGCTTCGGTCCGCCTCCCCTGCGCAGCCTTACCGTTTCCCCGATTCCCGGCACGTTCGGACAAGGGTTCCCCGGGCTGCTCTATCTCTCCACGGTTTCCTACCTGAGGCCGGAAGACCGCCCGGCCGCAGCTTCCGGGCCTTATTTCGAGACGTTCTACTCAGATATCCTCGCGGCTCACGAGGTGGCGCACCAGTGGTGGGGCAATGCCGTCTCTTCCCAGGGGCCGCAGAACACCTGGCTCATGGAGGCGCTGGCCAACTACTCGGCCCTGCTCTACCTGGAAAAGCGAAGGGGAGTGAAAGCGCTGGACTCCGTGCTGGCCGAATACCGGAAGCGGCTGCTGAGCGTAACCTCCGAGGGCCGAACAATAGAATCCACCGGCCCCATTGTCTGGGGCGGGCGCCTGCTGTCATCCCAGGCGCCGCAGGCCTGGCAGACCATCGTCTACGAGAAGGGCTCGTGGATCATACACATGCTGCGCCGCCGGATGGGCGACGACCGTTTCTTCGCCATGCTGGCTGAGTTGGTGAAGCGCTACAACCGGTCCGCTTTGAGCGCCGAGCAGTTCCGCCTGGCCGCGTCGAAGTACATGCCGCCCGGCTCACCGGACCCGGGCCTGGAGACGTTCTTCCAGAACTACGTTTACTCGACCGGTCTTCCGGCTCTCAGGCTGCAGTCCTCCATCCGTGGCGGAGCCTCCGGCTGGACCGTCACCGGCAAGGTGACGCAGTCCGGCGTGGACGAGGATTTCTCCGCCTGGGTGCCGGTGGAGATTCAGTTCAAGACCGGCCGTCCCGCCGTACACTGGGTACGGACCGATAGCGATCCGGTGGAGTTCTCAGCGTCATTCAAGCAGCAGCCGGTGAAAGTGGTCCTCGATCCTTCCGACACCATACTGGCCGTGAAGAGGTAGCAGGGCGGAGGCGGGCGCCGCCGAGGATGCGGCGGCCCGGCCCGCGGGCCACGCACGTTGGCTGCGTATCCCGCCTTTCACATGCCGCCCTCGCTGCGTTATGATCTTGTTTCCCAATGGAAGACAACCTGACGGAAGCGGCGCCGCGGCGGGTGTCGGCGATCGTAACCTCATTCAACAATGCCGCCGCGCTCAGGCGCTGCCTGACTGCCCTGGAGGCCTCCACGGCGCGAGAGGCCATGGAGGTCCTGGTGGTGGACCGCGGCTCCAGTGACGGATGTCCGGACATGGACACGGAATTCCCCTCGGTCAACCTGCTCCGGCTCCCCCGGAACTTCGGCCGGGTCAAGGCCCTGAACATCGGCATGCGGACCGGGACCGGCGAGTTCTACCTGTTCCTGGAGCCCGAGATGGAGGTGGCCCCCGACGCCGTGGAGAGGTTGGCGGCGGCGCTGGATGCGGCGCCGGAGGCGGCCGCGGCCTGCCCGCTGGCGGTGGATGCGGCGGGAACCGTCCTGACCCGCCGGCATCCGCTTCCTTTGCCGGCGGAATTGCGAAAAGCCTGGCCGGCCGGGGAACTGGACGGCTGGGAGACGCCGCCGGCCGAAGGGACGGCCGCAACGGACCTGGACTATTTCAAGCCGCCGGCTGTGATGGTCCGCAGTTACTTCATGAGGGGGCTGCGGTACATCGACGAGCGATACGGCGACGCCTGGTGGGACCTGGAGATCGCCACCCAGATCGCGAAGTCCTCGAAGAAGGTGCTGCTGGTTCCGGCCGCCCGGCTGACCGTGCATCCCCGCGGTACGGACGCCGGCGCGCCGGCCGCTGTCAGAGGACTGCTGGCCGCCGACCGGGCTATGAGCGCAAGCCTCTGGTGTGGCAAGCATTACGGCTCGATGCAGGGCTTGAAGTTCCGTTTGGCCGCCACGCTCCAGGCGATGCTCTCCCTGTTTACCTTCAGGGACCTTGGATTCCATTGGGCGGCGTTCCAGAATCTGCTCAGCGGCCAGAAGCTGGATGGCAGCCAGCGGGTGATGTAGTTTCTCACTTATTTGCCTTAGAGACCTCCGGATTTTTTACCTAGAAACGCAGGAAACGGCTTCGGGCGTCCGATCTCCCGCTAGGATCCTGGAATGCCCGACCTGATGTGGATCGCCTTGCCGTTTGTGGCTGCGCTGGGTTCCGGGGTGTTGTCGTTCATCGTGGCGCAGGCCCGGATGGAGACCACCCTGGCGCGGGAACGCGAGGAGTTGGTAGGGGTTCAGGAACGGCTGGCGCAGCAGCAGAAAGGCGTGGAGGAACGCGTGCGGGCGGCCGAGGCGGATGCGCGCCGGAAGGCCTTCGACGAGTTCCTGGCGGACGTGCGGATCGAGGAGAGACACTACCTGCGCGAAACGGACTCCCCCTCCGAGAAGAAGAAGTGCCTGGTTCTTCAGGAGCGGGTCTGTTTTCGGAACATCCCGCTTTCGCAGTGGATCGAGCGGGAGCTTCCCTTCCAGAAAGAGATCGTCCCTCCCGAACGGCCCAAGGCCATCCCGTCGCCCGTTCCCATCACCACGCCGGAGCCGGGCCGCCGCAGGCTCTTGCGCTAGCGCGCTACTTGCCTGTCAACAACATCCGGGCGGCAATGAAGAGAAGGAAAAAGGCATAGAGGCGGCGGATCAGTTCCGGGGGAAGGTTAATCATGATCCTCGCCCCGAAATAGGCTCCGAGGAACAGACCGGCGGCCACCAGCCCGGCGTAGCGCAGGTTAATAAAGCCGTTCCGGTAGTACTCCGCGGCGCCCAGCAGGCCCACGGGCGGTATGAGGGCCGCCAGGCTGGTGCCGATCGCCTCCAGTTCTTTCATCTTGAGCAGAAACAGCAGCGCGGGAACGATGATCAGACCGCCCCCGATGCCGAACATCCCCGCGAAAACCCCGGCAACCAGCCCTACGCCCAGCAGCATCATCGTTGTCATGTCCGAAAAAGTCTAGCAGAATGAACCGGGCGGCTGTAAACCTGGACGCCGGCATCCCGTCAGAATGGGTAGGCATGATGGGCGTGACGGCAGGTCCGGCCAGAGAGGCGCCCCTGGACCGCCTGGCGCCGGGCGGCTTCGATGCCTGGATGCGGGCGGAGCAGCGGCGCGTGTTCCAGCTCTGCTACAGGCTGCTCGGGGAGACAGATGAAGCGGATACGGCCACACAGGAGATCTTTCTCAAGGCGTTCCGCGCTCTGAACGGCGCGAACCGGACGAGCATCGGCGAACCTGCCGCCTGGCTGACAAGGATCACCGTCAATGCCTGTCTGGACCGGTTGCGCTCCCGGCGCTGGCGGTTCTGGCGGACGACCAAAGGGAATGGCGACGAGAGGCTGCTTCGGACCGTGCGGGATATCGCTCCAAGCGCCGAGCAGAGGGTCTTCGGAAACCAGATCGCCCGCCGGCTGGCCGAGTCTCTCGCCAGGCTTTCCGAGAGGCAGCGCTCGGTTTTCGTGTTGAAGCACTACGAGGATCATTCCCTGGAAGACATCGCCCGGCTGCTGGGGCTGGATGTGGGGACCGTCAAGGCACACCTGGCGCGGGCGCTGGCGAAGTTGCGGACGCAGTTAAAAGATCTGTACATGACGCCGGCCGCGAGTGCCGGCGCAAGGGGAGGCGGCGCATGAACGTCAGACACTGGACGGACGATGAGCTGCTAGGGCGTCTCTACGGCCTGGGGCCCAATGACGGGCACCTGGAGGCGTGCGAGGAGTGCGCCCGGCGCTGGAGGGCGGTGAGAACCGTTCGCGCCGAGGTGTTGGAGCCGCCGCCGGTTTCCGAGGAGTTTCTGGCGGCGCAGCGGCGCCTCATCCGGGATCGGCTGGATTCGGCCGCGCCGCGCCGTGGCCGGCTTCGGTTCATTGCGGCCGCTGCGGCCGCTGCTGCCGTGGTTTGCCTGGCAATCGTGCTGCATCGCCCAACTCCCTTCCGGGAAGCAGGTATCTCGGATGCGGAGTTGTACGCGGAAGTCTATTCGCTGATCCAGTTGGACGAGCCGTTGGCCATTCAGCCGGTTCACGCTATCTTCGAGGTGGAGCCATGAAGAATCTGACGATGGTATTGCTCCTAGCTGCGGCGGCGGCCGCGGCCCAGGAGCCGCCGCCGCTTAACTGGTGGGACCGCCCAGTCGCCGCGAGAGCCTTGAAACTGTCTCCCGAACAGGAGAAACAGGTTCGGGCGGTACAAAGGGAGTTTCGCGATCGGCTCCTGGACCAGCAGACGGCAGTCCGCAAGGCCGAGGCGAACTTGCAGGATCTCATGAACGAGGATCAGGTCAACGAGGCCAGAACGCGTGAGGCCATCGACAGGGTGGTCGCCGCGCGCGGCGAGTTGATGCGCACGGTTTCCAACATGGCCCTTCGCATGAGGCTGGTGCTTACTCCGGAACAGTGGCAGCGGGTACGCGACCGGAGGATGCAGACGGTCCAACAGCGCCGCCAGCAACGTCCGCCCGCAGCCGGGAGCCCGGAGCAACCGGCCCCGCCCGCGCCCGCCAAGCCGGTCCGTCCCGCCAAGCCGCGCGGACCCGTATACTGAGCGCGAGCCGCCGGCCGGGGCCGATTTGTTACGATAGAAACAGGATTCCTTCCATGCTGGCGACCCGCACCCTGGCTGACGAGATCCTCGACCTGAAGCGGGAGAGGCGCGCCATTCTGTTGGCGCACCACTACCAGGAGTCCGAGGTTCAGGAACTTGCGGACTGCATCGGCGACAGCCTGGAACTGGCGCGGAAGGCGCGTGAATTCACGGGGGATGTGATCGCGTTCTGCGGCGTCTGGTTCATGGCCGAAACCGCCAAAGTGCTGAACCCGGAACGCATCGTGGTGGTTCCGGACCGCGAAGCCGGATGCAGCCTGGTGGATGCCTGTACCGCGGATCAGCTTCGGGCCTACCGGAAGCAGCACCCGGACCACGTGATCGTCAGCTACATCAACACCTCGGTTGAGGTGAAGGCGGAAAGCGACATTCTCTGCACCTCCCGCAACGCGGTTCAGGTGGTGAACTCGATCCCGCCCGATAAGACGATCCTGTTCCTCCCCGACCGCAATCTGGGCAACTACGTCAAGCAGCAGAGCGGCCGGGAGAACATGAAGATCTGGCAGGGGACCTGTATCGTCCACGCCACGTTCGCCGCCCGCCGCGTGGCAGCCGCGCGCGAGGAACACCCCGAGGCCCGCATCGCGGCGCACCCCGAGTGTCCCGAAGAAGTTCTGGCCATGGCCGACTTCGTCGGGTCCACCTCGGCCATCATCGACTACTGCGTCAAGGCCGGCGCCCCCGAGTACATTGTCATGACCGAGAGCGGAGTTTCGCACTCCCTCCGGAAGCTCGCTCCGGGGAAGAACTTCTACTTCGTTCCCAACGAGCAGTGCAATTGCAGCGAGTGTCCTTACATGAAGAGGAACACCCTGGAGAAACTGCGCGATTGCCTCCGCGATCTCGAGCCCCGCGTCGAGCTCGCCGAGGACGTCGCCCGCCGCGCTCTCCTGCCTCTGGAGCGGATGCTAGCCGTCCGGTGATGCCTGGCGCGCCTGCGCGCCGTTCGCGCCGTACAATAGTAGTCTTCCATGCGGATAGCGCTCGCCCAGATCAACACAACCGTCGGCGACCTGGACGGCAACGCCGCCCTGATGCTGGATGCCGCGCGGCGCAGCGTCGCGGGCGGCGCGGAGTTGGTCATCTTCCCCGAACTCAGCCTGACGGGATACCCTCCCCGGGATCTGGTGGAGAAACCCAGCTTCCTGGAGCGGACTGAGCAGCATCTCCAGCGTCTGGCCGCGGAGGCCTCCGGACTGGACTGCGCCCTGGTGTGCGGATACGTGGGCCGCTCGGCGGCGGTTTCCGCCAAAGGCGCGACCAACAGCGCCGCCATCCTCGATGGCGGCAAGGTCCTCTTCCGGCAAAACAAGATGCTGCTGCCGACTTACGACGTCTTCGATGAAGCGCGCTACTTCGTGCCGGCTGAACACCAGGAACTGTGCGAGGTACGGGGATGCAAGGTGGCGCTCACCATCTGCGAGGATTCCTGGAACGATAAGCAGTACTGGGAGCGGCGCGTCTACCGGCGCGACCCGGTGGACGAACTCGCGGCGCAGGGCGCCGAACTGTTGGTCAGCATCAACGCGTCGCCCTACCATATGGGCAAGCGAGGACTCCGGCGGGAAATCTTCGAAGCGGCGGTGCACCGCCACCGCCTGCCGCTGGTATATGTGAACCAGGTGGGCGGAAACGACCAGCTTGTCTTTGACGGCTCGAGCTTCGCCATGGACGCCGGCGCGCGGGTGATCGCATCGGCGGCCTCCTTTGCCGAGGACCTGGTGTTCGTGGATTTCGGCGCGGGCACGGGAGATGTTCGCGAAGACCTGGCGGATGAGCACGCGGCGGCTTACGAAGCGCTGGTGCTCGGCACCCGGGACTATATCCGCAAGTGCGGCTTTCAAAAGGTGCTGCTGGGGTTGAGCGGCGGCCTCGACTCCTCGCTCACCGCCGTCGTCGCGGCTGACGCGGTGGGTCCCGGAAACGTGGTCGGGGTGGCCATGCCCGGGCCGTACTCTTCGGAGGAGAGCCTGACGGACGCCCGCGCCTTGGCCCGGAACCTGGGCGTGCGATTCGAGGTCATCTCCATCAACGGCGCCTACCGGTGGTTTCTGGAAGCCTTGAGGCCGCTGTTCGGCGGAGTGCCCGAGGATGTGACGGAGGAGAACATCCAGGCCCGTCTCAGGGGCGTCACGCTCATGGCGCTCTCGAATAAGTGGTCCGCCCTGGTGCTTACTTCCGGCAACAAGAGCGAACTGTCGGTGGGCTACTGCACGCTCTACGGCGACATGATCGGCGGGCTGGCGGTGATCAGCGATGTGCCTAAGACAATGGTCTACGAGCTTGCACGCGAGGCCAACCGCCGGCATCCCGGCGCCATTCCAGCGAGCGTCTTCACCAAGCCCCCTTCCGCCGAGCTTCGGCCCAACCAGAGAGACACGGACTCGTTGCCGGACTACGAGGTGCTCGACGGCATTCTGCGCGCCTACGTCGAAGACAACCGCAGCCCCGCCGAGATCGCCGGCCAACAGGGAGTCCCGCTCGATCTTGTCCGCGACATTGTCAACAGGGTGGACCGGAACGAGTACAAGCGCCAGCAGGCCGCCCCCGGCCTGAAGGTGACGACCAAGGCCTTCGGAATCGGGCGGCGTTTCCCCATCGCCCAGAGGTTCCTGGAATGAGGACGCGGGCCGGGGTATTGATCCTGGTTCTCACCGCGGCGCTGTTTTCCCAGGCCGGCCCGTACCGGCTCCCCAATGGCTGGCGTGTGGAACGAGCTCCGGCCGGCCGGCCGGGCCGGGATGTGCTGCCGCTGGCGGCTGTGCTCTCTCCCGACGGAAGACGCGTGCTGACGCTGACCTGCGGGTTTGAGCCTCCCGCCGTGGAGGTG
Source organism: Bryobacterales bacterium (assembly GCA_020851555.1). GTDB lineage: Bacteria > Acidobacteriota > Terriglobia > Bryobacterales > Bryobacteraceae > DTKY01. The sequence continues at coordinate 24,776 of JADZCM010000013.1, read as the reverse complement.
CTGGACGCCGCGACGCATGAGTCCCTGAGCCGTACTCCGGTGGCCGCCGCGGGCGGTTCAGCCGGCGACGCATGGCTGGGCCTCGCCTTTTCGCCCAAAGGCGACCGGGTATACGTGGGAGGGGGGGCGGATGCGTCGGTCTTTGAGTTCTCCTTCGATGGCGTGAAGCTCTCGCCAGCGCGGGTATTCCCGGTGGTGGAGCCGGCCAGACGAACCGGCCGCGATTTCGCCGGCGATATCGCGTTTTCTCCGGACGGACGGCTGCTGTACGTGGCGGAGCTTTACCAGAACTCGATCGCCGTCATCAACCCGCAGTCGGGCAGGGTGATTGACCGGTTCAAGACCGGCCGGCGCCCCTATAGAATTCTTTTCCACCCGGACGGGAAGTCTTTCTTCGTCTCCTTGTGGGCCGATGGCATGGTGTTGCGGCACGAGACTGAAACGGGGAAACTGGCGGGCAAATTCCTGCTTGCCCTGCACCCCACCGATATGGTGTGGGTGGCCGGACGCCCGAAATCCGTGACCGAGAACGAAGCCCCGAGCCCCTATGTGGCCCGCATCTTCATCGCGGCCTCCGGCACCAACAGCGTACGCGTGCTGGGGGAGACCGAGGCCGGGGACATCCGGCAGACCGAGTCGGTCAACCTGGCCCTGACGCCGCTGCAACCCGCGGGGATGACGCCCAGCGCGCTGGCGTACGACGCCGCCCGCAGCAGGCTTTACGTGGCCTGTTCCGACGAAAACGCCGTGGCCGTGCTCGATGTCTCCAGGGCGCAGAGCCAGATACTGGGGTACATCCCGGCGGGGCGCTATCCCACCGCCGTTCGTGTTCTCCCCGGTGGACGCCTGATGGTGCTCACGGCCGGCGGAGCGGCGGCGTACCTGGAACCACCCACGGCAGAGGAACTCGACGCCCGCACGCAGACCGTGAGAGAGCGCTCCGCGTACCGCGACGACAAGTTGCGCGACGCCGGAACCGGGCCGGACAACCCCGTACCTTCCTGGCCCGGCGACCCCACTCCCATACAGCACGTGGTGTATGTCCTGGTCGATGAAGGCTGGACCTACGACCAGGTGTTCGGCGACCTGCCCCGGGGAAAGGGAGACGCAACCTTGGCGCGTTTTGGCGAAGCGGCCACCCCGAACCTGCACCGGCTGGCCCGCGAACACGTGCTTCTGGATGACTTCCTGGTGATTGGCGAAGGCCTCGGAGACGGCTATAACTGGTCGGTGGCGGCTATCGCTCCCAGCTACGTTCGAAGGCTCTGGCCGGGCAGCGCCGCCGGACGCCGCCGCTGGAATGACTTCGCGGAGTCCGAGCCCGCCGCCATCCCGCCCGCGGGCTACCTCTGGACTAACGCCGCGGCGGCCGGCGTCTCCTTCGGCGGTTATGCCGCTGACCGCCCGAGCATGGACCAGGCTGCGGCGTTCCTGCGCGACCTGGCGGGATATGAAAAGTCCGGGAAACTGCCGCGCCTGGTCTTCCTGCGGTTCACCAGCCGGACCGCAGCGGACAACGACCGGGCCTTCGGCGCCCTGGTGACCGGTCTTTCCAAGAGCAGTTACTGGCCGCGAACGGCGGTCTTTCTGGCGGTGGCGCACACCGCCGGAGGAACCGATCACGTCGATCCGCAGCGCGCTCCCGCGATGGTGATCTCGCCTCATGCGAAGCGGGGCGTCGTGGACAGCACAAGGTACAACACCGCTTCGCTGCTGCGCACCATAGAGTTGATCCTGGGGCTCCAGCCCATGACGCAGTTCGACGCCGCGGCGACACCCATGGCGGCCTGCTTTCAGCCTAAGCCCGTCGGCGCGCCGGCGGGTGGCTCGGGACGATAGCGACATGCCCAACATTTACCTCTGCGTTCTCTGGCACATGCATCAGCCCTTCTACAAGGACCTGATCTCGGGTGAATACAAGCTGCCCTGGACGCGCCTGCACGCGCTCAAGGACTACCGCGGCATGGTCCGGGTGCTGGAGGATTTCCCGCGCATCCACCAGACGTTTAACGTCGTTCCCTCGATGATGGTGCAGGTCCAGGAGTATGCCGAGGGGCGCGCCTCGGATCCCTTCCTGAAAAGCGCCCTGAAGGATACGGAAAGCCTCACCGAAGAGGAGCAGGGATTCATCCTGCGCTACTTCTTCCAGGCCGACCCGGTCCGCATGATCGGCCGCTACCCGCGCTACGCGGAGCTGTTTGACACGTGGCGGGCGGCCGACCGGAACGTGGTCCGCGCCCGGCGCATGTTCGGAGTGCAGGCCTTCCGGGATCTTCAGGTGCTTTCTCAACTGGCATGGTTCGACGAGGACAGCCTCGCGGGCGACCCCGAAGTGCGCGAACTGGCGCTGAAAGGCCGCGGCTACTCCGCCGGGGACCAGGCGCTGCTGGGACGCAGGCAGTCGGAATTCCTGGCCACTGTGCTGCCTGCCTACAAGGAGTTCGCGGAGCGCGGGCAGATAGAATTGTCGACCACGCCTTTCTATCACCCCATCCTCCCCCTGGTCTGCGATTCGGAGATCGCGCGGGTCTCCCGCCCCGACGTGCCTCTGCCCACCCGCTTCCGCTACCCTCAGGATGCCTGCCTGCAACTGGAGAGGGCGCGCCGGTACATGCTCGAGAAGTTCGGGCATGAGCCGGCGGGCCTGTGGCCATCGGAAGGCTCCGTCTCCGATGAAGCTCTGGGTATCGCGGCTGACACCGGGTTCCGCTGGGCGGCGACCGACAACGGCGTGCTGGCCCGGACGCTCGGCGTCCTGGCAGGCGCAGCGGAGACGTACCGGCCCTATGTCTGGCGGAGCGGCGGACGTGAGCTCCGCCTGTTGTTCCGCGATCAGTTCCTCAGCGACCTGGTGGGTTTCGTGTATTCCAAGGTGGAAGCCGGACAGGCGGCGGGCGACCTCCTCAACCGGATCCGGGACAACTGCCGGCTGATCCTGGAGAGCGGAAGGGATGCGCTGGTTCCCATCATCCTGGACGGCGAGAACGCCTGGGAGTATTACGAGCAGAACGGACGTCCATTCCTGCGGGAACTCTACAGGCGGATTTCGGAGGACTCCGGAATCCAGGCGCTCACCGTCAGCGAGGCCCTGGAGCGCATGGAGCCGGAACCGCTCGGCCACATTTTCCCTGCCTCATGGATCGGCGCCAACTTCGACATCTGGATCGGCGACTCGGAGGACAACCAGGCGTGGGAGTACCTGCTGGCCGCGCGCCGGACCTACGACCGGGTGACGCAGTCTCCCGAGGGCGCCGCGCTGAGCCGCGAGAACAAGGAACTGGCGCTGGAGGAACTGCTCATCGCGGAAGGCAGCGACTGGTTCTGGTGGTACGGCCCTCAGCACGACTCGGCCAACCGGCCCGAGTTCGACCGGCTGTTCCGGGACCACATCTCGAACGTCTACCGCGCGCTGGGCCTTGCCCCGCCGGAAGAACTGGCCCGCCCCATCCTGAGAGTGCCCGTGCGGGATTTCCATGTTGCGCCCAGCGGTCCTATTCAGCCCGCAATCGACGGGGAAGTGACTTCCTTCTTCGAGTGGCTGGGGGCAGGCGTCTACCGCGTGGACATCCGCAGCGGCGCCATGCACGGGCGCGCTCCTCTGGCAAGAGAACTGCACTACGGGCATGACGCCTCGAACCTCTACCTGCGGCTTGATTTCGAGCCCCTGGCGCTGACGGCGTTGGCGGGGGCCGAGGTGCGGATCAGCCTCCTCGCCGGACCCGATGCGGCCATCCCCGTGCGGCTGGTGATCGGCGAGGGCGGCACGGTTGCCTGCGAACCGGCGGCTGTCGCCGCCGCGTTCGGGAAAGTCCTGGAGGCGCGACTGCCTTACGCCGCTCTGGGGATCGAGCCCGGGCGGGCGGTACAGTTCCAGGTTTCCCTGTGGCTGGAGGGGTTGCCCATGGACAGTCTGCCCGCGGAAGGGCGGCTGAAGTGCCGCACCGCCACGCCGGCGGACTGGTACGGTTAGGGATGCGGGCGGGAGCGCGCCGCCGCGCTCAAGCGCCGGCCAGTGAATTGAGCCGCAGGGAAAGCCCAGACTTGTAGCGGGCGGCCGTGTTTTTCTTGATGATGCCCCACTTGACAGCCCGGTCAATCAACGCGAAAGTCGACGGCAGGGCCGCCTTGGCGGAGGCTACGTCTTTCTTGTCCAGCAGACGCCGCGTGTCTCGGACCGCGTGACGAAACCGCGACTTACGCATGACATTGATCGCGGTGCGGCGCTTGGTTTGCCGGTTGCGTTTGAGCGCGGAATAGGTGTTAGCCATCTAGGCGCAATCCACTCCTGGGAAGTCGTTCTGATACCAAAGGATAGCGCAGCCGCGCCGCGCCGGTCAAACCCGGCCGGGGGTATTCAGGCTCCAGGTGAGCCGGGGCCCAGCAAAGAGGTTGAGCGGCAGAGTCCTCATCCGGAGCCCGCCTCGGCATGCCGTTCATCCGGGGAACTTCACCGAGAACGCGTACTGCCCGGAATCGACCTCGAACACGGCCTTGGAGCCCTGCATGCCGGACGAGCGGACGCCTGTTGCCCGGGCCGCAAGCCGGCCGCCTTCCGAGACGGCCTCGACAGACCGCGCGGGAATGTGGACGGCAGCCGCCGTCCCCGGCGGAACGGTAACGTCCAGATGAAGCGTACCCTCTGCCAGCCGCCAGTTGCTGACGATCGGCCCGTAAGGCGAGCGGTAACGTGTACGCGCGAACGTCAGGCCGCCGACCACCGCGGGTTTGATGACGAAGCGCCGGAAACCCGGCGACTCCTCGTCGATGCGAATTCCTCCGATTCCCTGAATGAACCAGGAGCCGACGGAGATCAGGGTATCGTGTATGTGCGACCCGCCCGACCAGTTCTCCCAGATCGTGGTCGCTCCCTGGCGCAGCATGTCACCCCAACTCGGGTAGTCGGTCTTGCTCGCCATCGTATAGATCAGGTCGTTGCGGTCTTCCTCCATCAGGAACTTCAGCAGGAAATAGACGCCGTGCATGCCGGCGTCAATGTGCCCGGAGTTCGTCTCCAGGATGGTGTGCTCCAGGTTCCGCATGACGGTCTCGCGCAACTGCGGCGGCACGACGCCCAATAGCAGCGGAAAAGCCAGGTAGGGCTGTTCGCCCCCGGCATACACGTTCTTGCCGGCGTCGAAGAACCGCTGGTGAAGCGTCTTGGAAAGCGCAGCCGCCCGTGCCTGATACCGGGCGGCGTCTTCCTTCTTGTCGAGGATCGCCGCAACCTTGGCCATCAACTGGACCGTGTAGAGATAGTGCAGGTTGTTGATGAGCCTGGCGCTCTGCGGATCGCGGGAGATGTCCGGCCGGCCGGGCCGGCGAGGCGTCACCCAATCCCCCAGGAAGTTCCACTCCTTCATCCTCATGCCGAAGCTCTGGTAGAACTCCATCACGCCGTCTACGGTCTTGCTCTCGGCGAATTCGATCCACTTCCGCATGGTGGGGTAGTTGGTCTCGAGCGCCCGCTTGTCTCCGTACTGAAGGTAGAGATGCCAGGGCAAAGTGACCGCGAAGCCGCACCACATGGGGCCGCCTCCGCCCTGGTCCTGATAGTTGGGCGCCGTGTAAGGCAGATCGCCGCTGGGATCCTGCGCGGCCCGCCAGTCAGCGCTCCACCGGTTGTAGAGCCCGCCCGTGGCGAAGTTGAACATGCCCGTCTCGATAGAAGTTCCGGCGTCGCCCCCGTAGCCCAGGCGTTCCCGGTGCGGGCAGTCCACGACATATCCGCCCAGCGACAGGCAGCGATAGGTCCAGTTCACGGTACTGTAAATGCGGTTCATCAGATCGTCCGAGGATTCGAAGTCCGCGGCGCTCTGGTAGCCCGTGTGGATCAGGTAGCCCTTGGCGTCCTCGAGCGTGGGAGGCTTGGGGAGGCCCGTGATCCGCACCCACCCGAAGGCATGGTAGTTGAAGCGTGAGCAGAACGTCTGGGGCTCGTTCCCCTTAACCACGATCTCGTCCCGCTGGTTATTGTTGGCGAAGCGCGTTCCGGAAGGCGGGAAATCGGCGTACTCCAGACGAACGACGGAGCCGGGCGCAAGGCCGGACGGAATGCGGAACTCGAACCAGCCGGTGTAGTTCCGCTCCATCTGCATCATGTAGACTCCCGGCGAAAACTCCCAGACCTTGACCGGCTTGACGGTCTCCATGATCCGGTTAGGCTCCACCATCTGCGCGGCCGTAGTCACCTGGGGCGGGTCGAACAACTCCGCCGACTGCCAGGACGAGTCGTCCAGGGCGATCGAGTTCCAACCGGGCAGTTCCAGCCGCGAATCGTAGCGCTCTCCACCGTAGTCGCCGAACGCGGTTCCTTTGCCGAGCGGCGTGAGGGGACTCTCGCGCACTTTCCACGTGGCGTCGGTGCCCACCTTGACCGAAGACCCGTCAGCGAGCGTAACCTCCACTTGCGCCCTGACCAGCGGCCCGTCGTGTATTACGCCCGGGTGCCCGCGGACGTACCAGCCTCTACCCAGCCATAGCGCGATTGAGTTGTCGCCCGGTTTCAGGTAGCCGGTCACGTCGTGCGTGACGTACAGGTTCCGCTTGGAGAAATCGCTGACCGCCGGACTGAGCAGGTGGTCGTCGACTTTTTTGCCGTTGATGTAGAGCTCGTAGTAGCCCTGCGCATTGACGTAAGCCGTGGCCTCGCGCACCGGCTGCTTCAGCGGCAGGATCTTGCGGAGCCAGGGGAAGGGAAGCGGCGTTCCCGGCTTCAGGCCCGCCGGCCGCGGCAATCCGATCCAGCGGCCGTACCACCCAGCCGGCTCGAGCACGCCCATCGACCACATGGCCGGCTCGCTGTACTGCGACGCCCGCCCCTGCCTGTCCCACACCCGGACCTTCCAGTAGCAGCGCCTCCCTGAAGTCAGCGGCTGGCCCGTATAGACGACGAAGGTGGATTGATCGGAGTCTACCTTGCCGGAATCCCAAAGATCTCCCCTGTCTTTCCGTAGGATCTCCGGGCTGGAGGCGACCAGGACCCGGTAGGCGCTCTGGCCGTGCCTGCGCGCGCCGGCGGCCTGCATCCAACTCAGCCTTGGCTGCAAAACATCAATGCCGAGGGGGTTCACCAGGTATTCGCACGTCAACCCGGTTACCGCGCGGCCGGCTTGCCCGTACGCGGTGCAGCCGGCCGTCAACAGCGCAAAAGCGCCCAGCGCCGCAACGAGTAGCTTTTTCATCCCAGACCTACTTTCGGAAGAGCCTTGGAGCGAAGTCGTGGAGACAATAGCGCCACGTCTGCCATTCATGGGATGTGCCCGGCGCCTCGTACCAGACCGCCTTGATTCCGGCCTTGTTCATGGCCTCCACGCTGGCCTTCACGGAGGTCATGCGGGCGGCCTCCGCCGTGCCCGCGCCCAGCCAGAAGACCGGGACTCTCTTGTTGAACGCGGCGGGGTCGCTGAAGACGCCGTTGTAGGAGGTCTTGAGATCGAAGTTCCGGATCCCCCCGCCGCTGAACGAACCGACATACGCGAACTTGTCCAGGTGGCCCAGCCCGATCTGCACCGCCTGCCCGGCGCCCATCGACAGGCCGGCGATGGCGCGGTTCATCCGGTCCGGCCGGGTGCGGTAGTTGGCGTCAATCATCGGGATGAGGTCGCTGACCACCACCTCCTCAAAGGCGGCGTTGCCCCTCGGCGCCGCTCCTCCCTGAGCCGCCGGCGGAGGCGCACCAGCCTTCACCGCCACCATGCCGTTCTCCATGACGATGATCATCGGCTGCGCCTTCCTGGCGGCGATGAGGTTGTCCAGGATGAAGTTCGCCCGCCCCTGCGCCGTCCATCCGCGCTCGCTCTCTCCCGAGCCGTGCTGCAAGTACAGGACGGGATAGCGGGCCTTCGGATCCCGGTCGTAGTCCGGCGGAGTGTAGACGTAAGCCCGGCGCCAGGCGGCCGTGGTCTTGGAGTAGTACCAGCGCGCGCGCACGTCGCCGTGCGGCACGTCCTTGACATCGTAGAAGTCAAGATTTTTGTCCGGCACCTCGATCCCGCTTGATTCCTTGTTCCACCCGAAGTAGGTGTAAGTCGCTGGATCGTTCGCGGGAAAGCCATCGACCGAAAGCCAGTAGTAGTGGAAGCCCGGCACCGCCGGCGGCGTGGTGACCGTCCATATCCCCTTCTCGTCGCGCACCATGTCGAAGGGGCCGCTTCCCAGGCCGTTATCGTTCCCGCCGGGGACCACCTGCACCGTCTTGGCCTGCGGTGCGCTCACGCGAAACGTCACCCGCAGGTCCGGGTGAATCCGCGGATACTGCTGGCCCGGCAGGTTCGATGCCGCCGGGCTTGAGTCATCCGCCGCCTGCGCCCACAATAATCCACACGCCGCAATCAAGACCACCAGGATCCGTATCATTCCATCTCCTTACGCCACGTAAGACAGTCTTTCACCCGGCGGCGGCCCAGCGCCCAAGGGCCGGAAGACCTGCCCCACGCGTGCCTATTCAGTATACTTGCGCCATGAGACTCCTATTGACTTTCGTTCTTGCGGCGCTCGCCGCCTGGGGGCAGCCGGCGATTACCTCCGAGAAGGAGGCCGCCCTGCGGACCGAAGCCCTGCGCCTGATCGAGGGAATGCAGAAGCAGGCGCAGGTCATGGTGGACACCGTCTTCAGTTTCGGAGAGTTGGGGTTCCAGGAGTTCGAGACCTCGCGCTATCTGAGCGGCCTTCTGGAGAAGGAAGGCTTCAGGGTCGAGCGGGGGATCGCCGGCATTCCCACCGCCTGGGTGGCGACCTGGGGCCGCGGCAAGCCCGTCATCTCGCTCGGTTCGGATATCGACGACCTGCCGCAGACCTCCCAGAAGCCCGGCGTGGCCTGGCACGAGCCGCTGGTTGAAGGCGCGCCCGGCCACGGCGAAGGGCACAACTCCGGGGTGCCGCTCAACATACTGGCCGCGCTGGCGGTGAAGCGGATCATGGAGCGCGAGCGCATCCCCGGCACGATTCAACTCTGGCCCGGCGTGGCGGAAGAACTGGTGGCCGGCAAGGCTCACCTTGTGCGGGCCGGGCTGTTCAAGGACGTGGACGTCTGCCTGTTCACGCACGTCTCGAACAACCTGGGCGTGAGCTGGGGAACATCGGCGAACTCCAGCGGCCTGGTTTCGGTCGAATACACTTTCAAGGGCGAGAGCGCGCACGCGGGAAGCTCGCCGTGGCGCGGGCGCAGCGCGCTCGATGCCGTCGAACTGATGAACGTCGGCTGGAACTACCGCCGCGAGCATCTGCGGCTGGCGCAGCGCTCGCACTACGTCATCACCGCCGGCGGGGACCAGCCCAACGTGGTGCCGCCCACCGCCACCGTCTGGTATTACCTCCGGGAGGCCGACTACGACCACATCATGGAACTCTGGCGGATCGCGGACGACATGGCCAAGGGAGCGGCGCTGATGACCGGCACCAGTTTCACCTCCCGCCTGCTCGGCAGCGCATGGCTGGCGCATTTCAACCGGCCCATCGCCGAGGCCATGTACGAGCACATTAAGACCGTCGGCCTGCCGCAGTGGTCGGAAGCCGATCAGACGCTTGCCAAAGGCATTCAACGGGAGTTGAAGATTGCGGAGCGCGGGCTGGCGGTGAAGATCTCCGAAATGCGCCGGCCGCCCGTTCCGGCGGAGGGCGCCGACAGTGAAGGTGAGGCGCCGATGCCCACTGGCGGCGGCTCGGACGATATCGGCGACGTGTCCTGGAACGTCCCCACCGTCACCCTGCGCTACCCCAGCAACATCCCCGGACTTCCCGCTCACCACTGGGCCAGCGCGGTCGCGATGGCCACCCCGATCGCGCACAAGGGCGTCATCGCTGGCGCCAAGGTGCAAGCCCTGACCATGCTCGAGCTCCTGCTTCATCCCGAGCTGGTCGCCAAAGCCTGGGACTACTTCAACAATGTCCAGACCAAGGACGTGAAATACAAAAGCTTCCTCCGTCCGGAGGACGCGCCCGCCACCTGGCTCAACCAGCGGATCATGGCAGAGTACCGCCCGAAGATGAAGCCGCTCTACTACGACTCGGCGAAGCACGAGACCTACCTCGACCAACTCGGCGTCAAGTACCCCACGGTGCGGTGACCGCGCTCCGGATCCGAGTGTGGTATTGGTAGTCGAAAGGCGAGAAGCATGACGAAGCTTCTGTTTTCGTTGGGCGCCGCGGCGCTGCTGGCGGCGCAGGCGCCGGAGCAGAAACGCGCGCCCGGCTCCAGTCCCGACGACCCGCAGCCGCGGGTGGTCACCCCGGGGAAGGCGGGGCAGCCGCCATCGGATGCGATTGTGCTGTTCGACGGCAAAGACCTGTCCCAGTGGACCTCCCGTGACGGAGCCGCGCTCCGCTGGGTCGTCAAGGACGGCGCTATCCTCTCAACCTCCGTCACGAAGGAAAGCGGCAAGTCGCAGGACCTGATCACGAAACAGCGGTTCGGGAGCGCCCAGCTTCACCTGGAGTTCTCGATTCCCAACATGCCCGGCCATAAGGGGCAGGCCAAGGGGAATAGCGGCGTGTATCTACAGAGCCGTTACGAGATACAGGTACTGGACTCTTACAACAACCCGACTTACCCCAACGGGAGTGCGGGAGCCCTGTACGGCCGGTCTTCGCCGCTGGTGAACCCCTCCTTGCCTCCCGAGCAGTGGCAGACCTACGACATCGTTTTTCACGCGCCCAAGTGCACACCGGACGGGAAATTCGCCGAACCCGGTTCTCTGACGCTGTTTTTCAACGGCGTGCTGGTTCAGGACCACACCCCGGTGACCGGTTCCCGTGCCTGTAATCCCGAGCCGGGTCCGCTGCTCCTCCAGGATCACTACCACCCCGAAGCGCCCAACACGCCGATCCGGTTCCGGAATATCTGGCTTCGCCCGCTGGAGGAAAAGCCGGCGCAGTAGCGCTTCCGTCCGGCGCGGATTGGTGCGGCCGGGCCGGTTCCGCCGGGCGGCTAACAGGCGCCGGAGTGGATGCGTCTCCCGCCGCCGCGAATCTGGTCCAGCATGCTCTTGACGCTCACGGATGCCGGGTCGAAGCCCCGATCCGCAATCGCGCTGCGGACCTCCGACACTTGCGCGGCATAAGCCGGGAATTCCACCGTGGTCACCGGCGGCATGCCCGAGTGACGGATCTGGGGATTCACGGGGAAGGGAAGTTCCGCCAGAGCGTCCAACAACTGCTCGAGGTGGCGGGCGTCGGCGGCGATAGAGATCGCTTTCAGTTCACCTTCGCAGCCTACCAAAGCGGCATGATCACAGCCGTAACGGGTTCCGGGCCCAATGTTCATGAAGCCTCCGTCGGCCGCAACCGGCTCAAGAAACAAAACACCCGCAGCGAATCGCCACGGGTCGAAATTCCCTCAAGCCGGTTCGCCTTTAGCACTTTTTTACGTGGTTGCAATTAGCCAGACCCTCGCGGGCCCTAAATCGATCCACGTGACTCTACCCTACCATTCCGGCTCCGGGAAATCAAGATGTAATTCGCGCGGCGAAGGACGGAAGGGTGAAACGTGATCTTCATGAAGCCTGCGGCTGGAAAGTGCGGGCAGGTTGCGGCGGCGGTTCGGTAACGGCGGCGCGGGGCCCGGGGCCCGCGCGGCGGGGTACAATGTCTCGAAGCCGGAGGTGAGCCAGCATGACTGGCGCCTGCATCGAGAGAGCCTTGCCGGCGGCGGCCGGAGCGTCCAGGCAAGAGACGGACGGCCAAATTAAAGGTGCAAGGGGAGAGGTAGCCGAACCAATGCCCACCGAGCCACTGCGCATCGTCACCACCTATGGGTTTGAGCCCGAGGAGATCCGGCGCATTCGAGACGCCGCCGCCGTCCCCGTCGAGATCCTGATCTGCGCCGGCCGCGCCGAGTTCCGCGAGCGGCTCCCCGAAGCGGACGCCGTCTTCGGCGACCTTCGGGGCGACGAACTTCCTCTGGCGCAACGCCTGCGCTGGTTTCATGCCGGTGCGGCCGGTCTGGACGACCTCGACCCTGCCGTATTCGAGGGTGATTTCACGATCACGAATTTCGCCGGGACCTTTGCTCCCGCCATTGCCGAGACCGCGATGGGCATGCTGTTGGCCCTGACTCGCGGCATCTCGCGGTACTACGTGCCTCAGTTCCTGCGCCGGGAGTGGAAGCCCGTCGGGACGGTCCGGTCGCCGGATCACACGGAGATCTCGGGGCGGATCATGGGGATTGCGGGCATGGGAGGCATCGGCCGCGCCGTCGGACGCGCGGCCCACTACGGGTTCGGGATGCGCATTATCGGCACGGACGAGCGCACGGGCGGCAAGCCGGAGTTCGTCTCGGAACTGCGCGATCCGTCGTGGCTTCCGGAGATGGCAGCCCAGGCCGATGTCCTGGTGGCCGCCGCTCCGCTGACCCGGGCCACGCGCTGGATGTTCGACGAGTCGATCTTCCGCCGGATGAAGGAGACCGCCATCTTCCTGGCACTCTCCCGCGGCAAGCTCTTCGACGACATGGCGCTGGTGAAGGCGCTGAAGGAGGGCTGGATCGCGGGCGCCGGCCTGGACGTGATGCCCCAGGAACCTCCGCCGTCCGAGCATCCGATCTACGACCTGCCGAACGTCGTCATGACGATGCACACGTCCGGCTGGGGCCCGGGCCGGCAGGCGCGCCTCATCTCGCTCTATGCCGAAAACGTCCGGCGGTTCGCCGCGGGCGAGCCGCTGCTGAACGTCGTGGATAAATCGAAGAGGTACTGAGATCCGCAACCTGCTGTATACTGGGGACCCGAAGGGCATGGCCATGTGGAGCCGGCGCGCGTTCATCGGTGCGGCAGCAGCCGTGACGGCGGCCCCCTCCGCCGCGGACCGTAACATCAGGTGGGGACTCGGAGCGGTGACCTGGACCGCCAGGGCCGGCGGCCGGCAGGTGCGCTGGCGGGAGATCCTGCCCGACATCAGGGCCGGAGGATTTGACGGGTTCGAGCCGTTCACCACGGCCAACCTTCCGGTCAACGACGAGAACATGGCGGACCTGGAGCGCCTCGCGCCGGAGTACGGGCTGCGGATGTCGGCTATTTACTGGGGAGACCAGTTCCACCTGGTTGACCAGCGCGAGCGCCTGCGCAAGGAGTGCCACCGCTTCCTGGGATACCTGAAGCGCTTTCAGTGCGACCGCCTGGTCTTCGGCCCGCCCGGCCCCAACGTGGAGGACGAGCGCGAGGCCATCAAGAACATGGCGGCCATGGTGAACGAGATCGGCCGCATCGCCCTCACCGGGTACAACGTCAAAACATCGGTGCATCCGCACGTCGGGGGCCTGATCGAGAACCCCCGGCAGATCGACCTGCTGATGCGGCAGACCGACCCGAAATACTTCAACCTGGCGCCGGACACCGCGCAGCTCTGGATGGGAGGCGGCGAACCGGTGGAGATGTTCGAGAAGTACAAGAATCGCCTGGTCTACATTCATTACAAAGACATCTGCGCATACCATCGCGGCTTGAAGGGTTACATGGACAACGTGATCGAACTGGGCCGCGGGGTGATCGATTTTCCGGCGTTGCACCGCATTCTGCGGAGCGTAAAGTACCGGGGGTGGATCACCATTGATCTGGACAACGCACGCATCTCGCCGCTGGAGAGCGCCAAGGTGCAGAGAGAATACATCGACAGGGTGCTGGCGCCGATCTACGCCTAGCGCCGGAAAGAACTGGAGACTCCCATGCTGAGAACAACGCTCGTCATCGCGGCCGTGCTGATGCTGGCCGGCTGCTCGACCGCTCCCAAGCCCACGCAGGCTCCGCCGGCTTACGTCGGCGCAATCGAGCGGCTGGACCCGGCCCTCGACGCCCTGGTTCCCAAGGACACCGGGATAGAGAAGGTGGCCGGGGGGTTCACCTTCACCGAAGGGCCGCTGTGGCGGCCTTCGGGCGCGCTCTGGTTCAGCGACGTGGTGGGGAACGTGGTGCGCCAGTGGTCGCCCGACGGGACCGTCATCGAGGTGCTCAAGCCCGGCGGCTATGACGGCAATGCCCTGCCGGCCGGTGGTTTCATCGGACCCAACGGAATGGCGGCGGATAAAGACGGTGCGGTGCTGCTGTGCCAGCACGGCAACCGCCGCATCGTGCGCATCGCGGCGGACAAGACGGTGACCACGGTGGTGGACCGGTTCGCGGGCCGGAAACTGAACAGCCCCAACGATCTGGTGTACCGCTTCGACGGATCTCTCTACTTCACGGATCCGCCCTACGGGCTGCCCAAGCAGGACGACGACCCCGCCAAGGAACTCAAGTTCAACGGCGTGTACCGGCTCGCGGGCGGCAAGCTTCAACTCCTGGTCAAGGACCTGACACGGCCGAACGGCATCGCCTTCTCGCCCGACGAGAAGACCCTGTACGTGTCGAATTCCGACGAAAAGAAGCGAATCTGGATGCGCTACGATGTGGCCGCCGATGGATCCGTGAGTAACGGAAAAGTGTTTGCCGACGTGACTGCCGAGGCGGCTGCCGGACTGCCCGACGGGCTGAAGGTCGATTCGCTGGGGAACCTGTGGGCCACGGGTGGCGGCGGAGTTCGCGTTTACTCGCCGGAAGGCAAGCACCTGGGAACCATCCAGACCCCCGAGAACCCGGCCAATTGCGCCTGGGGAGACGATGGGAAGTCACTCTACATCACGGCGGAAACCGGCCTGTACCGTATCAAGTTGGCCGTGGCCGGCATGAAGGCTCTGTATCAGTGAGGCGACCATGAAACGCAGAACGTGTTTGAAGACCATGCTGGCGGCAGGCGCCGCCGGAAGCGCTACCCAGGCGGCAACGGGGCGGCCAATCCAAATCCATGTGGATCTGTCAGTTGACCCGGCAAAAGAAAAGGAGATGTTGAAGCATTTCCACAACGTCTTCCGCCCCACGGCCGCAAAGTTCGAGGGCTACATCGACGTGCGCATGCTCAAGCTCCGCGCCGCGGTCACGGGCAGCGCGCCTCCGGGCATCAACTACCGGTTTGAACTGATGTACCGCAACGAGGAGCTCAGGCAGACGTGGGTCAAGTCGCCCGAGCACCAGAAGGTCTGGCCGCCTATCGAGGGCATGCTCAGGAACAAAGACTACAGCGTGGTGCTGTTTGACGAGACCTAGGGGCCAGACGCGCCTGGCCACCTAGAGCGACAGGCATCCGGGCCTGTCGTGAACGGGAGGAGTTATGAGAGCGCTCATTTTTCTGCTGGTTCTGTCGTTTCCCGTTCTTGCCCGGGAACCGCTGGCTCAGCGCATCGCCCACACCGACCCCTCGCAGTACCGGCTATCCAAAGCGGTCCACGACGGGGCCGGTGAGCTCAACTACATGACGCTGCTCGACCAGAGGGCTCTGGACACCAATTTGCAGTTCCTGCACCGGGGCGTCCTGCTGCCCAAGAGCGGGATCGGGCACCACTTCCACAACTCCTGCGAGGAGATGTTCGTGATCCTCGACGGGGAGGCCGAGTTCACCATCGACGGCCGCACCTCTCTTCTGAAAGGCCCCGCCGGGGCCCCCAGCCGGATGGGACACTCGCACGCCATCTACAACCCCACCAGCAAGCCCGTCGAGTGGATGAACATCAACGTCACGGCGATGCGCGGAACCTATGACGCGTTCAACCTGGGCGATCCCCGCGTGGGCGTGGCGCTGGACCCGATTCCCGTCTTCATGTTCATGCGTCTGGATCGTGCGCTGCTCCGGCCCTCCGCCGCGATGGGCGGCGGGAAGGGAATCGTGCAGTACCGGCGCGCCCTCGACACAAATGTCTTCCGGACCGCCTGGGCGTACGTGGATCATCTTCTGATCCCGCCCGCCGCGTCCGCCGGTCCGCAGATGCACCGTGAGGTCGCCGAGTTCTACTACGTCATGAACGGGCAGGGAACCGTGACGGTTTCGGCCCAAGGCTCCCCGCCCGAGACCGTGGCGATCCGTTCCGGCGATGCCATCCCCATACAGCTCGCCGACGTCCACTCCTTCGAGAACACGGGCGGCGAACCGCTGGAGTTCCTCATCGTGGGCGTCTCCCGCGACAGTAACAAGCGCGTGGACGTGGTGGACGTTACCGGCGGGCGCAGGGGAGGGAATTGACGATGGCCCCCGCCCGGCCCCCCCGGCGGGATTTCGTGAAGCTTGCCCTGGCCCCGGCCGCCTTGCCGCGGGCCGGGGCGGCGCCCCGGACGGATGAGTACGCGCCGGACAACATGAAGGTCGCCACGCGGCTGAACATCCGTTCCGCGACGGACGAGGATTTGCTTTTCCTGCGGCAGCTCGGGATGCGCTGGATCCACGCCGAATTCGGCGCAAAGGCTCCGTACGAGATGATCCGGAGCACCCAGGAGCGGCTGGGACGCTTCGGCATCAAGATCTACGTCGGGGTGATGGACGCCTACCGCTCGCTCCGCATTCAGCTCGGGCAGCCCGGCCGGGACGAGGACATAGAGCTCTACTGCACCTTCCTGGGGGACCTGGGGCGGCTCAGGATACCGGTTGCCAAGATCGATTTCCATCCCGCCAACACCTACACCACGACCATGGTAGAAACGCCGCGCGGGTACACCGCGCGCGAGTTCAACCTGGAGGACTTCCGCCAGAAGACCGAGAAGCAGGCGTTCGAACGGGAGTACACGGCCGAGGAGATCTGGGCTAACTATACCTACTTCATCAAGGCCGTGCTCCCCGCCGCCGAGAAGGCCGACGTCAGGCTGGCGCTCCACCCGGACGACCCGCCGCTGGCAAAGATGAACGGCGTGGCCAAGGTTTTCATCGACGAGAGCGGCTACCGCCGGGCGGAGCGGATCGCGGGCGGCAGCCGCCACTGGGGGCTGATGTTCTGCGTCGGAACGTGGGCCGAAGGCGGCGGTCGGATGGGCAAGGACATCTTCGAGATGATTCAGGACTACGGCGGCCGCGGCAAGATCCATGCCGTCCACTTCCGCAATGTCAGCTCGCCGCTGCCCCGCTTCCACGAGACTTACATGGATGACGGCTACGTGGACATGTACCAGGTCATGAAGGCGCTGCGGCAGGTCCGTTTCAGCGGCTCCATCGTGCCCGACCACATCCCGGCGCTGGCCGGCGACAAAGGCATGAACCGCGCCGGCACCGCTTACTGCATCACCTATATGCGCGCGCTGCTGCGCCGGGCGAATGAGGAAGTCGGGTAGGTCTTCCGAAAAACGAAAACCGGTCTCTCGGACTTCCGGTTTCGGCCACTTCCAGGCGAACAAGGGCAATCAGCGCCGTGGCCGCGGCGGACGAACCCACCAGCAGCACGTGGTGAGGAACCGGCTCCGGAAACAGGCCGCCCTTCAACAGGGGCACGCCGCAGATGAAGAAATGCCAGAGGCCGATGATCGTGAAGATGACGGCCACTGCAAAGCTGACCCAGCGGTTGACCGGGTCCCGCAGCGTGACTGCCAGGAAAACCAGCCATAGGGGAACGAGCCAGAACAGCGCGACCATGAGCCAATCGTCCTCTCCTGCGGTTCCCACCCAAACGGCGGCGCCCTTCATGACAGCCGGGTCAAAAGCCATGAGAATCATATACGCCGACATGGCTACTGACGTGACGATCCACAGCACGGCAATTCGCGTCTTCAACAGAGACGTCTGCATGGCTTGCGATCCTTCCCGCCGGTTCCGCATCGCGGCTGTGAGCGGAATCTCCGCGCAGAGCGCCACGCTGGGTTCCCGGCCAGAGTCGCGTGTACATCAGCCGCAATCCTGCCGCTCCCGCAAAGCGGCGACCTCATCGTAGATTGGCCCCCCGTAGTATAGTGGAACCACCATGCTCCCCGATTACATCGCCAAAGCCGTACCCAATCCAACTTCCAATCGCGCCCCTTGGTACGCCAGCACGGCGCCCAGCTATGCGGGAACCTTCCTGTGGGTCGTCTTCTACATGGAGATCGCGCAGGGGACCCTCGACCGCATGGGCATTGGGCTCAGCCTGGCCGCATTGGCCGTGGCCGCCTGGCTGAGCTACGCCCTGTTCTACCGCGCGCCTGCCATGCTGGGAGTCCAGACCGGCTACCCGCTTTACGTGGTGGGGAGTTCGACGTTCGGCGCCAGGGGCGGGTACCTGATGCCGGGCCTGCTCATGGGACTGTTGCAGGTGGGCTGGTACTCGGTGAATGTCTACGTTTCGACGACCTTCATCATGAAGGGCCTGGGGTTGACGGCGGGAGCCGGGACCCTCCCCTTTGCCATAGCCGCCATCCTCTGGGGCTACGCCGCCGCCCTGGTCGGTGCGCTCGGTATCCGTTATGTCGCCAGAGTAGCGCTTTACCTGAATCTGATTCCGTTACTTATGATTCTGATTGTTTTCTCAAGAACTGCTCCAGGTATAATTCGTTACACCCCCTCGGAACTGGCGCCCTACGCAGCGTTTATGCTGCTGGTCCAGATGGTGCTCGGTTTCTTCGCCACGGCCGGCGCCGCGGGTACGGATTTCGGCAGAAGCAACCGGGACTCCCGGGACGTCCGCTGGGGTGGGCTGGTCGGGGTGTCGCTGGCCAGTTTCGTGGCGGGAAGCCTGCCGCTGCTCTCGGTTGCCGGGGCGCACGTCGTCTTCGGCATCCGAGGCTACACCTACGATGCGGCGATTGCGGGGGCCGGAGGGTTCCTGGCCTCGGCCATGTTTCTCTTGTTCGCGGTGGCGTCCATACCGCCGGCCTGCTTTTGCTCGTTCGTGGCGGGCAACAGTTTTGAAACCATGATCCCGTCGGTTCCCCGCATGGTCTCGACGATGGCGGCCGTGACCGTGGCTCTGGTGCTGGCGATAACGGGGGTGGCCGCGAACCTGGTGGGTTTGTTCAGCATCGTCGGGGCGTCGTTCGGTCCCATCTGCGGCGCCATGACGGCGGACTACCTGCTCGCGGGAAGGCGCTGGGCTGGCCCGCGCGAGGGCGTCAGCCTGCCCGGCTACCTGGCCTGGGCTGTCGGCTTCGTGGTTGGGATTCTGGGCTTCCTGCCCGTCCCGGCGGAATGGAAGCCCTACCTCCAACCCGCTGCGCTCTACAGCTACTTTGCGGCTTTCGTGGTTTACACCCTAGCCGCAAAGGCGGGCCTGGAGCCGAAACCGGCGCCGCTACCCGCGAACGCTCTCCGGTAAGATCCCGGTCCAGGCGGCGGGTTCCGCGTTTTCCGCGGCCAGACCAGCCCCGGAACCGCGCCCGGCGCCCTGATCAGTCGAAGAACGGAAACAGCCGTCTCAGGTCCTCGGTGGAGGGCTGCCGGCCGTACTCGCAAATCTCGAATGCCTGGGCGTAGTGGACCTTGGCCGCCCGCTCCTGGCCGTAGAACTTGGCCAGCACGGCGCGATACTGGTCCGCGCCCCGGGCGTACCGCTTGGCCAGGCTGTCGCGCACCTGCTGCTCCCGCCGCGCCCGGGCGGCCGGGTCGCTCGGGTAGAGGTTGGCGTTTCCGGTGGCGCCGCCCTCGTGAATCTGGGAAACCATCACCAGAAGCGCATCGAGGGTCGGCTCAATGACGTCGTCTATGGCGACCGCCACATCCGGACGGAACGGGTTGGGCCTCTGAAACCGGTCGGAAGTGTAAAGGAAAACCGGGTTCCGCGCCAGCGGTGGGACGTCGGGGCAGAAGAAGGGAACCGCTACCATATAGGCGGAATCCTGGACCAGGATCGAGGTGTAGCGGTGGTCAGGGTGGTAGTCGTTGGGGCGGTGGGTCACAACCACGTCCGCATTCCATTGCCGGATGAGGCGCGTAATCGTGCGGCGGTTTTCCAGCGTGGGCATCAGTTCGCCGTCGTGTATGTCCAGCACCTCCGTCGTGACGCCGAGCCGCCGGGCGACCTCCATCACCTCTTGAGTCCGGCGTTGCGCCAGCGGTCCGCCGGCCGTGCCCCAATGCCCGATGTCGCCGTTGGTCACCGAGACCAGTTTCACCAGGTGCCCCTGCTTCGCCCATTTCATCGCCACCCCGGCGGCGCCGTACTCGGCGTCGTCCGGATGAGCGCCGAAGAAGATGATGCGGATTTTGCCGTCCGCAGCGGGCTGCGCGGCTGCCGCCAGCGCAAACAGGAACATCGTCAACAGACCTGCGGTATTTCTCATGGTCTCCTCCCTGCGTGTCTCGAAGCCAGGCTGCGCCATCCCCGGCCGCGCCGCCCGGGCGGGCCGGCGCCGGCTTGAGGAGGGAGTAGCCTCTCCCCGGAATTGACGCGGATCAGTATATACTGGTTCGGATTTGAAACGCTACGTCGGAGCCATAGACCAGGGGACCACCAGCACCCGTTTCATCGTGTTCGACCGCGAGGGCCGCGCGGTGTCGAGCGCGCAGCGCGAACACGAACAGTTCTACCGCCGGCCCGGATGGGTGGAGCACGACGCCGAAGAGATCTGGAGCCGTACGCTCCAGGTGATCGAGGAAGCCCTCAGCCGGGGCGGAGTGAAAGCCGGCGATCTGGCCGGTGTCGGCATCACCAACCAGCGGGAAACCACGGTTGTCTGGAACCGTGAAACCGGCCGTCCCGTCGCGCCGGCTATTGTCTGGCAGGATACTCGGGTTCGGGAGGACGTTTCGGCGTTCCTCCGGGCGCGAGACCAGGATTTCTTCCGCGAGAGAACCGGACTGCCGTTATCCACCTACTTCAGCGGGCTGAAACTGCGCTGGCTTCTCGAGAACGTCCCCGGCGCGCGGGCGCAGGCACAGGCCGGAGATCTGCTGTTCGGCACCATCGACACGTTCCTGGTGTGGAAGCTGACGGGCGGCCTGCATGTGACCGACGTCACCAACGCCAGCCGTACGCAGCTCATGAACATCGAGTCGCTGGCCTGGGACGCGGAAATGCTCGGCCTGTTCGAGATTCCGCCGGCCATGCTGCCGGCCATCGCCTCGAGCAGCCAGGTCTACGGCCAGGTCACGGCCCGCCCCCTGGAGGGCGTTCCCGTCGCCGGAATCCTGGGAGATCAGCAGGCCGCCCTGGCCGGCCAGGCCTGCTTTGAGCCCGGACAGGCGAAGAACACCTATGGCACCGGCTGTTTCCTGCTGCTGAACACAGGCCCCCGCGCGGTCCGCAGCCGGCACGGACTGCTGACCACGCTGGCGTACAAGTTCGGCGAGCAGCCGGCGCACTATGCCCTGGAGGGCAGCATCGCCATCACCGGCGCCTTGGTGCAGTGGCTGCGCGACAACCTCGGCCTGATCAGCTCCAGCGGGGAGATCGAAACGCTGGCGCGTTCGGTCGAGGACAACGGCGGGGTGTACTTCGTGCCCGCCTTCTCCGGCCTCTATGCTCCCTACTGGAAAGACAGCGCCCGCGGCGTGATCGCGGGGCTGACGCGCTACGCAGGCAAAGGGCACCTGGCGCGCGCCGTGCTGGAAGCAACCGCCTACCAGACCATCGACGTGGTCGAGGCCATGGAGAAGGATTCGGGCGTCTCCCTGGACGTGCTTCGCGTGGACGGCGGCATGGTCGAGAACGATCTCCTGATGCAGTTTCAGGCCGATCTTCTCGATCGCCCCGTTGTTCGCCCCGCAACCAAGGAGACGACGGCCCTCGGCGCGGCGTATGCGGCCGGCCTTGCCACCGGCGTTTACCGCAACCTGGACGATCTGCGCTCACACTGGGCGGTCAGCCACACCTGGCGCCCGTCCATGCCGGACAGCCGCCGCCGGGAGTTGCGGCGCGCGTGGGAGAAGGCCGTGACGCGCTCGTTTGACTGGACAGACTGAGATGGCTCCGAGTCCCGTATTCGGCGAATTCATGGGCACGCTGGTGCTCATCCTCCTTGGCAACGGAGTGGTTGCCAACGTGAATCTGAAGCGCTCCAAAGCGGAGGGCGCGGGCTGGATGGTGATCACCGGGGGCTGGGCCTTCGGCGTCATGGCCGGGGTTTTCACCGCCATGGCCTGCGGCAGCGCCGATGGCCACCTGAACCCGGCAGTGACGCTGTGCGTGGCCGTGCAGACGGGGAACTACGCCAGTGTGCTTCCCTACTGGGGAGCGCAGGTTCTGGGCGCGTTCGTCGGCGCGGTGCTGGTTTGGTTCCACTTCCTGAGCCACTGGCGCGTGACCGAAGACTCCGCTATCAAGCTCGTCTGCTTCAGCACGACCCCCGCGATCCGCCGCCGCTGGATCAACCTGGCCAACGAGGCCATCGGCACATTTGTGCTGGTGCTGGTGGTCTGGGCCATCTCGACAAAAGCCGCCACCGGCGGCAACCCGGCGCCGGGCCTCGGCCCCTACCTGGTCGGAAGCCTGGTGTGGGGCATCGGCCTGTCGCTCGGAGGCACCACGGGCTACGCCATCAACCCCGCCCGGGATCTCGGCCCGCGCATCGCGCACGCCCTGCTTCCGGTTGCCGGAAAAGGCTCGTCGGACTGGGCCTATGCCCCCGTTCCGGTCCTAGGTCCCCTGGCGGGCGCCGTACTGGCCGGCCTGCTGATCCGCGCCATTACCCTGTGACTTTGGTCATCGACCCGTCCGCCGCCGGCTGATAAGCTGGGCCTTACCACGCCCAGGAGAGTGGAATGAGCGAACTCATCGACAACAAGGCTCACCGTGTACGCACGCTGAAAGCGATCATCAAGCACCTGCACGCCGGGAGATCTCCGGAAGAAGTCAAGGGACTCATGAAGACGATGGTCGGGGAAACCGATTATTCCGAGATCGTCGCCATGGAACAGCAACTCATGGCCGAGGGCATGCCGGTTGAAGAGATCAAGTCAATGTGCGACCTGCATGCGCAGACCGTGCGCGAGTCGCTGGTGCAGTTGCCCATGGCCCCCCTGGCCTCGGGGCACCCCGCCGACACGTTCCGGCGGGAGAACCGGGCGCTGCGGGAGGTGATTGCGAAGGCGCGCGCGGCCATGGCTGAAATCGGAGCGATGCCCGATGAAGGCGACGCATCCGCGGCGCTGCTGGCCTGGCGGCAGGCCTACAACGGCCTCATGGACATCGAGAAGCACTATCAGCGCAAGGAGAACGCTTTCTTCCCGAAGCTGGAACTGCACGGAATCACCGGGCCCAGCAAGGTCATGTGGGCCAAGGATGACGACGTGCGGGGAATGCTGAAAGTGCTGGGCGCCGAACTGCGGGCGCAGGAGACCGGCGCCGCTCACTGGAAGCGGGTGGCCTCGGGTCCGGGCGCGGCCGCCCTGCACGCGGTGGAGGAGATGATGTACAAGGAGGACAACATCCTTCTACGGATGTGCATGGACACCTTCACCGAGCAGGACTGGGCTGAAATCTGGCTCGCCTCTCCGCGGTATGGCTGGTGCCTGGTCGAACCCGGGGACGCCTACCGTCCGCCTGAAGCGGTGGTGAAAGCTGGGCTGGAACTGTCCCCGCGCGAGGGCATCCAACTTCCCACCGGAAACCTGTCCCTGGAGCAGTTGATCGCCATCTTCTCCACCTTGCCCGTGGACGTTACTTTCGTGGACGCCAATGACCGGGTGGCGTTTTTCTCCGAGGGGCCCGACCGGATCTTCCCCCGCAGCACGGCCATCATCGGGCGTCTGGTTCAGCACTGCCATCCGCCCAAGAGCGTGGATGTGGTGGACCGGATTCTCTCGGACTTCCGCGCGGGACGCCAGGATGTCGCTGAGTTCTGGATCAACTACCAGGGCCGCTTCGTCCACATCCGCTACTTCGCGGTTCGCGGGGAGGGCAGGAGTTACCTGGGGACACTCGAAGTGACGCAGGACCTGACACGGGTTAGAGGGCTGGAAGGCGAACGGCGCCTGCTGGAGTACGACACGGTCGGAACTTAGCGGCTCCGGCGCGCTATCTCTTAACCAGTTCGACGCGGCGGTTCCGGGCGCGGCCCTCTTCGGTGTCGTTGGGTGCGACGGGCTTGCTCGCGCCAAAGCCCGCCGAGGACATCCGCCCCGCGGCGATGCCGCGCGCGGCCAGCGCCGCCACCACCGCCTTGGCCCTGGATTCCGACAGCGTCTGGTTGGCGGCCGCCGAGCCCACGTTGTCGGTGTGCCCCTCGACCGCGACATTCAGAGCCGGATTCCCCTGGAGCAGGGCGGTCATCTGCTCGATGATGGGGGCCGATTCGGACTTGATGGTCGATTTGCCGGTGTCGAACTGTATGTTCAAAGCGATGCGGCCGTCGCGGTTCAGGGCGTCCAGCATCTCGGAGGCGCTGATCTCCTGCGTCATGGCCTGCTTCTCCACCACGATCAGATCGCAGCCGTCGCCCGCGTCAAATGCGCGGACCGCCACCCAAGTCTCCCGGCCTCCCGCGGCGAGACGGGCCGTACCCCTGCCGAGGTGCTCATCCGACCACACCACCGTCCCGCCCGCCGTTCGAATGGCATTCAAGTAGTTGCGCAGCACTTGCAGGGCGCTGACGCGCCGCGCGCCTTCTTTCACGAAGTAGCGGATTTCGGCCTTCCTGCCCTCGACGGTGACGGTATTCTCGTCGCTGGTTTCGAATTCCTGGGAGTCAAACTCCGCGTTCTGGCAGGTATCGATGTAGAAGCCCGCCATCCGGGTCAGCAGCGGATGATCCTTGCAGCCGGCTTCGTCCTCTTGCGCGGCCAGCGGGCTCAGGACGATAAGCAACACGAACAGGGATCTCAAAGCAATCGTCATCATCGGCGTGATCCTCGGCGCGAGTATACTACAACCGCCTCCGAAATAGGTCCTGTTTTGAAGGGTTACTTCACCGGGTTTCCGTCGGCGTCGATGACGCGGACTTCGCCGAGATTCAGTTTGCGCAGACTTTCTTCGACCTTGGCGCGGTCGCCGGCAACCACCCAGGCGAGTTCATTCGGATGGATCAGCCGGCTGGCGGCGGCGGCCAGTTCCTTGCCCGTCAGCGCCCGCACTTTTCCGGGATAGGTCTGGT
>JADZCM010000012.1 GCA_020851555.1 Bryobacterales bacterium | reverse complement strand
CGAGACCACGCCGCTCCAAGCCCGTGCGCTTCAACTCCTCGGCCTGTAGCCAGAAATCGGAACCTCGTCAGGCCCCTTTCCCAAATCAAATCAGTCGCGTAGTCCTCATCGCCGTATGGAACTTCGGTTTAGCCCGACGGCCTCTTCCTCTCTGGCGTCGAGCGCCATGCGATCCTGGATAGCCCAGATCGCACGGATAGAGCCCATGTCCGCCCGTTGCCCGCCCGGGAGCGGCGGCGTGTACACAGGAAGCCGGATGCCGCTCAGCGGGCCAGCCATCGGGGGAGCGTGGTGGTCAGCGGAGGGATGTAAGAGATCAACAGGACTCCGGCGGCCAGGACCAGCAGCATGGGCAGGGAGGCGCGGATGACCTCGGGCATGGGCCGGTTGAACCGGTAGGAGGAAAGAAACAGGTTCATCCCCACCGGCGGCGTAAGGTAGCCGAGCTCCAGGTTGGCCAGGAACAGAATCCCAAGGTGTACCGGATCCATGCCGAAGGCCAGCCCCATGGGCACGATCAGCGGCGCCACCACCACGATCGCCGAGTACACGTCCATGAGACACCCGACGATCAGCAAGAAGAGATTCAGCAACAGGATGAAGACCCACCGTGAGTGGATGGTGGCCGTCACCCAGGCCAGGCCGCGCGCGGGTATCTCGGCGAAGATCAGGTAGTCGGTGAACCCGAGCGCCACCCCCAGGATGAGGAGCACCCCCCCCACCAGAAGGCCGCACTCCGACATAACCCTGGCCGCATCGCGCGTGATCTTCAGGTCACGGTAGAGAAAGACCTCGACGACGAAAGCATAGAGCGCCGTGAGCGCGGCGGCTTCCACCGGGGTGGCGAACCCGGCGAATAGGCTCCCCAGGGCGACCAGCGGCAGCATCAGTTCCCACTTGGCCTCCCACGTCGCGCTCCCGGCTTCCTTCCAGTCCACCGACCCGCGGCCGGCTGCCGCGGGGCTCAGACGCGTTCCCCACCAGGCGGTCATGGCCACCAGCAGGGCGCCCGGCAGCAGGCCTCCGAGGAACATCTCCTTCAAGGTGATCTGCGCGACAATCGCGTAGAGGATCAAAGGCAGGCACGGCGGGAACAGCAATCCCAGCGATCCGGCGCCCGTGAGCAGTCCCAGCGCCGCCCGGTCCTTGAAGCCGGCAGCCACGAGGATCGGCATCAACAGCCCGCCGAGGGCCAGGATGGTCACGCCGGAGGCGCCCGTGAACGACGTGAAGAAGGCGCAGACCAGCGCCGTCACGATCGCCGGGCCGCCGCGGAAGTGACCGAACAGCGCCTGGAAGACGCGGATCAGACGTTTGGACGCTCCGCCTTCCGCCAGGAAGTATCCCGCCAGCGTAAATAAAGGGAGGGTGGGAAACGACGGATTGACCACCTGCCGGTAGTGGTCGATGGACAGCGAAGCGATGGGCGTCCCTTCGCCCCAGAAGAGGATCAGAGCGGCCCCGCCCAGAGCCGCGAACACCGGCGCGCCGCACACGGTCGCCGCCAGCAGGGCCAGCAGCGACGGGAGCACCAGGGCAGAAGGCGGGACCGGCGGGTGCGCGCCGATGGCGAAGATCACGGCCGCCAGCAGAACCGCCGCGCCGCGTCCGCGCAGGCTGCGCGAGGCGTGCCGCAGCAGGCGGAGCGCAACCGCGGCGAACCCCAGCGGCAGCAGGCTCTGTATCCACCAGACCGGGACGCCCCGGATCAGCAGGTTGCCCGCCTCCCGCTCGCTGGCCACGAACTGCGCTCCGGCCACGCACAGAAACGCGGCCATTGCGGCGCCGAAGGAGTACGCGAAGATGCGCGCCGCCGCCTTGACCCGTCCGTGCAGGAACGACTGCAAGGTGGACAGACAGAGCAGCCGGTCGTCCCTGGCGGCCAGGGCGCCGCCCAGCATCCCGACCACCAGGGTCAGGTGCTGGACGATGGAAGTGGAGCCGGGAATTCCCACGCCGAGACCCGCCCGCAAGGCGCTTTCGGCCAGCGGAATGAGCATCATCGCGGCCAGTGCGAGCGAGATGAGAAGGTTCTCGGCGGACGCCGTCATTTGGCCGGCTTTCCCTGGCGGGCGCGGTATTCGGTCAGCAGGCGCTGCACCTTGTCGAACACGTCCGTGGGAACCATGTTGCCGCGGATCTTGGGGTACACGTCCTCGGCCGTGCGCCGCCATTCAGCCTCGATCTCCGGGGTGACGGGATGCGGCTTGAGCCCGCGCTTCACCATGGTCTGCACGGAGTCCTCGGCCTCCTGCCGGCCGCGTTTTCGCATCTCCGCGCCGGCGGTGTCGGCCGCCTTCTGGAGCGCCTCCCGCGCGGCGGGCGGAATCGCCTGCCAGGTGTTTGCCGTGATGACCGTGGCGCCCACCAGCACCGCCCAGTTCATGTCCAGCATGTGCGGAGCCGGGCCGTAGACCTGCGTCGCCAGCGCGTAGAAAGGAGCCGTGGAAACCGCGCTGATCAGCCCGGTCTGCAACCCCGGCAGGATGTCGCTGGTCTCCAGGGCCACCGGCTGGAACCCCACGCTCTTCATGAGGTCGATCTGGTAGTTGTCTCCCGCCCACGCGAACAGCTTGAGCCGCCTGAGATCCGCGGGATGGAGGACCGGCTCCTTGGTGAAGAAACGCACCCATCCGGCATCGCCCCAGAACAGGGTGACGAAGCCCTTGTCGAGCAGGCGCTTCTCCAGTTCCACCCGCAACTGGTCGCGGATGTAATCCAGTTCATCGAGCGTGCGGAACATCATGGGCATGTAGGAGAGGGCGGTCACCGACTTATCTATGTCGGAGAGGCCGACCACGCTCAGCATGCCCGCCTGGAGCTGGTTCTGGCGCATACGGCGGACGATGTCGGCTTCCCCGCCCATGCTGCTCCCCGCATAGATGGTGAGATTGACGCCACCGCCCGGCGCCTGCCGCCATGCCTGCCCCATCTTCTGGAGGATCTGGTGATAGGAGGTGCCGCTGGGCATGACCGTGGCCAGGCGGATTCCCGCGGGCCTGGTCTGGGCGCCCGCCGCGGCAGTCAGGAGAAGCAAGAATGCCAGTTTTCGCATGAGGACGATTCTCTACTCCACAAAAAGCTCATCGGTTCGTTTCAGCAGCCATCGCGCGCGGCGCTGCGCGACCAGGTTATTGAGCCGCCACTCCGGCCTGGAGCCGGCGTCGATGGCCAGGGCCTGCTCCAGCAGGGACTGGAACTCCTTGCGGTTCTGCTGGTGCACCGATACCGTCTCGGCCAGGGCTACCAGCGGGCTGGCCAGCTTCCCCCCGGTCAGCGTCATGGCGCGCTGGAAGTGCTCGCGGGAGCGTGTGGTGAACTCGCCTTCACCGGCCAGCCGGCTGGATTCGTAGGTGATGAGAAAACCGTGGATGGCGCCGAAGTCATAGTCCTCGTCCAGCGCCAGCGCGCGGTCGATCAACGCCTCCACCTGGGGCTGGTCCGCAACCAGGTCCGGAACGTCTTTGGAGACCGAGATCGCCAATCCCCAGGAGGCCGCTGTCCAGTAGAGCAGCGGCACGTCGGACGGCTTGGCCAGCGCCACCGCCGCCTTGGGGTCGGCGCGCACGAGCCGGCCGAAATCCCGGTGGCGGACTTCCAGGCCGCGCAGGCCGTAATCGCGGGCGCGCAGATAGAGCCGGCGCGCCCGCGCCCGCAACGCCAGCGCTTTGTCCAGATCCTGGTCCTCCACTTCGTCGGCCTCTTCGGCCACGAAGGCGTAGGTGTACTGGGTGAAGTTGCTGCAAGCAGCCAGCAGGAGGCCGCGGTGGCGCGGACTCTCGGCCAGCAGGCTCTCCATGAGCTTGAGACCGAACGGCACCGCGGCCTGGACCAGGTCCGGGTCGTCGTCCGTGGCGAAGGTCGATCCGCTTTCGGCCAGCGCATCCCCGATCCGGTTCACGGCGAAGCGCCGGACTGAGCAGCCCGTCCCCGCGAAGAAGAGCAGCAGCAGAGCCGCAACGGGCAGCTTCATATGAGGCCCCGCGGGATCGCGCCTTCTGTGCCGTGGGCTGGATGCATGGGCGTTCCAGGCCGGCCAGGGCCGGCCGTGTTCAGAACATGCCAGTATACTGGATCGCGCAGCGCTGCTTCCGGGCAGGCCACACCGGAACGCCGGAAATCGGGCCGGCTGTTTACCGCGGTTCCGGCGCCGCGCCGCTTCCGCCCGTGTGGGTTATACTCAACTCAAGGCTCGAGCACACCCGCCGGGCCGTGGGCTGGGAGACCAGAGGAGAAGCCATCCATATGCACCGTTTGACTCGACGTCAGTTGATTGCGGGCGCCGCGGGTTTGGCCGCCGGCAGAGCCTTTGGCGCGAATGCGCCGGCGGCGCCGGTGGCGATCGCGAAGTGCGGCTCGTACGACAAGGAAATGTACAACGCCATGAGCCGGCTCATGGACCAGATCGGCGGGCTCGGCGGTCTGGTGAAGGGCAAGACCGTGGCGGTGAAGCTCAACCTGACCGGAAATCCGGAACGCTTCCCAATCCGGTCCGAATGCCCCTACCGCAACCATCCCGCCACCGTTCTCGCCCTGGCGCAGTTGCTCTCCAACGCCGGCGCGCAGAGAATCCGCATCCTGGAGGGCTTTTTCCCGCCCACCCAGGAACTGGAACTCTGGGCGCGCTACGGCCTGGACGTCAAGGCCATCAGCAACGTGGGCTGCAAGGTGGAGTGGGAGAACACTCAGAACCTGGGGCAGAGCAGGGAATACAAGAGGCTCAAGGTGCCCTGGGGCGGCTACATCTTCCCGGCTTTCGACCTGAATCACTCCTACACGGACTGCGACGTGTACGTGTCCCTCTCCAAGCTGAAACACCACGCCACCGCCGGCGTCACCATGGCGATGAAGAACAACTTCGGCAACACGCCCGCCTCCCTCTACGGCGGAGATTGCGGCGAGAGCGGCAACGAAAACCCCAGGCTGGAGCGGCAAATGGTGTGCCACAACGGATCCCGCACGCCGCCCAAGGGCGTGCCGCAGGAACTCGACATGAGCACGCCGCGCCAGGGCGGTTACCGCGTGCCGCGCATCGTCGTCGACCTGGTGGGCGCGCGGCCCATCGATCTGTCGATCGTGGACGGCATCGAGTCGATCAAGGGCGGCGAGGGCGAGTGGAACCGCGGCTGGGCCTACGTCAAGCCGGACCTGCTGCTGGCGGGAAAAAACCCCGTCTGCGTGGACGCCGTCTCAACCGCGCTCATGGGCGGAGATCCCCAGGCGGAACGCGGCGCCAGCTTCTTCGGGGATTGCGGCAACATGATCCTTCTGGCGCAGGCGGCCGGCATCGGCACGGGCGACCTCGCCCGCATCGAACTTCCCGGCTTGAAGATCAAGGACGCGATGTTCGATTACGGCCCGAGGCCCATGGCCCCGCAGCGTGGCGGCGGCCCCCCGAGGCCAGGCCAGCAGCCTCCCGCCAGAGGCTGAGTCTCCGTCTCCGTGGCGGCGCTCCGGCGAGGCCGGTCCGCGGCGCGCCGCCCTGCCCGCGGGCCGGGGTGCGAAACTGTCAGATGAGAGATGCTCTGGCTGCCGTGGCAAGGCGTGGTTGATTATCTGGTCCTGACCGGAGCGATTTACGTGCTGCTCCGGTGGGCCAGAGGCACCCGGGCCTTTCGTGCCGTTTTCGCGATCCTGGCCGCGCATGTGGCGGCCCGGATCGCCTGGCGCTTCGACCTCACGATCACCGGATGGCTGCTGGACATCGCCAGCCTCACGCTGATTCTGCTGCTGCTGTTCTTCTTCCAGCCGGAGCTGCGGAGGGCTTTTCTGCGGCTGGACGGCCTGTTGAGGCTGAGGTTGAGGCCGTCCCGCTCCCCCACGGGAGTACATCGGGCGGTGAGCCAGGCGGCGTTCGACCTGGCCGCCGAGAAGACCGGTGCGCTGATCGTACTGGTTCGCCGCGACTCCGTGGAGGAGCAGGTCAGCGGCGGAATCTCGTTGCAGGCGGAGGTCTCGCCGCAGCTCCTCGTGGCGCTCTTCCGCAAGCCGTCCCCGCTGCACGACGGCGCAGTGCTGATTGAAGGCAGCCGGCTGGCGCGAGCCGGAGTGGTCCTGCCTCTGACACAGCGCGAGGATGTGCCTTTCGAGTACGGTACGCGGCACCGGGCGGCCATGGGCATAGTCGAGCGGTCGGACGCGGCCGTGGTTGTGGTCTCCGAGGAGCGCGGACAGGTCACCCTGATGCACGGCCGGCAGATCATCCCCGTCTCCAGCGCCGCGGAACTGGCGGCGGCCCTGAAGGCCCTGGCCCGGCCGCCGCGAAGGAGTCTGTCCGCCAGGGTGCGCGGCTGGGTCTTCGCCGAACTCAGGTTCAAGGCGGCTGCCGCCGCCATGGCGGCCGTTCTCTGGTTCATGTCCATCTCGGGAACGGGCTCGACCATCCGGACGGTTAGCATTCCGATCGAATTCGACCAGGTTCCCGCGGGGCTGGCCATCGCTTCCCAGTCGGCCACGCGGATTGAGGTGCAACTGCGCGGCTCCTCCTGGCTTCTGGCCTCGTTGCCCCTGGCGGGAGTGGTGGCGCGGCTCGATCTCACGAATTTGAGAGCCGGCACGGCGACCATGAAAGTGGACCCGGCCAGCCTCTCGCTGCCTCGCGGGCTGGTCGTCGAGCGGTTGCAGCCGCAGGTCATCACGGTCCGCCTGGCGAAAGGCCCCGGATGAGGGACGATCCCCCGAGCCGGGCCGGTGCAGGCAGGCTCTTCCGCGCCTGACCGCGCGGCCTGCCGGAGCAGCGATTACACTGAAGAAAGCATGAAGGTTCGGGCCCTTCTCCTCTCCCTGGCGGCTTTCTCGGGCGTCCGGGCGCAGACGTTCTGCCCGCCAACCCCCACCTACACCCCCTGCGATCTGTTGTTCGAAATGTCGGCGGAGGAGACGGCGGCGCATCCCGTTCCCTACACCACCGTCTCTTTGGAAGCGGAGTTCCGGTCCCCCAGGTTTCGCACCCACGTCCTGCCGGGCTTCTGGGACGGCGGCAGCCGCCTGGTCGTCCGGTTCACACCCACAGAGCCGGGCGCCTGGGATTTCCGGCTCACCAGCAACCTGAGCCGCCTCAATGGACAGCGGGGGCAGGTGCAGGCTACGGCTTCCGGAACGTCCGGTTTCCTGCGGCCTCGCAATGTCCACCACTGGGGTTATACGGAAAACGACCAGGCCCATCTTTGGATGGGCGACACCTGTCTGCGTTTTGGCTTCGTGGACGATTCCTTCCTGGATCGTCTGGTCGCAACCCGCGCCCGGCAGAAATTCAATCATATTCGTGGCCTTGTCCTGGGCACCGGCGAGGACGCGGCCTCCGCATTCCCCGCGCCCGGCGGACCCAACATCGAGTACTTCCGGCGGCTGGACCGCCGGATCAGAACCATGAACCAGGCCGGGATTGTCGCGGACCTCATTCTGGCCGGCGGCGACAACCAACTGACGAGGATGTTCCCCACGCCGCAGGCCCGGGAGCGCTACGTGCGCTATGTGGTGGCGCGCTACGCGGGCATGGATGTCACCTGGCAGGGGATCGCCGGATTTGAGGATTATGAAGGCGGCCGCGAACTGCTGCGGGAGATCGGTACCCTGCTGCGCAAGCTGGACCCGTACAACCACCCGCGGTCCACGGATGCGCTTGTCACGTCCGCCCCGCTCGCCGGTGACGGCTGGATGAACTTCATCGTTCATCGCGGCGCGGACGTCGCGCTCGGAGCCATCGAGCACCAGTTGCAGGCCGCGCCCTTCGTGAACGCCGGTTTCGGCGTGGAAGACGCGGGCCCGGCCGCCGCGGCGCCCGGCGGCGTGAGCGTCGATGACCTCCGGAAGCGGCTCTGGACCTCCGCCATGAACGGGCAGTATCCGACCTTCGCCAACGCCGCCACATACGCAGGCGCCGGCCTGCCGGTGGACCCCGGACAACTTGAATCCCCTGGGGCCCGCCAGATGACGGTCTGGTTCGATTTCTTCTCCGGGACGCGCCACTGGGAACTGGAGCCCTATTTCGACGTGGACGGCGGGCGGGCCCTGGCGCTGGAAATCCCCCGCTCGGAAGACGAGCCGCCCGAGGGCATCGAGTACATCGTCTACGTGGAAAAGCCGGGGCCGGTCGAAATCGTCCTACAGAGGCAGAACTACGATGTCGCGTGGCTGAATCCCATCACGGGAGAGCGGCTGACGCGGAGCCGGTTCCGCGGGGACAGGCTCAGAATCGACCCACCGGACACCTCTCATGATTGGGTCCTGCACGTCTCCCGCGAGGAGCGTAAGCGCGGCCTGCTGCGGTCCTACAAGTTCGAAACGCACACCGTCCGGCTCCAGGAGGTGGAACAGAACGCGCAGCGGGTGCCGTTCGAGATTGCGGAGCCATCTTCCGCCGCTTTGTCCGCCGGACAGCCGTCGTATTACGCGGCCAAGGTGACCCGCGAGACGCGCGCGACGCGCTCCATGCTCTGGCTCTGGACCGCGGAGGTGAGTACGGACGGGCAGGGGTACCGATTCATCGGCAGCGGTCAGGAAGGGACGCTGCGCGTCCCGGGCGGAATCGCGTTCCACTATCCGGCGATATTGAACCTCCGCCTGGCCGGCATGAACGCTAACGGCAAGGTCTACTTCCTCGACAAGGTCCTCAGGTTGGAGCGGTGACGGGCCGGATCCTCTCACTCGACACCGCATCCCGGCACGGGAGCGTGGCGCTCGTCGCCGGAACCGGGATCGTCGAAGAGAAACCTCTGTACTCGGATGAGGGCTACGGGCACATCATTTTCTCCGAGATCGATGCGCTGCTGCGCCGGCACGGCTGGAGACTCTCCGATCTTGACTGCTTTGCGGCCGCGTCCGGGCCGGGTTCGTTCACCGGCACCCGGGTGGGCCTGGCCGCGGTGAAAGGCTTGGCCGCGGCGCTGGGCAGGCCCGCGGTTGGGGTCTCCAACCTTCAGGCGATGGCATGGCACGGAACCGCGCCGCTGCGCGCCGTCGTCGCGGACGCGCGGCGAGGCGAAGTCTATGGCGCGGTCTACACGGCCACGCTCGACATCGCGCAGCCCGAGACCGTCACCGGCGTTCAGGAATGGCTGCAAGGCCTGCCGTCCGGCCGGCTGGAACTGCTCGCCACGGACACAGGCTGGCTCGAGGAGGCGCTGCTCCGCGCCGGCGGCACGCCGCCGCTCCGCGCGGTTCCCGGGCAACTGGCGGGCGCGGTGGGCGCTGTCGCCGCGCACCGCCTGGAGCGCGGGATTCCGGCCGATCCGGCCGCCCTTGACGCCAACTACGTCCGCAGGTCCGATGCCGAGCTTTTCTGGCGAGATTGGTAGATCCGCCGCGAATCCCGGCAGTACGGAGAACTTGCAGTCCAAAGGGCCTGGAGGGACTAGGCCGTCCGGTTTAACCCGGGTCCGTGGTACCAGCCAAAGACCGCAGCGGCCTCTGCCTCCTGCCGGGGCGTCTCTCTCGAGTGGGTACCCGTGTTGACGGAGTACTATATCGGCTATAGAATGATGAATAGCCGTGAGGTGGCTCCGATGAGCGACTTAGGCGCACTTCTTAGGTCGGAAGACGAGGTTGGCGGGCACAAGGCTCACGGGCCCGTGAGGGTGCTGATCGCGGACGATCACCCCATTGTGCGGGAGGGCCTGCGCAGGCTCCTGAGTCTGGAGGAGGACGTCGAGATCGTCGGTGAAGCGGGCGACGGCGAAGCCACTCTCTCGATGGTGGAGAAGCTGGACCCGGACGTCGTCTTGCTCGACCTCCGCATGCCCGGCATGGACGGTTTCGCGGCGCTCCAGAGGATGCAGAGGCTGGGAAAAAGAACCAAGGTGATCGTTCTCACCGCCTCAGAAGACAAGAACGAGTTCGTGCAAGCGATGAAGCTGGGTTGCTCGGGCATCGTGCTGAAGCAGACCGCCGCCGACCTCATTGTCAAGAGCATCCGGAAAGTGCATGCTGGCGAGATCTGGCTGGATTCCCACACCACGGCCGCCGTCATGCGCCAGTTCGCGGCCCCTTCGGACCTGGGGACTCCGGCCGGCTTGCGAGCCAGAGACCGCTCGCCTCTCAGCCAGCGGGAACGCGAGATCGTCGGCCTGGTGGCGCAAGGGTACAAGAACAAGGAAATGGCCGAGAAGATGTTCATCAGCGAGCAGACGGTGAAGAACCACCTGCACAACATCTTCGACAAGCTGGGTGTTTCCGACCGGCTTGAGTTGGCCCTCTACGCCATCCACAAAGGGCTCCACACCGACGAAGGAGTGTAGGCCCCGCCCGGATGGCCGCTATCCGGACCGCGGCCCGCCGGCCCCTTCCGTCCGGACCCGACGCACCGCTTTCACCCCGCCGGACGGTCCGGGAGCGTCCCGGCGAGCCGGCGGTGAATCCTTCGATTACCCCTTGCATTTCTCCTCTGTTGGGACTAGCATTTTGGTGGAGGATAGCAGATGAAGCTGTCTCTAATAGCAGTGGCGGTGGCCGTCTTTCTTTCATTCCCATTGATGCTGGGTGCCCAGGCGAACTTTCCCCGGATGACCTCGGTGGATCCAATGACCGTCAAGGTGGGTGACGTTGTCACCGCGTCAGGCGAGCACCTGGACAAGGACAATGTCGCGGAACTGTTCCTGACGGACAACAAGAGCGATTTCAAGGTGGAGATCACCGCGCAAGAAGCCACTGCCATAAAGTTCAGGGTCCCGGAGTCCGTGAAGGCGGGGCGGTTCGGACTCGTCATCCGGACGCCCGGCTCCGCCGCCAACCCGGCGAAGGACTACGTCCAGCCAGTCAAGGTAACGGTGGAGTAGGCGTGGGGAACAGCGCCGGCGGGGCCTTCCCTCACCCGCCTGCCCGGTCCCTGCGATAGGGTGAGGATATGTATTGCCGGGCCAACTTCGCGGCATCCGATTCCGGCGCCAGGCGGACGGTGTGGCGGTAAGCCTCCACGGCTTCGGGCCTGCGGCCTTTTAGATCGTAAATCTGTCCCACCCGCAGCCACGCGTACGTGCCGGTATTCAAATCCAACCGTCCCGCGGCGGACGCCACCCGCGACAGGTTGGCGAGCGCATCGTCGAACTCGCGGTACCAGAACTGGATGGTGCCGCGCGCGAAGTAGATCTTCTCGGGCGGCAGCGCGGCATAGCCCGGCTGGCCGGATGTCTTCAGGTCCTCGATCTTCTGCACCTCCTCCAGCGCGCGGGTCCCATCCCCGAGATCCGAGTACATTTGCGCGGCCTCGAACCGGAGGATGTAATTCCTCGGGAAGCGCCGGGTGAGGCTGTCCAGCAGAGGCACGGCCTTCTGGGGGAGTCTCTCGCGCCGGTATATGGCGCACAGAAGCACCTCGGCGTCGACGCGGTTCTGGTCGCCAGTGGCCGCAACCTGCTCCAGCGTTTCGATCCCCCGTTGCTTGTCGCCCCGAAAGCCCGCCAGAAATCCGACCAGCCGGATGTGCCAGG
Source organism: Bryobacterales bacterium (assembly GCA_020851555.1). Lineage (GTDB taxonomy): Bacteria > Acidobacteriota > Terriglobia > Bryobacterales > Bryobacteraceae > DTKY01. The sequence continues at coordinate 102,696 of JADZCM010000012.1, read as the reverse complement.
GAAGGCTCCCCACCACGTAGTCGTGGACCCCCTGAACGAGCCGGGCGTCCACCATGGAGGGATCCAGGTCCGTCACCTGATTGTGGAGTTTCCGGGCCGCCGTCGCATCGCGCAGCGAATCCATCCACGCCTTTCGGACCAGGAAGTTGTAGTTGGCCCGGAGTCCGTACGCCACACCCAGGGTGTACAGCGCCTTCGTGTCCTTGGGGTCCTGGCTCAGCCGCGCCTTCGACAGTGCCATCGAACGCCCGATGGCCTCATCGAATTCGCGCTGATCCTCCGGGGAAGGATTCATCTTCGCCCGGCGCAGGAACGGGTTGGTCCCGCTGACGAGTTCGCTCTCCAGCGCCCCGCTGCGCAACATCTCCCGGTACAGAATCGCCATCGCCAGGTGGTTGAAACTGGCCGCCGAACCGGGGTCTCTCTGGATCTCTCTCCTGAAATCCGCGATGGCGGCGTCGTACTCCAGGTTGTAGAAGTGCTCCAGTCCGCTGGAAAAGCGGGCCTCCTGCGCGCACAGCGGCAGCAGCAAGCCGAACGCCAACGCGAAGCGGAGTCCCATCTGCAACTATTCTAACTTTCGACCCTCATTGGCGAGCGCAACGGAGACATTGCGCCGGAAGCCGTCCGTGCCCGCACGGGCGACCGCCGTCCCTCCGAACCTCCGCCGGAACCCCTCCGCGTCCAGGCGGGCGAGTTCTTCAAGAGGCGGGGCGAAATTCGCAGCGCGGAAAGCCGGGTCTTCCGTCACGGGGGATTTCCGGTTCCACGGGCAGACCTCCTGGCAGATGTCGCAGCCGAAGACGTGCCGCCCCACGCCGGCTCTCAATCCGTCCGGCATCTCTCCCTGTAACTCTATGGTGAGGTAGGAGATACACCTCCGGGAGTCCACCGTATGGCTGGGTCCGTCCGTGCGCCCCGCCGGGATGATGGCCTGCGTCGGACAAGCATCAATGCACCGGGTACACGAGCCGCAACGGCCGGGAGGCGGCTGGTCCGCCTCGATCTCCAGGCTTACCAGCAGGGCAGCCAGGAAGAACCACGAACCCAGGCCTTGGTGGATCAGGCAGGAGTTCTTCCCAATCCAGCCCAAGCCGGCACGCCTGGCGTAGGCGCGCTCCAGCAGAGGAGCGGTATCCACGCAGCCTTTCCAGTCGAAGGGCCCGCCGACGGTGGCGCGCAGCATCGCCACGAGCGCCTTGAGGGACTTTCGGATCGTGTGGTGGTAATCCCCGGCCCCCCAGGCATAGCGTGAGATCCATCCCCGGCCGGGCGCGGAAAACCGGTTCGAGTGGGGCTCCGGCGTGTTGTAGAGCTTCCCCAGGCAGATAACGGAACGAGCCGAGGGGAGCAGGCGGCGCGCGTCCGTGCGCGCCGCGGCCCGGTCTCCGCCGAGGTAGCGCATATCCCCCGCGTAGCCCCGCCTGAGCCACTCTGCGTACCAGGCGGCCTCGGGGAGCGGCTCAGCCCGCGCGATGCCGGCCAGTTCGAAGCCGCAGTCCCGGGCGAGCCGCTTCACGACCTCCGGAGCGAGCGACGCCACTCTATCTCCCGGAGGGGCCGGCAAAAAACCAGCCGGGGTCCAGACATCCGCCGATCCGTTCCCGCCGGGTCAGGCCAGGGGACGCTCCGGTGTACTGCTGAGGGCCGATTCGCCTCATGCGAGCAATCTACTTCAGAACGGAGGTGGGGTCAAGCCAGCCGGCAGCCTCCCCCATTTAACCTCGGATAATCACCGTACAACTCCATCCGCAGGCCATTCAACCCAATTAAGTGGTTTGTTTCTAACGGGCTGGCTATACTCAATCAGGCAGAAGATTCGGCCCGGAAGGGATGAGGAGGTCCCAGAAGTGAGCACCGTCACATTCGCCCCGGCGAAGCGTAAAGAATTCGAAGTCCTTCAGCCGCAGACGACCCACAGCGGATCCCCCATACGGCGGCTGCGTCACGGGCTGCCCAAGATCACCACTTCCCTGTGCCCTGAGTGTAACAGGAAAATCGAAGCCGTCCTTTTCGAGGAGAACGGCAAGGTCTACATGGAAAAGACCTGCCCGGAACACGGCGAGTTCCGCGATGTGGTCTACAGCGACGTCAAGCTTTACCTGAAGATGGAGGAATGGACCTTCGGGGACGGCCGGGGCGTTTCCAACCCGGCCATCCCGGAGGCCACCAGTTGCCCGGACCAGTGCGGCATGTGCTCCATGCACACCAGCCACACGGTGCTTGCCAACGTCGACCTGACCAACCGCTGCAACCTGACCTGCCCGGTGTGCTTCGCCAACGCCAACGCGGCGGGCTACCTGTACGAGCCGGACCTGGAGGGCATCCGCCGGATGTTGCAGACGCTGCGCGACGAGCGTCCCGTGGCGGGCAGGGTGGTGCAATTCTCGGGCGGAGAGCCTTCCGTTCACCCCCAGTTCATGGAAGCGTTGAGCATGGCGCGGGACATGGGCTTCAGCCACATACAGGCCGCCACGAACGGGCTGATGTTCACCAACCTGGAATTCGCCCAACGGGCCAAGGAAGCCGGCCTGCACACGTTGTATCTTCAATTTGACGGCGTCTCGGATGACGTCTACCGCCGGACCCGGGGAGAGGCGCTCATCGAGAGGAAGATGAGGGCCATCGACAACGTGCGCAAGGCGGGCATGAAGATCTGCTTCGTGCCGACCATCGTCAAGGGCATCAACGACCACGAGATCGGGGACATCATCCGGCTGGCCATCGAGAACATCGACGTGGTCAGCGCCATCAGTTTTCAGCCGGTCGCCTTCTGCGGGCGCATCTCGCGCCGTGAACTGGAACAGAAGCGGTTTACGCAAGCGGACTTCGCGCACTGCGTGATCGAGCAAACCGGCATCTGCAACCCTTACGAAGACTGGTTCCCGCTGTCCTTCATCGCGCCCTTCTCCAGGCTGATCAGCGCGCTGCGCGGCGAAGAGACCCCCACGCTGACGCCCCACCCGCACTGCTCGATGGGGACGTACCTGTTCGTCGACAAGCAGAAGCGCGCCACGCCCATCACACGGTTTGTGGATGTGGGCGCGATGGTGCAGGCGATCGACCTGCTGGCCCGCAAGACTGCCAAGCAGCGCGTGAAGCTGTGGTCGAAGATTTCAGCGTGGAATTCGCTGCGCAAACACTACCACGAGGATCGCGCCCCCGCCGGGCTCACCTTCGACAGGTTCCTGCAAACGCTGCAAGGGCTGGTGGATCACAAGTACGGCCGGGGCGACATGGAGAAGCAGGAGTTCTCCTACAAGACGCTCATGGTTGCGAGCATGCACTTCATGGACTCGTACAACTACGACGTCGAGCGGGTGAAGCGCTGCGTCATCCACTACTCGGCTCCCAACGGCCGGCTGTATCCCTTCTGCGCCTATAACGCCGGCCCGACCTTCCGCGAGAAGATCGAGCGGCAGTACTCAGTGCCGCTGGACCGGCAGCCTGAGTTGCTCCAGTTGGTCAACATCGCCTGAAGAGCCGGCATCGGGAACGCCAAGACGGCCCCTGCGGCCGTTCCGCTCAGCGGATGGCGTGATGGTCTCGTACGAGGCTCTCCGGCGCCGCCAGCGCGCCGCTATATTCAGGACGCCTGGAGGGCCGGAGAGGACCTCGTACATTGCCTCACTGGCGGGAAGCCGCCCGGCTGCCAGAGGGGCCGCCACATCCGGGCGATACCCCTCTGTACGCCACCCTGATCACGCCGTTTTGACGACGATCTGACGCGGCTTGGCCTTCTCCACCTTCGGTAGTTCTAAGCGGAGCACTCCGTCGCTGAGCCGCGCCTCGATTTTGGCCTGGTCGATCGTCTCCGCCAACGTGAACTGGCGGAAGAAGTTGCCCCAGGAGAACTCGCGCAACACGGCGGTCTCTGGTTCGCCTTCCGGAGATTGAACCGGCCCGCGGATCGTCAGCACGTCATTCCGCAAGTCGATGGTCAGCTCGTCCGGCTTGACGCCGGGCATGTCGGCCACGATCGTAATACTGTCCGGCTTCTCGAAGATATCGACCGCCGGCTGAAAAACGGGTCCCTCGTGCAGTTGCTCGGTTCCCGTCGTGAGTTCGCGCTTCTCCGCGATCTGGATTTCTTGTTCTCTGGTCGCCATGTAACTCTCTCCTTTCGACGTTCCCCCGGCCTGCCTCAGCCGGCCTTGACCTTGATCTCGCGCGCCTTGGCCGCTTCGGCCTTCGGCAGAACAATGGTCAGAACGCCGTCCTTGTAGCTGGCCTCAACGGCGGCGGCATTCAGTTCGTCCGGCAGCGTGAGGCTGCGGCTGAACGTGCCTCCCGATCGCTCACGGCGGTGATAGCTCACGCCGTTGCCTTCCTCGTGGATTTCGCGCTTGCCGGTGACAGTGAGCTTGTTGCGCTCGACGGCGATCTGTATGTCAGCGGTCTGAACGCCCGGGAGCTCGGCGCGGACGTAGTAACGATCGCCGTCCCGTGTCACGTTCATCGCCGGGAAAACGCCGGGTGCGCCGGTCTCCCCGGGCCAGAGTACGTCAAAGAGCCGGTCCATATCCCGGCGAAGCTGCAATGGGTCCAGCCAGCCAGCCCGTGAGAAAGAACGGGCGGGCCAGACTCTGCGAATGAACATATCTACCTCCTGTTCAAAACTCAAATCTTCGGGTGGATTCTCATCGTTCACCCCGGATCGTTCCCGGAGGGCATCTCCCTCTGGTATAGCGTCCACTTCCATAATATATTTCTTCGTATACTATTGTCAAGTTTTGTGCTAAATATCTTACAATTGAAAATTAATCAGAATCTACTTGATGCAGATTGGCTTTGCCGTAAAGAAGACAGGAGGTCCTCCCTGGTCAGCAGCTTTAGGAGATATGTGCTTATGTTTCAATAAAATATTGGGACAGGAGAGTTTTCGAGCACTGTCCGGCAGCTCAGAGGCTGGGGGCCGCCCGCCCTGCGAATGACCTGCTACAATGGCTGTTCCAGGTGAAATGGAAGCGGGCTCCGTGGCGAATCCAGTTCGGAGTGTGGCTGCTATGGCAAGATTCCTCTCGATATTTCTGTTGACCTGCGCCGCCTATGCTGCGCAGGTGCGCATCCTGAGCTACAACATCAAGCACTGCCAGGGCATGGACGGCAAGGTGGACGTGGCGCGCATCGCGGCGGTGATCCGCTCGGTAGAGCCGGACATCGTGGCTCTTCAGGAAGTTGACCAGATAGTGCCGCGCTCCGGCGGCGTTCCTCAGGCCGAGGAGCTGGGACGTCTGACCGGCCTGAAGGCCATTTTCGGGCGCACCATCGATCTGGATGGAGGCCAATACGGGAACGCCGTCCTGACGGCTCTCCCTGTTGTCCGGTGGACGAACCATCCGCTGCCGGGCTCTGAGCCGCGCGGCGTGATCGAGGTGCAATTCGAGCAGTTCCAGTTCTTTGCCACGCATCTGGACGCCGGCCGCGACGAGCGCCCGCGCGTCGAGAGCGTCGCCGCAATCGAGCGGCCGGTCAAAGGACCGGCCCTAATGGCAGGCGACCTCAACTCCGTGCCGGGCAGCGATCCGATCAGAGCCTTGTCAGCCGCCGGATGGAGCATTGCAGGCGAAGACAGGAACCTGCTGACCATTCCTTCGCGGGCGCCCGCGCGCCAGCTCGATTTCATCCTGTTCCGGCCCGCAAACGCTTTTAGAGTGATTCAGATACGCGTGCTGGACGAGCCTGTCGCCTCCGATCACCGTCCCGTTTTCGCCGTGCTTGAATTCCTGTAGGCTTCCACCGTCGGGAGGCAGGGCAGGTGGGCCATGGGGATGCAGTGACGAGGGAGAACAAGCTGGGGAGGCTCTCGGTGACGCCGCAGCCCTCGGCTCAAGGATTTGGGCTGGGACGGCGCTGTGTTAAAATTGCGATTTTCGCCAATGCTCACCGATACGTTTTTCGAAGTCCTGCGCCACGAAGGGGTGGCTGCCATTGCGACGCTGGGGTCCCAGCCTCACATGGTCAACACGTGGAACAGCTATATCCGGATGACCGAAGACGGCCGCTGCCTGCTGATACCCGTCGGGGGGATGCACCAAACCGAGAAGAACGTCGCGGTGACCCCCAAGGTGCTGCTTACAGTGGGCGCCCGGGAGGTGACGGGGAAACGGGGTCTGCCGGGCACTGGTTTCCTCGTCGCGGGAACCGCCGAATTCCTGTCGGAGGGCGAAGATTTCGACCGGGTAAAGGCGGAATACGGTTGGGCGCGAGCCGTGCTCAAGGTCACCGTCGCAAGCGCCACCCAGACGCTCTGAAGGGCCCGCCGCACCACGGTCCGCTCCTGGCGCCTCATGCACAGCGCCGCACCCCGCCCTTTTGAGCGCTACGGCGCGGACCTGGTCAAGGCGAATTCCAGGCGGACCTCCGTGAGCAGTTCGATCATCCGCTCGAAGGTCTTCCCGTCCGCCAGGTCTTCGTTGCGCAGGCGGAAAGCCGCATCGAGAAGGGGTTGGTAGTCGAGGAAGATGCTCTTCTGGAGCGGCGCATAGCCCCGGAGGGCCACGCGGATCTCCGCCGTGGCGGACTGAGGCCGTGCACGAATACACCCCCAGCCGGGATTCCACCAGGACGCCGCAGGAATACGCGGCCTTCTGGAAAGCATGGTGGGCGGAGAACAAGGCCAGGCTCGGCTTGACGGGGCCTTGATCCCGCCTCACCTCGGCATGTTGTAGGAGAAGACGAACTGGAGGCGGATACTGTCGCCGCGGAACTCCGAGGGCAGCGGCGGAAACGGGTTCGTGGCGCTGATGCCCGCCACCGCCGCGCGGTCCAGAGCGTCCGTGCCCGACGGCGAGGCGATCACCAGCCGGGGCACGCTGCCGTCCTTGTTGATGATGAATTGCAGCGCCACGCGACCGCGCCGGCCCAGTTTCGCGCTCTCCGGTATCACCGCCATCCAGTTGCGCTTCACGGATGCCAGGATCCGCACCAGGTAAGGCTTGAAGTCCACGCCGCGCGGATCGCTGAGCAATTCCAGGCTGCTCCCCGTCCTGCCCGCGGAGGGCTCCAGCGGAAAGCCGCTCTCCAGGCCGCTGGAAGCGGGACCGAAGTCCTCCACGATCAGCGGCCCCGACCCGCGGCCCCGCGCCAGGTCGCGCGCCAGTTCCGAGACCCGCGCGCCGGGAGCGGGCGCCCCCACGGGCGGCTTGACCACTCCCACGCCGCGCTGAGTGCCGGGGCTTGGCGCCGTGAGTTTCGGCGTCTCTTCCGTCTGGATCTGAGGCGGCGGCAGCCGGAGCCCCTCCGCCGCCTGGCCAAAAGGCATCACGCCGGCAATCGCAACCTCGATCGGAGGCGGCTCCGGCAGCACGGGGACATGGCGGGGCGCGGGCGGCGCACCGGGCGCACCGGGCGGCGGCGTGAACACGCGCGGACGCGGCAGCAGGCTCTCCAGGTCGAATTCCTTGCCCACGCGGCCCCGGTTCGGAGCGGTCTGCGTCAATTCGGGAGGCGGCGCCACCAGATGAAATGGCTCCCTCAACTCAATCAACGCACCGGCAACGTTGTGGACCGTTCTGCTTCCCAGTGGAGTGAATGCCAGCAGGCAGACCGCCAGTACATGCAGCGCCGCCGAAGCCAGCCGGGCCCAGAGAGCGCGGGCGGCGGCCTCGCGGCTGCGCCAGGCCGGGAACAGATCCACCTCGTCCCGCAGGCCTGCCCCGGATTGGACCGTTGCCTCCATCTACCCCTTCGATAGCGCGGCCAGCGACTCCCCTACAACCCGCGAGTGCTCCTCGATCCTGGCCCCGATGGCCAGCGCGACTTCCAGCGCCCGGCAGGCGTCCTCGCCGGTGACAACCGGCGCCCGGCGGGTCGCGACACACTCGAAGAAGCTCTCCAGCTCCAGCCGCAGCGGCTCGTCTTTTTCCACCGGCACAGGGTTGGACGCGATGCCCAGCTCCGGTGTTACGGAAAGCGAAAACAGGTCCTGCCGCGAGTAGTCCACCGAAAGATACTGGTGCGGCTGGAAGAGCCGGAGCTTGCGCACGCGCTCCGTGGACACGCGGCTGGCCGTGAGATTGGCGATGCAGCCGCCCGGAAAGGCCAGCCGGGCGTTGGCGATGTCCACTTTCGGGCTCAAGATCGAGATGCCCGCCGCGCGGATCTCTTCGGGCATCGTCTTGACCAGCGACAGCACGATGTCGATGTCGTGGATCATGAGGTCCAAGAGGACGTCCACGTCGAGACTTCGCGGCGTGAAGGTGCTCAGGCGGTGTATCTCGAAGAACAGCGGCAGCCGGACCGCCTGCGCCAGGGCGCGTACCGCGGGGTTGAAGCGCTCCAGGTGGCCGACCTGCAAGATCCGCCCGCGCGAGGCGGCGGTCTCGACCAGCCGCCGCGCCGAATCCAGGCCGGGCGCGATGGGCTTCTCCACCAGCACGTCCACTCCCGCCTCCAGGAGGGCGCAGCCGGCTTCCGCGTGGAACGTGGTGGGCACGGCGACGATGGCGGCATCCACGCGCTCCGCCAGCGCGCGCAGGCTCGGCACGGGCTCGCCCCCGTGCTCCGCTGCCGCAGCCGCGGCGCGGGCCGGATCGGCGTCGTAGGCTGCCACCAGTTCCGCCCGCTCGGACCGGGCCGCCACTCGCATGTGCCTGCGCCCGAACTCGCCCGTTCCCACCACTCCTACACGCAGTTTTCTCACGCTCTCTCAATCCTCCGGCTCGTAACCCACCACGGCCAGGCCGGCCGCATCGGCCTGGTGCAGCATCTCCTCGCGGTCCAGCAGCAGGGTGCGTCCGGCGTCCACCGCCAGCGCCGTTGTGCCGGTCTCCCGCATCACGTTGATGGTGACCGGGCCCGCCACCGGCACGTCGAACAGCAGGTGCTTGCGGCGGCGGGAGACCTTCACCAGCCGCAGCGGCCGTCCGTTGGCCAGGCCCGCGGCGCGCCGCAGCATCTCGTCGGTGCCCTCCATCGCCTCCAGCGCCACGCAGGCGCGGCCGCACACGGCGACGCTCTGGCCGACGTCGAAGCCCGCCAGGGCGCCGGCCACGCGGCGCCCGTACGCGATGTCCGCCTCTTCCTCCGGGGTGAGCTTCCGGCGGGCCAACAGCCCCGCGCCGGCTACCAGCGGCTTCAGCAGTGCGGTCGAGTCCACCAGCCGGATGCCCTCATCGGCCAGAATCTTGGCGACTCCGCCGATCAGCGAATCGGTGTTCTGGCTTTTCAGCGAGGCGAGCAACTTGACCAGGCGCCAGTCGGGCCGGATGGAGGAGAAGATGCTGACGTGCTTCACCTGGCCCGCCATGACGAGTTCCTGGATCCCTTCCGCCTTGAGAATCTCGATCAGGCGGCTGAGTTCGCCGAGAGACACCCAGTGGCAGCGGGAGACCAGGCTTTCGATCTCGGGAGAGGCTTCCTCCTTGATGCCCACCGCCACCACTTCGTGGTGAAGCTGGCGGGCGGCTTCCAACGCAAGGATCGGAAACCTTCCGTTGCCGGCGATGAGAGCGTATTTCATGCGAACCGAGGCCGGCCGTCTCCGGCCCACTCGGGGAAAGCCCGGCCCCTACTTTATTACGCCACGTTCGGAGGTCCGGATGAAAGCGAGGATTTCCTCGATCTCCGGAGTGAGCGGGATCTCGGCCTGGATTCGCTCCACCGCCTGGGCCGTGTTCAGGCCCGCCCGCGTCAGCAACCGGAAGGTCTTCTGAAGGTTGTCGATCGTGGAGGAAGGGAAGGCGCGGCGCTCCAGCCCCGTCTTATTGGCGCCGAAGACCCGTATGGGACGCTCGCTCACGGTCATCGAGTAGGGCAGCACATCCTGGGTGACCGCGCTGGCGGCGCCCACCATGGCGTGCCGGCCGATCCGGCAGAACTGGTGGACTCCGCTCAGAGCGGCGACCACCGCCCAGTCGTCCACGGTCACGTGCCCGCCGATGGTCGCCCCGTTGGCCAGGATGACGTGGTTCCCGATCCGCGCGTCGTGCGCCACGTGCACGTAAGCCATCAACAGGTTGTCGTCTCCGATGGACGTAAGGAGCCCGCCGCCCTCCGTGCCGCGGTGAATCGTCACGAACTCGCGGATCCTGTTCCGGCTGCCGATGCGGGTTTCGGCCCGTTCTCCCTTATATTTCAGGTCCTGGTTGGCGACCCCCGCCGTGGAGTACGGAAAGAAGATGTTGTCTTCACCAATCCTGGTCGGGCCTTCAATGTAGATGTGCGCCATCAGGCGAGTCCGGGCGCCGACTTCGACCTCGGGGCCAAGGATGCAGTACGGCCCGATTTCGGCGGTCACGTCAACCCGGGCGGAGGCGTCGACGATGGCGGTCGGGTGGATCGGCATCGGGCGCTACTCGGGCGCTTTTTCGGGGCGGCCGGCCAGCTTACACAGCACCTCGACCTCCGCTGCGACCGCTCCGTCCACGGTGGCCACGCCCTGCATCTTGGCCACGCTGGCCTTCTTCTTGATCACTTTCATCTCGATCCGCAACTGGTCGCCCGGCAGCACGGGTCTGCGGAACTTGGCGTTATCCACTCCTGCCAGGAGGACCAGCTTCGAGGCGCGGTCCGGTATCCCCTTCAGCACCAGCACACCCGCCACCTGGGCCATGGCCTCTATGATCAGCACGCCGGGCATGACCGGGAAGTCGGGGAAGTGGCCCTGAAAGAAAGGCTCGTTGACCGTCACGTTCTTGATGCCGACGATGCGCTCGGGCTCCAGTTCGAGTATTCTGTCCACCAGCAGCATGGGGTAGCGGTGCGGCAGGATGGTACGGATCTCTTCGATGTCGAGGATCGGCATGGGAGAGGTCATTATAGCAGGGCAGGTGAAAGGACACGTCCCGGGCCTATGCGAGAATGTTGTCTGAGCGATGGTTCGGGACGGCATATACTACGCGCTGGCGTTGGGAGCCGGCGGAGGCGTGCTGGCCTGGCTGGCCGGTCCGGCCGCGGGGTCCCCTCTGTTCCTGCTGGCCGTGTTCAGCCTCTATTTCTTCCGGGATCCGGAACGCACGGTCCCCGCCGGGGCGCTGGCCGTTTCCCCGGCTGACGGCAAAGTCGTGGCCGTGCGGCAGGATGCCGCCGGCGAGACACGGCTCAGCATCTTTCTCAGCATCTTCGACGTCCACGTGAACCGCTCCCCGATCGCCGGCTCGATCACCGGCGTCCGCTACCGCCCGGGGAGATTCCTGGCGGCCAACCGGGAGGCGGCGTCCGTTGAGAACGAGCAGAACTCGATCACGGTGGAAGGAGAGGGGACGCGCATCGTGTTCAACCAGATCGCGGGCGTGATCGCCCGCCGCGTGGTGTTCTTCAAAAAGCCGGGTGACGTGGTGGCCGCGGGAGAGCGCGTGGGGCTCATCAAGTTCGGGTCGAGAGTGGACGTGTTCCTCGGACCGGAGTGGGTGCTGGAGGTCAAAGCGGGACAGAGGGTGAAAGCGGGGTCAAGTGTGCTGGCGAGGAGAAAGGAAGCGGGCGCGTAACGTGAAATGGATCTGAACCTGCACCAGCACCTGTTCGAGCGCGGTCCGGAACGCCGGCCGAAGCGCGCGGCGTACGCGCTGCCCATGCTGTTCACGGCAGGCAATGTGTTCCTCGGCTTCCTGGCCATCGCGAGGTCGTTTCAGGGCGCACTCCTGGCGATGACGGGGCACCTCGGCCACAACGAGCATTTCGAGGTCGCCGCCAAGGCCATCGGCGTCGCGGTCTTGCTGGATGGCCTGGATGGCCGGATCGCGCGCCTCACCAGAACCACGAGCGAATTCGGCAAGGAAATGGATTCGCTGGCGGACGTAGTCAGCTTCGGGGTCGCTCCGGCCTGCCTCGCCCTGGCTTGGGGCGCCCAGTTTGTCGACGGCCCGGCGAACCGGGTAGTGCAGGAGCAATTGCGGGGAGCGGCCTACTTCGTGGCTTTTCTCTTTCTTCTGTGCGGCGCCGTGCGGCTGGCGCGGTTCAACGTGCAGAAGAACCCCGTTCCGAAGAATCCGGGACGCGCGGACCGCAAATACTTTGTCGGGCTGCCGATACCGGCGGCGGCGGGCCTGGTGGCCGCCGTCGTCTACGCCGCGGATTCCGCGCCGCTGGAGTTCTGGCCTCTCTCGGTCGCGTGGGTGCTGCTGCTGGCGCTGCTGGCTTTCCTGATGGTCAGCACCTGGAGGTACCGCAGCCTCAAGGACATCCACCTGTTGAGGCCGCTCTCCCCGCTCACCGTAATACTCTGGGGCGCGCTGTTCTGGCTGGTCTGGAACTTCTCGCGGCCCGTACTGCTGACGATAGCCGGCTACTACGTTGCCAGCGGCATCGTCATCCGAATCGGCGGCGCCGTGCGCAGGCGGTGGCGGCGTCTGCGTCCGGCGCCCGCGGCGTGAAACCATGAAGAAGCTCGCTGCGGTATCGATCGTCGGTGGTGAGTCGCTGATCGGGAGGGAGATCCGCGAGGTGCTCGAGGAGCAGAAGGTTCCCGTGCGCCTGACCCTGGTGGGCGTGGACGAAGAGGCCGGCACTCTGACCGAGCAAAGCGGCGAACCCGTGGTGATCACGCCCCTCGATGAGGAGACCCTGCGACGTTCCGAGGTTGTCATCCTGGCCGGGACTCCGGCCAGCAGCGAGCGGGCGCTGAAACTCCTGCGGGCCCGCCCCGGCGGCCCGGCGACGGTGGACCTGACGTACTCCGTTTGCCGCGCTCCCGAGGGCCGCCCGCGCGCGCCCGTCGTGGAGGCCGGAGGCGGCGCCGCCGCCTCGAAGGGGGAACACCTGATCGCGCACCCCGCGGCCGTTGCCCTGGCTTTGTTCCTAAAACGGTTGGCAGCCCGGTTCTCCATGCGCCGCGTCTCAGCCCACGTCTTCGAGCCCGCGAGCGAGCGGGGGCAGCGGGGGCTTGACGAACTGCGCGAGCAGACCATCAGCCTGCTGTCCTTCAAGTCCATGCCGAAACGCGTCTTCGACGCGCAGGCGAGCTTCAGCATGCTGGCGCGCTACGGCGACGATGCGCCGCTGGCGCTGGAATCGGTCGAACAACGCATCGAACAGCACCTGGCGGGGCTGCTCGCCGGAACTCCGGGCGTGCCCGCGCCGTCCCTTCGCCTGGTTCAGGCGCCGGTGTTTCATGGCTACAGCATCTCGGTCCACGTGGAGTTCGAGGAGACGCCGGACGTGAACGCCCTGGCGCGGGCGCTGCACTGCGACGAGGTGGACGTCCGCGCGGGAGACCTGGAGCCGCCGAACAACGTCAACATCGCAGGGCACGGCGGGATCGCGGTGGGCGCCATCACGCCGGACCGGCGCCATCCGGGCGCCTGCTGGTTCTGGGTCGTAACGGACAACTACAGATTGATGGCGGAGAACGCCGTGGCGGTGATCCGTTCCCTGCTGGCTCCGCCCGCCGGGGCGGTATGAGCCGGCTGTCTGTCCTCTCCGCCGGAGCCGTCCTGGCGGCCGCGACCTGGACCTACGGGTGCGGGTACCGCGTGGCAGGCCGCGCCGACACGCTGCCGCGGTCCATCCGGAGCATCGCCGTACCGGCTTTCCAGAACAGTACGACCCGTTACCGGCTCACCGAGCAATTGCCCGCCGCGATCACGCATGAGTTCATCACCCGGACCCGCTACCAGATCGTTGCGGACGCGAATGCGGCGGACGCCGTCCTGAGCGGCGCGGTCATCGGTTATAACGCCTACCCGACCACGTACGACCCCGTGACCAATCGCGCCAGCGCGGTCCAGTTGAGCGTGCGGCTCCGGGTGAGCTTGCAGGAGCGCGCCACGGGCACGGTGCTTTTCGCCAGGGATAACCTGGAGTTCAGGGAGCGCTTCGAGGTCAGCGTCGACCCGGACACCTATTTTGAGGAGAGCGAGCCGGCGCTCGGGCGCTTGAGCAGGGATGTCGCGCGCACGCTGGTCAGCGCCGTCCTGGAGAGGTTCTGAGCGCGTGAGCCCCAAGCAACTGCTCTCTCAGCTCAAGCGGCAGGAGCCGGCGCCCGTCTATCTCTTTGTGGGCGCGGAACCTTACCGCCGCGCTCTCTGCCGGCAGGCGCTGGCCGGGAAGGCGCTCCAGGGCGAAGACCGGGAACACGGTCTGACGGTGTTCGACCTGCACGCCGCCCCTCTGGCCGCCGTGATCGATGACGCCTGCTCGCTCGCGCTGTTCGCCCCGCGGAGACTGATCTGGGTTTCGAGCGCGGAAGCAGCGCTGCCGCGAGGCCGCGGGGCTTCCGGCGAGGAGACGCCCGCCAGCACGGCGTCCCAGCCGCTGATAGCACGGTACCTGGAGCGGCCGTCGCCGGGCGTGGTCGTGGTGTTCGATGCCAGCCGTTATGACCTGGAGGGCGAGGACAAGGCCAAACTGGACCGGGTCCGCAAGTTCTATGCGGCGATCCCGGATGTGGTCGAGTTCCCGCGGTTCACCGTGGGCGAGGCCCGGGAACTCGCCGGAACGCTGGCGTCGGCCGCGGGCCTGACCCTGGAGGAAGACGCGCTGGAAGCGCTGGTGGACACCCTGGGCGCGGACGCCATGCGGATCGCGACCGAAATCGAGAAGCTCCGGCTCTACGCCGGAGCGCGGCGGAGCGTCGGTGTGGCGGACCTGGCGGCGCTGGTGCCGGACTCGAGCGTTTCGACTTTGTTCGAACTGGTGGACGCACTCGGGCGGCGCCAGCGAATGCGCGCCTTCGAGTTGCTGGATACGCTGGTCCGGCAAGGCGAGTACATGCCGCTCGCCCTGAATTTCCTGGCGTCGCTTCTCCGCCTGGCGCTCGCCGCCAAAGAAACAGGGCTGCGCAGCCCGCAGCAGATCCAACAGGCGCTATCGAAGCCCGGCCGCCCGGTCTGGCGGGCGAAAGCCGAACAGGTGCACCAAACCGCGAGGGTATTCACCAAGGCGCAACTGGAAGCCGGGCTACGGCACGTGTTTTCCGCCGACCGGGGACTCCGCGACGTGCGGCCAAGCGACCGCATCGTCATGGAGAGATTGATCCTGGAGCTTGCCGGTTAAGCGCCGGACCCGGCAACCACGGGGCGGCGACGCGGGCCGGTTACTCCAAGGCCGGGCGGTTCACCAACACCACCACGCTCCGGGGCTGAACCGCGAGGACGGACGTCTCCACCGCCGGTTCATAGCCGAAATCGGAGATATCGAGCGGCGAGGACTCCGCCGTGTCCACAGCCTTGTGCCAGCGCCGGCCAACAATCCCAGGCAACTCGAAGGTCAGAGGCTCCCAGTACATGTTCAACATCACGTGGAGGTCCGGATCGCCGTTGAATCCCCCCAGGGTCATTGCCAGCGCGCGCGCGCCGGGGTCGGACCAGCCCGGGTTCCCGAGCCGGGTGCCGTGCCATGTGACGTCGGCCACGCCGCGCTCGTTCACCGCGCCCCGGAAAAAGTGCCGGTCGCGCAGCGCGGCATGGCGCTTGCGGAACTCGATCATCCGCTGCCAGAAACGGAGCAGGCGCGGATGCTCCTCCACGAGACTCCAGTCAAACCAGCCGGTCTCGTTGTCCTGGCAGTATGCGTTGTTGTTGCCGCGCTGCGTCCGGCGAACCTCGTCGCCGGCCAGCATCATGGGGACGCCCCGGGAGAGCAGGAGAAGAGCGGCAAAGTTGCGAATCTGCCGTTCGCGCAGAGCCTCGACATCCGGGTCCTGCGTCTCGCCCTCGACTCCGCAATTCCAGCTCAGGTTGTCGTTCGATCCGTCGCGGTTGTCTTCGCCGTTGGCCAGGTTGTGCTTCTCGTTGTAGGAAACCAGATCATTCAGGGTGAAGCCGTCATGGCAGGTGATGAAGTTGATGCTGTTGACGGGCAACTCGCCGTTGGCCTCGTAGATGTCGGCGCTGCCTCCCAGGCGTGAGGCCACCGCGCCCACCATGCCCGGTTCGCCCCTCACGAACCGGCGCATGTCGTCGCGAAACCGGCCGTTCCATTCGGCCCAGCGGTCTCCGGGAAAGTGCCCGATCTGGTACAGCCCGGCGGCGTCCCAGGCCTCGGCGATCACCTTCGTGTTCGCCAGTTCGTAGTCCAGTTCGATCTGCCAGACCAGCGGCGGATGCTCCAGCGGCTGCCCGTCTTCCCCGCGCACGAGGATCGAGCCCAGGTCAAAACGGAAACCGTCCACGTGCGTTTCCTCGACCCAGTAGCGAAGGCATTCCACAATGAGCTTCTGTACCACCGGGTGGTTGCACCGGAAGGTGTTGCCGCAGCCGGAGAAGTCCAGATAGTACTGAAGATCCCAGGGCACAAGCAGATAATAGGTTCGGTTGTCGATCCCCCGGAACGAGAAGACGGGCCCCTGGTGGTTGCCCTCGTCCGTGTGGTTGAATACCACGTCCAGGATCACCTCGATCCCGGCCCGGTGCAGCGCCTTCACCATGTCGCGGAACTCGTGCAGGTGGTTCCCCGATTCGGGGCTGACACAGTAGGAGGATTGCGGCGCGAAGAAACCGACGGTGCTGTAGCCCCAGTAGTTGTGCAGCGGCCGGCCTTCCACCGTGCGCAGGACGTCAGACTCGTCGAAATCAAATATGGGCAGCAGTTCCACCGCGGTAATGCCGAGACTCCGTAAGTAGGGGATTTTCTCGACTATTCCGGAGAAAGTCCCGGGATGCTCGACGCGCGAGGACGACGACCGGGTAAAACCCCGGACGTGCATCTCGTAGATGATCGTGTCCTCGATGGGGCGGTTGAGCGGGCGGTCTCCCTCCCAGTCATAGCCGGAGGGGTCGATGACCACGGAGCGCATCGAAGAGGCTACGTTGTCATGCGGCCCGCAGGCATCCGCCCGCCGCCAGAGGCTGTTGGTATTGCCGCGCGAGTACGGGTCAAGCAGGACCTTCCGCCGGTCGAACCGGTAACCCGCTGCCGGATTGTAGGGCCCGTCAACGCGGTAGGCGTAATGCGCGCCCGCCGCGAGACCTCGTACGAACACGTGCCAGAAATGGAAGGTTTTATTGACCAGCGGATCCAACTGGATGATCTGGAAAGGCTCGGGAGAGGCGTGGCTTTCAAACAACAGCAGTTCGACGCCCGTGGCGCCGCTGGAGAAGAGTGAGAAGTTGACTCCCTCGGGCGTGACCGTGGCGCCTAACGGATGCCTGGCGCCTGCTTCAACGGGATATGTGCTGGCCATCTTGCACCTCCTCTCCCGGCTTGCGGGCAGTGTTGCCGGAGCAAGGCGGGAGTCCTATCCTACACTGGAGCCTGGCGATTTGCGTTCCCGTAGGGGCGGCCTCCTGAATTGGCCGGCAGCCCGCACCTACGGGGCTACCCGGCCTCCGCTCGACACGGCTGCTTTCCCGTCCAGCACCCGGAGCACAGCGGAGTCCGTCTCCAACCGGTAGAGCCCCGGCTTCGGCTCTATCTGCCGGCCGTTCAGAAGAACCGCATCCTGCGTGAAGTTGATGAGCCCCGCCTGGGTGGAGATGACGATCTGAGCGAAGCCCGCCACTCCGGTGCAAACGAGCAGAGCCACGGCGCTGAGAACCGCCCTCCTGCTCTCTCGCATGGCTGCCTCCTGTCCGGCCCTTCTGACGCCGGCGGCCGGAACCGGGTTGCATCTCCTGTAACCCTATCGTCCCACAACCATCGTGGCAGGCGTCATAGGGCTGTACGCGACAACCCGCGATGCAGCCGAAGGCCATATCCCGCGGGGCAACGAGGCTGTTTCCCTCGCCTGGGCCGGAAAACCCGGCACGAGTCAAGAGCCGCCGCCGTGACCGCGGCGGCTCCCCGGAGGCAGCGCAAGGCGATGGCTTCCGTCACTGCTGCGCCGGCAATCCGTCCATCCCGTGGCGGCGGGCTTCGCCTTGCATGAGGCGGGTGAGGGCGGCTTTGCGGTCGCCGGCAAGGCGCGAGGGCTGATACCGGCCAATGATGCGTTCGATCTCGCGCGATGCCCGTTCCCGTAACGTCACCTTGCCGTCTCTGGCCCAGCGGGCGCGCGTGGCGCGGTCGATCACCGGGCCGGGGAATAGTATCTCCTTGCGAAGGTGGCGGCGCGTGTGGTCCGAGATGAGCAGATGCTTCTCGGCCAGCAGTTCCTGGAAGATGGGCAGGGCGGGGAAGTCCTCGCGCGGCTCGATGCCCGCCAGCAGGCGGTAGGACATCGCGCAGATCTCGTTATCCAGCACCAGCTTTTCCAGGCTCTGGCAACTCTCGAAGTCCAGCATGCCGGGGCCCGACACGCTGTTGATGCCGGAGAGCGCCGCCAGGAGCGCCCCCGCGCCCGTCTCGAGGCCGGCCTGCGCGTCAAGCAGCTTGGCGTCGCTCATGGCGATATAGCCCTGCGTAGGGATTCCGAGGTATTTGCCGATCTCGCTGTTGGCGCAGTTCAGCATCATGGTCTCGACGGCGCCCATGGGCGTAGTCTCATAGCGCACGTCGAACACGGCCGGCGAGCCGCCATACAGCACCGCATGCCCCGGCCGCGCAAGCTGGCTGATCACGATTCCGCTGAGCGTTTCCGCCGTCTGCTGCACCAGGCTCCCGGCCAGCGTCACCGGGGCGACGAAGCCCGAGAGCGGCATCGAGATGAATTCGACGGGAATCGACCAGCGGGCGCAGTCCACCAGGTTCTGGCTGGTTACGTCGCTCCACTTGATCGGCGCGGTGGGACAGCAGGAGAAGATGGTCAGCGGCTTCGCCGCGAGCGAGCGTTCATCGCCGCGCACCGCCAGTTGCAGGTCCTTCATGACGGCGAAGCCCTCAACGGTGAAGGCGCCCGTCACCACCGGCTTCTCTCCGTACAGCAGGCTGAGATAGAGGCGGTAACTGTCCGAGATCATCTCGTGGACGTCGGCCGGGATGAAAGCCGTACTCTGGCTGGCCAGGTGCGGGAGGCCGGTCACCAGTTTCACGTAGCGGACGTAGTCGGCGGTGTCCGGGCGGCGCATCTCGCCGGTAGCCCCGTCGAGTATGTTGATGGCCGCCGAGCCGGGCGTGAAATAAACGTTGTCTCCGGCGAAGTCGTGCGTCTGGTTCCCGAGCACGTCGAACAGCTTGAATGAGCAGGGAACGGTCGCCAGGGCTTTGTCGATCACGTGGCTGGAGAGACGCGCGGTCTGCTTCCGGCCATCCACGTCCGCTCCGTGTCCGGCGAGCAGTTCCAGCACGCCTTCATTGTGGATCTCCACGCCGAGCTTGGAGAGAAGGTCCCGCGCTTCGGAGAGAATCCTCTCGATCAGATCCGTGTTCAGCAATCTCAGGGTTGGCCGCATGACATTGCACCCAAGGGACTGCCGGCGGGCGCGCCACCGCCTTCTGCGGCATGTCGGGTCTCGACGGCGCTGCGGGCAGACGGTACGGCGCAGTAGTCTTCCTCGCCCGCCGGTTCTCTACCGGAGCGCCTTCTCCATATCGCTTTCCACCTGGCGGAAACCGGCGGGAACCTGGAGTTTCGCCGCATCCACGGGCCCGGCCGAGAAGTTGGTCGTCTCGGTGGTCATCTCCAGGAGCGATACAGAGCCGCCTCCTCCACCGCTAGCGGCCGGCTGGTCCTGCTTTGGCTCCTCTTTCTTCTTACGGCCGAAGCCGCCCAAGCCGCCCAGCCCCTTGAGCGCGCCTCCGATGGAAGGCCGCGAACCCTCCTCCGTCCGGGACGCCTGCTGGTCGCCGGCCGGCTGGCCGGGTTGGCCCTCGGCCGCCCCGCCCATCGTTACGGTCTGGAGCAGCGGCACCCCCTCCAGTTTCGCCGACTCCCTCTGGAGGTCCCCGAAAGCCTTCGCCATGTCGCCACGGCCCTGCGCGAAGGCGTTGCTGCCCGGCATCCAGGCCAGCTTCTGCGCCATGCGCCGGTGGAAGGACTGAACTTCCCCGTAGCCCGGCACATCCTTGGCCAGCCAGATGTTAGAGGTGACGGTCATGGAGCCCTTCTCACCGCTCTGCTTGTCCGTGCCTTCCATAACCAAGGTCAAGATGACCTCGTGCGCCGGGAAGCCGGAGATCTGGCGGGTCTGGCCGCTCTCCTTCACCGCGGCCTTGAAGTTTATCTCGGCTTTTCCGCCGGACTCCTCGGCGGTCTTCTGGGCCATTCTCTCCATCGCTTGCGCAATCTGCGCGAACGTCAATACGGAATAGGTCTTCTGCTTGAGGTTGACTTCGGTGACGGTCTCGGCCGCGAGGTCGATGATCGTGGCGTGGTCCGCCGAAAGGTGTCCCATGCGGTCGCCCTTCACGACGACCGACGTGCGGATCGGTTCCCTTGCGGTGCGGGAGAAGACCCCCACCACCTTCATCATGGTGGCCATGGCGCCGCCGGTGATCTTGCTGGTCTGCTCGTAGCTGAAATCGGCGCGCAGCCCCGTGGCGGCGAAACAGCAGAGGCAGGCGGCGAGCGCGGCTCGCCGTACTTCTCTTGGGTGGATCATTCTCCCATAATATTCGATCCCCGGCCCTGGGTTAGAATGAGGCGATGCCCGGCCAGCCGAGCGAAGAGAACCCTCTGTCGAGTTTCGAAACTGCCCTGGAGGAACTCGAGAAAGTCGTCAAGGAACTGGAGAGCGGAGACCTGCCGCTGGAGCGGTCTCTGGCGCTTTTCGAACGCGGGGTCGAACTCGGCCGCGCCTGCCGCAAGCAGTTGGAAGAGGCGGAAACGCGCGTCGAGATGCTGCTGAAGAGGAACGGCAAAATCCAGCCCCAACCGCTCCCGCCCGGCCAGGAATGACCTTCCGCGACTATCTCACCGAACAGGCCGGAGTGGTGGATGCCGCCCTGGAGGCGCTGACGCCGCCCGTAGAGGCACCGCCCGAGACCCTGCACCGCGCTATGCGTTACAGCCTGTTCGCGGGAGGCAAACGCCTGCGTCCCATACTCTGCATGGAGGCGGCGCGCGTCGTGTCGGACCGGGCGCGAGGCGTGGAACGCGCCGCCTGCGCGCTGGAGATGGTCCATACGTATTCCCTCATTCACGACGACCTGCCCGCGCTCGATAACGATGACTTGCGCCGCGGCCGCCCCACCTGTCACAAGGTCTTCGGCGAAGCCATGGCCATTCTGGCGGGCGACGCGCTGCTCACCCTGGCGTTCCAGGTTCTCGGCTCGCTCGAGGACGTCAGCGAAGCGCTGAGGAGCCGCATGATGTTTGAACTCGCCGACGCCGCCGGGACTCCCCGGGGCATGGTTGCCGGGCAGGTGCTCGACCTGGAGGGGGAGGGGAAGGTGCCCGATCCCGCGTTGCTCGAATCGATCCACCGGGCCAAGACCGGCGCCCTCATACGCGCCAGCGTCCGCATCGGCGCCATCTGCGCCGGGGCCGCCGGAAGCGAACTGGATCCGTTTTCCAGCTTCGGCGAGCACATCGGCCTGGCATTTCAAATCGTGGATGACCTGCTGGACGTCGAGGAGTCGTCGGAAGCCCTGGGGAAGACTGCCGGCAAGGATGCGGCGCAGCACAAGATCACGTTCCCCGCGGTCTATGGCGCCGGGGAATCCCGGCGCATGGCGGAGCGGGAGCGGCAGGCCGCGCACGCGGCGTTGGAGCCGTTCGGCCCGCGGGCCGCGCGCCTGAAGGAGTTGGCGGATTTTGTCATCCACCGCCGGACATGAGTTCCGCCGCCAAACAGCGCCTGGACCTGCTGCTTGTGGAGCGTGGGCTGGCGCCGTCGCGCGAGAAGGCGCGGGCGTTGGTGATGGCGGGACTGGTGCTGGTTGACGGAGCGCGGGCCGTGAAGGCCGGACACGCCGTCGCCAGTGAAAGCCGCATTGAGGTGCTGGAAAAGCATCCCTACGTAAGCCGGGCCGGGAAGAAGCTGGAGGCCGCTCTGGACCATTTTGCGGTCGGGGTCTCCGGCAAAACCTGCCTCGACGTGGGCGCCTCCACGGGCGGCTTCACCGACTGCCTCCTGCAACGCGGCGCCGGCCGCGTTTTCGCTGTGGATGTCGGCAGCGGACAACTGGACTGGAGGCTGCGCAACGACCCGCGCGTGGTGGTCCGGGAAGGACTCAACGCGCGCTACCTGGCGCCGGAGGATATCGGCGAGCCGGTCGACTTTGCGGCTTGCGATGTCAGCTTCATTTCTGTAACGTTAGTCCTGCCCCCGCTCACGGCCGTGCTGAAGGAGCAGGGCGAAATGGTCGTCCTGGTCAAGCCTCAGTTCGAGGTGGGGCGCGGGCAGGTAGGCAGGGGCGGCATCGTGCGCGATCCGGCGCTGCACGAAGCTGCCTGCGCGCGAGTGGAGCAAGCCGTGAGGCTGCTGGGTTTTCGTTCGGACCTTATGGAAAGCCCGGTGCCGGGCGCGGAGGGAAACAAGGAGTTCCTGCTGTATGCCCGTCGTTGAGACCGTTGGAATCATTGCGAAGCCGAACGCGGCGCGGGCGGCCGGACTCGTGCCGGAACTGCTCCGCTGGCTGGATGCTCGCGGCATCAGGGTCCGCATGGATGAGGTCAGCGCGGGATACGCCGGAAGCGGCCCGGGCATGCCTCGCGAGCAGGTGCCGGAGGGCTGCCAGCTCGTAATCGTTCTGGGCGGAGATGGAACGCTCCTCGCCGCGGCGCGCGCCGTGGGGGGGCGCGAGGTGCAGGTGCTGGGAGTGAATCTCGGAGGTCTGGGCTTCCTGGCGGCCGTTCAGGTAGAGGAATTGTATCCGCTGCTGGAGGACGCCCTGCGCGGAGACCTGCGGATCGGCTTGAGGCGCATGCTGCACTGCGAGCTGTCTCGCGAAGGCCGCACCGTCGCCGGCTACGAGGCGCTCAACGACGTGGTCCTGTCCAAGGCCTCCATCGCGCGCATGATCGACCTGGAGACGCACGTGGACGGTCAACTGGTCTGCGTGTACAAGTCCGACGGCCTGATTGTGGCGACTCCCACCGGGTCGACGGCCTACTCGCTTTCGGCCGGCGGGCCCATCGTCTTCCCCTCGGTGGACTGCATCGGCCTGACCCCCATCAGCTCGCACACCCTGACCAACCGCCCCGTGATTGTGCCCGCCCGCAGCGTGATCCGGATCCGCAGCCGTGCGGCGGACGGCGAGGTCTACCTCACAATCGACGGGCAGGTCGGCGAACCGCTCCGGCGCGACGACGTGGTGGTGTGCCGCAGCTCCGAGCATGCGGTCCGGCTGGTGCGTCCCAGGGAACTGCGTTTCTTCGATGTCCTGCGCGAGAAGTTGAAGTGGGGCACCCGGTGAAGCGGCTCTCCCTGACGGGCTGGATCTTCGTGGGCATGGCCGTGGGCGTTGTGCTGGGCCTCGCCGCGCCCGAGACCTCGCGGAGTCTCGCCCCGGTCAGCAACATCTTCCTGCGCCTGATCCGCTCCATCATCGCGCCGCTGCTGTTCGGCACGCTGGTCTACGGCATCGCCGGCACGGGCAACATGAGGGCCATGGGCAGGATCGGCCTGAAGGCCATCGTGTACTTCGAGCTCGTGACCACGGCGGCTTTGCTGGTGGGTCTGGCCGCGGTCAACCTGGCCCGGCCAGGCGCCGGGATGAGCTTGCAGGGCGCCGAAACGGCCGCCTCGGTGGCGGCGCCGCCGGGCGCCGCCTCGTTCCTGGAGCACGTGTTCCCGTCCAGCGTCATCGACGCGATGGCCCGCGGCGAAGTGCTGCAACTGGTGGTCTTCACGCTGCTTTTCGGAGCCGCCTGCGTCGCGGCCGGGGACAAGGCGCGGCCGGTGGTGGAGTTCTCGCGGGCGCTGGCCGAGGTGATGTTCAAGTACACGGGCTACGTCATGTGGCTCGCCCCGGCGGGCGTGTGCGCCGCAATGGCGGTGACGGTGGCGGGGCAGGGCGCGGGCGTTCTGGTGGGCCTCGGGAAGCTGATCCTGACGATGTACGCCGCGCAGGCGGTGTTCCTGCTGGGGGTGCTCGGCGCGGTGATGCACATTGCCAGGGTACCCGCCAGGCGCTTCTGGCAAGCCGCGCGGGAGCCGTTTCTGATCGCGTTTTCCACCTCGTCGAGCGAGGCGGCCCTTCCGCGCGCGCTCCAGAATATGGAGCGCTTCGGGGTCCCCAAGCACATCGTATCCTTCGTGATCCCCACGGGCTACAGTTTCAACCTGGACGGCTCGACGCTGTACCTGTCGCTCGCCTCGATATTCGTGGCGCAGGCTGCCGGCATCCACCTGTCGCCGGGCCGGCAGGTGGTCATGATGCTCATGCTGATGCTGACCAGCAAGGGCGTGGCGGGTGTCCCGCGGGCGTCGCTGGTGATCCTGTCCGGGACGCTGGCGCAGTTCAACCTGCCACTGGAAGGCGCGGCGGTGCTGCTCGGCATCGACGCCATCCTGGATATGGCCCGCACCTCGGTCAACGTTGTGGGCAACTGCCTCGCTACCGCCGTCATCGCACGCTGGGAAGGCGTGAAGTTCCCGGCGTAGAGCCGACGCGGCCCACGTAAGTCTTTTTATTCCAATGCGTTCCATGCATCGCACAGAAAGGCATTGACACTCATGAGATCATAATGATATCATCTTGATTTCAAAGGAGACGCGCCCATGTTCAAAGAGAAGGCTTTGCGCGGTTATTCAGGGTGGCTGCTGGTGCTCATCCTGGTCGTGATTGCCGTTGCTGCGCTGTACCTGGTGGTGGGCGCCGCAAAAAACGAGCAACCCGTGGCCATAGTGGTGTGGGCCGGCGTGCTGGTCGTCGACAGTTTCTGTTTCGCCGGGCTCACGGTGGTGAACCCCAATGAGGCGCGGGTTGTTCTGCTGTTCGGCAAGTACAAGGGCAGCCTCAAGGAAGCGGGCTTCTGGTGGGTGAATCCTCTCACTACGCGGCGCAGAGTCTCGCTCCGGGTCCGCAACTTCGAAAGCTCCAAGCTGAAGGTGAACGATCACGACGGCAACCCCGTCGAGATCGCCGCCGTGGTGGTCTGGAAGGTGATCGAAACCGCCGAGGCGATGTTCAACGTGGACGACTACGAGCAGTTCGTTCACGTGCAGAGCGAGGCCGCGGTCCGGAACCTGGCCACCTCGTATCCGTACGACGCTCACGAGGCCGGCCAACTTTCGCTGCGCATGTCGGCGGGTGAAATCAACGAGCGGCTGAAACACGAGATTCACGAGCGCCTGTCGCAGGCCGGCATCGATGTCATAGAGGCTCGCATCAGCCACCTGGCGTACGCGCCGGAGATCGCCAACGCCATGCTGCGCCGGCAGCAGGCCAGCGCCGTGATCGCCGCCCGCCAGAAGATCGTCGAGGGCGCGGTGGGCATGGTGGAGATGGCGCTGGAGGACCTCAGCCGCAAGCAGGTCCTGGTGCTGGACGAAGAACGCAAGGCCGCCATGGTGAGCAACCTGCTGGTGGTGCTCTGCAGCGAGCAGAACGCCCAGCCGGTGGTCAACGCGGGGACTCTGTACCAGTAGGGAAAGCGCCTTGGCGGCCAGGAAACCGTTCCTGCTCCGGCTCGATCCGGCGACACACCAGGCGCTTCAGCGCTGGGCGGACGCGGAACTGCGCAGCCTGAACGCGCAGATCGAGTTCGTGCTGCGCGATGCGCTGCGGCGCGCCGGGCGCCTTCCGAAGCAGGATTCGCCGCCGGGAGCGGAATCGCAATGACAGACCGGGAGAAGCTGCGGCAGTTGCAGGAGACCTGGCGGCCGCCGCCGGAAATGGAGCGCGGGCGGCCGCGTCCGGCCCGGTACACCGCGGCCGGCTTCGCCGCCTGGATGCTGGCATGGTTGCTGGCGGCGCTGGGCGTCGCCTTGGGCGCCGGGATTTACGTGAAGGCCACGGCCGGCCTGGAACGCAACCGCTTGCTCTCGGTTTCCACGGGACGGGCCGAGGCGAGGATCGTGCGCCTGTCGCGGCGCGGCAGCGGCGGAGACGCGCGGTACCTGGCGTCTTACGAGTTCGAGGCCGGCGCGCGGACCTACCGCCGGTCCGCGCGGCTGTCCCGGGCGGTCTGGAGGACGCTTGAGTCAGGCGGCCGGCGGGAGGTTCGCTACGTCGAGACCAATCCCGAGATCAGCCGGCTGGAGGGGCTGGAGAGACCGGCGGCCATTCCCCTCTGGCTGGCCCCCCTCGTAGGGGTGATTCTGCCCGCGGCGGCCTTCTTCATTCTGCGGGATCTTGCCGCCAAGCGGCGGCTGCTGGAAGAGGGGCGGACAGCCGCCGGCATGGTGACCAGGCTCGGCCGCAAAACGGACAAGGGCCGCCTCGTCTACTACGCCTTTCTCACGCTCGGCGGCTCACTGGCGGAGGGCAAGTTCGGTCCGGTGCGGAACCGGACCGCGCCGGAGCCAGGCACGCCGCTTACGGTGCTCTACGACCCCAACGACCCCGCTTTTAACCGGCGCTATCCGCTCGCGGCCGTGACGGCCGGGCGGGCGCACTGAAGAAACCTCATCGGGTTCGCCTTCCGGCCCTGGGAACCCGGTGTAGAATCGACGATAGTCCGGCCGCGTACCACGGTCTCCGGGCCCGAAATGCCGGCCGGACTGCGACCGGTCAGGAGGAATCAATTATGCGGTCAGCCGCCCTGTCTTTGCTGGCTGTCTCGATGTGTGCGAGTGTGTGGGCCGCCGAGACATACCAGAAGCCCCCCAAACAGATTCTGGACGTTTTGGACGCCCCGCCCCCTCCCATCGCCGTGGTGAGTCCGGACAGGTCTCATATCCTGTTCGGGGACTATGAGCTGTATCCGGGCATCGCCGAGGTCTCCGCGCCGATGCTCCGGCTGGCCGGAGTCCGCATAGACCCCGCGACGAACGGCCCCCACCCGCGGGCCGGGCGCATCAAGGCGCTGAGCCTGCTCCGGATCGACGGCGGGACCGTCACCAAAATCGGCGTGCCCCTCAACGCCTTTCTTTCGACGCCCCTCTGGAGCCCCGACGGGACCAGATTCGCCCTCACGAACACAACGGCGGACGGCATCGGGTTATACGTAGGCTCGCTGAACTCACCGGCATTGCGCCGCGTGCCGCAGGTCCGGATCAACGACACGCTGGGTTCAAGCGTGCAGTGGTTTGCGGGCAGCAGCCGGCTGCTTGTCAAGATCGTGCCTCCAGCGCGCGGCAAGCCTCCCGTCAGGCCGGCCGTGCCCGCCGGGCCGAACGTGCAGGAAGGCTCGGGCGCCTCGGGCCCTGTGCGCACCTACCAGGATCTGCTGAAGGATCCTCACGACGAAGCGCTGTTTGACTACTACTTCACGGCGCAACTGGCCTCGGTCGATTTCGGCACATTGCAGGCGGCCCCCATCGGAAAGCCGGCCATCTTCGTGCAGGTGAATCCCGCGCCGGACGGCAAGCATCTGCTGGTGACCACCGTGCGCAGGCCCTATTCCTACCTGCATCCCTTCTCGATGTTCCCCCGCGAAATCGAGGTCTGGAATACGGCCGGCGCGGTGGTCCGGAAAGTGGCCTCGAAACCGCTGGCCGACAACGTTCCCATCGAGGGGGTGGAAACCGGGCCGCGGAACGTCACCTGGCGTCCCACCGAGCCAAGCACCTTGATCTGGGCGGAGGCGCTGGATGGCGGCGACCCCCGCCGCCAGGCAACTCACCGCGACCGTCTCATGTCGCAGCCGCTGGCCGAGGGTTCGCAGCCCCTCGAGATTCGCAGACTGGAGCACCGGTTCAACGGCCTCCAGTTCGGGGAGGGAGGCCTGGCTCTGGTGGGCGACTACGACCGCGACAAACGGTGGGTGCGCGTGTTTCGGCTCTTCCTGGATGATCCCTCCGCCGAGCCGCGGCTGCTCTACGGCCGCAATTCGAGCGACCGTTACGGGAACATCGGATCGCCGGCCACCAGAGTGCTGGCTAACGGACAGTCCATCATCCGCCAGTCGGGCGACTACCTTTTTCTACAGGGAACCGGAGCGACCCCCGAGGGAGACCGTCCCTTCCTGGACCGCTTCAACCTCCGGACCTGGCAAAGTGAGCGGCTGTGGCGGGCCGGAACCAGCGGCTATGAGACGGTTGTCGCCATCCTCTCCGAGGACGGCTCGCGGTTTCTGACGGCTCGCGAGAGTCCCACCGAACCGCCCAACTATTTCGTCCGGACCACCGGATCCGGCCAGGCCGTCCGGCTGACCAACTTCACGGACCCGACCCCGGTCCTGCGGAAGATCAAAAAGGAACTTGTGAAGTACAACCGTCCGGACGGCACCCAGTGCAGCTTCACACTCTATCTCCCCCCGGACTACAAGGAAGGAGTGCGCTACCCCACCATCCTGTACGCCTACCCGCTGGAGTACACGGATCCGGGGGTCGCCGGCCAGATCGGCGGCTCCACCGAGCGCTTCACTACCATCCGGGCCGCGTCCCACCTGTTCCTACTGCTGGCCGGCTATGTGATTCTCAACGACACCACCATCCCCATCGTGGGCGATCCCGAGACGGTCAACAACACCTACATAGAGCAACTCGCCATGAGCGCCCAGGCGGCTATCGACAAGGCCGTCGAGATGGGCGTCACCGACCGGGCCCGGGTCGGCGTCACCGGCCACAGCTACGGGGGATTCATGACCGCGAATCTCTTGGCTCACACTGACCTGTTCCGCACGGGGGTGGCCCGCAGCGGCGCTTACAACCGGACCCTGACGCCCTTCGGTTTCCAGAGCGAGCGCCGCACGTTCTGGGAAGCGCCCGAAGTGTACATGAAGATGTCCCCCTTCGTTTACGCCAACAAGATCAACGAGCCGATCCTGCTGATCCACGGCGAGGCGGACGACAACAGCGGGACGTTCCCCATCCAATCCGAGCGCCTATACCAGGCGATCCGCGGCAACGGGGGCACGGTGCGGCTGGTCATGCTGCCGAACGAAGCCCACGGCTACGCCGCGTTGGAGACCATTCAGCACGTCATCTACGAGACTGTGGCCTGGTTCGACAGGTATCTCAAGAACTGAGGGGCAGCCGCAGTGCGCCGGCGGGATCTTCCCGCTGGTTCGTGGCGCGCGGAGCCGCCAGGCGGCAGGTTCCGGCAGTAACTGCTCCGGGTCCTGAATACTAACTTTCCTCGGGGCGCCTTTGAATTCCCCGGGCAGCGCCCGGATTCCGATAGAATGAGGACAAGAACGTGGGCCCCTTAATCCTCTTTCTGGCGGGCTTGGCCGCGGCGCCGGCTTTGTATGCCCAAGCCGGCTTCTTTCCTCTCTCCGAGGTGCGCCAGGGAATGCAAGCCGTCGGGAAGACGGTTTTTCACGGCTCGCGGATCGAGGATTTCCAGGTCGAGATACTGGGCGTTCTGGAGAACGCCGGACCCAGGCAATCGCTGGTGCTGGCCAGGCTTTCCGGAGGCCCGCTGGAGT
Organism: Bryobacterales bacterium; assembly: GCA_020851555.1. GTDB lineage: Bacteria > Acidobacteriota > Terriglobia > Bryobacterales > Bryobacteraceae > DTKY01. The sequence goes on along the minus strand of JADZCM010000012.1, from coordinate 73,577 downwards.
CGACCGGCGTACTCCAGGGGATGAGCGGCAGCCCGGTCTACATCGGCGGACGGCTGCTCGGCGCGGTGGCCATGACGTTCGCCTACTCCAAGGAACCTGTCGCCGCCATCCGTCCGATTCAAGACATGCTCGACGCGGCGGCCGCGGTCGGTGAGCGGCGGCAGACGGTCCGGCGCAATCTTGCCGAAACGGACCTGACAGCCGGGCTGGAGCCGGCCGCCGGCATTCCCTTCGGGGGCACGCGGCTGGTTGACATTGCCACGCCGCTGTCGTTCGGAGGGTTCACCAGAAACGCCATAGAGCGGGTGACGCCGCGCCTTCGCGCCTTGGGACTGGAGCCTCAGCAGGGAATCTCCGGGGGCGGGCGGCTGAAGCCCGGCTTTGGCGACCTCGCCGCCGTCCAGCCGGGTTCCATGATCAGCGTGCAGCTTATGACCGGGGACATGAGCGTCACGGCCGAAGGAACGGTGACGCATGTGGATCGCGGGCGGGTCTACGCCTTCGGGCACCGCTTCCTCTCGCTGGGCGTAACCGAAGTCCCGTTCGCCAGCGCCGAGGTGCTGGCCCTGCTGCCCAATCTACAGACATCCTTCAAGATCTCCACGCCGCGGGAGTGGAGGGGGACGATCCTCACGGACCGAAGCACCGGCCTGGCTGGAGAACTGGGCCGGCGGGCGGCCCTGATCCCGCTTTCGATCACGGTTACCTCGCACGGCGCTGACCAACCCAGCCGGCAGGAGTACGAAATGGAGATGATCGGCGACAGCGTGCTGTCGCCGATGCTGGTCCAGATGGCGCTGGCATCGGCCATTGAGGCGACCGAGAGAACCGTGGGCAACGCCACCCTGGCTATCCGGGGAGAGATCCACTTCCAGGGCAGTTCGATGCCGCTGCGCGTGGGCAACACCTATGCGGGCGACCTGAGCCTGTCGCAATCGGCCTCGCTGGGCGCCGCGACGCCGCTGGCCTATGCGCTTCAAAGCGGCTTCGAAACCCTGCGCCTGAGGCGCATAGCGATCGAAGCGGAGTCCTATCCGGAGCGCCGCCAGGCTCAGATCGACCAGGTTTGGACTTCCCGCCGGACGGTGCGTCCGGGGGAATCGCTCGACCTGAACGTGGTGCTCACCGGCCCCAACGGCGTCGAGATGAGCCGGTCGGCCTCCTACCGCGTGCCCATCGGCGCGCCGGCGGGACCGCTGTACTTTACCGTCGCCGACGGCAGCACGACGAACCTGACCGACTACCGGCAGATGCTCACCACCGCGCCGCGTACATCCGTGCAACTGGTGAGTTTTCTCAATTCGCTCCGCGACAATACCCGGGCCTATGTTCGCATCTGGCGTGCGGAGGCCGACTACGACGTCGAGGGGATGAGCCTGCCCGCTCCTCCTCCCTCCGTCGGGCAGATTCTGGCGCGGTCGCAGGCCGGGGTGGGCGCCGGGTTGCAGACTCACAATTCCAAAATCGGAGAACTGGACATCGACGCCGGCGGGATGGTCGTTTCCGGCTCCAAGACCGTTCAGGTGGACATAAGAGAATGAAGCCCTGGCTCATGCTGCTCCTGTTGACCCTGGGGGCGCCGGCGGCGCACGCCGCCGGCACGTCCACCTGGGAGATGAACAACTACCGGGACTTCGTGCAGGGCCGGTTTGACGGGGTCTCTCTGGACCGTGACGGACGGCTGCGGCTGGCCCCCCGGCTGGATACGCTGTTCAGTTCCGATCAGCCCGTGATCTGGAGCCTGGCTCAGGGCGCGGACGGCACGCTGTATGCGGGTACCGGCCACCGGGGACGGCTGTTCCGGATCGATCCCTCAGGCCGGAGCACCCTGCTGTGGACGGCGGACCAACCCGAGATCTTCGCGGTCGCTCTGGATCCGAAGGGGACGTTGTATGCGGCCACGTCCCCTAACGGAAAGGTCTACCGCATCCAGGAAGGGAAGGCGGCCGAAGTCTTCGCGCCCAAGGCCACCTACATCTGGTCCCTGGTCTTTGCGCCGGATGGCACGATGTTCGTAGGCGCCGGAGACCAGGGAACCGTCTTCAGAGTAGATGCCAGCGGGAAGGGTGAGGTCTTTTACCAGACCGGGCAATCACACGTCGTCTCGATGGCGCTCGACCAGAAAGGCCGGCTGCTGGCGGGTACGGAACCCAACGGCATTCTGTACCGGATTGAGGCTCCGGGCCGTGCAGTCGTGCTCTATGACGCCGGGCTTCCCGAGATCCGCGCCATTAAGGTTGCGGCGGACGGCGTCGTCTACGCGGCGGCCCAGGGTGGCGCCGGCATGAGGAGAGCCTTGAGTCCGGCTCCGGGCTACACGGCCACGCCGGGCGCCTCGCCGCTTCCTCCCACGACCGCCTCAGTGACGGTCACCGAAGAGGCGGCCCAGGGGGGGATTGACCTGAAGCCCAAAGCCGATGCCGCGAAGCCCGCGGCGGTCCCAGCGCCACAGGTGACGGCGCAACTCGCCCCTCTGTCCGAGTTTCCCGGCGTGGAGCGGTCCGCCCTCTACCGGATCTCGCCCGACAACACGGTTGAGACGCTGTGGAGTTCGAAGGAGGAGAACATCTACGACCTGCTCCAGTTCGGCGGCCAGATCATCTTCTCGACAGACGCGCTGGGGCGCATCTACCGCCTGGCTCCCGACGGCAAAGTCACGCTGCTGGCGCAGACCAACGAAGGAGAGGCGACCCGCCTCCTGCAAGGGCGGGCAGGCGTGCTCGCCGCCACGGGCGACCTCGGCAAGATTTTCGTCATGGGGGACGCCCCGGGTACGGCCGGCTCTTTTGAGTCCCCGGTCCACGACGCGGGAAGCGTGGCGCGGTGGGGCCGGCTGAGTTGGCTGGCCGAGAGCTGTTCCGGTTGCCGCCTGGTTCTTCGCACCCGCTCCGGCAACTCCCTGCGGCCCGATGCGACCTGGAGCGAGTGGTCGGCTCCGCTGGCCGAGAGCAGCGGCTCGCCGGTCGCCAGCCCGAATGCCCGCTACATACAATGGCGCGCGGAGTTCAGCGGGTCGGCGGGCGCGACGCCGGTGCTCGACAGCACGACGCTAGCCTACCTGCCGCAGAACACGCCGCCGGCGGTCCGGAACATCAGTGTGACGACACAACTGGGAGCGGCGGCGGCCAAGCCCCTCGCCACGCAGTCGGTCTCCAGTTCGTACAGCATCACGGTTACCGACACGGTGGACTCCGGACCGCCCACGTCGGCGGGCACGCCAACGCAGGCCGCCACCCGCGGCGGGGTGCGGCAACTCGTGATCGCGTGGCAGGCGGAGGACCCGGATAACGACAGGCTCAGCTTCAAGCTCCAGTTCAGGGGTGAAGGGGAGCGGGAGTGGAAGCTGCTGAAGTCCAGCATCGGGGAGAACTCGTACACCGTGGACGGCGATGTTCTGGCCGATGGCAAGTACTTCTTCAAGGTCACGGCCAGCGACTTGCCCAGCAACCCGGCATCGTCGGCTCGGGAGGCCGAACTGGTCAGTCCCCCCGTCCTGGTTGACAACACGCCGCCGCTCGTCACCCCGGGAGCCATCCGCCGCTCGGGCGGCAAGGTCGAAATCGATTTCGACGCGGCTGATGCCGCCAGCATGCTGAGACGCGCAGAGTACTCCATCGACGCCGGGCCCTGGACTCCGGCCGAGGCCGCCGACGGCATACTGGATTCCCTCAGCGAGCACCTGGTTGTGCGCCTGGAAGACGTCACGCCCGGCGAACACCTCGTCGTGATCCGCGTGTTCGACTCGGCTGAAAACGCCGGGCTGGCCAAGGTGGTGCTCAGGTAGCATGCCCTCCGACCTCGGGTGGGCTGCCGGCGGCTGGTACCACAGCTTCGAACTGCCCGGCGGAACACGCATCGACGGACACGTCAGCCTCGAGGTTCTGCGTGAGCGTTACGCCCGTTTCCCCATCCCGGCGGACCTGAGCGGAAAGCGCGTGCTGGACATCGGCGCCTGGGACGGCTGGTTCACCTTCGAAGCCGAGCGCCGCGGAGCCCAGGTCACCGCAGTGGACTGCGTCGAACTGGAGAGCTTTCGCCAGATTCACTCCCGCTTGGGTTCGAAAGCGGACTACCGCATCCTCGACGTCTTCGATCTGCGCAACGCGGGGTTAGGGCGCTTCGACTACGTCTTCTTCCTGGGGGTGCTCTACCATCTGAAACACCCGCTGCTCGGCCTGGAGATCGTCTGCGCTCTCACCAGGGAGACGGCGCTGGTGGATTCCTACGTCACCGACGGCGATACCTGGCGGGAGCGCGCCGGCGAAACGCCCACCATGGAGTTCTACGAAACCGATGAGCTGGCCGGGCGGCTCGACAACTGGCACGGCCCCAGCGTTTCCTGCCTCATGGCTCTGTGCCGCGCAGCAGGCTTCGCCCGGGCGGAGCTACTATACGCCGGGGGCGACTTCGCCTCGGTGGCCTGCCATCGCCGCTGGGAGCCTGTGCCGGCCGGAGCGGACGAGCCGGCGCCGGAACTTCTGACTGTCGTCAACCACGCGGACTACGGCATCAACTTCGCCTCCCAGGGCGACCAGTACCTCACGTGTTGGTTCAATTGCGAGCGGAAACAGCTTGACCGAAAAGAACTTCGGCTTGAGGTGGAAGGGTTCGGAGCGCCTGTCCTGTTCCTGCGGCGCGACCAGGGTGCGCGCTGGGTCGCGAACTTCCGTCTGCCGCCGGGACTCGCGCCGGGCTGGAAGGACGTCCGTCTGCGCCTGGCGCACAGCGGCTTCGGCGAACCTGTGAGAATAGCGGTGGACATCCCGCCGCGCGCAGAAGGACTGGCGATCCGCGAAGTCTGCGGCGGACGCACCTGGAGCCGGAACCAAGTCCTGCCGGGGGATGAGGGCATGCTTAGCGTTTGGGTGGCGGGCCTGCCGGATAACGCCGACCGCGCCAACCTCAGAGTCTATCTGGGCGCCGGCCGACTGAAGATTGATTTTGTCGGTCCGCCCGACGCCAGCGGCTCCCGCCAGATTAACGCCCGTGTTTCTAACGAGTTACAACCTGGAAGTCACAACCTGAAGATCGCCATCGGCGAGGTGACTGCGGTTTTCTCACGCCTCGTTGAAGTGATTTCATAGCACGTCATATGCCGGAGACGCCCAAGAAACGAAAATGCCCACCTTTGGGGAGGTAGGCATTTTCCCTTGCCCTGTTTTACCAGGGTGATGTTCAATGGGAGAATCAGGCCCGACGGCTACGCAACCATCAGAACCCGTGCTTGGATCTTATTTCGTCACGGGCCGCAAGTCAAGCGCAAAAGCCCAGGCCTGATGCTGCGCCACAAGCCCCTTAGGGCCAAAGGCTTACGCCGCCGCCTCGGGCGGCCTCGGCGGGGGCGAGACCGGAAAAGAGAGAGTTTTCAGGCCTCGTTTTTCGATTTAATGCCTTGAAAATATGGAAGTTATCTCTTGTCGAGACGCAGTAGAATCAGGGGCTCTTCGTCCTCCCAGCCCTTGATATACCGGCGGGCAAAAACTCGAAAGCCTCCCACCGCCAGACCGGCGGCGGCGGCGAAGAGGACGAGCAGACCGGTAAGCGAGAAGATGGCCAGGATCAGGTTGCCGATGTTGTCCCGCGCGGTAGGCATGCGTTCGCTCCAGGTGATCGTGGCCTGGTATTGCACCTTGGCGAGCAAGCGCTCCGCTTCGTCCGCGTCGGGCGGCGAAAGGATCACGGCGACCAGCGGTCCGCTGCGTTTCACGAGCGCGCCCTTCATCTCTCTGAACGCGGATTCCCTGTCGCGCGCCATGTTCGGCGTGGGATAGGAAAAGACTCCGAGCGTCAGTTCGCCGCCTTTGCCCGAATACCGCGTGATCTGCCCTTCGGCTCCCATGTGGAAGGCGACAATCGACGGCGGAATCCGCTTGTCGAACAACTCGAGCGATGCCGGGCCAAGGACGTAGCGTTCAGAGTTGGGGACACGGTTGGCCGCGGGCACATAACTGGGCAGCGTCGGCAGTGAACTCTGATCGGTGCGCGACAGCGACTCCAGCAGCGGAGCGAGCTCCGCCTCATCCGGCTTCCAACCTTCGAAACGGAACAGGTAGTTGTAGAAGGCCAGGAGCAGCGTGTCTTGAGTCTCGGCAGCAAGCTGGCCGACTGGGGAAGGCGTCGCCCCCGCCGGGCGCTGCCAGTCGAAAGCGGCCATGGCTCCGGTCGGGTCCCGGAAACGCCAGGCGGAAGCCGTGAAACGACGGGAATCGCCGGTGTACTGCGCCTGCTCCGTCTCGGCCAGACCGTACTCTTCCCAGACGCCGGCGTTGGGCGTCGGGGCGGGCTGCGCGACGCCCCGCGTGAACGGGCCGAGTTGTTCCGGCCACATTGCGGCGCCCGATGGCCGGCAGGCAGCCAGGGCGAGGAGGAGAACCGTTATGCGCCGCAGCATTTCTTGTACTTCTTTCCGCTCCCGCAAGGGCAGGGATCATTCCTGCCGACCTTCTGGCCCTTCACCACCGGCTGCTTGGCGGTGGCCACGCCGCCGCCCACGAACTGCAATTCCGCCATCTCCCGGTCCTTCTTGCGCTGGATATTCCTGGTGAAATCCAGCATGGAGCCCTGTGCCGCGGCGCGCTGCACGCCGTCGGAAGCGGCGACCGCCTCGACCTCGTCTTCTTCGGGCTCCTCGGCGGGCTCGAAGGGCAGCGGGACCCTCTCGACCGAGGCGGGTTGAAGGAAGTAGAGGTAGCGGAGCGTCTCGTCCTCCATGCGGTCCATCATCTCCTGGAACAGGAGGAACGACTCCTTCTTGTACTCGACCAGCGGGTCCTTCTGGCCGTAGCCTCTTAGCCCGATGCCCTCCTTGAGGTGGTCCATCGAGAGCAGGTGGTCTTTCCACTGGTCGTCGATCACGTGGAGCATGATCATGCGCTCGGTCTCACGCATGACCTCCGCCCCCACCAGCGATTCCTTCTCCTCGTAGCGCCTGAGGAGGTGGCCGCAGAGAATCTCCTCGATGGCAGCCGGTTTCTGGTCTTCCAGTTCCTTCGTCTCGATCTTGACTCCGAACTGGCTGAGCAGGTCGTTGCGCAGGCCGGCGAAGTCCCACTCGGTCGGATGGATGTTCTCGCCGCAACGCATCTCGACGTAGGACCGCACCACGCCGCGGGCCATCTCCGCGATCCGTTCCCTTTGGTCTTTGCCTTCAAGCAGGTCGCGGCGCATCCCGTACACGGCCTGACGCTGCTTGTTCATCACGTCGTCATACTCGAGCAGGTGCTTGCGGGCCGCGAAGTTCTGCGCCTCGACCGCCTCCTGGGCCTTGGCGATGCGCCGGGTGATGAGCTTGGACTCGATCGGCACGTCCTCTTCCATGCCCAGCCGCAGCATGAGGTTCTGGATGCGTTCCCCGCCGAAGATGCGCAACAGGTCGTCCTGAAGCGAGAGGAAGAAACGCGAACTGCCGGGGTCGCCCTGCCGTCCGGCGCGCCCCCGCAACTGGTTGTCGATGCGGCGCGACTCGTGGCGCTCGGTGCCCGTGATGTGCAGCCCGCCCATGGCCACGACCTCGTCATGCTCCTGGTCGGTCTGAGCCTTGTAGCGGGCGTAGGTCTCATCCCACCGGGCGCGCGGGACCCGGTAGAACGCGCCCAGGTGGTAGAAGTAGTAAAACTGCTGGTCGGCGATGAAGGCTTCCTGGCCTTTGGGAAGTTGCTCGGCGATCTTCTCCTTGAGGCAGGCGTCCTTGGCCATGAACTCCGGGTTTCCGCCGAGCAGGATGTCGGTCCCGCGGCCGGCCATGTTGGTGGAGACCGTGACGCTGCCCTTGCGTCCCGCCTGCGCCACGATGTAGGCCTCGCGCTCGTGGTTCTTGGCGTTGAGGATCTCGTGCTTGACTCCCATGCGCCTGAGGATGCCCGAGAGTTTCTCCGACTTGGCCACCGAAATCGTGCCCACCAGCACCGGCTGGCCTTTCTCCTGGCAGGTCTTGATCTCCTTGGCCGCGTTGCGGAACTTCTCTTCCTCCGTGCGGTATACGACGTCCCGGTTCTCGATCCGGATCAGCGTCCGGTTGGTGGGGATGACGGTAACGTCCAGGTTGTAGATTTTCTGGAACTCCGCGGCTTCCGTGTCGGCGGTTCCGGTCATCCCGGCCAGCTTCTTGTACATGCGGAAGTAGTTCTGGAAGGTGATGGTGGCGAGCGTCTGGTTCTCCCGCTCGATCTTCACCGCCTCCTTGGCCTCGATCGCCTGGTGCAGGCCGTCGCTCCAGCGCCGGCCCGGCATCAGGCGGCCGGTGAACTCGTCCACGATGACGACCTGCCCGTCCTGGATCACGTAGTCCTTGTCGCGGTGAAACATCACGTGGGCCTTGAGGGCCTGTTCCACGTGGTGCTTCCACTCGATGGTTTCCATGTCCCACAGGCTGGGAAGGCCCAGCAGGCGCGCGCACTTGTCGAATCCTTCGTCGGTCAGCGCCACCGAGCGGTGCTTCTCTTCCACCGTGTAATCGCCCGTGTAGTACTTCTCTCCGGGCTCCTTGCCCTCGATCACCTCGCCGCGGATGAGCTTCGGAATGATGCGGTTCGCCTTGTAATACTTGTCGGTGGATTCCTCGCTCGGCCCCGAGATGATGAGCGGCGTGCGCGCCTCGTCGATCAGGATGGAGTCCACCTCGTCCACGATGGCGTAGTGGTGCGGGCGCTGCACGCAATCCTGAAGGCGGAACTTCATGTTGTCGCGCAGGTAGTCGAAGCCGAACTCGTTGTTGGTGCCGTAGGTGATGTCGGCGTTGTAGCTCTCGCGCCTTTCCGCGTCGTCCAGGTCGTGCACAATGACGCCCACCGACAGGCCCAGGAAGCGGTAGATCTTGCCCATCCACTCCGAATCGCGCTTGGCCAGGTAGTCGTTCACCGTGACGACGTGCACGCCCTTGCCTTCGAGAGCGTTCAGGTAGACCGGCAGCGTGGCCACCAGCGTCTTGCCCTCGCCGGTCTTCATCTCGGCGATCTTGCCGCGGTGCAGAACGATGCCCCCCATCATCTGCACGTCGAAATGGCGCATGTTCAGCACGCGCCGGCCGGTTTCCCGGACCACGGCGAACGCCTCGGGGAGCAGGTCGTCGAGCGTCGCGCCCTGCGCCAGCCTCTCCTTGAACTCGATCGTCTTGGCTGACAATTGCTGGTCGGTCAGTTTCTGAATGTCCGCTTCCAGGGCGCTGATGGATTCCACGATCGGGCGCATCGCCTTGAGTTCGCGCTCGTTTTTCGTGCCGAAAATCCTGGCGATGATGCGATCAAGAAACATGGGGGTGTGATTTCATTGTACTGCACGGTGGCTGGAGGCAGTCCCTTACCGGCGCCCGGGGTCGCGCCGGCCTCCGGGCGTCAGTGAGAGCGCCGCCGGAGCGGCAGCCACAGGAGCCAGAAGAGCGCGGCGGCGGCTGCCTCTCCGCCCAGAAGGTACCAGGGCCAGGGACCAAGGAAGTCCAGCAACGATGCGCCCTCCGGCTTACGGCACAGGTACATGTAGTTGGTGTGGAACACGGCGTTGAAGAGGCCCACTGCCGCCGCGAACAGGTTGGTGATGCCCAGGGCCCTCAACACGGAACCGGGACGCGGGCGGAACAGGCGCGCCCAAGCCAGAAAAAGCGCAGCGGTCGCGACGCCGCCGTGGGCCAGGAAGAAATACCAGGTCGGATAGGACCACGACGGCGCCCAGAGATCCGGCGTCAGCACCGCCATGCCGCTGCCCCCCAGCCCGAGGAAGTAAGCGGCCTCGCAAGCCCATGGCTTCAAGGTGATCAACGCCGCCACGGTGAGCCACAGCGCCAGGTCGCACAGTTGCAGCGGCAGGCCCTCCGGCAGCCGGACTCCCTCCGTGCGCAGCCTGTATCCGTACCAGATGAGTTCGTTCAGCCCCAGCAGGACGCCCAGGCAGATCCGGATGCCACGCCCCCCTCCCCGGGCCAGGCGCGCCAGGACCGCCGAAAGGCAGGGAATCGCCGCCAGAATGGCAAGATGAGCCGGCCCGAAAAGGACGAAGTCCGTCCTCATGGGGACACGGTATCAAACGGCGCCGCGGGGCGCTCAGAAGCTGAAGGAGATCATGAACTCCAGTTGGTCGCGGCGGGAACGGGTGGGCGGCGAGTCGAAGGTGGCGCCGAACCAGCGCGTGTAGCGCACCTCCGGGATCACGCGCAGCCCCACCGGATCGATGAACTGGCCGCCGAAGCCGGCGGTTACGCCCAGGAGGCTCTTCCGATGTCCGGCCACCGGGTGAGTCTCCGTGGTCTTCTTCCCGTCCTTGTCGCTGAGTTCGCGCTCGGTGCGGATCTTGCCGACGTACCGGAGCGACGGCCCGCCCTGGATGAACCAGCGATGCCCGTACTCGTGCCGCCCGATGTTGTACCGGCGCAAAAGCACGGGGAAGTCGAGGTAACGGGCCTTGGTCTTCTCCGTGATGCCCGTGGAAACCCGCTCGTCCACGACCGTCTTCGGGTTGTCGATCCCCGCCAGGAACGTCTTGAACGATTCGTATTCCGCGGTGCGGGCAAGGCCGCTCACGGCAAGGGTCCAGCGTTCGAGAACCGCCAGTTGCATCGTGATGCCCCCCGCCGTGTAGTGTTTCTTCGTATTGGTTTCGAACTTCGTGAAGAGGGGAGGGTTGGCGGTCTCGTTTTCCAAACGGCCGCCACGCAGCAGCATGAGGGCGTGAGCGCTGCCGGTCAGGCCGACGGAAAATAACCGGACGTAGACGGGCTCCCGCTCCGGTTCTTCTTCTTCCGCGGGCGCTGCCTGCGCTGACCTGGCGCCAGCCGCCGGAACCGGCGCGTCTTGCGGCTGAGCCGGCAGGGAAGCGCAGACCGCCAGCATGACGCCGAACACGACAATAGCCTTCAAAGGATCACCTCGGGACACGGCGCCGGAACGGAACGCCAAGCCTTGATTATATCGGACGCGTGAGATCCGGTTGGACCGGGCGAACCGGACGCCCGCGCCGTACTCAATTCAGAGACGCCGCCGCCGCGGGCCGCGGTTTCCGGATTTGTTTTCTGCGACAATCGGCCTTCGGGATGAATCACCGGTTTCTGGCGGCGCTCTCCTGCTACGGGCTTCTGGGGCTGGCGGCGGCGGTCACGCTCAACCGCCTGCCCAGGGACCTGGTGTGGCTCCTGCTGGCAGCGATGGCAGTCAAAACGTGGATCGCGCTCAAGCGCTCCGCCTAGCCGGGGGCCTTCCGCCCGCGCAACGAACATAGCGCCCACCGGAACCCTTTTACGAGAAGCACGCCGGCGGCCACGGCACAGCCCGCCAGCAGGCCGGCGCTGACGGCGCCGGACCTGGCCTCCAGGAACTCTGCCAGGCCCGTTCGCAGCCGTTCGAGCCAGACCACCCCAGCCGCCGCCAGCGCCGCCACGCCGCCCAGCAGGACCCAGGGCCCGTAACTCCGCAGCAGCCCGGCGCAGCGCGGGTGTTGCCACCGCAGTATCTCCGGCAGCGTCCCCAGCACGACGGCGGGCACAATGATCAGAGCGAGCAGGCCGGACACCTGGAGGCCTTCCCCGGCGGGCCAGACGAACACCCCCCACCACTTCACGCCCGCGAACAGGGCGAATACGGAGTAGAGAGCCGCGACGGCGGTCAGCACCTGCGCGGCGCCGGGCGCGTCGCGCACCAGCCGCGCGAAGCCGTGGACCAGCCGGACGGGCCAGTCAAACCCCAGCTTGAACACCCGGGAGTTCCGGATGGCCGAGGCGCCGGACCCAACCGCCGGCGCGAGGCAGTTGCGCAACACCAGCGCGGCGCGCGAGGCCAGTTCGGCCAGCACGGGCGTGGGCACGTCGGACGCGATCCGCTCCCGGCCGACGGTGTAGCGATTCGGATCGGCGAAGAAGGCCGCCACGTCCGGCACCTGGCGCTTGTCGAGAGCCTCACGCGCCATCTGCTGCACGGCGAGGCTGATGAAGCCGCTGTTGGGCCGGGTGAAGCGCAGGCCGTCGGCGTGGAAGCTGGTGCGGCCCGGATCGCCCGTGCGGCAGCGGTTCCACTCGACCTGCTCCTGGATGCTGTCCTCGATGACCCCGCGGAGCCCCTGCTCCACCAGGCCGGCCTGCGCGTACCGGACAAACTGGTCCAGCAGGCCGCCTTCCGCCTCCCGGTTGCCTGCGTTCAGGGCGTCCAGGGCCGCGCCGTGGCCGGGCCGGCCGGGGTCCGCCAGGTCCTCCAGCCAGGAGGCCAGGGCCGGAGCCAGGTTGAGCGACCGGATGACGCGCAGCCGCTCCGCCGCGCCCGCCTGGTCCGACGTGGAGGCTTCGACAGCTTCCCTGGAGAGTAGCGTTTCGAAGATCCTGGAGAGCCCGTCGAGCCGTCCCCACAACAGGTCGTTCGAGCGCCAGCTTCGTTTGAAAAAACCGCCGAAGTTCGCGAACTGGTCGCCGGAAAGCTTGTCGGCGGCCGGCCGGCGGCTGAAACCGAGCTGGGCGTCCTTCGGGCTGATTCTCACCGTGTCGATCTCGTCCAGCTCGAAGATCCCCGACGCGGCTTGCAGCGGGTACTGGTGCAGGTCGACCCAGGGGAAACTGTCCCATGCCTGCCGGGCGTCGAGGGATCCCTCCAGAAACTGAGGCTGCTCAAACTGCGCGTCCAGGTAGTGCAGCAGAGTCGGCGCCGTGGCCGCGGGCGCCGGGCCGTTCCCGGCGAATTCCCGCTGCCGGCGGAGCAGAACCGCGAGCAGGGCGCTGGCGGCTTCCTGGTCCGGCGGGGAATCGACAAACCCGGTCACCTCCGCGTCGGCGGCCAGCACGTAAGCCAACGCCTGGCCGGTTTCCCGCCAGATCCCGGCCAGGGGCCGAAGCCGCGGTCCCGCCGGAGACTCGTCGTACCAGCGCAGCGGCAGCCTGTCGACGGTGGATTCAAGCGCGAAGCGGATCACTTCGAGGCACTTGATCCAGCGGTTGCAGGTGTCGAGCGCCTGGAGATCGTCCGGCGTCCGGTCGGGATTCGAATGGATCGCATACGTGACGTGAAACAGCCGCCGCATGCGCGTGTCGGCGTCGAAATCACCCAGCACCAGATCCTGGACCACAGGATCGAAGGCGTGGAAGAACTCCGCAAAGAGCTGGGACGCCAGCCGCTGCTGCTGCGGGTCCAGCAGCACCTCGTGGCCGCTCTGTCGGAGAATACCGGCCAGGACGCGGTCAAGCAAGGGGTTCAGCCTGCTGCGCCGGTACAGCTCCACCTGCTCGGGAGAGGGCCGGCGTTGCGGCTGGGACGCCGTACTTTTCCCCACCACTTCGGCCAGGCTGCGGAACTGCTGGATGCGGGTGTTGCGGTCACGGATGGCTTGCAGGTCCCCGGCGATACTCTCATAACCAGGGATGACTGTGAGCGCTCCCACGCCCGCCGCGATTACATCCGGCGCAGCCGACACGGCCTCGGGATCGAAAACCTCGGGCGCCGGTTCCACATAGAAGAGCTTCCGGGTGACCGGTCTGTTCGCGGTGCGGTGGAAGATGGCGCGCGTGGTGGACGAGAAAGGCTTGTTGTCGAGCACCCCGCCGTCCAGGTAGTAGCGGGGGGCCTCGCCCTCAGGACCCGCGACGAGCGGCTTCCTGGAGAGCTGCCCCCACTTGCGGATCAGCCGGTCGTCTCCCGCCACGCAAACCGGCGGAAAAGCGACCGGAAAACAGGACGTGATCCGCGCCAGTTTGGCAAGCTCTCCATGCAGCTCTTCCGCGGTGACGTTCTCGGGCGGGCCGGCCGGCGCGAAATCGTTGTACCGCCCGCGCCGGTACTTCAGTTGAAACAGGGTGCGGTGGTCTTTGACGGTGATGGGACGCCCCGTGCCGTCAAACCGGGTGTACACGTAGCCGTGGAAGTCGGTGCCCGTGATGAACAGGTCCAGTTCATTCAGCTCCGACGGCAGTTCGGAGGGGGATTGCCAGCGTCCCATGCCGGTGAAGGCCTCCTGGAGCTTCTCCTGGTAGTAACCCTCTCCGTCGAGAAGGGAACGCGGGCAGGCGTCGTCCGGGCTCCGCAGCAGCTTATCGATGTCGCCATGGTTCCGCCACAGCTCCGAAAACCGGAGAAAGTCGCAGGGCTGCTTCTCCTGGCAGAGCGCGTAGGCCAGGTAGATGCCGTTCAGCCCGCCGGCGGACGTCCCGCTGATCACGTCGATGACAATGTCCGCCCCCAGCAGGGCCTTCAACAGGCCGTAGACGCCGTCGCCCCGCACGGCGCGGAAGAACTCCTGGGCGACTCCGTTGATGTAGACGGCGAGCGACACGCCGCCGTACAGAACCAATCCGAATCGAATCTCCCTCGGCTTGTGCATGGCGCCCTCCCCCGGCCCAGTCCTCTCATCTTCCCACGCTCTGGCCGGAACGGGCGGCCGGAGGCCAGCATCAGCGCGCGAAGTGATATTTCAAGCCGGGCGGGCGCAGTCTCAGCCCTTGTTTCAGCCAAGCTCCGCAAGCACCCGGTCCACAAGCGAGGGCAACTGCGCCTCCAGCTCCGGCGACAGGCCCGGTCCAAGCCCGGCCGAACCGATGGCCACCGCAACCAGCTTGAAACGGGCGCGCCGCAACTCGGGGTCCGTAAGCTGAAGCAAGCGTACCGCCGCGACCGCGGATAGCGAGTGGGCGTCGGGCTGATCCACCGCCAGCCCCGAGAAGTCCCCGTCAAAGACGTGCAGCGCGCCCGGCTTGCCGGGATCCAGGATGGCGTCGATCAGCGTGATCCTCTGCCGCCCGGTCATCCGGCCCGCGCAGGCCAGCAGGTCCGCGCCGCCGTCGGCAACTTCGACGCCTTGCGGCAGCCTGGGATCGGCGGCGAGTTTCTCAGCGAGCAGGCAGCCGACGCCCTCGTCGCCCATGTTGGGGTTGCCGAGGCCGATGACCAGATGCGGCTTGGACGGCCGGTTGCCAGGGTTTGGCCCCATGCCGAGCAGCGTAGCACCGTTCGCGGACGCCGCGCTTCGCACGAGAGCCGGGCGGCGGACAACGGCGGCCGCCATGGCGGCCTGCGGCTCGTGGCCGGAGGGGCGGGGACTCAGAAGTATCGCTTTGCGATCTCAAATTCGGCGCTGAATTCGTCCAGCAGCGCCCGAGGGTCAGAGCGGAGGCCGGCAGCCGTGAGGGCCTGCGCCGGGTCCCGTCCTGTCTCTGGATGAGAGGCCAGGACCGAGATGCCCATGCGGTTCACGCAGCAATCGGCGAGGCTCACGGCGGCTGACAGGGGGAGCAATCCGGCGGCGCCCTCCTCCTCCCAATGGTGCCGGCGCACGGCCTGGATGATCGGAGCGGGAAGCTTCCACCCCTCCAGCACCGCGGCCGAGAGCTCGGAGTGCGTGATGCCCAGAAGTTCCATTTCGCTTAGCTCCTGATCCGCGCCTTCGACTACGACCAGCGCTCTCAGCGCGCCGAACTCCAGAGGCAGCAGCGAAGCCACCAGCAGCTTGCCGAAGTCATGAAACAGCCCGGCGGTGAAGGCGCCTTCCGGGTATTCGGTGGGCAGGTTCTGCACGATCAGGTCGGCCATAATGGCCGTGGCCGTCGAATGGAGATTGAAACGCGCGGAGGTCCAGCCGGGCACTCCAGGGTCTTTGCGCCACAGCCGGACCAGGTTCATGGTGAGAGCTATGTTCCGGACCCGCTCCAGACCCAGGATGGCGAGCGCATGGCGGACCGAATTGACCGTTCCGGACATGCCGTAGAGCGACGAGTTGACCGTGCGCAGCAGGTTGCCGGCCAGCGCTGTGTCCTTCTCCACCAGTTCGGAGACCTCCGCCAGCGGGACATCCTCCCGGGAGAGGCTGGAGAGCAGCCGGTCTAGGATGCGGGAGAGCGGGGGCGCTGTGCCGGCTGCCTTCAACAGCCTGTCCCGGACCGCGGGTGTGCTCTGGGCGGCAAAAGCCATGACTCCTCTATCGGCCAAATTGCCTTCCCGCAGAAGCCCGCCTCTGCGTCTCGACTGAGTTTTCCCGTAGGATGAGAGAACGCAATGCAAAGCTCCGGTCCTGCCATCCGCCTGATGGAGTTGAGGAAAGCCTACGGAGACAGGCTAGCCGTCGACGGCCTGACGCTGGAGGTAGCCCGGGGATGCTTCTTCGGGTTTCTGGGGCCGAACGGCGCCGGCAAGACCACGACCATCCGGATGATGATGGACCTGGTCCGGCCCACCTCGGGCAGCCTGGAATTGCTGGGACGCCCCATGCCGCGGGAGGCGCTGGAGATCAAGCGGCGGATCGGGCTGGTTCCGGACGAGTCGCTGCTCTTCGACCGGCTGACCGGCCCCGAATTCCTGGAATTCGTGGGGCGGATGTATGGGCTTGGCCGCGCCCTGGCGCGGGACCGCGCGCACGAACTCCTGGCCCTGTTCGAGCTGGAAAACGAGGCCTCCAAGCTCATCGCGGCCTACTCCAAGGGGATGCGCAAGCGGCTGTCGATGGCCGCGGCGCTGATTCACAGGCCGGAGCTGTTCCTGCTTGACGAGCCGTTCGAGGGCGTGGACGCGGTGGGCGCCAGATTGATGAAGGACATCCTGCTCGACCAGGTGCGGCAGGGCGCGACCGTGTTTCTTACTTCCCACGTTCTGGAGGTCGTCGAGCGGCTGTGCCAGAGGGTGGGCATCATCCACCGGGGCCGCCTGGTGATGGAGAAGAGCATGTCCGAACTCCGGAACACGGCCGAATCTCTGGAAGATGTCTTCGTGAAGGTCGTCGGGGCGGAGCGGGTCCCGGAGAAGCTGGAGTGGCTGTAACCTTATGACCCCGCAGGTGCGTGCCGTGGTGTGGGCGCAACAGCGGGCGCTTCTGCACAGCCTGCGCCGCGGGGCGAGGCCGGGCTCCATCCTCGCGGCGGTGGTAATCGCCGCCTGGTATGCGGGCTGGCTGGCGGCGTCGGTGCTCGCCGCCGTGGCCGCGAGCCGGGAGGAATCGGGCAGGCTGCTGGCAGCCTACCTGCCTCAAGTGCTGTTCTTTGCGACCCTGTATTGGCAGTTGACACCGGTTCTGCTGGCCTCGCAGGGGGCTGCGCTGGAGTTGAAAAGGCTCCTGGCCTTTCCGATTCCGCCGGGGCAGTTGTTCGCGCTGGAGCTGAGCCTGCGCACGACCACCTGCGTGGAGATGCTCCTGGCGATGGCCGGTCTCGCCACCGGGCTGTCTCTGAACCCGTCCCTCCGCGCGGGAGCCGCTCCTCTCTCCCTGGCTCTCTTCGTGGTTTTCAATCTGCTTCTGGGTGCGGGATTGAAGTATCAGCTTGAAGGATGGCTGGCCCGCCGCCGCTTGAGGGAGGCGCTCGTGCTGCTCCTGGTGGTGGCGGCGGCCTTGCCCCAATTGCTGACGACCGTAGGCGCCCCGGCGCCGCTGCTAGCCGCGGCCGGGCTTTTGTGGGTACGGTGGTGGCCGTGGTCGCTCGCCTCGGAGGCGAGCCTTGGACCGGCGTCCTCCGGCGACTTGTGGGCGGCGGCCGCCTGGCTGGCGCTGGTGTATGTCTACGGGCGCTGCCAGTTCCGGCGCGGATTGCGCCCGGAACGCGTGGAAACGGCTGAAGCCGGCACGCAGCGGACCGCCCGGAACGGGGTCTCGCGGCTGGAGGCGTTCTACCGGTTGCCGTCTCGGCTGCTGCCGGACCCGCTGGCCGGAGTGATCGAAAAGGAACTGCGGTCGCTCGTCCGCACCCCGCGCTTCCGGCTCCTCTTCCTGATGGGCTTCAGCTTCGGCATCCTCATCTTTCTGCCCCTGCTGCTGGCCAGCCGGCGGGGAGGAACGGCGCCACCCTACCAGCTCACGATGGTGTGCGGCTACGCGCTGCTCCTGCTGAGCGATGTTCTCTTCTGGAATGTCTTCGGCGCCGACCGGGCCGCGGCGCAGCTCTATTACCTCCATCCTCTCTCCCTGCGCGCGGTGCTGGCGGGCAAGAATCTCGCTGCGGCGTTGTTTGTGGCGCTGGAGATCACCGGCGTGGTTGCGGTGTGGGCCCTGCTGAGGATGCCCCTGAGCTTCGGCCGCCTCGCGGAAGCCTACGCGGCGCCCCTGGTGCTGGCCGTCTACATGATGGCGATGGGGAACCTGGCCTCCGTCTACTACCCCCGCCGGGTGAACCCCGAGAAGGCGGCCGGCGCGAGTGCGGATCCGGCGGTTCGGATTCTCCTGCTCCTGCTGCTCCCCGTGCTGGCCATGCCGGTCCTGGCAGCTTATGGAGTCAGGTACGTGTTCCGGAGCGAAGCCCTGTTCTGGACCGCGCTGGGACTGGCCGCCGTCGCCGGCGCTGCCCTGTACCGGATCCTTCTCGAAGCCGCGGCCGGCAAGGCGGAGGAGAGGAAGGAACGCCTGGCCGAGACGCTCTCCACCGGCGCGGGACCCATCCAGATGGGTTAGTTCCGCGGCTCAGTGGCGCCGCTCCGACTCCCGGGCCTGCTTCAGGATGGGGCCGTAGACACGCTTGTCGAAAGGCACGCAGCCGGTGGGGAACTGGCCCAAAGGATGGTTCCGGCGCCGCATCAGATAGGAGCAGTAGGTCAGCGTCTTGCACACGCGCCGTTCGTCCAGCTCGCCTTTGGTGAGCGCGTCGAGCGCGAAATCCGGGTAGGGGAGCGCGCCGCGCCCGGCTCCGAACACGCGAATGCCGCCGCTCTCCAGATTGTGCGCCGCGGCGTTGATCATGAACTTCTGGAGCCAGCTATAGCCGGTGCCGGCCATGGGCAAGGCGGGAAACGCCCGCTGCAACTCGCCCGCGATCCGGAAGTGGCGGTCCACGCCGAGCAGGGGATGCTCGGGCTGTTCGTAATTGCCCTCGTCGGGTTTCTCAAACGGCCGCCCGATGTGGGGGTTGAGGTAGGGCACTCCCAGCGACACGTTCAGAAGCTGGACCCCCCACCCTGCGAGCCAGCCGATGACCTGCTTCACTTCCGTCAGGTCTTCGCGGGCGGGATTGTTCCGGTCGACGCCGAAGGAATCGGAATAGGGAACCGGGTGCTCCACGGGCACGCCCACGCCGGTTGTAGGCTCCGCCGTATAGGGAACGCCGTCGAAGCAGCCGAGCCTTACGCAGAGCATGAGACGGTCCCCCACCACGGACCGGATCTTCCCTACCACGTTTTGCAGGAAGCGCGCCCGGTTTTCGAGCGGTCCTCCGTAGCGCCCCTCCCTCGACCTGGCCGCAAGCAATTCGCTTGCCAGGTAGCCGTGAGTGGCTTTGATGTCCACCGCCCGGAAGCCGGCATCCGCCGCCAGCCGGGCGGCTTCGACAAAGTCATCCTCCAGCCGCTCCAGGTCGTCGTCGGAGATGACGGGATAGTCGGCGGGCACGCCCGTTTTGCAGTCAACCGCCGGGTTGTGGCAGGCGATCACACGGCGGCCGGCGCTGTAGCGGCCGGAGTGCGTCAGTTGCAGGACCTCCAGCAGGTCATCGGATGAGCCGGCGCACTGCGCGTGCTCCCGCCGCACGGCCTCCAGCAGCCTGGCGAAATCCGCCATGGTCTGGGGCCGCAGCCAGAGCTGGCGCGGGTTGGCCCGCCCGTCGCCTCGCACAGCCGTCGCCTCAAACCAGAGGAGTTTCGCTCCGCCCGAGGCAAAGCGGCGGTAGCGCCGCCACGTCAGGTCGTCCGGGCGCCCCTCCGGCGTGCCGTCGCACCCCTCCATGGGGTGAATGGCGATGGAGTTGCCGAGCGTGAAGTTCCCGACGCGCACCTTTCGAGCAAGCAAGGTTCTGACCTTCTGCCGGTCGTGCTCAAAGCGCACATGCGCCGCCCCCACCAGGCGCGCGCACTCCTCGATCTCTTCTAGGTACTTGAACCTAAAGTGCCTCATCGCGCGGTCCGTGCTTGGGCAGCAGGGCGATGGCCAGCGTGCCCAGAAACGCCAGAAGGAACACCGCCGTCAGGGCATGGCCGTAATCGCCGAAGTAAAGACGCAGCCTGGCCACCGCGTAGGGGAACCAGGTCTGCCCGATCGTGTCGGTCGGCAGGATGATCGCCATGGCGCGCGCCAGCGTATTGACACCAAACTGCTCGGCCGCCATCAGCGGAATCAGCATGTAGTCGGCGCCCATTCCGAAACCGAACAGAACGGCGAAGACGTAGAGGAAGTAGGTCTGCTCGGGCCGCACCATCAGCAGCAGGGGGATGGTGACCGCCACCAGAAGGTAGGTGGACGTCATCACGTACTTCTTGGGGAAGCGGTCCGCCAGCCACCCCATCACGAGCCGTCCCGCGATGCTGGACCACAAGGTCAGCATGCTCGCGATGCGCCACGCCGAGTTGAGCTGGGCCTGATCGGTGAATCCCTGGTCGAGGAACACCAGCTTCATGTGCTGGTTGACGGCGCCGATGGCGCCGATGGAACAGAAGCTGCCGATGGTCAGCAGCCAGAAAGCGGGCCGCCGGAGCAGGTCGCCGAACTCCCGCGGCTTCCGGGCCGTCTCCGGGGCGCTCTCCGCCGCGCCGTCCGGGTGCAGTCCCATCTCGGCCGGGCGATCCTTCATCACCCAGATCGCCAGCGGCCAGGTGAGGAAGAGCAGCAGCCCGAGGATCTGCAACGCCGCCTGGAACCCCAGGCCCTCCGCCAGCGGCTTGACGATGTACGAGCCCAGCGACCCGCCCACCCCTACGCCGACGTACGCCACGGCCATGGCGCGCCCGCGCATCCGGCGGAACCACTGCGAAACCAGCACCTGGTGAGGAATCGGCCCGGAGAAGATGTACCCGACCGTGTACAGGAACCAGAAGAAAAAGTAGATCCAGAGCGCGCCGCCCATGCGCCCGAATCCCAGAAACGCCAGGAAGGTCAGGGTGGTGCCGGCCAGGATCAGTTTCCGGGGGCTGAAGCGGTGCACCAGAACCGGTCCGACCCACAGCGTGAGCAGCGCGGCCAGAGGAAATCCCAGGGTGATGTCGGCGCGGCTCCACCCGAACGTCTTCTCAAAGTAGTCGTAGAAGAACGGGAGGTTGTAGTAAGGGATCCCAACCGAGATCCCGAAAGTGCAGAAAGCTGCCAGAGCTATCCACCAGCCGTAGAAGGTCCGCTTCATGACAGTAGTCCGTGAGTCATCTTACTGTGGAGCGCGCCACGCTCACAAGCCGCGCAGGTGGAAGCCGCCGTCGACGTTCAGCACCTGGCCCGTAGAGTAGTCCAGCAACCCGTCGGCGATGGCGCGCACGGCCCGGGCAACGTCCCGGGGTTCGCCCATCCGGCCCTGAGGCAGCAGGCCCCTGGCGATGCGCTCCTCGTAGGACTTCTCCACCGCCCTGATCATGTCGGTGCGGATCACCCCGGGCCGTATCTCAAACACCTGGATGCCCAAAGCCGCAAGGCGCGAGGCGAAGAGCGAGACGGCCATGCTGAGCCCCGCCTTGGATACGCAATACTCGCCGCGGTTGACCGACGCCGCGTAGGAGGAAATGGACGTGATGAACACGATCCTCCCTTGGCCCGCCTCCGCCATCCATCGCGCCGCCTGCTGGGTGAGAAAGTAGGGGCCCTTGAGGTTGGTGGCGAGCACCTCGTCGAAGCTCTCCTCGGTCGCCTCGAGAATGTCCCGCCTCTCGCGCGGCGCCATGCCCGCGCAGTTGACCAGCAGGTCCAGGCGTCCGAAACGCTCCCGCGCGAACTCCAGCAACGCCGCGCGGTCCCGGGCCGCGCTGACGTCGTACTGAAAGACCTCGGCGCCGGTTTCGGCGCGCAGGGATTCGGCGGCGTCCCGGCGTTCCCGGTAGGTTGCCACCACGGAATGTGTTTTCGACAACTCCCGGGCGATATCGCGCCCGATGCCGCGGCTCGCCCCCGTTACGATCGCTGCCGGCATGTCCCTCAGCGCTTTCTGAAAACGACCTTCGCTTTTCTACGCCATTCTACTCCGAGGCCGATCCGCTCGACAGGTATCCGCGGGGAGAGGCAGCGCACGATCACGTCCGTGGCGGGGTGGAAGTCGAGCGAGGGCGCGACGAGCAACAGCCGGGGAAGCTCGCGGCGAAGCTCGGTTCCCGGGAAGTAGCCTCGCGTCCGGAATTCGTCCCGTTCCAGGTGCCACTGGACGCGCATCCAGTAGTCAAGCGCCTGGAGCGGGAGGTGAATGTCCTCCGATGCCTTGAGTTCCAGCACCACCAGCCTGCCTGTGCGTTCGACCGCCACCAGGTCGAGCACTCCGCGCTCTCCGCCGGCGAAGGCCGGGACCTGGCCGTAAACGGGCCCGGAAGCCAGGGCGGCATCGATCTCCTCCAGGTCCGCCCGGACCGCGCTCTCCAGCCAGCGCTCGGGCTGCGCGCGGTACAGCGGGTTTTCGCGGTCCGGCGGGTCCGCGGAGCGCCACCGCGCCAGTTGCCGCGCCAGCGCCTCTATCTCGGCCAGGTTTGACTCCCCGGCAATGGCTCTCCCATGCAGACCGAACCGGAGCGTGCCGGCCTGCGCCAGGGCAAACTCCATCCCACGCACCCGCAGACTGGCGGCGCCGCCCGGAAGGGGAACCGGTTCCACGCCCGGCAGCCGGCTGAGCCGTTCCACCCAACCATGAACACGCGAGGTCAAGGACCGCGCCGGGTCCCGGAAAGGCTCCAGCCGCGTGTCGAGGTTGCCGTAGTCGGCCAGATCCGCTCTGGCGGCGTGATCTTCCGTCGAATAGACGAAGGCCTCGACGCGCGCCGCCGCGGGGTCGAGCCAGCGCAGGCGGAGGCAGGTGGACTGCTCGCGGCCTTCCGGCAGGAACACGGTGAGGCCCTCGATCGTCAGGCGGGGCTCGCGCCGTCTCAGGTGATCCAGCCAGACCAGGCCAAAGCTGAGCACGCCATCGGCAGGCGGCCCTTCGGGGGGCGAGGCGATCGCCGCTCGCCCGCTCATGCCCCGCCGCAACAGGGCCCGTGGATACAGCGAGGACAGACTGTGCTCCAGGTCCAGTTCAGTGCTGAGTTCCGCGACTTTCCAGCCGGGGAACGAACGCCCCAGCAGGCGGCGGAACCGTTCGCGGAAGGCGAGGCGCCGCCCTTTGGCGGGCGCGCTCCGCATCGAGGGCCGCGCAGCGTCCAGGAGCAGAATGCGGCCTTCGCGTTTGGGGAACTTCTCGATGACGAGTTCCAGTTTCCCGGGCCGCTCTTCTCCCAGGCCGAGAACACGCCGCACTAGGTTCCGATCCCGGTCCCAGGCCTGCACCGAGAGGCGCTCTCCGCTCCAGTGCAGCTCATAGCAGCCGGCCTCGAGTTTGAACGGATCTTCGCCCGGCTCCAGCAGGATGGGTTGGCGGCTGGCGTTGAGAAAGCGCTCAATCGCCGCGCGGGCTTCGGCCGGAGAGCGCCGCCCGAGCCCGGGCGCGGAGGACGACATCCGCGTCTATTGTAGTCCATCGGCGCGCTCCCGCATGCGGCCGCGGCGGCCCCGCCGCACGGGGTTTAGTAGAGTAGGTATGGATATGAGCACAGTCAACTTCGTAATTGGAGACGTCACCATCGAGTCGGAGTGGAGAGACACGCCGACCGCACGGAAACTGCTTGAAGCCCTGCCCATCGAGTCCAGCGGCAGCTACTGGGGCGATGAATTCTATTTTGATGTTCCTGTCGTGGCCGGTCCGGAGAAGGACGCCACCGATGTCGTCGACCCCGGCACGGTCGCTTACTGGACGGCCGGGCACTGCCTGTGCCTGTTCTGGGGTCCCACACCGGCGAGCCGCGGCGGCGAATGCCGGGCGGCCAGCGCCGTGAACATCGTGGGCCAGGTGACCAACGTCGAGGACTTGCAGAAGCTTCGCGCGCGAAGCGTCAGAGTGGAGCCGGCCTAGCCGCACGCAGGAAGACTCCGATTCTTGACGCATTTGCCGACTGGGAAAACGAAAACCCACACAGCGGCACGAGACAGAGGCGAGAAAGGGTTTCGCCGGGGAATCACCAACTGAGAGAGGCTCTACGTTATGAACAATCCATTGAATTTCAGCGGCAAGGTGGCGCTCGTCACCGGGGCGGCGGCGGGCATAGGACTGGCGACGGCGAACATCTTCGCCGAGGCGGGCGCGGCCGTGGCGCTTGCCGACTACAAGGAAGAGGCGGTGAAGGCGGCGGCCGAGCGGTTGCTCGCCGCCGGCCGCAAGGCCATCGCCATCTGTTGCGACGTCAGTGACGACGCCCAGGTGGCGGCGATGGTGGACCGCACCGTCGCCGAGTTCGGCGGGCTCGACGCGGCATTCAATAACGCGGGGGTCATGGCCCATATCGCCCCGACCGCCGAAAGCACCCGCGAAGACTGGGACCGCGTGATGGGGATCAACTTGAGCGGAGTGTGGAATTGCATGCGGCACGAACTGAGGCACATGCAACACCGGGGCAGCGGCGCGATTGTCAATAACGCGTCGGTGGGTGCGTTGAACGGCATCCCCGGCATGGGCTCCTACGTTGCATCCAAGCACGGCGTGATTGGACTGACGCGGACCGCCGCCGTGGAATACGCCAAGCGCGGCATTCGCGTGAACGCCGTCAATCCCGGCTCGATCGACACGCAGATGGCCCGCGACGTCCTTGCCGGAAACGAGCAGGCGTACGCCGAAATGGGAACGCTCATTCCCATCGGCCGCGCGGGCAGGCCCGAGGAGATCGCCTGGGCCGTGCTGTGGCTTTGCAGCCCCGGAGCAAGCTACGTGGTCGGGCATGCCCTTACCGTGGACGGCGGGCTGACCGTGGTGTGACCGTAACCGGCTGCGGCGTCTCCTCGGCATTGCCCAACCGGACTGCTCCGGGCGGGGAAGGGAACTCCCGGCAGGGCGCCTGAGATCCTCTGACGTGAAGGCAGTCGCCGCGGCGGCTGAACGCGCTCAAGCGGGGCAGGCAACTCCGAAAAGGAGAGCAAAGACCGCTGGCGGAGGAAGAGGGATTCGAACCCCCGAGGGCCTTCCGACCCTAACGGTTTTCAAGACCGCCGCCTTCGACCGCTCGGCCATTCCTCCATCCCCACTCTACCCGATTCCCGGCGCTCTCAGGGGCGGAAGGGCGCGTTTCACGGACGGCAAGCGCCGCTTCCGCCGCCGGTCCCGGCAAATACCCACGGGCGGGCCGCTAGTCAACCACGCAGCCGTTGCCCAGGCTGGCGTTCACAATCCGCTGCACCGTGACGACGTTGCACACTCCGGCTCCATTGATATTGGCGGTGCACGGAGTCAGCCCCAATGCCATGTTGACGGCCTGCTGCACGTCAACCACGTTGACCGTTCCATCCCGGCTTAGATCGCACGCGCCGGCAGCGGGCGGGTTGACGGGTTGGTCCACTACGCCGCCGAAGTCGGTGGTCCAATACCATCCATAGGTGGAACCCGCTTTGTAGGCCCGGCCGATGCCGATCGCCTGAAAGGCCGGATTCAGCATGTTCAGGCGGTGGGCGTAGGTGCAGCGGCCGGATGAATCCGGGTCGCAGGCGTTCGCCCACTGGGTCAACGTGTTTTGCGCACCGGCGTATCCCGCGGCGATGTTCTCTCCCCACGGACTGTACACATAGCCGAACGCCGCCAGCCGCGCGCCGGCGCTGCGCCCGAGGCTGTCGGTGTGGCTCACGTAGTTCTTGCTCGCCATATCGTTGCTGATCCACTCGGACGCCTGCTGCAAAGTGGCGGAAACCCGCAGAGGACCGGCTCCGTTCTGCGCGCGGTAGGCGTTCAGCAGATCCAGGAAAAGCCATTCCTCGGGTTCGAGCGAGGGGCTTGCCGCCGGCTGGAACTCGAACGCTCCAATGTCCAGCAGGCCGTCCTTCGGACGCGCGGCGGTGGCCAGGTGCTTGGAATACTCCAGCGCGACGTCGTGCTCCGGGAGCACCGCCGCGTGGGGCCCCGTCCCAGCGTCGATGCACTGGGAGCCGCCGGCCGGCCGGTAGTCCTGGCCGGCCTCATTCCGGAATCCCGGTCCGGAGCCGGTCACCATGGTTCCGTCGTCGCCCACCATGCCGGCGAACGCGCCGAAGCTGAAAACCCAGCCGGGCTTGATCCAGTTGTGGCTCAGGTAGAACCGGCCGGATGCGTCGGCGAGTGACACGGTGGAACCCGCCGCACTCGCGTAGAAGACGTTGTTGCGCAGGTCGGCGGTCTCATCGTTCGTGGATAGGCGGAAAAGCGTTGTACGGTCCGCCCGTTGAGACACGAGCGTGTTGTTGTAGAAATAGAGCGTTCCCTTGCGGTAGGCTGCCTCGTTCCCGCTGTCCCCGCCGTAGTGAACCATCTGGCGGTTGCCGTCGTCCGGGTACTCGATCAGAACGTTTCCATAGACCTCCGCCACCCGGTAGCTCGGGTCGTTCCTGATGAGGGACGAGTCCTCGCCGTCCACAAGATCCAGTTGGCGGTTCCCGCCTTCGATCCAGTTGTAGCGAATCACGGTTCCAGCGGACCTGTCTTTAAGGTTGTTGCCCCCGGCTCCCGTCAGAAGCCTTCCCAAACGGTTGCCCTCGAAGGTGATGCCCAGCGCGGCGGTGTAGACGTTGTGCTCGTAGATGCTTCCAGGGTTGCCTCCGTCGTAGATGTAGTTGCCCTGAACCGTGATATTCCGCGAGGCGGCTGCGTCCGAGGAAGCGACGAAGAGGACGTTGCCGGCGTCGTGGAGGATGTTGTTCCGGATCGTGCAGTTCTGGCACTTCTCGATGTAAATCGCCGCCGCATTTGCCGAGTAGGCGGCCGTCGTGCCGCTGTCATCCCTGAATGTATAGGACGATCTCGCCCCACGGACCTCCAGCCCCTCAATGATGATGTGCTGAGGCATCGTATCCGCCGGAGTGTTGGCTCCGCCGATCTTGATGATCCCCCGCCCTTCGTTCCAGTAGTTGAGGCCGGGCGCGGTGACTGCGTTCATGCCCTCGATCACCGGCAACTCCCCGGCGGGGCCGGGCACACCACTGACGGTGATGGGCGCCGCCGCGGTTCCCTGGCGGCAGATCACCCATTTCTCGCGGTAGGGATCGGGCCGGTAGTGGATCCGGACGGTGTCGCCGGGCTGTAGCGTGGCCCAGGGCACGGCGCCGATCGACGTGTAGGGACGTCCGGGACCGGCCTCGTATACCGCG
This sequence comes from Bryobacterales bacterium, assembly GCA_020851555.1. Lineage (GTDB taxonomy): Bacteria > Acidobacteriota > Terriglobia > Bryobacterales > Bryobacteraceae > DTKY01. The sequence goes on along the minus strand of JADZCM010000012.1, from coordinate 46,625 downwards.
CCCCGTGCCAGGCCGGCCAGCAGGAGGACATAACCGATTCGCTTGCTCATGGCTGACTATCGTGAAGTGTCTCGTTTCAGAACCGTGAAGCACACCGGGTCTTTCCCCAATCCTGCCTGTCGCTTCTTCCTGAGGGCTGGTGGAGAAGTATGCGGAACGCGGAGCGGCTCACCGCGGCGAGACCCAATATTGCCTGCTCCCGCGGAGGGGCAGGCGGTCTACTTTCGCCACACTCGAAGCGCCCGGGCACACGCTGTCCTCACACCTTTTTCCCCGGCAGGACACTGTATGTCCGAGGGATCGCGGCTGCAATACTATTTTTAGACAGCAGGCTAACGTTCACGAAAGATAGCAGTGCGCATTGGCGCGCCCGGCGGCCTGGGGTATACTTACCTCACTCCCATGGAACGAGCCACCAAGCAACGAGCGCTTGACCGCCTTCACAGGAGGGGATTCCTGGCGGCGGCCGCCTTCTTTCCCCTGGCTGCGCCGGCCCAGCAACCGCCGCCCGCCGAGCCTCCCGTCCGGCGCGACTGGTCCCAGCCGCAGGGCTACCCTGACCCGGACATCGTCGCCGCCGACCCCCGGTTTCCGAAGTACATTATCTTCAACACGCCCCTGCAACGTCTCCACACCGGCGACTTCTGGACGGAAGGCCCCGCCTGGAACGGCACGGGCCGCTACCTGGTCTGGAGCGACATCCCCAACAATTTGCAGCGCCGCTGGCTGGAAGAGGACGGCCACGTTTCGGTCTTCCGCAACCCTTCCGGCTTCAGCAACGGCAATACCTTCGACTACCAGGGACGCCAGGTCTCCTGCGAACACGGCAACCGGCGCGTGGCCCGCTATGAACCGGACGGCACGGTCACCACCATCGCCGACCGTTACAACGGCAAGCGGCTCAATTCGCCGAATGACGTCGTAGTACACCCGAGCGGAGCCATCTACTTCACCGACCCGCCCTATGGCATCCTCGGCGACTACGAAGGGTACCGCGCCGAGCCGGAACTGAAAGAAGCCGTCTACCGCGTGGACCCGGCCGGCGGCCGTGTTACTCTGCTCACGGACGAGATAGACCGGCCCAACGGCCTGTGCTTCTCGCCGGACTACAAGCTGCTGTACGTCACGGATACCGGCAAAGGAGCGAACGTCAAGGTTTGGGAGGTCACCGGCGATGGCGCCCTGCGCAACGGCCGGGCTTTCGCCTCGCCCGGCGGCGACGGCATACGCTGCGACGTGGACGGCAACATCTGGTCGGCCTCAAGCCCGGGGGTGCGCATTATCGCGCCTTCGGGTGAAGTGATCGGGACGATCCGGCTGCCGGAGACCTGCGGCAATGTGTGCTTCGGGGGCGGCCGCCGCAACCGGCTCTTCATGACCGCCAGCCGGTCGCTGTACGCCATCTACGTCGGGGTCAAGGGGGCGCACATCGCATAGCAGGCGCCGGGGCGGGAGGCATGTCCCGCCGGGGGAAGGGCGTTCCCGCCCGTGGCGCGGTCAGGCTTTGCCCGGCTTCGCTTTGGGAAGACGGAACGCGATACGGCCGGGCTTTGCGGGAGGCGCCACCTTCATCACTTTACAGACGAGCTGAACGGATTCCGGCGCCGTCACCACGCGAGTCGTGCACCTGGTTTCGTCGAGTCCGGCCAGCACCAGCACCTCCCAGGACGGCACGATCAACTCGAGCACGCGGATCGTTTCAGTGCCGGAGCGAACCAGAACGACCAGTTCCTCGTCCTCCTTGCAGGCTCTTTGCATCGCCTGAATCTCGCCCACCATGATGGCGCCCGCGCTGTCCGGCGGCGCGGCGGCCGGCTGGGAGGGGGCAACCTGGTCCGCCAGGGCCTGCTGCGCCAACTGTTTCGCGATCTCTCCGAGCGCCATGTGCCCCATGTTAGCAGGCCGGCCGGCGGCCATGATCCGCGCCGGCGGCGTTACACTACTGAGGTACGGAACGGCATCCGGAGAAAGGAGCTTTGGAAGAACGTGCGTTCCCTCACCAGACGGCATTTCTTCTATTGCGCGGGCGCTTCCATGACGGCGGTCCAGGCCACCCGCGTCATGGGCGCGAACGATCGCATCCAGGTCGGAATCATCGGACTGGGCGGCAGAGGACAGGCCCACCTCGGCATGTACGGCTCAATTGCGGACTGTGCCATCGTCTCGGTGTGCGACGTGGATCAAGCCGCCCGCGAACGCGCCGTGGCCAGTGTTGTGAAGACCTCGCAGAGACAGCCGAAAGAATACGTCGACATGCGCGACATGTTCGCGGACAGGAGCGTGGACGCGGTCTCCGTGGCGGCGCCCAATCACTGGCATGCCCTCTCGACGATATGGGCCTGCCAGGCGGGCAAGGATGTTTACGTCGAAAAGCCTGCCTGCCACAACGTCTACGAAGGCCAGAAGATGGTGGAAGCCGCCCGGAAGTACAAGCGCATCGTGCAGGTCGGATCGCAAGGCCGCAGCATGCCGTACAAGATCAAGGCGATGCAGCTTCTCCGGGACGGCTTCATCGGCAAGGTCTACCTGGCCAAGGGGCTGTGCTACAAGCGCCGCCTGTCCATCGGGCATACCCCCGACGAGCCCGTCCCTCTCGGGGTGGATTGGGACAAGTTCCTGGGTCCCGCGCCGATGCGCCCGTTCACCAGGAACCGGTTCAAGTACAACTGGCACTGGTTCTGGGACACCGGCAACGGCGACATCGGCAACCAGGGCATCCACGAAATGGACATCGCGCGCTGGGGATTGGGCAAGGAAACCCTGCCGCGGTCCGTCGTTTCGACCGGCGGCAAGTACGTCTACACCGACGACCAGGAGACGCCCAACACCCAGACCGCCGTCTTCGACTACGGCGACTCGCAGATTGTGTTCGAGGTCCGCGGTTTGCTGACCGGCGCCGAAGGCGGCATCACTGCCGGCGGGGGCGGCAGCGCCATCGGCAACCTGTTCTATGGCGCCGACGGATGGATGGCCATGGACGGGCGCGGCTTCCAGGTCTACAAGGGCGAGAAGAACGAGATGGTCCTCGAGGAGAAGCAGAACGCGACGGAGGCCAGAGGACACATCGAGAACTTCTTCAAGGCGGTCCGGAGCCGCAGGCTCGAGGACCTGACGGCGGAGGTCGAGCCCGCCGTGATTTCAGCCTCGCTGGTTCATCTCGCCAACGCCAGCTATCGCACGGGCCGCAAACTGGCGGTGGACGCCGCCGCCATGCGGTTTACCGGCGACGCGGAGGCGAACGCGCTGCTCACGCGCCAGTACCGCGCCCCGTACCTGGTTCCATCGAAGGTTTGAGGAGGCCCCGTCAGCGGATCGCCAGGTCCTCCGGCTTGACGCCCCGCACGAAGTCGCGCCAGGTGAGAGGATGGGGGCGATACTCCCCCACATAGCCGACATCGGACTTGGCCGGCGTGCGTTCCTCCAGCCCCACGGCCCAGTAGGCCGCGTTCACGAGCAGGCGCCGGAAACCCTCGCTCTCCAGGTCGTCCGCCGCGCCCATGGTGGTCGTGAACACGCGCGCGGTCTTTCCGGCCTCCCCCCGGTAGGTCCTGGTCCAGGCCACGGGCATCATCGGATCGTTCACCGGACCGTCCACGGCGGGGTCAGCGGGCGTCATGCCGGCCACCACTTCTCCGAGCAACAGCGGACGGGAGTCGCCGGGGAGCGGCAGACGGACTCTGTAGACGTCGGTCGGCACCCATATCTCCCGGTCCGAGATACCGCGCAGGATGGGGCTGTCAGCGGCTTCCTTGACCGCCACCGCGCGAGTGCCCTGTTTGCCGTGCTGCCCGTGGTGATTGATCCAGGTCTCCCCCAGCACGCGGCGTCCGAAGCCGCCCTCCCAGCCTTCGATCTTGCTGTCGTAGGAATAGCGCGCATAGGTCGAGTCCGGAGGCATGCGAAAGGCGTGCGTGGCGGTGCGCAGGCCGATGATGGGCTTGCCGGACTCGATGTAGTCCACCAGGTGCTTCATCTGGCTGTCGGGGAGATTGCGAAACCGCACGAACAGGATCAGCAGGTCCGCTCCCTCCAGTTCCTCAAGGCCGGGCAGGAACTGGGCGTGCCGGTCGATGGCGCCGTCGGCCGCGTTCAGGGTGAACAGGACGGTGCAGCGGAAGCCGTGGCGCACGGCAAGGATCTTGGCGAGTTGCGGCAGCGCCTCCTCCGAGTGATACTCGTCGTCACCCGCCACCAGCACGACGTGTTTGCCGTTAGAGATGTGCGCGGGCGGGGTGTAAGTCACGCCCGCCGCCCGGAGCACCTGGCCGCATGGGGTCAAGGTCCAAACCAGCAGAGCGACGAGAGCCGGCCGCACGGGTACGGTCACCATAGCCTCTCAGCTTATCCAATCGCCGCCGCCCTGTGGCGCGCCGGCGGCCGTTCCCGTACGCCGGACCGCGCCGCTAGCCGGTGTTTCTCGCCAGGATGACGCTCACGTTGTCCTTGCCGCCCTTCTCATTGGCGAGACGGATCAGGCTGCGGCAGGCGGTCTCCAGGTCCTCGCCCGCGGAGCGGACGGTTGCCTCGATTTCCGCGTCTTCCAGCATCCCCGTGAGGCCGTCGGAGCACAGGAGCAGCGTTTCGCCGGCCGTCCAGGTGAAGTCCCGGATCTCCGGCTGGACGGTCTTCCCGGTCCCCAGGCAGCGGCTGATGACGTTGCGCAGGGGATGGCGGCGCGCGTCGTCCGCGGTGATTTCCCCGCTCCTCACCATCTGGGCGACCAGCGAGTGGTCATTCGTGAGGAGCGTCATCCCGCCGGGTCCCAGCAGGTATGCCCTGCTGTCTCCGGCGTGCGCGATCCAGAGCCTGTCCCCGCGCGAGTGCGCGACAACCACCGTGGTTCCCATGCCGTGAAGCTCCTGGTCGGACGAGGCGCGGGCCCACACCGCCTGGTTAGCCTCCTCGATCGCGCGGGAGAGCAGGGAGACGGGGTCCACTCCGGGCGCCTCGGGCGACGAAAGCGCCTCTCTGAGGATGGAATGGATGGTGGCGGCGGCCAGATCGCTGGCAACCTCTCCGCCGCGGTGCCCCCCCATGCCGTCGGCCACGATCAGCACGCCCACCGAGGCATCCGCCAGGATGCTGTCCTCGTTGGATGCACGCACCCGCCCTTGATCGGTGCCGGCTGCAACTCTCATTCCTGCTATTTTCTCCCATCGGGGCGGGCTAAGGCAGGGCGGGAGGGTACGGGGAGTCCGGGAAGGCCGCTGTGCTAGCATGAACGGTTCGCCCCACAGCGACGCGAAAGCCGATGCGCCTCCCCGGTACTCTGTTTCTCAGGAACCTCGTCGAACGGCGGACTCTGCTGTTCCAGATGGTCCGGCGGGATTTCGAGAAGCGGTTCGTCGGGTCGGCCGCCGGCTGGCTCTGGGGCGTGATCCACCCGCTGGTCCTCCTGGCAAGCTGGACCTTCGTCTTCGATGTCTGCCTGAAGATGAAGCTCGGCCCGGGAGAGGTGACCCAGAACTATTCCCTGTACCTGTTCAGCGGCTTTTTGCCCTGGCTGCTGTTTCAGGATACCGTGACGCGCTCCTCCACCTCCCTGGTCGAGAACGCCAACCTGATCACCAAGACGTTGTTCCCGGCGGAGGTGGTGCCGCTCTCGATATTCCTTTCCTCGCTGGTCCATCACCTGATCGGGGTGGGCCTGGTGATCGCGGCCGTGGCGGTGTTCCTGAACCACGTCAGCGCCCTGATCGTATTCCTGCCGCTCTACATGCTGTTCATCGGGCTGCTGGCGGTCGGGCTGGGGTGGATCGTCGCGGCGCTACAGGTCTACCTCAGGGATTCCGCGCAGGTAATGACGGTGGTCCTGACCCTCTGGTTCTGGCTGACGCCGATCTTCATCACGGAGTCGCAGTATCCGTCCTGGTCCCGCATCCTGATCGACGCCAACCCCATGGCCTACGTGGTGCGCGCCTACCGCGCGCGGCTTCTGTCCTTCAACTTGCCTGACCCCGGAGAACTGGCAATTCTGGCGGCCTACTCCGCGGCCACCTTCCTGGCGGGCGGATTCCTGTTCCGCTACCTGAAGAAGGGATTTGCCGACGTGCTGTAGGAACCGAGAATCGGGTAACCTACGGTTTTGGTCCGATGACGAACATGCTTGTGTCGCGTCGCGCTCTACTGGCCGCCTGCGGGGCTCCGGCCGTCCTGGCGCAGCGCAGGTCCACGGAGCCGAGAGCCAACATCGTCCTGATCCTGGCGGGCGATCTGGGGGCGTGGCTGCTCGGCAGCTACGGCAACCGGGAGATTCGCACGCCGAACCTCGACCTGCTGGCCCGCAGCGGTTCGCGCCTGGCGAGCCACTCGGTCGCCACGTTGGGGACGGCGGCCGGCGTGGCGACTCTTCTGACGGGACGTCTGCCGCGCCAGCACCGGGTGCCGGAGGCGCCTGGAAAGCCGGGCCTGCCGGCTACGTTCGCGAACGAGGTGTTGATTTCGGACCTCCTGGCGGCTGCCGGGTATGAGTGCGGGTTCGCGGGCCGTTGGGAACTCGGCGATCCCACCAAGGCACAGCGCGGCTTTCGCTCGTGGTCGGCCTTGCCGGCGGACGAGCGCGGTTCCGCCCTTGACCCAGTCACGGAGAGCGCCGTCCGGTTTCTGGAGGAGCGAAAGCCGGGGCAGCCGTTCTTCCTGCTGGTGAGCCACGGTAGCCCGTGCGCGCCCTACGACGGCTTGCCGCAGAAGTATTACGACAGGTACGCGAACTCGACGTTCGAGTCCGTGGGATGGCTCCCCGCGGCCGCCAACGCCGCCGCGGACCGGGAGATGATGGCGGACCCGGTGGGCAGCCTGCGGAAGTGCGCGGCGGCCATCAGCGCGCTCGACGATCAGATTCCACCCCTGGTGTCGGTGCTGGACAGGAAAGGGCTGCGCGACAATACGGTGATCGTCTTTACCGCGACCCGGGGTTTGCCCGCCGGGCGGCACGGCGTGTGGAGCGGAGGGCGGGGATCCAACCCGGTAAACCTCTACGCCGAAGCCATCGAGACGCCCATGATCTGGAACCGGCCCGGCACGATTCCGGTGGAAGCCACCCGCATGGAACTGGCCGGCTCCTACGACCTCTTTCCAACCCTTTGCGAGGTGGCCGGGGTCACGGCGCCCAAGGGCCGCAACCTCTGCGGCCGGAGCTACCTGCTGCCCCTCACCAACCGGCCGCTGCCCCGCAGGGAACCTCCCTGGCGCAACCTGGTGTTCGCGTCGTACGAAGGGGCGGAGATGGCCAGGGATTCGCGCATCAAGCTCGTCCTCAGGGGCAACGGCGCCGGACCGAACGAACTGTACGATCTGCGCATCGACCCGCGCGAAACCACAAACCTGTACGACGACGACCGGTTCGTGACCGTTCGCAACAACCTGTCGAATTCCCTCAGCCAGTGGAGAGAGAAGTACGTGTAGCGCCCTTCCGGGCCGCGTCCGGCCGGCCGGAGGTCCGGTGCGGACTGCCTTCCCCGCTTTCTTCAACAAATCCTAGAAACCGAGTTCCCGGAGCCGGTCCATGGTCAGACCGGACTCCCGCCGGCTCTGGAGCAGCTTCTCCAGGTACTTCGCCAGAATGTCGCACTCGATGTTCATGCGGTCTCCGGGCTTGCGGGAACGGAGGTTGGTATTGGCATAGGTGTGCGGGATGACGGCGACGCGCAGCACGCCGCCGCGCACGGCGGCAATGGTCAGGCTCATGCCGTCCAGCGCCACCGAGCCCTTGAATACCAGGTAGGGGTCCACCTCGGCCGGGTAGCGCAGGTCCAGCCACCAGTTGCCGTCCCCCGCGGCCTTCAGGGAGGCCAACTCGCCGGTTGCGTCCACGTGCCCCTGCACGATGTGGCCGCTCAGGCGCCCGGACGCGGCGAGCGGCCGTTCCAGGTTCACCGGCACGCCGCGCCGGAGCTCGCCGAGATTGCTGCGGTCCAGCGTCTCCGGCGCGACGTCGGCGGTGAGCAGGCCCGGCCGCGGATCCACCGCCGTGAGGCACACGCCGTTGACCGAGATGCTGGCGCCCGCCCTGATGTCCTCGATCACCGTCCGGCAACGGATGCGGAGCTTCCCCCCGGAGGCGCCGCGCTCCAGGCTCTCGACCGCGCCGACTTCCTCGATGATGCCGGTAAACATCGGTCAGGCGTCCTTGACGAGCCACGCCTCCACGGCGAACTCGTCCTTGGTGATCTTGTGCAGCGTCACGTCGCGAAACAGGATGGCGTCCGCCCGGCGCCGCCGTCCTACGCCGCCCACCACGGGCAGCGAGTGCAGTCCTCCCAGGATCTTCGGCGCGTAGTAGAAGAAGATCTTGTCGGCCGCGCCGGACTCCAACACGGCCCAGTTGAGCTTGCTTCCGGCTTCGACCATGAGGGAAAGGTACTTCTCGCGCGCCAGGTATTCGACCAGGCGATGGAGGTTGGTGCGCCCGCCGGGTCCGTCGAGCGTTAGAATCCGGATGCCGAGGTTCTCGAGCGCGCGGTAACGCTCGGACGAAGCCGCCGAGGTGGTCACCACCAGAAGGTCCGACTGGTGGGACGTCACCATGCGGGCCGTGAGCGGCAACCGCAACTGCGAGTCCACCACGATGCGCAGCAGCGGGCGGCTGCGCTCCCGGCCCGTGCGGTCCGTCATGAGGCAATCGTCCGCGAGTACGGTGCCGATGCCCGTGAGGATGGCGTCGGAGCGGTGGCGCAACTGCTGGACGTGCGCACGGGCGTCTGCGCTCGTGATCCATCCCTGGTTGTCCTCGGGCGCGGAGATCTTGCCGTCCAGGGTAACGGCGGCTTTCACTGTGACCAGCGGCAGGCCGGTCCGCATGTAATGCAGGAAGGCCTCGTTGATCTCCGCGGCCTCCGCGGCATGCTCCGGAGTTGTCTCGACCGCCACGCCGGCTTCGCGAAGACGCCGCATGCCCACGCCGGAGACCAGCGGATTGGGGTCGGACAAGGCCATGACAACCCGGCTCACGCCCGCTGAGATCAGCGCCTCGGTGCAGGGCTGCGTCCGCCCGTGATGCGAACAGGGCTCCAGGGTGACATACAGCGTGGAGCCTCGCGCGTCATCTCCAGCCTCTTCCAGCGCCAGGATCTCCGCGTGCTTCACGCCGGCCCAGGTGTGGACGCCGCGGCCTACCACCCGGTCGCCGCGCACCAGCACGGCGCCGACCGCGGGGTTCGGGCTGGTGCGTCCCTGGCCCTGCCGCGCCAGGTCCAGCGCTTCCCGCATGTAGTCCGGACTCATGGTCTAGAGGATCATTGTTGCACGGGCGCCCACGGAGGATGTGGATCCGCGCCGGGAGGCAGCCTGTGATTCGTCCGCACAGAGGGCCGGTTCGCGCGCGTCGTGTGGCGCGGACAGGGGGCGTGCGATGTAAGTGGAGCTTTACCTCAAATCTCAAGCGGTGAGCGGCCCGGAGATCGGGAACCGCCCCAGCGACATAGTCCCCCGCCATGCCGCCTTAATGCCGGTTAATCCAAATAGACTGCTGTTTTCGGCCAACCCGTCTTGACAATGCCTCAGATCAGGCGTAGTTTGAGGGGGGTCAGATTCCGTTTGCTTCTGGTTGGTGCGCGCACGCTTCCCGGAGAGAAATTGCACCTGTTCACGCGGCGCGTAAGCAAGCCCTCATCGCCTCTTTTTAAGGGCCGGAAAGGAGGGCGAGGCTGAATCCCTCGCCCGTGACACCTCGGAGGTGGGCAATGCGTGTTCTTTCAATTCTCTGTGCAGCCGCAGTTTTGGCTTTGTTTACCGGACTGGCTGTCGCCCAGATCGGTACATCTACGATCACTGGCCGGGTCACCGACCCCACCGGGGCGGTGATACCCGGTGTGGAAGTGACCGTTGTCAACGTCGAAACCAATTTCCAGTTCACGGGGAAGACGAACGACGAGGGACTTTATCGCGTGCCGTCCTTGCAACCGGGCCCCTATCGTCTCGTTTTTCAGGTGGGCGGCTTCAAGAGGCTCGTTCGTGAGGACATACGGCTGCGGACTGGTGACGTATTGGCGGTCAACGTCGGCCTGGAGGTGGGAAATGTCGCCGAGTCGGTCGAGATCACGGGCGCGGCGCCACTGCTGGAAACGGAGACTTCCTCGGTAGGGAGCGTTCTTCAAGGCCAGACTCTGTACACGTTGCCCATGTACCAGCGTTTTGTCATGGGAGCCGTGTTGTTCATACCCGGGGTCTCCGCGGGAACGTCCTACGGCAGCAGTCTCTCCGGCTTTAGCGTGGCCGGACAGCGAAGTTCCGCGATAGGAGCCGTAGAGGATGGGACGAGCGTGAATGACCCTGGGGAAGGGTCGGCCGGCATCAAGACGGTGCAGAACTCCGTCGCCGAGGTGAAAGTCCTGACCACGGTGCTTCCAGCCGAGTACGGGCACTCGGGCGGCGGTATGATCACTATCGTCAAGAAGACGGGCACCAACGAATGGCACGGCATGGCTTCCATCTATGGCCGTTCCCGCAGCATGCAGCACCGTACCTATCACGACCGGGAGCGGAGTAGCCAGCCCACGCCCGGCAATCCTAACGGCCAGCGCAATTTCTTCCTGCTGCCGGACGCCAACGTGGGAGGGCCGATTCTGATCCCCAAGCTGTACGACGGCCGCAACAAGTCGTTTTTCTTCTTCGGATACCAGAAGTTGATCGAGAAGAAAACCAACCAGTACTTCATCGCCGTCCCAACGCCGGAGATGGAGAAGGGTGATTTCACGTTCGGCGGCGTAGGCCGCGCGATCTACGATCCGAACACAACCCGCCAGCTTGCGGATGGCTCCTGGGCGCGGGACCCGTTTTCGAACAAACTGATCCCGCTCAGCGCGCTTGACGCCGTGGCCAGGAAGGTGCTGGAGATTCACCCATGGAAGCCGCCGAACAACCCGGCGACGTTCGGCGCGGACGGACCGGCGAGTAATCTCTCGTATGACGAGCGTTCCCGTACCTTCTTCGAGGATTTCAACACCCGCCTCGACCATCAGTTCAACCCCTATGTCAAGATCTATGCCAGTTGGACCTCCAACCACGCCAACGGCTGGGGACGTCCCTCCAATATCCGGCTGCCGGACTGGGACACCGGCAGCACGAAGTCTCCTTCCACCAACCAGAACTCCTCCTTGGGCCTCACCTGGGTAATCGGCCCCAGCCTGGTCAATGACGTGCGCTTGGGCTACTACCGCAGGTGGAGCCAGAAGATGGTGCCCTCGTTCATGAAGGATTACGGCAAGATCCTGGGGATTCCCAACATATCCCCGGCGCTGCTCCCTGCCTTCGGCACGGGAGGGGCAGGCTCCGCGGATTCCATCTACGGGCTGACGCTCAGCGGCCCGAATCAGCGCGTCGATGAGACGATCACGTTCCGGGATGACCTGACCAGGATGTGGGGGACTCACGTCTTCAAGATGGGCTATGAGTTGCTGCGGCTTCGAATGAACAGCACGGTGACCAACCGCCCCAGCGGCGACTTTCGGTTTGACCAGATGACGGCGGGTCTTCAGGCGAATGGGAATCCGGTGCCCGGCACGGGCAACACCTTCGCCGGTTTCCTTCTGGGCTACGTCAGGCAAGCGCAGTTCGACCAGGAGTTGGCGAGCTGGCTGCCGCGTTCCGGCATTCACGGCCTGTATTTTCAGGACGACTGGAAGGTCTCTCCGCGGCTGACGTTGAACCTCGGCATCCGGTATTCGATCGAGAGCGCTTACAACATGAAGTGGGGTCAGATGAGCAACTTCGATCCTACGGTCAAGGACGACCTCACGGGCAGGCTGGGGGGAGTCGTGCATCCTACCACACCGCTGAACAAGCGCGACCGTAACAACTTTCAACCTCGCATTGGAGTGGCGTGGCACCCTCTCCAGAAATGGGCCATGCGCGGCGGCTTTGCAGTCAATACAATCGACGTGAAGTTCCCGTCGTCGCGGGCCTATTTTGAAGAGTATGTGGCTCAAGCGAATTATCAGAGCCCCCCCGGAGATCCCCGTCCGATCTATCGGATCAGCCAGATACCGGCGCCGGTGGTCTACACAATCCGGCCGAACGGCACCTCTCCGTACCTGGGGACCAATTACTCGGCGCGGACGCAGGAGTGGTGGGACTCCAACACACGCAACCCGTACATCCTGAATTGGAACTTGAGCGTCCAGTACCAGATCAGCTCAACCTATGTCCTCGACCTGATGTATCAGGGTTCGAGCGGGGTTGGGTTGATTGAGCGCTGGCAGGCCAATACCTTCCCTATTGACTACGCCAAAGACGACCCGGCACTGCGCGCCGCTGTTTATAAGGCCCCTCAAAACTATCGCCCCTGGCCGCAATTCGGTGACATCCTTTTCCGCTCGAACTACGGGCACTCCACCTACCATGGCGCCACGGTGAAGCTGGAGAGGCGGTTCGGTCAGGGACTCACCTTCCAGACGTTCTTCACCTTCTCAAAATCCATCAACAGCCAGGACAACGACAACTCCGGCAGCGGCGTCGCGCCGATTCAGAACCGGTCATTGGAAAAGGCGAGGGCCGGCTACGACCGCCCGAAGCGCTACGTCAACACCCTGACCTGGGAACTGCCGGTGGGCAAGGGCAGGCATTTTCTAAACCGGGGAGGATGGTCGGACCGCATCATCGGCGGCTGGCAGACCGCCTGGATGGTGGACCTTGAGGATGGACCTCCGCTGACGTTCAGCTTCGCCAACAGTCCCTACAACTACTATCCGACGTTCGCCGGCACCCGGAGGCCGGATCTGGTAAGCGCGCCGAAGATCAGGGATGGGTGGCGGGACATGGGTGACCGTTTCAACGTCCTGAATGAAAACCCGATCATCGACATAAACGCTTTCGCCTACCCGGCGGCCTTTACTCCGGGCAACTCGGGCCGCAACATCCTGGGGACGATACCCAAGATCGCCATGGACGCCTCCGCCCAGAAATACATCTCCCTGACCGAGAAGTTCCAGTTTCTGGTCCGTCTGGACATCCACTCGGTGCAGAAGATGCTGTTCAACATCTACAACTTCACCGCGCCTTCCACTACCGTGGATTTCACCAACCCGAAGGCTTTTGCGAAACTCACCGCGGGACCCACCACGGCGCCGTGGGGAGGGACCGCGCTGATGAACCTGCAGCTTCAATTGTCATGGTAAGGGAGGGTTGCAGCATGAATGGGAATCTGTCTCGAAGGAACTTGATCGGGGCTGCCGGCGCGACAGTAGTCGCGCCGGCTCTCCTGTCCGCCGCTCCAGCGGCCCGCTGGCCCGTCGTAGAAGGCCCCAACACCCCCAAACTCTGCCTGGGGGGCGGGGGCGACGAGGCCGGCATGCGGCGCGTAAAGCAACTCGGCGTGGATTACATCGTCGGGGGAAGCGTCGGCGCCATTCCCTGGAAGGAAGCGGATCTCCGGGCCCGTATCGAGCGCACCAAGGCCGCCGGTCTCACGCACTACAACATCATGATCAGCGGCTTCACCAATGCCATCTACGGGCGTGCGGGCCGCGACGAAGACATCGATAAGGTGCTCCAGTCCATCCGCGCCGCCGGAAAGGCCGGATTGCCGGTCATCGAGTACAACTGGTACGCGCATCGCGCCATGGAGGGTTACTTCGAGGAGACCGGCCGCGCAGGGAGCGGCCACACCGGGTTCGACTATGAAAAGATGCGCGGTCTGCCGCCCCTCCCCGAGGAGGGCGCCCACACGGCCGAGGAGATGTGGAAGAACATCACGTACTTCCTGAAAGCCGTCATTCCGGTCTGCCGCGAGGCGGGGGTGCGGATGGCGCTGCATCCGAACGATCCTCCGGCCCCGATCAGCCGTGGTTCGGAGCAGATCATGGGCACTGTGGCAGGCTGGAGAAAGCTCATCTCGATCGTTGATGACCCGGCGAATGGGATCACGTTCGACCCCGGCGTCACGCGTGAGATGGGCGAGGATCCGGTCGAGGTATGCCGCTACTTCTCGAGCCGGGACCGCATGAATCACATGCATTATCGCAACGTGCGGGTGATGAAGCCCTACGAGCGGTACACGGAGGTGGCCGTCGATGAGGGTCAGGTGGACATGTTCGGGGTGATGAAAGAAGTGGTGAGGAACAAGTACACGCGCACCATTTATCCCGAACATCCACGTGCGCTGGATTATGATCGCGAATACGCGAAACTGGCCGACAGACCGATCGGCGGTTACCCCGGCGGCGGCGGTTACGCCGGCACGGCATTCGCCGTGGCCTACACGCGAGCGATGTTGCAGGCGGCGATGGAATCGGCCTGAGCAGAGTAGATACTGAGGAGTAGGGCGGCCGTTGGGCGAATGGCGGGGCCTGGGACGTCAGGCGTGTTGCCCGGCTTCGGAAGCGTGAATCGAGCGCGCGGCGCAGAGGTTACCGGCGGCTGAGGATTCCCGCAACCAGACCCTCGATGGTGTAGGGCGAGGCTTCCGCCGTGACCTCCAGCCCGTACTGGCGCGCGGTGGCGCTGGTCACCGGACCGATCGAGGCGATCCTGACGCCTTCCAGGGTGTGGCTGCCCGCCGCGTTCACGAAGTTCGCGACCGTGGAAGAACTGGTGAACGTAATCCAGTCAGGTTTGCGTTCCCCGAAGAAGATCTCGCGGACACGCTCCGCCGTATCGCGGGGAACGGCGGTGCGGTAGGCCTCCACCACGTCCACCCTCGCGCCGCGCTTCGTGAGTTCCACGGGCGCGAGGTCGCGGGCCACCGCCGCGCGGGGCAGCAGAATGCGCTTGCCGGCAAGGTCGTGTCCCGCGAACGCCGCAACCAGGCTCTCGGCAACGTACTCCTCGGGCATAAGGTCCACTGCCAGGCCCAACCGCTCCACCGCCCTGCGGGTCGCGGGACCGATGGCGCAAACGCGCCCCCGGAATTTCCCCAGATCGCGGTCTCGCAACTCCAGACGCTCGCGGAAGAACTTCACGGCGTTGGCGCTGGTGAAGATCAGCCAGTCGTAGAGCGACAGATCCGCCAGCGCCGCGTCCAGCGCCCTGTAGTCTTCGGCGGGCCGTATCTCGATGGTGGCGAACTCGATCACCTCCGCGCCCAGGGCTTCCAGCCGCGCGGACAGCGCCGCCGCCTGCTCCCGGGCGCGCGTGACCACCACGGTCAGGCCGGCCAGGGGGAGATCAGGAGCCCCCATAGACGGCCTCCAGGATGTCGTCCGCGCCGGCGTCCAGCAGCGTCTGGCCGAGTTCGCGGCCCAGAACCTCCGCCCGGGAGGCGTCCCCCGACGCGTTGCGCCGGATGAGCCGGTCGCCGTCAGGCGTGCATACTACGGCCGTGAGGTGCAAGCTCCGCCCCTCCAGGGTGGCATACGCGCCGATGGGGACCTGGCATCCGCCGCCCAGCGCCGCCAGCACCGCCCGCTCGGCAGCCACCGCGGTACGAGTCTCGGCATGATCCAAGGTCCGGCACAGCGACGCGGCCGCACCGCCGGCTCTGGTTTCCAGCGCCAGGGCGCCTTGTCCCACGGCCGGGCACATATAGTCGGTGGAGAGGATATCCGCGATGCGGTCCTCCCAACCCATCCGCTTCAGCCCCGCGGCGGCGAGGACGATGGCGGAGTAGCGCCCTTCCTCCATCTTCCGGATGCGGGTGTCCAGGTTGCCGCGCAGCGGTTCGACCTCCAGGTCCGGCCGCAGCGCCCGCAACTGCGCCGCGCGCCGGAGAGAGCTCGTTCCTACCTTGCAGCCCGCGGGCAGAGCCTTGAACTTCATCCCCAGCAGCGCGTCGCGCGGGTCCTGCCTCTCGGGCACGGCGGCGATCGCCAGTCCCTCGGGCAGTTCCGTGGGGAGGTCTTTCATGCTGTGAACGGCCAGGTCCACTTCTCCGGCGAGCAGCGCCTCTTCGATCTCCTTGGTGAAGAGGCCCTTGGTTCCGGCCTTGGCGAGCGGCACATCGGTGATCTTGTCGCCCGTGGTCCGGATAACCTGAATGCGGCAGGTTTCGCCCGCCTCCTCCAGCCGTCCCTGGATCCAGCGCGCCTGCCACAGCGCGAGCTGCGACCCCCTCGACCCGATGGTGATCACTATTCCTCCAGCCGGAATACCCGCCGGATCACGTCCACGGCCTGCACGCCATCCGGTTCGGCCGCCTGCCTGCGAAGTTCCGCGATGGGGGCATGAGCGATCTTGGAGATGATCCCCCTGGTCAGCGCCTCCAGCGCTTCCTCCTGCGACGCCGACAGGGGGCCGAGACGCGGCCGGAGGCGCTCCAGTTCCGCCAGCCGCAACTGTTCGAGTTGCTCTTGCAGCCGGACGATGGTGGGCGCCACCTCGCGGGCCTTGAGCCGGGCCAGCAGCCGGTCCACCTCCTCGGAAACGATCTGCTCGGCCTGCTCGGCGCGCACCATTCTTCCCTGCCGGTTCTGCTCCGCCACGCGCTGCAGATCGTCGATGTCGTAGAGGAACACGTTGTCGATCTGGTTGACGGCAGGGTCGACGTTGCGCGGCACGGCGATGTCGATCAGAAACATGGGCCGGTTCCGGCGCACCTCGATGGCGTGCTTCACCTCCTCCTTCCCAAGGATGAAGTGGGGCGCCCCGCTGGAGGTGATGACGATATCGATCTCGGGGAGCCGGGCGATGAAGCGGTTGTACTCGACCACCGTTCCCTGGAACAAGCTGGCCATTTCAACCGCGCGGTCGTGCGTGCGGTTGGTGACGAAGATCTGGCTGGCGCCGCTCCGGTGCAGGTAGCGCGCCGCCAGTTCCGACATCTTGCCGGCGCCCACGACCAGAACCTTCTTGCCCGCGAGCGAGCCGAAGATTTCCCGCGCCAGTTCCACCGCGACAAAACTGACCGACACGGCGCTTTGTCCGATCTCGGTTTCGTTGCGCACCCGCTTGGCCACGCTGAAGGCCCGGCTCAAGACGTTCTCCAGGTACCCGCCCATGGAGCCGTGCGCTTTGGCCAGCGCGTAGGCCGTCTTCATTTGTCCCAGTATCTGGGACTCCCCCACGACCATCGAGTCGAGGCTGGATGCCACCCGGAAGATGTGGCGCACGGCCTCGCGGTCCTGGTGGTGATAAAGGTGCTGTTCAAGGCGCTGCGGTTCCACCTGGCGGGAGCCGGCCAGAAAGCCGGCGGCGACCGCGCGTGAATCCGCTTCATCGCCGGTGGCCAGCGCCACCTCCACCCGGTTGCAGGTCGAAAGCACCAGCGCCTCGGAGACCTCCGGGAACGACTTCAACTCCCGCAGCGCCTCGCCGAGCGCCCTCTCCTCGAAGGCGAGCTTCTCGCGCACCTCCACCGGAGCGGTTTTGTGATTCAAGCCTGTGACCGAGAGCCTCATGGAGCGAACAGGTTGCGCAGCCCGGCGTGCGCCGCCCAGGTCACGGTCGAGAAGCCGACCACCAGGATCGCCATGTACGCCGCTTTGCGGCCCCTCCACCCGACCGTGACTCGAAGAAAAGTGAGCAGCAGATAGAGCGTCCAGGTCACCAGGGAAATCAGGATCTTGGGCTCGGTGATCCAGCGGGAGCCGCTCTCAATGGAAGCCCAGATAGTCGCCGCGATCACTGCCAGCGTGATCAGCACGAAGGCGATGGCCATGGACTTGGTGATCAGTTCGTCAAGCGTGCCCAGCGGCGGCAGCCGGTCGGTCAGGACACCGGGATCCTTCGTCTTGAGGTGCCGCTCCTGGATGAGGTAGATGATCGAGGAAGCCGCCATCACCAGCAGCGCCGCGTAGCCGGCCAGGACCAGCGCGACGTGCACCATCAGCCACGCGTCGCGCAGTTTGGGACTCGACCAGGTCGCCGCGGGGGCGCCCAGGCTGCCGATCAGCGCCAGCACGAAGACCAGCGGGAAAAGGAACACGCCGTGCGATTGAATGCGGTGCCGCCAGTAAACGAACAGGAACACCAGCGCGATCAGGAACGCGCACGAGGAAGCGGTCTCGTAGGTATCGTGCAACGGGAGGCTCCCCAGGAAGAAGGTCTCCTCCACCAACGAGACCAGGTGCAGCATCGCGCCGGCGACGAACGCCACAAGCGCCGGCTGAAACAGCCGCGCACGCCGGCGCAACACCGTCAGGATGGCGTGCAGCAGGCCGGCCGAATACAGCACCACCGCGGCGCGCAACCAGATGACGCTCATCTCGTACAGGGTTGGCACTGAGTTCTTCAAGAGAGGACACATTAAGTATATGAAAAACAAGAGGCAAAGGGCAAAAGGCAACGGGGCGGTGCCGGCGTGGTGGCGCGGCGGGTGCGGCCTCAGCGGGACGGGGCGGCGGGGTCGATGACGGTGGCGCACAGCTTCAGCTCGCCCACGGCCTGCCGTAATGTCGCCAACCATCGATTTCCGCACCTGCCCGTCCATCATAGGTTCCGGGCTCCGGCGCCAGTTACCGCACGGCCCCGGCGTCGCGCTCCCAGCCCTGGTGAACTGTCACGGTGCAGGTCCCGAACGGGAAGAAGATATCGAGGAAGGTGATGTCTGGCTCAGACTGTTCGATAAAGAACTACCGTTCAGCAGAGGGGAGTGTGCCGCTCCAGGGTACGCTGGGGAGATGGGGCATGGCCTGACAGGAGCAAGCCTATCGCCCGCCGTGCACGGAAGCGCCAGCCGGAGTGCATCGTTATCACCAGGTGCTTCAGAAACAGCAGAGTGTGGATACAAACGGCGTTCTGTTGTCCTGGTGGGCTGGTCCCGGTTTCTCACCGGGCTGCCCGGCCGGCTCCCGGCGTGCCTGCTATTTCTGCTTGAGCATCTGCCGGATGCTCTCGATTTCGCGTTCGATCCGCCGTTCCCGGGAGGCCAGGGCGGCGACGTACGCGAACAGCAGCAGCCAGGCTGCGATCAAGCCGTAGACCAGAAAGGTGAAGTTGGTTGATTCCATAACGGTTCCTCGGCTACAAAGCGTGCGCTTGACGCCGGAGCGCATCGATTTCGCGCTGCGCCTGTTCCTGCCGCATGCGCAGGGCGGCCAGGACGGCGAACAGCAGCAGCAGCGGCGCCCAGTTCAAGAAGAGCATCCGATACATGGACGAGTCCATGGCGCCTCCTCCCCAGACCACCGGCTGCGGATGCTGGGTCCGCCACCAGCGGATGGAGAAGACTACGATCGGGATGTCGGCGAAGGCGAAGATGGAGAACACCGCTGCGGTCCCGGCGCGCTGAGTCGGCTCTTCGACCGCATGGCGCAGCATGAGGTAACCGGCGTACAGCAGCCAGCAGACCAGCATGGAGGTCAGGCGCGCGTCCCAGGTCCACCAGATGCCCCAGATCACGCGTCCCCAGATCATGCCGGTGATCAGGTTGACCGCGCCGAAGGCCAGCCCCACTTCGGTCACGGCGACCGCCAGAGCGTCGTAGCGCAGGTTCCGGGTAATCAAATACATCACGCTCGCCGCCAGCGCGATGAGGCAGGCCAGCAAGGCGGTCCACGCCGCGGGCACGTGGAAAAACATGATTCGGTAGATGGCGCCCTGCGCCGCCTCATCCGGCAAGACCAGCAGAATCACCGCGATGTCCGCGGCCACCAGCCACGCGGCCAGCACGCACAGCCCAAAAAGGACCTTCTGTCGCATCGTTTACCCTACCAGTACAGTATCCACCAACCCCAAGGCGAGAGCCGTAAAGATGATGTCAAAGCCGGCCAGAAGTTTGAGCCAGCCGTACAGGCCGCCGGCCAGCGGTTGTCCCGCGATCAGGGCGGTAGTGAGCTGAATGGCCGCCATCAGCCCCGGGATCATCAGCGGGTAGACCAGCGTGGGCAGCATCAACTCCCGGAGGCGTAGATTCACGGTTAACGCGCTGAACATGGTTCCCACGACGGTGAGCCCCCAGGTTCCGAGCGCCAGCACGAGCAGGAGCGGCCAGAACCGCCCGGTCCAGCGGACGTTGTAGAACACCCCGAAGACGGGAAGACAGACCAGTTCCACGGCCAACAGCAGCGTCACGTTCGCCACGCACTTGCCCAGGAACAGGGCGGCGCTGGAGACGGGAGAGGCCACCAGCGCGTCCAGGCAGTCGTTGGCAAGCTCCCGCGCGAAGCTGCGGTTCAGGATGAGTGCTCCCGCGAAGGCGAAGACGATCCAGAGCAGGCCGCCGGAAATCTCCCGCGTCTGCTCGGAGTTGGGATCGAAGGCGAAGCTGAACAGCAGCAGGATGACCAGGGCGAAAGAAAGGGAGGCGTTGATCGCCTCCTTGGTGCGCAGTTCCGCCCGCAGATCCTTGCATGCAATGAGCCACGCCTGCCGCAGGAAGTTCACGCCCGCCCTCCGCTTGCAGCGGGCCGGGGATAAGGTTTCCCGCAGGCCGGCAGGCAGGTCCCGCGCGTGCCGCCGCCCGGCGATCCGCCGCGGCGGGACAGGCGTTCCCGCCCGTCTTCTGAGAGGATGGATGCCTCTTCCAGCATCCCCTCACGCCTCTCCGTAGGTCCGGTAGAGCCAGCCGGTGTCATCGAGCATCTGCCCGGTGCGCGGGCCCGCGAAAGCCAGTTTGCCGCGATTGATGAGCGCGACATGCGTGGCCAACTCCAGAGCCTCACGCAACTGGTGGGTCGAGAGGACCACCGTGCTCCCGCGGGCGCGCGCCCGCGACAGCAGTTCCTGAAGCGCGGCGATGGCCTTGTCATCCAGAGCCGTGAACGGTTCGTCCAACAGCAGCACGGAAGGCTCGTGAAGGAAGGCGCGGGCGACCGCCAGCCGCTGCCGCATGCCGCGCGAAAACTCCCGCACCCGGCCGTCTTTGACTCGCTCGAGGCCGGTCTTCTCCAGCCACTCCAGCGCCGTCTTGCGCGGATCAGGCAGGCCGTAGAGCGCCGCGAACAGGCGCAGGTTCTCGAAGGCGGTGAACTCCTCGTAGACGGCGATGCCGTGTCCCAGGACGCCTACCCGGCGGCGCGTCTCCTGGGACCTGGACTGCCCGCCGAAAACACGAACTCTGCCGCGGCTGGCGTGCGAAAGCCCCGCCAGGATCCGGAGCAGGGTGGTCTTGCCCGCGCCGTTCCGCCCCAGCAAAGCCAGGCACGCGCCCGCTTCCACGCTCAGGTTGATATCCCGCAGGGCGGGGAAGTCTCCGTAGTACTTCCAGACTCCTTCGGCGGCGACCGCGGTCATCACCGCTTCCTGCTCTGTGGTGAGGGGGGCTTCGGGGTGGTAACCGGCGCCGGCTTGCGATAGAGCAGCACGAAGCCCAGCGCCAGAATCAGGAACGCCAGGCCGAGTATGGGAACCACGCTGCCGTAGATCCTGGGGAGGATCTGGTTCAAGCCGGAGCCGGCGTCTTCGGCATCCGCGGCAGCGGACGGCATCGCGCCCGAGCCTTCGATCTGGACGGTGTACCGGGCAGTCTTCACGCTGTAGACCAAAGCCCGGCTCAGCGGGTCCTGGCCGATGGCCGCGATTCCGTCGCCCCTCAGGACGACCCCCTCCGGAACGGCCAGGCGAACCGGCGCGTCGGTTTGAATCGCGCGTCCGGTGAACGCGCCCGGAGCGGAGAAGGGAAGCCGGTAGCTGACCTCGAAGTTAGTCTCACCGGGCTTGACCGGGAAATCGATCTTGAAAACGTCCGGCAGACCCGCCGGGGTTGCGGCCTGTTCCACGGGCAGCCCGCCCGGTGCGACTGCGGTGACGCGCAGAGTGGACTTGGCCTCGGGGGGGGCGAAGAAACGGAACGTTCCGGCGGCGGTGTCGTGGTAAGTCGCTTTGCCGTCGTTCTGCCAGATGACGTGCTCGCGGACGGACAACTCCGTGCCCAGCGGTTCGAGCAGCACCACGTCCTCTACGACTTTGGCCGAGCCCCGCCGGGAGGAAGCGTCGAAGACCTCCAGCGTGAGGCCCGTCGGCGGCGTGCCCGGCTGCAGGACCAGGCTATAGGTGACTCCCTGGTGCGTGACCTGAAGCAGAACCGGCCCCTGCGGCGTCTGGGGAAAGCTGAAACGGCCCTCCGCATCGGCTTTGACGCT
Organism: Bryobacterales bacterium; assembly: GCA_020851555.1. Lineage (GTDB taxonomy): Bacteria > Acidobacteriota > Terriglobia > Bryobacterales > Bryobacteraceae > DTKY01. The sequence continues at coordinate 24,735 of JADZCM010000012.1, read as the reverse complement.
GCCCTGCGTGTCCATGCCGGCCCCGCCCATGGCGACCAGGTTCACGGCCGCGCCGGCCTGCGGCTTTCCCGTGGCGCCATTTACAACCCGGCCGTCCACGGCGCCCAGGAGCGCCGCCGAAGACACGAGCGCCAGCAGCGGGATCTTCATGCGGCTCCTCCGGTCATGGGCGCGCCGCACTCGCCGCAGAACTTCATGGGCTGGGGAAAACGCGCCGCGCACTTCGGGCAGGTGACGCCCGGAGGCGCGACGGGTGCTGGAGCCGCCGCCTTCGGCGCCTGCGCAGTTCCCGAGTTCTGCGCAATCCGGGCGCTGACCGCCATCAGTTCTTTTTGCAGGCCCAGCTTGGAGTGCTGGTAATCCTCATCGGACAACTTCCCCACGCGGAATTCGAACTGGAGGTCGCGCAGGTTCGCGTAGATGGCGGCCCGCTTCTCCTCCAGGGCGCCGGCTGGGGAGACCGGCCCGGCCGGGGGCAGATCCTCCGGGCGGACAGCCAGTGCGTACAGCAGGCCCCCTAGGGCCACCACTACAGCCGTGAGAACAATCATCAAGCCAGCTTCTTCGGGTTCCTTCCGGTTCCGGACACGGATCGAGATCTAATCCTCGACCTGCGCATATTCTACTTCGGCGATCGAGACGCCTGGTCCAGCCTCCTTCACGCGGGATTTGCCGGGCACCAGGCAGACCAGAGTCCCGCCCACCAGCACCAGGAAGCCGATCCAGATCCAGGACACCAGCGGGAACACGTAGGCTTGGATCACGGCCTTGGAGTTGTCCGCCGACATCCCGGCGAAGTTCAGGTACAGGTCCTCGTTGAGCCGCCGGCGGATGGCGACTTCCGAGGTGTTCTGGCCGCTCGAAACATAAAGCCGGCGTTCGGGCTCCAGGCGGTCAACGGCCTTCCCTCCGGAGGAGACTCCGATTACGGCGTGGTCCCATGAGTAGTTAGGATTGGAGCCCCGCCGGATCTCGCGGACCTGGAGTTCGTAGCGGCCGAGCTGGAAGGCGCTGCCCAACTCAACCTCCACCGTGGCCTGTTTGTTGAAAGCAGAGCCGGCGAATCCCACGAACATCAGGACGATGCCCATGTGGACGGTGTACCCGCCGTAGCGCCGGGGGTTGCGGTGGGTCAGTTCCACGGCGGCGGCCAGCAGGTTCTGGCCGGTTCTCGCCGCAATCGCGCGCGAGCCCTTGTAGAACTCAGCCCCGATGGTCCACGCGACGAAGAGGCAGAGAGCGAAGCACACGAGAGCATAGCCGTGCCTCACGCCCGCCGCGAAGAGGCCCGCGGCCAGAACCGCGGCGGCCGCCAGCGGCCAGGTGAAGTTACGCCGCAGGCTCGCCACCGAGGTCCGGCGCCAGGCGAACAGCGGCGCCACGCCCGTCAGGAACAGCAGGAACAGCCCGATCGGAACGTTCACGCGGTTGAAGAACGGCGCGGCCACGCTGATCTTCTCACCGGTGAAGGCTTCCGAGATCACCGGAAACAGCGTTCCCCAGAGCACGGCGAAGCAGCTCGCCAGCAGGAGCAGGTTGTTGAACAGGAAGCTGGACTCCCGGGAAACCACGCTCTCCAGCCGGGCCTCGCTGCGGAGGTAGTCGAGCCGGTTCAGGATCACGTAGATCACCGCAGCCGCCAGAACCGCCAGGAAGCCCACAAACCACTTGCCGATCGGCGACTGGGCGAAGGCGTGGACCGAGCTGACAATGCCGGAGCGGGTCAGGAACGTTCCGAAGATGCACAGCCAGAAGGTGATGGAGATGAGCGACACGTTCCACACCTTCATCATTCCCTTCTTCTCCTGCATCATGACCGAGTGCAGGAAAGCGGTCGCCGTGATCCAGGGCAGCAGCGAAGCATTCTCCACGGGATCCCAGCCCCAATAGCCGCCCCATCCCAGAACTGCGTAGGCCCAACCCGCCCCGAGCAGGATTCCGCAACTCTGGAACAGCCACGTAATCAGGGTCCAGCGGCGCGTGGTCTGAAGCCAGGAGTCGCTCTTCTCCCGCGTGATCAGCGCGCCCATGGCGAAGGCGAACGGCACAGCGAAGCCGACGTAGCCCAGGTAGAGCGCCGGAGGATGCAGCGCCATGGCCCAGTACTGCAAGAGCGGATTCAGGCCGTTCCCGTCGGGGACGCTGGTGATTTCCCGCCCGACGGCCAGCATGCGGAAGGGACTCGCGACAAACGCGTTCAGGATCAGAAAAAAGACCTGGGGCGCCATCAGGACCGCCGTGACGAAGGGCATCATGGCGCGGTGGCGCCGGCGGTTGGTGAGCACGACCAGCGCCGCGTAGGAAGCGAGCAGCCAGCTCCACAGCAGGAGCGAGCCTTCCTGCCCGCCCCACCAGGCCGCGAACTTGTAGAGGGCGGGCATGTCGCGGTTGCTGTGGGAGGCCACGTAGACCATGCGGAAATCGCCGGTCAGCAGGGCGTGGACCACCACCGAGGAGGCCACCGTGAGGAGCAGCCAGAGCGCATAGACGGCGCGCTCGGCGCTGGCCACCAGGTAGGGTTTTCGTTTCCAGCCTCCCAGGATGGAGGCGGCCAGCGCGTATACCCCCAGGCAGAAGGCGATCAGGACAGAGACAGCGCCCAGATTCTCCATGCAGCCCCGTGTCCTAGACGCCCGCCCGCTTCACGGCGTCAGGGTGCTTCTGGCCGGGTTTGGCCTCATACTTGGAGGCGCACTTGGCCTGTATCTTCTGAGCGCGGAAGACGCCGTCCTGGCCCAGTTTGCCGTCAGCCAGCGCCTGCGCTCCATCGCGGAAGGTGTCGGGCAGCGGGTCGGCGCCGTCGTAGACGACCTTCAGCTTGAGCGCATCCTGTTTCAACGTGAACTCGACTTCCTTGCCGAGGCGCACGATGGAACCCTCCTCCACATCTCCCGCCACCCGCAGGCGGCGGTCGGCTGCGGACTGGCCCATCTCCCGCAGTTCCTCGACGGTGGTGTAGTAGGTCTTGCTCTCGTTGATTCCCCCAGCCGCCAGCCAGACCAGGGTACCCACGATTACAACGATAATCGCGGCAAACTTGCCGTAGGTTTTCATACGCGCCCTTTGAACTCAGTATAGCGTCAAATCCGGCTTCGACAGCGGCGCGAAGACCGGCACGGCCGGCGGATGTAAAATCGGGTGGTGACAAGAGACTCATACGCACGAGTGGGAAGCATTCTCCCCCTGGTGCTTGGCGCAGCGTTGCTGTTCCCCGCTGCGGCGCCGGGCCAGAGTGTGACCGAAGACTTCAACCGCGACTGGCGGTTCATCAAGGGAGAGCAGCCCGAAGCCGCCAGACAGCCGGGGTTTGACGACTCGGCGTGGCAGTCCGTGCGCCTGCCGCACGACTGGGCCATTGCGGGACCGTTTGACGCCGCCCTGCCGGGCAGCACAGGGAAGTTGCCGTGGCAGGGCGTGGGCTGGTACCGGAAGACTTTCACGCCGAAGGGCGTCGCGGGCGACCGGGTGTACTTCGATTTCGACGGCGTCATGGCGTTCCCCAAGGTGTACGTGAACGGCCGGCTGGCGGGCGAATGGGATTACGGCTACATGTCCTTCCGCGTCGACGCCACGCCCCACATCCGCTTGGGCGAGCGGAACGTCATCGCCGTCGGGGTTGACACCCGGCGGCACCAGTCCCGCTGGTATCCGGGGGCGGGTATCTACCGGAAGGTGACCATGACCGTGGCGAAGCCGGTGCACATTGCGCACTGGGGCACGTTCGTGACCACGCCGGCCATTGCCGACGCGCGCGCTACGGTGCGCGTCCAGACCTCCGTCGAAAACCACCTTTCGGCCGGCCAGGAGGTCACGGTCGAGGTCGCGGTGTTCGACCCGCACGGGCGGCAGGTCGCATCGAGCCAGAAGAGCGGCACGGCGCCCGCCGGCGGTTCCGGGTTGGTGGACCAGCAGTTCTTCGTCACCAAACCGCTGCGGTGGGACTTCACGACGCCGAACGTCTACACGGCCGTGGCGGCTGTGCGTGCCGGCGGCGCCGTGGTGGACCGCGAGACGGTCACCTTCGGCTTCCGCACCTTCGAATTCACGGCGGATGACGGCTTCCACCTCAACGGCAAGCGCGTCCAGTTGTTCGGCGTGAACCTGCACCACGACCTGGGGGCGCTGGGAGCGGCGTTCAATCTTCGCGCCATGGAGCGGCAGCTCGAGATCATGAAGGAAATGGGGGCCAACGCCCTGCGGACGAGCCACAACGCGCCGGCCCCCGAGGTGCTCGCGCTCTGCGACCGCATGGGAATCTTCGTCTGGGACGAGGCGTTCGACAAGTGGGACGGAACGGCGGACAACCTGAACGGACCGGCGGGCGTGCTGCCGCACGCGGAGCGGCAGTTGACCAACCTGGTCCAGCGCGACCGCAACCACCCGAGTGTGTTCGTTTGGTCCGTCGGCAACGAGATAGGAACCTCCGCCGACGAGAAGGGGTCCGGGATGTCCTTCGGGCGTCTGGCGGCCATGCGCGAGGTGGTCCTGAGGCACGACCCCACGCGCCCGGTCGGCATCGGCTGCCATACCCCCAACACGGTGAGCCAGCCGGTGTACGATCCGCTCGACCTCGCCGGCTGGAACTATGGCCGCCGCTACGACCGCTACCGCGAGATGTACCCCGGCAAGCCCATTCTCTACAGCGAATCGGCCTCCACGGTCAGCACGCGCGGCTTTTACGCGTTCCCGCTGGCGGACTCCAAGACGGACTACCCGGGCGGCACGCGGTACGTCAGCTCTTACGATCTCAGCGCGACACCGTGGTCCGACATCCCGGACTTCGAATTCGACCTGATGGAACGGGACCGGTTTGTCGGCGGCGAGTTCGTCTGGACCGGCTTCGACTATCTCGGCGAGCCTACGCCGAACGCCCGGGAGGCGCGCAGTTCCTACTTCGGGATTGTGGACCTGGCGAGCATCCCGAAGGACCGCTACTACCTCTACCGCAGCTACTGGCGTCCGAATGAGCCCACCATTCACATCCTGCCGCACTGGAACTGGCCCGAGCGGAAGGGCCAGAACGTGCCGGTGTTCGTTTATACCAACGGCGATTCAGCGGAACTCTTCCTGAACGGCCGGCCGCTCGGGCGGCGCACGAAGGGCGTCGTGCCGCCGAGGCCCGCCAACCTGGCCCGCGGAAAAGCCGCGACAGCCAGTTCCGGCAGCGCGAACCTGGCTTTCGACGGCGACGCGGCGAGCGAGTGGCGGGCGGACGCGGGCCCCGGTGCGTGGCTGCAAGTGGATCTGGGCTCGGTGCAGCCGGTGGCGCATATCACCCTGACCCCCGGCCCTTCGGCCGCGGGCGCGGGCTACCAGGTGAAGGTGTCGGGCGACGGCGCGGCCTGGACCACCGTCGGAGAAGTGGCGGCAAGGACGTCCGGCGCCGCGCGGGGAGGCCGCGGGTTCGGAGGCGGGGCGCTGGGCCCGGCCTCTCCCTCGAGCTTCGTTACCACCGCGCGGGCGCGCTACGTCCGGGTCGAGTTCACCCAGGCGCCGGACAACGCGGCTGCGTCGGTCCGGGAGATGAGCGTGTATCCGGCAAGATACGAGCCGGAATACTACGACGTCACCTACAAGTACCGGCTGAGGTGGAACGAGGTTCCCTATGAACCGGGCGAACTCCGGGTGGTCGCGTACAAGGGCGGCGTCAGGCTTGGCGAGAAGGTGCTGCGCACGGCCGGACCGCCGGCGTCCATCCGCCTCACTCCGGACCGGACCGCGCTCGCCGCCACCGGCGAGGATCTTTCCTTCATCCTGGTGGAGGCTCTCGACGCGCAAGGCAACCCGGCGCCTCTGGCCGACAACCTGGTCGAGTTCGAGGTGCAAGGCCCCGGGGAGATCGCCGGGATCGACAACGGCGACCAGCTCTCGCTCGACTCGTTCCGGGACAGCCGGCACAGGCTCTTTTTCGGCAAGGCCATGCTGATTGTCCGCACCCGGGAGGGGCAGCCGGGCAAGCTGCGGGTCACGGCCCAATCGCAGGGGCTGAAACCGGCGTCGGCGGAGCTCATCTCAGCATCGAAATAGCCCGCGCGTAAGCAGGGTGCGCCCGAAAACCTCCAGCCAGCTCTGGCGGGGCAAACGGTACCTTCCGCCGGCTGCCTTTCGGCGGGCCGCGGAGCACGATCGTCTGCTGGGAGCGGAAACTCCAGACATCGCTGCGAGCCGGGCGGCTGAACGCGCCTCGGCCTGCCCGCTCCTAAGAGCGATTACATGGCGGCGGACGCATCCTCTGATGCCGGCGTCTTCGGACGCGCCGCACCCCGAGCCCGCGCCCGGTCAAGACGTCAGCCGCTGAAGGAAGTAGTTGTGGCGTTTCTCGTGGCCCAGGGTGGTGGCGGGACCGTGGCCGGGCAAGACCAGCGTATCGTCGCCGAGCGGCAGGAACTTCTCGCGGATGGAGACCAGGATCCGGCGCGGGTCGCCGCCGGGCAGGTCCGTGCGGCCGATGCTTTCGCGGAACAGCGTATCTCCGGAGACCAGCGTCTTCTGCGATGGAATCCACAGTCCGATGCTGCCGGGAGAGTGGCCGGGCGTGTGCAGGACCGTAAACTCGAGCCCGCCGGCGCGCACCACGTCGCCATCCCGCGCCGGGACATCGATATCCACGAACTCCGGCGGATCCATGCCCAGCCACATGGCCTGCATCTCAATCCGGCTATAGGTCGGGTAGTCGTGCTCGTTCAGGTAGACGGGCGCCCCGGTGGCCTTCTTGAGGGCCGCCGCCGCTCCGACGTGATCGATGTGGCCGTGCGTGAAGACGATGGACCTGACGGTTAGCGCGTGAGTCGCGATCCGGCGGAGGATCTCCTCGATGTCGTCGCCGGGATCGACGACCAACGCCTCTCTGGTCGTCTCGTCGCCGAAGATGAGGCAGTTGCAGGCCAGCGGCCCTACGGGAAACACCTCTCGTATCAAACGTCACCTCACGCCCGGTAGCCCGCGAACTGCTTGAGCAAAACCTGGGCGGCCCAGGCCGCGGCGTTGCTCACCACTCCGGAGCACTTGGATTCCACCTTGGCCCGGATGGTGTTGCACAGCACGTCCCCGTAGGCCTCCACGAATTTGTCGTGGACCTGGAGGATCAACTCGCCTGCCAGCGGCGCTTTGCCCGTGAAGTTGGCCCTGGTGCGGCCGCAAACGCTCCCGATGGCGAGGCCGCACCCCGTGAAGGCGCCGCAGCTTGCGTTGCGGGTTCTCGTCGCGCCGCCGCTGAGCGGTCCCGCGGCCATCAGGAGCAGTCCGTCCTTGGGCACGAAAGGGACGCTATCCTGGATTGCCGCCAGCGACGTCTGCGAGCAGCTTCCATACTTCGCCTGATATTCGCGTCCCAACTCGTAGGCCTTCTGAATGATCTCTTTTCCGTGGCCGCCGACGTCGATGTGGTCCTTTTCCGTCAAAGCGCGCGGTCCCTCGGCGTCGGAAACCGGCGCGCACCCGGCGGTACACAGCCCGGCGCCCGCGCACGCCGCCAGGGCATTTAGAAAACCCCGTCTTTTCACCATGAATTCGTGCTCCATACTGGGTCCCGTATCCCAACAAGAGTATCACTGCCGCCGCGTGTACCGCGCCGGCTGGTGTACGCTCACGACATGGGCGGAGTGGCGGAAGCCGCCGTGTTCTTCTGCGCCGTGCTGGCGTACTTGTGGCGGCTGGTGATACCACTGCCCTGGACGGGGCTGGCGCTGGCGGCGGCTATCGCGTATTCCTGGCGGAGGCGGCGGCTGGCGCCGGCGGACCTGGGCCTGGGCTGGCGGGACCTTGTCGCATCGGCGGCCGAATGGAGGTGCTGGTGGATCCCGATCACGGTGCTGTTCCTGGTGCTGGGCAACCGGCGCCTGCTCCAGTTCTCCGCGCTCCGGAGCGGGGCCGTGTACTTCGCCTGGAGCGCGGCGCAACAGGTGGTGTACCAGTCGATGACCTACCTGCTGCTGCGGCGCCGGCTGAAGGCCGGGAATGCGGCCGCGCTCTCGGGCGTGGCGTTCGCCCTGGCGCACTTACCCAACCCGGTGCTCGTCCCCGCCACGCTGCTGTGGGGCGCCGCTTCGTGCCTGTTGTTCGAGCGCCGCCGTTCCATCTGGGGCCTGGCGCTCATGCAGATGATGCTCTCGTCGATGCTGATGTGGGTGACGCCGCGGGACCTTCACCACGGCTTTCGAATCGGGCCGTACTACTACCTGGAATCCGCCGGGACGTTTGCGCCGCCGATCGGACAAACCCGGCCAGGAGGCAACCACCGATGAGGCTGGCGCTGGTCGCCGCCCGTCTCTCGCCGCTGCCTTCTGCCGGCATGATCCATCCCGCTTGCTTCGGCCGGCCAGGCAAGGGCCGCAACGCGGCCCTCTCTTTTGAGATATATTCTACTGACGGAGCGGAAGACCAGGAGGCCTGAAAGATCGTGAACGCCTGGCGTTGCGCCTGCTCCGGCATTGGTGAGGAAGGTGCACATATGTGCCGGTTTATTCCCGTCGTCGTCGTGTTTCTCCTTGGGACTGCGGCATTCGGCCAGACATGCGTCGAGTGCCACCAGAAGCTCACTCCGAATCTCGTTGCAGACTGGCAGGCCAGCAAACACGGCCAGAACGGCGTCGATTGCGCAACCTGCCATCGTGATACAGACGCCGCGGCGTCGGGAGGGAGCAGGCTGAAGATTCCTGCCCCGGAAACCTGCCAGAATTGCCACCCCGACCAGGTGAAGCAGTTCAAGAGCGGGAAGCATGCTCTCGCATGGGCGGCCATGAAAGCGATGCCGGCCGCCCACCGGCAACCCGCGGCGATGATGGAAGGCATGAAGGGCTGCGGCGGATGCCACAAACTCGGCCTCAAAACCGAAGCCGAGATGAAGGACCTCAAGAAGCAGGGCGTGATCTACGGTGTGACCTCCTGCGATGCCTGCCACACCGGCCACCTCTTTTCGGCGGTGGAGGCTCGCCAGCCGCAGGCCTGCCAGACTTGCCACATGGGATTCGACCACCCGCAGTGGGAGATGTACTCTGCTTCCAAGCACGGGGTCCGCTACCTGTTGAAGCAGAGCAACGTGCTGCCCGCTGGTGTGGCGGCGCCGGCCTGCCAGACCTGCCATATGCAGGCAGGCAACCACGCGGTCAGCACGGCCTGGGGTTTTCTCGCCGTGCGGCTGCCGATGCCGGAGGACAAACAGTGGGCGGCGGATCGCGCGGCGATTCTCAAAGCGCTGGGCGTGCTCGACCCGGACGGCAAGCCCACCGCGCGGCTGGAAGCCGTCAAGGAAGCAAGCATGGCGCGCCTCACGCAACAGGACTGGCAGGCGGAACGCGACAAGATGGTGAAGACCTGCGGCCAATGCCATCTGGAGAAGTTCGCCAAGGGTGAACTGGAAAAAGGCGACCAGATGATCCGCGAGGCCGACCGGCTTCTGGCCGAGGCCATTGAGACCGTGGCCGCCCTTTACAAAGACGGCGTTCTGGCCAAGCCGCAAAGCTACGCGTACCCCTATCCGGACCTGTTGACCTTCCACGACGCCCCGACGCTGATCGAGCAGAAGCTTTTCGTGATGCAGCAGGAGCATCGCATGCACGCTTTCCAGGGCACGTTTCACGCCAACCCGGATTACGCAATGTGGTACGGGTGGAGCGCGATGAAGCGGGACCTCACCGAGATCAAAGCGCTGGCTGAGGATTTGCGGAGCCGCAAGAACCAGGCCAGACGATAGGGCCCGGAAACCGGCGGCGCACGCCGAAGCCTGGGATCCGGCGCAGTCCCTTCAGGGCAGGGAAGTTAATCATAGTTAGCATCGTACTGCTAACCATCTTGGACATTGTCTGCCCACCCCCGCCGCCCTATGATCGCTTCAGGAGGCGCTCCAGGTGTCTCACCGGAGCGGGGAACCTCTATGCGCGCACTTCTTGCGTCGTTAATCCTGGCGTCGGCCGCACCACTGGCCGGTCAGTTCTCCTACCCGGTGTCGGCTTCCACCCGCCTCTACATCGGCCACTTCATCGACGGGGGACCGCCCTCCCAGAAGTGGCAGACTACCCTGATCCTGACCAATCCGAACCCGGGCGCGCCCGCTCCGGTCAAGGTCAGCTTTTACAACGACGCCGGGCAGGCCATGCCGCTCGACTTCGGCCAAGGGGCTTCGCCAACCCTCCTGGTTGCCGTTCCCGCCGGCGGCGCGAAGTCGCTGACGACAGTGGGCGCTTCCGAGACGCTGCTGAATGGATGGGCGATCGTGGAGACGCCCGATGCGCCCGCGACGGAACCGGCCACGCCCGTCACGGCCACGGTGCTGTACCGCGGCGAACTTCCGGGCAACCACTGGTGGGACGTAGCCGCCGTGGGAACAGGGTCGACCTACTTCTTCAGTTCTTACGGGAACAGGGATCTGGGCGTAGCGCTTGCCAATCCCAGCCGCGCCGATACGATCCACCTCCAGATGACCGCGCGAACGGAAGGCGGCCAGAGCGCCGGTTCCTGGACGATCAACCTTCCGCCCCTGGGCCACAGGTCCTTCAATCTTTCCGGCCCGCCGGCGAGCCTGGCCAGTTTCTCGGGGACGATCCAGATCTCGTCGCTGGATGACCCGCCGTCGCCCTTCGTGGCGCTGGCGTTGAACTATCGCTCCCCCGTGCTTTCTCCACTGCCGCCGGGTGAGACGGCCGCCCCGTCGCCCTATGACCGCAGGCCGCTCGACGTGGCCGTCAAGGCGCGGCAGGCGGCCATGGCTCTCTTGGCGGAGACGGACCCCTACGGGATAGGCCGGAGCCCGGCGACTCTGGCGGAGTTCGTGAGCGGCATCGGCCTGGCGGTGGATGCCGAGATTCCGGTGCGCGCCTCCTACGACGCCGCGGAACGGAAGGTGCGGTTGAGCACCGGCTTGGTAGAGGCCATGGGAACTAACGACGCGGCGCTGGCGTTCTTGATCGCGCACCTCTCGGCGCGTGGGGTGCTACAGGCCTACGGCATGCCTCCCTCGGGCTCCTATTCCAACGACGCGCCGGGGCTGGCGGACTATGTGGCGGCCGCCACGCTGCTGAAGGGCGGCTTTGACCCCTCGGGGGCGGCGGACCTGTTCGGCCGGCTCCTGTACGCCACGGAACTTGGCTTGAGCGTCGACGGCGCTCTTCGAAACGAATTCGCGATCCCGGACGGTGTTCAGGCGCGTCTTCAGAAACTGGCGGAGAACCTTCGAACGGCCTGCGGAAGTCTGGCCGGAATGCAGCAGGTGTGCCAGGCGGCGCGGAGGCACTGGCATCCGCACAACCCGGCGAACATACCCTGAGGATGGACGCACGAGAGGATTTGCAGCGATGAAACCTCGAATTCCGGCTGGAATTCACGAATCTTTTGCCGATAGTGGGAAATAGGGATATGAACGACAGGCGCGCAGAGACTCGTATTCGTTGCTTTGGAGTGGTGGACGTCTCCTGGATGGACCGCCGCGGAGGTGAGCGCAGAGAGCGGGGAAGCCTGGAGGACATCTCCTACTCCGGGGTGTGCCTGCTGATGGCGGAGCCGATTTCCCGCGGCACCGTCATCCGCATCTTGCACTCCACGGGGGAGATTCACGCGCGTGTGCGCTATTGCAGGCTCCGCGACGCCGGTTATTTCCTGGGCGCGGAGTTCTTCGCGGGATGCAGAGGCTGGCCCGAACTGTACCTGGCCGAGCACCTGGTCGATCTCCAGACGCTGGTCAGCAGGAGCGCCAACCGTGCGGGTGAGCGCGCCGCCTCCGCCGCGGCCGGCGACACCGGCGCCTGAACGGACTCTCCGGCCCTGGGGCCGGCCGGCGGATGAGACCGGCCGCAACGGCACGGGGGCCTACGCCCCGCCTCCTGTCCGCTGTAAACTGCATAGTGCCGCCATGAAACCTCTAGTGCTGCTGGCCTGCACGCTGGCCCTGGCCCCGTGCGCCGCATGGACTTCTCCCGTACCGGTCATCTTCGACACGGACATGGGCAACGATGTAGACGATGCGCTGGCCCTGGCCGTGCTTCACGCCCTGGAAAGCCGGGGCGAGTGCAGGCTCATCGCCGTAACGGTGACCAAGGACAACCGGTGGAGCGCGCCATATGTGGACCTGGTCAATACGTTCTATGGCCGCGCCCATATCCCCGTGGGGGTGGTAAAGGGCAGCGGCATCACTCCGAAGGACAGCGCCATGATTCAGGCGCCCGCCGAACGAAAGCGCTCCGACGGGCGCCTCGTGTATCCCCGCCGGCTGGCCAGCGGCGAGGAAGCGCCGGACGCCGTGCCCCTGCTGCGCCGGGTCCTGGCGGCGGAGCCGGACGCGAGCGTGGTCATCGTTCAGGTGGGCTTCAGCACCAACCTGGCCCGTCTTCTGGATTCCGCTCCCGATTCGCACAGCCCCTTGCCGGGCCGCGAACTTGCCGCGCGGAAGGTTAAACTGCTGAGCATCATGGCCGGCAACTTCGCCGACGGCACGCCGGAGTACAACGTGCAGGAGGATGTTCCTTCGGCGCAGAAACTGCTCGCCGGGTGGCCCACCCGCATAGTCGCCAGCGGTTTCGAGATCGGGAGGGCCCTGCTGTATCCGGCGTCCAGCATCGAACGCGACTTCAGCTACACGGCGGACCACCCCGTGGCGGATGCCTACCGCAACTACCAGAAGATGCCCTACGACCGCCCGACGTGGGACCTGACCTCTGCCCTGTACGGCGTGCGGCCGGACGCAGGTTATTTCACCGTGTCGCCGCCGGGCCGGATCACCGCGGACGCCAAGGGCGGAACGCGTTTCACCCCGGACCCCAATGGACGCCATCACTACCTGATCCTCTCCGGCGCCCAGCGGCCGCGCGTCCTAGAGGCCCTGGTACAGCTTGCCAGCCAGCCGCCCTCCGTGCGTTGAGCCGGAGTGCGCTATCCTGAGGTACATCAGGAGAGGGGATTTCATGAGATCTATGCGACGGTTTCTGCTTTCCACGGCGGTTTCAGGCCTGCTGGCCGCGAGCGCCCAGACAACGCCGGGCAAGACCCATTTGAAGGTCGGCGACAGGGCGCCCGATTTCACTCTGCCCGCCACCAGCGGCGGCAATATCAGCCTGTCGCAGTATCTCGGCAAGAAGATCGTCGTTCTGGCTTTCTTCCCCGCCGCGTTCAGCGGCGGCTGAACGAAGGAAATGACGGCGTACCAGGCTGGTATCGCTAACTTCGAGGGGATGGAAGCACAGGTATTGGGGATCAGCACCGACAACCGGGCCAGCTTGCAGCACTGGGCCAAAGAGGTTCTCAAGACCTCCTTCCCGTTGCTCAGTGACTTCATGCGCAAGGTGTCGGCCAGTTACGGGGTGTTGAACGAGGCCAGCGGCACCGCATCCCGGGCCACCTTCGTCATCGGCCTGGACGGGCGGATCGAGCACATCGAAGAAGGCGCCGGCGCGCTGGACCCTATCGGCGCGGCGACCGCCTGCGCGAGGGTGCGGAAGAAATAGGCGCCATGGGCGCCGCGGCTGCCGGGAAGGCTTCCTCGCGACGCCGGGCATCCGCTCCTAACTACTCGGTCTTTCATGCGCTTCTGGTAAAATAGGAGTTTCTGAGATGGGCCGGCTGCCGGGGCGAATATCCGGCGAAAAAACCGGTCCGCTCCCGAGGAGCGACCTTGGCCGATTCCGAGCACCCTGACATCCCACAAACGCCTAACCCCGCCGGCGGAGGCGGCCAGATTCCGCTGAGCGGAGACACGTCCAAGAATCTGATCCCCATCAACATCGAAGACGAGATGCGCAGGTCGTACCTCGCCTACGCCATGAGCGTGATCGTCGGCCGCGCGCTGCCGGATGTCAGGGACGGCCTCAAGCCCGTGCACCGCCGCATCCTTTACGGCTTGCACGAGATGGGGTTGACCTTCAACCGGCCCACCCGGAAGTGCGCCAAGATCGTCGGCGAGGTGCTGGGCAAGTACCACCCGCACGGCGATGTGGCCGTGTATGACGCGCTGGTCCGCATGGGCCAGCCGTTCTCGATGCGCTACCCGCTCATCGACGGCCAGGGCAACTTCGGCTCGGTGGACGGAGATCCGCCGGCGGCCATGCGGTACACCGAGGCGCGCCTGTCGCGTATCGCGGCGACCCTGCTTGAAGACATCGACAAGGAGACCGTCGATTTTCGTCCCAACTACGACGAGAGCGAGCAGGAGCCGGAAGTGCTGCCCACCAGGGTTCCCAACCTGCTCATCAACGGCTCGGCCGGCATCGCCGTGGGCATGGCGACCAACATCCCGCCGCACAACCTGAGCGAGGTGGTCGACGCCACCATAGCCCTGATTCAGAATCCCGCCGCCCCGCTGGAGAAGATCCTGGCCATGGTTCCGGGGCCGGACTTCCCCACGGGAGGCTTCATCCTGGGCCGGCAGGGAATCCTGGACGCCTACACGCGCGGAAGGGGCCAGTTGAAGCTGCGCGCCCGCGCGGCCATCGAGCATCTGGGCAAAGACCGCGACTGCATCGTCGTCACCGAGATCCCTTACCAGGTCAACAAGAGCCGCCTCATCGAGCAGGCGGCCTCGCTGGTGAGCGGTAAGAAGATCGAAGGCATTTCCGAGATCCGCGACGAGAGCGACCGCGACGGCATGCGCATCGTCTTCGAGCTCAAGCGCGGGGAGCAGGCCGAAGTCATCCTCAACAACCTGTACAAGCACACGCAGATGCAGGTGAACTTCGGCATCATCATGCTGTCCATCGTGAACGGGCAGCCGCGCGAACTGGGCCTGGCGGACGTGCTGAAGCGCTTCATCGACCACCGTCTCGAGGTGGTCCGCCGGCGCACCGAGCACCTGCTGCGAAAGGCCCGGGACCGGGAGCACATCCTGCTCGGCTTCAAGAAGGCGCTCGAAAACCTGGACGCCGTCATCAAGCTGATCCGCGCCTCCAAGACGCCGCGGGAGGCGCGCGACGGTCTTTCGGCGCGCTTCAGCCTCAGCGAGCGCCAGGCGCAGGCCATTATCGAGCTGCAACTCCAGCGGCTGACCAACATGGAGCAGTTGAAGATCCTCGAGGAGCTCGGCGAGATCCAGCGCAGGATCGCAGAGTACGAAGAGATCCTCGGCTCCGACAAGGTGCTGCGCAACGTGGTCGTGCGTGAACTGCGCGAGGTCCAGAAGGAGTTCGGCGACGAGCGGCGCACCGAGATCGTCGAGGACTCGGGCGAGATCTCCCTCGAAGACCTGGTCCAGATGGAGGACGTGGCGGTGACCGTCACGCGCGGCGGCTATCTCAAGCGCACCGCGGTGGACACCTACCGGCGGCAGTCCCGGGGAGGCAAGGGCAGGATCGGCATGGGGACCCGCGCCGAGGACGTGGTGGACCATCTCATCATCGCCTCCACGCACAGCTACCTGCTGATCTTCACCAACCGCGGCCGCGTCTACTGGCTGAAGGTTTACGAGATTCCCGATGCCGCCACCACGGGGAAAGGCAAGAACATCTCCGGGCTCATTCATCTTCAGCCCGACGAGAGCGTCAAGGGTTTCCTTCCGGTGCGGGAGTTCGTGGCGGACCAGTTCATCGTCATGGTGACGCGCAACGGCGTCATCAAGAAATCCGAACTCACCGAATTCGACAACCCCATGTCGCGCGGGATCATCGCGCTGTCGCTGGATGAGGGCGACGAACTGATCGCGGCCTGCCTCTCGACAGGCAAGGACTACATGTTCCTTGCCTCGCGTCAGGGCAAGGCCGTGCGCTTCCATGAGGAGGAAGTCCGCGCCATGGGCCGGCCCGCGCGCGGCGTCCGCGCCATGGACCTGGCCGAAGGGGATTTCCTGGTGGCGGCTGAAGTGGTCCGGGAGGAGGGGCTGATGCTCTCGATCTCCGAGAACGGCTACGGCAAGCGGACACCGCTCCGGGCCTACCGCCTGACCCGCCGTGGAGGCAAGGGCGTGATCAATATGAAGACCACGCCGCGCACGGGCGCGGTGGTCAGCGTGCTGGCCGTGGAGCCGGAGTCGGACCTCATGATCATCACCCAGGAGGGGAAGATCATCCGCCTGGAGGCCAGCGAGATCCGCAAGGCCGGCCGCTCGACGCAGGGCGTGCGGCTGGTGCGCCTGGAAGACGGGGACCGCGTGGCCGCTGCCTCCGTCCTCTCGAACGAGAACGGAAATGGCCCGGGCAACGGCGCTGTGCAGCCCGAGTTGTTGCCCCAGTAAGGGAACCGTCCCGCACGGCGGTATTCGCGTATAATTTAAGTCATGAGTGTTCTTGTGGGCCTGGGAGACGTGGTGACCGCCTTTGATCCGGCGGTTCTGGGAGAGAAGGAAGAGAAGCTTTTTACGATCCTGCGGGGGCTGGGACGAGTCATCGTGGCCTACTCGGGGGGAACCGATTCCGCTTACCTCGCCTGGGCGGCGGGGCAGGCCCTGGGCGACCACGCGTTGGCCGTCACCGCCGACTCGGCTTCGGTGCCCGAGTCGCATAAACGCGACGCCGAGGAGTTCGCGCGCATTTTCGGATTGCGCCACGAGTACGTCAAGTCGTACGAGTTCGAAAACCCCCTCTACTCGGCAAATAATCCCGACCGTTGTTACCATTGCAAGGACGAACTGTTCGCTCGGCTGGAGCAGCTCGGGCGCGAGCGCGGCATCGAGCACATCGTGTACGGCGTGAACGTGGACGACCTCGGCGATTACCGCCCCGGCCAGAACGCCGCCGCCAGCCACGACGTGAAGGCGCCGCTGGTGGACGCAGGCCTGCGCAAGGCCGAGATCCGCGAACTGTCACGCCGGGCGGGACTGCCGACCTGGAACCGGCCCGCCGCCGCCTGCCTCAGTTCCCGCATCCCGTACGGGACGCCGGTGACGGTCGAGACGATCAAGAAGGTGGAGCGCGGCGAGGAGGCGGTCAAGGCGCTCGGATTCCGCCAGTTTCGCGTCCGCTACCACGGCGACCTCGTGCGGCTGGAGATCTCGCCCGCTGAGATGCCCAGGGCGCTAACCACCGAGATGGCCGGCGAGTTCACCTCGATCTTCAAGGCCCTCGGTTTCCTCTACGTCACGCTCGATCTTCAAGGCTACCGCCAGGGAGCCTTGAACGAAGCCCTCAAGAAGTAGCTGCCCAGTGGCCATCCCGGGTTTGCGCCGCACGGAGTGGGCGCTCATCGTCTACTTCGCCTACGTGAGCGTGATGGCGCGCATCCTGCCGGTGAAGGCGCCGGTCCCCGGTCTGATTCTCCGGCTGAATCTCGCGATCGCCGGCGGCTATTTCCTGTTGGCCTACGCGGACTCACTGCGACGGGGCCGTTTTCTGGGGAGTCTGCGGGATTGGTACCCTACCGCTCTGCTGCTTCTCGCCTACCGGGAGATCGGATGGCTTGCGCCGGCGGGGCACAACTACGCCCTGGAGCGCACCTGGGTGCGGTGGGACAAGGTCGTTCTCAATGAATGGGGCGTGAAAGCTCTGATCGAATTCGCGGGCCCGCTGCTGCCCGCCGTGCTCGAGATTTCCTACGCACTGGTGTACGCCATGCCGTTCATCGGCCTGGGGGCGCTCTACGTCTGCGGGCTGCGGGACCGGGCCGACAGCCTGATGTTCCCTCTGGCGCTGTCGGTGCTCTCGGCCTACGTCCTGTTCCCGTACTTCCCCTCGGAACCTCCGCGTACCGTGTTTCCCGGAGAGGACTTTCCGGCGCACTTGACGGTGTTCAGGAGGTTCAACTGGGCCATGCTCGGGAACTACGGAATTCACACGAGCGTTTTTCCGAGCGCGCACGTCTCCGGCTCGTTCACGGTGGCCCTTGCAGTCCGCCGACTCCTGCCCGGGAGGAAGTGGCTGGGGCGCTCGTTGCTGGTGCTGGCGGTCCTGATCACAACCGCCACCGTTTACGGCCGCTACCACTACGTGGCCGATGCCGCGGCGGGCCTGGCCCTGGCGCTCGCCGCGACCGCGGTTACTTCTTCTCCGTGGCGGCGGCCTTGGGGGGCTCTTTCTTCGCTTCGGCGGCCGCGGGCTTCTCTTCCTTCTTGACTTCCTTCCTGGAAGAGCCCTTGGCATAGTCGGTCACGTACCAGCCGCTTCCCTTGAACTGGAAGGCGGGCGGTGACAGCAGCTTTTCCAGCGCGCCGCCGCAATGGTCGTGGACCGTAAGCGCCGGGTCCGAAGTCCGCTGGAGGACCTCGAAGGTTCTGCCGCACTTCTTACACTCGTACTCGTAGAGGGGCATGCGTGCGAATTACTTTCTTGGGACGCCTAGCGGTCCCGGTTGGAGGTCGCCGGGCATCGCGCGCGGCTGGGGCCCGGGGCCGGGCGCATCGGCGCCGGCTGCCGTCCGCTGGGAGGAGGCGTCCGGGCCCTTAGTCAGGACCTCGACCGCCTTCTTGATCAAGCCGTCCTCCTCCGGTTTTACGGGCGGCTTGGGGGCAAGGGGGATGCGCGCGGGTTCCTCGCTATCGTCGCCCGGTTCGGATTCAACGTAAGGAACCGAGGGAATGACTCCGTTGTCCTGGATCGACTTGCCCTGGGGCGAGTAGTACTTGGCGACCGACAGGATTAGAGCGCCGCCGTCTTCCAGGGTAACGGCGCGCCGGATGGCGGCTTCGCCGAAGGTGCGGCCTCCGACCACTTCGGCCCGCTTGTTCTCCAGCAGGGCCGTAGCGGCAACCTCGGCTCCGTCGGCGGTCCCGCCGTTGGTAGCCACCACCAGCGGCAGCCGGCTGACGGTCTTCGCGGCGTCGGCGCGAAACTCCTGCTTGGGCCAGCGCTGGCCCGACACAGAGGCGAGCAGCCCCTTGTCAATGAAAAGGTTCGCGACGGCGACGCCCTCTTCGGGGAGCCCGCTGGCGCACTGGCGGAGGTCCAGGATGAGGCCCACGGCGCCCTGCTTCTCCAGGCTCTTCACTGCGCTGCCAACCTCAGCCGCCTTTCCCGCAAGCAGGACCTCCGGGCGAATGTACCCGATATGGTCCGGCAACATCTGTACCGTAACCGGAGGGACCGGCACGACGGCCCGCGTCAATTCCACCTTCTGCGGCTCCGGGTCAGGCAGGTGCAGCAGAGAGAGCGCTATGGCGGTCCCCGGCTGCCCTTTCAGCAGAAGTTCCGCGTAGGCGAGAGGCATGTCCCGGGTGGCGATGCCCTTGATGCTCTCGATCAAATCTCCGCTGCTGATCCCCGCCTGGGCTGCCGGTGAACCAGGCAGCGTGCTCACGACGGCCACGTAGCCGAAACGCTTGGCCAAAACCATCCCCAGGTCGCCTTTAAGGGTGTCCTTGTCGCGAAGGTACTGTTTGTACTGATCGGAATTGAGATAGCTGGCGAAAGGATCGATCGATTCCAACAGGCCGTTGACGGCGCCGAGAGTAACGCTCTTCAAGTCCGGCTCTTCCACGTAGTCGCTCTTGATGCGCGACAGCACCTCGGCGAAAACCGCCATTTGCCGGTAGGCATCCTCGCCGGTAGAAGCGCCCCGGCCGAGATGGGCGCCGGCCAGCAGAAGCGCCAGCAGACACGTTGAAGTGCCCAGAACCAAGAGCCTGAAACGAGAAGGCATACTAGCGAAGCCCCGTACTTTTTCAGTATATCAGAGCCACCGGACTGTTCCCGGCGGTGCGCTGCTCGCAGCACCGCGGCCCGGTGTGGCGGCGGGAGACGCGATCGCCGGACCGGCGCCCGGATGAAGGGAATCGCCGCTCGACTCCTGTGGAATGGGCCGTCCTGACGCCCGGACAGGACAAAGTTGGAATCTTGCCCCCGCCGGCCGTGTCAACGATTTGCGCCGGTGTGGGGCGTATCTTCAGACCCGCCGGCCGGTTCTTTCAGCACGCTCCTAGCGGCGGCCGGCTGCGGCGATAGAGGCCGGGACCAGCTTTGCGCCCTGCCTCTGCAACACTGCCCCCTCGGGCGGGTTGGGATCGAACGAGGCCCAGTCGATCATCTCGTTGGACGACGCCTCGTAGAGCATGGCGGTATCTCCATGCCGGTCACCCCAGACATAACCGCCCTCATTGGTGAAGGTGTGCCAGTCGGCGCCGATACGCTCCTCGGAAGGCAGGGTGGACAGGTCGCGGCGGCGTCCGGAGTGAACACGCAGGATCTCCCCGGGCTTCAGCGTACAGTCGGGCAACTTGACCACAAACCGGTATTCCGGTGCGCCTTCCCGGCTGTCCTCGACCACCCGGTACAGGCTGATTCCGCTCGTGCTCATCGCCCGTGAGCCGTGGTTCCGCAGGTCGATCCACTCGCCTGCGCCCGCTCCCGCCGGGGCTATGCCCTGGCGGAGCGTACGTTTGCCGGGGGGACAGGGCCGGATCCGGTAGAGACTCACGGATTTGGTGTCCCTGCGCTCAACCGGGGCGACAGACTGCGCCGTCTCCCTGAAATCAGGAACGCCTCCTCTCCCTTGGATGGACCGCACCTTCTCGGTTTCATCTCCCGCGGACTCAGCGGCGATCGCCACCTCCTCCAACTCCACGCGGATGCCGCCCATCCAGCTCGCGAGTTGGTTGTAGAGCCAGCAGGCCAGAGCAGTGCCGAAGAAACCAGCGAGCCCGCCCGCCAGGGGCATCGAAAGCAGCACTGTCAGAGTGACCACCGGCGAATCCGGCGGCCAAATAAGCATGACGATCAAGCCGATGCAGCTTGCCATCGCCCCCAGTGCGAAATACAGCAGCCCCAGCACCCGGGCCGTGGCAGCTACCGGCAGCGCTTTCACGTGAGTCATGGGCTACACGCCTCTTAGTCTGGTCGGATGCTGACATATACGGTTTGGCCTGTCAAGCCTTTCCGGATTCTTCCGCCATCTTTATCGACGAACGGTATACAAACTGTAGTAACTTTCGTCCTGGAAGTCTCATAACTGGAATCCGGCAGCGGAGTCCGCGGCGCAGGCTCGCCGGCCGGCGGTTCCGGCACGACCGGGCGGCGGGAGGCTTCTCCGGGCGCGGGCTCCTTTCCAGCGACGTGAGGCCCGCCCGCGGAACCGGCCGCTTCAGACGGCCGGCGGGCCGCGGATCCCCGCGAAAGCCGTTCCCCCGGAGCGGGCAGCCGTGGCCGGCGGCGTCGGGCCGTCTGTCCTTGCAGTATCATCGGAAGGTGCGAGGCAAATGGTTTCTGGTTTTCGGCGCCGTCGCGCTACTGGCGCTCGGCGCCGCCGCCGTCTGGGTTGTCTTGCAGCGGCAACCGGCCTCCACCGGTTCGCGACCGGATACGGCCGTCCCCCCGGGCGGCCAGGTCCTGAGCCTGTCGGCGAAGATCGAAGCCGTGGAGGTGGTGGCGGTGCCGGTCCCCGTCGAAGGCCGGATAGAGTCCTTCGCCGTAGACGTTGGGGCGGACGTCTACGAGGGCGAGTTGCTGGCCACGATTCGAAGCGGCGATCTCGAAACCAGGAAGGAAGCATCCGCGGCCGAGCTAAACCGCCTGCGCAACCGGGTCAGTTCCTTGGACAGCAGCCTCATCGCCGCCCGCCTGGAGGCGTCCCGGGCCCGCGAATCCGCGGGCGAGGCTCAAACCGCAATGGAGACCGCGCGCAAGGCGCTTGAGCGGCAACAGTTGCTCTTCGAGAAGGGCGCCGCGGCCAGGCAGTCCCTGGAGAAGTCGCAAGCTGTCTTTGCGGCGGCGGCCGAGGTCTACGCTGCGCGGCAGAAGGTTGTGCAGGCCGCCGACAGCCGTGTGGCGGAACTGAGCCGCAATCACGATGACGCGCAGAAGGCGCTGGAGGAGAATGAAAAGGAGCAGGAGGAGGTTGCGGCGATGGTTGTTTCGGGTGACGTCATCTCTCCCGTGAACGGGTTCGTCATCAGCAGAAGAGGAGCGGTCGGACAGGAAGCCACTTATGATATGGAAGACTTGTTCCAGATTGCTGTGAACCTGACGGCGTTGCGGGCCGTCGCCGACATTCCGCCGGATCTCCGGAAAAAAGTGCGGGCCGGCCAGGAAGCCGTCATCCAGATCGCCGAACTGGCCGACGGCGTGCCCGCCACGGTGACCGAAGTGCGTGACAACCAGGTCGTTATCGATTTTACCAGCCCTAATCCATTGATTAAGCCGGGAATTACTGCGCAGATAGCCATTAAACCGGACTAACTTCCGAAGGAGGTATCCTAAGATGCAGTTTCTCGCCGCCAGTCTGCTGGAACTGATCACACAGACCTCGACGAATCTTCCGCCGGACGTGCGCGCGGCGATGAGCCGCGCCCTTCAGTCCGAGACCCCCGCCACGCAGTCCGCGCAGGCCTTTGACGTGATCGCCAGCAACATCGACATGGCCTATGACGATGAGGCGCCGATCTGCCAGGACACGGGCATGCCCACGTTCGTGATCCACGCGCCGGCCGGCTTCAATCTGCTCCCCCTCAGGAGCTCCATCCACGCAGCGGTTGAGGAAGCGACCCGCCGCGGGAAGCTCCGGCCGAACTCGGTGGATTCGCTCAGCGGCAAGAACAGCGGCAACAACCTGGGCGCGGAAACGCCCGTGATACATTTTGACCAATGGGACCGCGACGAAATCGAGATCAAGCTGATTCTCAAGGGAGGGGGCTGCGAGAACATGAACGCACAATACTCGCTCCCCTGCGAGCTGCCCCGGCTAGGTCTCGCGGACCGCGACCTGGAGGGCGTGCGGAAGTGCATCCTGCACGCGGTCTGGCAGGCCCAGGGGTACGGCTGCGCTCCGGGCGCCCTCGGGGTTTGCATCGGCAGCGATCGGGCGCACGGCTACCACCTGGCCAAGATGCAGCTTTTCCGCACGCTGGACGACGTGAATCCTGAGCAGGCCCTGGCCGAACTGGAAGCGCGCATCATGGACGAGGCCAACCGCATCGGCATCGGCGCGATGGGCTTCGGCGGGAAGTCCACGCTAATCGGCTGCAAAATCACGGCGGCCAACCGTCTACCCGCCAGCTTTTTTGTTTCCGTGGCGTACGACTGCTGGGCCTTCCGGCGGCTCGGCGTCTGCCTGGACCCGGAGACGGGCGCCATCACGCGCTGGCTTTACCGGGACCCCGAGCGCCCGGTCGAGAGGATGGCCGCGGCGTCCGGCTTCCCGCTGTCCGGCCGCGAGATTATTCTGAATACCCCGCTCACCGAAGAGGCTGTCCGCTCGCTGAAGGCCGGCGACGTGGTGCTGCTCAACGGCGAGATGTACACCGGGCGCGACGCGGTTCACTCCTACCTCATGAAACACGCCCCGCCGGTGGATCTGCGGGGGACCGTGCTATACCACTGCGGGCCGGTCATGCTCAAGCAGGGTGACGGATGGGTCGCCAAGGCGGCCGGCCCGACCACCAGCGCCCGGGAGGAACCGTACGAGCACCACGTGATCCGCGCCTACGGCGTGCGGGCCGTCATCGGCAAGGGCGGCATGGGCGGGCAGACGCTGGCCGCGATGAAGGACGCCGGAGCCGTCTACCTGCACGCCATCGGAGGGGCGGCGCAGGTGTATGCGCGCGCCATCCGCAAGGTGCTGGGAGTGCACCTGCTGGAACTCGGCGTGCCGGAAGCCATGTGGCATTTCCAGGTGAAGGATTTCCTTGCCATTGTCACGATGGACTCGCACGGCCGGAGCCTGCACTCGGAACTGGAAGGGCAGACCGGCGAGGCGCTGGCTCTGTTAAGATAGTCAGGACGTGGCCAGGTAGCTCAGATGGTAGAGCGCAGCCCTGAAAAGGCTGGCGTCGGCGGTTCGATTCCGTCCCTGGCCACCACCCACATCCTGCTGAAATCACGCTAGATATAGGCAATACGACCGACGCCGTAGTGCTCAAAAAGTGCCTCCCTGGGGTCCAAATGGGGTCCAAACTGGTGGTAGTCGTCTCTTTACACGGACCCCGTTCCACTCAGTTCATTCAAGACCACTTGGTAGCCATGGTAGTGATGGTAGCCATTGTTCGGCTTGTTGTCCGTTGGGGAATCAAATTGGCCTCCCTATATAGAGCGGCGGAAAATGGCTACCACGTTCCCCGTCGTGGCAGTCGTGTCGGAATGTGGTAGTCATGCGGCTCTAATCGACCCCACTCAATCTTGTTGATCCGGAACGGGGTGGTAGGCATGGCAGCCATGGGGGCAACTTCCGACATGTTTTCCGTTGGGGAGACAATTAGGGACCGTCGCCAGTCGGTTACGAGCCCTTATCGAATGGCGGTCTTGCCCAAACGATCGGAGGTGCTTGACAGAGCCTGTTGCAGCCTCCTCACAACTTGGGGAGGGCGTCCTCCACAACGTGCTTGGCTAAGCTGTACACCTTCCACTTCGCTTCAAGCTTCTGGCGGATCTTGGCCCAATTGTCTTGACTTCTCACCACGGTGGATACTTCTAATCCGGCCCCCGTCACCTCCTGCATCGCCTCGACATACCATTCAAGCGCTATCGTCGCGTAGTTCTTCAAGCGCTGTCCTGTTGCCCTGCTGACGGCAACATCCCCCGGAAGCTTGTTCAGGAAGGTCTTGCCGTTACGCTCGTGGAGAATTGTGGCCATTGCAGCCACCACAAAGAACTTCGCTCCGCGCTTCAGGATTGCGACGCGCTCATGCGATTGCTTTTGGACAGCTTGCTCAAGTTCACTCTTGACCACATCAGCCGCGACAGAAGCCGCCTGCCAAACCAAGATCACCTCCTCAGGGCGGATCTGGTCGGGGAACACTTCATCGTAATGGCCGGAAAAGATGCGCCCCTTGTCCTTGTATGCGAGAGTCTGTCCGATGAAGCGAGGGTTGCGCGACCGCTCAGGCAGCCGCGGCGACCGTTGAATGCAGGCAAGAACAAATCACTGCTTTTTTGTTGAATTGCAGGAAATCGGGCGGTTATGATGACT
>JADZCM010000011.1 GCA_020851555.1 Bryobacterales bacterium | reverse complement strand
GTGGACCCGGCCGCGGCGGAACTGCTCGCCGACAAGCTGCTGAAGTTCTCTCCCGGTTTGGGCGATGTCGCCGTGCGGCGCTCCTGGGCCTGCCTCAGAACATTCGCGCCGGACAGGCTCCCGGTGATTGGCTGGGACGCGGAGGTCGCCGGCCTGTTCCACGTCTCGGGGCTGGGCGGATTTGGCGCTACAACAAGCCTTGCCGCCGGTAATCTGGCCGCTACCCTGATTCGTAGCGGCACGCCGGAGTGGATTCACGCAAGCGACTTCAGTCCGAAGCGGGTGGCCCTGACACCGGCTGGGACTGGCCGCCGGCGCAGCTCCCCATGAGGTCCTTGAATTCTGTATGCTGCTAGCATGAGAAATCAGCGAGCCGGACACTGCGGAGCCATCCCGGACCCAGGGCGTCCCCTCGATATGGGAGCTGTCTCCCGGCGCGCCGTCCTGGCCGGGTTCCCGGCGCTGCTCTCAGCGCGGAACCGCCGCCCGAACATTCTGCTTCTGCTGGCCGACAACTGGGCTGCCCCTCATGCCTCCATCCTCGGCGACTCCGTGGTGCAGACCCCCACCTTCGACCGTCTGGCCAACGAGGGCGTGCTGTTCACGCATGCCTGCTCGCCCAACCCCTCCTGCTCGCCGGCCC
Source organism: Bryobacterales bacterium (assembly GCA_020851555.1). GTDB lineage: Bacteria > Acidobacteriota > Terriglobia > Bryobacterales > Bryobacteraceae > DTKY01. The sequence continues at coordinate 3,307 of JADZCM010000011.1, read as the reverse complement.
GTTCCAGCCTGCTCACCGGACAGGAGACGCACCGTCTGGGAGCGGCCGCCAACCTTTACGGTCCGCTCGCTCTGACCCACCCGCGGTACACGGGTTCACTGGAGGCGTCGGGCTACTTCACCGGCTATTCGGGGAAAGCGTGGGCGCCCGGCCAACCGCCGGCGGGGCCTGATGGACAACGCCGCAATCCCGTGGGCAATCCCTATGCGGACTTCGACAGCTTCCTGCGGGAGCGTCCGGCTGAAAGTCCGTTCTGCTTCTGGTTCGGCAGCCACGAGCCGCATGTCCCCTGGTCGAGAGGCCGGGAACGCGTGGCCAGGATGAAGGCCGCGAACGTCAAAGTACCCGCCTGTCTGCCTGACAAGGAGGCTACGCGACAGGACATTCTCGGCTACTATGCCGAGGTCGAGGAGTTTGACGCCGAGTGCGGACGCATTGTGGACACCCTGCGCCGCAACGGACAACTGGACAACACCTTGGTTGTGATCACCAGCGACAACGGCTGGCAGATGCCCAGAGGATTGGCGAACTGTTACACCCACGGCGTGCGCGTTCCCATGGCCATCCGCTTCCCCGGGAGGGTCGCCAAGGGAACCGTGCGCGACGATTTCGCCAGTCTCTACGATCTCGCGCCCTCCTTTCTCGATGCGGCCGGACTGCGCGCTCCTACGGGCATCTCCGGGGCCAGCCTCTTCGGACGACGGCGGCGCAACGAGATCTTTCTGGAAAGGGAGCGTCATGCGAACGTCAGGCGGGGCGATTTGAGCTATCCCATCCGCGGCGTACTGTCGGAGCGGCGGCTGTATCTGCGCAATCTCGAACCGGACCGCTGGCCCGCCGGAGATCCCGAGCACTACTGGGCCGTGGGACCGTATGGCGACATCGACGACAGTCCCACCAAACGAATGATGATGAAGGACCGGCCGCAGCCCTTCTTCGATCTCTGCTTCGGCAAGCGCCCCGCCGAGGAGTTGTATGACCTGGCGAACGATCCCGATCAAACCAGAAACCTCGCCGCCGATCCCGCGTACCAGACGGTGCGGGAAAAGCTGAGCGCCTCCGTGGACGCGCACATGAAGCAAAGCGGCGACCCGCGCGCGGCCGGGCCCACCGCCTTCTGGGACCGTGTGCCCTACACGGGGCCGAAGTTCAGCGGCGCGCCCATCGATTAGATGAAGCGTCCGCGCCGTGCATGATAGCCTAGTCGGCGCTGCCGGCATACCTGCCGCCTGGGATCTCACGCAACCATGTCACAAACGCCTCGCTCCTGGTGGAGTACCGAAGATTGGGTAGTGGTTTGGATCGGCCTGCTCGCCCTGGCCGCCGTGCTGCTGGGCTACAAACCCGTTTCGCTATCGTTCAAGTGGGACAGTCTGGTCCAGATCCCCGCGCTGTTTTCTTCCCGGCTGATGGAACTGGCCGCGTTCGGCTGGGCGCTGTCGGCCATCGGCGTCTGGATGCTGGACGGCCGGGTGGCCGCATTCACCATGGGCTTCCCCGCCGTATTCCTGCTCGGTGTTGCCGCCCACCTGTGCGCGGGCAACGCGACGGCCAACGCCTGGGGCATCGAGTTCGTGATCTTCGCCCTGGCCGCCGGACTACTGGTCTCCAACACCATCGGCACGCCCGCGTGGCTGCAACCGGCGGTGCGGACGGAGTTCTACATCAAGACCGGCATTATTCTCATGGGGGCGACCATCATCTTTTCCGAGATCCTCCAGGCGGGCGTCCTCGGCATTCTGCAATCCGTGCTCGTCGTGATCGTCGTCTGGTACTTCAGCTTCTGGCTGGCGAAGAAGTTGCGCCTGGACGACGAGTTCGCCGCCATGCTCTCGACGGCCGTCTCCATCTGCGGCGTCTCGGCGGCCATCGCGGCCTGCGGCGCCATCCAGGGCGACCGCCGCAAGCTCAGCTACGTCACCTCGATCGTACTCATCGTCGCGGTACCCATGATCGTCATTCAACCCTGGCTCATCCGGACGTTCGGCATCCCGGACGCCGTGGCCGGAGCCTGGCTGGGCGGCACTCTGGATACGACCGGCTCCGTGGTGGCCGCGGGCGAACTCATCAGTGAAACGGCCACCAAGGTCGGAACCATCGTCAAGTTCTCCCAGAACGTTCTGATCGGCGTCGCCGCCTTCATTCTTTCGCTCTGGTGGAGCGCGAAATCATCAGGCACGGCCAGCGCGCGCATCATTTGGGAGCGCTTCCCCAAGTTCGTTCTGGGCTTCGCCGCGGCGTCCCTGTTCTTCTCGTTCGTGCTGGATGGCCGCGTGGCCGTGGGCGCAAAACCGGCCATCACCGCGCTGCGCAACATGTGGTTTTCGATGGCCTTCGTGTCCATCGGCCTGGAAACGAAGTTCACCGATCTGCTTACCACCGAGGAAGGCCGCCCGTTTTGGAGTTTCCTCGGCGCGCAGGCATTCAACGCCACCTGGACGCTCATCCTTGCGTGGCTGATCTTCGGCGGTATCCTGTTCGACGCGCCAAAGCTGTAGCCGGCCCTGGCTTCAGGCTACACTCCCGCCGCGCCGCTCACTTCGGCGTCACATGGATCAACGCGCCCGGATTGGCGTCTTCCAACAGCCACAACGAACCATCCGGCGCCTCGGCCACGTCGCGGATGCGTTTGCCCACATCCCAACGCTCGGCCGCCCTGGCGCCCCCCTTGCCGTCGAAGATAAAGCGGTTCAACGACATGCTTGCCAGCCCGCTGACGAAGCCGCTGCCGTCCCACTGCGGAAACGTCTTTTTGCCCCGGTAGAACATCAGATTCCCCGGCGCGATCACAGGCACCCAGTAGACCACAGGCTTGGTGAACTCAGGCCGCGTGTCGTGGCTGGGAATTGGCACCTCGTTGTAGTTCATGCCATAGGAGACCACCGGCCACCCGTAATTCTTGCCTTTCCCAATCAGGTTCAACTCGTCTCCGCCCCGCGGACCATGCTCCAGTTCCCACAACTCACCCGAAGGCGAAAACGCCAGTCCGTAAGGCGCGCGGAACCCGCTCGCCCACGTCTCGGCCGGAGTGTGGTTGCCATCCGGGAACGTGTAGCGGCTAACCACCGGCGCCGTCTTGGCGGCTTCGGTGTCGCGCGGCGGATCGATCAGCGCAATCGCCGCCGTTCCCGTCTTGCCGAAGTTCGGATTCCCGGGTGCGGGTTTGCCGTCCAGTGTCAGCCGGACAATCTTACCCACGGGCTGGTTCGGATCCTGCGCCGGCGTCATGCGCTGGCGGTCGCCCACCGACATGAACAGATACTTGCCATCGGCCGAGAATGCCACCTGCCCGCCGGCCTGCCCGCCC
>JADZCM010000010.1 GCA_020851555.1 Bryobacterales bacterium | reverse complement strand
TGCTGCACGGAGGTGGGGGGGATGAAGATGCCTGGACCACCATGGGCCGGGCCACCATCATTCTGGACAACCTGATTGCGAGCGGCAAGGCCAAGCCGATGCTGGTGGTGATGCCGAACGGCAACGCGGCGCAGATCGTGTCGCAGGGCTACGCCTTCGGGCCGACGCCTCCGCGGCAGTCGGTGACGGCGCCGGCTCCTCCGCCGGTGCAGGCGGCTCAGGGCCGGGGACCCGGCCCGGCGGCGGCGCCCGGCGGCGCTCCGGCTCCGCGTCCGCCGCAGGTTTACGAAGGGTCCTACCCGCACAGCCTGGTGAAGGAGATCGTTCCGTTCATCGAGAAGAACTACCGCGTGATCGCGAACCGGGACAACCGGGCCATCGCCGGGCTGTCCATGGGCGGCGGGCACACGGTTCAGGCCACCAACAACAACCCCGGCGTGTTCGGCTGGATCGCCGTGTGGAGCGCGGGCGGCCAGGATACGCCCGAATTCGCCGCCGCGCTCACCAAGGTGAAGGACGCCGGCGTGAAGCACTACTGGGTGGGCGCCGGCACCACCGACTTCGCGCTGAAAGGCTCCGAGACGCTGTTCGCGGTGGCCAAGAGGGTCGGCCTGAACACCTCGTACCACACCGCGCCCGGCGCCCACTACTGGTTCATCTGGCGCCAGTTCCTGGGCGAATTCGGCTCGATTATTTTCCGCTAGCGGGCGCGGCCTCGTGCGGCGGTCTCCCTGGACCGCGCCGAACCCCCTGGTTCGGCCGTGGTGGACGCGGCAGTCCGCGGCGGGCGGGGGCGCCCGCCACGCGGGTTCACTTGTCGCCGTAGACCCTGACGCCAACCTTGGCCGCGGTCTTGCGGATGTACGCGTACGCCTCCGGGTTCTGTTCCGCCGGGAAATGCTCCGGCAGCAGGGCCCGGGCCCATTTCAGCCGGCTCATGCGCACCAGGTAGGTTTCGTAGTCCAGGTTGCCCCGGCCCGGACAGACCTCCTGCACGAAGACCGTCTGCGTGTGCGGCGCCACGTAGGAGTCCTTCGCGTGGCAGCCGTAGATGTCCTCGCCGAGAAGGTCGAAACACTGGTTGATCAGTTCGGTGGTATGGAAGTGGTTGTGCAGATGAACCATGTTGGTGGGGTCCAGGTTCACCTTGCAGCGCGGGTCGCCCACATCCTGCGCCAGGTTGCGGTGCGCTACCGGGCCGTCGAGGTTCGTCGTGACCTGCGCCTCCATGCCGAGCACGGCCTTCGACCCGGCCGTGTCTTTCAGGATCTGCCGTATGCCGCTGACCGTGAGCTTCCAGGTCTCCAGCGTCCAGTTGTCCGGATGCACGGCGTAATTGTCGGCCCACATGTTTCCTTCGGGGTTGCGGCTCCCGGTGATGGTGCCGACCATGCGGCACCCGATCCGGTCGGCGATTTCCAGGCAGCGCGCCAGGTACTTCAGGTTCTCCTGCCGCGCGCTCTCGTCCGTGTGCAGAATGTTCCGGTAGCCCCCGACTTCGAAGATCTCCACGTCGTGCTCTTTCAGTGCCGCGCGCAGCTCGCTGATGGCAGCTTCGCTTGCGCCCTGCCATGCCTCCAGCCGGGTAACCGCGGCCGTCAAGCCCTGATCCCGGAGCGCCTTCACCGCGCTGCCGATGCTTTGGCCCCCTCCGCCGGCGGCGCTCGGCCGGCCCACGTTCAGGCTACCCGCCAGGCGGATGGGGGTTGGTCCCGGCTTAAGGTCCCTGGCCAGGTTCTTGTCCGGTCCCGGCCCCCAGAACGGGGCGCGGCCGGGCGATGCGGCCTGCCGTGGCGCCTGTGCGCCCGCCACTCCGGATGTGAACACGGCGGACGCTCCGCCCGCCGCGACGATCTGACGCCGGCTCATCTTCTGCGCCATTCCAGCCTCCCCGCGGACGCCCGGATTTCCCCGAATCCGGCCCGCCCCATGCAGTATAAGCGGGGCCGCGCGCCGCAGCAACCAGCCCCGCAAAGACTGCCGCGCCCCAACTTTCAGCCATTGACGGCAGCCCATCACTTCTGTATAATCTAGCTACCTTGAGAAGGGTTAATGTGCCGTCGGGATCCGGAGTCCGCAGGAGTCCGCGAAACCTGCCGGTGCTCTTGGCAAAACGCAGTCTCGCAGAAGAGGGAACCACAATGAAAAAGATTCTGTTGACATTGCTCTGCCTGTTCGCCTTCACCAGCCTCGCCATGGGCCAGGCCGCCCGCACGGCTACCCTGGTGGGCGCGGTGACGGATCCGGCGGGCGCCTTGGTCCCCAACGCCAAGGTCACGCTGACGAACGTTGCAACCGGTTTTGTCTCCCACGGCGTCACCAACGCCGAAGGCGCCTACTATATCCCGTTCCTGGCCGTGGGCATGTACGAGTTGAGGATCGAGGCCCCCGGCTTCAAAGTCTACATCCAGAAGGGCATTGAACTCCGGGCCGCGGAGGTGCCGCGCATCGACGTGAAACTGGAGGTCGGTGCAACCAGCGAATCGGTTCAGGTGACCGGCTCAGCCCCGCTGCTGGAGACGGAGACCTCGCAGGTGAGCCAGACCATGGCGGCGCAGGCTATCCAGCAGTTGCCGGTGCTCCAAATGAAGGCCCACCGGCTCCTCTATTACGTGGAGGGACTGCAAATCCGCGGCGCTAATGCCAGCGTGGTGGGACAATCCTCGGATGCTTTGGGCTTCACCCTGGACGGGGTGAGCGGCAAGACTTCGGTCCGGGACGCAATCGGGGACGTTAACACGAGCGTGCAACCCGCCCTGGACGCTCTGGCCGAAGCGAAGGTGTACACCACGGGGGCTCCCGCCGAAATGGGCCACGCCTCGGGCGGCATCCTCTCCATGACTTTCAAGAGCGGCACAAACGAGCTTCACGGCTCGCTCGAAGACCGCTGGACCAACCAGCCCATGACCCACCGCGGCTATCTGGAACAGGGCAAGCGCTCCAACCCGCTGACCTTCCATCAGATGATGGCCACGATTTCGGGCCCGGTGGTAATCCCCAAGCTGTATGACGGGCGGAATAAGAGCTTCTTCCTGTTCGCCTTCGGGCGGCACCATGAGAAGAGCAACGAACCGCTGACGGGAACCGTGCCCGACATGGCCATGCGCAACGGTGATTTCAGTTTTCCGCTGGCCAGCGGCGGCGGCTATCCTATCTATGACCCGAAGTCCATCCGCCAGGACGGCAGCACCTGGACAGCGGACCCGTTCAGCGGCAAGGTCGTTCCACGGAACCGGTTTGACCCGGTTTTCGTGAATTTCATGGCGATGAATCCGTGGGTGGAGCCGAACAATCCCGATGGAACCACCTACAGCCGGACGGGCCCCAGCAACAACTTCCTGGGGCAAACCAGATACCGCTCCTATCGCAGCCGCTACGACACCAAGTTCGATCACCAGATCAGCGCGTCGAACAAGTTCTTCCTTCGGAACTCGTGGAACCGGCACCGCCAGTTATCGCGCCTCAGTTCGTTCGTGAATAACTTGCTGCTGGATACGGCAACCCCCGGACTCGGGCGGCCCAACCCGATTGACCAGCAGAACTGGGCGTTCGCCGATTACCACACCTTCAGTCCCACGCTGATGAACGAAGTGCGCCTGGGTTTCGGCCGCCGGGCCAGCACCATTAGCCCGCCGACCGTCGGCCAGGGATGGGCGAAGAAGTTGGGCATCCCCAACGTGGGCGACGAGAATTTTCCGTCTTTTGGGTTCTACAACATAGGCCCGGGCAATTTCTCCCGGGCGATCCAGGAAGACATCACCTTTCAGAACAATACCACCAAGCTGCTGAGCAAGCACACGCTGAAGTTCGGCTATGAGGTGATCCGCACCCGGGAGAACCGCGTCGATGAGGTGCTGCCTTCGGGCAATTACAGCTTCGGAACCGGTGGCACGGCTCTGCCGTATACGCCCAACACGGGCAACTCCTTCGCCTCCTTCGTGCTCGGCGCGGTATCGTCCGCGACCTACACACAGCAGATCTGGAACCGGCTGCCGCGGTGGTGGAGCCATTCCGGTTACGTGCAGACGGACTGGAAAGCCAGGCGCAACCTGACGCTCAACCTCGGTGTGCGTTACAGCCTGGAAACACCGTTCCGCGACAAGTGGGACCACCAATCGGTGTTTGATTCCACCGTGAAAGACCCAAAGACCGGACTGATGGGCGCCATCACTCACCCAACGGGCGCAGTATACAAGACCGACCGCAACAACTTCCAGCCCCGCGTGGGCGTGGCCTGGAATTTCAGGAGCGGCATGGTATTCCGGGGCTCCTGGGGCCTGCTGACGCAGGATGTCATGCCCAGCGCCGGCTTCCAGGAGTACCTGGCCACGGCAAACGTACAACAGTTGCCGGGAGACCCCCGCCCGGCCTTCTACCTCTCGCAAGGCCCGCCCAACCGGGAGTTCGTGCTGAATCCCGACGGTACTACCCAGTTCCTGGGAACCAACTACAGCGGCCGCGGCGCGATGTTCATCGATACCAATCTGCGCATGCCATACATTATGAACTGGTCGGCGAGCGTGCAGTCGCAGTTGGGTCCCACGTGGCTGGCTGAGCTGCTGTACCAGGGTTCGTCCGGTGTCAAGCTGACCAGCAGCACGAACTGGAACCAGTTGCCCGGCTCGTATTACACTTCCACCGACCTGACGCTGCTGAACGCGGTCTACTCGGCGACGCAGAACTACCGGCCCTACACGCAATTCGGGACGATCTCCTACCTCACCAACGGCGCTCACAACAATTATCATGGCTTTACGACGCGCATTGAGAAGCGTTACGCGCCCGACGGGCTGACCCTGAACGCTCACTATACCTGGAGCAAGAACCTCTCCGGGACGGTCGGCGACGGCTGGCAGTATTACAACTGGGCCTTGACCAAGAGCCCCACGGGTTTCGACACCCGCCATCGCTTCATTATTCAGGGGATGTATGACCTGCCTTTCGGCCAGGGCCGGAAGTTCATGAACACCGGCGGAGTGCTGGACGCCTTGCTCGGCCGCTGGAACGTCGTCATCATCGAGACGATGCAGTCGGGGCCCGCGGTCACGTTCGGTTTCGCCGGCAGCCCTTACAAGTATCTGTCGGGCGGGCCCTCCCGGCCGCACCAACTTGTGCCGGACAGCCAGGTCAAGGTGGACAACTGGAGCATGGGGGAGCACCGTTTCCCGCAGAGCGCCCAGAACCCGCTGTACAAGATCAACTCGTTCGTGTATCCGGCGGCTTTCACCCCCGGCTCGCTGGGATCGGGGACTCAAAGAGGGCTATGGTTGCTTTGGCCCCAGTGGTCGCTCTCAAAGGGCTGGTCCTTGAAAGAACGGTATCGCTTCAGCGTGCGCGTGGACGGCAACAACATCCCGGTTCGCCTCGCGAACCAGACGCCCAACACAACCGTGAACCTCAGTAGTCCGGAGACCTTTGGCAAGTTCGCCATCCAGACCAGCTCCAGTTACTCCACCATGGGGCAGTTCAACGGCCAGATCATTATCAGCGGCCGGTTCGAATTCTGAGGGACCTGGCCGGTTCCGCGGCAGGAACGTCGTGGGGGGCCGGGCGCAGGCCCGGCCCTCGCGCGGCAGAGAGGATATCCGATCGTATGAACGCTAGCAAGAGATCCAGGCTGAGCCGCCGCAACATGCTGTGGCAGACCGCCGCCGGTCTCGGTGCGATTTTCAAGATGACAGAGGACCGTGCCGCAGCCCAGGCGCGCGGAGCAGCGGGACAGACGCCTCCCGGTGGGCCGGGCCGGGGCGGTTTCCCCGGCCGCGGCGGCGTTCGCTACGGGCCCATCAACAAATTCTCCGCCCCCAGCGACTTGAGGATTACGGACCTGCGCGCCGTCACGGTGGCGGCCAACTTCGACTACCCGATCGTCCGCATGGACACCAATCAGGGCGTGTACGGCCTTGGGGAAGTTCGCGACGGCGGGTTCAAGGGCGCGGCCCTCGGGTTGAAGCCGCTGCTGGTGGGCCGCAACCCGCTCGACATCACCGCGATCCTGGATGCCATCCGTCCCTACTCCGGCCATGGCCGGCAGGGCGGAGGCTACAGCGCCATCGATATTTGCCTCCACGACATCGTAGGCAAGGTGTTCGGGGTGCCGATCTGGCGGCTCTTAGGTGACAAGAAGATGGACCGGGTGCGCCTTTATGCGGACACCACCGGCACCTCGGACCCGAAGAAGTACGCGGATCGCATGCTGGCCCGGAAGAAGCTTGGCTTCACTTACTTCAAGATGGACATCACTTACAATTTCATCAACGTGAAGCCCGACCATACCGACACGTACGGCACTCCCACGGATAAAGGCATCGCCTACGGCGGGGAACTCATCACCGCGGTGAAGGACGCCATTGGATGGGAGACGCCGCTCGCCACGGACACCTCCAGCCTTCGCGTCCGGACCGTCAAGGACGCCATCCGCGTCTGCCGCGGTTGGGAGAAGTATCAGATGGCCTGGATCGAGGACCTGTTCGGGACCATGGGCTTCAACCGCTGGCAGGACTACAAGGAAGTCCGGGCGGCGACCTCTTCCAAGATCCTCACCGGCGAAGACGGCTTCGGGCTGGAGGAAGCCTTCAAGCCCTTGATCGACAACCGGGCCGTGGATCTGATTCACCCCGACCCGGGCACATCGGGCGCCTGCCGGGAGACCAAGCGGATCGCGGACTACGCGCACGCCGGCGGAGTGCAGACGGCTCTTCACATGGCCGGTTCCCCGGTCGGCACCATGGCCGCCGCGCACGCGGCCTGCACGATGAGCAACTTCGTCGCCATGGAGGTGCACGCCATCGACTTCATCTCCTGGTGGCAGCAGCTTGTGACGGGCGTTCCTCAGCCCATCGTCGACCAGGGCTTCATCAACGTGCCAGACACCCCCGGGCTCGGCCTCGAATTGAACGAGCCTGTGGTTCGTGAGCACCTCCGCGAGCCCGGCTACTTCGAACCGACGCCCGAATATGATAAGGTCAGGTTCGTTGGGCGTGGTACGGGCGGTCCCTGGCCCCACTTCAACGTGGACGGCGTATGGGTCAACGAGCGCACGTCCGACTATTAGAAACGGAGGCAGTATGAACCAGCGCGCGTGCAAGACGGTTGTTAGCCTGCTCGTCGCACTCGCATTCGCCGGGCCGGCCCTTCAAGCGGCGGACCCGTTCTTTTTGAGGCGTTCACTGGCCGACGTCCAGCCGCAGCCGGATGACCTGACCAGGAACGCCAAGGGCGCTTCCTATAAGCCGCTCTTCGGAGTCGGGGACAAGGACGCGGACCGGCTTGTGGGAGTCGCCCGCTATGGTGAACTGACCGTTCCGCCGGGTGGCGCCAGCGCCGTGGTCAGCTACCCCGCGGAGGAGCAGATCTATTACATCCTCCAGGGCAGCGGGACGCTGATCTACGGCGGTCAGAGGGTCCCGTTCAAGCAGGACGACTACATGTACCTGCCCATCAACGTCCAGCACGGAATCGCCAACGGCGGCAGTGCGCCGGTGCGCGCGCTCGTCATGGGCTACAAGATCCCGCCCGGCATACAGGTGGAACCGACGCCCAAGCTCATGATGTCGACCTCCACCGACGTTGAGTTGCAGATCCTCAGCGGGCACGGGCCGACCACCAAGTTCAGGCTCCTGATGGGCACGACTCAGAGCCAGCGCGACCGGCTGGCGGCCGCCAGTCAAATGACCAGCCTGTTCATCATGGAGTTTCTGCCAGGCGGAACCAACAACCCTCACCAGCATGCGAGGGAGGAGGAGATTTACATCCTGTTGCGGGGCAGCGGCGATATGGTCGCCGGTCTCATGGCCGACGGAACGGATGCCCGGCATCCCTCCAGGGAGGGCGATGTCTACTTCTTCGGCCCGGGCACGAGGGTGGGTTACTACAGCAACGCCAAGGAGGGCCAACCGCCCGATGTCATCCTGGCCGCCCGGTCGAACCTGCCCGGCGCAGGAATGGGGATGGGGCGCAGAGGGGGCGGACCGCCGCCCGCGCCGCCAAAGTAGGTCGAGTTCAATGATTCCAAGGAGAATGTCAAAATGCCAAAATCTGATCTGACACGGCGGAAACTGATCGAACGGGCTATGGGCGCCGCGGCGCTCGGCTCCGCTTTTAAGTTCGTGGACCGTCCCGCCAACGCCCAGCCGATCCAGGCCGGCGGAGTGAACCGCTACTCCGCTCCGAGCCAGTTGAAGATCACCGACATGCGGGCTATCCGCATCGCCTCCAACTACGACTACCCGATCATCCGCGTCGACACCAACCAGGGGGTCTACGGCCTCGGCGAGGTGCGGGACGCGGGCAATGAGGGCATGGCGCTCATCCTGAAGCCTCATATCGTCGGCCGCAACCCGCTCCAGATTGAGCCGATCCTGGACAGCGTGCGGAACTTCACCAACCAGCGGCGTTTCGGCGGCGGTTACAGCGCCCTGGACATCGCGCTGCACGACATCGCCGGGAAGGTATTCGGCGTGCCCTGCTGGCGACTGATCGGCTCCCAGTACCGGGATCGGGTCCGGATCTACTGCGACACGGACCAAACCCAGGACGTGAAGATCTTCGCGGACCGCCTGGTGCGCCGCAAGAAGATGGGGTTCACCTTCTTCAAGATGGATCTGGGCAGTTCGCTGGTGCGGCACATTCCCGGCGCCGTCAACAGCCGCGGTGTGTGCACCACGAAGGGGCTCGAGCATCTGTGTGAGTACCTGAAGGCGGTGAAAGACGGCATCGGCTGGGACCAACCGCTGGCCACCGACCACTACGGCGCGCTCGACGTGAACGATTCCATTCGTTACGCGCGGGCCTTCGAGCCGTACGATCTGGCCTGGATGGAAGACCCGCTCCAGGTGGGCTCGCTGGGACGGGGGGACTCTCCCAAGAACTGGCAGGCTTACAAGGAGATCAAAGAAGCCACCACCACGGTCATCAACACCGGCGAGAGCCTTTTCGGATTGGAGGAAGGCTTCCGTCCCTTCATCGAGAACCGCGCTCTGGACATGATCCACCCCGATCCACTGACCTCCGGCGCCATCCGGGAGACCAAGCGCATCGCCGACTATGCCTCCATGTTCGGCATTCCGACGGCGGTCCACTTCGCGGGTTCGCCGGTGGGCTGCATGGCTTCCGTTCACATGATCGCCACCATCAAGGACTTCGTGGCCATGGAGAACCACGCCGTGGACATTCCCTGGTGGGACGACCTGGTGACGGGCGTTCCGAAACCGATCGTGAACAAGGGATACATCCAGGTTCCGAACACCCCGGGCCTCGGCGTGGAACTGAACGAAGAGGTTTGCAAGCAGCACCTCCGGGACGGTGGACCGGGCTGGTTCGAACCGACCACCTTCTACGATAAGTACATCGTGGATGAGTTCCGGACCGGCGGTCCGTACCCGCACCTCGACGCCGAAGGCAAGCCGGTCGTCAGCCGGTGATTCGCCCGAACTGAACCTCGGGGCGGCCCCTCTGGGCCGCCCCGGATGGGTTGCGCCTGAGCCGGGCCGTCGCGCGCGGCGGCCTGAATCTCCATGATCCCCCGGGTCACCGCCGGGAGCGCCGTACGCTGCCGCTCCGGTTTTGCTTCCACTTGCCGGTAACCTTCAGCCCCCCCCTCAGGTTTTCAGACCCCAACTTCGGCTGGGCCGGACTCGGGCCGTCTCGTGGTAGACTTTCCTACGAACTGGCGAGTCAGTTCGCGCAGGGGGTGAAGGATGAGGGTTAAGCGTCTTTTCGTTTGCATGTTTCTCCTGGCCTGGGTTGCGTTTGCCCAGGGTGACCGCGGAACAATCACGGGGACCATCTCGGACCCGGCCAGCGCCGTGGTCCCGGCCGCGAAGGTCACCGTCAGGAACATGGATACCGGGGCGGTCTACGAGACCGTCACCACGGACACCGGCAACTACACCGTGACCGGGCTCCCGATTGGGAACTACGAAGTGAGTGTCGAGGCTCCGGGATTCAAGAGGGCGGCCCAGCCGGGAGTCAGGGTGCAGGTGGCGCAGACTTTTCGCGTCAACATTGAGCTTCAGGTCGGTTCGACCAGCGAGTCGATCACCATCACCGCGGAGAGCCCGATGCTCAGGACGGAAAACGCCGAGCAGAGCGTGAACGTGAGCGGCGATCGGATCAACGCCTTGCCGTTGAATTTCGGCGGCGGAGGCGGCAGCACCGGTAACATCCGAAACTGGCTCAGTTTCATGACGCTGGCGCCCGGCGTGAACGGCACCGAGTCCAACCCCGCCGGCGCCACGGTAAACGGCCTGCCCAGCGGCATGTTCAAGATCCTGGTCGAGGGCATGGATGTTACCAGCTCGAACGACACCCGATGGACCAGCACCGTGGCCGCCTCTTCGGTCGAGGTAATCGGGGAGTTCTCGCTCCAGACCAGCAACTTCCAGGCCCAGTACAGCGGTGGACTGGGCGCCATGTTTAACTTTACGACCAAGGGCGGCACCAACCAGATCCACGGCAGCCTCTACGACTACTTCACCAACGAAACCCTTTTCGATGCCCATAGGCACTTTCTGGCCAGCCGCCGGGACCGCAGCCGGAAGCAGGACGGCGGGGGTACGGTAGGGGGTCCCGTCTACGTTCCCAAGCTCTATGACGGGAGGGACAAGACCTTCTTCTTCTTCAGCCTGGAGATATTCCGGAATAAGTCCGTGACCTACGGTCAGCGTTCCACCGTTCCTACAGACGCCTACCGGCGGGGAGATTTCAGCGCCGCCCTGACGGGCCGGCAACTCATCCTGGACAGGCGCGGCGTGGCGGTGCTGGAAAACACGATCTACGACAGGAACACGGAACGGACGATCGATGGGTTTGTCTATCGGGACCCTTTCTCCGGCAACGTTGTTCCTTCTTCCAGGCTCGATCCGGTGGCGCTCAAGATCCAGGATATGCTGCCCAAGCCGACGAATTCCGAGCTTATCAATAACTGGATCTATGACCTGGAGAATCCCAGGGAGCAGAATCTGCCTAGCCTGAAGGTCGACCACAATATTGATTACACGAAGAAACTGAGCTTCTACTGGTCCTACCAGACCACGCGGGACATCCCGGGCAACGATCCGCTTCCGTATCCCATAACCGCCAAGCGGGACAAGACGGCGCGGGGCCACACCTTCCGGCTCAACTACGATCAGTCCATCACCCCCACGCTGCTCCTGCATCTGGGCGCGGGATACCTGCGCTTCAACAACCCCGACAGCTCCAAGCGGGAGGTGCTGGATTTCGATGCCGTCGGCAAGCTGGGGCTCCGCGGCGCCACCACGGACCCGGCGGGCTTCCCACGCATCACGGGTATCGGCAGCGGCACCTTCGGCGGTATGACCAACAGCCTCGGGCCGACGAATGCCAACGATTACTACAATGACAAGCCCACGGCGATGGCGGACGTAACTTATGTCCGGGGCAACCATACCTATAAGGCGGGCGGCCAGTTCAGTCAGGAAGTCTGGACGGACCGTAATACCCGGGGGGCGCAGGGCACCTACAACTTCAGCTCGGCCCAGACCGGCCAGCCCGGCTTGCAGGGGTTGAGCCTTCCCAGCGGCACGGGCGTGGGTTTGGGATACGCCAGTTTCCTGCTGGGGATGACCAGCAGCGCGCAGGTCAACGCTGTCCAGGACCCCCAATGGCGGAAGAAGAGCTGGGGACTGTACGCGCAAGACAACTGGAAGATCACTCGCAAGCTGACCCTGGATTACGGCTTGCGTTGGGACCTGTCAGGAGTCGGACACGAGATCTGGTACCGCAATAGCATGTTCGGCCCTACCGTGCCTAATCCCAACGCCGGCGGCCTTCCGGGCGGGATCGTCTACGAGGGGTATGGGCCCGGACGCTGTAACTGCTCATTTACGGACACCTACCCTTACGCCGTAAGCCCCCGCCTCGGTCTGGCCTATCAGGCCGGCGATAAGACGGTGGTGCGGGCGGGCTGGGCCCTTTCCTACGGTCCCGGCCCGAACTGGTGGTACCTCACGAACCGGACGCTATACGGTGTCGGCTTCGACGTGTATTCGTTGCCGGTTCCCGCCACGGGCCAGCCTGCTTCTTTCCTTAAGGACGGTCTGACCTATGACCGGGCCAAACTGTACACCCCCACGCTCGATCCGGGCCTGGGCATATCCCCAGGACAGGTGGTCGGCAACGTGGGCGGCTTCTACAGCCGCGGCGGCGGCCGGCCGCAGCGGGTCAACCAGTGGAACATCGCCGTGCAGCGCGAGATCGCCCCGAATCTGACTTTAGAGACCGCATATGTAGGCAACCGCGGCGTGTGGCTGGAGGCCAACAACCTCGCGCAGATGAACGTGAGTTCCACGGACCGGCTTAAGTCCTTTGGGCTGGACGTCCGCAACGCAGCCGACCGGGCGCTGCTGGTGTCCAACCTGAGCACCTCGGCCGTCATTGCGCGCGGATTTAAGCCCCCTTACGCCGGCTACCCGACCAACCGGACGCTGGCGCAAAGCCTGCGGCCTTTCCCGCAGTTCACCAGCAGCTACGCCCCCACCTGGGCGCCTCTGGGCAATAGTTGGTACGACTCGCTCCAGATGAAGCTCACCAAACGTTACTCCCATGGCCTGGACCTCAGCGCGGCATTCACCTGGTCCAAGGAGCTGGGCCGCGGCAACGGCGGATCAAACGGCGCTGCCCTTGGCGGGGGCGTCAACAACCAGTTCAACCTTATCAACCAGAAGTCGCTGGCCAGCAGTTACCGTCCGCTCATCCTTACCACCGCTTTCAGCTACCAGACCCCCCGGGTTACGGCCAGTAAGTGGATCCGCGCGGCGGCGGGAGACTGGGTGTTCGGTGGGATCATACGCTACCGGAGCGGCTCGATGCTGTCGGTGCCCGATTCGTCTGCGTCTAACCTGAACAACTACACCTTCATGCCGGCCACCCGCCGCAACCGGGTGGAGGGCCAGGAGTTGTTCGTGAAGGATCCCGGCTGCCACTGTATCGATCCGAACAAGGATACGGCGCTGCTGAACAGGAACACGTGGCAGGAACTTCCTCAGGGAGAGTGGGGCGTATCGGCGCCGTACTACAGCGACATGCGCTGGGTGCGGGACGCGGACGAGCAGTTGAGCTTGGGACGCACCTTCTACTTTAGCGAGTCCAGGAGAGTGCGGCTGACCGTGCGGGTCGAGTTCTTCAACGTCTTCAACCGCGTGACTCTGCCGGCCCCCTCTTCCGGCAACCCGGACCAGACGCCGACCTTCGACTCGCAGGGAAGGCAGACGGGCGGTTACGGCTTCATCAACACGGTCAACGGCATCGGCGGCGCGCGCAACGGCCAGGGGGTGATCCGGTTCGAATTCTAAGTCCCGGCAAGGAGGGCGGCATGTGGAGAAGCAGCGTCTTAGTGTGCCTGTTTGTGGCGTGCCTGGCCTGCCGGCCGGCGTTCGCCCAGACGCCGGCCCAGTTGTATGACCCGGCGTTTGAGCCGCTTCCCGCGCGTATCGTCCCGGAAGCGGAGTTGGGCGCTCTGCGTGCCCCCACCGCGCTCGTCCGCCTGGCGAACCGCAAACTGGCGCTGATGGCGCGGGACGCCGCGGGCCGCATGCGGCCTCTCTATGTCCGCGGTATCGAAACCGGCTATTGGGATACCCGCAGCGCGGCGCAGGAGGCTGACTACGGCGCGGTCTTCGCCAACTACCGGCGCTTGGGCGCCAACACGTCGTTCTTCATGATTCATTGGATGGACATCGAGCCCGCCGACGGCGAGTTCGATTTCAGTTACACGGACCGGATCGTCGAATTGGCCCGCCAGAACGGCGTCAAGCTCTGGTGGGTGCTCTTTCTTCACTGCCAGAGCGATCACCCGCGCGAACTGCGCGATTTCTGGGCCTACAGGCTCGACAGCCGCGACGGGAAGGACTACGCCACGCAGTGGCTGCGCGACGAAAACGGCGTGATCTACGACAGCATGGAGAAGCTCGCCACTCTTCCCGGCCGCTGGGAGATCAATCCCCTGTACGGCCACCCGCTGCTGCTTCCGAAACTTCTCCGCATGCTCACCCGGCTGGGCGAACGCTACCGCGACTCGGACTCCGTGCTCGGAGTGCAGATCGACAACGAAGCCGGGTTCGGCTACTACACGCCCCGCGGCACGGCCGGTCCGCAGAAGCTCGAAAGCGACTTCAACCCGGTCACCCGGCGGATCTTCGAGGAGTGGAAGCTGAAAAGCGGCGGCTCCGACTGGCACGCTTTCAAGCTCGCCATCGTCAAGTACTGGTGGCGACGGTTCACAACGGCGTTTCACCAGGGAGATCCCTACAAACTGACCTCCTTCAACTTCCTCGGAGCGCACGGCGAGGCGGGCGACCCCTACTGGATAGACCTGGAGGGAGTGGACGCCACCACCTACGGCGAGGGCAATATCGACGTGGTGAGCAGCATGTTCTATGGTGCAGGCAACGGCCCCAAGGTCTGGGCTAACCTCGACCAGCACTACAGCTTCGCCTACCGTCTGCCCATTTTCATTTCGTCGGAGATCGGGCTGGGCCGTAATTTCAACACCGAGGCGCTGTTCCAGCTATACGCCATCAACAGCATCGAGCGCGGAGCGCAGGGCTACGCGACCTACGATTACGGCAGCCTGATGGGCGCCGGCGGGAACCCCAACGCCGCGGGCGAGTTCTACCGGAACTTCGCGGCGATGGTTGAGGCCAATGAGGACGTCATCCACGGCGGCGTGCCGGGAGCGGGTGCGGCGCTGCTCAATACCTCGGCCGCCGGCGCGCGGATCAGCCCGTTGCACCTTCACCAGGACGCCATGGTCGGCATCCTGTACTACCCGGAGGCCCCGCTCAAACCGGACGCCGTCAAGGGCGTGGCCGCCGCCGGCGTACCCGTCGAGCTGAAGGCGCTTGCTTCCGGCAGTTTCACGGTGACGGAATTTCGAGGCGGCAAGCCGGCAGGTACGCGCACCGTTGAACTGCGCGCTGATGAGGTATACCGTTGGACGGTCAGCGGTGTCAGGCAGATGGAGGCGGTGTTCCTGCGGGTGACCCGGAAAGGCCCGCCGCCATAGGAGGCTGCAACCGAGGACGCTCACGAGAAGGGACCTGCCCGAGCGGGCCGCCGGAGCGGCGGGAGTTCTGTCGGCGCTGGCAAGCGCCCAGGTGCAGATACCGTTGTCTCCCCGGAGTAGAGGAACCTTCGGCTTCGGCTGGAAGTCCAACAAGGGCTATACGCCCGGCGTCCAGGTCAAGACCTGAATCAGGAATGACGGGACGGCCGCCGCCAGGTGTGCCCTTCGGCGCTAACAGTTAGTCTCCAAACTCAGTTATGCCAGAGAAGGCGGCCTTTTGCCAGACCCGCGTGAAAGATGGCGGCTAACGCGCCGTGCTGCCTGCGCGCCGTCCCGCACAGGCCTCTATCGGTGCAAGTCCTCGCCGCGAAACCGAAGTGCGCCGCCGGAACACCGCAGCGAAGACGGGTGACTGGGTGCTTCACGTGAACCTCTGTGTACTGCGAGGCCGTGACAGCGCCGTCGCTCAGGGGGGAAACTGGTCTGAGGAGGAGTTCAGCACATGTTCGGCTCTATGCGATTGCTCACGGCGCTGGCGGCTGCCGCGCTTCTGACCGGATGCCGGAACCAGCCCCCGGGGGAGAGCCGCACCCCCGGGTGGATCTCAGGCTCGGTTTCGAAACTGGAAGCGGAACTGGCGGCCAGGTACGGCGAGGCGCAGCGCCCGCGCCTCCGGCGCGGGCTGAAGCAGGCCGCCGATTTCTGGAGAGCCGGGGACGGCGACGCCGCCGCCTTTGAAGCGTTCGTCCGCCAGAACTTCGCGGGGGATCAGACGGCGGTCGACACCCTGTTCTCCCGGGCGCTGCGGGTGTTCGAGCAGATCGACGGCCACATGAACGAAATCCAGTTGGCCCTCCGCGCGCAATCCGACCTGGACCTGGGCCCCGTCCTGCCCTACGACGAGATTCTCGCCGGCTATGACCCGTCCGCACACCTCAACGACGACCTCTTCAACAACAAGCTGGCCTTCACCATCCTTCTGAATTTCCCCCTTTACTCCCTGGAGGAGAAACTGGAGCAAGGGCCGGGCCGGAGCCGGCGCCAGTGGGCCGAAGCGCGCCTGGCCGAGCAGTTCCGGCGCCGCGTGCCCTCCGGCGTCAATCTCGGCATCGGTGAGGCCCTGGCCCGCGCCGACCAGTACATCGCGGGGTACAACATCTGGATGCACCACCTGGTGGACGCGAACGGACGCAGGCTGTTTCCGCCGGGCATGCGCCTTCTCTCACACTGGAACCTGCGCGACCAGATCAAGGCCGATTACGCGGCGCAGGACGGCCTCCCGCGGCAGCGCATGATCGCGCAAGTGATGGAGCACATCGTCCGCCAGACCATTCCCGCGTCGGCTATCGACAACCCACTCGTGGACTGGGACCCTTCCTCGAACACCGTGCGCGCCTCCGCCGTCAAGGATTGGGACCGTGCGCCCGAGGCCGGCCGCGCGGCGGTGAACTCCGCGGCCGAACCGGATACGCGCTACGAGATGCTGCTCGTCTGTTTCCGCGCCCTGAAGCGCCTGGATCCCTACTCGCCGCAGTCCCCCTCTCACATCGCGCGCCGGTTCAACGAGGACCGGGAACTGCCGGAGGCCCGCGTGCGGGAGATGTTCGAACGGGTGCTCACTTCGCCGGTGGCCGGCCAGGTGGCTGCGCTGATCGAGAAACGGCTCGGCAGGCCGCTGGAGCCGTTCGACATCTGGTACAACGGTTTCCGGCCCAGGGGGAAGATCACCGAAGCCCAGTTGGATGAGATCACCCGAAGCAAGTACCCGACCGCCGAAGCCTACCACAAGGACATGCCGCGCATGTTTCAAGCGCTCGGTTTCAGCCCGGAGCGTGCCCGCTATCTGGCGGAGAACATCGTGGTCGAACCGGCCAGGGGCTCCGGCCACGCCGCCGGGTCGCTCATGCGGCAGGCGCCCGCCCGGCTTCGCACGCGAGTCGGCCCGAAGGGGATGGACTACAAGGGCTTTAACATCGCCGTGCATGAAATGGGGCACAACGTCGAGCAGACCTTCTCTCTGAAGGACGTCGATTACTACTCGCTGATGGGAGTGCCCAACACCGCGTTTACCGAGGCTGTGGCCTTCGTCTTCCAGGCTCGGGATCTCGCGCTTCTGGGGCTCGGGGGGCCGGCGGCCGGCGATGAGGCACTCACGGTGCTCAACGACTACTGGGCCACCTTCGAGATCTCCGGGGTTGCCCTGGTCGACATGGCGGTCTGGCGCTGGATGTACGGCCACCCCGATGCCACCGCGGCGCAGTTGAAGGCCGCAGTCCTCCAGATCGCCTCGGATACCTGGAACCGTTTCTATGCCCCCATTTTCCGCCGGCGCGACGTTGTGCTGCTGGGGATCTACTCGCACATGATCAACTCGCAGCTCTACCTCCCCGACTACCCGATCGGCCACCTCATCGCGCATCAGCTCGAGGAGCACATGCGCAAGGCCGGCAAGATTGGCCCGGAGGTCGAGCGGGTGACCCGCCAGGGCCGGCTGTCTCCCGACCTTTGGATGAAAGGCGCCACCGGCGCTCCGGTGGGGCCGGAGGCCTTGCTGGCCGCGGCGCAGCGCGCTCTGTCGGAAGTGGGAGGGCGCTGAACTGCCCGGACCGCGGCGCCGCCCCGGGGAGGCCCGGAGCAGGGTTCACCGGCTGAACCTGAACCGGCGGGAGAACCGGCCCGCCGGAATGCGGTATAAGTGTAAATATCACTGTCAGCGCCGCGGCTGCCTGAAGCGCCGGACGGGCGGCTGCACGGTGGTGAAACCGCTAAAGAGAGGATAACGATAGTTGCCCATGAGTAGCCTGCCGGATCTGGCCACGGCCGCGCGGGAAGACCTCCGGCTGTCCCGCTGGAAGTCACTCTCGGGGATGGCGGCCGCGATCCTTTTGAGCCTGATTTTTCTGGTCTCCGGCGTATGGAAGCTGACGGACCTGGATGCCACGGCGGAGCGAATGGTCCAGGCCCTTGTGCCGGTTTCGTTGAGCATGCCGGCGGCGTTCTCGGTGGCCGTTACCGAGGTCTTCGCCGGCGTCCTGTTGCTTGTCCCCCGCTTTCGCCGGTGGGGAGCCCTGCTCGCCGGGCTCATGCTCCTGGCGTTCATGGTGTACATCGGCGCTCTCTATGACCGGCTGCTCGGCGACGAATGCAACTGCTTCCCCTGGCTTGAGCGGATAGTGGGACCGGCGTTTTTTGCCGGTGACGCCGCCATGCTCGCGCTGGCCGTAGTCGCCGGCTGGTGGGCGCGGCGCTCTTCCGGCTGGCGTCCCGCCGCCGCCATCCTCTGCGGCTTGCTGGTGCTGGGCGGTGCTTCTTACGCTACGTCCCTGGTCCGCCGCGGCCACGCGGATGTCCCGGAGTCGGCCATGGTGGACGGAAAGCTTCTGAGTCTGCGCCAGGGCCGGATACTCCTCTACTTTTTCGATCCCGAGTGTACACATTGTCTCGGCGTGGCGCGTGCGATGTCCAAGCACCGCTGGGGAGGGACCCGGCTGGTGGCCGTGCCGACCAGGGAGCCACAATTCGCCGTCGACTTCCTGGAGTACGCCAGCCTCGCCGCGGCGGTATCGCCGGACGCCGCGGCTCTGCGCCAGTCTCTGCCCTTTGGCGATCCGCCCTATGCGGTCGCGGTGGATACCGGGAAAGTGGTGGCCACGTTCAACTCCGGAGAAATGGAGCAACCCGGCTACTTCGAAACCCTGCGGCGCCTCGGGTTCGTCGAGTGACGCTCGGACGGGACGGTTTCAGGCCCGGGGTCTACCGCGCTCCCCTCACGCGGGTCCGGATGGAATACAGGGAGTCGGACGCCGTGATGAACAGGGTCCGTCCGTCCTTGCCCCCAAAAGTGACATTGCCGGTCCAGCTTTCGGGCACCTCGATGTGGTCGATCTGCCGTCCTCGTGCGTCGAACACCGTGACCCCTTTGCCCGTCAGGTAGATGTTCTCCTCCTCGTCCATCGTCATCCCGTCGGAGCCCATCTCGGTGAACAGCCTTTTTTCCGACAGCGAGCCGTCCGGGCGGATGTCGTAGACGTAGGTTTTGCGTCCCTTGATGTCCGCGATGTAGAGGCGCGCCCCGTCCGGGGTGCCGATGATGCCGTTGGGCTGTTGCAGGTCGCTGACCACCCTGGTTAGCGTCCGCCGGTCCGGGCTGAGGTAGTAAACGTGCTGGCCGTCCTGTTCCATCGGGCCGCGGCTCCAGTAGTCGCGTTTGTAGAATGGGTCCGTGAAATAAACGCCGCCCTTTGGGTCGACCCAGAGATCGTTGGGGCCGTTGAGCTTCTTGCCTTCGTAGTCCTTAACCAGCACTGTGATTTTGCCGGCGGGGTCGATCATCCACAACTCGTTGTTCAGGTCGGCGCACACGAACAGATTCCCCGCCTTGTCGAAGTAGAGGCCGTTGGCCCGACCCGGGCTGTCGTGAAAAACCGACAGCACGCCGTCGACGGACCACTTGTGGATCTTGTTGTTCGGCTGATCGGTGAAGAAGACGTTTCCCTGTGCGTCCGCCGCCGGACCTTCGGTGAAACGGAAGCCTTCCGCGAGCAGCGCCAGTTTCGCGCCCGGCGCGGCCACGCCGGTTTCCTGGGCGCTGCTGGCGAACGCCAGCCCCAACAGCAGCGCCAGAACCGCGGCCGGAGCCGCCTGCCACGCCCGTCCACGTCGATACGAACTCGCCATGATTCCCCCTTGACTCCATTCTATGGAAACAGCAGACTCCCTGGCCTGCGACGCACCCGCCGAGCCGGCGCGCCGCCCCGTTTCAGGTTTCCCCCAGAAGTGCGCGGACGGCGGCGGACAGCTCCTGCTCGCCGGTCCAGCCCACCTGGGTTGCCGAGATGCGCCCGCGTTTGTCGATCAGCACCAACGTGGGCACCATGAGCGGCTTGCCGGCCGGCAGTTGGAGATACGCCAGAATTTCATCCCGCGAACAGGTCCCCACCGGAAACGTCAGCCGGTACACGTTGCGGTAGAAGGCGAGTACGCCGGCAGCCTGCTGATCGACCGCCACGGCGACCGGCAGGAATCCCTTGCCGCCGAGTTGCTGGAAGATCCGCTGGATTCCCTCGGACGCCAGCTTGCAACTGGGACAGGTGGTGGACATCACATCGACGAGCACCACCTTGCCCCGCTGGTTCGCCACCTCGAGCGTCTCGCCGTCCAGGGTGCGGACCGAAAGCGGAGGGCTTTTTGGCCTCGCCGCGGGATCCGTCGCGCCCTGAGGAGCCTTCGGTTGTGCCGCCGCCAGCGGCGCCGCGCCCAAAGCCAAGACCGCTCTCCGCAGCCACTCGCGCCGGCCCGTCGTTCCGCCGGCCTCCCGGGATGCTGTGGCGCGCGGCCTCATGGCATTAAACCCATGATAATAATGCCTCGTATCTAAATGCAAATACCATCTAGCCGGTGACGCCTCACCAGCCCAACAGCATGGCGCCGGCGCCGAGCGCCAGCCCCGCGGCGAAGTTGATGGCCTTCACCGTTACGAACTCGCGCGGCGAGTGCGCCAGCAAGGGAAGCATGCCATGGCCATCCTGAACCGCCGAACTGGCCAGCAGCACGCTGAACGGAACCACGCCCTGGGCAAACAGCGTTACGAACACCAGGTGCGGCCCGGACTCCGGGATCACGCCGATCAGGCACGCAATCAACAGCACCGCCCACTTGCCGCTTCGAATCGCCGGTTCAAGGTGCAGAACATTGGTCAGCAGATGCATGGCGATCAACGCGCCGAGAGTCCAGAGGAAGATGCGCGGTGCGTGTTTGCGCGCCACGTGCCGCCATAGGTGCTCCTCCAGGAAGTGCTCCGGCACGGTGGCCACGATGAACAGCGCCAGGGCCGAAACGGCGGCCAGGCTGGCGCGTACCCAGTTCCACTGGGCGGGTCCAACCTGACCGGTCAGGATGGCCGCCAGAAACAAACCCAGCGCCACGGCCAGCGTTCCGCGCGCCGCGGAACAGTGTCTCCATTGCTCCAGGATCCGGCCTCGGGGGTAACACTCACAGCGGTCCGCCGCGTGGACCTCCAGGCAGACGGCAGGAACGCTTGTCCTGCGCCGGCCGGAAGCCGTGTCCACCAGCGCACCCACGGCCAACCCGTACAGAAACAGTACGCCCGTCAGGATCAGGGCCTTCCCTGGAAACAGGGCCAGCATAACGAAGGCCTCGTCGCCGCTGGTCGCGATCATGGTGGCCACCACCGCTCCGCGCGTCAGCACCCTATGGGAATACATTGCCACGGCGGTGAAGGAACCCAGGCACCCGGGTATCGCACCCAGAAACGCTCCCAACACGTACTGCCCCCAAACGTGTTCGGCCAGCCTTTCCTGCCACTCGCCGGCGCTCAGCACGTTCAGGTACTCGATGAGCAGCATCATCACCAAAACGAAACCGGTGACCATTACCGCGGTGGCGAATAGTTCCGTTATATGTGCTAGTTGCATTGCTGGCGTTCAGGCCCGGCTGTTGGCATAGGCGCTTCCCTGCAACGGCCCGGACGCGGGCGCTTCCAGCGCGGCTTCGATATTTGCCCAGACGGCTCGGATGTCGGACGCGCAGCCGTCCCGCCGGTACTCGACGACCGCCTTGCCGCGGATCTGCGCTTCGGTTATCTCGCTGCCGTAGCGGACCCGGCCGGCCGGAGCGAGGCCCATTTCCCGCGCCCGCGCCTCGATCCGTTCGCATACCTCCGCGTTCAGGTCCCACTTATTGACGCAGACCATCGTTGGGATGCCGAAGTGACGTGTCAACTGCGCCACGCGTTCCAGGTCGTGGAGCCCGCTCAGCGTTGGCTCCGTGACCGC
The DNA here is from genome assembly GCA_020851555.1 of Bryobacterales bacterium. Lineage (GTDB taxonomy): Bacteria > Acidobacteriota > Terriglobia > Bryobacterales > Bryobacteraceae > DTKY01. The sequence goes on along the minus strand of JADZCM010000010.1, from coordinate 34,668 downwards.
CAGGACCAGGCTCGCGCCGGTGATCGAGGCGATCACGGGACAGCCGATACCCGGCGAACCGTCGATCAACACCAGATCCAGGCCGCGCTCCTCGGCAATCCGTCTGGCGCCGGCCCGCACGGTGCTGACCAGCTTTCCCGAGTTCTCTCCCCCGACCCCCAACCTGGCGTGAACCATCGGCCCGCAGCGCGTTTCGGAGATGAACCATTCGCCGTTCACGGCGGGCCCGAACTCGATGGCTCCCTCCGCGCAGAACCAGGCGCAGACGCCACAGCCCTCACAGACGGCCGGATCCACGCGGAACGTCCTCTCCAGCACGCCGTTTCCGGCGCCGTCGAAGTAAATCGCATCGAAGCGGCACAGTTCCTCGCATTTGCCGCAAGCCGTACAGTGGCCGGCCCGGATTCTGGCGCGGTTTCCTCCCGAGAACGGTTCGCGGCGCACCACCCGCGGCGCCAGAACCAGGTGAAGATCGGCGGCGTCAACGTCGCAGTCGGCGAGCGCCGCGCTTTGGCACAGAGCCGCAAAGGAAGCGGTCAGCGACGTCTTGCCGGTCCCTCCTTTGCCGCTGATCACGGCCAGTTCCTTCACCGCCGGAGCGTCCGCCCGGCGGATCGCCACAAGCCCGCTCATCGGCACACTCCGGCCGGTATCACCGCCAGCAACTCCCGCATCGTGGCGCGGAATTCCGGCGCCGCCTCGCACGCCAGGATGCCCCGGGAGTAAGCCTCCGCGACCCGGCGGTCGTCGGGAATCTCAACCAGGATCTCGATGCCTTGCCGGCGGCAATACTTGTGGGTTTCATTGTCTCCGAAACGCGCGCGGTTAACGGCCACTGCCAGCGGCAACTTGAGGGCCCGCACCATCTCCACCGCGAGCTTCAGGTCGTTCAGCCCAAAAGGAGTGGGTTCCGTCACCAGCAGCACGAAGTCCGCGCCTCGCACGCTCTCGATCGCGGGACACGAGGTTCCCGGAGGAGAGTCGATGATCACCAGGCCGGCCGCCGGCGCAGCCGCCTTGACCTCCCGGATGAGCGGCGTGCTCATCGCCTCTCCCACGTTCAACCGGCCCTGCACGAACCGGACCGGTCCGGCGAATCCGGTTTCCAGCACGCCAATCTCGCGTGTAACCTCGGTGATGGCGCCGGGCTCGCAGACCAGCACGCATCCCCCGCAGGCATGGCAGAGTTCCGGGTACACCAGCACCTTTTCGCCGGCACAGACGATGGCGCTGTACTGGCAGATCTCGCCGCACAGGCCGCAGTGCGTGCACTTGCTCTCGTCTACCTGTGGGATCAGTCTGCCGGCGGGACGGCTGAAAGCGATCTCCGGCTTCAAAAACAGGTGGCCGTTCGGCTCTTCGACGTCGCAATCCACATAAGCCGCGTTCCAGCCGTCCCGCGCCGCGGTCCAGGCCAGGTTGGTGGCGACGGTGGTCTTGCCGGTTCCGCCTTTACCGCTGGCGATGGCGATTCTCACGGCGCGCTCTCTCAGCCGGCCGTGGTCTTGGTCTCGAGCGCTTCGATGCGCTTGCGGATGTTCTCCAGCGCGCTCTCGAAGTATCCGGCCTGCTCCTTTAGCGCGCTCAGTTCATCCTCGCGAGCCGGGACGCCGTAGTAGGGCAGGCCGGGAGCGCCCTGTATTCCCCATGGCGCGCCGAACGCCCGCTGCCAGCCGGTCAGGCCGGTGCCATAAAACCAGTGCCGCCAACCCCGGCCCCCGCCTCCGCGTCCGCGGCCGAAAAACCCGTATCCTCCGGCCCGGTTCGCAAAACCGGGCACGCCAAAGCCGGCGCAGAAGCCGGCGCCACGGCCGGTCATCGGGCCGAAGCCCGCCGGGCCTGTTCTGTCTCCAAATGGCATTGCCTTGTCTCCTCTCTGTTTGCGTTACGCTCTCGTCATGGAAGCGCCGCACTTCGGGCACTTCATCTGATTGCACGGCTGCCCCGCTGTGTGGGGCGTCTTCTCGCCGCAATTGGGGCAGGCGCACTCTCCGCCGGGTCCGGCGGCAAACGGCCCGCCCATCCTTCCGCTCCGCGCTCCCCCGCGGCCGCCGCCCCCTCCGCCTCCGCGCCCACGTCCAAAGCCCATTCCCGAGCCTCTTGGCATCATCTCTCTCCCTTCTCCGAATCGCCGGCGCCTGCCGCCACAACCCGGCATCCAAAACGCCCGGCCGGACAATCCGTCGTTCAGAAAGGCCGCCAGCACCTCTTCAACCGGGCCGCAAACAAATCCCACCACCCGAACGCCCGCCGAGGCCAACGCGGCCTCCAGCGGCGCCGAAATCGCTCCGCAGATCAGGACGTCGGCTCCCAGGCTCAGGAACTCGGCCGCCCGGGCCGGCAGGCTGGTTCGCGTCAGAGGCCGCTCCTCGCGTCCCTGTTCCCGCCCGTCCACCACGTCCAGGAGCAGGACACGGCCCGCCGAATCGAATACCGGCGAGACGCGGCCTTGCCAGTTTGGGATCGCGACCTTCACCTGCCTACACTGGCAGCACGCCGCGTGCCAGCTTGGGCGGGCGGCTGCGCCGTTGGGGTTCCGGCCGTTGCGGATCGGCGATACTCGCAAGATGCAATAAACGGGAAGGCAGTAGCCTTGCAAACTGCAAGAGTGTATGTTACATTTAAGTTCAAGATGCTACCTTCCGCCGACCCCATCCTGGACTCCATCAACGAGGGCGTCTTCACGGTCGGCCTGGACTGGCGGATTACCAGTTTCAACCGCGCCGCCGAAAAAATCACGGGCGTGCGCCGGCGCCACGCCATCGGCCGCCCGTGCAGCGAGGTGTTCCGCGCCAGCGTCTGTGAAAGCGCCTGCGCGCTGAAGCGCACGCTGGCCGCCGGGACGCCGGTCATCAACGCCACCGCCGGTATCATCCGCGCGTCGGGGGAACGCATCCCGATCCGCCTCTCCACGGCCTTGCTGAAGGACGCCGCCGGCGAGGTGGTGGGCGGCGTCGAGACGTTCCAGGATCTCAGCCGGGTCGAGCAACTGCGCAAGGAACTGGAGTCCCGTTACACCTTCGAGGACATCGTCGGCCGCAGCCGGGCCATGCGGCGCCTGTTTGAGATCCTGCCGGACATTGCCGGAAGCAGCAGCACGGTTCTGATCGAAGGAGCCAGCGGCACCGGCAAGGAACTCTTCGCCCGCGCCCTGCACAATCTGTCGCCGCGCGCCAAGCGGCCCTTCGTGGCGGTCAACTGCGGCGCCCTGCCGGACACCCTGCTGGAGTCGGAGCTATTCGGCTACAAGGCGGGTGCGTTCACCGACGCCCGGCGGGATAAGCCGGGCCGGTTCGCGCTCGCCGATCGCGGCACCATCTTCCTGGACGAGATCGGCGACGTCTCCCCGGCCATGCAGGCGCGCCTGCTGCGCGTGCTACAGGAGCGCTACATCGAGCCGCTCGGAACCGTTGAACCGCTGAAGGTGGATGTTCGCGTGGTGGCCGCCACGAACCGGAATCTGGCGGAACTGGTTCGCCAGGGCAAGTTCCGGGAGGATCTCTTCTACCGGATTCGCGTGATTTACCTGCGGCTCCCCCCTCTCCGTGAACGGCGCGAGGACATCCCCCTGCTGGCGGATCGGTTCATCGCCCGGTTCAACCGGCTCCAGGGGAAGGACATCACCGGCGTCTCTCCGGAAGTCATGGAGCGGCTGATGGAGCACGACTATCCCGGCAACGTGCGCGAGTTGGAGAACATCATCGAGCAGGCCTTCGTGCTTTGCCGCGGCGGGCTGATTGAACTGCGACACCTGCCGCCCGAACTCAGGCCGGACTCGCCCGAGGCGGATGCGCCCGGCGGCGTCCTGAGCATCCGGTCCATGGAGCGGCGCCTGATCGAGGCTGCATTGCAGCGGCATAAGGGAAACCGTGCGCGGGCGGCAAAGGATCTCGGGATCGACCCCAGCACGCTCTACCGGAAGCTCAACTCCCTGGAAATCGAGCCGCCGGCCTTCGACGGCAGGCAGAGAAGGCGGTAAGCGCCCCGGCGGGCTGATTGGCACTCCACTTGCTCTCCGCAGCCGGGGATACCTCTTATGAAACTTGCCGTAACCTCCCAAGGCGCCTCCATGCAGTCGCCGCTCGACGCGCGTTTCGGCCGGGCGAAGTATTTCATTCTTCTGGACACCGAAACCGGCGCGTCCTCGTCCCTGGATAACAGCGTCAACCTGAATGCCGTGCAGGGAGCGGGTATTCAGGCAGCCAAGAAGGTTGTAGATCTGGAAGCGGAAGCCGTGATCACGGGACACGTGGGCCCAAAAGCCTTTGCTGCCCTGCGGGCTGGAGGAGTGCGGATCTACACGGGGGCATCCGGCACGGTGGCGGACGCGATCGCGCAATTCAACAGCGGGAAGCTCACCGAGGCTGTCTCGGCCAGCGTGGAAGGCCATTGGTAGCAGCTTCGCTCTGCAATCCCACACCGGCAGCGGACCAGGGAATACACCCTGCCGCAGGGCGGGCGCCCCTGGCCGGACACCTGGTTGCAGGCCGGTTGCGGCCGCGCCCCATGGACGGTTGCGCGGCCCGGCGGCCCGGAGTATCTTTCAATCTGACGGCGTCTCATTTGGGATGTCCGGGGAGAGGAGGAGGTCTGCATGGCTCGTTGGACACGCAGGAAGTTTGTCGGATCGGCGTCGGGGGTGGCGGCGGCCGCGCCGCTGGCGGGCTCGCAAGCGGGCGGGCGGCCGCTCCCCGGACCGCGGGCGGGAGCCGGAGCGCTCAAGATCACGGATCTGCGGTGCGCCGTGATCGGGCGGAATCCGGTAGTTCGGATCGTCACGGACCAGGGGATCTCGGGGTACGGCCAGGCCGAGTCCGCCAAGGCTTACCTCAAGCCGATGGTGCTCTTCTATAAGGACTACATTCTAGGCGCGGACCCTACCAATGTGGCCAACGTGATGCTCAAGATCCGCCGCCTCGGCGCTTCGAAGCCCTGGGGAGCGGCGGTGAGCGCCATCGAGATCGCTCTCTGGGACGTCGCGGGGCAGGCCGCCGGCCTTCCCGTATACAAACTGCTTGGCGGGAAGATCCGGGACCGCGTTCGAGTTTACAACGGAGCCGTGCGGTTCCCCATGACGGGCCAGACCCCGGCAGACTACGCCGAGAACATGGCCAGGATGAAAGAGGCCAAGGAGGGTTTCACCCTCATCAAGCAGGCGGTCGGGTTTCACAATGCGGCCATGCTGCGGGCGCAGCCCGGTTTTTGGTACGACGAGCCGCGCTCCGGGGCGCCGCACTCGAATGCCGGCCTCCTGACGGAACGCGGCATGGAGCACATCATCGCCTGCGTCGAAGCCATGAAGAAGGTCCTGGGGAATGAAGTGGGGCTGGCCCTCGACTGCGGACCGGGCTGGACCGTGAAGGATGCCATCGCCTTCGCGCGGGCGCTCGAACCCCTCCGCATCGCATGGCTCGAGGACCTGCTCACGGGCGACTACTCACCGTATCCGAACGCGGAGCTTTACCGGCAGGTGACCGAAAGCACTTCGATCCCGATTCACACCGGAGAGCAGATCTATCTGCGGGAGAATTTCAAGGACCTGATCGAGAAACAGGCGGTCAATGTGATCGGTCCGGATCCGGAAGATGTCGGCGGGATCGCGGAGCTTAAGTGGATTGGAGAATACGCCGATCTCCACAGCATTCTGGTCGCCCCTCACGGGGTCTTCGACGGGCTGATCGGGCTGGCCGCGCATGTCCACCTGGCGGCCGTCCTGCCGCAGAACTACATCGCCTTCGAGTATCCGCTGGGACAGCCTGAGTGGTGGTATGACATCGTCGAAGGGTTGCCGGACCCGGTAGTCAAGGGCGGCTTCATCGACGTTTGGGACCGGCCGGGTCTCGGGGTGACCTTCAACGTCCAGGCGGCCAAAGCGCGCCTGTCGGAGGAGGACCGCGGCTTTTTCGACTGAGGCACGTATCCTCAGCAGCCAAAGGCGGGGGGAATCGGGACAGCCCCGGTGGGGCGGGAGGAGCGCGATGCGCTCTGCTGTTCAATCCCCGGCATCGCCGGCCCCCCCAGGCTCATCTTGTGAGCCAAGGACTCGTCCTTGACAACACGCACCTCCTGCGATATAACTGAGCCGGTCACGGCAGGGAGGTAGTGTGGGGGCGGACACAGGGTCGACGGCAACGGAGAGAGTGAAGCCCGGCGGATGGCTGCCGTGGCTGAGCCTCGCGGCGCTGCTCCTGGGGTTGGCGGCGCACGCACAGACGCTGCCTGCGGCGCAGAAGCCCGCTTTCGTCTCCTCCGAACGCCGCCTGTTGACCGCGCCCGAATTGCTGGACGCGCCCGATGAATGGATCAGCCGCTCCTTCCAGTGGGTCGACTACGTCCTCCGCAACTACCCGCCGGCAGTGGTGGAGGCGCCGGTGCGCCGGGCGGCGCTGATCCGACTGGACGACATTCTGCATATCGAATCCGCGCCGCGCAAGGCTCTGGTCCAGGAGTTCTATCGCCGGCGCATGGAAGCCGCCGTGCGGGAGATCGAGCAAACCCGGGTGACCGAAGGTATGCGTATCTGGAAGCTTTACAACGCCGGTTTCCTGATCCGCACCGCCGCTGTTTCTTTCACTTTCGATATCGTCCCCGGAGTGGTTCGTCTTGCGGAGTTCTCGGTTCCAGCCGAACTACTCGAAAGGCTGGCGGCGCAATCCGACGCGCACTTCATCAGCCACGAGCATCTCGACCACGCGAACCAGGATGTAGTGCGCATATTCCTGAAGCAGAACAAGCCGGTGATCGCGCCCGAAGGACTGTGGAAAGACACCCCCGATCTGGCTTCGCGGATGATCTATCCCAAGCGAGACGCCGCCGGAACCTACTCGGTGCCGGTCCGCGGCGGAGTCGCGGCACTCAAAGTAGTAACCTATCCCGGGCATCAGGGAGAGACGATCCTGAATAACGTCAACCTGGTGATAACGCCCGAGGGCTTTTCGGTGTTGCAGACGGGCGACCAGTCGGGTTCTGAGGGGCCGGGGGGTGATTGGGACTGGCTCACGCAGATCGGGCGCGATCATCACGTGGATGTCCTGCTGCCCAACTGCTGGCAGAATGCGCTGGGCCGCACCATTCGCGGGGTGAATCCGGAACTGGTAATTACCGCACACGAGAACGAGATGGGGCACACGGTGGATCACCGCGAGGACTACACGCAGACCTACAACCACCTGTTCGGAGTCCGCTACCCGTTCATCGTGATGACCTGGGGTGAGAGTTATCACTACCGGACGGAAGGCGCGCCGCGCTAGCCGCTGACAACGCGAACAGCGCCGATGTGTGCCAGCATGCGGCTCCACCAGAATCTCGATCGACTCTGGCCGCCCCCGACAGCTTGCGAGGCGCACCTCGCGGTACGCGAAACCTACGGAACGTTGCACCCGATTCAAGAGGGTCTTAACCTGTAGGTGTATAGCTGATTTCCTCGCCGGGATGAGTTCCTGTCGTCTCAACAGCCAGATTACATCCTGGCCGTTGGGGATCAGCTATTCCTGCTCGGGGAGTGATTCCAGATTTGGGGCGGCCGCGGCGCCCGCGCCATTCCGGCGCATGAGCCGGCGCTCTGGTTCTATTCCTGGAGAGCCCTATCCTCCGCCCGAGTGCCTCCATTATAGTCGAGACCAAAACCACCATTCTGGCCGGAAAGCGGCAAATCCAGGGGTTTTGGGGGCAGAGCCCCCAATTCAGAGACGCAATCCTTCCCCATTTCTCGCCAAGCCCGCCCACAGATTCTGCTACAGAGCCAAAGTAACAACAGGGCCGCTAGGAAAGCCGGCGCGCGCGAATCCATGATCAGCCAGGTACCCGTGCCCCTCATCCCGTCGCGCCTCAATGACTCTCCTTGAGTACCGAATAGAAGAACAACGATACCAGCACCACCAACCCGAATATGAGGAGGAGGCAAGCAGAACAACCTGTACTTCGCGCCTTGGGCGCGCCCTGGCGAGGCGGCACGCCAGAATCATCTGTCTTACCCGGCACACTCGATCCGAGCTGATATAACCCAGACTGGACAACGGGGATAGGAGCGCGCTGGCCCGCGAGGATCTTAGTGCAGTAGGCGAGCTGCTTGCAGCCGCCATCCAGCAGAGGGGCCATCTCGCTCGCGTATTCGCGCGGAACGTACCCGATGACGTAGCCTTGGGGAAGGCGGATCTCGATGGCGTTCGGGTCGAACTGGTTGCCGGGGTCTCGCGCCAGAAAGACCGCCTCACCGGGCTTCAGGTATGAGTCTACGATCCGAGCGCGCCCCTCGTAGGTCACCCCGGCCACCATGAAGTTCGCCGAGTAGATAGGCCGGTTCCTCTCGCGCTTCTCCAAGTCTTGCGCTCTCTTTGCGGCCTTTTCCTCCCGTGCATGAGCCTTTTCGAGTAGTTCGCTCGCGACCCGTTGCCCTCTTGCCTTCTCCCTCAACTCGGGCGGCAAGACGCGCTCCACGGCTTTATGCAGTGCTTTCCTCTCCTCGGGAGTCACCTTTCCGTCCGCGAGGATTTGACCCAGCATCGTGCGCAGCATCTCGATGGCCGGCAAGTCGGCGTCGCAGTTCTGGTCGAGCCACGCGCGAAGCTCATTGACTTCCGATTCGGAGATCGTCCCGTCGGCGGTCACCGTCTCAAGCAGCATGAGTAACTCCGCTGCTATGCCACTGTCCGTGGCGCCCTTTCGTAGCACGAGACGCCGTCTGCTTCGGGTGGGCTGTTTGGCCATGGGATTCAGCCACTCATGGTACACCCCGGCGTGCTACCCTGGATGGCTCATCCCGGCCGAAGCGGCGCCGCGTGGCCCGACCTGACGCATGGCAGCGGAACCGGGTGGCTACTCTCAGTCTTGTGGAACGTGGTAGTCTCTATTCGCTATGGCTGTGATTCCAAGTAGGGTCTATGATCGCCTCCTCGCTGGCCTGAAGCGCTTCCAGCCAATCCTGAGTGCGGCAAAGAGCCGTGATGCGGGGGAGGCGGACACTTCGACCATCGTCAAAGACATGCTCTCGGAGGTCTTCGGCTACGACAAGTACACGGAGATTACTTCCGAATTTATGATCAAGGGCACGTACTGTGACCTTGCCGTGAAGTTGGATGGGAAGCTCCGGCTCTTGGTCGAGGTCAAGGCGATTGGCCTCGACCTGAAAGATGCCCACACAAAACAGGCGGTGGATTATGCTGCCAACCAGGGTGTAGAGTGGGTCATCCTCACGAATGGCGCCGTCTGGCGTGTGTACAGGGTCTTTTTCGGTCAACCGATCTCACAAGAGATGATCTTCGAATGCGATCTCCTGTCGCTTAACCCAAAGAACCGTGCTCAGGCAGAATCCCTCTTTCTCTTGGCAAGAGAGGGCCAGAGTAAATCCGTATTACATGACTACCACGCTCGCATGCAGGCCATGAGCCGGCACTGCTTGGGCGCGTTGATTTTGGATGATGTTGTGCTTGACGTGATCCGTCGAGAATTGCGGCGGTTGTCGCCTGACATAAGGATCGACAGGGAAGAACTCCGGTCGGTCTTGGAACTGGAAGTACTCAAGCGCGAGGTCACCGAGGGAGAGAAGGCCGAAGAGGCACGCAGAAAGATCGCAAAATCTCAGGCCAGGGCCCTGCGCGTCAGGAGCAAGCCGGAAGAAGAGGGCACTCCTGCGCGGGCCGACGCCGCCGTAGCTTCAGAGGGGCATCCCGCCGATTCGTAGTCGGGTGGGTCGGCATCTGCATCCATACCGCCCGCAGGCGATCAACGTGTGCGGGCATTGGAGGCTCTTCCACACTCGCGCGCTGTATCTCACACCCCGAGTCAATTCTGATGTCCTCCCATGCCCTTTGCAGCATGGCCTGATCTATCCCTCGAGACGGCGCCCAGCCGCGGTGATCACAGCCCCGAACAGAGTGACCCACAGGATCAGCGCGGCGACCGGCGACGATCCAAGGGTCGCCGCTTTCAGGTATTCGAGTCGCATCATTTCGCTCCACCCTCTAGCGCCTTGCGCACCACGACGACGTCGACCGTCACCGGGCCGCGCCTGTCTTGATTTCGAAGTCGACTTCTTGGCCCTGGAGCAGGATCTTCCGGCCCGGCATTCGGATAGCCGAGTAATGAACGAAGATGTCTTGGTGGCCCGGCACCTTGATGATGTCGCAGCCGCGCCCGGTGACTGGCGGCCCTCGTGGTATCCGGAGACTCCCACCGCTTCGGATGTCCCGTAGTGCGTCAACGTGAGCCGGGCTCTCGCGGAGGGCTGCCGGCGCGGCCGGAGCGAAGATGCCGAATCACGCCGGCCGAAGGTAGAGGCGCGCCAATTCCTGCTACGATTCCAATAGAGCCGATGATCGCGGCGGCGTGCGGCAGCGGCTGCGTGCCTCTCCGTCAATACGCTGCGGCTTCGGCCGCGGAGATCGTTCGGATTATCTTCCGCCCCGTTGCGGCCCTGGATGAGACGAAGGCTCGCGGGAAAACCATGAGCGCCATCACGAAGGAGGACAAACGGATGAGGATTGCGATTCCCCTTGCCGGCGGCAAGCTGTCGATGCATTTCGGCCATTGTGAGCGCTTTGCGCTCGTCGACGTCGACCCGGCGGAAAAGAAACTGCTCCGGCGGGAGGACGTCGACGCCCCCCCGCATGAACCCGGCCTGTTGCCCCGCTGGCTGGCGGAGCGCCACGCCAACGTCATCATCGCCGGGGGCATGGGGCAGCGGGCGCAGAAGCTGTTCTCCGAAAGCGGAATTCAGGTCGTTGTCGGCGCGCCCGCGGATGCGCCCGAACGCGTGATCACTGATTATCTTGCCGGGACTTTACAGGCGGGCGACAATCTTTGTGACCACTGAGAGCTGTCGCCGGGAACGCCGGGCCTGGGTCCGGACCGTAGCCGGATTGCGGAGGCGATGATGAAAAGCGAGGAAGGCGCCGCCGAATACGATTGCGCGTCCTGCGGGCCGCACATCTGCCGGGACGGAATTGGCTGCTTCGGGTTTAACGTAGACTGAAGTCGGGAATAGGCGTGGAGGCCGTATGCCGGCGCTGGCTGAGGTGCTCGCCCAATACGTACGCGAAGGCAGCCTGTGGGAACCGATTGAGCGCAACCGGATCCGCTGCTATGCCTGTGGACACTGTTGCCCCATTCTGGAAGGGCAGCCTGGTGTGTGCAAGGTCCGCTTCAATCGTGGCGGACGCCTGCTGGTCCCCTGGGGCTACGTCGTCTCCGCGCAGAGCGACCCGATCGAGAAGAAGCCCTTCTTCCACGTGCGCCCCGGCGCGCTGGCCTTCAGCTTCGGCATGCTCGGCTGCGATCTGCATTGCGCCTACTGCCAGAACTGGGTCACCTCGCAGGCCATACGTGATCCGGGAGCGGTGGCCGCGCCGCGGCGCGTCACGCCGGACCGGCTGGTGCGGCTCGCCGTTGACTCCGGCGCCGAAGCCCTGGTGAGCACCTACAACGAGCCGCTGATCACGGCGGAATGGGCCGTGGCCGTCTTCCAGGAAGCGCGCGCCGCGGGCCTGATAACCGGCTTTGTCTCCAACGGCAACGCCACGCCCAGGGTGCTCGAGTACCTCCGGCCGTGGCTGGATGTTTTCAAAGTCGACCTGAAGAGCTTCGAGGACCGGAGCTACCGCAGTCTCGGCGGCCGCTTGCAGCCGGTGTTGGAGAGCGTGCGGAGCATCCACCGGATGGGCTTTTGGATGGAGGTCGTGACACTGCTGGTCCCCGGCTTCAATGACTCCGCGGAGGAACTTCGCCGGCTTACCGGATTCCTGGCCGGCATCTCTCCCGACATCCCCTGGCACGTGACGGCCTTCCACAGAGACTACAAGATGACCGGGCCCCGTGACACCACGCCCTCCGACCTGCTGCGCACGGCGGAGATCGGACGCCGGGCCGGCCTGCGGTACGTCTACGCCGGAAATCTCCCCGGCGGCGTGGGCGACCTCGAAAACACCCGCTGCTACTCGTGCGGGGAACTGCTCGTCGGCCGCTCGGGCTACCGGATCACGGGCTACCGCATTTCCGCCGACGGGCGGTGCCCGTCGTGCGGCGCCCCGGTCCCGGGCCTCTGGGGGGACGCAGAAAGGGGCCGCCGGCTTGCCCGGCTTTGAGATCCGCCCCTGTAAGCTGGAAAGAGGAAAGATGAGCATCACCACCCGAGGCGGCGATGAGGGGCGGACCAGCCTGCCCGGCGGCGAACGTGTGTCCAAAGCCGACCCGCGTGTCGAGTGTTATGGCGCCATCGACGAACTTGTGTCGCAGATCGGCTTTGCCCGGTCCATCTGCGAGGACGCCGGGGTCAAGCGCTGGCTGGAGGAGATCCAGCGGGATCTTTTCAAGATAGGCGAGTCGGTCAGCCCATCTGACAGCCCGGGCGGCGTTTCTCCCCGGCTGGATCCCTCCATGATAGAGGCGCTGGATGACCACGTGCGGCGCGTCGAGACGGCGGAGGGGCTACTGAAGGACTGGGCGCTTCCCGGGTCGCTCCCATCAGCCGCCGCCCTTGATGTCGCGCGGGCCGTTTGCCGCCGGACGGAGCGCCTCGCGGTTCAACTGGCGGACTCCGGCCTGCTGCCGGACCGCGCGGTGCTGGCCTGGTTGAACCGGCTCTCCGACGTTCTCTGGCTGTTCGCGCGGCTGCTCGAGCACCGCGCCGGCGCCCCCAATGCTCTTCGCCGGATGGAGGGCGGCGCGCGCCCGTAGCCGCGCGCCCGGTGACTCCGAGACCCGGCAAGCCAGGGCGTTTTCCATCTTGACAGCCGCCGCGCTCGGCTTTAACCTCAAGACTACTCCCATGACCAGCCTCTTTCGAAGACACTTCCTGTGTGCCGCGTGGCTGCTGCTGGCGGCCCTTCCCGGCGCGGGGCAGTACCGTGACCCGCTCCCCGTGCCCGATATTCCCGGATACCGGACGCTGAAATGCGATCTCCACATTCACACTGTCTTCTCGGACGGCGATGTATGGCCCACAACCCGCGTCAGCGAGGCTTGGCGCGAGGGGTTGGACGTCATCGCCATCACCGACCACGCCGGCTACAACCCGAAGGACCCTGACGTGAAACTCGACCTCACGCGCCCCTATGCCATCGCCGCGCCCCTGGCAGCCCGGCTGGGCATCATCCTGATTCCCGGCGTCGAGGTCATGGAGGGGGACACCCACTTCAACCTCCTCTTCGTCACGGATCCCAACGCCTTTCTCAAGCTGAGACTGGCCGACGCCCTCCGCGCCGCCCACGCCCGCAATGCGTTCATCACCTGGAACCACCCCGGATGGCGTCAACCCGCCGCATGGTTCCCCAACGTGGCCGCGCTGTACGACGAGAAGCCTTTCCACGGCGTGGAACTGGTGAACGGACATGACTACTACCCGCCCGCGTTCCCCTGGATCGAGGAGAAGAAGCTCACGATTCTCGCGAACACGGACGTGCATGCGCCCACCTATCCTGCCTATACCGGCCGCAACCGGCCGCTGACGCTCGTCTTCGCCCGTACGCCTGATTCGGAGGGCGTCCGGGAGGCTCTGTTCGCCCGCCGCACCGCGGCCTGGATGGGCGGAGAGATGTGGGGAAATGAAGAATACCTCCGGGGGCTCTGGCAGGCCGCCGTGGGCGTCGAAAACGACCAACTCACGTTTGCGCCGGGCAGGACCCAGGCGGTCCTTCGCCTCCGCAACCGGTCCGCGCTCCGCTTTGTCCTGGGTTCCCCCAAGACCGCAGGATGGCTCCGGGCTTCCGGCGCGGAACTTCAGCCGGAAGGCGGAGCCGGCATCGCTCTTTCCGTCACCAAAGAGGCGCCCGCCGGCGGCCAGACCGTGCAATTGGAGTTTGAGGTGACCAACCTGCACACCGCGCCGGGACGGAACCTGGCCGTCAGCGTGCCGTTGAGGGTCCAGGTACAACAGCCGTGAGCGTCAAAGGCGCGGGACGTGTTCTGGCGGCTCTGCTGGCGGGGTCCGCCTGTTTGTGCGCGCAGAATGAGACCACGGCCGGACGGTTCTATGTGGAGCATCCCACCCTCCTCAACCTCGGATTCGAGTGGTCCATCACCGGGGACCGGAATCGCAACGCGCAAGTCGCCGTCCAGTACCGGGCCTCCGGTGAATCCGTCTGGAGACACGCTCTCCCGCTTCTCCGCATCGGCGGCGAGAACGTCGGCCGCGACGCCGAAAACCTCCATTACACGGTGCCCCACGGCTTTGCGGGCTCGATCCTGAACCTCCAGCCCGGCACGGAGTACGAGTGCCGCTTCACGCTTACCGACCCCGACGGCGTCATCGGCGAGGCCACCCGGACGGCACGGGTTCGCACGCGCACGGAACCGCGGCCTTACGCCGGCGGCCGCGTGCTTCACGTCTATCCGCCGGACCAGAAGCGCGCCCGCCAGGAGCCGAGTTTCGATGGGCTGCTCCAGGCGTACTACGGCGCGGGCCTCGGCGACTGGAGCGTCGTGCGGGAGCGGCCCGCGCAACCGGGCGACACCATCCTGGTCCATGCCGGCCTCTATCGTCCCGACCGCCTCAACTATGTCGATCCGCTCGCCGCGCCCTTCGACGGAACATTCACCCTCACGCTGAAGGGCACGGCGGAAAAGCCGATCACCATACAGTCGGCCGGCGACGGCGAAGTCATCTTCGACGGCGCGGGCAACCACATCCTTTTCGACGTCATGGCCTCGTCGCACCACATCTTCGAGGGCGTGACTTTCCGCAACACCGACGTCGCGATCCTGGCCGGCAAGAAAGAGGTTCTGGGCGCCACTAATCTCACCGTGAAGAACTGCCGGTTTGAGAGCGTCGGCTTCGGCGTCTGGACCGAGTACGCCGGTTCCAGCGACTTCTACATTGCCGATAACCTCTTCCTCGGCCGGGACGACCGCTTCCGCCTGATCGGCTGGACCGGCCCGCGCTGGGGGAACATCGGTCCTTATCCCTCGCACCTTCTGACCAGTTACTACGCCATCAAGGTCTACGGTCCCGGCCACGTGATCGCCCACAACGCCATCGCCTACTTCCACGACGGCATCGGAATCTCGACTTACGGCACGCCGGAATCCGATCCCGGGCGCCAGCCTTCCTCCATTGACATCTACAACAACGACATACACATGTCGAACGACGATTTCATCGAGGCCGACGGCGGCGTGCACAGCATCCGGGTTTTCGGCAACCGGGGCGTCAACGCCTTCCACGGCGGTTACAGTTCGCAGCCCATTTTCGGCGGGCCGGTCTACTTTCTCCGCAACCTGCTCTATAACGTGCAATCCGGGGTGGCCTTCAAGTTCGACGCCCGGCCGGCCGGACTCCTCATGTACCACAACACCATCATTGGAGAGCAGGCCGTCCGCGGCCCCACCGGCAACGTGCATTGGCGCAACAACCTTTTCTTGGGGCGGGACGCGCCGGGCCGCGGCATCATGTATTGGGCCAACGCCACGGCGGACTACAGTTCCGACTACAACGGTTACCGGCCCAACAAGGGCGTGGAGCAGCAATTCCTCTGGCTGGCGCCTTCACAGCCCGGCCAGACTCTATACCAGAGCACGCGCGAGCAGTGGAGATCTTTCCGCACCCTCGCCGAATTTCAGGCCGCGACCGGCCAGGAGGCGCACGGCCGGGAGGTCGACTTCGAGATCTTTGAGGGCATGACGCCGCCCGCCGCGGACAATCGCCACGCCGTCTACCATTCCATGGATCTCAATTTCCGGCTCCGCGCCGGCTCCAGGGCCATCGACGCGGGCGTGGTCCTGCCCGGAGTGAACGACGGTTTCACGGGCGCCGCGCCCGATTTGGGCGCACTCGAATTGGGCGCGCCCGAACCCCACTACGGCCCCCGCTGGCTCACCTGGAAGCCGTTCTACAGGTGACCGCCGGCGCCTCCGCCGCCCCCTTGTCCCAGGCGCACCGTACGAGCGGTGCGGCCGGTATAAACTTGCACAATAGCCTCGATGAGAGAAAAAGCCGTACTCGCGGCCGTTCTGTTGGTAGCGCTGGCCCCTTCCCTCTACGTCTTCTCGCTGTCCGCGGGGATGCTCCATTTCGGGCGGTTCCAGGACGACGGGATCTACTGGCTGAGCGCGAAGTCCCTCGCGGAAGGCCAAGGCTACATCATCCCGTCCCTGCCGCGGACGCCGTGGCAGACCAAGTACCCGCCCCTGTTCCCGGCCCTGCTGTCGCTGATCTGGAGAGCATACTCCTCGCCACCTGGGGAACTCGTGGCCGCGGGGACGTTTGCTTGGGCCTTCCTGCCCCTCCTGTTGCTGATAACCTGGCGGCTTTTCGCGGATTTCCAGCTTGGCGGACGGCGATCGTGCATCCTGCTGCTGGTGATCGGATGGAGTCCCGCCGTGGCCTACATGAGTACCACCCTGATGGCGGAACTGATGTTCGCCTGCCTGCTGCTGCTTTCTCTCCATTACGCTGAGGAAGCGGCCGGCCGGCGCCCGGGTATGTGGACCGCGCTCGCATCGGGCCTGTTCGCCGCGGCTGCGTTCCTGACCAAGACCGCCGCCGTTCCCCTCGTTCTCACCGTGCCCTTGTGCCTGTTGATTCGCCGCCGGCGGCTAGAGGCGGTTTGCTTCCTGTGTGGGGTGCTTCCTTGCGTCGCGCTCTGGGTCCTTTGGGTCGCATCCCACCGCTCCCCGGGCAGCGATGTGGTCACCCTCTACTACACAAACTACCTCGGGTACCAGATGCACAACTTCCAGTTCGCCCTGCTGCCCGCCATGCTTTGGAAGAACGCCGCCGGCCTGCTTGCCGGCATCGGCGGCCTGTTGGTGGTCGATACCGGCGACGCTCAGGGGCTGAAAATCCTGGGCCGTCTTTTCGGGATGTTGGCCCTCCTGGGCTTGATCCGGCTGGCCCGGCGCACCCTGCGGTTCCAGCATGTGGCCTTCCTCGGGGGCTACTTTCTGACCCTGTTGGCGTGGCACTTCCCGCCCAGCGAGCGCTTTGTGCTGCCCGTCCTGCCCATCCTGCTCATGGGACTCTCGGAAGAGATCCTCTCACTGGCCGCCCTCGTCCGGCGGTCGTTACGGACCCCGGATCTCGCGCACCGTGGCGTCGCCGCTGGTCTCACGCTGGCGTTCCTGGGGTCTGCCGGGATTGCGGCCTGGGCTGGCGGCGTGACTTATCTTCGGTACTTCCCTCAGTTCTTCGAGAAAGAGCGGGTCCAACTGGCGAGCGACCGGCGCCTCTACTCGTGGATCGCCGCCAGCACCCCGTCCGAATCCCTCTTTCTCGCATATAGGGATACGAGGCTTTCGCTCTACACGGGGCGGCACGCCATTCGCCTGATCGTGCCGCCGAGGCTCTACTACCAGGGGGACGCCGGGAAGACCGGCGGCTATTTCCAGTCGCTCCCGGAGTTCATCCGCCGACATGGCGTCACCCACGTTCTTGTCACTGCCGGGGACCATTACTCTCTGGACGTACCTGACATAGGGCTCCCGATTGTCAGGCAGGTCGTCTCGACGGACCGGCGGTTCCGCCCCCTCTTTCGTGTGGATGGCTCGACCCTATACGAAACCGGCCGCCCTGATTGACCGCCGCGTAACAGGATCGGTGCAAAACGCTTCCGCCGCCACGGACTGCGCGGCCTCGGAGAGGCGCTCGTAGGCGGCCAGTGTCGCCGTGGCCTGCTGGGTGACCTCGTGGAGTTCTGCCTTGCGCAGGGTGCTATGCCACTCCAGCATCTTGCGGCACTCGGTGGCCTGCCTGTCGAGCAGGATCGCTCGGCGCGGCGGTGAACATGGCGCTGCTCGACATCGCAGGGAAGGCCGCCAAGGCGCCGGTCTACCAGGTTCTCGGTGGGCCCACGCGGCACAAGGCGTGCGCCTTCGCGCCGCTGTCGGGAGAGACGGACGCGGTCCTCACCGGCTTCAGGGCCATCGACGCGGGCGTGGTCCTGCCCGGAGTGAACGACGGTTTCACCGGCGCCGCGCCCGACTTGGGCGCGCTCGAATTGGGCGCGCCCGAACCCCACTACGGCCCCGGCTGGCTCACCTGGAAGCCGTTCTACAGGTGACCGCCGGCGCCTCCGGCGCCCCCTTGTCCCGGGCGCACCGTACGAGCGGTGCGGCCGGTCATCCTTCCCTGAAAACGGAGGAAGCGCTTGCTTCGGAACGTTGCCTTGAGAAGGCGGCTCCATGGCGGAGCGGAAACTCGGGCGGCGTTCGTATCAACGCTCCACCGTGGATGCCTCGGGGTAAGGGAGAAGCTGTGCCGGCTTCGCGTCCGCGTCTACCAGCCAGTGACGCCGGTCGCGGAAATACCTGAGTAGTTCCGCGTTTCCCATCTCGCCCATGTCCTGCGCCCAGACCACCGGCGCCCGGTCGATGTCCGCTTCGTTGGCAACCCACTCCGTAAACCAGACATGCTCCGGGCGGTACCGCACGATCACGAGATGCCTGCCGCCGAGCGCGAGCAGCCGGTCCCTGATACCAGCCCGCTCCAGGTTGCCGGCCGTGGTGTTGAACCAGGTCGCCGGGTGATCGAGAGCCAGGAACTTCGCGACGGGTTGCGCCGCCAGCCGGACCCCAAGCATGGCCACGCACGCCACGGGAACTACTCGCGCCAGCGCTGGCCCCCTCTGCCGGTTTTCACCCCGAGCGCAACGTAGGTGGCGGAGGCATTGAATAAGAATCGCATAGAGCAGGCACGTTCCGGCCGCGGCATAATGGGCCAGAAACCACAGGTTCAACAACAATCCCACTGCGCAAACGGCAGCCGCCGCCAGCAGGAACCGCATTCGACGGTCACGCAACACCCGCGGCAGCATCACCAGCGGCAGTGTGAGCGCCGGTCCAAGGTAGAACAGCCAGAAGAAACCTGCGTTGGTGAGGGCGTTCCGGACGAAACCCGCCGCGCTACCGGCGGCTTCCGCCCGCTGGTATTGCCAGGTGACATAGTAATCTCTCAATGACTGATGACGATAGATCGGCGTCGCATTTACCGGGTCCCACGGGAAGTATTTCGCACGGACGTACGTTTGGCGATTGATCTGATAGGGGAGTCGTAACGCGTCGCCGGTGCTGCGCCAGTTGTAATACATCAGCGCCGCTGCGGTTCCCGCCAGGGTCACGACCAGCGGCAGGACCACCTGCGTTAGCGAGAGCCGCAGCGGCCGGCGGCGCTGCATGATGAACTCGTGCGCCAGCGCCGCAGCGAGCGGCAGGCCCAGAAGCAGCCCTTCGTAAGGCCGGCTCGCGGCCATTACCGCCAGTCCGCATCCCATCAGGACAGCGTCCCGCGCGCGGGGATGCCGGAGCAGCCTCGGAAGTGCGCCCAGGGCCAGGGCGCCGCCGGTAGCTGCCACCGCGCCGCCCCAGTAGCTGTTCATCCAGTAGCCAAACAGCCCCAGGCGGGCCACCGCGAGAAGGCCTCCCAGCAGCGCCCATGTCGGCGGAAACCACCCCTGAAGCATCCAGCAAATCGCCGAGCACATCAGTCCGGCGCTCAACCACACTCCCCACCAGGGATGCCCGAACAAGGCCTTGCCGGCCGCCAGCACCATACCCTGCGCCGGGGGGTACATGGATACGTATGTGGGCTTGTGGTTGACGTGCATCGTCTCGAAGTGGACCCACATGGGATGGGTAGGGTTGGCCACTCGCCCGTGGGCGAAGGTATCGGCGGCAAGCAGATAACTGAACTCGTCCGTAATCAGGGGTTCGCGCATTGGAAGCAGCGGCATCAACGCGGCCCTTCCGGCCAGCGCCAGGAGCCCTACTGCCGCCACCGAAAGCCTCCGCCGGCGGGCTAGCCCGCTCAATGCCGCCTCCACCTTACGGAACCAGGCGTCCCCAACCGCCGGTCGCCGGAAGGCCAGCCGCAAACATCCCGCCACCACCAGTCCTTCGACGATCAGCAGTGAGTATAGGATGACGATGCTCAGCGCGCTGCCCAGCACTTCCGTCATGGAAACCCAATATAGCGCAGCGGCGCGAAGCCTTCCCCTCCGAACGGAGTCTGCGGCTTACTGCCGGGTGTATTCGTAAACCTGCACGCCGTCGAAGTCGCCCACCAGGCGCGTCCTCCGGGCGCCTGTCGCGCGCTCGATTGCCTCAAGCATAGGAGTGAGCGGCTTCGGGTCGGTGAACGAGACGGCCAGGAACCGCTTGTGCCTGGCCCCCTCATCCCCCGCGAACCGGATCAGGTGCTGCTCCACCAGCGGGCTTACGCTGACCGTCAGCGGCACACAGAGCGCGTCCGTCTTGTAGTACCCGAGCGGCGAGAACGCGGGCTGCTCTTCCAGTGGCATCGCCCGCAAGTCCGTGTAGTCCGACTCGGTGAACTGGCTCCTGATGAGCACCGGCGCGCCGTCGATTGCGGCTTCCTGCTCGACAAACCGCAGCGCCTCCCGCTAGTCCCCGACACAGCGGCAATGATCGGTCAGCCGGCCTGACGCCGCGGCCAGCCCGGCTGTCGCGAGCGTGGCCAGTATCAGCGCCATGCGGCGCACGGCCGGCGGTTCAACCGCCCGCAACAGCAGGCCCCACAGCAGGGCCAGCGCCGGTGCGCCCGAAAGGAAGAACCGCTCCAGGAAGAGCTGGCTCTCGCCCGCCAGCGACACGAACCACAATGTTACCGGCGGCAGCAGCGCCCACAATGACAACAGCAGCAGGTGTCCGCCGTCCACGGCAGGCGGCCGGAAGCCCACCCGCCGCCGGCTGAGAAGCGCGGGGATCGACGCCAGAATGAGGCTCGCCATGAGCAACGGCGGCGCCACCGCCCCCGCGAGGTCCGGCAGGGTCGCCTCTGTGGCGAAGGAATGCGCCGTCTGTGTCCGGAATGCGTACCAGTACTGCGGCAGAAGGGGGGGCGGCGGCGAGCGCGGCGGCAGCGCCGGCCGCCATCAGCGGGCCTGTCCTGATCCACCCCTTTCGCCAGGCATGGGCCAGATAGAAGCCCTGAGCCGGCAGCGCCACCGAGAACAGCATGTGTAAGTGAGGCACGAGCGCCGCCGCGCAGCCGTATTCCAGCCCGTGGCTCAATCGCCCGCTGCGCCCGAAACGGAGGAGCAGCCACCCGGCTCCCGTCACCGCTGCGAGGCCGAGAGCATAGGGCCTCGCGTCCGCGGCGTATGCCACCGGCGGCATCCCCGCGAAGATCACCAGGGCCGTGCGCGCGGTCTCTTCATCGAACATCTCTCTCGCGATGCGGTAGACCAGCAGCGCGGTCAGCAGCATGGCCACGAGCGACGGCAGGCGCAGGTACACTTCGTCGTGGCCGCCCCCCAGGTCCAGCGTCCGGATGATCCCGCTGTACAGTATGGAATGTGGCCACTCGGTGCACCGTCGCGGGATATCGCTGAACCCCCCGCGAGTCGTCCAATAGGTGAAGGTCTCGTCCAGCCAGAACCCCGAGCCGATCGGCAGCACCCACGGCAGCAGGGCCACCGCCAGCAGCGCGCCCCAGAACCAGAGGCCGGAAGCGCTTGTTGCACCGCGCTTCCCGAGGCCCTCAGCCGGTTCCGCCCGCATCTGGAGAATTCTATCGTGCCCGGCCACCCTGCGGCGTTTCAGGCCGCTGGCCACTTCGCCGGAGAGGCGCTCCGGCACGTCCCCACTTGGCGGGATTCGTTGCGCCGGATAGCTCGCAACGTCGGAGCCGGAGAAAGCTGGGGCCGGGGGTTCGCTGGAGGAGAGCCGCTACTACCACATTCCCGCCCGCGACCTGGGGCGCGGCCGGACCGGCGGCCTCCTGACCTTGTTGGAAGAGGTCAGCCGTCTGCTGAACAGCTACGCCCGCTCCTTTCTGGCTTCTAACTCCTGACTCCCGGCTCCTCCACTACGCGCGGCCATGCCTCGTTGTGCTCTACTGTTTGTCTTAGTCCGCGCCGCCGCCATACCGCTCCTCCTCGCCTGTCTGCTGATTCCCTCCGCTTGCCTGGCGTGGCGGTTCCGGGTGATGCCGCACCTCGGCGCCACGGGTGACGATCAACTCTACCTGGCCGCCGCCAGGTCCCTCGCGGAAGGCCAGGGCTACCGGCAATGGAACCTCTCCGGAGAGCCTTACCAGACCAAGTACCCTGTGCTCTACCCTTGGCTGCTCTCCCGCATCTGGACAGCGGCGCCCGCCTTTCCGGCGAATCTGCCCGCATTGATGCTGGCTGGCTTGTGCTCCCTGCGTATTTGGCGGCCCTATGGATGACCCTCCGCTCGTTCGGGTTCCAGCCGCCTGAGTCCGTGTTCCTGTGCGGGCTCGCCGCTCTGAACCCGGTCCTGCTGGCGGCCGGCACATCCGTAGGTCCCGACTTGGCCTGCGCGGCGCTTCTGCTGGTTGTCTTCGCTCTCCTCGGGCGTTCCGAAAGCGGCGCTGTCAGGCCAGCCATTCTGGCCGGCGTTCTGACGGGCGCCGCATACCTGCTGCGGACCGCCGTGCTGCCCTTGCTCGCGACCGCCCCTCTGTACCTGCTCTGGAGACGCCGGGGTCGCGGCGCGCTCCTGTTCCTCGCCTCCTCCGCGCCGTTTGTCGCCGCCTGGAGCTATTGGGCCCGCGCCCACATGCCCGCGACGCGCGATCCCACCACCGTCTTCTACACCAACTACCTCGGCGACCTTCTGTTGCACTTCTCCTGGCGCCGCGCGCCGGTGCAGGCGGTGGAGAACGTGGGATCTCTGTTCGAATACGCGGGAATGTCGTCGGTCTTTCTTGCGGCGCTGGCGTTGCCCGCCGTCTGGGGCTTGCTATTCCTGGTTGGGGTGGCGCTTCTTGCCCGGCGAACCGGCCTCACCCAGTTCCACGTCTTCGCGCTTGGATACCTGGTCATGCTCGTCGTATGGCCTTACAAGCCGCTGTTGCGCTACTTACTCCCCATGCTTCCCCTGGTCCTTGCGGGATTCGCGTACTTATTATCTCAGCTAACAGGTTTCCTGCTGCCCGCCGGGTCCCGGCTGGCAGCTTTGAGCGCGCTTGCCGTGATCGCCTGCGGCTCGGCCGTTCTGGGCTTCTCGGCCTATCGGGCCGATCTGCGCAGGTATGAGTCCGAATCGCCCGGCGAGCGGGCCGCGTATGCCTGGATGAGGGCCAACCTTCCTCCGGATGCGAAACTGGTTGCCGCCAATCCCGGCGTGTTGTATCTCTACACCGGACGCCAGGCGGCCGCCTACGAGCCGCTCAAGGACTTCTATCTGACGCCGGATGAGATCGCCGGCTGGAGGCGCCGGCTGCCCGGCTGGGCGGAGGAGCGCGGGATCGGCTACGCCTTCTGCGACGCGCGTCTCTGCGCCGGCGCTCTGGCGGAGAGGGAGACTCCGCTGGCCCGCGCCGTCCTGGAGGAGAGCGGCCCCGCGCTCTTCCGCGCCGGTCCCGTCGCCGTCTACCGTCTGGCTCCGTGACGCACCCTGTGCGGCGGCCGTCCGGCCGCCACCCGGCTCCCGCGCCGGCGCCTTGGCGCGTCCGCGTCCTTGCAATGCGTCCTCATCTCGGCATTGACACAGCCTCGAAGCGGTGGCAGTATTAGGGCCAGAGCACAGGGGTGTCGGATGCAGGGCACCATTCGTCCCAGACGGCCCGTAGCGGGGATCTTGCTGCCGGACTCGTGCGGGGGGTTGCTCCGCCGGGGACCGGAGCGGTGGGAAGGGCATGAATTCGTTGTCAAGGAGTGTTACTGAGGGGGGCGGCTATGCCTGCACGAGGCGAGTCGATAGTTCTGCTGGCGCTCTTCGTGGCGCCGGTTGTGTGGGGACAGGTTCTTCCGCCGGAGGTTAGCGTCGCCAGGCATGCCGGCGGCAATGGGTATGATGTCTCGGTCACGAACCTGGCCAACTCTCCGATCACGGCGCTGTTCATGCAAGGCGCCGGGACGTTGCCCGGCGGGAGGCAACGGTGGATTCTGGTCGAGAAGGACTACGCGTTCCTGCCGGACGAGCAGCCCATCAAGGCCGGGGAAAAGAGAGTCCTTCGCGCGGCGGAGAGTCCCGAACTGAAGGTGGCGCTGTTCTCCGACGGGACCGCCGCGGGGGATCCGGAGTGGATTGCCGCTGTGAGGAAGAGGCGCGAACTGGCCCTGGAAGCGCTCAATCAGGTCATCCGGCTGGTGGATCAGGTCCGCGCCCACCCGCAGGACCAGCGGGATGCTGTTCAACGGCTGAAAGCTTTGGAAGCGGCCATGCTCACGCGCGCGCAAGCTCAGCCGCCCGGCCAGCAAGGCCCGGCTCTGCAAGGGTTGGACAGCTTCCAGGCGCGCATTATCTATGGTGGGGTGGCGCGGGAACTGGAGCGCGAAGGCGATCCCGGCAAGACCACGGTAGCATTGGAGGACCGCCTGCTCGCCGTGAGGAGAACCTACCTCGGATTACAGCAAAGGGTCACCGGAATGGCTCCCGAACTCAGCAGCGCGGCCCAGCCTCCGGCCCGCTAGCCAGGCCACCCGGCCGCCGGGGGGCGTCCCGGATCGAGCAGGGGCTCGACGCTCCCCACCACGAAGGCCCTGTCGGGAAGATCTTGGTGGGGCAGGGATGGATCCCCATCGGCCCACGGGCGGAGTGCGGGTCTTCGGGCGGCCAGACGGTGGCCTGCGCTTACGTGCGGCAAGCAGGGCCCGGGTAAGTTCCTGCCGCTCCCGCAGCCCGGCCGCGCCTTTCACAATACGCTCAACCGCCCTCAGGTGATAGGATCGAGGCCATGGTCAAGCGTGTTCCCTGGTTTGCCGTGCTCGCAGCGGCACGCATGCTGCTGGCCGCCGGCGCCGCCACCGTCAAGTTCCACGAAATCGACACCGTGTTTCAGAACCCCGGCAAAGGATGGATGGCCTTTGGCTCGCCCGCACGCGAGCCGAGGTTCCCCGTTTCGGTCGCCTATCTGCGGCTGAACTGGGCTGACCTCGAGCCGGCCGAAGGGCAGTATAACTGGGCGCCCCTGGACGGCCCCATCACCGCCTGGAAAGAGCGTGGCGCGCGGGTCGCGTTCCGTATCATGACCACCAATGCCCACTCGCAAGGTTACTACTGCTCCCCTAAGTGGCTCTTTGACGCCGGCTGCCGGGGGTTCGAGTATGTGCCTGCCGGTGACGACCCGACGGCCGGGGGTAGCCGTATTCCGCGCATAGAGCCGGACTACTCGGACCCAATCTACCTTTCTCGGCACGCGAACTTCATTCGCGCACTGGGCCGGCGCTACGATGGCCATCCCGCGGTGGAGTTCCTGGATATCGGCTCTTACGGCATCTGGGGCGAGTGGCACACCCCGCATCCCGCGCCCTTCGAAATCCGGCGCAAGATCATCGACATGTATCTGGAGGCCTTTCGCCGCACACCGCTGGTCGCGATGTCGGACGACGCGCAGGCGCTGGCGTACGCCATTCCGCGAGGCGCCGGCTTCCGCCGCGACGGCGTCGGTTCGCCCTCGCACGAGAAGCAGTGGATCGGCTCGGAGAAATACCGGGAGGTGCCGGGCTTCGCGGATGCGTGGAAGCGCGCCCCGGCCGTTTTCGAGTGGTACGGCAATTACGCCTACCTGCAGCGCCGGCAGTGGCCGTTCGACCGCGCCGTTCAATTCATGCTCGACAACCACGTCACCCTGATCAACGACAACGTGGGCGCCGTGCCCGAGGAGGAGATGCCGAAACTGTGGAAACTGGCGCGCCTTTCCGGGTACCGGTTCGTGCTGCGGGAACTCACGCACACGGAGCGCGTCCGGCCGGGCGGGAGGCTGGACATCGCCATGCAGTGGTCCAACGTGGGGGTCGGCCGTCTCTACAGAGAATTTCCACTCGAACTCTACCTGCTGGATGGCAAAGGCGCGATTGCCGTCAAGACACGCGCGGCTGCCGATCCGCGAACATGGCTGCCGGGGGATCACGCCTGCGCGGCGCAGGTCACCGTCCCCAAGGACCTCCCGGCGGGGGCCTACACACTCGGTCTCGCGCTGGTGGATGAGGCGGGACAGCCCGCCATCAAACTCGCCATCGATGCCCCTGAAACCGGCCGGCTCTACCGCCTCAGCACCGTCACCGTGCGATAGACACCGCCGGCCGGCGTATTTGGCCCGTGCCATCGATGGCCCTTCGCTGCAATTCGTACTCCGCGGTTTCCGCCGGGCGGCGCTTGGAACCTGCCTGCGCCCTCAACAGGTGCAGTCTGGGGCGGCGGAGATCCTCCGGGTTCCTCGACGGCCCTCCGGGAGGGCAGCCCTCCGGGGAATAGCCGGGCCGAGTTCCTCCGAACGATGAAGGTAGGCGCGCAGACACCACCGTGCGCCTCTCTCAAACTCCATCGGATAAAAGGAGGTTCATGCTTGGGGAATCTCCGCCCGAACAGCGAAATACTCACTCACGGAGAACGTGGGTTCTCCATTTCCGGCCAAACCGGCACGCTCTGGCTCAAACCGCGAGTCACAACTGGCTCGGATAAGCTTACAAACTCTTAACGGCTCATCGTGGCCGTAACCACCCAGACCGCGCAGGCATCTGACACCTTAGATCGTCCTTGAAAGATAGGAGGACCTCTTCTGGGATCTCGCAGCGCAGACATCACCTGCAAGAGGTCAATCTGATGAAATGCTGGTGCGTTCGCGTCTGTTCGCTGGCTGTAGAATTGTTCGCGGCCTTCGCCGCTCTGCCGCAGGTCCAGGCGGCGATGTCGGCCTCGCTTAGCCCGTCGGTTTCGTCGCCTTCGCCGTTGGGCACGCTGGTGACTTGGTCCGCCGCCGCTCCAGGAGCGAGCCCGGGCGTCTTGTGGTACCGGTTCCGGTCCCGCCCTCAGGGCGGCGACTTCCGCATCATAAGAGACTACGGACCCTATAACACGCTGGACTGGACCGCCGCCGGCCACGAAGGGACCTACGAAGTGGAGCTCTCCGTGCGAAACCTCGATACCGGAGAAGCGGCCGTGACATCCGTGCAGTATCAGATGACCTCCCGTGTTACAGGCGCTGCGCCGGTCATCAGCCCGACCGCCAATCCGCTGGTTTTTCTGTACAGCGCGCCGCCATGCCCCGCCGGAGGGCAGATGTACGTTCGGTTCGTGTCTCCGGACGGCTATGAACAAAGGACGCCTTCCAAGGCTTGCCTGGCGGGCCTGAGCATGAACTTCTATCTGGCGGGCCTGCGGGCGGACTCCGTTTACACGGTGAACCACACTCTGCTGGTGGGCGCCGATTCCACGGACGGCCCGGTGCTGCCGCTGGCCACTCCCGGCGTGTCATTCTCGATCCCGTCCTATACGGTCCTCCAGCCTCAGCCGCAGCCCGGGGACGAAGGGCTCCTGCTCCAGGCGGCGATCTTCTACTACAACATCGCCGTGGCCACGGATCTGAACGGGAACCTGGTGTGGTACTACCCCAGCACTTTTTCCTACCTGACACGGCCGGCCCCCGGCGGCTACTTCTTCGGGGTTAACGAAGATCCCGCGCAGGGGACGAGCGCCCAGCTTCTTCGTGAATTCGATCTTGCCGGGACCACAGTTCTCGAGACCAACGCGGCGCGAATCAACGAGCAACTCGCCGCGCTGGGCAAGCGGCAGATCACGAGCTTCCACCACGAAGCCACCTTGCTGCCGGACGGGAAAATCCTGGCGCTCGCCGCCGTCGAGCAGATGATGACCGGCGTCCAGGGGCCGGCCGCCGTGGACGTAATCGGCGACATGATCCTGGTCCTCGACCAGAACCTTCAAGTAGTCTGGACCTGGGACGCCTTTGACCACCTGGATCCGTATCGCCTCCCCACGCTCGGGGAAACGTGCACCCCCACCGGCGGCGGCTGTCCTCCCTTCTACCTCGCCAACCAGGCCGTCGACTGGCTTCACGGCAACGCTCTTCAACTCACGCCCGACGGGAACATCCTTTACTCCATGCGTCACCAGGACTGGGTGATCAAGATCGCTTACGGCAACGGGCAGGGAAACGGAGACATCCTCTGGCGGCTCGGTAAGGACGGCGATTTCACCATCGTTTCCAGCGATCCCTCCCCGTGGTTTTCCCACCAGCACGACGCCAACTTTCTGCCGGGCGACAGTACGGCTCTCACCGTCTTCGATGACGGGAACGTGCGGCGCGCCGCCGACCCGGGCGCGCACAGCCGGGGCCAGGTTCTTCAATTGGATGAGCAGAACCACGTGGCGGTCTTGGTCCTCAACGCCGACCTGGGAGCATATGCTTATGCTCTGGGCTCCGCGCAGAGGCTGGCCGGCGGAAATTTCCATTTCAATGTGGGCTTCATCCAGGGCACGGTGGACACGGCGCAGTCGGTCGAGGTGGATCCTTCCGGCCGGATCCTGTATGACCTCCAGGTGAGCACCCCTGAGTACCGGTCGTTCCGGGTGCACGACCTCTACGGCGTGCCCGCCATGATCAGCGAGTCCGCGGCAAGTTACAGCGCGGGGGCTGTTGCTTCCGGGTCGATTGTCAGCAGCTTCGGCCAGAACCTCGCCATGGTGGAGCAGGCGTCGGCCGGGCTTCCGCTTCTCACCACGCTGGCGGGCACTTCCGTGAA
The DNA here is from genome assembly GCA_020851555.1 of Bryobacterales bacterium. GTDB lineage: Bacteria > Acidobacteriota > Terriglobia > Bryobacterales > Bryobacteraceae > DTKY01. Next base: position 6,274 of record JADZCM010000010.1, on the reverse strand, counting down.
GGTCAAGGACAGCGCCGGGGTGGAACGGCTCGCGCCCCTGATCTATGTCGCACCCGTCCAGCTAGACTATGTGGTGCCCGCCGGCACGGCGGTGGGACCGGCCTCGGTGACCGTGCTCAACGGGACGCAGGTCTCGGCCGCCGGCGCCCTGCAAGTCAGCCAGGTGGCGCCCGGCCTGTTCTCCGCCAACTCCGACGGGAAGGGCGTGGCTGCGGGGATTGCCGTGACGATCCATGCGGATGGTTCCCAGGACGCGCAGTACGTTTTCACGGCAGCCTCTCCGCCCGGCGGCCGTACCGGCGTCCCTGTCGATCTCGGCGGCCCGGCTGACCAGGTGAATCTCATGCTTCCCGGAACCGGATTTCGCGGCGCGGGCAGCCTGGCCGGCTTCAGCGCGGCCATCGGAGGCGTAAGTGCACCGGTTCTGGCCGCCGGGCCGGATCCGGACTTCCCTGGCGTGGATTGGGTCAATATCCAGGTCCCGCGGAGCCTGGCCGGCAACGGACAGTCCGGCATCGTGCTGACGGTAGACGGCGCCACGGCCAACACCGTCACCGTGAATATCCGGTAGCGCCGTTTCACGTAACGCCGCGGCGGCCATACGGGGCCTAAGCCACCCGCACGGGCAGCGCGCCCGCCGGGCCGCCTTGAACCTTGTAGCTCATGGTCGTCAACCAGGCGTTCATCACCGGGCCGGGAAAGGTGGGCAGCAGTTCTTCCATCCGGCTCCGTATGCGGGCTGCGATCTGCGGATTGTCGCCCGCCGTGTCGTAGCTCTCTTCCGGATCGGCCGCAAGATCGTAAAGCTCGGGATTGGGCAGCGGCAGATTATACCGGCCGCCGGGAGGGTCGGGCGTCCAGGCGATGCTGTTGTAACGGGAAACATGCAGCTTCCACTTTCCGGAGCGCGCGCACTGCAGGTTCCAGCCGTCGAAATAGAGCAGCAGGTCCCGTTCGGCCTCGTCCGTCTCCCCGGTCAACATCGGCCATATGTCAACGCCGTCGAGTACGTGAGCCGGAAGCGGCGCTCCGGCCAGCCGGGCCACGGTCGGGAGGATATCCATGGTGGTGGAAACCCCCTGGCAGACCTGCCCTCTGGGAATTCTGCGGGGAAACCGGGCGATGAACGGCACTCGCACACCGCCTTCGAACGTGCCCCCTTTGCGCCCCTGTAGCCTGCCGGTGCTCCCCTGGAACCAAGGCCCGTTGTCGCTGGCGAACATCACCAGGGTGTCTCCACTGAGCCTGTTCGCGGCCAGCGCGCGAAGCACCTGACCCACGCTCCAGTCCAGTTCCGCGACGGAATCGCCGTACGGCCCCAGCCCCGAGGCCCCCTTGAAATGCTCTGAGGGTGTCAAGGGGATGTGCGGGATGTGATGCGCCAGGTACAGGAAAAACGGTGAGCTCTTGGAGCGGTTGATGAAATTCACCGCCTGGCCGGTGTAGCGCTCCGCCAGCGTGGTGAGGTTAGTTGGATCCTCGATGATATCCGTGTTGTGCAGTAACTTCAACGGCCACATGTCGTTACTGTACGGGACGCCGTAATACTCGTCGAATCCGTGGTTCGTAGGGAGGAAGGGAGCCGCGGATCCCAGGTGCCACTTACCCACGCACATGGTCCGGTAGCCCGCCGGTTTGAGCGTCTGGGCGATAGTGGTCTCCGTGGCCGGAAGCCCGAACCTGTCATCCGGCATGAGGACCGCCGTGACGCCGGAACGCGTCGGGTAGCGCCCGGTCAGCAGCGCCGCGCGCGAGGGTGAGCATACCGGGCTGGCGGAATAGAAGTTGGTGAAACGCGCGCCGTTGGCCGCCAGGTGGTCCAGATACGGCGTCGGGATGCGGGACCCGTAACAGCCAAGGTCGCCATAACCGAGATCGTCGGCGTAAATCAAGACGACGTTGGGCGGCCGGCCCTGAGCCTGCGCCGTCAACTTCGCACCCCACAGCGCACCTGTAGCCGTACTAAGAAACTCGCGCTTGTTTATTCCCTCTTCCGGCATAAACGAACTCCGCTCCCCGGACCCGGAATCCCAGAAGCCTTAGTATACGCCCGTCCACGCCTACAGCCCTAATGGTCAAGTCCGCAACTGCTGCGCGGCGCAGTGAAGAGCCGCGTGGCGCGCGCGGATGGCCGGTGCCGCCCCGGGACGGAGACCCCGGTGACGTCGAGTGTGTTGTGCAAGAGCGGGGAGGGTGCAAGGCCGGGTTCGGCGAAAAACCACCGTCCGTCGAAAGTAAAGGAACTTACGCCTCGTGGCGTAGATAGTAGCGAATCGGGCGGCGGGGTAACTTCAACATACCCTGGCGGCTCTGAAGGGGAGCTTCAGGGAAGGCCGGTGCGGCCAGGCCCAAAGAGGTCCTGAGAGCGGCAAGCGCCGCGGGAACCAGACAGCTACGTGGAGTCCGGCCGGCATTCCGGGTCGGCCCGCAAGCGCCCGCGCCGCCCGGTCAGCGCCGCCGCAGGTAACCGCGCGGGTTGAAGGTGAACAGAAGCTTCTCGCGCGCCGGATCGACCTCAAAGTCGCGGCTCTCCTTGAGGAATTGATCCAAGGCCTCCATGGGGCCCGGACCGAACTTTGGGAGGATGGGATGCCCGTTGAAGTGGGTGTCCTCCACCACCACGTAACTGCCGGGGGTGACCAGGCCGGTGTAGAGCCGCAGTTCAGCGAGGACGTGCTTCATGGAGTGGTCCGAATCGAGCAGGACCAGCACGGCTTCTCCGGGCTTGATGCTGTTCCGCACCTGCGCGGCGATCTCGGGCGCCGTGGAGGAGCCCAGCAGGTAAGTAATCCGGGGGTGCTGGGGCAGGCCGGGGTGCTTTTCGATATCGATCGTTATGACGCGTCCCTTGCCGAGCAGGTCCATCAGCCGCGCCAGGTAGTAGGCCGTACCGCCTTTGAAAGTACCGCACTCCACCACGACGTCCGGCTTCACCTCGAAGAGCATCTCCTGGTAGATCCAGAGATCCATGGGGTTCTTCTGGAGCGGAATGCCGAGCCAGCGCAGGTTGTTGTAGGTCCTGTCGCCTTCCTCGTGGAAGAGGATAGCGAAGGCGTCCACGACTTTCTGGCGGTTCGAGAGAATCAGCTTGCTCGCCCAGCGGAACCGCAGCGGGCCGAAGGCGTCCAGCGTCAGCAGGGCGGCGGTGAAGGCTGCGAGGAGCAGCGCTCCCAGCACAAGGCAGCGCAAAGTCCGGGGCCGCATAGAGATCCCATCATCGCATTTCGTACGCGTCCGGCGGACCCACGTAGAGCCGGGCGCGTACGGAGGAAGCCCGGAGTTCTGTTGAAAGCAAGCGGCCCATCGGTATTCTGGAAACGCCATCCGCCAGCGGCGGAACCAGTATGGGAATCTGCCGGTAGCCGGCGACCTTCCGGAACTGCCGTTGGGCCGCCGGCAGCCCGGAACCAACCCAGCGTTCGCCCTGGCCGCCGTCAGCGCTTCACGCTACGGCCGGCCGTCTCCCCCGCCGGGAACGCCGGCTCTCCGTTTCCAGAAGCCCCGGCACAATTCAATAAACCAAATACTTCTCCCTGACCTTCAGAAATTCCTCCACCCGCTCCTGGCTCTCCTGCTCGATCTGCCGCGGGTCGTCGCCGGCTTCCAGCCGCGTCATCACACGCCGGTTGGCGATCAGCAGCCGGTTCGCCTCCAGTGACACCTTCCCCGGATACAGCTTCACGAGCGCCGCCGCAATCTCCAGCCCCAGCCGCTGCGCGCTGAACTCCTCCCGTCCCGTGATCGCCATCCGCACCCCTTCCACCAGCACCCCCGCGCAGACCGACGACGCCGGGCGGAACCGCGTCGCATAAAACCGCACCCCCGGCACATACCGCCCGTTCAGGTACGCCGCCAGTTCCCGCCCCTTGATCCACGGCGCTCCGATCTGCTCGAAGGGCGCATCCGTCCCGCGCCCCACCGAGTAGTCCGGCGTGTACTCCAGCAACGCCACCCCTGGATACAGCAGCGCCGCATTCAGGCTGCGCAGATTCGGCGAGGGGTCCACCCAGCTTAACCCCGTCGAATCGAACCAGTCTCCGCGCTCCCACCCGCGCATCCGGATCACGCGCAGGTCCGCTCCGATCTTGCGTTCCGCGTTGAACAGCCCCGCCAGTTCCCCCACCGTCATCCCGTGCCGCAACGGCAGCGGGTGATACCCCACGAAGGAGCTGAACTCCGTTTCGAGCATCGGCCCCTCCACCCGCACCCCGTTGATGGGATTCGGCCGGTCGAGTACGTAGAACGCAACTCCATACTTGGCCGCCTCCTCCAAGGCGTGCCCCATGGTCGAAATGTAGGTATAGAACCGCGCGCCCGCGTCCTGGAGATCGAACACCAGTGCATCCAGGCCCTTCAGTCTCTCCCCGGCGGCAATCTGTCCATGCCCGCTGAACAAGCTCCACACCGGAAGCCCGGTCGCCGCGTCCCGCGAGTCGGGCACGGCCCCCCACCGGTCCCCCTCCAGGCCATGCTCCGGTGAGAACAGCACCCGCAGGTCCACCCCCGCCTCCCGCATCAGGTCGATATTCCGCCGTCCCTCCCGGTCCACCCCTGAGGGGTTGGTAATCAACCCGGCCCGCTTGCCCCGGAGCGCCGCGAACTTCTCCTCCACCAGCACGTCCAGTCCGGTCATCGCCTGCCCGTTGCGCGCCACCGCCCGGCGCACGCCCGCACCCGCCATGGTCTCGTTGTAGCCGGCCAGTTCGGCCCCCGGCGCGTCGAGCCCTAACGCCGCCGCCACGATGGTCGCAATCCGGCCCCGCAGCGGCGTGATCGCCGGCCGCGGCTTCGGGTGGAGACTGCTGGCCAGCAGGATCACGGCCGTCTCCGTAGACGGGTCGATCCACAGCGACGTACCAGTGAAGCCCGTGTGTCCGTAGGAGCCGAGCGGCAGCAGGTCGCCGCGCGGCCCCGAGTACGGCGAATCCACATCCCACCCCAGCCCCCGCAGCACAGGCTGGTCCGGAGGCGACTGCGGCGCCGTGAACCGTCGTATCGTCATGGGGCTGAACAAACGGACTCCGCGGAACGCTCCCAGCCCGATCATCATCTCCGCAAAACGCGCCAGGCCGTCGGCCGTGGAGAACACGCCGGCGTGGCCCGAGACGCCGCCCATGTTCCGCGCCGTGGCGTCGTGAACCACACCGCGCAAAATCCCCTCGGTCGGTGCGATTCGGGGCCGCCAGCCGGCCGGAGGCTGGAACGTCGTCCACCGCATCCCGAGCGGCTTGAACACCACCTCGGCCGCGTACTCGTTGAGTGGCCTGCCGCTCACCCGGCGCACCACCTCGCCGAGCAGAATATAGTTGATATCGCTGTAGATGAACCGCTCTCCCGGAGCCGCGACGGGTTTGTCCGCCAGCGCCAGCCGGATTCCGGTTTCGTACCCGCTCCAGGCCGGCTCCAGGTCCAGGTCGGGCCGGAGTCCGGAGAAGTGCGTCAGCAGGTTGCGGATCGTAATCTCGCTTTTGCCCCCCTGGAACTCGGGGAGGTGCTGTGTGACGCGGTCGTTCAGGCGCAGCTTGCCTTGCTCCGCCAGGCGCATGATGGCGGGCGCCGTCGCCACCACCTTGGTGAGAGAGGCCACGTCGAAGATCGTGTCCAGCGTCATGGGCTCCCGTTTCGGGGTGAGGGCGCGGTGCCCGTACGCTTTGCGGTGCAGCGCCTGCCCCTTGTGCCAAATCAGCGCCACCGCTCCCGGAATCTGGTCGCTGCGGATCGCCTCTTCGACGGCGGCGTCGATGCGCGGGCTGCCGCGGAACTGCCCCTGAAACGCGAGTCCCAGGCTGGCCGCCGCCATCGCCAAAAGCAGGGTGCGGAGAGATCTCATGCCTCCATGCTAGTCTTTTTTCCCTTTTGTTTCAATGTTTTCCAGCCAGATTCGATTTTTTTCGCCGCGCCTCTTGCGCCGGACGGCGGCGGATGCTAGAATCAGTTAACGGCAACGGTCTTTAGGCCCTGGATGAGCGCCGGTACTTTGTGGCCGGCGGCAGGTTTCTAGGGTCCTTTAGAATTCACAAGATCACCTGAGCTCGGGCCGTGTGGTCTGCGCTCGGGGCAAGTTTCGAGGCCGGCGGCAAAACAGGGTTCCGCAAAGGATGCCTGGGGGCCGCTCAGATCTTTGACAATCTGGTTGGACGCACAATGTCGATTCGCGAGAATACGGAGTTTGAGCGAAGTGGCGATTGACTCAACAAGATCAAACGAGAGTTTGATCCCGGCTCAGAATCAACGCTGGCGGCGCGCTTAACACATGCAAGTCGAACGAGAAAGG
>JADZCM010000009.1 GCA_020851555.1 Bryobacterales bacterium | reverse complement strand
GCAGCCCCTTGGGCTGCGCCGAGCCCTTGGCTCGGCCATGTTGCGGACCCAAGGGGTCCGCCGCAGGCGAAGGCGCCTGCCCCCCTGTCGCTGTGTGGGGCAGCCCCTTGGCTAGGCAATGTTGCGCTGTGTGTGGGGCAGCCCCTTGGGCTGCGCCGAGCCCTTGGCTCGGCAAGGTGGCGGACCCAAGGGGTCCGCCGCGGGCGAAAGCGCCTGCCCCCCCTGTCGCTGTGTGGGGCAGCCCCTTGGCTAGGCAAGGTGGCGCTGCTGTGTGGGGCAGCCCCTTGGGCTGCGCCGAGCCCGTGGCTCGGCTTTGACGGGCGAGAGCCCCCGCCCCACAGGCTTGGTTGCGGCCTCCGGCGGTGAAGTGGCCATTGCCTTCGTGTAGAATCGTGTCTACACGCCATGGCTAAGTTCTTTCTGGGTCTCCTGGCAGGACTGCTGCTCGCCGTCCTGTGCGCCGTCCTGCTGGTGGTCGCCGCCGTGCGGGTTGGCGAAACGCCGCCGGTGGTGGCTTCCCGCAGCGTTCTGGTTCTCGACCTGGACGGCGACATCGTCGAACGTCCTCCCGCCACCCTGCCTCTGCCGTTCCTGGAAGAGCGGATGCCGCTAACCGTCACCAGCCTGTGGCGCTCGCTCAAGGAGGCCGCCACCGACTCCCGTATCAAGGCCGTGGTTTTCATGCCCGGCCGCGTCGGAGCCGGATGGGGCAAGCTTCAGGAGCTGCGCGGCTCGCTGGAAGGTCTGGCGAAATCAGGCAAGCCCGTCTTTGCCTTCCTGCGCACGGCTTCCACACGCGAGTACTACCTGGCCACGGCCGCCGGCCGCGTCTACATGCCGCCGGAGGACATGCTCGACGTGAAGGGCCTGCGCGCCGAACTCACCTTTTTCCGGGGAACGCTGGACAAGCTCGGCGCACAAGTGGAGATCGTGCACGCGGGCAAGTACAAGGACTTCGGCGACACCTTCACCCGCACCTCCATGAGCCCCGAGACCCGCGAGGTTCTGGACTCGATTCTGGATGAACTTTTTGCCCATACCGTGGACACGATCGCGGCGGGCAGGAAGAAGACCCCGGCCGAGATCCGCGCAACCTTGGACGACGGGCCGTTTCTTTCCCGGCAGGCTCTCGAGAAGGGGTTGGTCGACGGGCTTCTTTACGAAGACCAGGTATTCAGCGAAGTGGAGAAAGCCGCCGGCGGCGGCCGGCTCAGCCGCGTCAGGGTCCGGGACTACGTTCGCGCCAGAGCCGCGGGTCCCGATTCCAAGGGAAAGGAGAAGGTGGCATTCATCGTCGGGGAGGGCGCGATCACGGGCAGTCTGCCGGGAGGGGCCTATGCCGAGACAGGGTTGTCCGCTCCCGCGTTCATCAAACTGCTTCGCCAGGTGGCCGAGGACGGGAGCATCCGCGGCGCCATCGTGAGAGTGGATTCCCCGGGCGGCGACTCCTTCGCATCCGACGAGATCTGGAGGGAGATGAACCGGCTCAGCGGCCGGAAGCCGCTGATCATCTCCATGTCCGACGAGGCCGCCAGCGGCGGCTACTACGTTTCCATGACCGGCGACCCGGTGGTCGCCTACCCCGGCACACTCACCGGGTCCATCGGCGTCGTCTACGGCAAGGCGAGCCTGCGCGGCCTATACCAGAAGCTGGGAATCAGCAAGGAAATTCTGACCCGGGGGAGATTCGCGGACATCGACTCGGACTACACTCCTCTGGACGAAGCCGCGCGGCGCAAACTCCGGGACGGAGTCGACGACAACTACCGGGTTTTCGTTGAAAAGGTCGCCGCCGCCCGGAAGCGCAAGTTCGCGGAGATCGAACCTTTGGCGCAGGGCCGCGTGTGGCTGGGCTCTCAGGCGCGGAAGATCGGTTTGGTGGATGAATTGGGGGGATTGGACCGCGCCGTGGAATTGATCCGCGAGCGCGCGCGCATCCCGGCAGGGGCGCCGGTGACGCTGGTGGTCTACCCGCCGCAGCGCAGCCTGATCGAACGGCTGATGAGCCGCACCGTGCAGGCGTCAGCCCCCGGGTTGCTGAAGGATATCCTGCGCCGCTGGCCGGCCCAACTGCTTGCGCCGGGAGGATACCTGAGGCTTGTGCCGTACCAGTTGCAGGTGCAGTGAGCCCGCTGTCACCGGCCCAGCCTGTAATATCCTGGTGGTATGAAGGCGATCGCAGTTCTGGCGGCCCTCCTGACGCCCTGCTGGCTCGGCTCAGCGGATGCGGCGGGCGGGGGCAGCGCGGTCGGAGCGCCGTCCGCGCCCATCACCATGGAGGTCTTCAGCGATTTCCAGTGCCCCCATTGCCGGATCCTGTTCGAGCAGACCCTGCCGCTGGTTGCTCAGGATTACGCGCGTACGGGCAAGGTCTACCTGATTTACCGCGAGTACCCGCTGGCCGGCAACGCTTACTCCAAGCAGGCGGCATACCTGGCCGCTGCGGCGGCGCGCGTGGGCAGGTATGAGCAGGTGGCGGGCGCTCTTTTCGCCCGGCAGGCGGAGTGGGCCGCCAGCGGGAAGCCGGAGCAGGCGGCGCTCAGTGGTCTGGCCGGCGCGGATGCGGCCAAGATTCGCGCTCTGGCTAAGGACTCCTCCGTCACGGCGGAGGTGGACAAGGACATCGCGCGGGGTCAAAGCCTGCGGATCAACCAGACTCCCACCATGATCATCACGCATCGCCTCAAGCAGTACCCGCTGACCGGAAGTGTCAGCTATTCTTTGCTGCGCCGTTTTCTCGATGAGCTTCTCTCTAAGTAGCACGTTCATCCGCCGGCTCACCGTGGCGCTGCGGCTTGCCATGGGGCTGATGTTCCTTTACGCGGCGTGGACCAAGCTCACGCAGCCGTGGATTCAGGTTGCCATGACGGTGGAAGCTTACCAGTTGCTGCCGCCAGGGGCGGTCGAGTTCGTGGCGCGGACCCTGCCGTGGGCGGAATTGGCGCTGGGCCTCTGGCTGATCAGCGGCGTGTGGCTGCGCTGGGCGGCGTCGGCCGCCTCGGCCCTGCTGGCGGCTTTTCTGGCGGTGCTGGTGCGCTCCTACGTGAAAGGCATGCAGATCGAGTGCGGCTGCTTCGGCCCGGGGGATCCGCTCTCGGCCTATACGCTGGCCCGCGACAGCACGCTGCTGCTGCTCTCGCTGCTCCTGACGGCGCTGGCCTTCCGGCGTGCGTGCCGCCCCTCGGCCTGAGACGCGAAGCGTGGCGCCGCTCTGTCTCGTGCGTCCCGAGGCCAGCCCGCGGCTTTGATGATCCGGCCGTACCGCAACGGGCGTGCCGCAGCTTCCGGATGACACGCTTCGGAGGTATCCAGGCCATCTCGGCCCGCCAGGCGCCCTCCCAAGCCCAGGTTATCCGTTAGACTCGGCTGGCGATAAGCTTAGCCAGGCGGATTGCCTTGTCCTTCTCGCCCGGCAGCATGCGCATGTCGATCTCGACCCCAACGTCGCCCTTGGAGAATGCGAGGTACGCGCCGTAAGGGGCGGCCCAGGCTTCGTCTCCAATACCCGCCAGTTTCTCGAAACCGCCGGAGCCGCCCCCCAGCAGCTTCCCGGCCAGGCGCGTTGCCAGCACCGCCGTCCGGCCGCCCGTCCAGTGGATCTTGACTTCGATGTAAGTCTCTTCGGACGCCGCCTCCGGCCGGCCGCCGCCGGCGGGCTTGAAGTGATAGTGGCAAGTCGCCTCATCCACGATCTCCCGCATTTCGGATGGGAGGCCCAGGATCTCCCCAACCTCGGCAGGCGACAAAACTGAGCAGGGATTGTCCTTGCTCACTTTGACCGCGGGCGAGGCTGCCACGGACGGGCCGCTCTGCGGCGCGGCGCTTCGGCCGCTGTTGCCGCAGCCGCTTGCCAGAAGCGCCAGCAGCGATAACAAACTCAGTCTGAACTCCCAGCGTAGTTTCATCCGTCCACTCCCCCCGGTATTCTTAGACAACCCAGCCAGATTATGACGCCAATTATGCCACAGCACTGCTGGGTTACACTATCTATCGGGCTTTGCCCGCGGGCGGGGCGGCCCGAGGAGGGCCTTGATCTCAATGAACTACAACTTGGGTGATCGAGTCGGAGATTACGAGGTCACCGGCATTCTGGGCGCCGGCGGCATGGGAAGGGTATACAAGGTCCGTAACGTCATCTCGGACCGGGTCGAGGCGATGAAGATTCTGTTGCCCGACCTGGCCGGGGTCTCCGAGCTCTCGGACCGTTTCGCGCGCGAGATCAAGGTCCTGGCGGGCCTTGAGCACCCCAACATTGCGGGGCTTCGCACGGCGCAGACCATCGGCAACCAGCTTGTCATGGTCATGGAACTGGTGGAAGGCGAAACCCTCGAGGAGAAGTTGAAGGCGGGGCCGCTTCCAGTGGACCTGGCGGTGGAGTACGCCTCCCAGGTGCTTTCGGCGCTGAGTTACGCCCATGCGCGGGGGGTGATCCATCGCGACATCAAGCCGGCCAACATGATGGTGACGGCGGGCGGGCTGGTCAAGCTCATGGACTTCGGCATCGCCAAGGCTGCCGGCGACCGGAAGCTCACCATGACCGGCACAACCATGGGCTCCCTCTATTACATGTCCCCGGAGCAGATCAAGGGCGGAGAACTGGACGCGCGCTCGGATCTCTACTCGCTCGGGGTCTCTCTGTACGAACTGGTCACCGGAGCGCGTCCTTTCCGGGGCGACAGCGACTTCTCCATTATGTCCGCACACCTGGAGAAGCAGCCCGTTCCGCCGCTGGAGGTGGACCCCAAGCTTCCGCCGGCCCTGAACGAGATCATCCTGATGTCGATCTCCAAGGATCCGGGCAAACGTTTCCAGTCCGCCGATGCTTTCGGTTCCGCGCTGCGCAGCGTCGGAGGCGTGAAGCCCGCCGCGGCGCCCGCGGCGGCAGCGGCCCCGGCAGCACGAGTGCAACCGGCTGCGGCAGCGCCTCAGGCAGCCCGTCCACAACCGGCTGCGGCGGCGGCTCCGGCAGCCCGCCCACAACCGGCTGCGGCCGCCGCGCCACCGCCGGCCGCGCCCCCGCGTTCCTCGCACCGGGGCCTGTATATGGCGATCGGCGCGGTGGTCGGGATCGCTGTCCTGGCGGTCGGAGCTTTGCAGCTTCCCAAGTGGTTCGGGACCCGCGCGGTTGAACCTGCGCCATCGGCAGAGCAGATGACGCCGCCGGCGGAGCCGGTGACTACCACGGCCCCGTCCGAGAACGCTCCGGTCGTCACTCCCGAGCCCGTGCCGCCTCCACAGCCGGCGCCCGCTGCAGTCGCCGAACCTCCGCGCCGGCAACCGCCGGCGGTCCAGGATCTGGCGCCCAAAGGCCGGCCGGCTCCACCCGCCGCGACGGCCGTTACGCCGCAGCGCGCCCTCGTGGCGCAGCCCGCGGCGGCGCCGCCGGCGGCCGAATCAGCCAAGCCCGCGGCCGATGCGGCGCGGGCCTCGGCGTTGAGAGAGTTGCAGAAAAGCTGGCCCATGCTGGCCTCCCGGGCGGGCGCCGTTTCGAGCAGTCTTCAGACCCTCCAGCAACAGCAGCAGCGCTCGGGTTTCGGTCTGAGGGGCGATATCGCCTCTTCCTGGAAGCGCATGGAGCACTACATGGACCAGTTCGACGCGGCGATGGCGGCCAAGGATCCGGAGGCCGCCCGGGAGCACATGGAGAACGCCGAGCGCGAGATCGGCGCCTTGGAGAAGTTCCTGGGGCGCTGAGGGAGAAGCCGGCTCCGCCTACTTGTTCACCAGCACCCGGAGGTTCGGCACCACAGCTTCGAATCTGAGTTCCTTCTGATGGCGCCACGCGTCCGGCGGCAGCCGCCACAGCTTCACACCGGCGACTTCGGTTTCCACCGCGGCGGGAACGGCGGGAACGGGCACGTATCCCAGGATAAGGGCTACGCGGTCACAAACCGCTTCCTGAACCTCCTTCGAGGGCGGGAGGTTCGTGGCGATCAACGGGAAGCGGACAGAGGCCGAGACCTTCCTGCTCCGGCCGCTCTCCAGCAAGGCGGCGAACGCGCTCGGCGGCACAGCGTAACTGCGGCTGCGGTCCGGTTGGCGGAGCCGGTACAGCAGGAGCACCTGCCGCTGCGGCGTAAGCTCCAGCCGCGGGACGCCGGTTTCAACCGACGTTCCGTCAGGAGTGGGCCGCACGGAGACATCGATCAGAAACAGCCCCGAGGGGCTCGTGTTGCTGACCAGGTACTCGATTCTCAGTTCTTCCCGCGTGGCGCTGAGAGCCGCCGAGAGAGTCGCTTCATTAGCCATGGCAGGTTTCTCCAAATGTTGCGCCCGTGGCCCGCCGCCGCACGCCGCCAACGAGGCCGCGGCCAGGAGCGGAACCAGACGGGCCGGCAAAGTCATATGCATCCAACTCAAAAAACGGGCGGCGAACTCGAATAGTAGGAAGGCCTGGGTTCCGGCGGTTTTCCCGTCACGGGCGAATCGATGCCGTGGTCGCGGTAGTCCTTCCGCAGACCGTTCTCGGTATATGGCTCGCCGGTTGTGTCGGGCAGGGCGGTTCCATCATAGCCGTCCGGATCTCCGGGGTAGTTGTAGGTCTGAGCCGGCAGGCCCACGGTGTTCCGCTCTTCGTTCACGGCAACGTCGTTCTTCCAGTTGTCGCCATGATCTCCGGTGGCGTTATGGGTGGCGTGGATCAACTCGTGGCCCAGGATGACGTCGGATCCCGGCTGCTGCCAGTCGGGAGTCGTCCCCGGAGGGCCGAAGCCCTGGACGTCCGGATTCCACACGACGGTGGAATCCGAGCCCTTGCCCGACTTCATCGCGTTGCCGATGTCGTGCGACTTACAATATGCGTTGTAAGGATCGTCGCCGGGGCCCGGGTGGTAGTTCTCGATCGTGACCGTGTGGCCGCTGCGTTCGATGGCGTCGAAAGCCTTGTGCATGGTGGGGGTGGTATCCATGCGGATGAGCGCCGCCAGCGCGCGGCTTTGATAATTCGGGTCGTTGGGATCGGGCCGTATCTGGATGGAGTCGCCGTAATCCAGGCGATACTCCCAGGGCGGCAGTCCAAACCGGAGGTGGAAGGACAGCTTCACCGGCCGGGCGCTGAAGGTTGGGCCGCCGATCAGGACGGTTGGCAGCCCCGCCATGATCGCGCCCCCGTGCGCGGTGTTGTCCAGCAGGCGTGCGGCGGGCAGTCCCTGTACCAGCACCGTGGCGGCGCCCATGGCGATCACGTCCGGCGGCCCGACGCAGGTCGCCATGTCGGATACTCGCGCCTGGGGCGGGCCGCCGACCAGCACGGTCGGGGCGCAAGCCGGAAGGATCGGTCCGCCTACGTGCGGCACCGGCGGGAGGCCCGGTGTGACCATCGGGCATGCGTGCATATCGCCAAGACGGGCAGCCGGTTTCATCTCTGGCCTCAGCAGTTGATCTTGACCAGGCCGCCCTTGATGTTGATGAGCGGACTGGTGATGTCGATGCTGGCGGGAGTCAGCTTGATCGTGCTTCCGCCGCAGGTGAGGGTGATGCCGACCAAGCCGGTGGTCAGCACCTCCCTGGCGGTCAGATTGTGCTTGCCGGCCGGCGCCTCAACCTCAATGTTCCCCGTCTGGACAAGCAGACAGTCGTCGCCCTGCATCAACGTTGTGTCGCGGTTGCCTTGCCAGATCTCCAGCGTGTCGTTGCCTTTCTCGAGAGTCTCCTTGCGGTTCCCATCACTGACGATCAGCGTCTCGTCCTTTTTGATGGTGGTCGAGCGGTTCCTCCCCACACTGCGGAATTCGTCCGCTTCCACCGAGGTGGATAGATTGCGCTCGGCGTGGATGGTAAGCAGCTCCTGTCCTTTCTTGTCCTCGAACCGGATCTCATTGAAATTGGCGCTGCTGCCGCCTTTGGAGCTGCGCGACTTGATTCCGCTTTGGGTCTGGTTCGCCGGCAGACTATAGGGCGGCATCTGGTCGGCGTTGTACACCCGGCCGGTGATGAGGGGCCGGTCCGGATCGCCCTCCAGAAAATCGACCACCACCTCCTGCCCGATCCTGGGGATCATGATGGCGCCCCAGGCTTTGCCCGCCCAGGGCTGAGAAACCCGGATGAAACAGGAGCTCTTTTCGTCGCGGTTGCCCCGCCGGTCCCAATGAAACTGGACCCGGACGCGGCTGTGCGCGTCGGTGTGGATCTCCTCGCCGGAGGGGCCCACCACCACGGCGGTCTGAGGGCCTTGCACCACGGGCTTGGCCGTGACTCGGGGAGGGCGGAACGCGACCGAGAAGGGGGTGCAGACGAAGGTGTTGGAGTAGGAGGCGTCCTCCGCGGGACGGTCGCTGAAGAAGCCTCCCGAATGGGCGTTGTGGGTGATTGATGTCAGGACGTATTGCCCGTTCTGGTCCCGGCGTTCGTGATCTCGGAGTTCGAAGCGGAATCCGGAGGCGAACGCCCGGCAGTTGCTCTCCCCTTCCACGACGGCGTGCGGCAATTCCTGCTCTTCCATGCGGAGGCGGACCAGGGCGTCGCCCTGGCCGCGTTGCAGGTACTCGCCCGGATAGTCGTAGACCTCGTAGCGCAGATTGCCGCCCTGGTCGATGCGGCTGTCCACACCGCACAGCAGACTGGTTCGCGGGGTGAGGAAGTTGTAGTCATTGAGGGCGTACTTGCCCGGGCGCATCTCCTGGCCCGACCGCCACTGGAGCACGACATCCTCGTCTCTGCGGTACCCACGGCCGACTACGTGATCGTACCGGGCGGAGGGCATGTCCGGACACGGCCGGTGCGCCGACGGCGCGTCCGCCAGCACCATCACGTGCTTTCCGTTCTCGTGGCGGAAGAAATAGAAGATGCCCTCCTGCTCCAGCAGTCGGGACACGAAATTGAAGGCCGTCTCGCGGTATTGTACGCAGTACTCCCAGGGTTCGTAGGCGCCCTGGAGTTGAGGTTCAAAGTCCTGAAAGCCCAGGTCCTGGAAAACCTCCTGCACGATGTCCGGAACCGACTTGTTCTGAAAGATCCGGCAATCCGACGTCCGCGTGAGAAACCACAGCCAGGGAACCATGTCGGCCTGGTAGCGGGCCAGGCGCCCCTCCCCCGGCAACTGAACGAACCGGCTGATGTGCCCGTTGAAGAAGCGGTATGAGGAGCCGTCGGCGAGGCGCACGGCCACAGTGACGTTTTGCCCGATGATCCGGTCGAAATCGATGGCCGGTTCCTCGGACATCATGTCCAGGTGGAAGCGGAACAGCCTGGAGATCCCCTCCGTGCCGGTGAAGCTCCGCAACAACAAGGTATCGGGCCCCAACGGGGTCTCGATCCTGATTAAGCGTTCGGCCTGCGTGAAAGTATCCGCCATTGTCTCCCTGCCTGCGGCGTTGCTCCCCGCCCAGCCCTAGCCTTCGGGCTGAGCCTGGAGTACCGCCCTGAAGATGCTCCTGAATTCTTCCATGGTGAACGAAACCTCCGCGCCGGAACCGCCCTGCGGGTTGCGGAGCCGAACCGCGGCCCGGCTGCGATTCAGGACCGTGTAAGCGTGGTTCGGAACCACGCCCGCCGGAACGCCGGAACTCGCCGAGGCCGCCACCGTCGCCCGCCGGTCCGCGCGGCCCAGCATGTCCCTGAGCATGGCGTCGGTCAGTGGAACGGCATCCGCCCCGGAGCGGTACATCTGGTTCTCGGCAAGGTCGGCGAAGTCGTACGTTCCGGCCAGGTCCTCCATGACGCGGTTTACGGTCGGCGCCTCGCCCAGGTGGGTGGTTCTGCCCAGCCGGTTATAGCTGCCGCCTCCGCGCATCATGGCGTAGGCCTTCTCGATGTAGCTCATCCAGGCGGCCCTGTCCTCCGGAGAATGGGCGTACGCGATCGCGCCCTGCGTGTAATACAGGTAACTGCTGACGCGGACGGGGCCTCCCGATCGGAATTGAACCGTATACAGGCGGCTGGTCCGGTAGGTGGCGCTGCCGGGAGGATCCGAGCTCCGCCGCGAGCGGACGTCCGCGGTGCTCCTTTGAACCATCCCCACAACCGACTCCGGGTCCACGTGCGCCAGCGCGGCCAGGATGGCCGCCACGGGGCAGTTGTCGAGCGCCCCTTGCACCACGTCGGCGGCGGCCGGCAGGGCGCCTTCTCCGGCGAAGAGCGGCAAGTCCACGTCTCGAAGCGCGGTGGGCTGTCCGAAAACCGGTTCGGGTTCCACGAGTTCCACGACCGCCGCGGCCGAGCCGGCGTCGCTCTCAACTCCCGCCGTCTCGGTCTCCGCCACCAGCGCCGCGCCGGAATCGCGCAGTCCCGCCGGCCCCGGACGCCACGCAGCCGGAGTGTGCCTCGACCGGGGCGCGCCCGGCCCCAGCGCGGCGGGCCCACCCTCCGGTCCCGGCGCTCTTCCCCGGGTTCTCAGGCACATGGCGGTCTCCCGGTCACGAGTAGATGAACGAACCGTCCGTCCCCACGCCCACCCGCAAAGCGGAAATCCGTTTCCCCTCGGCCATGCTGGTCAGCAGCAGCCGCGAGATGTCAGGCAGCATCGAGTTGGTCAGCACGTTGTCCACGTTGCGGGCGCCGCTTTCCACCTCGGTGCAGCGCTTCGCCACCTCATCCAGCAGCGCCGGATCGTACTCCATTTCGATTCCATGGTTCTCCATCAGCCGCCGTTTGATCTTCCCGAGTTTGAGCCGGATGATCTGCTTGAGAGCCTCGTCGCGGATCGGATAGAAGGGCACCAGCACCATGCGGCCGAGGAACGCGGGCTTGAAGATCTTGTTCAGCTCCGGCTTGAGCGCCTTGACCAGCCCTTCGGGGGAGGGCATGGTTTCCGGATCGGCGCAGAGTCTCATCATCGCGTCCGTGCAGGCGTTGGTGGTCAGGATGATGATGTTGTTCTTGAAATCGATTTCGCGGCCCTCGCCATCCTCCATGTTTCCCTTGTCAAAAACCTGGTAGAACAGCTCCAGAACGTCGGGGTGGGCCTTTTCCACCTCGTCGAGCAACACGACCGAATAGGGCCGCCGCCGCACCGCCTCGGTGAGCACCCCGCCTTCGCCGTAGCCCACGTATCCCGGAGGAGATCCCTTCAGGGTGGACACGGTGTGGGCTTCCTGAAACTCCGACATGTTGATGGTGATCAGGTTGCGCTCGCCACCGTAGAGCAGATCCGACAGCGCCAGGGCCGTCTCGGTCTTCCCCACGCCGCTCGGCCCGATCAGCATGAAAACGCCTACGGGCTTGCCGGGGTCTTCCAGGCGCGCCCTCGACGCCGCGATGCGCTGGCCGATGACGTGGAGCGCGTGGTCTTGCCCGATGACGCGCTGGCCCAAATGGCTGGACAACTCCAGCACCGTGGAGATCTCGTCCTTGAGCATCTTCCCCACCGGTATGCCGGTCCAGGCGGAAATCACTTCGCCCACGATCTGCTCGTCCGTGCATACGCGCATGAGGGGCGTTTCTCCGCCCAGAACGTCGAGTTCCGCGTTGAGCCTGTTCAGTTGCTCGCGCAGCGTGGCGCCGTCTTCCGCCGCCGCCGACTCGAGCGTGTTCCTCAGCTCGCGGATCTTCTCCACCAGTTCCTTGGTCTTGTCCCACTTCTCGCGCAGCGAGGCCAGCTTCGCCTCCAGATCCGCTCTCTGTCCCGCGATCTGGGCCAGCCGTTCGGCATGATCCGATCCGGCGGCGGACTCGCGCGCCAGAATGCGCTCCTGCACGGCCAGGTCGTCCAACTGGCGCGTCAAGTCCTCGATCGCGGGCGGGGTCGCGCTCTGGCCCAGCGACAACCGGGCGCACGCCGTGTCCAGCACGCTCACCGCCTTGTCGGGCAGTTGCCGTCCGGCCAGGTAGCGGTGGGAGTACTTCACGGCGGAGGTGATGGCCTCGTGGAGAATGCGCACGCCGTGGTGCTTTTCGAGCGAGCCGCCGACGCCGCGCAGCATGACCATGCACTGCTCTTCAGTGGGCTCCTCCACCTTCACCACCTGGAACCGGCGGGCCAGGGCGGCATCCTTCTCGAAGTACTTTTTGTACTCCGACCAGGTGGTGGCCGCGATGGTCCGCAGTTCGCCGCGGGCCAGGGCGGGCTTCAGCAGGTTGGCCGCGTCGCCCTGGCCGGCCTGTCCCCCGGCGCCGATCATGGTGTGGGCCTCGTCGATGAAGAGAATGATGGGAGTGGGAGAGGCTTTCACCTCCTCGATCAGGCCCTTCAGGCGGTTCTCAAATTCACCCTTGACTCCGGCTCCCGCCTGGAGCAGCGCGAGGTCCAGCGTCCGGATGGTCACGTTGCGCAGAGGCGGAGGCACGTCGCCGGCGGCGACGCGCAGGGCGAAGCCCTCCACGACCGCAGTCTTTCCAACGCCCGCCTCCCCCGTCAGAATCGGGTTATTCTGGCGCCGGCGCATCAGGATGTCGATGACCTGGCGGATCTCGAAATCGCGGCCGAGCACCGGATCGAGTTTCCCGGCCTTGGCGTTCTCGGTGAGGTTGACGGTGAACTGATCGAGGTTCGGCGTCTTGCCGGACACGGCCCGGGGAGCGCCTTCCGCGCCCGGCGCTTCCGCGCGCGCCGTCGAGGCGGTCTCGCGGGAGGCGGCGGTGATGGCCTCGAAGTCCTTGCGCAGGCTGTCCGGCTGGATCTTCTGGAACTCCCGGCTGGTCTCGCGCATGAGCCGGGCCAGTTCCTCGTTGGCAACCAGCGCCAGGACCGTGAAGCCCGAACGGATCTGGGCGGCGTTGTAGTCGATCGAGCCGATGGTCCACGCCTCGGTGAGCATCTTGAGCAGGCTGGGGCTCAGCACAGGCGTTCTGGCGTTGCCGGACTTCAGCTTGTCGAGGCTGCGGTTGAGGTCTCCGGTCAGCCGGGACTTGTCCACCTCGAAGTGCGAGAGGATCTTGGCAAGATCGTCGCCCGCCGCATCCAGCAGTTTCAACAGGTAGTGCTCGATCTCAATGTCGTAGTGCGTGCGGGCCAGGCACAGCCCGGCCGCCCCTTCCAGGGCGTTGCGCGTCGATCCATTCAGTTTTCCGATGAGCGATTTCAGGTTCACAGCCATGGCGTCCTCCTCTCCACTTTACAGCCGCAAAACGGTTTCAGCGGGATCCCGGCCGATGGGTTTGGACTTGGCCCAGGTGAGCCAGCCCAGGCGGGGCGCCGCGCCGCCCTCGTCGCCCAGAGCGCACCCCGGGACCTCCTCCCGCTGCAAGATCAGTTGTACCTCGAAATCCATCGCGTCGCCGCTGAAGAACCGCGTGATCGCCCGCAGGGGCCCATACGCGCTGCCGGTCGGCAGGAAGTCCAGGTAGCGGTCCAGGGGAAGAGGACCCAGCGTCACCCGCACCCTGGACTGAATGTCCCAGACCTCATCTCCGATCACCGCGCCGCAGCCGAGCTGTCCGGAGATCCCGTCTTCCTCCTCGAACCGCGTCTGCGTCGCCCGGCCCAGACTATACCAGGCTCCCACGAACTGCTCCACCCTGGCCGGGACCTCGAAGTAGTCCGACAGGATCTGCTCAAGCGCCGTGGCGGAGCGCGGCTGCTGCCCGAGCAGTCCGCCGTAGAAAACCAGCGACCAGTCATTTACAGCCTGCCGGTCCGCCAGGCGAGGGGTGCCCAAGCCGGCCAGGCACAGCAGGACCTGAAGAAAGGCGCCCGTCTGGCCGAGTTCACTGGCGACTGGAAAATGGTGCTTCTCCCACGCCCTGTAGAAAAGGGAAATGCCGCGGTGATTGAAGATGTCCAGGAAGTCGCGCAGCGCCGTATCCCGGTTGCGCAGCCTTTCCATGACCAGTTCCGTGTAGTAAAGAGGGAGAACGCCCAGCGGTCCGGTCAACCCCATGAAGTTCACTTCCATGCGGGGAGGGCCGTCTTCGGGCCACGTCAGAGACTGGATTTCACTGGCGGGGAAGGTAAGCGTGGCGTGCGCCGAGAAACGCACCACCTCGCTCGAGGGCGGCTGGAACCGGCCCACCGGCTGCCTGCCGGACAGCATCCGCGACAACAAGCGCACGGCCTGAAAGAACTGGAAGGAATACGGTTCCTTCGAGAGCCGGGCCTGGGATGCTTCCAGGGCTACAACAGGATCGCGTGTCCCGCCCTCGGCGGCCACTGGTTCAGAGCCTCCCTTCTCTGCGTTGTTCTTACGGCGAGCTGGCTGAAGCTGTTCATCGATACATACAATCCCAGAAAATACTCGAGCACGGCCGCGAAAAGATAGGCGCCTCCGCCCACGAACTGATCTTCATCCAGCTCCATCTCGACCAGGTTGCCGCGCACGAAACTGATGCCGCCCTCCGAAACCACCCGCGCGAAGTGTTTGCGGGCGGCGACGTGGACGATGCCGGCGATCTGCTTGTCCAGAAAGCCGGACTCGGAGAAGTTGTAGAGCCGGAGAATCTCCTGCAACGCCTCCCGGCCTTCCTCCACCAGGGACAGATAGTTGAGCGACAACTGCGAGACCAGCCGCCACAGCAGCCGCTTCCCCATGGGTGGGCGAAGCGTGGGGGTGGGCTTCCGCAGCGCTACGATCCGGTGTATGGCCGCGGCGCCTTCCAGTTCGAAATCCCCGCGCTCCCGGCCGAAGGGAAGCTTGGCCGGGAGGTCCCGGTTGGTGCAGGTGCAGCGCACGGTGAGCGAGTCGGCGTCGGGGCGGGCCGGCCGGCCGGAGAGATCCGCCAGCCAGAGCCAGATCTCGGTGCCGTCGTCGTTCATCCGTCCCGAGGGCCGCCGCGTCGCGCTCCAGAAAGCCTGTTTGCGTTCCTGCGGAGCCGAATGACGGTAGGAGAAGAACGGTTCGTAGTAGCGGATCTCCTGCGTCTGCGGGTTGGAGCTCAGCACCTGGTCCACCGAGAAAATCTCCAGCGCATTGCGCCGGCGCGCGTCGGGGACCACCTGGTACTCGTATTTTGTCTGGTCCAGCAGCATAGGCTCGGCGGTGAGCGGAAACAGATTGGCGGCGGGGGAGCAGTTCAGGCGGAGGGTCTTGGCGGACACCCCCACCTCCAGCGCCTGCTGGCGTTCGCTCCGCTCGAAAGGCGCAATGAGGAACAGGACCTCGATCTTCTCGCCGAAGCCCGCCGCCCGGACCTTGTCCAGACCGCAGAGGTCGAAAAAGAAGAACTTCTCCGGGAATGCGAAGTACTCCTGCAACAGCCGGTAGCCGGCAAACGCCCGCCGCGGGTAGGGCAGCACGGCGTGTTCTTCCCCGAAGCCCAGGGGCCTCCAGTCGCCTGGGCCGAGCACCACGGGCGGCCGTCTGGAGTTCGGCGTCAGATCCCGGATGACGATCCTCCGGCAGCGGCTGCTGAACAGCTCGTAGAGGGTGTGGATCAGGTTGCTCTCGCCGTTCAAGTAGAAGCGGAGAGAATCCAGCTCCAGCTTCTCGAAGGTGACTTCCGGGTAGCAGGTCAACTCGACGCGGCAGGCAGCCGCTGCGTCCGGCGCGCGCAGCGGGGGATTGAGGCGGTCCGGCGTGCGCCACTGCGCCTCGCTGACGGTTACAGGACAGAGGGTCGTCTCGAAGCAGGTCTGAAACCGGCAGGGCACGCCGTCGACGGGCCTGGAGTAGAGCATGGAGCCGCGCGGCACCGGCATGGCGGAGGTGAGCTTGCCCTGCTCGGGATCCAGGCTGAACTCGACCACCGTCATGGAAGGAATGGGCCGCACATAGTGGGGGTAGAGGATGCCGAGCAGAGCTTCGGAGATCTCAGGGAACTCGTCGTCGATCTTCAGGTGGACGCGGGCGGCCAGAAAAGCGAAGGCTTCGACGAGGCGCTCCACGTGCGGGTCCTCGCAGCGGTCGGCCTCCAGCAGCAGGCGCGAGGCGATCTTCGGGTACTTTTCGGCGAAGTCCGCGCCCATCTGGCGCAGAAACGTCAGCTCGCGCTCGTAGTAGGCCAGCAGCTCATCCCGCACCGCGGTCTCCCTTCACCTCGTACTCGCCGCTGGTCAGCTCCAGCACGGTGTCGAACGTCACGTGCTCGGGAACGGGTTCCACGCGCAGCATGCCCTCGATCTGGAAGCGCAGCACCCGCGAGGTGGAGTCCGAGGAGGGGGCCAGCGTCACCCGGATGCCCCGCAGCCTGGGCTCGAACGTGGCCAGGGCCGTTTCCATGGCGCGCACCAGACGGTTGTAGTCCTGGCGTGAGTGCAGGCTCATGGAGCTTATGTCCGGCAGGCCGTAAACGTGCAGCGAACGCTGCAACTCCGCGGAATCGGGGGGAGCCTCTTGCGGCGTCTGGCGCGTGTTGAGGAGCCACTCGATGTCGCGCCGGAGGCTGGCCTTCAGCTCCCGAAGCGATTGCGCGGGCGTGGGGGGCGCCTCGCTGGGGCGCTTGGGATCGGCGTCCAGGAGCCGGTCAAGAACCGAGAGTTTCGCCGATCGCTCGGACTTGGCTGCCATGGGCTACTTCGACACGCGCAGAGCCTGGACCGGGTCCAGCCGGCAGACGCGCGAGTAGATCCGCTGCCGCTCCTCGGGGTTGCCGTCGAGCTTGTCCAGGCAGCGCAGAAGCAGCACCAACGGCTGGGCCAGCATGTCCGGCGCCTCCCATTCTTCCAGGCTCCGCTGCTCGATCTCCTTTCCTAGGTCCTCCAGGATGGGGCGCGCGATGTTCTCGTGTCCGCTCGCAATGCAGATCTGAGCCAACTGCACTTTGCGTTGGAAGCGCAGCCGGCCCGAGCGAACCTGCGCGATCTCCTGGCTGAGGATCTCGATGGCGTCCTGCGGACGGTTGGATCGCATCGCCTGCACCGCCAGATCATGCGCGTCCAATGCCTCCGGGGCCTCGGCGTCCTCCTTGGGGGAAGGGGCGGCGGTGAAGCTGATCTCTTCCTGCGGGGTGTCGGACCCGGCCGCCATCAGGCCCTCCAGCCAAGCCTGTGTTTCAGGATTCGCCGCCGGCGTGTCGTCCATCATGGTGGCGGTCCGGAGCTGGGGCAAATCCGCCAGCAGGGCCTTGACCTCGGCCCGCACCGCCATTGCGATCGGCTCATAGTAGCTGCCCAGCTCCTCGCAAGCCCGCGCAACATAACGCTGAAGGTCGAGCCAGCCTCTGCCGCAAGCCAGCGCCATGGCCGACTCGGCTTCGTTCAGGACTTCCTCCCACTGCCCGCCCAGGGCCAGCCGCTTCAGGTTCTGGCGGATCCCGGCCGGTGGAGGTTCCAGCAGGCTCTCGTCGAGCGTGGCGCCATTGGCGCGCAACTCGCCCCAGCGGAGCCCTCTCAACAACAGGAACGGGACCGGGCTGTAAGGCGACTCTCTGCGAAGATAGGCGGCCACCGACGCGATGCGGCGGACGGCGTCTTCCTGGTCGGCGGGTTCGGCTTGCTCGGTTCGGCGGCGCGGCGGCGCGGCCTGCTCCGCCGGCGCGTCGTAGTAGGCAACCGCCTCCGCCTCCGCCTGGGCCGGTTCCGGTTCTTCCGCAGCCGGAGCGCCGCGCCGGGCCAGCAGGATGCGGACAGTCTGCCGGACCTCTTCGATGGCCGTTCTCAGCGGCGCGAAATTCGGAGCCACGTCGGCGAACTTCTCATCGCAAAGCTCGCCCAGGGCTTGCAGGGATTCCAGCGCGCTGTCCAGGGAACGCCGCGTGTTCTCCACGAACTCGACCGGAGTCGCGTCGAAGGCCGCGTCGAACTCCTCCGGGACCAGTTTCTTCTCTTCGATTGCGGTGGCCCGCGCCTGGGCCTTGGCTTCGCTCGCGGAGGCCTCCGCCTCGGAGGGAACGGTGCGGGATTCCTTGTAGCGGAGATGGTCCAGCCCGTTTCGAGTCAGCGGGACGCGCCGGACCGCGTCTCCCAGGCGCAGCCCCACCCATTCCAGCGGAGAGGCCCGCATCTCGGCGTCCCCGTCTTCCAGTTCGGGATAAAGACCGTCCCAGAAACTCTCCAGCAGGCCCCGCAGCAGACCGAGGCCGTCGTTGAGCCCGGTGACCCCCTGCTGGCACAGGAGCGCCTCGGTGAGCCAGGCTGCCAGTTGCAGGTCTTTGCTCTTGTTGACCAGAGCGTCGGCGGCCAGCTTGATGACCAGCGGGAAGTCGGCCTTCTTGACTTCGCGCCGCCACTCCCCCTGCGCCACGTCGTCATCCTGCCGCCGGGCTTCCTTAATCTTTTCGTAGAGCGGGGTGTAGTAGAGGTTTTCGCCGCAAGGCGACGGGCCGGGGATTGGCTCCAGCAGGTTGGCGGCGAGCGGCATGTGGTTCGCGGGCCCCCTAGGCGCTGCCGAGGACGATTTCCCGCACCTCGAGCAAGGGGATCTCCTCGCCGTCAGCCAGGAGACTCTTCTGCCCGAAGGGCACGGGTTCGCCCGCTTCTTCCTCCCAAACCGTCTGTCTTCCCAGGCGGACGCTGTCGTCGGCGTGCCGCCAGGAGAACGGGCAAAGCGCCGGCAGCAGCACCTGCCCCAGGTCCTGTCCTTTCATCCCGGGACCCAGCCGCACCATCGCCGGAATCCAGACCAGATCCCGCAGCTTTTTCGGCGGAGAGATCTGAATCGACGCGACGTGCTGGAAGGGAACCCACATGTAGGCGCCGCCGGCAAACACCTCCAGGCGGGCGCCGATCCTGGCGTCGGCATCCTCGATGGACTCGAACGGCTTGCCGTTCAGGCTTCCGCGCCCTGATGGGGCAGCCTCGCCCAGCTCCGCGGCCTTGGAACCCAGCAGTTCCTGGCGCTGGCGTTCGGCCTGGAGGGCGGCGCGATAAACCAGGGTCCCCATCTCGGTCTGGGGACCCCCTTGCGCCAGAATGTCGAGCTGCTTGCCGGCGCGGTCGAACTCACCGGCAAAGCACAGCAACTCGAACAGGAAGGTGCGCCGCTTGGCGTTGGCCGGATCGTCGCGAAGCTCGGCGCTGACCGCCTGCACCGCCTCCGTCAACCGGCCGGCTCGATACAACTCGATCGCGCTCATGATCGCAATCTCACACTCCGGGCGCCGGCTGGCGTGCTGCTCAGCCGGGAAGCGCGGTCTAGCCGCCCTTCATCTGTTTGAGGTCGAAGTGGGCCTTGATGGTCCCGCCCAGCGTACCGTCCGCCTTCTGCTCCTTGTATTCCATCTCCACCTTGGAAAAGTTGAGCGAGATCTGATCCAGGGGAATCACATCCGCCGCGCCTGAGCCGCCGGTCTGGAAGCTGGATACCATCACGTCGCTGAACGTCACCTTCATGTACTCTTGCTGATCCTTGCCCGCCTTGCGGCAGGTCAGGATCGCCTGCTTGATGTGCTGGCCATTAGCACAGGCCAGGAAGAGCTTGGGGCTCGCCTTGTTCACCTTCATCACGAAGTTGAAGTCCTGCATGGTGACTTTCCCGGCGCCCATGCCGGCGCCGTGAGCGGCGGAGCCGGTGTTGGTCTCACCCCAACTGAAAGACTCGAGCATGATCTCGTCCTTGTGCTTGTGATCCATGCTCTCGCCGGGGATCCCGTCAATTTTCAGAAAATAGTCAACTGCCATTCGCTTTCTCCTTCCGGTCTAACTCCAACCCAACTACTTTCTTGCCGACTGCGGCAGTTCCGCCACCAGCCGGAGCGAAACGGTCAGCTCATCCAACTGGAAGTGCGGCCGCAAAAATGCCACCGCGCGGTAGGCGCCCGGCTTGCCGGCGACCTCCGTTACCTCGACCCGGGCTTCCCGCAGCGGGTACTGGGACTTGGTGAGCTGGCTGGCCTGATCGTCCTCTGTCACATACTGCATGATCCACTGGTTCAGGAACCGTTCGGTCTCCGAGCGGGAGGTGAAGCTCCCGATCTTGTCCCGCATCATCGACTTCATATAGTGAGCGAAGCGGCAAACGGCCAGCAGGTAAGGCAACTGGGCCGAGAGGCGGGCGTTGGCGTTGGCGGCGTCGCTGTCATACAGCTTGGGCTTCTGGCAGGACTGCACGCTGAAGAACGCCGCATAGTCCGTGCCCTTGCAGTGCACCAGCGGGACGAAACCCTGGTCCGCCAACTCCTTCTCCCGGCGGTCCGTGATGGCGACCTCGGTCGGGCACTTGAGGGCCACGTCGCCCTCGTCGGTCCGGAAGGTGTGCGTCGGCAGTCCCTCCACCAGCCCGCCGCCCTCCACGCCGCGAATGGCGGCGCACCAACCAAAATCCGCGAAGGCGCTGGTGAGCCTGGCCGCCAGGGCGTAGGCCGCGTTGCCCCACAGATACTTGGAGTGGTCGGTCCCGTCCACTGCCTCCTCGTAATTGAAGCCGTCAATGGGCCGGGTGTCCTTGCCGTACGGCAGCCGCATCAGGATGTGCGGCAGCGTGAGCGCCACGTAACGGGAATCGTCGCTCTGGCGGAAGGACTTCCATTTGGCGTACTCCGTGCTGTCGAAAATCTTGCCCAGGTCGCGCGGCGCTCCGAGATTGGCGAAACTGTCGAGGTTCAACAGCTCCGGAGACGCGGCCGACAGGAAGGGGGCGTGGGCCGCCGCCGCCACCTGCGAGACTTTCTCAAGCAACTCCATGTCCTCGGGACCTCTTCCGAACTCGAAGTCGCCCACCAGAGCGGCGAGGGGCTCCCCGCCGAAGATGCCGTACTCCTCTTCGTAGACCTTCTTGAACAAAGCGCTCTGGTCGAACTCCGGAGCGCGCTGCAGATCGCGGAGCAGTTCCTTTTTGGTGACATTCAGGACGCGGATCTTCAGCATCGAGCTGGTCTCGGAATTGTCCAGCAGGTACTTCAGCCCGCGCCAGGTGCCCTCCAGTTTCTGGAACTGCGGATGGTGTAGGACCTCGTTGAGCTGTATGGACAGCAGGTGGTCGATCTGGGCGATCCTGGCGTTGATCATGGCCTCGGCGTCCCGGGAGATGGCCATCTCTCCCTGAAGCACCTGCGCCACGAACTCCTTCACCAGGTCCTTGCCTCGCTCCCGGGCCGCCACTTCGCGGCCGAACCTGCCCTCCTCGACGATCTGGTCCAGCAGTCCAAGCTCGACCTTCTGCTCGGCCGGCGCCGGCCCCTTGGCCGCCTTCTGCGGATTACTCATTTGGACTCTCCTTCATCCAGACCCAACTCGCTCTTAAGCTTCTGCATCTTCTCGGTGCTGGATACCGCATCCAGGAGCACCTCATCCAGCTTCTCGTTGCCCTGGAGGCTGCCCCGCAAGTCGGACAGCTTGGTGCGAAGATCCAGCAACTCGCGCAGGGGTTTGACCTGCCGGGCCACCTGCTCCGGCTCGAAGTCCTCCATGCTCTTGAAGTTCAGATCCACCTTGAGCTGCCCCGCCTGCGGATCCTCACTGAGCTTGTTCTCCACTGAGTAGGACAGGTGCGGCTTCATGCTTTCCAGCACACTGTCGAAGTTGTCGGGTGTGATTTCGACGAATCGCCGGTCTTTCAGCCGCGCCAGCGGCTCCACCGGCTGACCGGTCAGGTCCGCCAGGACGCCCATCACGAAAGGCAGTTCCTTGGCCTCGATGGCGTCGCCGATTTCAACGTCGTAGGCCACGTGGACGCGCGGTGGCCGAACCTTCTCGAGTTTTTTGTGGATGCTCTGTCGTGCCATTGAAAGGTTGCTCCCTCCTTGGCTCCCGGGCGCGAGAGCCCGCTCCCAGTGCCCTCAATTCCCAAACAGTGTACCAGAAAACCGTCCGGTTGAAACATAGGAAAGTAGTACTTTTACAGACCCGGGGGGCAAAAAACGCCTTTGCCGCCCGCCTCCCGAGGCTACAACCGGGGAAATTCCTGCTACCTTTAGGAGTGATATGAAGCGGCTGCAGCCGGTGGTCTGGCAGAAAGGGGCGCTGCTCACGCCTCAGCACCTGCAGGGACAGGACCGTTTTGCCGAAAGCCTTCTTCAGTTTCGCGTGGAAGCGCTCAATTTCCGCCCTTGGGGTTTCGTGGACCTGCAAATCGACCAGGAGGCCCTGTCGGCTGGTGTGCTCGCCATCGCCCGCGCGACCGGGCTCTTCCCGGACGGCCTCCCCTTCGACATCCCCGACTCCGACCCGGCGCCCCCTCCAAAACCGCTGGGTCCATCCTTCGAAGGGCGCGCGGAGCCTGCCGACGCCTTCCTGGCCATCCCCCACTACCGGGACCACGGCATAAACCTGTCCATGGCGGGTCAGGACTTCGACACAAGGTATGTGGCGGATGTCCAGATTGCGCGTGATGAAGCGAGCCAGCAATCGGAGAAGGCCGTCCAGGTCGCCCGCAAGAACTTCCGGCTTCTGGTTGAGGGCGAGACAAACCGCGGATGTTCCACGCTGGCCTTTGCCAGAATCGGCCGGACCGAGGCGGGGGGCTTTCAGACGGACCCGTCTTTCGTGCCGCCCCTGCTGAACCTCGCCGCCAGCAGCTATCTGACGTCCATCGTCCGCCGGCTGGTGGAGATCACCTCCGCCCGGAGCAGCGAACTGGCCGGGATGCGGCGGCAGAAGAGCCAGGGCCTGGCGGAGTTCACCTCGGCCGACATCGCCAATTTCTGGCTGCTCTACACCATCAACACGCATCTGCCCCCGCTGCGCCACCTCTATGAGACCAGACACGGCCACCCGGAAGGGCTTTTCTCGGTGATGTCTTCCCTGGCGGGGGCGCTCACCGCGTTTTCCACGCAGGTGCATCCGCGGGACCTGCCGGTTTACGACCACGACAATCTCGGCCTGTGCTTCGGCCAACTCGATGAGAAGCTGAGGTTCCTGCTGGAGACGGTGGTTCCGAGCAACTTCGTCTCGCTTGCCCTCAAACCCGTACGTCCGTCCATTTACGCCACGGCGCTGGACGAGGACAAGTACCTGAACAACACCAGAATGTACCTGGCGGTGAACGCCGAGATGGGCGAGGCCGATCTCATCAGCAGGGTGCCCCAACTGGTGAAGGTGTGCTCGGCCAACCACATCGAGCACCTGGTGCAACACGCTCTGCCGGGGCTCCAGTTGACCCACCTGGCGGCGCCCCCTGGCGCGATTCCGGTGAAGTTGAACTTCCAGTACTTCAGTCTGAATCAGGCCGGCCTGGCCTGGGAGGCGATCGGCCGCGCCAGGAACCTGGCGGCGTACGTCCCCGGGGACATCCAAAACCCGCAACTGGAGCTGATCATCCTTCTGCCGCAGGCGGGCTGAGGGTTTCCGGGAGCAGGAACCCGCGCTCCACCAGTTCGCGAACCAGAGACAGACAGTTCGGGGTGATTCTCCGCAAATCCGAACCGGTGGCGGCGGCCAGTTCTCTCAGCAGTTCCCCGACTGTCCGGGCGCCGTCGCAGCGTGCGACGAGCCCCGCCAGGCGAAGGTCGACCGGGCTTGAGTACCGCAGGCCGGCGTCCAGGCGGATGCGGGCGGATGTGACCCGCCAGGCTCCGCCGGCGGGCTCGCCAATCTCCTCCAGCCTGACGGCGGGCGAGACTCTGAGCTTCGCCGCGAGCAGCGCTTCGTCGCCGCGCACGCTGTCCAGGTAGTCGCGCAGTTCGAACCCGGCCGCCACCCACGCGCCCACCGGCCCCGACGTCCCCGCGGGCAGGTCCTCGAACCGCATCCAGTGGCGGCGGCCGCCGGTCCGGCGCATGGCGATCAGTCCCGTGCTGATACCCTCCACGTCCCTGTTCTCGTAGTACGACGTCCACTCCTCGTACAGGCGGCTGCTGGCTTCCTCGGTTTCGTGTTCGGTGTCCCGGATCCAGATCCGGGCGTACTCGGACGCGCTGTGCGAATCCGTCCGGAGAACCCACGCATCGCACCCGCTGCCTTCGAACCACTCCGACAAGCGCGCTTTCCAATCCTCGCCGGCGCGATGCACCCACTCGCAGGCCATCTGGAACATCCCGCCCTCGCGGAGAAATCCCGGGGCGCTTCGCGCCAGGCCGCGGCAGAAGCCGTCCAGTTCCACGCCGCTGTCCCGGTACATGTAGCGGCGGCCGGGCGTGATGGCGAAAGGGGGATTGGAGACGATAAGGTCGAACTGGCGTTCTCCGGCCGGCTCAAACGCGTCCCCCGCCAGAAATTCGCAGTTGGAGATCCCGTTAAGACCGGCGTTGAACCGTGCGAACTCGACGGACCGAGCGCTACGGTCCACGCCCAGGACCTCCCGGCTGTGGCCGGCGGCCAGGAAAGACTGGACGCCGCCTCCCGCGCCGAGGTCCAGAGTGGACCCGGCAGGCCGGCGCACGGTGAAATCGGCGAGCGCCACGCTGCTGGCCGTCAGCCCCATCACCTGTTCGGCGCGGCCGCCCGGTTCGATTGCGTCCACGTAATCGCAGGCCAGAATCAGTCCGCGGAAGGGCATCAGGCGCACCAGGCCCCGCGCCAGGCCGCCGCCAAGGCCCACCAGGCCCGCCCGCGCCCAGTCCGCGAGCGGCATGGGCCGCAAGGCCTCGCCGGCGAGTTCCTCCGCCACCGGAGCTCCGATCAGAAACAGCCGGATCAGCACGTCGACGGGCCGCAAGGCCCGCGTCAGACGGAGGAAGTGCGGCAGGTCGCGCCCGGCCCGGGTGGGTATCTGCTCGGCTCCGAGAACCGCAAGCAAGCCATCCTCGTGGTAATCCGCGGCCTGCAAGACCTCCCGCATCCGCGCGAACTGGCCGGGGCCGCTCACGTTGAAGACCGGCGCCCTCACCCGTCTCCTCCCTCCTTAACCAAGGCGCGTTCCGTTGCCGATACCAGTGTAATGCGTCAGACAGAGCACACACCATGGAGCACCGTCCGGATCCGTCTGGCCTTTTCGAAGTCATGGCGGGGTGAAGCGGGCCAGGCGAGCGGTTTGAGCGGTTGGTTGTGACGGTCTGCGCACTCGCCTGCTGCGGAGATCGGTTCCTGCACCTCGCGGAATGGGGCGTGCGGTCAGTCAGCCGACCTGGGAAGCGGGCAGGCTTCGATTTCAAGGAAGCCGCCGGAGACCAGGGAGCCGAGCAGCCTGGCGAAATCCGCTGCGGGCACGGCGTCCGAGATCAGGCCGTCTTCCACGCAGTATGCGCGAAGTTCTCGCCCAGTCCTCACGCCGTCGCAAGCCGCGATGAGAGCGGCTGTCCAGGGAGGCACGCGGGATTCCATGCTGAAGGGGTAGTCGGTCTGAAGATTGAAGTCCTGGGGTTCCAGTGCCCCTTCCCGCGGCCGGTGAACGACGCAGAGTTCCAGATCCCGGGACCGGGCCGGCCGGGATTCCAACAGGAGGGACTGCGCTTCCGCAGAAGAGGCCATGGACTCCCACCGGACCGCCCACTCCAACTCCGCGCTGCCGGTACGGGCGCCCATCTGGCGCCGGACCGTAAAGGGCGCGCGGCCGGGGCGCCCGGCACGCTGAACAATGAAGAGGCCGTAGACGAACGCTTCGATCTCCGCCCGCGCGAAGGATGCCCGCCGGGAAGCGTACTCCTTCTGCGTGATCTCCCCCCGGAGCAGCGGCTGGGAGGCGATCTGCTCGGGCGTGTGCGTCTCAACTGCCGCTACCAGCACGTCGAATTCAGCCTGGGCCACGCCGAGCCAGGCGCGTATGCGGTCCTCCAGCGGCCGCCCCCGCTGGTCCGCGCCGAGCGCGAGGCAGTACAGCCGCCCTCCCGCCGTGAGGTGGTCAGGGAGTCCCTCGACGATCCGGCGGGTGATCTCCTCGCCCTGCACCCCGGCATCCTGGAAGATCCACCGCGTGGCGGCGGACGGCAGGTAGGGAGGGTGCGCGACGATCCGGTCGAAGGCGAGCTTGGCCACGGGTTCATACAGGTCGCCTTCTAGGGCGGTCAGGTTAGCCACTCCGTTCAGGAGCCGGTTGAACCCGGCGAACCTCGTGGACCTTGACGTGATGTCGACCGCCCAGGCAAGGCGGGCGCCGCCCGAGGCGGCGAGCAAAGCCGCCACGCCGCTGCCGGAGCACAGGTCGAGCAGCCGCTCGCATGGCGCTGAGGGGAGCAGCCCGAGAAAGCGGTACGTGTTTCTTGTGATCGCGGGGTAGACCACGTCCGCGCCGGGCGTGTAGGGGCTTCCGTCAGGATTGGTCCAGCGGTCCGATGCAATGAAAAGGCGCCGGAGCGGGTACAGGCATACCGGCGAGTAAACGCGGCCGGGCTTCGATTCGTCCGGCGTCACCAGCCCCAGTTCCCAGGCCGCGGCCAGCGCATCGGGCGGGAAGTGCTGGGTCAGTTCCGCCTGTTGGGCGTAGCCGCCGGTGATGAACAGACGTATCAGCAGTTCCGCCGCATCCCTCTTCCCGGCGGGCGGCGCCGGCCGGCTTGAGCCCAGAATCTCGTGCTGCGCCCCTAGCCCGTACCGCTCGCACACCGTCTCCTCGCTGTAGCCGGAATCTTGAAGGAAGGCTCTCAGGGCGCCAAATGAAGCCGGAGAGCCGAGGTGCAACGGCGTCAAGATACCGGCCTCGCTAGCGCCGCAGCGCGAAGAACAGCACCAGCGTGATCGCCAGCACGGCCAGGGACGCAAACAGAATCACGAGGCCCAGCGGAGGCCCCTGCTTACGGGGTGGCGGTTCCGCGGCCGGAGCCGTCACGGGCTGTGGCGAGGCGGGCTGAGCCATTTCCGCGGGACGGGCCTGGATGATGCGGGTGAAGTCGCTCGGGACCTGCTCCTCCGGCAGAGGCGGCTGGGAGGGGAGCGCTGTGGGCGTCGCGAACGCGCGCGTGGCCCCGCTCTCCGGCGTGGGCGGAGCAACCGGCGGCGCGGGCGTCTGGAAGAGACGGGTGTACTCGCCGGGCTGAGGAGCCGCCGGGGTGGGCGGCGCGGCGGGCGGCTGAAACTGCGGCGGAGCAGCCGTCTCACGCACGGAGCCTGATCCCAGCGGGGACTGAAAGTAGCGCGTGAAATCCCCGGGCTCGCTCTTGGCGGCCGGCGCTTCCCGGGGCGCGGGGTGGCTCGGCTCGGGCGCCTTGAAAAGCCGCGTGAATTCGCCCGCGCCCGGCGCGCTCGCGGGAGAAACACTCTCCGCACGGGGAGGCGCTTGCGATGCGCGGAACATCCTGGTGAACTCGCCCGGCTGGTCCGCCGCGGGAGGGACCGCCGGCTGGGACGGCTGCGCCGCCGCGGGAGCCTGCATCATGCGGGTAAACTCACCCGGATCGGCGGGCGCGGCAGCGTGGGGCTCGGGGGCCAGGGGAGGCGGCTCGGAGGTGAGGGCAGGCGGCTCGGGCGTCACAGGCTCTGCCCCTGTCACGGATGGCTGCCCGGAGGCCACAGACTCGGCGCGCGTCTCGGTTGGCGCCGGCGCGGCGGGCATGAAGGACCTCGTGAAGTCGCCCGGGCTCTGCCAGGCCTCCGGTGCAGCAGGCGCCGCGGGACTTCCCAGAATGCGGCTCACCGACGGATCGGCCGGCGCCGGAGAGGCCGGGGGAGTGGAGAAACTGCTGGGAACCCGCCAGGCTCCCACGCGCGTGAAACGCTCCTCGCCGGCGCCGGCCGGCGCCGGAGGCGGCAGCAGGGCAATGCGCTCGAGCGCCGCGCGGAGGTCGCGGAAATCCTCCCGGACTTCCGTGACGAGGTACTCCGCGCCCTCGCTCTCCAGCCGCTGAATCACTCCGCCCCGGCCTGCCGTGCACCTTCCCGCGAGAACTCGCAACGACGGCTTGAGGCTTCCGGGCGGAGGATCGAGCAGTTGGTGGACGAGCACCGCCTGGCCGCTCACGTTGTCCTGCGCCGCAAAAGTACGGGACTCCTGCGCCTCGGCCACCAGTTCGCCGACCTCGTATCTTCCGCCGACCGTCATCTCCTCATCCATAGTGCCACTGCCGCCCACAGCGATCAAGACGGCAGCAGCGGCGCGCGCTGCGCATTCACCGTTCGTCCATGTCAGGCAGGAACCGGCGGGCCGCCGGCGCCGCGATCATATGCTTCCCGAGCCGCCTGGACATGTTCCATGTGCGCCTCCGCCCAGCCGCAGATGCCTTCCACGAGTTCACACAGCGACCGGCCAAGACCGGTCAGCGTGTATTCCACCCGGGGCGGCACGCTGGCGTATATTCGCCGGGTCACAATGCCGTCACGCTCCAGGCCGCGCAGCGTGTTCGTCAACACCTTCTGGGAAATACCGTCCACCGACCGCCGGAGTTGCGCGAAGCGCAAAGTCCCGTGGGAGAGCCGCCGGATGACCAGTACGGTCCACTTGTCTGCCAGCCGGTCGAGCACCTGCCGGGTAGGGCAACGCCTATTGAACACGTCCCAGGGTATCTTGGTTTCCAAAAGGTTACTATCAATCATTAAGGTGCCTACTTGAAATAATACTTCAAGTATCCAAAAATACAATATGGAGTGATTATGAATAAGCCAACCCTCGTTACTGGTGCGTCCGGCGTGCTGGGCCGCGCCCTTGTGAGCGCTATTGCTGAGGCAGGCTTGCCGGTGCGGCAAGCGGTTCGGAACCTGGCGAAAGCCCGCCCGGACCTCGATCGCGTCCGGCTGGACTATACGGATCCGTCCACCATCGGTCCGGCGCTCGCCGGCGCCGGGGCCCTGATCCTGATGGCGCCGCCGCTGGATCCAACCGCGCCCGCGCTCATGCGCCCCGTGGTGGAGCAGGCGAAGACCGCCAAAGTCCCCCACCTCGTCTTCATTTCGGCCTTCGGAGTGAATCAGGTCGAACAGGCGCCGCTGCGGGTGGTGGAGCACATGGTCATGGATTCCGGAGTTCCGTACACCATCCTGCGGCCGCACTTCTTCATGGAGAACTTCTCGGAGGGGTTCCTGGCCCCCAGCATCAAAGCGCAGAACGGGATCTTCCTGGCGGCGGGGGAGGGCAAGACGAGTTTCATCTCCGTGCGGGACATCGCCGCCGTGGCGCTCGCGTCCGTCCGGACGCCGCTCACCGGCCAGGAACTCGACCTGACCGGTCTCGAACCGCTGGACCACGCCGAGGTGGCGAAGATCATCAGCGAAGTGTCGGAACGTCCGGTGCAGTACCACCCCCTAACCGAGGAAGAGATGGCCGCCGGCGCCCGCGCAATGGGGGCGCCCGAGTCTGCCGTCGGCTACATGCTGATGCTTTACGGCGCGGTGCGCGCTGGGCATGCGGCGGCAGTGACGCCCGTGGTCGAGAGGGTAACGGGCCGCAAGCCGGTCACCTTCCGGGAATTCGCGCAAGCGAACGCGGCGGCGTGGAAATGAAACGCCGCCGCCTTCTGCAAGCCGGCCTGGCGGCCGGCGGGCCGTGGATTCTGCCCCGGCCGCTCTTCTCTCAGAAGGCCGCCGGCGCGTTTCATGTTCACCCCTCTGGGCACGACGCGAATCCCGGCACGAAGGACAAGCCGCTGAGAACGCTGGCTGCCGCGGCGCAGCGCGTCAACGCCGCTACCGGCGCCGAAGCGGTGTCCATCATCCTCTCCGAGGGGGTTTATGCCCTTAACGAGCCGGCCTTGTTCAAGCCTGCGAACCGCGCCTTCACCCGGGACGCACGCCTGACGGTTCGCGCTGAGGTGCTGCCTGACGACGCCGGCTGGTCTCCCCGGAGCATGCCGGTTCTGGTCCATACCATGCCGCTTTCGCCGGATTGGCTGGGCCGCCCCGACCCGTTCGGCGGCGTCAGCTACGGCATGCAGTTCGAGACGAGCCACGTCACCGTGCAGGGTCTGAAATTTCTCGGCACGCCGCACCTGGAGGAGCCCGCCCCCAAAGTGATTCGCCGGGTCTACCCCATTGCGCGAGAAGGCGCGGAACTGGACGACCTCGAGGTCCGGCAGTGTCTTTTCACCGGCAATCGCGAAGTGGCGGAGTTGCACTGCGGCATTCTGGCGCGCGGAAACGGGGTGATTGTCGACCACTGCGTGTTCCACGGATGCAAGATCACGGTGGTCTACTGGACGGGTCAGGCCAAAGGCTGCGCCATGCGGAACACGTTCGTGTCCGGCGCCACCGTGACGGGCGCCTGGCTCTGCGCCATCGCGGACGACTTCGACTTCCGGAACAACGTGATCTCGTCGAGCTTCTCGGCCGTGCTGTTTCAGGGGAAGGTTGGCAACTACAAGCTGACGAATTCCCTGTTCGCGGGCAACAAGACCCTCTTCGGCTCGGGCATGGGACCCGCCGTGAACTTCAAGGCCCTTCCGCCCTCGACGCTCCAACTGCCGCCGTCCTCCAAAGTTACGGACGCGCCGGTGGCGGTGGAACTGAATCAGGCCAAGCGCGGCTATCTCCATGTCGCCGGGGGAACTCCAGGGTCCGAGATCCCGGCGGGTCTGTTTGCCAGCCGGGTTTAGCGCGATCGCGGAGAGTGCGTACGCCGGCAGCGCGTTCTCTCTCAAGCCAGAGCGGGCAGTGCTGCGCCCGTCTGCCATGAGGCCGTCATCAGCCCGGCGGGTGCGCGGCCGATAGTTCCCTCCTTGCCGCCTGTGGCCGTGCGCTCTACCGGCCCGCGGTCAAGCCGGCCTGCCCGGTGGCGAGCACCGGCCGGCACTGCGTTTGGCGCCCACCGTGAGGTTCACCTCGGCCCCGGCGGCGGCGCCCGTCATGGCCGCCGCCGAGCCTTGATTCACGGATACTTCCAGGTAGCCGGAGCTTCCGGCGATCAGCAACAGCTCCCCCGGTTTGCCTTCCGCATAGGTTTGGACCCTCCTGGTGATGCTGTGCCGTCCGACTCGCACCGAGATCCGGCCTTCAGGAATGGAAGCCGCCTGGAAGTTGGTGATCAGGTTTCCGAACCGGTCGGTCTTGAGCACCGTTCCTCTCCATGCGCGCCCGCCGCGAGAGGACGGCGTCGCGAAAGCGCCGCGCTCGTACTCGGAGATCTGCACGCCGAACCGGGAGGGGGCGGCTCCCGAGGCCAGCCGCGCGGCGACCGGCGCAAAGATGTCCCTGCCGTGAAACGTCCGGCTTACCGGATGCAGGAAGTACCTGTCCGCTGTAATCTCCCGGACCTTAGGCTTGCCCCGTGCCAATACCAGCGAGAGCACGCCGTTGTCGGGAGCGACGAAGTAGTGGCCCCCCGCTTCCGCCACCAGCGCGCGCCGCGGCGTGCCCACGCCCGGGTCCACGACGACCATGTGCACGGTACCGGCCGGGAACCAGCGCGCAGCTTCCGCCACGACGAAAGCGGCTTCGGAGATGGCGAAGGGCGCGACCTGGTGGGTGATGTCCACGATCCTGGCCTTGGGCGCCAGGCTCAGAATGACGCCTTTCATGGCGCCCACGAAGTGATCCGCGAGGCCGAAATCGGTTGTCAGGGTTACGATGGCTTGGCGCATGGGTTGTACAATGAATACAACAACCCAGGGAGGCGCTTCCAGCGCTCAGCCCCA
Source organism: Bryobacterales bacterium (assembly GCA_020851555.1). Classification (GTDB taxonomy): domain Bacteria; phylum Acidobacteriota; class Terriglobia; order Bryobacterales; family Bryobacteraceae; genus DTKY01. Next base: position 33,766 of record JADZCM010000009.1, on the reverse strand, counting down.
TGCCCGGCGATCCCATTGCAGTGGCCATGAGCGGCGGTGTGGACAGTTCCACCGCGGCGGCGTTGTTGCGTCGCCAGGGCCGCGAAGTGATCGGGCTCACCATGCAGCTCTGGAACCAGAGGCGGCTCCCGGAGCTTCAGACGGGCGACGGCGGTTCCCGCCGCTGCTGCATGCTGGACGACGTTTACGATGCCCGCCACATCGCCCAGACGCTGGGCATCCCCTACTTCGTGGTGAACCTGGAGCGGCACTTCGAGGATCGCGTGGTGCGGCCGTTTGTGGAGGAGTATCTTCAGGGGCGGACGCCCATCCCATGCACCCTGTGCAACTGCGCGATCAAGTTCGACCAGTTCCTGGAACTGGCGGCGGCGCACGGCGCGGAGCGAATGGCCACGGGGCACTACGCGCGCATCCGGCGGGATCCCACGACGGGACGCTACCTGCTCCTTCGCGGTCTGGATGCCGGCAAGGACCAGTCCTACTTCCTGTTCGGGCTCACACAGGCCCAACTGGCGCGCACCGAGTTTCCCATCGGGGAGCTCACGAAAAAGGAGGTCCGGCGGCTGGCCGGGGAAACGGGCCTGCCCATCGCTCACAAGGGGGAGAGCCAGGAGATCTGCTTCGTTCCGCCCGCCGGCTACGGCGCCTTCATCGATGCGTACCTGCGGGAGCAGGGAATGGCTGCGCCCGGCGGGGACGGAGAGATCGTGACCACCAATGGGCGCGTGATCGGCGGGCACGGAGGAGTTCATCGCTACACGGTCGGGCAGCGCAAGGGCCTCGGCGTCGCCGCCGGTGAGCCGCTCTACGTGATCGCCACGGAGCCTGCCAGCCGCAGAGTTGTTGTGGGGCGGCGGGACGACCTACTGCGCCGGGAGTTCACGGTGAGGTCAGTGAACTGGTTCCCCTTCGAGGAACTCAGGGCTCCGGTCAGGGCGGCGGCCAAGATCCGCAACAAGCACGAAGCCGCCCCCGCAACCGTCTCGCCGCTTGACGCTGAGCGTGTCGAGGTTCTCTTCGACGAACCCCAGCGCGCCGTGACTCCGGGGCAGGCGGCGGTATTCTACGACGGGGACGTCGTCGTCGGCGGCGGCTGGATAGAATAGTCGCTTGCGAGAAAGGTCGTCCCTCCGCAACGCGCTCGAATACTGGCTGGCGGCATGCGTGTTGCGCACGCTGGAGACGGGGCCGGGAAGCTTCGCCGGCTGGCTGGCGCGGCGCTATGTGTGGCTGCTCGACGCGGGCGTCCCGCGGCTGCGGCGGACGGCCCTCCGCAACCTGAGCATGGCCCTGCCGGAGTTGGATGCCGCCGGGCGGAAGCGTGTGGTGGACGGAGTATTCCGGTCCATCGCGCGGCTCTTAGTGGCTTTCGCCCGTTTTCCCCGGATCGACGGCCGGAACGTGGGGCAGTGGATCCGCTGCGAAGGGCGGGAGCACCTGGAGGAGGGCCTGCGCCTGGGCCGCGGTGTGCTGGTGGCTACCGGCCACCTCGGCAACTGGGAACTGAGCGCCTTCGCCCACGCCCTGATGACGGGTCCCATGTACGTTGTGGCGCGCCCGCTCGACAACCCGCGTCTGGACGCGCTGGTCGCCCGCCGGCGCGCGCTCTCAGGCAACCGGACGATCCAGAAAAAGGATTTCGCCAGGGGCATCCTCAAGGCGCTGGCGGCCAACCAGGTCGTGGGCGTCCTGGTCGACCAGAACAGCACTCCGGAACACGGAGTCTTCACCGATTTCTTCGGGATCCCGGCTTGCACCAACGCCGGATTCGCGCGCCTAGCGGCGCACAGCGGCGCCGCCGTGATCGTGGGTTGCGCGCTGTGGTCCGAGGAGGAGCGGCGCTGCGTGCTGCGCTTCTACCCGAGGGTGGAAATCTCGGGCGACCCGCAGGCCGATACCCAGCGGCTGCAAAGGCGTCTGGAGGACATCATCCGGAAACATCCGGACCAATGGCTCTGGATACACCGCCGCTGGAAGACGCGCCCTCCCGGCGAAGCGCCGCTGTACGAATAGCGCGGGCTCACCCGGCCGCCGGGTAGCAGCCCAGGATTCGCAGGAAATCCGCCAATTCCCCGAGGTGCTTCAAAGCGTTCCGCGAGCTCTCTTCATCCGGGCGTCCCATGAAGTCCAGGTAAAAGAGATACTCCCAAGGCTTGCCCCGCAGGGGGCGTGACTCGATCTTGTTCAGGTTCAGATCGCGCAAGGCGAAGGCGCTCAACGCGCGGAACAGAGCCCCGGGCACGTTCCGGGTGGTGAACACCAGCGTGGTCTTCCACCCTTTGGGCGCTTCCGGCCGTCTGGCGGGTCTCCATCCGCGCCGCCGCAGCAAAAAGAAGCGCGTGAAGTTCTGCCGGTCGTCTTCGATGGACCGCTTCAGGATGGAGGCTCCGTAGATCCCCGCCGATAGGGCCGAGGCGATGCCCGCCGCGTCGGTCAGCCGCTCCTCCATGATCATCTTCACGCTGCCGGCGGTGTCGTAGAACGGCACCCTTTCGATCTCCGGATGCTTTGCGAAAAAGGTCAGACACTGATTCAGCGCCACGGGGTGCGAGAAGACCCGGCGGATCTTGCGGAACGGAACCCCGGGAGGCGCGATCAGGTTGTGGACAATGCGTACGCGGGTCTCCGCCACGATGGGGAAGCCGAATCTCAGCAGGTGGTCATAGTTCTCGTGAACGGAACCCGCCAGAGTATTCTCGATCGGGATGACCGCAGCGCCGGCTTCCTTGCGCTGGAGTCTCTCGAAAACCTGCTCAAAACGCTGGCAAGGGAGTGCCTCTGCACGCGGTCCCAATAACAGACGCACGGCTTCCTGACTAAATGCGCCCTTTTCGCCCTGAAAGGCAGTAATTTCACGAGAATATTTAGGTATCTTCATGTAATATTGACTCCCCAACGGCGTGCGTCCGGGGACGGCAGGCCGAGCAGGTCCAGAACGCGATCCACCGAGTGATCCACCAGGTCCATCACGCTCTGCGGCTTCCCGTAGAACGCCATGACCGGCGGAGCCAGAATGGCGCCCATCTCCGCCAGGGCGGTCATGGTCCTGAGGTGCCCAAGATGCAGCGGCGTCTCGCGGACCATGAGGATCAGTCTCCGGCGCTCCTTAAGGGTGACGTCCGCGGCGCGGGTGAGCAGGTTGCCGGTCAATCCTGTGGCCACCGCGGACATGGTGTGGACGGAGCACGGAGCGATCACCATGGCGCCGATAGGGTACGATCCGCTGGCGAGTGGGGATCCAATGTTTTCAATAGGATGCCAATGGTGTGCCAGCGCCTTCAGATCGGCGGCCTGCCTGCCGGTCTCAAGGTACAGAGTCTTCTCCGCCGGCTCTGTCAGGATGAGATGGATCTCCGCGTCTGTCTGCCTCCGCAGTTTCTCCAGGAGCCGCAACCCCAGTATCGCCCCGCTCGCGCCCGAAATCCCGACAATAACTCGCACGATCCGAACCCTCCGTCCGGCCATTTGTTCGGAATTCAGAACAAAAAGGCCGAAAATCTATTGTCGTTTCAATCGCTACCCGCTATAATGCGGGAACGTGGATTACGGCGCCACAGTCTTGGGCCGTCCGGCGAAGGAGACTCTCCGCCGGGGGATTGCGCCGTCTCAGGATCATATCACGGAGGAGGGCGGACAGAAACTCCGGCGCGCGCGCGAGCGGCTTGGGCTGCGCTACCGGGATGTCGAAGAGGCCAGCCTGCGGATCGCGGAACGGCACGGGCACCCCGAGTTCGCGGTCGCTCTGAGCCGCCTCGCGGACATCGAGAACAAGGGAACCGTTCCGACGATTTACCGCCTCTACTCGCTATGCGCCATCTATAGGCTGGACCCGCAAGAGGTGCTGCGCTGGTACGGCGTCGATCTCGCCAACCTTGGGGCGGACTCGCTCCAGGCGGAGATCGAGCGCACCCATCTGATCGGCTTCAACCTGCCGGATGACTCGGAGGTCCAGGCCCCGCTGTCGCTCGACCCCGCGTTCGACGTCCGGCGCACGACCTATCTCAGCCGCATGATACAACGGTGGGGAACGCTTCCCCTGGGCCTGCTGAAAGGTCTGGACCTCAAGAATCAACGCTACGGGTACATCGGGACCGAGGACTGGTCGATGTACCCCCTCCTCCCGCCGGGCTCCCTCGTCCTGGTCGACGAGGCTCGCAGGAAGGTGATAGACGGCGGCTGGGAAAGTGAATTCGAACGGCCCATCTACTTCCTGGAGTACCGCGAAGGTTACGCCTGTTCCTGGTGCCAGCTTTCGAAGAACCGGTTGGTCTTGCAGCCGCACCCGGCTTCGAGGTGCGCCGCGCACATCTACGCGTATCCCTCCGAGATCGAAGTGGTCGGGCAGGTGGTTGGCGCGGCTACTCGTCTGGGTCCGGGGCGGAGACGTCGTGCTCGGCCCTGAGAATCTCCAGCAAGGCTTCCAGGTCCGCGAGGTAAAGACGCTTGTCCGGGTCCCGGGCCGTGGCCGGAACCAGGTTCCTGTAGGGCGCCAGACGGATCCAGGTCGACAGGATCGTTCTTCTATCCGCCTCAAAAGAAGCTAGATACAGGTCAAGATCCGCCTTTTGCTGTTCGAGGTCATAGGAGAGCCATTCGGCGAAAGCCTGCGAGTGGCTCTCGGCGAGGGCGGCGTCAGCCTCCACGTCACCGAAGATCTGAGCCAACCCGTGGTGCTCGTAGCGCCCCGTGTTCGGGTCCCTGAGCGAGGTAAGATACACCATCCTCCCGAATACCGAAGGGATTTGGGAGAGCGTGTGCCGCCACAGGCCTGCTGCGGCGCCACGCTGCGGCTCAGCCTTTCGCCTGGAAAGATCCACTGGACCTGGCCTCGCTAGAATTATACCCCGACTCTGCCGGCCCGATAACCGCCGCCGGCATACGGCCCGGCGGGGTGCATCCTGTTCTGAAATCAGAACATTCTCAGGTGAATAGTACTCTCCGGCTTGAAAGTATAGTACTCTGCAAAACAAAATACTGCTCGCCGGATTCGGCGAGTGGGAGGTCTCACATGTTGAAAAAGTTGGTTGTGGCGTTTATCCTGGTGCTACAGTTCGCCATTGCGGCTAACGTGACGCGCCAACCGGTACCCTGGCCACAGTGCTTCCCCTGCAACGACGTACAGTAGCAGCGAATTCGGAGCACGCCGGTGAAGTTTGCGCCCTCTAGAAGCGCCGGGTGTGCGAACTTGCGTCTTTTCCCCTGAAGTAGTAGAACCATATGCATGGACGCCCTGACGAAAGTCTTGTGGGCGGCCGGGTTAGCGTTGGCTGCGGCCCTGGTGGTCAAGCTGGCGCTAACGGGTTTGTTCCGCCTCTACGCCTGGTTCACGGCTTTCCTGTGTTTTGAGATCCTCCGCAGCCTCATCCTGCTGCCCATCCAGCAGAACACTAACCTATACGCGTGGATCTTTCTGTGGACGCAGCCTGGCATGTGGCTCCTGTACATACTCGTGGTGCTGGAATTGTACTCGCTGGCCTTGCGCGGGCGGAAAGGGATCGTGACGCTGAGCCGGTGGGCGCTGTATTTCAGCCTCATCGCCGCGGTGGCCATCTCCGCCGCCACGTTGTGGGCGGATCTCAGCCAGCCCCGCGGCCGATATCCCATTCTGGCCTACTACAGCGTTGTGGAGCGTGGTCTGATCTTCAGTCTTGCGCTCTTTCTGCTGTTCATCACCGCCTTCCTCACCTTCTTCCCGCTCCCGGTTACGCGCAACATCCGCCTGCACACGGCGACCTATAGCCTTTACTTCCTTTCCAGCACCATGGCGCTCTTTTTGCAGAACGTGGCAGGCTTCAGGCCGTCTTTCGGCATCAACGCGGTCCTCATGTTTATTGCACTGGTGTGCTTCATGCTCTGGCTCGGAGGACTGAGCCGAGGTGGGGAGGAGTCGGTCAGTGTGCGCGGGACGTGGCAACCGGAAGACGAGGAGCGGCTGTTGAGCCATCTGGACCGGCTCAACGCGGCAGTGCTACGGCAGTCGCGAGATTAGCGTTTCCCTGCAGGGATCTAAGCCTTTTGTACTAAAAGTACTATTGCGCGGCTGTTCCGGCTTCCGCTATATTCTTTCCAGGAACCGATGGAAAAACGGGTTCTGCGGGAGAGAGTACTGGTAGCTGGTCCTTTCGGGCCGAGGTGAACGGTTAAGGATGCTTGCATACATCACACTGGCGACGATGGTGACGCTGGGAGTAGCGGTCGCCTTCGGACTGCTGATCCGGAGATTGGCTTCTCCGGCCAAGGCTGAACTGGTCAGTACCGAGTGGCTGAGCCGGTTCTCCGTGGCCAAGTACCGGCCCATGGAGAGGCTGTTCTCCGACGCCGACTATCGCTTCCTGGAACGGCAGCGGGGCTTCAACCCGGGGATCGCGCGGCGATTGCGCCGTGAACGCATGCGGGTCTTCCGCGGGTACCTGCGGTGCTTGAAGTCCGACTACCGCAAGCTCGAGTCCATGATCGCTCTCTACATGGCGAACTCACCCGTGGATCGGCCGGACCTGGCCTGGGGCCTGGTCCAGCGCCGGGTCCAGTTCGGTTTCGCCATGCTGGCCGCCGAATGGCGGCTGAGACTTTATGGCTTGGGGCTCCAGCCTTCCGATACGCGGCGTCTGGTAGTGGCTCTGGATGACATGCGGTCGCATCTGAGGCGGCAAGCTCTGGCGAGACAGGCTGCGGCGGCCTGAGACTGCCTTCCAACCGAAGCAGCACTCAGCCGCGCAAGCGCCTGAGCGCGAGTTTGGCTTCCGGCAGGCGGGGGAAGGCCTGTTCCGCCTTGTGAAACTCGGGCGTATGCACCCTGCGCCGCGCGCCGCGGTACTCAACCGGAAACCGCAGGTGGAGCATCTCGTGGAACAGCACGTACTCCACTGCCACGCCCGGCACGTCCGGTGAATCCAGCAGGCGGCTGATGATGATGGCGTTGTGGGAAGGGTCGTAGTGCCCCAGCGTGCAGCGCGACGGCCTGGCGCTCCAACTCAAAGCCGGCCGGGCCAGCAGGCCGTCGAAGTGGCGGATGTTCAGCTCTTCAAAGATCTCGTCGAGGTCGCAGGTGCGGCCTTTCGGCCCCGCCAGGATCTTCCGCCCCCGGATCTGCCGCACCAGATGCAGGCTCCGGCGCACATCGCGGCGGTTCAGGTACAGCCGGTACCGGTGGCTGTAGATCCGTGGGACCGGCCTGCGGAAAAGCTTGCCGAGCAGGAGGAAGGCCAGCGCCTCCAGGACAGGAGCGGGCGCTCCCTGGAGCAGGTCCGTGACCCTCACCTGGAGACGGCCGTTCTCCAGACGGACCTGGCTGTTGGCGTCCGCGTAGCTGCGGAACTGGACCGAGATCTCCGGCAGAGGGGTTCTCGGCCTCAGCGCACGGAACACTCGCGCGAACAATTCCACGGGGGACTCAAACCGGAGCGCGCTCTCGACTTGCACCAAGCTTCATTTGTACCATAGCAGAGTGAACTCATCGTCATTCCCAGAGGCCGTGGGCACGCCGGTCCGCCGCGCGAAGATCACCGCGGTGGGCTGCTACACACCCCCGCGGTTGCTGACCAACGCCGATCTCCAACAGCTTGTCGAAACCTCGGACGAGTGGATCCTGGAGCGCACCGGAATCCGGCAGCGCCACATCGCGGATCCCGCGATGGCCACCTCGGACCTGGCGGCGGAAGCCGCCCGGGCGGCGCTGGCTCAACGCGGGGTGGATCCCTCCGAACTGGATGCCATCATCGTTTGCACCGTCACGCCGGACATGTTCTTCCCCTCGACTGCCTGCCTGGTGCAGGACAGAATCGGAGCGAAGGGATGCTGGGGGTTCGACCTGATCGCCGCCTGCTCCGGCTTTCTCTACGGCCTGACCACCGGCGCCCACCTGGTCGCCGCGGGCACGCACCGCCGGGTGCTGGTCATCGGCGCGGACACCATGTCGAGGATCGTGGACTATAAGGACCGCACCACCTGCGTGCTCTTCGGCGACGGCGCGGGCGCGCTCCTGCTGGAGCCGTCCGGCAACGAGGAGGGCTTCATCGACTTCCTCGGCGAGATCGACGGCTCCGGAGCCCCGTTCCTGAATATGCCCGCGGGCGGAAGCCGGCTGCCGGCTTCGGCGGAAACGGTTGAGAAGCGCCTCCATTTCGTCCACCAGGAGGGGCAGCAGGTTTTCAAGTACGCCGTTCGCAGGATGTACGAAGCTTGCCGCGACCTGCTGGCCCGCAACGGCGTGAGCCCCCGGGATGTCCGGGTGCTCATCCCGCACCAGGCCAATCGCCGGATCGTCACCGCCACGGCGGACCGGTTGGGGCTGAACGAGGATCAGGTCGTCATCAACATCGAGGACTACGGCAACACCACCTCGGCGACGCTGCCCCTGGCGGCTCGCGACGCGCTGGCCGCCGGCCGGATCAGGAAGGGAGACCTGGTGCTGTTCGCGGCGGTGGGAGCGGGCTACACCGCCGGAGCCAGCCTCTGGCGCTGGGCCTACTGACGCCACCGGAGGGGCGCGGAATGGCTCCTACGGCAGGAAGCCCAGGTTCCGGGTTTCGAAGTTCGAGAGGTTAGGGAATACCGCCGTGAGTCCGTCCGCGTCCACGCCGAACCAGGCGGCCAGCGTGGCTGCGTACTGATCGACCGAAACCGACGGGATCCACCGGCCCTCGCTGGCCGCGTCATCCGGGCCGCCCAGTTCGAATGTGGGGAACCGGCCGTAGATGTCGCCGCCCCGCACCGCGCCCCCCAGGACGATGTGGTGGCCGCCCCAGGCGTGGTCCGTACCGGCGTTCCCGTTGGGCTGGAAAGTGCGGTTGAAGTCGGACTCCGTGAACAGGGTGACCTGCTGGTCCACCCCCAGTTCGAGCGTGGCGTTCTCAAAGGCGGAAACGGCCGTGGAGAGTTGCGTGAACAGGCTCTCCTGCGTCGCCAACTGTCCGATGTGCGTGTCGAATCCGCCCAGAGAGGCGAAGAAGAGCTGCCGGCGCATGCCGAGCTGCTGCCGCGCCTGAATCAGCCGCGCCACCTGCTGCAACTGCTGGCCGATGCCGGTAGCCGGGAAAACCGTCTGGAGCGCCGGCAGGCCTTGCAGAGCCTTGCTGAGGCGTGCGTCATCCTGCAATCCCTGCTCCAGGATGGAGTTGGCGGCATGCACCAGCGTCATTCCGGTATCGAACGTCAAAATCTGCTGTAGCCCCCGGAACCGCGCCTGTGAAGCGGCGCTCGTGTTGAAGCCGGCCGGGCCGAGCCCGCGCCCCGGGATCACGGTCCCGGGCTGTGTCCGCTCGCCCTGCCCCAGAATCTGGCTGCCGCTCACGGATATGAAGGCTGGGAAAGCGGGCGGCGCGTTCCACCCCGCGATCCTGTCCGCCAGGCGTCCCGCCCAACCCGTCGCCGCCGTCGCCTGCGGGGACGCGGTCTGCCATTCGGTCTGTTGATCCAGGTGCGAGAACAGGTTGCTCGGGACGGCGGCCCCCGCCAGGTATTGCGGCCGCGTCACCGGAGCCACCAGCGTGCCCACATTGGCGACCACCGCCAGGCGGCCGTTGACGTAGGACTGCCGGAGTTCGGAGAGCTTCGGATGGAAGCCATAAGCCGCGCCGCCCGTCAGCGCGTTCACCGGCAGCAGCGTGGAAGCCTCCAGCGCCAGGCCCCTGCGCAGCAGTTTGTATGCGTTGTATTCGCGCGTCTCCAGCGGCACTATGAGGTTATTGCTGTCATTGCCGCCGAACAGAAAGAGGCACACCAGCGCCTTGTAGTCGTAGGCGTCCTGCGCCAGGGCGTTCCAGAGCCCGAAGCGGCTGAAGCGGCCCGCCACTCCCGTGGCGCCCGCCGAAAGGCCGAAACGAAACAGTGCACGTCGCGTGATCTTCATGGCTATTGCACCACCTGAAATGCGCCGGAAGCGGCCGCCAGATAGAGCGCCGTTTTTGCCCGAAGCTGGCTGTCCGTAGTGGCGTTCACCGCCTGGAGGATCGCCTGACGGAGTTCGGCCGTCATGGCTCCGGCCATCAGGACCTGGTTCACGAGTCTCACCAGCGCCTCCGGCTCCCGGGCGGCGGCGGTGAATGCGCTGAGATCCAGCGGCGTTCCCCCTCCGGGCGTGGAGAAGAACAACTGGTTGAGGAAGTTGAGCCGCGCGATGGCCCGCGACGGCGAAAGCAGTTGAAACTCGGGTCCGAGCGCTCCGGCCCCCGGGATCTCATAGCCCGGCGCGAAGTAGCTGAACACGGTCGGAGGGAAGTAGACATTCTGGTCCAGGTTGCGGGCATACCCGGCCAGGTTGTTGTCGCGCGGCACGCCGGCGCCGAGCCTTCGCAGCAGCCCGGTAACCAGCAGCACGGGCTCCCGCAGATGGCCGTAGCGGTGTGCCTCGGGCGGAGGGGAGTCGTCATACATCCGGGCTTCGGGGTCGAGCAGCACGGCCCGGATGACCGCCCTCATGTCCCCGCGCACCCCCTGGCCGTTGTCCGCGAAGGCCGAGGCCACGCGGCTGACGTACTCCGGGCTGGGGTTGCTCGTCACCAGTTGCTGGATCAACTGTTTCCCGATGAATGGCCCCACGTTGGGATGGTGAAACACGTTGGACAACGCGCCGGCGAGGTCCTTCTCCGGAGACTGGCCGGCCGGCAGCAGCGTGCCGCCGAGCAGCATCTTCTCTCCCGTATCGTGATTGGCCGCGAACGGAACCATCGGGCCATCATACCGGACCGGGTTGCGCGCCCCGGACGCTTGCCCGGGTACGGGCGGATAGGTCCAGCCGGTGAAAGCCCGCGCGAAGCCGACGATCTCCGGCTGGCCGTACGCCTGGATTGGCCGTCCCTGGCCGTCCATGCGCCGGCTTCCGTCCGGGTTCAGTTCGTAAGTGCCGATGGTGAACAGTTGCAGCAACTCCCTGGCGTAGTTTTCGTTGGCGCTCCGGCCGAGGGCGGGGTTCGGTTTCACGTTGTTAGCCATGTCGAGATAGCGCCCCATGGCCGGATTCAGGGTGATCTCGGACATCAGGTCGTAGTAGTTGCCGAAAGCGTGCTTCTGAAGAACGCGCAGGTAGGGGACGATCGCCGCCGGATCGTTGAACCGCGCGCCCGAAACAACCCAGATCTTGCTTAGCGCGAAAGCCACCCGCTGGCGCAACTGGTCGCCGCCGTTCATGGCGTTGTAGAAGAACTCCTGCTGGACGGTGGTGAGATTCGTTACGTCCGCGGGGGCGTCGGAGATGGGCGACTCCGGAGCTGAGAACTGCGTCTCGATCCAGCTTTCCATCCCGAGCCGCTGAACCCCGTAGACCGCTCCGGGTGCCGCTCCGAACGTAGCCTGGTCCAGCAGGCGTGTGGCGGCTCTGACGGAAACCTTTGGCGACGGGTCCGGCGCCGGAATGGGCTCCAGATCCTGCGCCCTTCCAGGGGACATCATCGCCCAGAGGGCCAGAGATGCTCCAAGGGCGGTGCGTACTGCTGGCTGGGCCTGCATACTAATCCGAAGGCTGAAAACCCCGGCAGGTTTCTGTTACGAGTGTAAACTGTTGTCCACTTCCGCTCTCGCTTCGGCGAACCCGAGGGCGGCAAACTCCAGATCCTCCCTGGTGTGAGCCGCGGAGACCTGGACCCGGATTCTGGCCCGGTCCTTGGGGACCACGGGATAGGAGAAGGCCACGACGTAAATCCCTTTCTTTAACAACGCTTCAGCCAGTCTCACCGCCAGGCGCGCGTCGCCGAGCATCACCGGGACGATCGGGTGCTCGCCGGGGGGAATGTCAAAGCCCAGGGAGGTCATTCTCCGGCGGAAGAACGCGGCGTTTTCCATCAGCCGGAGGCGCAAGCCGCCGGAGGCGGTGACCAGGTCGAGCACCTTGAGGGACGCGGCCGCCACCACCGGGGGGAGGGAATTGGAGAACAGGTAGGGGCGCGAACGCTGCCTGAGCAGGGCGACGATCTCCCTCCGCGCCGCCGTATAGCCGCCGCAGGCGCCTCCCAGAGCTTTCCCCAGCGTGCCGGTGAGAATATCCACGCGCCCCATCACACGGCAATGTTCATGGGTGCCGCGCCCCGTGGGGCCCAGGAAACCCACCGCGTGGGAATCGTCCACCATCACCATGGCGCCGTGCCGCTCGGCCAGGCCGCAGATCTCGCTGAGGCGCGCGATGTAGCCGTCCATGGAAAAGACGCCGTCCGTCGCGATCAGGATGTGGCGCGCCCCGGCGGCCTCCTTCAGCCTTGCCTCCAGGTCCTCCATGTCCGAGTTGCGGAACCGGAACCGCTTCGCCTTTGACAGCCGGATCCCGTCAATGATGCTGGCGTGATTCAACTCGTCGGAGATGACGGCGTCCCGTTCGTCGAGCAGCGTCTCGAACAGCCCTCCGTTGGCGTCGAAGCAGGAGTTGTAGAGGATCGCATCCTCGGTCCCCAGGAACCCGCTCAAGCGGCGTTCCAGTTCCTTGTGGATCTCCTGCGTGCCGCAGATGAACCGGACCGAGGCCATGCCGAAGCCCCACCGGGCGAGTGCCTCCTGGGCCGCCCGCACCACCTCGGGGTGGTTCGCCAGGCCGAGATAGTTGTTGGCGCACAGGTTCAGCGCTTCGCCTTCGGGGACGCCCACGCGCGCCTGCTGCGGCGTCCCCAGCACCCGCTCGCGCTTGAACAGGCCCGCGTTCGAGATCTCTTCGAGCCGGGCCGCCAGTTCCTCCCGCGCCTTGCCGTACATCGTCAGGCTCCTATACTCTCCAGTCCAGAATCACCTTGCCCGACCGGCCCGTACGCATGGCCTCGAAACCCTGCTCGTATTCGTGCCAGGCCAGCCGGTGGGTGATGACGGGTGAAATGTCCAGCCCCGATTCGAGCATGGCCGTCATCATGTACCAGCTCTCGTACATCTCGCGCCCGTAGATACCCTTGATGGTCACCATGTTGAAGATGACCCGCCGCCAGTCGATGGCCATCTCGCCGCCGGGAATCCCCAGCAGGGCGATGCGCGCGCCGTGGCAGACGTTGGCGAGCATCTCCCGGAAGGCCGAAGCATTGCCCGACATCTCCAGCCCCACGTCGAAGCCCTCCCGCATCCCGAGGCGCTTCTGCACCTCTCCCAGCGGCTGCTCGCGGGTGTCGACCGCCAGGGTGACGCCCACCTTGCGCGCGAGTTCGAGGCGGTACCGGTTGACGTCGGTGATCACCACGTGCCGCGCGCCGGCGTGCCGCACCACGGCGGCGGCCATGACGCCGATGGGCCCGGCGCCGGTGATCAGCACGTCCTCCCCCAGCACCTTGAAGGTAAGCGCCGTGTGGACGGCGTTGCCGAACGGGTCGAAGATGGCCGCGATGTCGAGGGGCACGCTGGGCCTGTGCCGCCAGACGTTGCTCATGGGCAGGACCACGTACTCGGCGAAAGCGCCGGGCCGGTTTACGCCGAGCCCCTGCGTGCTGGCGCACAGGTGCCTTCGTCCGGCGAGGCAGTTGCGGCAGCGCCCGCAGACTACGTGGCCCTCTCCGCCGACGATCTCGCCGGGCTTGAAGCCGGTGACGTTGGAGCCGGTCTCGACGATCTCGCCCACGAATTCGTGGCCGACCACCATGGGAACCGGGATGGTGGTCCTGGCCCACTCGTCCCAGTCGTAGATGTGCAGATCGGTGCCGCAGATCCCCGTGAGAAAGACCCGGATCAGGACGTCATTGATGCCCGGTTCCGGGCGCGGCACGTCCTCCAGCCACAGCCCGGGTTCAGCCCTGCTTTTCACCAGCGCGCGCACGGTCCGCTTCCCCTCCCTTTAAGACGTGCGGAAGATCCGGGCGTTTCCAGCCCGGGTTCCCCCGCAGGCCTTCCAAAGACTACCACGGCTCACGGCCTCCGGTGACGGCGGCAGCGCCTGCCCCGGCGGCGACGCCGCCATCCCGCGCCGCGTGCCGAGGTTCTGGATGGGCCCGCCAATTCGATAGAATCCCCTCATGAGGAAGATGGCGGGCCGCGCGCTGTGGGCCCTTATCTCGATTGCCGCGGCATTCCTGCTGGCCGGGATTGCACTGAACCGCGGCGAGCCGGTCAACAGCATGTGGCTGGTGCTCGCCGCGGCCTGCACCTACCTGGTGGGGTACCGCTTTTACGCCAGGTTCATCGCCGCCAAGGTGATGGCCCTGAACGATACACGCGCCACGCCCGCCGAGCGGTTGCGCAACGGCCACGACTTCGAGCCCACTCACAAGTGGATCCTCTTCGGCCACCATTTCGCCGCTATCGCCGGACCGGGCCCGCTGGTCGGCCCCACCCTGGCGGCTCAGTTCGGCTACCTGCCCGGCACGCTGTGGATCATCCTGGGCGCCGCTTTGGGCGGAGCCGTTCAGGATTTCACCATCCTGTTCTGCTCCATGCGCCGCGACGGCAAGTCGCTCGGCCAGATGGCGCGGGAAGAGATCGGAAAGGCCGGCGGCCTCATCGCCCTGCTGACCGTCCTGCTGATCATGATCATCCTGCTGGCCGTGGTGGCGCTGGTGGTGGTGAATGCGCTGAAAGGCAGCCCTTGGGGGACGTTCACCATCGCCGCCACCATGCCCATCGCGGTCTTCATGGGTCTCTACCTGCGCTACTGGAGGCCGGGCCGGGTGCTGGAAATCTCCCTGATCGGTTTCGTGCTGGTGGTGGCGGGCGTGTTCGGCGGCCAGTGGGTCTCCCACTCGCCCGCGCTGGCTCCACTGTTCACCATGAGCGGGATGGCGCTGGCCATTGCGATCATCATTTATGGCTTTTGCGCCAGCGCGCTGCCGGTCTGGCTGCTGCTCGCCCCGCGCGACTACCTGAGTACGTTCGTGAAGCTCGGGGTGGTGATGCTGCTGGCGGTGGGCATCGTGCTGGTCAGGCCCGAACTGGCGCTTCCGCCTCTGACGCGCTTCGTGGACGGCACCGGGCCCATCTTCGCCGGAAAGATCTTTCCTTTTTGCTTCATCACCATCGCCTGCGGCGCGGTCTCCGGCTTCCATTCGCTGATCTCCTCGGGGACCACGCCCAAGATGATCTCCAGGGAGGGGCACGCCATGCCCATCGGGTACGGTTCCATGCTCCTGGAGGGATTTGTGGCCATCATGGCCATGATCGCGGCTTGCGTGCTCCAGCCCGGAGTGTTCTTCGCGGTGAACTCCCCGGGCGGCATCGTGGGCGCCACGCCGGAGGCGGCGGTGGCCACCATCACCTCCTGGGGATTCCCGGTCACCGCGGCGGAGATGGCGTCGCTGGCCCAGGACGTCGGTGAGCAGACCCTGTTCCAGCGCACGGGCGGGGCGCCCTCCCTGGCGCTCGGCATGGCCCACATCTTCGCCAGCGGTCCGGGAGGGCGCGCCGTTCTCGGCTTCTGGTACCACTTCGCCATCATGTTCGAGGCGCTGTTCATCCTCACGGTGGTGGACGCCGGAACGCGCGTCGGGCGCTTCATGCTCCAGGACCTGCTGGGGCATGTCTGGAAGCCGCTCGGCAGAGTCAGTTGGATGCCGGGAGTGCTCCTCACCAGTGCGGCCGTGGTCGGCGCCTGGGGGTACTTCCTGATCCAGGGCGTCCGGGACCCGCTGGGGGGGATCAACACCTTGTGGCCTCTGTTCGGGATCTCGAACCAGTTGCTGGCGGCGGTGGCTCTCTCGGTGGCGACCACCGTCCTGGTGAAGATGCACGGGGCGCGGTACATGTGGATCACGTGCGTGCCGCTGGCCTGGCTGGTCGTGGTGACCTTCACCGCGAGCTGGCAGAAGATCTTCTCGCCGCTGCCGCGCGTCGGATTCCTGGCGCAGGCGGCGCAATTGCAGTCGGCGCTGGCCGCGGGGGGGATGAGCCCGGCGCAGGCGGCGGAAACCAGGGCGCTGATCTTCAACGCCCAGCTTGACGCGGTGGTCTGCGGGGTGTTTCTGGTGCTGGTGGCCGCCATTCTGCTGTCCTCCATAAGCCTGTGGGCGGGAATCCTGAGCGGACGCCGGGTGGAAAAGCTCCATGAAGCGCCGTTCGTCGCCTCCCGGATGGGTGAGGAGGGGATATGAAGAGGCTCCTGCGCGTCATCTTCGGGCTGCTGAAGGAACTGAGCGACGAGAGCGCATACCGGCGCCACCTCGCCGCTCACAATCTACGGGACTCCCGCGAGGCCTGGCGGGATTTCTCCAATGCCCGGTTTCAGAAGAAGTTCAGCAACCCCAAGTGCTGTTGACCGCCTCTAGGCCGTTGCCGGAGGCTAAGCTAGCCCTGCCAGGCGTAACCCGTGCGGAGAACGGTCATGATCCTGGATGCTCCTTCCGCCCCCAGTTTGCGGCGGAGCCTCTGGATGTGAACGTCCAGGGTACGCGTTCGCGTGCCGTCCTGGTAGCCCCAGATGGTGGACAACAGGTACTGCCGCGAAAGGCAGCGGCCGGCGTTCTGTTGCAGCAGGGACAGAAGTTGCGACTCCTTCCGCGTCAGCTTCGTTTGCGGAATGACGGAGTATTCTCCGTTGTGCTGCGCGTGGATCGGTCCAGAAGACGGTGTAACCTGTGCCAGCATAGCATCCCTCTGACGGTTAGATACGCCTCCGGCCCTCGTGGATTCGAGAATGTTGAGATGGCTTAAGCCGTTGAAAATTAAGCCAGAGACGTCTTACCGGGCGGCCGCCGGCCGGGCGGGTATGGTCCAGAGGTAGAGCCGCGCGCCTTCCGTCCACTCCTCCCGGTCCGGCTTCCAATCCCCCATGTCGTGGCTGTGGGAAACTACGCGCGTGCCGGGCTTCAGTTCCTTGAGCAGCTTGGACCGGAGTTTCAGGTTCACCGACGGCCACAGGAAGAGCGTCACGACCGTGGCGTCGCTGATGTTGGCCTCGAACAGATCCTCCTCGCGGAAGGAGACCATCTGGGTGACGCCGGCCTTCCGCGCATTGGCGTTCGACTCATCGATGCGCTGGGGATCGATGTCGATCCCCACCCCGCGGGCGCCGAAGTCCCGGGCGGCTGCAATGGGGATGCGCCCGTCGCCGCAGCCCAGGTCGTAGACCACGTCGCCCTTCTTGACGCCGCCCAGTCTCAGCATGGCCGCGACCACGGCATCCGAGGAAGGCTCCCAATGGATGTCCGGCTGCCGCTTGGGCTTGCGCTGGGGCTGGGCGAGGCACGGGACGGCACAAAGTACAGAGGAAACAGCCAGAGCAAGCAGGGTTCTTCGCTGCATCAGAGTTGACGCCTCCCGATCATTGTAACGGGAATCCGTGCTGCTCGCGGTGGACGCGGCCATCGAAGCGCATCTGGCTCTTGAAGGCCTCGTAGCGGCCGTCGCCGGCGATCCCTTTGATCCTGGCCAGAAGCCTGGTCTTTTCGTCTTCGGGCATGGGCTTGAAGTTCCGCGCGATCTCGACGGCTTGTTTGATGTGCTCCAGCGCGGTCATCCCGACCACCTGCACGGCCACCGGCGTGCTCATGGAATAGCGCAGGCACTCTTCCACCGTGAGGCCTTCCTTGCCGAGCAACCCCGCCCCGCCGCCTCCGAGCCCCTTGAACCCGATCACGCCGATCTTGCGTTTGGCGCACACGGGGAGGACTCCCTTCTGAAAGCTGCGGTAATGGAAGTCGGCCACGTTGACCGGCATCATGCAGGTGTCCCACTCGAAGGGCCTGCCCAGCATTTCCAGGTGGATCCTGGGGTCTTTGTGGCCCGTGAAGCCGATGAAGCGGACCTTGCCCGCCTTGCGCGCCTCCACGGCGGCCTGAATGGCGCCCCGCTCGAAGATCCACTCGGAGTCGTTATCGTAGTTGATCTCGTGAAACTGCCACAGGTCCAGGTAGTCCGTCTGAAGGCGGCGCAGGCTGTCTTCCAGGCACTGCATGGACATCTTGTAGTCCCGCCCGCAGTTCTTGGTCATCAGGAAGACTCTCTTCCGGTAGCCGCCGGCGGCGAGCGCCTTCCCCATGATCTCCTCGCAAGCTCCCATCCCGTAGTCCCAGGCGTTATCGAAGAAGGTGACTCCTTCGTCGACGGCCAGGTGCATGGCCCGTATGCACTCCGCGTCGTCCTTGATCTGGCGGATGTGCGCGCCGCCCAGGCCCAGGATGGAGACGCGGGCGCCGGTCCGGCCCAGGACCCGCATGGGCATTCCGGTTGCGGAGGCGCTGCTGGTTTGAGGGACCGAGGTTTCGGCCAGCGCCCCGGCGGTGGCGGCCGTCAGAGCGGTGCGGAAGAACCCCCTACGGGAAGAACACGGTGCTTTCATGGATGGAACCTCCTTTCCTCTGCTGAGGAGAATTATACAAGGTGTCGCGCGTTGGTTGCGGTTGGTGCAAGTGGTGTGTTGTCATAGCCCACATGGCCACCCCATTGATACCGGGCCTGGACCCTGCCCAGAAGCCCACCCGCGCGCGTTATACCGTCATCTTTTTCGCCATGTTGCTGGCAATCCTGGCATACGTTGACCGGGTTGCGCTGTCCATGGCGGCGCCGTTTGTCAGAAAGGACCTTAACCTCGACACCGCCCAGATGGGCTGGGTCTTCTCGACCTTCATGCTGGCCTATGCCCTGTTCGGGCCGGCCAGCGGATGGCTGGGGGACCGGTGGGGGCCGAAGCGAGTGCTGTTGTTCATCGTGGCATGGTGGAGCCTGGGCATCGCCGCCACGGCCCTGACCTGGAACCTCGCTTCCATCATCGTGGTGCAGTTCCTGTTCGGGGCCGGTGAGGCCGGATGCTTCCCCAACCTTACCAAGGCCATCAGCATCTGGCTGCCCAAAAACGAGAGGGTGCGGGCGCAGGGCTTCATGTGGACCTGCGCGCGCCTGGGCGGCGCCTTCACTCCTCCCATCATGATGATGCTGATTTCCTACATGACCTGGCGCGGAGCTTTCGTCTTCTTTGCCGGCCTCGGCCTGGTTTGGACCCTGTTCTTCCTGATCTTCTTCAAGAACAGCCCGCGGGAGCACCCGGGGGTAAACAAGGCGGAGTTGGCGGTCATCGGGGAGACCCCCGTCGTCACCGGCGGGAAGATTAAAGTGCCCTGGCGCAAGTTGATCGGTTCGCGAACGGTCTGGCTCATATGGGCGCAGTGGTACCTGGTGTCGTATCCCTTCACCTTCTTCCTCACCTGGTGGCCGACGTACCTTATGGAGGGACGCGGCCTGACCCGCGAGGACGCGGCAGGATGGGCGATCTTCCCCCTGACTTTCGCAGCCGCCGGATCGTTCTCGGTGGGCATGTTCACCGGGCCGCTGGCGCGCGTGGTGGGCAGTTACAGGAACGCCCGGCGGCTCATCGGCTGCGTGAGCATGCTTTCAGCCGCCCTGCTCGTCATCCTACACATGAAGACGGAAGCCATCCTTCCGGCCGTTCTTCTGATGGGGTGCGTGGCCTTCTTCACCGACCTCACGGTGCCGACCGCCTGGAGCACCTGCATGGACGTCGGCGGCAAGTATACCGGGACGCTGTCGGGAACCATGAACCTGCTGGGCAACCTGGGTTCGTTCACGGCGCCCCTGGCGATGGGTTACATGGTCCGCTCGACGGGCAACTGGAACTACGCCATCTACAGCACGGTGGCTGCGTACCTTCTGGCTGCCATCTGCTGGCCGCTGATGGATCCGGAGACCCCGCTCGAGGGCGCGAAGTAGGGCTTCCCGGAGAACCCGGCAACGCTTCGGTTGAAGCGAGCATCCTACAGTTGGTAGAGTTGTATTTTGCCGGTGAGGCGCGCCACGGCCGCCTGCGCCCGGATGTATCCCAGTGGGCCCGCTGAGAACTGCTATTGCACTTGTCCTGTGGTTTGCCGCCGCGGCTGCCGCCGGCGGAGAGGCGGGCCTGGATTCCGCGGCGCCGGCGCTTGGCCGCGCTGCGGCGCGCGGCGCCGAGGTTCTGAACCGGTACCACGTAGCCCAACAGAGGCAGCAGGCCAGCCTCCGGGACACCTCAATGGATGTCACCATCGAGGCCAGCCTGCCCAGGCTCAAGAAGGCAGGCAAGCTGCAAGCCCAGCGCCAGATCGCCAGTTCCGGCGAGATCACCTATGAGGACTCGCGGACGGAAGGCGATAAGACTGTAATCAAGGACGTCATAGCCCGGTACTTGAGCGCCGAAACCGAGGCAAGCAGAGGCCTGGTGGACATGCAGGGCAACCCGCAGTCGATCGCCATCACGAGCGATAACTACAGGTTCCGGCTCAAGGCCACGTTGAACGACGGCGCCGGGGATGTCTACATCTTCGACCTGACGCCGAGGAAGAAACGCCTCGGGCTCTTCAAGGGCGAACTGTGGGTAGACGGCGCGACCGGCATGCCTGTCCGGGAAGCCGGCCGCCTGGTGAGGAACCCCTCCGTTTTTCTCAGCCGGGTGGAGTTCGTGATCGAGTACGAGATCCGGGATGGACTGGCAGTCCCCATACGGGCGGAGAGCAGCATCGACACCCGCCTGGTGGGCAGGGCGGAACTGGAAATCCACTACAGCAACCCCTCAGGCTTTCCGGGAACCCAGGCCCGCATCTGCGCGCTGGGCTGGTAGGGCCGGGACCCGTCGGCGGGGATGCGAACCCGCATAATGGATGAGTGGCGCACTTAGCCCGACTGCTGCTCGCCGCCGCTGCGTGCTCCGGCGCATTCGGCGCGGACCCGGATCCGGCCGATATTGTGCGCCGCGCCGTGGCGAACGACGAGCAGGCCAAGAACGCCGCCGCGCTCCCCTACAGCCTGACCGAACGCCAGAGAACCCGGAATCTGGACGAGGCGGGAGGCGTGAAATCGGTGTCCGCCAGGAGCCGCGACATCCGCATGCCCGACTATCTGAAGCACCGCGAGCGCTACAGGAGGGCCATCCGGGAGATCCCGGAGGCGTTTGTGTTCCGCCTGTCACATGAGGAGACCGTTAACCTCCGCCCCTGTTTCGTGATCGAGATCAGCCCGCGTCCCGGATTCCAGCCGGTGGACCGCTTCTCCAAGCTCTTTGGCCAGCTTCGCGGCAGATTGTGGATCGACAAAGCCGAATACCGCTGGGTCAAACTGGAGGCCGAACTCACCGAAACCGTCACTTTCGGATGGATTCTGGTGAGGATTCATCGGGGCTCCCGCGCCCGGCTGACGCAGGAACTGGTCAACAACGAGGCATGGCTTCCGCGGGAGATGTGGTACCGCGCTTCAGTCCGGATCGGATTGGTAAGCCTGCGCGGCTTTGAAACGGAAGCCCGTTACGGCGACTACCGGATCGAAGCGCCTCCGTCCCCGGCGTCCCCTTGAGCGGACTTTTTCGAGCCGCGCGACGCCTTCGCCTTGGCCCATTCCACAAGCCGCTTCACAGGGGGGAAGTACTCACTCAGGATCAACAGTCCCGGGATGCCGAACATCCAGCCCTGGACGACGGGTATGAGGCCGCCGATCAGCCCCAGAACCACAAGCGTAACGCCGAGCGTGATGCGGAAAGTCTTACGCAAAGCGGGCAGCACTCCATTCTAGCATCGCGGCTCCCGCCTGCCCCGCCAACGCCCGTACCATTACTACCCGGACATTTGTTTAGAAGAAAGACTTGACCTTACCGGGCGAAAGCACTACAAGTTAAATAAGAGCAGGTGATTGAACATCGTAAAGCCAAGCGCTTCGATTTGAAGCTGCCGGTGGAAGTTGTACGGAAGTCCTTCCAGCCGGTATCGAGCATCGGAGAGACCAAGAATCTCAGCGCGAGTGGTGTGCTCTTCTATGCCCCGCTGCAAGCGGAGCTGGGCGACCCGATCGAGTACATCATCACCTTCCCCACCCATTCCATTGACGGCGGCACGGTCAATCTCCGCTGCCTGGGGAAAGTCGTACGCGTGGAACCTAACGGTTCCGGGGAAGGAGGCGGGCGCGTGCTCGTCGCCGCCACCCTGGAACGGTACGAGTTCCTCCGCCGGGAAGGCTGACCCACCCGGGGCTTGCCCTGGACCACCCTTCGTAGTACTCTAGCAAAGAAAAGGCGAATGTCCAAGGCATGAATCTATCCCTCGGTTTCCCCGAAGGCGACCCTGAGAGGCTGCTGACACGCGGCGCCGGCGTGGAGTCCGCCGTGGCGCGCTTCGAGCAATGGATGGGCGAAGACGATTCCCCGGTGCGATGCGTCCGGCGTCTCCCTCCCAATCCCGGCGAGTACGTGCCGCTGCCGGAAACCCTGGCGCCGGCCCTGCGGCGGGCGCTCGAGCAGCGGGGGATCGCCCAGCTTTACACTCACCAGGCCGAAGCCTTCCGCCGGGCGCTGGAGGGCGCCAACGTGGTGGTGGTCACCCCCACCGCGAGCGGCAAGACGCTGTGCTACAACCTGCCGGTGCTCCAGGAACTGCTGGAGCACCCCGAGGCGCGCGCCATGTACCTGTTTCCCACCAAGGCGCTCGCCGAGGACCAGCTTCACGAGTTCCAGCAGATGGTGGACACCCTCGGATCCGAGGTCCGGGCCTTTACCTACGACGGAGACACGCCGCAGGACGCGCGCAAAGCGATCCGGGAGCGCGCCAACGTGGTTCTCACCAACCCGGACATGCTGCACAGCGGCATCCTGCCTCACCACACGCGCTGGGCCAAGGTTTTCGAGAAGCTGCGCTATTTCGTGATCGACGAACTGCACTACTCGCGCGGGGTCTACGGAAGCCACGTGGCCAACGTCATACGGAGGCTCAAGCGCATCTGTGAGTTCTACGGCTCCTCGCCCCAGTTCATCTGCTCCACGGCCACCATCGCCAACCCGCTGGAGCTGGCCGAAGCCCTCACGGGGCTGCCGTTCCAACTGGTGGACCGCAACGGCGCGCCCTCGGGCGAGAAATACTTCGTCTTCTACAATCCGCCGGTGGTGAACCGCCAGCTTGGCATCCGCAGGAGCTACCTGAACGAGACCCGCCGGATTGCCCTGGAGTTCATCCGCCGCGACCAGCAGACTCTGGTTTTCGCCAACAACCGGCTTGCCACGGAGGTCCTGGTCACCTACCTCAAAGACGCACTGGACCGGATGCCGGCGGGCCGGGAGGCGGTTCGCGGCTACCGGGGCGGCTACCTGCCGCGGGAACGGCGCGACATCGAGCGCAAGCTGCGCGACGGAGAGATCCGCGCGGTGGTGGCCACCAACGCGCTGGAACTGGGGGTCGACATCGGCTCACTGGACGTGGTCGTGATGGCCGGCTACCCCGGGGCGATCGCGTCCACCTGGCAGCGCGCGGGGCGGGCCGGGCGGCGCCGCACGGCCTCTCTGGCGGTTCTGGTAGCCTCCAGCGCGCCCTTAGACCAGTACATGATCGAGCACCCGGACTATTTCTTCGGGCAGTCGCCGGAACACGCGCAGATCAACCCGGACAACCTGGAGATCCTGGTCAACCACCTGAGGTGCGCGGCGTTTGAGCTGCCGGTGCGCGATGGAGAGAGGTTCGGGCCGCACGACACCAGGGATCTGTGCCGCTTCCTGGAAGAGGCTGGATTTCTGCACCACTCGGCGGGGGCCTGGCACTGGACCTCGGACACGTATCCGGCCGATGCCATCAGTCTCCGCGCCGTCTCCAGCGACAATTTCGTGGTGGTGGACGTCACGGGCGATCCCGTGGTCATCGCCGAGGTGGATTTCCCGAGCGCCCTCACCACGCTCCACGAGAAGGCCATCTACCTTCACGAAGCGCGGCAGTACCAGGTGGAGCGGTTCGATTACGAAGCGCGGAAGGCCTTTGTGCGCCGGGTGGAGTGCGATTACTTCACGGACGCCATCGACTACACGCAGGTGAAGGTGCTGGAGGAGTTCGATTCCACGCCCGTCTCGGGCGCCAGGGCCGTGCACGGGGACGTGCGCGTGAACCGCCAGATTGTGGGCTTCAAGAAGGTCAAGTTCTACACTCTCGAGAACGTCGGGGCCGGAAACCTCTCCATGCCGGAACAGGAGATGCACACCACCGCCTTCTGGCTGCACTTCCCCGAGAGTTTTCTGGGGCGGTTTCCGCAGTTGACGCCCACCGAGAAGCACAGCGGCCTGGTGGGCATGGCGAACGCCCTGCGCACGGTGGCGAGCCTGCTGCTGATGTGCGATCCCCGCGACCTGGGAGTAGCGATCACGGAAGACATCTCCGGGGGGCTGAAGACGTTTGAGCCCGACCTGTACCTGTACGACAGCTACCCCGGCGGCGTGGGCCTGAGCGCCCCTTTGCACGCCATGACGGGCCGCCTGCTGCGGGGCGCCGCCGAACTGCTCGCCGCCTGCGGGTGCGAGGCCGGGTGTCCGAGCTGCGTCGGGCCCGTGGGCGAGGTTGGGGAACGGGGAAAGTACGCCGCCTCGCTCATCCTGGCTGAAATCCTGTCAGGGGATCAGCATACGGCTCCGCCCGCGCAGGGGAGCTGAGCGGCTACGGCTCGGTAACCTGCTCGGGGAAGACGGCGTATCCCTCGGGCGGCGGGAAGAGGCTCTCCAACAGGTCGAGACGCTTGCGGAGATACCGGCTGGGGAGTTGCCGCGGACCCGGTTCCACGTCTATGTCACAGCAGAGCCCGTGCAGGTACAGCGTCAGGGTGTCCACCAGCGCCTGCCGGGCGTATTCCAGGAACTGCTTGGTCTCCCGGCGCAGGTTGACCTGCCTGCGCAGGATGGCCTCTTTCAGGCGCCAGCCCTTCTGGTCCACCTCCCCGTGGACGCGCGAACGCAACTCCTCGCGCAACAAGCCATAGAACTGATTCTGGTGGTCCGGCGGCATCGCCCCGGCGGCCAGTTCGGCCACCGCGTGATAGAAGTAGTAGTGATAGTCGGCGACCGGGCGCTCTTTGATGGCGAAGAACAGCGTCGTCGGCCCAGAGGAGGCGGCCACGCCCGAGGCTGCCGCCAGGTTGTCGGGTGGACGCTCGAAGCTGACGGACTCGGGCGTTTGATTGCCCTTTTCCTTTCCGTTCGGCTTCGTCAGGTAGGGCACCAAGGTAATGCACAACGGGACCAGCAGCGCCGTCAATCCCGGAGGCAGCGCCGCCACCGGCTCCTCGATGTACTCCTTGACGTCGTCTTCCGCCAGCGGGACCGCAGGGAAGTAGGAGAACTTGCTCGTGACCGGGATCATGGCCTCGCGGCAGCGCAAGGCGAATTCACCCAGGCTCAATTTCTCGCAGGCGGGCTGGTCGGATATCAAGGCTGTGTCTTCATCCTAGCAGAAAGCTCTTGAAGACAGCCTCCGCGGCTGCCCCTGCTAGACTAGCCGTTAGTGGCGCCTAAGATTCTGGTTTCCGCGGGCGAAGCTTCCGGCGACCTGTATGCCGCCTGCCTGGTGGAGGAACTCCGCCGTTGTCTTCCGGGAGCCCGTTTTTTCGGCTGCGCCGGACCCCGCATGCGCTCCGCCGGAGTCGAAGCCGTGGTGGACGCAGCCAGTCTGTCGGTGGTCGGCCTGGTCGAGGTCGTGGGACACATCCCCCGGATTTACGGCGAGTACCGGAGGCTGATCTCCTCCGCCCGGCGGGAGCGTCCCGACCTCGCCATCCTCACCGACAGCCCCGACTTCCACCTGCGGCTGGCGGCGCGCCTGAAATCATTGGGTATACCGGTGGTCTATCTTGTCGCGCCCCAGGTTTGGGCCTGGCGCAAGGGGAGGATTCGCGGAATCCGGCGCAACATAGACCGGCTTCTGTGCATCTTTCCTTTTGAGGAGTTGTTTTTCCGCCGGCACGGCGTAACGGCCGACTATGTGGGGCATCCCTTAGCGGGCCTTGTGAAGGCCACCGGGACGCGGGAGGAGTTCTTCTCGGCCCAGGGGCTTGACCCCGGGCTTCCGTTGATAACCCTGCTGCCGGGAAGCCGGCGCGGAGAAGCGCTGCGTCACATGCCGGCGCTGGTTGACGCGGTGGAGCGGCTGGAGCGGCAGCGCCCGCTCCAGTTCCTCCTGGCTTTGCCGGCGGGTTTCTGGAAAGACGGCGGGGAAGCCCTGGAGAGCCGGATCGGCAGGCGCCCCGTCAAAGTAGTTCGGGGCCAGAGCTGGGACGCCATGGCTCACGCCACGCTTCTGCTGGCCGCCAGCGGTACGGTGACGGTGGAAGCAGCGCTGTTGGGAACGCCCATGGTGACGTTTTACCGCGTGTCGGACCTCACGTGGAAATTAGGCCGGCGCCTGGTGGATGTGCCCTTCTACTCGATGGTGAATCTGGTGGCTGGACGCGCCGTTGTGCCGGAGTTGATACAGAATGAGATGACGGGCGCACGCCTTGCGGAAGAGGCACTCCGGCTGCTCGGTGAGGAGGGGCGGAGGGAGCGCATGCGGGCGGAATTGGCTGAAATCGCCGCCCGGCTCGCCGGGGAGTCCGATCCCTTCCGGCGCGCGGCGTCTATTGTGAGACAGGTTCTGGAGTTGGACCGGGGAGTTGCCAATGTCGCGTAGTGGATGCTTCGGAGTTCTGGCGCTGTCGACGGCCGCGTTGCTCGCGGCCCAGGAAGGTCCCGCTCCGATCGACGTGGAGCGCTATGTCATCACGGCGGAGATCAATCCGGCCGGCCACTCGCTCCGCGCGGTGGCCGCCGTGCGGTTTGTTCCATTGGAGGACAAACTGACCTCCGTCGTCTTCGGACTGCACGGCGCGCTGAACGTTTCGAGCGTTACGGGGAAGTCCGGAGAGCAGTTGTCCGCCAACCGGCCGCAGGGGGACCCCGCCATCCGGGTCGCGTTCCGCGAGCCGCTCGCCAAGGGCGAATCCACGGAGATCACCTTCCATTACGAGGGCAGGCTGACCGGCAAGGAGGAGTCGCCCGTGCCGGGAATCCGGTTCGCCGCCATCCGCGAGGATGTCACCTATCTGCTCTATCCGGCCCGCTGGTTTCCGGTGTCGGGCTACACGGCCGACCGGTACGAGTATGAGCTGAAAGCCACTGTCCCGGAGGGTTACCGGGTCGTGGCCAGCGGCCTGGAAAGGCGCGAGCCCGCGCCTTCCGGCGGCACGGTCTTCTCCTTCACCTCGCTGCGGGCCGGCTTTCCAGGCAGCATAGGCGTGCTTCCCGGGGACCCGGTGGGGGTCCCATCCGAGGGCGTGACCACCGGCCTCTACTTCCGCGGTGAGCAGGCGGACCTGGCGGGCGTCTACGGAGCGGAAACCGGCAAGATCCTGACGTATCTGACCAGTATCTACGGTCCCGCTCCGCAGGCCAACCTGACCCTGATCCAGACTGAGGACGGAGCGCCCAACGGCTACGCCGCCGAAGGCATCCTCTTTTTGGCGCCGCGCGGCATCACCAGGCAGGTGAACGTGCGGCTGCTCGCAAACCAGATTGCGAGGCAGTGGTGGGGCGTGCTGGTGTCGCCCGCCACCCGCGACCATCTGTGGATCACCAACGGCGCCGCCCGTTACTCCGAGCTGCTTTACGACGAACACACCGCCGGGCAGGCGGCCTTCGAGGCCGATCTGCGCGATACGTACGTCGAGGCGCTGACCGTTGAAGAGCCGCCGCTCATCCAATCGTCCCGCCTGGAGGATTACTCCCCCGAGTACTGGGTTCTGACGGGCGCCAAGGGCGCCGCGGTCTACAATATGCTCCGCTCGGTGGTGGGGGACGCAGGCCTGTCGAAGATCTTCAAGGAATTCCAGGACAAGTTCGCCTGGCAGGCGGTCAACACCGGGGACCTCCGCCGGACTGCGGAGGCGGTCTACGGGAGCGATCTTCAGTGGTTCTTCATCGAGTGGATCGAGTCGAGCAGCGCCCCCGAGTTCAAGCTGGACTACACCATCTTCCGCACGCAGAAAAACTTCCGTATCGTGGGCAAGGTTTCTCAGGATATGGACACGTTCCGGATGCCCGTGGATCTGAGAATCGAGACCGACGGGAACCCGGAAGAGAAGCGGATCGAAGTTGTGGGGACTTCCTCCGAGTTTTCCGTGGAGACGTTCGGCAAGCCGCGCACCGTCACCCTCGACCCGAGCCACCGGGTGCTGCGCTATAGCCCGTCCATGCGCGTGGCGGTGGCGATCCGCCGGGGCGAGATGTTCGTCGAGACCGGCAACTTCCCGGAGGCCCTGAAGGAGTACCAGCGCGCGCTCGACACCAACCGAGCCAGTTCTCTGGCCAATTACCGGGTCGGCGAAGTGTTCTTCATGCAGGACAACTACCAGTCCGCGGCCAATTCCTTCCGGGAGGCGCTGAACGGCGATTTGCAGCCCGCCTGGGTGGAAGTCTGGGCGCACATCAACCTGGGGAAGATCTTCGACGTGACAGGCCAGCGCGAACGCGCCCGCAACGAGTTCCAGCTCGCCCTCCGGACCAAGGACAACACCCAAGGCGCGCAGGAAGAAGCTGCCAGGTACATCGACCAGCCCTATAAACGCCCCGAGCGCGCGGACCGGTAAAGCTGCGCTCCGGCAGGAGCGCCGGGCTAGTGCGCTTCGGCCTCCAGAAAGCGCTCGGCCTCGATGGCCGCCATGCAGCCGGCGCCGGCCGCCGTGATCGCCTGGCGGTACACGCGGTCCTGTACGTCGCCCGCGTGGAACACGCCTTCGACGCTCGTCCGCGCGCCGCCCTTGGTCAGGATATAGCCGTCCGGGTCGAGGTCGATCTGTCCTTTGAACGCCGCCGTGTTCGGCCGGTGGCCGATGGCGAGGAAGAAGCCGTCCACCGCCTGTTCCCAACTCCGCCCGTCCTTGAGGTGTCGCAGGCGCACGCCGGTCACCACGCCCGTGCCGCCGTCCAGGATTTCCTCCACCACCGTGCTGGTCAGCCACTTGATCTTGGGGTTGGCGCGGGCCCGGTCCAACATGATCCGGGAGGCGCGGAATTCATCCCGCCGGTGGATCACGGTCACCTCCGAGCCAAACCGCGTCAGGAAGATCGCCTCCTCCATCGCCGAATCGCCGCCGCCCACCACCATGATCTTCTTGCCGCGATAGAAGAAGCCGTCACAGGTGGCGCAGGAGCTGACGCCGTGGCCGATCAATTTCTGTTCGGAAGGAAGCCCCAGCCAGCGCGCGCTGGCTCCCGTGGCGATAATCACCGCCCGCGCCTCCAGCCATGTCCCGTCCGCGTCCAGCCGGAACGGGCGCCGGGAGAAGTCCACCCCGGTCACCGTGCCGTGCATGTACTCGGCGCCGAAGTGCTGTGCCTGTTGCTTGATGTTCTCTACCAGGTCCGGCCCGTTGATCCCATCCGGGAAGCCGGGGAAGTTCTCGACCAGGGTGGTCAGGGATAGCTGCCCGCCCGGCTCGTGGCCGGACACGACCAGCGGTTGAAGGTTGGCTCTGGCGCTGTAGAGGGCGGCCGTGTTGCCCGCGCAGCCTGAACCGAGGATGACGACGTTCCGCATGACGATATGCTCACCTGCCTCTCTGCCAACTTAGCAGGCCCGGAGCTCCAATGGCCGGACCCGTGGGCGGCCTCGCGCCCCATGTGCGCGGGCGCCTGCTGGTTGCGGCGGTCCGGGAACGCTTTCCCGGGTTCCTCGCCAAGCCGAAGGCGGAGTTCCGTGCGCCGCCGCGGGGGCTCAACGCCCGCACTATTTCGCGGCGCGGGAGGGAACCCGGCGAAAGGCGGCGGTGTCCATATTGACAGCCCCGGTTCATGGGTGCTAGTTTTTTAGCAGATAGGTAGAAAAGCAGCATGACCCGCAACGTTCGAACCCGGCACTTGAACCTGAGCCGCAGGGAGCGGCAGATCATGGACGTGCTGTTCCGGCGGGGAGAGGCCTCGGTTTCCGAAGTCCTGGCCGGGCTGCCGGATCCTCCGAGCTACTCCGCCGTCCGCGCCCACCTGCGCACTCTGGAGGACAAAGGCCACGTCCGCCACGAAGCCAAAGGTCTGCGCTATGTCTACATTCCGACCACCAGGCCGGGCCAGGCCCGGCGGCACGCGCTCCAGCACCTGCTCGACACCTTCTTCGGAGGATCCGCTGAGAACCTGATGGCCGCGCTGCTGGACAGGGGCTCGGTGAGGCTCGAACCGGAGGAACTGAACCGCCTCTCGGACATGATCGAGAGGGCCAGGAAGGAGGAGAAGCAGGCATGACCGGAGCCGCGGAGCTGCTTGTCTCCATCGCGTTCAAATCGGCGCTGATCCTGGGCGCCGCGGCGGCGGCGTGCTTCGCGATGAAGCGCGCCTCGGCGGCCACCCGGCACCTGATACTGCTGGCCTCGCTGGGCGGCCTGCTGCTGTTGCCGGTAGCCGTCGGCTTGGGACCGGGCTGGTCGCCGGAGGTCCCCCCGGAGGTTGCGGCGGCGCCGGCGCTGGCTCGCACGGTTCTGGACGTGGCCGTGGACCGGGCGTCGCCCACGTTCTCTCTGTCCGGTCTGGCCGTATGGTTGTGGGGCCTCGGCTGCGCCGCGATGCTGGCGCGGACATTCGTGGGAGGTCTGCGGGTGCGGCGTCTCGTCGGGAGGTCGCGGCCAGGGGAGGTGCTGGGGTTCAATGTGCGGGTTAGCGGGGAGACGTCCGTGCCGGCCGTCTGCGGTCTCCGCAGGCCCTGCGTTGTGCTGCCGGCCGCGGCCCTGAAATGGCCCGGGGAGCGGCTGCGGATGGTGCTGCTCCACGAACGGATGCACATCCTCCGGCACGACACAAGAACCTACCTTCCGGCCCGGCTGGCGCTGGCGCTCTACTGGTTCAACCCGCTGGCCTGGTGGGCGGTGGGCCGCCTCCGGCGGGAAGCGGAGCGGGCGTGCGACGACGGAGTCTTGATGCAGGGAGAAGCGCCGGCGGACTACGCCGGCGAATTGATAGGAATCGTGCAGGGTCTGCAAGCGGCAGACCGTCTGCCGGAAGGAGGTCTCGCCATGGGAAGAGCATCTGAATTGGAAAGCCGTTTGGAAGCTCTTTTGAAGGCCGGCCTGAGCCGCCGGAAAGCCACCCCGGTGCTGGCAGCCGGGATTGGCCTGCTATCGCTGCTGGTCTTGCTGCCGTTGGCCGCGCTCCGCGCGCCCGCTCAGCAGACCGGAGGCATGTTTGGCGTGGTGCGGGATACCAGCGGAGCCGCTGTGCCCAAGGCCCGGGTGACGGTGGCCCTTCAGGGGTCGGAGCGCCGGGAGGTCGCCTGGGCGGGCGATGACGGCGTGTTTACGATCCAGCCGTTGCCGCAGGGCGCTTACACGGTAACGGTCGCCAAGCCTGGTTTCGCGCTGCTGCGCCTGGAGGGGATCGTGGTCGCGGCGGGCAAGAGCGCCGAGGTTCAGCCGGTCCTCAACGTGGGCCAGGTCAGTGAGTCCATGGAGGTCCGGGCGGAGCGGACAACGCCGCCTCCGCCGCCCCCGCCCACAGTGGCGGCGCCCCAGCGCGTGACCACAGGCGGCGGCGTTCAGGCCACCAAGCTGGTTCACATGGTCCGGCCGGCATATCCGCCCGAGTGCCGCGCGGAGAACATCCAGGGCACTGTGCTGCTGCGCGGGGTGATAGGGGTCGGCGGCGGCGTTCTGGACCTGCAACAGATCAACCACCTGGTGGATCAGCGGCTGGCGGATGCGGCCATGGAGGCGGTCCGGCAATGGCGTTACGAGCCGACGCTGCTGAATGGGAAGCCGGTGGAGGTCATCACCGAGATCCAGATCAACTTCGCCCTCCCCAACTGAACCCTCAGGAGGGGCTTGTCAGCGCCGGTTTCGGGTGGCGCAGGCCCCTCGCCTCTTAGACATACACCCTGACCAGAGGGACGCCCCGCTTGCAGAGGCCACAGGAGGCGGGGTCCTGGTAGACGAACTCGTCCACTTTAGCCAGGTAGCAGAGCGGCGCCTGGCCGAACCCGTTGCCGTTGGGCGCCGGCTGCCATACAACGGTCGCGGTCCCGACCACCTCGGCGCCGTTGGACTCCACCAGCCGCTTCAACTCGGAGAGTTTCGTCCCGGTGCGCAGGATGTCGTCGATCAGCAGCACCTTTTCCCCGGGCAATGGTTCCAGGAAGGTGCGGAAGCGCAGGGCTCCGCCCGCATCCTCCGGCTCCGCCCAATAGACCTGGTGGGCGCGCAGGGCTTCGCACACGCCGTAGGCTACGGGCAGCCCTCCGGTAGCCGGAGCCACGATCGACAGTGATGGAATGATGGCCCGCATCTCCGGTCTGGCGCGCACCAGCCGGCTCAGCCCCACGCTCAGCACCTTGGCGTGCTGGTAGTAACGCATGGCGAGGGGGACTTGCAGAAGTTCCGAGGCGTGCTTGCCGTTGGGATACTCGAAATGCCCTCGCCGCAGGGCTCCTGATTTCTCCAGAAGGGCAACTACTTCCTCTTGAGTCGGCACTAGGTGCATGTTCGGTTGTCTCTTTTCCTACGGTTGTTTCACAGCGGCGGCCGGCCGCCTGGGTAAACAAGCAGCATACCAAAAGTCCGCCGGGCCAGGCGCTCCCGCGACCCGGAGGTGAAAGGGGTGCCGGGTGGCCGGTGTCCGCGAAAAAAGCCAGCCGGATACCGGTTGACCCCCCGGGTTTTCTGAGTTAAGATCAAGTTGCGGGGTGGAGCAGTCTGGTAGCTCGTTGGGCTCATAACCCAAAGGTCGTAGGTTCAAATCCTACCCCCGCAACCAACCTTTTCAAGCGGTTGCGAGCAACCGAGCGCATTCCCAAGCCCACCCTAGTCCACAATAGCGACAGATTCAGCCTTCGTGGCCTCTGCCCCCGCCGTTGCGGTGCTGCTTGCAGTTGCAGGCTTTAGTGTCCCGCCTCAGTTGGAAATGGAGGAAGCGTTCTCCCGTTAAGCTAAGGGAGAGAACGCGTGAAACAGCAACGGAAGCACCACACCGCAGAAGAGAAGGTCGCCATCCTGAGGCGGCATTTCCTGGAGAAAGTTCCGATCTCGGACCTGTGCGAACAGACCGGTATCTACCCCACCGTCTTCTACCGCTGGCAGAAGGAGTTCTTTGAGAACGGGGCGGCGGCTCGGCGAACACCCAAAAACGGCCGTTGATGATCACCTGAAAACCGGCCAACGATAGACCAGCACCCAGGACGTTGACCCTGAAGCGAGGGCGTCACCCTCCGCCGATGTGAGCATCGTCTTGAGCCAAGAAAACAAGCAACAAGTCATAGCCCCGGGGCGGCTGGGGCGGCCGCTGCGGCGCATCCGGCGGGACACGGGTGCGCGCCGCGAGACGACGGCCGCCCATCGGAAAGCCGCCGGAATCCCTTTTCGGCCTCCCGCGGCGCGCCGGACTATGCGAGCGGTTTCATGAAGAGCCCGGCGCCGGCTTCCGCCGCTTCGGACCCAGCCACGGGGTGCAAATAGTCCCGCTTCGTCTGGTCGCGCTCGATAGCGACCGGCTCGGCGATGACTTTGGTTCCCACCATTTGCAGGAAGGATGCGTCGATGTCCGCAAACTCGATCCGTGCGCCCGTCCCGGTTCCGGCCTGTTTCTTGTTGTTAGCGAACAGGCTGTCGATGACTTTGTAGCGAGTGCGTTCTGGCGTTGATCCTCCTCCCAGTTGCGCCCGTCCACCGGCTGCGTCCGCCCCGGCGGAGGCTCCGGATTGGTAGATCCACACATAGTTGGCGCTGTCCACGACGTTGTTCCGGTAGTCGAGGTCTCCGGCGATTCCGGCGGTCCAGATCGTGCTGCCGTACATGCCGTGGAAGAAGCAATTCCGCATGGCATGCCCCGTGCTGCCGGGCGTCCAGTAGACCACGGCGTCCTTCATGAATCCGCGAAACAGGCAGTGGTGGACCGACACGGCGTTGCCGTGTGCGATGACGCCCACGTGGTTCGGCGCAACGGTCTCGTCACCGGCAAAGAGGCATTGGGCTATCTCCAGGTCTTCCAGTTGCCGGTTCAACCGGGCGATGGCATACAGCCGCCGTTTCATTCCAGGTTTCGGCGTTTCCACCACCGGCAGCCCCAAAATCTTCAGCCCCCGAACAGTGACGTGGCTGGTTTCCACCAGCATTCCGTTGGCCGCGCCGCCCAGGGGATCAGGCCGCCCGTTCCAGGTGTCAG
>JADZCM010000008.1 GCA_020851555.1 Bryobacterales bacterium | reverse complement strand
GGCGTTCCAGGCATCCAACTCCCAGGGCGATTTACCCTGCCCCGACAACCAGTTGATTCTATTCGACTTTTAGCCGGACAGTAGTGACTTGAAGTGTATCCAAGCGGCCATTCCCGGCAAACCCCAACGCCCTCGAGCACCTTCTCTACGACCTTCTCAGTGTATCCAAGCGGCCATTCCCGGCAAACCCCAACTGATTTGTTGATTGGTTTGGTTGCGCATCAAGTGTATCCAAGCGGCCATTCCCGGCAAACCCCAACCGCGCACAATCGGGCTGGACGTACCAGACGAGTGTATCCAAGCGGCCATTCCCGGCAAACCCCAACACCACCTAGTCAAGCGGCTTCCGGCCTGGAGTGTATCCAAGCGGCCATTCCCGGCAAACCCCAACTGATCGTGCCTGCATATTTCTGTTGCATGTAGTGTATCCAAGCGGCCATTCCCGGCAAACCCCAACGCACGCGTGGGCGGATGCCGAGTGCCTGCCAGTGTATCCAAGCGGCCATTCCCGGCAAACCCCAACAGCACGCGCGCATCACCATCGACGGGCGCTAGTGTATCCAAGCGGCCATTCCCGGCAAACCCCAACCGCGCCCGTCCTTCAGTTCGTACTTCAGGAAGTGTATCCAAGCGGCCATTCCCGGCAAACCCCAACGCCGAGGCCGGCCGGGTGGCGCTGCCGGCAGTGTATCCAAGCGGCCATTCCCGGCAAACCCCAACTGTAGAACAGCCAGGGTGGCTGTCGAGGAAGTGTATCCAAGCGGCCATTCCCGGCAAACCCCAACGTGTGGTGTGGACTTCTGACGATGGGCGTCAGTGTATCCAAGCGGCCATTCCCGGCAAACCCCAACCACTGGGACGCTCACGTTAACGGTACCCATAGTGTATCCAAGCGGCCATTCCCGGCAAACCCCAACGGGCAAGGCTTCTTCTCTCGCTGCGCGCGGCGATATCTCCCGGACGCCGCCTCCCACCGTCTCGGCCAGGCCAGCAGCCCCCGTAGCGCCGGGATCTTAGGCCGTCTCCACCCAGGCGCGTTTGGCGGAGCTCTCGATCACCTTCTCCAGCAACTGCATCCCCCACAGGCCATCGGCGAACGTGGGATAGTCCTCGGGCGCGGAGGCGTCCGCCACGCGGCGATAGAACCGCCGGAAAACCTGCTTGTGCGCGTCGTCGTACCCTTCGCCGTGCCCGCCGGGCAAGTCCGCGTAGGCGGCCGCCTTGGGGTCCATCAGCGATCCGTCCTTGATCAGGACCTGGTTCGGGGAATTGCGCTGCCCGATCCACAGCTCGTCCGGCCGCTCCTGGTTCCAGATGGCGCCGGCCTTGGTGCCGAAGATCTCGAACTGGAAACGGTTCTTGCATCCCGCCGACATCTGGCTCACCGTGAACGCTCCGCGCGCGCGCTTGCCCAGCCGGAAAAGGACCGCGCCGAAATCGTCGGTGTCGACGGCGATCGGGTCGTAGTCCTCGGGGCTCAGCTTCTTGCCGGTGAAAGTCTCCACCGCGAACTTGGGCTTCTTGCGCGTGGCGTGGAAGATGGCCAGGTCGGCGCACAGGGCCGTAATCTTGAGGCCGGTCAGGTGCTGCACCATGTCCATCCAGTGCGAACCGATGTCCCCCATGGCCCGCAGCGGCCCGTTTTCCTTGGCCTCCAGCCGCCAGTTGAAGTCGGTGTCGTAGAGCAGCCAGTCCTGGGAGTAGGTTCCCTGGGCGATCAGGATCTCCCCCAACTCGCCGTTCTCGATGAGCCGCCTCACCTGCTGCACCACGGGGTAGTAGCGCAGGTTGTGGTTCACACAGTTGGCCAGGCCGGTCTTCTTGGCCAACTCCACCATCTCCCGCGCCTGGGCGGCCGTCACTGTCAGGGGCTTCTCGCACAGGACGTGCTTGCCGGCCTGCATGGCGGCCATGGCGATGGGGTGGTGCAGGACGTTCGGAGTGCAGATGTGGACCGCGTCGATGGAGGCGTCGGAGAGCACCGTCCGGTAGTCGCCGGTGGTCACGCCGATCCCCACGGCGGCGCCGAATCCCCGGGCCTCCTCCTCGGAGACGCCGGCGATGGCGGCCACCTCCACGTTCCCGAGCCGCCGAATCGCCTCGGTGTGCACCTTGCCCATGAATCCCGCGCCGATCATGGCTGTTCGCAGTTTCTTCATAACCCGCTCCTGTTCTCTCCAGTACGAAGGGCGTCACGCGCCACCACACAATCTAGCGCAATTCCTGTTAGATTGAAAGCATGGTGGTGAGATTGCGGCTCAAACTGGGAAGGGTCCGCAGCGCTCGCGGACCTGGGGTATTGCAGTTCACGGCGAAGTTCCGGCGCTGGCTGCCGGCCGCCTCGGGCGTGTCTCTGGCGGTGGCGCTGTGGCGCCTGGTTCACGACCTGCGGCTGGCCGGACAGGGCGCCCTGCCCGATGGCCTGTTCTCGCGCTGGCAGCTCTGGCTTGCCATGGCCCTGCTGTTTCAGATCCTGGACATGATGCTGGACCGGTTCGGACACGGCGGAGCGGCCGCTCCTTAGCGTCACCCGGCTATGCCGAATGTTTATCGAAACCCGCGCTCGTTCGACACCTGGTCCGCGGGCGGGATTCCTCCGGGAGTCAAGTGGCTGCTGATCCTGAACTGCGGGATCTTCGTGCTGGAGTACCTGGCCACGGCCTCCGGCGAGGGAGCCATCTTCGCCCATTTCAGCCTCTGGCCCCGCGCCGTGCTGACCGTGCCGGCCGTGTGGCAGGTGGTGACTTACCTGTTCCTCCACGATCCCCGCGGCTTCGGCCACATTCTGTTCAACATGCTGGCGTTGTGGATGATCGGCTCGGACCTGGAGCGCGGCTGGGGAACCCGGCTGTTTCTGAAGTTCTACTTTATCTGCGGGGTGGGCGCCGGGCTGTGCGTGGTGGCGGCCAACGCCCTGGTGGGCAACCTTGACGCCCGGACCATCGGTTCCTCCGGAGCGATCTACGGCCTGCTGCTGGCGTTCGGCGTGCTCTACCCGGATCGCGTCATCCTGTTCAGCTTTCTGTTCCCCATCAAGGCCAAGTACTTCGTGATGATCCTGGGCGGCATCGCGTTCCTGGGCTCCTTGGGCGCGAGCGGCGGCACGGTGAGCCACTTCGCGCACCTGGGCGGAATGTTGATCGGGCTGATCTACCTCAAGGCGCCGCGCGCGGGCGGCGGTCTCACGGCGCCTCTCCAGCGCTACTACCACTCCTGGAAACGGGCCCGGGCCAAGCGCAAGTTCGAACTGTACGTGCGGCGCCGCGACTCGGACCGCCCGGACCGCTGGGTGAACTAGCGCCGGATGTTTCACGCGCCGCCTGGAGACAAGCCGCCGGCTCCGGCCTGAGCACCTGTAGAAGCGGATGCTCCCGCCAGGGGGAGACGGCTCCCTGCCGTGTCGCAGCGCATGCCGTCGAGCTTCGAATCCGGCCCCATTTCCGGCGGGCTGGAGTTCCGGCGAAGCCTTGGCGCCTCCCCCGTTTTGCCCGATTCTGGCCCGATATCTGCCTGTGCTGGAGACTCGATGGACGGCGTCGCAATTCTATTGACGATGCGCCGGAACAGAAGTATACTGTGGTTGTCGCGCAGCTACCGGTGAAGTAGACGGAACGGTATACAGTGTTGGCTCCTGAGCGAAGTTCGCTTGGTCTAACGCAGGTAACTGGTACGAGGGGTTCGAGTCCCGCGCGGCGCATGGGCGAGGTCTGAAGGCTTCGCCCTTTTCTATTTCCGGCGGTCCGCCCCCTAAGCGGGAGAATTCACGCGCTCTCCGGGACGTAACCGTTTCTTACGGCATCACCGGATTTCCAGGCAGCCATAAGCGCCAAGGACACGGAACTCCAGCACGGCGCCCCGCTGTGCGCCTCCTGGCGCTGTCTCCGCGTGAAACGCCCGGGTTAGCTGACGATGGCCTGCGGAGCGATCACCGCGCTCTGAGCGGCCGAAAGCACGGCGTTGTCCGCAACCCTCCAGAAGCGGGTCGAGCGCGTATACTCGGTGCCGCGCGGCGTGATGCGAATGCCGACGCCGAAGCCTGGGATGTGGTTGTCGCGGACCATGATGTAGCGCCCGAAATAGCCGAAGATGCGGATCCCATCCACGGGCAGAGCGGCCGAGAGCGGGTCACGCGCCAGGGCCAGCGAGTTGGCCTGCACCAGGATGCTGTCGGCGTTGCCCACAAAGACGCCGTGGCGCTCCCTGAACCACCCCGGCCCGATCCACAGCGCCACGCTGTTGCCGCGGATCTCCACCCGCCCGGCGCGACGCACGTTCCCGCCGGTTCGCGGTCCGGACTTGCTGAGGCCGACGTGGATGCCCTGCGCGAAGCCGGTGATGACGTTGCCGTCGATGCGCACCTCGCCGGCGGTCAATCCACCCACCACGATTCCCTGGGAGGACCCGACGTACGCGGCGCGGATCTGATTCACCGCCCCCTGAAACGCCGCCACATGGTTGTCGCGGAGCAGGCGGTTGGCGAGGGCGATTACTTTGTCGCGGAGCTTGAGCGGCCGCGCGGTGAGGTCGAGATTGGCCGCTTTCAGCAGCGCGTCCCATGCGGCAACCAGGCCCGGCATCGTAGTGAATTGGATGCTCGGGTTTCGCGCTGGGAATCTCACGTTGGGAACCACACCGGCCGCGGGAGGCTGCTTTAC
This sequence comes from Bryobacterales bacterium, assembly GCA_020851555.1. GTDB lineage: Bacteria > Acidobacteriota > Terriglobia > Bryobacterales > Bryobacteraceae > DTKY01. Next base: position 33,747 of record JADZCM010000008.1, on the reverse strand, counting down.
GAACAGCTTCGACAGAAGCGGTTTTCTCAACTCGGAAAGGCTGGCCGGGTTGGTGAGCAGCGCGGGAAGTTGCGCCGCCGCCGTCCTGGTCCCCTCGATGGTGTTGTTCGAAATCCAGACGCGCGCGGCATTCAGCACCAGGATCCCGTCCTGGTGCGAGCCCGCCTTCAGGCGGCAGTTGTTCACCCGGACTTCGAAGTCGCGGCCGGCCGAGCCGTGGACGCTGAGGCAGGCCGCCGCGCGCTCCGGTCCGCTGGCGCAGGTGAGCACCACATCTTCGACAGTCACGTTCCAGCAGTTGGAAAAATCGAAGACGCCGCGGATCCCGTCGTCCGGCCCCTGTCCCCGGTTTCCCCGGCCCGTGGATTGGGCGCGGGCGGCGAAGCCGCGCAGGGTGATGGCGCCGCAGTTGACGAAGCGGATGGCGCACTCCCCACCGGTGACGACGATCTTGGACGACTCGCCGGCGCCGATGAGCACGATGGGGCCCTTATCCTTCACCTCGACGGTCGTCGCAAGGGAGTACTCCTCGGGGCGGAGACAGATGATGCCGCCCTGAGGGGGCAGTTTGTCGAATACCCGCTCCCAACCGGGACCGGGGTCGGCGGTGAGTGCGCAGCATCCCTTCTTGCAGAGGGCGTTGATGGCATCCTGCACCGTGGCGGCCCCGGGGAACTGGCACACCGAATTGTCGAAAGAAACGTCGGAGGCGGCGATGGCGGTGAGCGGAGGGAACTGCCGGCGGCAATCCTTCACGGCGGGCGTGAAATTGGGCCCCGTCTTGTTCCAGGTGATGAGGGCCAGGGCGGCGAGGTGGTGCTTGACGCCGCGCGCGGGAGCGGCGTTCAGTAACTCCAGACCGGCGGCGCCGGTGCGCGCCGTAAAGAGCCAGTAATCCCCGGAACGGAACGGCGACAGGGCGTTAGGCAGCGAGAACTGGACCTCGATGCCGTCCTCCAGGAGAATCGGCTGGCCCGAATTCATGCCGGCGGCGCCGGCCGGATTGTCCCAGCGGCGCACCTTCGGGTGGGTCTCGCCGGAGTGGGCGCTGATATCGGCGCTGAGCGTGAGTTTGCGGGTCTGGGGATCGACGTCGAGCACCTGGACCAGCGTCCCGGCTTCGCCCTTCAGTTCGGTCTGGTCTCCCAGCACCTCCACCCAGTCATTCTTGTGGATGGTCAGTATCTGGTCGCGGCCCAGGCTGGACAACTGAACCGCTGCCGGTTCCAGGAACGCGGCCACCGGGAAGACCACCGCCCCGTTGTCGCGGGACCACTTGAAAGTGGCGTGGCTCAGATCCCCGCCCGCGTGGATCTCGACGCGATAGAGACGGTTTTCCAGGCCGCGGTAGCCGCCCACCGGAGGCAGCAGGCAGGAACTGGGCGTCTGGGAACCGGCCGCGGTGGAGGTCGTAAGGCGCCCTCCGCCGGGCCGCTCCGGCGCCTTGGCCAGGGCCGCGGCGCAATCCGTGGTAGCGACATTGGGCTGGATGCGCACCTGGGCGATGGTCTTCGACCGCGTGGCGGTGTCGATGCCGCCCAGCGCCGGCTCGCGGATCTGGCCGTCCTCCACGCCGGTGATGTGGCGCTGCCATACGTCCAGATACACCAGGTCGGTCTGGTTCTGCACCGGGGCCAGCGCCGGCAGTTGCACGTAATCGGGCTGGTTGCGATAGCTCACCGGCGCCGTGCCTTCAAACACCGCCAGGATGCCGTCGACGTAAGCGTGGCCGGGCTGAATCACCAGGTCGGTGGCGTCCGGCGTAGGCTGCACGCTGAAGGCGGGGCCCTTGGGGAAGCCCGACTTGCCGATGGTGTCGCGATGGGACTCCTCGAGCAGGTGGTTCTGGATGGCGTTTTGCTCGTTCCAGTCGGCGTCGAGGTCGGGCCGCCCCTGTTGCTTGAGGACCCTGGTGTAGTGCTTCTTGGCATCGAAGGTGAATCTGGTGAAGTCGCCTTTCATGGTTAACCTCGACTTAGGACATGTAAATTAAGCCAGCTTCCAGGCCGAACGGAAGATACTCCTCCAGCCGGATGCGCAGGTTGGCCTCGCGCAGCGGGTTCGAGAGCAGGTGCCAGGCGCCCATCTCGCTGCCGTTTTCGGCGCCGCTCGCAATCTCGGCGGGGGCGGTGAGGGAGAGCTGGCAATAACCCGGCTCGCCAAAGCGCACCGAGACGAACTCCGGAACAACTTGCGCCAGAACCAGCGCCGCGGCGGCCTCGTCCAGATCCTTGACGGTGCCGTCCGGCTGGCAGCGGTAGCGCCGGGGGGTGGCGGAGCCCGGCGGGACGTAGCTGAACCTCACGCAGCCGGATTGCCGCTTGTCGGTCTTCACCCGGCCGGCGAAGATGCAATCGCTGGCCAGGGTGATCTCGCGGAACGACGCATCGCCCAGCACCGTCACACGGGATAGCGCGGCGGCCGGCGCGGCCTGCTCGCCTGCGGGGCTGCCCGCGATGGCCGGCCGCGCCGACTCGAGCGCCGCCTCGTACACCGCCTCGGGCGTGGAGCCCGGCAGGAACGTCACCGCGGTTTGGTCTTCGCCGGGTATGACGAGGAGACGTTGCTCCAGCAACCCGACCAGAGCGGCGGTGAACGCGGCGCCCGCGCCGGCGGCGCGAACCGCGGCTTGCAATTGATCGCGCAGCGCGGCCGCCGTCGCCGGACCGCCCGAGATCGCCGCGTCAGCGGGAGCAAGCGCGCCCATCTGCACTTTGACCACCGGGGAGGGAGAACTGAACCCGGTGAAGCCCGCCACCGAACCGCCCAGCAGGCCCAGCATCCGCTTGCCGTCCGGCGCCAGAAGGCGGAGTTTGGAGGCGGCGTCGCTGGACGGCGCCTCCTCCACCCAGACCGCGTCTCCGGCGGGCGATGCGATGGCCAGGCGCGTCCCGGCCACCACCACCGACACGCTCTGAAACGCGGCGTCCAGCGGCGCCGATTGCCGTATGGCGGCCTGAAGTCGGTCACGCGCCTCCGCCAGCGTGCCGGGTGGAGGATTAAGGACGATGGTGCGGAAGGCCTTCGCGCCCACGGCGACGCGAAGCTCGGCGGGAGCGGAGACCGCCGGCATGGGACTCAGATTGCCCGAGAGCAGCACCGGGACGGTTCTTCCGCGCTCCTGGCGAGCCGCCGCATCGACGATGCTGTCCCTGATCGAGAGGCCCGCCAGGGTGGCAGGCAGCTCCAGGCGGCCCGTGATGCTGCGCTCGATTTCGATGTTCAGGGCCGTGGCGGCGGCGGAAGCGAAGATCGAAGCCGCGAACGGTTCGGCGGGTTCCCCGGTCTCGAGCAGGGTCCTGCCCGGCACCAGCGTGCAGTGCGAGAGCGACAAATTATCCGGCGTTCCCTCGATGCGGATGGTACCGGCGATGAGCAACCCGCTCAGGGAAAGCGATCCGCCGGCCGCGGCGCCGGGAACCGTCACCTCGCCGCGCAGCGTCGGACACTGGCCGTCCGCGGAGCGCACGATGAGCCGGCTTCCCGTCAGGTCCAGCGAGATGTCCTCGATATAGGTCGCGCTGTCGGCGATCTCGATGATCGAAGGCGGCTTGCCGGCCAGGTTCCACGCCGCGACCGCGGCGCCGATGGAAGCGTAAGTCCGGGAAGCTCCCACCTCGAGCGGCGCGGCCGTGATGCCTTCGGGGTTCCAGATTCGCCACTCCGCCGAGTCCCTTACCGGCTCGCCCGAATAGACCGGCGCCAGGCGGCTGTAAGGACCGCCGCCGATTTCGCCGGGGAAGCCCACGTTGTAGTCGGCGTTCACCCTGGCGGGGTTTGCGGGCGCCACGTTCGCTCCGAAGCTGATGCGGCCAAGTTGCACGTCAACGCCGACCTTGTCGTTCGGCGGCGCCGCCCAGTTGGAGAGATCCATGCATAGAAGATCCGAGGCCGGCACCAGGACACCGTCGCGCCTGATCCGCAGCGAGCCGCTCTCGACGTACGGCGCGGCGGATTGGTTGAAGCTCACGCGGCGAATCGGTTCCGGGTAGTTCGCCTCGCTGGCCAGTTCCCCGGGGGAAACCGGCAAGGGTTTACGGAACAGCCGCGTGGGCTTCGCCAGGGGGCTGAGGAAGTACTCGTGAGCCAGCAGATTACCGGTGCGCCGCGCCGGTATCTCCTCCAGAAGAAAAGCCTTCAGGCGCCACAGAAAGATCCCCACCTTGCGCGGACCGTACCAGCCGGCGCGCTGGCTCATGGGACGAATATCCACCGAGCGCGTCACCGATCCGAAGGGTCCGCCCAGACGGTCCAGTATCTCCAGGCTGCGCACGGGCAGTGTGCCGACGCGCTCGTAGTACAGCGGGTTGCGGCTGCCGGCCACGGGCTTCAGGCGAATGTGGTTCAGGTTCTGCGTCCAGGAGAGCAGTTCGAAGAACGGCGTCACGAACGCGGCCCAGCCCGTAACGTCGCCGGCCAGTTCCTCGGTGACGGCGAGCGTCCCCTTGCGCTGGCGGTAGTAGATGGTGCGCGCTACGTCGGCGCGGCGGGTGCGGGCGATCTCGTAGATGGGCTGGTTGCCGATCAGGTCGCCGATGTAAGGGATGACCCACTCGGCGCAGGTCTCGATAAAGAAGTCGTCGTACAGCTCGCCGATATTGGCGCGCAGAAGTTCGGCCTGCGATTCGATGAGCCGCAGCAGTTCGCCGAGCGGACCCGTTACGCCAGGTTGCCCGGGAGAGAGGCCCAGCGCGGCGGCGGCGAATTCCTCGTCGCGAATCCGGTAGAGCGCCGGCAGCAGTTCGTAGAGATTGATTGGCGATGGCTCTGGCATGGCGTCTCGCTAGAAACCTCCGTGAGCGACGCTGATCGTCGCGTCGTTCAGATCGAGCGTGGCGATGGCCGAAAGAGGCACGTATACGTCAGCCATCCGGGACACGCCGGCGGCCCCCTTGGGGCGCAGCACATCCAGGTCCACGGCCACCACCCCGTCCAGCGCCTGGAGCGCACGGTAGAGATCGCTCAGGTAGACCGGCTGTCCCAGTTCCCGGTTGTCGAAGGAGAACAACTCCTCGATCGCCTCCTCCACCGCCGCTTGCACCGCGTCCAGGGTGTAGGCCGAACCGGCGATGACGTCGAGCGCGAGTTCGACCGGCCTGGACGCGTGCGGCACGATGTTCATCTTCCGGTTTGTGTCGCGAAGCGCGTCGAGGCTGGCGGCGATGTCCTTCACGCTGTTGGCCAGCGATGTTCCGCCGGGACCGGCCACTACGACAAAGACCGCCTGCTCCTCGCCGTCCCAATCCACATAAGCGCGGGCCTTGGCGACCATCGCCAGTTCCCGCGCCGCGTGCTCGAAGTCGCGGACCGACACGATGCGGCCGAAGGTCTGGACCGTGGAGGGCGCGTTGGAGCGGGCTTGCTCCAGGGTCTCCGGCGACGCCCCTCCTTCGGCCGGCGCCGGGTTAGTGGCGGCCTTGAGTCCGGCCGGGCGGTCCAGCAGGGTGGTGAGGGACCGGGCGCTCACATTGCCGTCCTCGCCCAGGCCCTGCCGGTAGGTGGCGACGATGTTGTTCCGGCCGGTGGGCACCCGCGCTCCGGGCGAGCCGCCGAACTGAACCGTCATCTTCCCCTCGTCGTCCACCCGGGTGGAGTACACGCGCTCGCTGGAGGTGCGGCCAAGCAGAGACGAAACCTCTTCCCAAAGGATGCCGCCCACGCGCAGTTCGAGCGTATTGGCGACGCCGTTGGGCTGTCCCGCCGCGGGCACATAAGTCACGGGGTGCTTCTTAAGGGCGAAAGACAGAAAGCGCTGAGAGGCGTCGCCGCTGCCCAGAACCTCGTTCTTCACCGTCTCTCCGTGCGTGGCCTTGGCGACGTTGGCGCAGAGCACCGCGGTCTCGCTTTCAAGGGCGCGAGTAAGCGCGGGCGTGAAGGTGATCACCAGCGAGTCGCCGGTCGTGGTGGCGCTGAGCACCTCGGCCAGGTGAGGCTGCTCGCGGGCGTCGTCGAGGATCACCCGGCGGCCGGTTTCGACCGGCGGCAGCGCGTCCAAAGCAACCGAGATCCGGTTGCCGGTGATCGTTCCGGCGAATCTCTCCTCGCGGAAAGCCAGGGGATCGCGGGTGAGTTCGTAGACCGCGAGCGAGCGCCGGTCCGCCGCCTTCCAGATTGGATACTCCAGATCATACCGGGCCGCCGGCGCAACCGTCGCTACGCACACGGCGCCTTCCGGCGTTCGCATGGCGGCGAGCGGAATGCCTGAGACCAGGTTGCCGGCGCTGAAGGCATCCAGCGGATACGCGGCCCCGAACGGCACACTCCAGCCCAAGTAGGCCGTGCCGTTCACAGCCGTCTGGACCCGGTAAAACAACGCCTTGCCGGCGCCGCGCACGAGCGCCACGATTCTGCCGAGCCAGGTGGTGACGGCAAGCTGATCGAGCCCGCCGCCCAGGCCGGTCCAAGCGCCCCAACCGGTGTTGGTTTGGTTCAACAGCCACAGCCCCTGGTCCAGACCCCGGGCGAAGACGGCCAGCCTGCCGTCCTGATTTCGTTCCACTGCCAGCAGGTCCACCCATCCTCCCAGCGAAACCCAGCCTTGCCAGACTCCGCTGGAAAGCCGCCGGTTGTACCACACGGCGTGGTCTTTGCCGATGCCGAAGGCGTAGAACGTTCCGTCCGCGCCGAAGCCCGCAGCGAGCCCGGACACCGTTCCGCCGATGTTCTCCCAGCCGCCCCACACGCCGGCTTGCGTTTCCCGGATGACGCGGACGCTGCCGTCTGAGGCGCGGGTCACGAGCGTAAACAGGCCGGAGGGGTGCACGGCGGCGGCGAGCAGGCCGCCCACGCCGCCGAGCGATTGCCAGGCGTCCGGCGTGCCGGTGGGCGTCTGCCGGATGGTCCACACGGCCCCGTCCTTGCCTGAGGCAAACAGGCGCCAGCGGGAGGCGCCGTCCCTGGCGGCGGCAATCGCGGTCACCTGGCCGCCGAGCGATTGCCAGTCCATGAACTTGCGGGCGGAACTCGTGGCGCGCATCCAGACGGCGCCGTCGTCCGCTATGGCGAAGACGAATATCCGGTCGAGGGGGCCTCCGACGACCAGCGGGGCGCCTTGCGTGGAGATGCCCAGCCGGAGGTGTGTCACCTGCCCGGTCAGAGGAGCGAAGGCGGCGGAACGCGCCTCGGCGGAAGTTACCGTAGCGAAGCGAGTCAGGACCTTACCGGCGGCCGTGGCAGCCGCAAGCAGGACCCGGGTCCCGGCTTTGATGTCGTCCACCTTCTGGCCCAGGGGAATCTCCGGAGCGGCCGGCGGCGTGGCGTTGACGGCGAGGTTGTAGTCGGCCGCGGCGCGCTGCTTCAGCGTCCAGGTGAAGCCGCTGGCCGCGTTGCTCGCGGCCACGCTCATGTAGGAATCGGGGGCGCCAGCGCCGAATGCTCCAAAGACGCGGTTGTAAGTGACGGCTTTCGCGCTCCACGGCGTCAGGCCGGCCGATTGAACCGGAACATCCCACGCCAGCGAGACCTGCCGCTCTTCCCTGGTAACCGACGTCAACTGCTTGCGTTCGAGTGAATCCGGGGATACGATGAGCAGCTTCTCGCCTCGCGCCAGGGGCTTGGCGAGCGCTGCCGCCGCGGCGAGCGGCAAGGCGGCCTGGCCGTTGCCGGCCGCAAAGGGATTGAAGGCGGAGGGCAGTGGATAGGCCGCCACCCGGTTGTACCGGGCGTCGGCGGACAGTTCCTCGATCGTTTCGAACTTCTGCGGCTTCCGGTTCTGTCCCGGCACGCTCTGCACGCGCAGGCCGGCCGGCAGCACCAGGCTCTTGTTCTTATCCAGGGTGAAGGCCAGGTACGCGGTCGCGGCTGAGCCGCGGCCCAGCCGGTAGTCGATCAGCGCCGCCAGCCGCAGCACCGACTCACGCAGCGTGGCGGTCCGCAGGAAGGCTTCGTTGGCGATGCGCTCCTGGTAGAAGGTCAGTATGTCGGCCAGGTAGGCCCACAGGTCGAAGATTGCGATGCCGTAGTCGAGGTTATCGCGGGAGTGAAGAGACTTGAGCAGTTGAGTCCGGCTGATGGCGGCCAACAGGTTCTCGCGGCACAACCCGTAGTCGCCAATGCGGTAGTCGATCCCGGAAAGCGCCGGGCGGTTGTAGATCTCGAGGGGGAATTCGCCGGTCTTCCGGCAGCAGCCGCAGCCGGCCGCATCATATTTCGGGTAGCTCATTTTCCACCTCGCATGGTCAGCCGGAGCGTGCCGTTCTCGGGGAAGTTGGGATCGTTATCCAGGCGCAGAATCTCGCGCCGGCCCGGCGTGATAAAACCCCGGTCGAGTTCCCCGCCGGGCTCCGCCCCCTGGCGGTTCAGCTTCGTCACCGTCGCCGAGAGCACCCCTTCCACCGAGGCCGCGGCGGCATATAGCTCGCTGAGGTAGAGCGTTTGGCCGAAGCTGAACCGGTCCGGGTGGAAGAAGCCCAGGGTGCCGTCTGGGAGCACTCGATTGCTCAATGCCAGGGCGACGTCCCCGGCGACGTCGGCGCGAAAGTGATCCCTGGAAACGCATACCTCGATCTCGATTTCGAGCGGCAGGTATTCGGGCGTCTCGATGCGCAGGTCGTAACCGAGCTGGGTGTAGCGCTGAACCAAAGCCAGGATACGGCTCCGCTGCTCGTTGGTCAACGTGGTGGAGCCCGCCGGATCGATGGTCAGCGATACGGTGTGCCACGAGCCCGTCCAGGTAAAGGTGGCCACGGCCCTGGAGACGTCCGGGCTGAGTTCGGCGGCGCGCGCGTAGTCGTCTTCCGTGACGGCACGATGCAGTTCCGACCGGAGGACGGCCGGCGCGGTGAGCTTGACGGCTTCGACCGGCTCGGGGTCCGCCGCGCCCCAGGAGGCCAACGGGTTGCGCAGGGAGTCGATCGCGGAAAGGTCGGTGCTGGAATCCGGCTCCACAACGTGGTAGAGCCCGCCTGGCGCTACGTTCCCCGGCGTTCCGGTCCCTACCCTGTACTTGACCTGGATCGAAGAACCGGACATGGGAGCCCTGCCTGCCACGCCGTCGCCGAAGCGGACCTGGGCGCGCCCGAGATTGTCTGTCTCCAGGGTGAAATGCCGGTCGTCGGGGCCGCTGGAGAGCAGGTCCGGACGGCTGAGCCAGTCTCCTTCAACCTCGGTTCCCTTCACGACGCTGAGCGCCAGCACTTCCGGCTCGCCCTCGCGCGGGTGCATATCCAGCAGGTGAGACACCGGGGCCGGCGCGGAGGAGTCCGGTTTCACCCGGTAGCTCAGCGGCCCCCGCTGGAGCCGGAAACGGAAGGGCCTGGTTCCTGTCTCGATCCCCGGGCCGGAGCCGGGCTCGTTCGGATACCACTCGGTCACGGTCTGGCCGTGGGATGCGAGAACCAGGTTGCCGCGGGCCACGGCGATAGGCGGAGCCACGCCCTGCGCCCTGACGCAAAGCGGAAAGCGCAGGGCATCGGCGGCGTCCCAGCGCACGCGGGTGAGAGTCTGGCTCGTCAACGGATCGAAGGCGGTTTCGACACCGGTGATCCTCACCACCTGGCGATGCGAGGCGTCGGCATCCTCCACGACGCCGCTGGCCGCTCCGCGCGTCTCCTCCAGCAGCAGGGCATCGCCGGCGCCCAGCCGCGCCGTCCAGTCGCCTTTCAGATCCACGGTGGTGGAGCCGGCGGGCAGGCAGCAGTCCTGACGCCGCCAGTCGTGGATCGCGAGCTCGTTCAGGTCAGGATGCAGGTGGAACGTCCCGCTCGTCTCAAAGACGGCAGCCTCCGCGGCGAAGGCCGTCTCCTTCAACTCGGCCCCGATCACCGTATCGGGCGGCGCCGAGCCGGTGAGCGGCTCGATGATCCGGGTCAGGATCGGCTGCCCCGCGCCCAGCGTGAGCGGAGCCGACACGCGCATATGGACGAATGCGTGCGCGCTCAGGCCATCATGCATGCGGTAACCGATGAGACGGGCGTGGCGGCGGACGGAGACCCTCTGCCGGGCCGTTTCGAGGTAGGCCTCGTTGGCGACGGCGTCCTGGTAGTAGCTGAGCTGGTCGCCTGCGTAGGCCAGCAGTTCGACCAGGGCGATGCCGAGGTCGGCGGGGTTGCGCTCGGTCCAATCCGGGTGAATGGAGGTGATGCGATCCAGCAGCGCCTGGCGGAAGCTGGCGTAGTCCTTGGCCAAGTAGTCGATGGGGGGCGGCTCCGCCGGCGCAGTGAGGCAGGTGGTGTCGGGGCGGCAATCGAACTGGCTGGGGCAAGCCGCCTGAAAGTTGAATACGATCGAAGCGTAAGCGGGGTCCAGCACCGGGTCGGCCGGGCCGGCGGGCAAGGGCGGCGTAATTCGTAGCGTGTAATCGGTGAAATCGCCCGGATGGTTCACTCGAAGGCGCAGGTGATCGCCCTCCCGCGCCGCGTTGAGGATGGCGACGTCCCGGATGCGCACGCCGCCGGTGATGGCCAGAAGCGTATCGGAATTGGCGGCCAGCGTGTCCAGCAATTGGATGAGCGCCGCGGCGCCCGGCCCCTGCTTCGGAAGGAAGTACACCAGCAATACGCGCTGGTCGTCCGTTTCCGGCGAGGTCACCACTTCCAGGTACTCGACGCCTTGAAGAGTCGGACTGGAGATGATCGCCGGCCGGCGCGTATCCACGCGGCACAGGAGATCCTGGTGGCGGATCATGCCGCGCCTCCCGTCAGGGCCGGCGCGGCGAACGAGTCGATGCGCCGCTCCCCGGTATCCTTCCTCGTATAGACCACCTGCACGGTGAGCCGTTCGTTCTCCGCGTTCACCTCCACGCCGTCGACCTGAATCACGTCCGCCAGCCAGCGCTGCAAAGCCCCCTGGACCAGGAACTGCGTCGCCGTGGCGAGAGCGTCACTGTTGGGCATGAAGACGAGTTGCTGGAGGCCGCAGCCGAAATCGGGCCGGTTCACCCGTTCGCCGGGGCTGGTGAACAACACCTGGTAGATGAGATCGCGCACGTGTTCGTCGGCGGGCGCCGTGGCCGTCTGCCCGCGCCCGTCGATGCGGAACGGGAAATCGAAGTAGCGCCTGCTCATGGCAGCCCTCGCGTCCCGATGACCGGCGTGACGGTCGCCGCCTGTCCCCCGCCGGGGACCCGTATCACAAACGACGTCTGCTTGCTCTGCAAATGCCGGATGACGCCGCGCGCGATGGCGATGAACAGCATGCGCCGGTCGTCCTCCCCCCTGGAATCGAGCGGCGCTTTGCCTTTTTCCGCCAGCAGTTCGCCGAAGGCCTTTTCCATCTCGCCGGCCATGCTGTCGGCGAAATCACTGAAATTCCCAGCGTAGAGTTTGTCAGCGGCTCCCATGTCTCACCCCGTTTTCACTTTCAGCGACAACAGGCTGGGCGATGGCGGCGTCATCGGTCCCACCGGCGGCACGGGCGAGACCGGCAGCGGCCCGGCCATCTGTCCCGGGTGCAGGTGCATATTGAAGATCTGAACGATCTGCGTGAGGTACGAGAGCAGGTCGTCGCCGAAGACCAGCGGATGCGCCGCTCCCTCCACCAGTTCGATTTGCGGCGCTTCCACCACCACCTTGGCCGTGGCCAGCAGCTTGATCTCTCCCCCCTGAGCGTCAATCGTGAGCAGGTTCGAGCCGTTCTGATCGCTCAGAGTGATGGTCCGCGCGTCGTCGTCGAAAGCCAGCAGCAGGCCCTCCCGGGTGCGCCAGATCTTCAGTGGAGGCGAAGCCTCGGCCCCCTGCTCGTTCTGGGGAAGCTGGCCGTCGCTCCACCAGCAGCCGCTCCAGATGGGGCGGCTGGGGTCGCCGGCCTCGAATTCTATCCAGACTCCCGTGTCCACCTCCGGAACGGCGGAGAAGCCCATCTTGTCGCCGGCGTACGGAACGCATGGCACCGCCCAGCCGGTGGCCTCGTCTCCCAGCACTTCCGGCACGGTGGCCTTGATGCGGCCGAGTTTCAGCGGATCCTGCGTGTCGCTGACCCGGCCGCGGTACTTGCCGTAGAACCGGCCGGCGGAGTAGCCGCCGGACGCTCCGGCCAACGGTTCGGGGCTCATAGGGCGTTGTCCTCCGTGAAGCTTTCCTGCCCGGTCAAACCGGAAGCATTCCGGCGCAGAGAGAATTGCTGGCGGTATCCCTCGGCGGTGAAGGTGTGCAGGACCCGCTGGACGTAGTACGTACCGCTGAGAGCTCTCCCCGCGCCGCGCACCGTGACCGGACGCTTGGCGCGCAGCACGCCGCCGTAAGTGGACGCATCCAGCTCGCCCTCCGCCGTGATGGCCCACGCCGAGCGGTCCACCACCGCCTGCGCCGCGGTTTGCAACTCGCCGGCCTTGGCCAGCCCGGTTCCGGCCAGCAGGATCTTCCGCGGCCGGTCGGATGCCACCGTGGCCGCGCTGCCGAGTCCGCCGCCGCTCTGCGATTGCGACTCGGCGGGCTGCTCCGAGCCGGACTCCACTTCCAGCCCTTTGGCCTGAACGGTGACCGGCCGCAGCATGTCGTTCCTGACCGAGAAAGAACGGACATTGGTGGCTTCCCCCATGTTCAGGGTCAGCACTCCCTGCGGCTGCTGGCTGGTGTCGGGCGGGTGGAAGTGCCCTTCCACCTGGCCGGCTGCGTTGGTCTCTACGTAACACTCGTAGCCGTTGCGCTCGGCGAGTTGGGACAGAAACGCGATATCGGTCGCACGCTGGATGACCCGGTGCTCGTTGTCGGCCCGCGCCGGCTGGCTGTCGCGGACCTGCGGCGTGAAGCCGTAATCGCTGAAGATCGCCGTGGCGATGCTGCTGTCGGCCATGTCGGGCCAGGGCTTGATCTTTTCCTCGAGGTTCATCAGTACGGTCGGATCCATCGCCACCACGGTCAGGATGGATTGCCCCGGCTGCGCGGAAAAGTTGACGCTGGTCTCCACGACGTAAGCGTGGATCAACGTCTCGCGCGTGTTGGCGACGCGAATGGCCACGCTGACGCTCGCCAGCCGGGAGAATATGTCGTCGTCGAGAACCGTCCATCCCCGGCCGTCGCTCCGCACGCCCACCGTGAGTTTGATCCGCAGCAGGTCGGCGAGCTCGGCGTGGTCTTCCACCTGGATGCTCTGCACCGCCGCAATCAGGGCGGCCGGAGCCGGAGCCCCACCGATGGTGAGCGTATAGGAGATGGCGCTGGAACCGGACGGCATGGCTATTCCGCGGGCGGTATCAGGATGGTGCGGCCCGCCTCCTCGATCAACTCGGCCGGCCACATCACCAGGTTCGCGTCGGCGATGCGCCAGAAGCGCTCGGCGTCGCGGTAGTAGCGGTAGGCGATCTGGTCGAGGCGCTCTCCCTGGTGCACGATGTGCCCCACCGTGGCCGTTGTCGATGGGATGAACCGTATCTTCTTGTAGCGCACTTCGCGCCCGGCCGGATCGGTCCAGGTCAGTTCGTCCACCTTGGCGTAGCGGCTTCCTTTGAAGAACATGCGTTATCTCCTTGACTGGTCCACGGTCTGCAAGACCGCGGATTCCCCGGCGCCGGCGCGGTATTTGGCCGCGTGCTGTTCTTTCCGGCGCTGATAGGACAGGTAGGCGTCGTATCCGATGGTGTTCTTCTTCAGCTCCAGGTAGGTGAGCACCTTCATCGCCAGATCGATCTTGGCGCGGATCGGATTCAGGTTGACGTCGAAGCTCTCCTCGCTGACGGTGAAGCTGGTGAGCATCACCGGCACCACACGCGACTGGCCCCACACCAGCAGCACCAGGGGCAGGTCGGCGGGGCTGACCTGGACCTCTCCCTGGCCGGCCGCGGCGTCGATTTGCTGCACCCGGGTGGTCGGCGGGTAGAGCAGCATTTCGAGCACGGAGAGCATGGGGAACAATCCGTTCTCGACCGTGGTCTGGTTGGAGTCCGGCTCGGCGAGCTGATCGGCGGCATCCAGGGTGATCTGAAGATTGATGGTTTCGGCCGGCGGCCCTGCCGCGCGCAGCAGATCTTCCTTGCTCGGGCTGGAGCCGCCGCCTTTCGATTCGACCGCCCGTTTTTCCAGGCTGCGCTTCACCTGCTCGGGGTTGTACTGAAACACAATGACCTTGGGCGGCGGCCCCGGAGTCTGCGACTCGTGCACCACCAGCGCACCCTTCAGAAACCTCGGCCGGGTTGTGGGTTCGGATGGCATTATGTTCTACCCTCCTTCCAGACGTGCTTCCGGAGGCTGGCCAGGGCTTTAACAGCCAGGTCGCGCGCCTCGGCGTCCGGGTCCTCCTCGCCGGCTTTCACCAGCATCGGCTCGAACTCGCGCCAGCCCGGGTAGCTGGTGGCAAAATAGGCCGCGCGGCGCAGCACGGGGTTCGAGTGCGCCATCGCGTCCCGAAACCAGGACAGGATCTCCGGCTCCGCCTCTGGCGGAGCAGTCAGCGCGGCAACATACAAACCCAGAATCGGATTGTAGGATCCGGCGGCCGGATCCAGCATGACCCGAATGGAATCCTTGGTGTAGAATGGCGCGAGCGCGCTCACGGACTCTCGAACCGACGCCACTTCTTCCTGCGTTCCCCCCACCAAGAGGTACTGTGCTTCGACGAGCTTGTCATCGACGTACGTCACGCTCGCTCCCGTACCGCGCGGAAGCCACTCCCTCTCATGGGACTGGGCGTATTCCCGCGGCCCGCCCGCGGCCTGCCAGCCAAGTTCCCCGGCCGCCCAGGCGAAAGCGGGTTCGCGAACCACGTTTGCAAAGACTAATCGCACCCGGTTCTTCATAGTCCGTATTTCTGGCGCATCAAGGTGACAAGCTTGTCCTTGAGCTGCTTCTTGATGTAATTCGTTATCTGCGCCACTGTCCCGCCGATCTTCTCGTCCGCCAGCGCGGTGCCGTGGATGAACTCGGCGGCCAGGGCCAGTTCCTTCCTGACGAAGGAGTCAATCTCCGCCTGCGCGGGCTCCCGCTTGCCCGGCGCCGGGTGTCCCGCTTCCCGGCTGATGCTGCCGGCCGTGCCCGTTCCGCCACGCTCTCCAATCGGGTTACGCTCCCGTACCAATTGCTCGGCTGTCGTGCCTCCTCTTTCCGCCTCGCTCATCCGCATGGTCAGGCGGCTGATTTCACCGTGGGGATCGCGCGCCGCTTCGACCGCCATCAGGCGCAGCATCTGCCCGAAGGACACAAGCCCTTCCGCGCCACCCTTGAGGCCGGTCGGCTTGCCCCCGGTCTGAACGGCGAAGAAGGCCGTGGCGACAGCCTTCGGGCCGCCCAGCGCGGTGACGGTGGCCTGAACGTCGGTCGTCTTGCCGGCCCCGATGACCCACGTAGAAGGCGGGGTTGAAGTAAACAGTTGTCTCTCGGTAACGGGCAGGAGAACGCCGCCCGGCGACATCTCCATGCGAGTTGTGCTCCACGGCCGGGGGCCGGCCATCCCCAGTTCGGTGGCCGCCACCGGTATGTTGGGCGTCATCGGAAGCGCGCCGTCCTCGGTTGTGCCCAATCCGGCCTTGCGCTGCTTGAGGATGTCCCTCGCCAGCGACCGGACCTTCTTGTCCGTCATGATTTCTTTGCCGGCCTCTCGCACGATCTTCATCACAAGGTCCTTGTTCGCATCCACGGCCTGAATCACTTCGATGGGTGGACTGTTGGCCGCCTTGATCGACGCCCGCTGGCCGCTGCGAGTGATCGAGAGGGACTTGATCCTGTACAACGCCCGCCAGAACCCCAGCCTGGCGCGCAGCATGATGCTCGATACGGGCCGCGAGAGCATAGCGGTCAGTTTGGGCCGCAGTTCGCGAACGGCTTTATCCAGGCGCTTCTGCGCCTTGTCCTGGTCGCGCTTGTCCTTCCTGCGCGACTTCTTCTTCCTCTTGAACAGCTTCTTGATCTTGGTCTTGAGCTTGCGGATGCCGCGCTTCACCGCGCCCACCACGCGTTTGGCGAGCTTCTTGATCTTCTCGAGGATCCTCTTGGCAATCGCCTTCACCTTGCTGCCGATCTTGCTGGCCGGGCCGCGTATGCGCCGGATCAGCCAGTTGGAGACAAAGTCGATCACCACAATGGCCGCCGCCGCCACCATGTCGGCGAACTGCGGTCCGGCGTTGCCGCCCTTCACGGATTTCAGGAAGCTGATGAACTTGCCGATGGCGGCGAAAATGCGGCTGACGGTGCCCCAGGCCGCCTGGAGTCCCTCGATGATCGCCATGACGGCGCCCGCCGCCGGCACGATCATGGCCACCAGTTTCTCGACGAGGATGGCGATGAGCGCGGCCGGGATCGCGGCCTTCAGGCCCTCGAACGCCATCTTGCCGACCTCGGCGATCTTGATCCCGCCCTTCAGCAGAACCTGGAAGATCATCATGCCGACGCCGAGCACCTCGCTGAGCTTCTGCTCAAACCAGTTCTTGACGGCGGTCTTGAACGCCTTCCAGAGGTGGTTCTTGATGCCGTCGATCACCGCCGCGCCAAGATTGCGGATCCACCGCGCGGGACCGGAGGCGACGTCCTTGATAATGGCAGCGAAGGCCGCCAGCGCGGCAATCACCGCCTGGGCCGCCTTGATCGCCGCCTGCACGATCCTGTTGGCCGCGTCCAGGACCGCCAGCAGACCTTTCTCCAGCAGCCCCAGCAGCGCGTCCAGAGCGGCGCCGAGCGCGTCCAAGGCGGCCGCCACGGATTTCTTCAGATTGTCGGCGTACCGGTTCACCGCGTCTTCGGCGGCCGCCACGCCTGCCTGAATCAGCTTGCGGAACTTGTCACGCAATTCGGGGAAGGCCGCCAGCAGGACGTCGCCGATGGCCATCAACGCCTCGCCCGCGAGGCGGATCAGACCGACGACCGCTTTCCGCGCCAGGTCGATCGCGGCAAAAGCGGCCTTCTTGGCAAACTCGATGGCCGCCTTCACCGCCTTGCGCATGGCCGAGATGGCGGCCGACACGGCCTTTTTGAGGGCGTTGAAGAAGGACTTGGCTTTCGACGCCAGCCATCCGAACAGGCCGCTCGATTCACTCTCGGCTTTCCGCTTTTCGCTTTCCGCCCTGGCCTCGCCCGACTGGCGCTCCTGTTCCGCCTTCTCCGTACCCGAGTCGATTTCCCGCCGGGCCTGTGCGTTGGCCTCTTCCTGTTTCGCGGCTACGCCGGTTTCCAGCTTCTCGGCTTCCGCGCCGGCGTCCGATTGCGCCTTATCCACCGCCTGCCGTTGGCCCTCGCTCCACTGGCCGCGCAGTTCGTCCGTCTTGCGCTTGGCGGCCTGGCGCTCCTCGCTCTGCAGGCTGGTGTTCTCGGCGACCGTCTGGGCGATTTCTTCGTCCGTTTTGCCGCGCTCCTCGGCCTGCTTCTCGACATGCTCCTGCTGCTTGGCAGCCATGTCGGCGCCGGCCTGCTGGACCGAAGCGCGGACCGAGTCGCCTTCCTTTTCTTCGGCGACGATACCGGCCGTTTCGTCATCGGCCGCGGCCGTTTCGCCGCCTTCGCCTCCCCCGCCGCCGGCCGGGATCCGGCCCTCGAGCGTCTCCGGCGGCACGATGGGATAAATCTCGTCCTCCCCCATCGGCTGGGCGGCATCTTCGGCGCCCTGCGCCTGCTGATCGGCGATCGTCGTGTCCAGTTCGGCTCGCTGATCACGGGCCTGCTGTGGATCGGCATCCCCGGTGAGTTCCAGTGTGGGCGCCGGTCCGGCGTCCGTCACCAACTCAGGATCGGAGACCGGCATATCGCGAACCGCGCCCTGCACGTTCTCGGCGTCCGCTTCCGTCAGTTCACCGCTCTCGTCGCCGGTCACCGGAGGAGTCTCGACGGCTTCCGTGGGATCTGGACCGGGCTCCGGGACAGGCTCGGGTTCGGGAACTTCGATGGCCTCGCCCTCGGGAACCTGCTCGACGGCCGCCGCTTCCCCGCCGCCGGTTTCGAGCGGGTATTGCTCGGAGATCGGACGGTCGCGGGTGACCGGCGAGCCGGAAGGCCGTTCCATGGTGGGCGGGTTTGCGGCCAGTTCCTCGCGCTGATCGCCGACGGTCTTGCCGATGGCGGCCGACACGCCGCCCATCGCTTTGGCGATGGCGCCGACCTTCAAGCCCGATAACGAGCTCATCGCCGCGGCCGGCTCCGCGCCGGACACGTCGGGAGGCTCCGGCTCCGGCTCTTCCGTTATGGCGCCGCCACCACCGCCACCACCTCCGGCGGCTTCCCCGCCGCCTCCACCACCCTCGGCCAGGGAAGACAGACCAGCCTCCTTCTCGGGGCCGGATACTTCCGCTTGCGCGGAACCGGCTCCCGGCTCCGCTTCGCCTTCCTCCTCGGGCTCGGCGGTTTCCGGCGGTCCTCCTTGCGCGGCCAGTTCTCGATCCTCTTCCTCGGACGCCTGGGCCTCCGCGATTTCTTCGCCGGAAGGCGGGCTTTCAGTTTCCCCGGCAGGCTGAGGCGGTTCCTGTCCCCCGGCTCCGGGCGCTTCCTCCTCCACGGCGGGCTCGGCCCGAGCCATTTTCTCCTCGGCCTCATCGCTCTCCACCGCGGCGGGTCCGTCTTCGGGGCTGGCTTCAAGCGCCGCTTCTCCCCCGTCCCCTCCGCCGCCTGCGGCCTCCGCCGCGGGTGCGCCACCGCCCGCCGGCGCGGGCTGCGCGGCGGCCTTCTGAGCCGCTGGACCCGCAGGCGGTAGAGCAACGGCGGCGGCTTCCCCGTCCGCCGCGGGAGCCACACTGTCGAGAGCCGCTTTCGCTTGTGCCTGGCCTTCTTCCACGGCGCCGGCGGCAGGCTCGCCGGACGGAGGCTTAGCCTCGGCTTTCTCCTGCTTCGCCTTCTCGGCCGGCTCGGCAACACCTGCTTCCGGAGGCGCCGCCGCCGCCGGCTTCGCCGCTTTGCTCTCCGGCGGAGCCTTCCCAGCCCGGGCTGGTTCGACGTACGCTGTGGCCGGGGCGGCGGTTGTCACCTGCGGCTTAGCTTCCACGCCCGCCTGCGGCGTGGGCTTCAGGGCGTCTTCCGGCCGCTTCTCTGGTTCACCGGGCCTCTGCGCTGCGGTCTCCGCAGCCGCGGCTCTCGCGCGTGCTTCTTCAGCGGTCTGAACCGGCGCCGCCTCGGCGGCCCGGTCGCTTTCTCCACGAAGCGCGGCGGCCTTCCCGGCTTGCTCTCTCGATTCCTGGACGAGCGGCTTCGCCGCCTGCTTCTTCCGGTCTTCCGCCAGAGCGCGCGCCCGTTCTGCTTCCGGAGCCGGCGGAGCAGGCCAGGCGGGCGGGGCGGGCGGCTCGGCCAGTTTGGCCTCGATCGTCTCTTGTGTCTGCTCTTGCTCCTGCTTCGCGGCTTCGGCCTGCCGCGCTTCTTCCGGTGGGGCGGCCGGCGCCTCGATAGTCTTCGGAGCCGGTTGGCTCAGCACCTCCTCCAGCCGGTCTTTTCCGGCCGTGGATGCATTCTCCTGGAGGCGGATCACGACCTCGCGGCGCTTCTCGGGCTGAAGCGCCTCCAGCCAGCCGCGCATGCGGCCGGAACTGTCGCCGGGGTCTTGCTCCAGATGCTCCTGCATCTGAATGGCGATCTCGTGCGGATCCTCGGGCTCCGTCCGGCGCTCCGTCTCCTGTTTCCGCTTCTTCTTTTCGATCAGCCTCCGCAGAGCCTGGTTGCCGGGAGCCGGACCGAATTCGTCGCGCGGCCCGCCGGCGTTGCGCGCAGTCCCGTTGCGCGGCTCGCTGTCGCGGGCTTCGCTGCGGCGGGAGATATGTTCCAGTACCGGCACTCTAACCCTTCAGCCCCTCCACAACCCTCGATGCCACCTGCACGGCGATGTCGGCCGGCTGCGCGCCGGCGGCCAGTTCCATGGACGGCGGCCGCACTTCCCCCCTGTGCCGTTCCGCAAGGCCGTCCACCCAGTCTTCCGCCAGCCGGCGCTCCAGTTCGCCGGCCAGCCGGCTTCGGAAAGCGTCCTGCTGGGCGGGAGAAAGATCCACGCCGTCCAGCACGATGCGGCCGATCACGATCCGGCGGGATTCGCGGCTCATTCCTTCCCCCGGTAGTGCGGGCCGAATTCGGCCTCGGTGACCAGCTTGTCGATCTTGGCGTACTCCTGCCGCACCGCGCGCATGATGTGCCCCGTCTGGATGGCGCCGCCCTCGGCCGAGGCCAGGAAAGCGGCGTTGACGGCGATATTGCGGATATTGCCGCCGGCAATCTCCAGGCGCGCCAGAAAGCTGAAATCAACATCCTCCAGGGGAGCCTGCCGCGGGAACGTCTTTCGCCAGATCAGCTCGCGGTTCTCGCGGCTGGGAAACGGGAAGTCGACCAGGAAGCGCAGCCGCCGGGAGAATGCCTTGTCCAGCGCGGAGCGGCGGTTCGTCGAGAGGATCGCCAATCCCTGGTACTGCTCCATCTTCTGGAGCAGGTAGTTGACTTCGATATTGGCGTAGCGGTCGTGGGAATCCCGGACCTCGCTGCGTTTGCCGAACAGCGCATCGGCCTCGTCGAAGAACAGAATCGCGCCGCTCTGCTCGGCGGCGTCGAAAACCCGGCGCAGGTTCTTCTCGGTTTCGCCGATGTACTTGCTCACCACGCCGGCCAGGTCAATGACGTAGAGATCCAGTTCCAGGGCCTTGGCCAGGATCTCGGCGGCCATGGTCTTGCCCGTCCCGCTCGGCCCGGAGAACAGCGCGCTGATTCCCCGCCCCCGGCTCAGCCGGGCGGCGAAGCCCCACTCCTCGTAGACGCGCGCGCGGTGCCCCACCTGCGCGGCGATCTCGCGAAGCTGCCGCATCTCGTCGGCGCCGAGCACGATATCCTCCCAGCCGTAATGCGGCGTGATCCGCTGCGCCAGATCTTCGAGCTTCCATCCGCTCACCCGCCGGCAGATCTGCCACAGGTTGGACGGCTGCACGCTGCCTGGTAGCGATGCTTCCTCGACCGCGTCGCGGATGGTGGCCGGGCTGAAGTCGAATTGCTGCACCAGCGAATCCAGCGCGCCATCCACCCGCTGGTTGGCGTTCTCCAAGGCCTGCCGCCAGATCGCCTTCTGCTGGCTGCGGCTCGGGCTGCTCACCGGGACCACGGCCATCGGCCGTGGCGCGGGTAGGCGTTCGGTCGAATCGAGAAAGATCGGGCCTTCCAGGCATTCGGCCGCTTCGGCCGCCAGCCGTGCCGCCCCGCTCTCGGGCTCCTGCGGGGGCACGTAACAGGCGAGCGAAGCCAGGCGGACCTCACGGTCGAGCAGGCGGTAAAGGTCCAGCCGTTCCGTTTCCGAGCCGGGCAACCGGGCCGGATCGAGCACCATCAGCCTTCGGCCCATGCGGCCGGCCACGGCGGCCGCGATCAGTTCCTTGGCGGCGTTGGCAGGTCCCGTGAGGTTGATGCGCGCCGCGTTCCCGGCCCGCGAAAGCACGCGTTCCGCCGCTTCCTCCACCCACGTTCCGCGCCAGCCGGAATCGGCGCCGCGCAGGATCGAAGCCAGGCGCGGCTCACCGTGGCCGGAGCCTAACAGGTAGTGCGCAATGCCCGGCGCCAGCAGCAGCGGCCGGGCCGCCGCCGGCGAGCCGGCGCTCTCGGCTGCGCCGGCCTCGAGGAGCCGGTACCGCATGAGCGGGCCACCGTCGCCGAGCTCCGCGTGGCAGGCGGCGACGTTCTCAGGAGAGGCGAACAGCGCCAGGAGCAGGTGCGCGGTGGGAAAGCGCCGCCGGATGTCATCCTGGACGTAGCCGTACAAAGTCGAGAACGACGGATCCCACTCCGGCGCAAGGCACGCCACCAGCGCGGCTTCTCCGAATGGCGACAATCCGAACAGCCGCGCCAGCCGGGACGCCGGGAGATCCGGACCGCGCTGTGCATCGGCGTCGCGCCGCAGGGCCTCGATCCGCGCGCCGGCCGCCTGCGCTTCCGCCTTTTCGCGGTAGTAGCTCCACTCGCGCTCCAGGCTCAAGGCGCCCGACAGGGCGATATCGGCCTCCTCGTCGGCGATCACCAGGCGTTTCCAGTCCTCGTCCCGGTCGTGCTTCCACAGGCTGCGCAGCCACGCCGAGCGGCGCTCCAGCAGCGCCCGGAGCCATGCCATCTCCGCTTCCACCCAGACGTGGCAGCCGGCGCTCATGTCACCACCACCGAAAGCGCGTCAATGCTCTCCGCCCCGTTCACGCGCACGCGGACCGGGTAGCTGCCCGCCGGCAGGGCGGCGGGCAGATCGATTTCTATCTGGGTCCCGGTCCTGCTGGCGTAATCGGCCGCCTTGACCAGCGTGCCGCCAATGAGCGTGAAGCACGGCCGCCCCTCCTGGAACAGGCGGCTTCCGCTGATGGTGACGCGGCGCGGAGGCCCGGCGCTGAAGGCAGCCGCGCCGGCGCGGGGCGTCAGCACGAATACGCTCAGGTTGGAGGAGAAGCCGCGGTGGGCCGTGGGGGGCTCGCCCAGCATCACGTCGGCCTGCACGCGTACCGTGACGGCGCCCGGCTGCAATCCGGCGTCGTCCGGGATGGCCACCACCAGCCGGCTCTCGGCGCCGCCGGCCTCGATGGAGGCGGTCGCGTCCACCTCGCCCAGAAACACTCGCGTGGGGGAGGCGAAAGCGGTGCCTTCGATGACCAGCCTGTCGCCGATGCGGGCATAGGCCGCCGTGCGCTCGCGCTGGGCCGCATCGCCCTGCCGGATCACCAGGAGGCGGCGGATCACGGGCCGCGACATCGGCTGCACCACGATGCGCGGGCCGCCTTCGGGCGGCTCCGCCACCGGCTGATTGTATTGGCGGCCGGCGCGGCTCTCGATCTGCACCGCCGTCACGCGGTAGCACACCGAGGTGCGCATCGGCTTGGTGGTGGCTGACCAGATCTTGGTGAGATCATCCAGCGTCACGGGCTGAAGGCAGACGCGAACCGACTCGAACAGCGGCTCGACCGACGGATCGAGCTGGCTCCTGGGCACGATGGGTGTTTCGTGCAGCGCCCGCATCGCGTCGCCGAGCAGGTCCTGCGCCGCGCGGTCGTCGTTCTCGGGCGCGTAAGCCGTCAGCATGTAGTAAAGCTCAAGCGCCAGGGGCGGATGACCCAGACCGCCGCCCGGAGCAAGGCCCGGCAGGTCCTGGTTCTTCAATGAGGCCGACTCCTCCAGGCGGTAGAGGAACAGGTTGATGCGAGGCGGGTCCAGGTCGTCGGCGTCCGGCGGCGCGATGGTGACATCGGCATTCTCCTCCATCCCGTCGAGCAGAAGCCGCCTCAGCGTGGCGCTGACTCCTCCGATGGCGCGGTAGTCGCTCATTCGTCACCCTCGAAACCAGCCGGAGTAGTCACGTAACCGGCGGTAGCTGTCAAAGTTCTCCGCCGCCGGACGCTCCCCGGCGGCGGGAGGCTCCGCGGGCGGCGGCGTATTGGCGCGGATCTCTATGGCGCCGATGCGCACTTCCACCTTCCGCTCGGGCGCGGGCGTCCGCCGGGGCGCCTGTACGCTCCGCGCCGCGGGGCGTGCTTCATAAGGAGGAGCAGGTCTCACCACCGGCGGCGCGTGCCTCGTCTTGGGCTGAGGAGCGGGAGGCGTCCGCAACGGCGGCCCCGGCGTCTGCTCCTCGTGCTTCTCGCGCTCCACTGCCGCCGCGCGTGGCGCCGGCGGCGGAGTGAATGGCGCCGGCGGCGGAGTGAATGGCGCCGGCGGGACGGCCGCCTCGACCGGACGTTCCCGCTCGATCTCCCGCTCCACCAGCCGCTCAACCACGCGCTCCGTGTGTTCAGTGCGGCTCTCGATCCGTTCGATCGACGCCGCGGCGGCAGCCGGCGGCACCAAGGGCTGCACCATGCGAGTCTCGATCACCCGTGCCGGTGCTTCGGGGAGACCCACGGAAGAAGGCTGCGGCAGCGCGACTTCGCGCAGCACCTCGCGAATCGTCTCTCTGGTGAGGCTCTCTCCCAAGACCTCGGGCGGCGCAGCGGGCGGCCGCGCGGCCGGGCGTGGCAGTGGTTCCGCGGGCGTAGCCGGCACGGCGGGAGGCGCGGCTTGACCGTGAGCCGGGAGAACCGGCTCGGGTCTGCGGCGCACCGGCTCCGGCGCGGGTGTGGGAGGAAGCGCCGCGGCGGGCCGCGGCGCGGGTTGCTCCGGTTCCGAGGGAGGCCTCTCAGCGCGGCTGGGGCGGGCAGCGCCCGCCGGCGCCTCAGGCCGCGGTCCGCCCCACGGCGGCTGGCGTGCAGCCGCCGGGGGACCGGCATCCGCTCTTTGCGCGGCTGGCTCGGAGGGCACTTCCACTGACTCCTCGCCCCACTCCGTCCGCCCGGCTTCCACGGGCTCCAGGGACGGCCCGGCCGCCGGGTGGACGTAGCCGCCTTCAGGAGACGTTTCGCCCATGCCCCGCCGTACCAGGTTCTCGAGGAACATGCTCATCCGGCCGCCTCCTCTCCGAGCGCTTCCCGCAGCAGGCCAAGGTAGCGCTGCCGCCGGCGAAAGGGCATCCCCAGAATCTCCGCTTCGCTCCAGTGGTAATGCAGCGCCAGCGTGTGTACCTCGCGGTACAGGTCGCGCCGCCGCCCGCTGACTTCCTCGAATAGAAAGGACGCTGCATCGAGCAGTGCCTGAAACCGGGATCCGCAGGAGGGGCACTCCACGGCCAGTTCAATCTCGGCCTGCGGATCCAGCCGGGCCATGGCCTCGGAGAGCCCCGCCACGACGGTCTCCGGCAGGTCCCGCGCCGCGACTTCACGCACGGCGCTGCGATGGGTTGCCGCAGTGGAAGCTGCCGTCACGCACCGCCCGACCAGAGTGCGCACGCCTGCCTGAAGGCCGCGCCCCGCGGCTTCGGCCGCCGCCTCCTGGTCCGCCCCCGTCGGCAGCCGGAACCGCACGCGGTAGGAGTTGCCGTCCGAGGACACCTCCGTCTCGTAGGATTCGGCGGTCTCCGCTGGCGCGGGCGCCAGCAGGCTGCTCGCCGACAGTTCCAGGTCCAGTTTCTGGCCGCAATCGTCACCAGGGCAGGAAACCACGGCCGGCATCCGGTCGCCGAACGTGAGCCGGCGGAGATGCAGCAGAAGAGCCTCGCGGTCCCCGGCCGCGAGGCGTGCGATCTGCGCCTCGCTCACCGGCGACAGCCGGCCCAGCCGTAGCGTGCAGCGGGTCAGCAAGGCGGTTACGCGCCGTGCCGTTGAGCGGCCCGCGGCCTCTTCGAACAGGAACTCCTCGTCGCACCCGTTCAAAGGCCGCAGCACCGCCTCGGCATGCCGCATACCCCCTTCCCAGAACCCGTTGGGCAGTTGGATGGCGACAGCGCCGTCCATCGAGCGCCTCCGTCTTACGAGGGTTCAGTGAAGCTCGGTTCGGCCGGCTCCGTCACGTCGTAGTCGCGTTCCCAGCCTTCGTTTTCGAGCTTGAGCGTCTGGATCGCCACCGCATTGGCATTCGCGTCCAGATCGGGCAGCGCCTGGTACTCGGAAACCCAGCAGCGGAAGATCTTGTACGAGATCACCTTCTGGCCGGCTTCGTTGAAAAGGTCGACGATCAGGTCCTTGCGGAAGTCCTTCAGGGAGACCTCGTTGTTGGACTGAAAGTTCCACACCTTGTTGGCCCACTTCTCGAACTCGGTGTCGTGCGTGACGCCCCGTTCGAGCGTAACCGGCTCGTACTTGGTCCGCCCCGGCGACTTGCGTCCCGAACTTGGGTCGCCGCCCTCCCGGTGCTCGACTACTTCGGTGGTCCGCTTGAGGGCGCTGACCTTGGAAACGCCGGCGACGTATCGTCCGTCCCATTTCACGCGGAACTTGAAATTCTTGTAGGGGTCGAATCGGGTGGCATTTACGCTGAATTGTGCCATGGCTCCTCCTAAAGGTCACTAGGCGGCGATCTGGCCCGCCATCTGCTGGATCTTGATCACCACGAACTCGGCCGGCTTCAGGGGAGCGAAGCCCACCAGGATGTTGACGATGCCTTTGTTGATGTCGCTCTGCGTGGTCGTGTCCTTGTCGCACTTGACGAAGTAGGCCTCGCGCGGCGATTGCCCCTGGAAGGCGCCTTGCCGGAAAAGATCCTGCATGAACGCGCCGACGTTGAGCCGGATCTGCGCCCACAGCGGCTCGTCGTTGGGTTCGAAAACCACCCACTGGGTGCCGCGGTACAGCGACTCCTCGATGTAGAGCGCCGTGCGCCGCACCGGAATGTACTTCCACTCGGAGGCGAGCAGGTCCGCGCCCTCCAGCGTGCGTGCTCCCCACACCACGTTGCCGGTCACCGGGAACGTGCGCAGGCAGTTGAGTCCCAAAGGATTCAGCCGGCCGTTCTCGGCGTCGGAAAGCTTGTAACTCAGCTCGCGAGCGCCCAACACGGTGGCCTCCAATCCGGCGGGAGCCTTCCATACGCCCCGCGTGACATCGGTGCGCGAAAAGATGCCGGCCACGGCTCCGCAGGGAGCGAACGCTTCTAGCCGGTTCTCCTTCAACGGATCCTGCGCCTTGATGTGCGGGAAGAACGCCGCGGCGTTCTTGTTGCGGGCCATGAAGTTCGTCGAATCGCTGACTCCGGTTTCCGCCGTGGAGACCGGATCGGCCGCCTGGCTCCAGGCCAGAGGCGGATCGGCAATGTACATCGCGCGGCGGTCGGCGGCGAACTTGGCCGCTGCGTCGCGGACAGCGGCCGCGATATCGGTGTCGCGAGCCAGCGGGGGGATGCACAGCAGATTGAAGAGGTCCGCTTTCAGCAGGGCGTACATCCCTTTCTTGGCGGCCTCCAGGCCGGCCCCGGTGGCGATGGCGGCGTCCGTAATCTGGCTTCCGTCCGCGTTGGGAATGGTAGTGGCGGCCACCGCGTTGGCTGTCGCCGCCGGGCGGGTCAGCGCGCCGGGGGTCTCCACCCGGACCAGCATGGATTCCTGCTCCAGCACCTTCCGTACAAACCGCGTCGAAGTGTCCGTCACCGACACGTTGCGGAACAGTTCCACGAAACGGTATTCGTTGGCGGCGCCGGGGACCTTCTCCCGCACCGTGAGATTAAACATGCTGGTGTCGCTGGGGTCCTTGGTGTTGTAGTCCACCAGCGCTTCCAGTTGGTTGCCCCAGTCGCCGGGATTGGCGGCCTGGAGGATGAAGCCGCCGCCCAGATCGATGGTGGGTTGCTGGCCGCTAACATGCACGCGCACGATGATGGCGTCGGTGCCCCCGTTCAGGAAGAACTGTTGCACCGCATAGCTCATGGTGCTCGGTTCCCAGAGGCCGCCGAACAATCGCTCGTAATCGGCGAAGCTCTGGATACGAATGGGCTCGTCGGTTACGCCGCGCTGGGCGCGGCCGACGAAGGCCGTGATGGATGTCGCCACGCCCACGATGGTTCGGACGCCGCTTGGGATCTCCTCGATGTAGACACCTGGATATGTCAATGGCACAGGCATGGTTCTCCGCTCCTCTCTCTAGCTCGAAAACAGGTCAGCTCACCGCGTTACGCGCCATCAGGATCTCGATCTTGACGGGCACGGCTGTCTTGTTGGTGAATACCATCGTGTTGGGATCGGTGCGGATCAACTGCGCCGCCGCCGACCCAACCACCACGAACGGCGCCACAAGGTGCAGAGTGTCCTGCGCCCCGGAGTCCAGCTTGAACTCGACGTCCTCCGAGTAAGAGCCCTTGTCCGTCGTGATTGCCAGAAGAACAACCTTGTCGGCGGCACCCGCGGAAACGCTCACGCTCTTGGCGCCTGGAGTGCCGCCGGCCTGCGCGGGCACCTCCACGTCCGTCTTCGAGTAGGTATCACCATTCACGTTCCCAGAGACGTTCACCTGCGGTCCGCCTGGAATGGTCAGAGTCATTTGATAGGCGATTTTAGCCATAGGTCAATGGCTCGATTCTACACCAGCATTTGTCTTTTGGAAAGAAAATTCGTGTCAGTGCGGCATGCGCGACCCGGATGCCGTGTGCGCCCGCTGCAAGATAATGAAGCCGGCATTATGCTGACTAAAGCCTCCGCGCCGGCCGCGCCCCGGCGTGCTCACTCAACTTCTTCGACTTTGAGCAATTCAGCCGGTGAGCGCGGGATTTGGGATCTGAAACCTCGCGGATGACGCATTAAAGTGTTGGTTTCATAGGATCAGAAGACGCCCAAAGCGCGTGAAACGCGAGTCTCATTACGGTCTCATTGCGGCCCGACAGACACTAATAATTGTCTTTATTCTCGTCATTTACCGCCTCGAGAGTCTCGAGCTGTGTGCGGAATCGTGGGGGCTTTATTTTTGCGGCCCCCCACCGTGCAGTGGTCCACACTACTGATTTGCGGGTGCGGCACAAGACGGACGGAGGAATCCTGAATTAGTAGTACGACTGTTAGGGTACTCCTACTACGGTTCCCCATTCGGGACGGCGGCCGTCGGGCGTTCGTGCGGCCTCAGGCGGCCGAGAGGCCGGCGGCGGCAACCGCCAGCATACCTGCCCTCCTTGAGTTGCCGCGCCCGGTGCTACAGTGACGGATTCTACCCACCCGATGGCCACCGAGCAGCAGATTGACCTGATGGATGTCTTCGCCACGGAGCGGCTCGTGTGGCTGGACATCAATCCTTCCGACAGGATCGTGCGGCAAAGCACTGATTTTCCCAACGGGTCTGAACACGGGGGTGGGGTCGCAGCGTGTGTGCCCGCGGCGCTGCTGAAGACAATCGAAGAAGAACAACTGGAACCCGAAGAGCGTGTGCTGCGTTGCCAGTCGGACGCCCGCCAATTCCTGCGGGTGCGGCCGGAAATGGCCTGGTCAAGAGCGCAGCAGGCCGTTACTCTGCTCGGTCCCCCCGGATCGCTGGCCGCGGTAGGCGATCAGGCGGCTCGCGACGCTGCCTATCTGACTCTGGCCGAGGTATGCTTCTGCCTGGCTTTGCGCAACACGCACCTGCCGGCGGAACTGGGACGTCCCGACTTGTTCGCCGAGGCTCGCGCTGCGGCGAAGCATGCGCAACGTCACGGCTTGGCTTTGATCCTCGACGTCATCGGCCGCGTGCATCGCGCTCCTCCCCAGACGCGGCTCACTCCATTGACCGAGCTCGCTCAGATCCTCCCTGAACAGAAGGACGAGATGGAGCCCTGGGTCCTGATCGAGGTGGAAGAGCAATCCAAGGCCTGGCTCGACCTGCTGAAGTCGGCGCTGACGGCAGCCCACAACGCCGCGGGGCTGGTCAGGATCCTGCCCCGTTTTACGAGGCGCTGGGTGTTCCCGATCGGGCTCCCCGCTCCGCCAGGATCCGGCAGCGCGCCATTCAGGTGCTCCTGAAAGAGAAGGAATTCGGCTTTGCCCTAGAGGTCCTGCGCGGCCTGCCGGAGCGCGACCTCTCCCTGGAGGCCGTCTGCCACGAGGGGCTGGGTGATTTCCGGGCCGCGGCTGAGTGCCACCTGACGGCAGGGAACCTGAAGGAAGCGCTCAACTGCTACCGCTCCATTCCCGACCTGGAGGCTGCCCTGAAACTCGTACGCGAGATTGGCGTCCATCCCGCGGCCCAATCGCTGGAGTGGATTCGCCGGGTGCAAGAACTCACGGAACAGCGGCCGGAGAACTTCGGCAGGGTGATGACCGCCGCCGAAAAGAAGCTGCTGCAAGAGATCCTCGAACAGAGCCTGGGAGTTCGCCGCCGCAAGCCGGCGCAAGGGAAACCCGCGGCGAAGAAGCGGCAGCAACCCAAGGCGGACGCGAAGAAGTCCGCTGCGCCCCGCAGCCGCGCACCTTCCCGCAGCCGAACCTGAATCCGCCGCCGGAGGGACAGGCGTGATATACAGCGGCCGTCATCCGGAGATGGGTGTCTTCCGGCGTCTCCAGGACCGAGTGCGCGCGATTGGCGGCGGCGAGCATGGGTTCGGGCCCGTGCTGGCGGCCGCCCTGCGTTGCCGGCCAACCGTGCGCATCGGATTCTATGCACCGGCGAGCCGGCGGGGGCAATCAGTTGCGCAGCGGGAGGCGGCCGGAGGAATCAGGGCAACCAGGGGGAGCCCGAGAGAGGGGCGGCCAGGCAGCTTACACCCGCCAAGCACTCTCAATCCGGGCACAATTCCGGTATCATGAAGCCTGGTCTTTGTGAGCGGGCAGGCGGCGCCCAACCAGCAACAGTGCCGCCGCGGCGAGCATCAATAGCAGCGCGGAGCCCTGGATCGCACCGGCGAGTCCGATCACCGGCTTGAGCGCGCCCGCGAGGGCCGCCATCAGTCCGCCCACGACACAACCGGCCAGATTGAAGATGCCGTAACCCATGGCGCGGATCTCCGAATGAGCTACCTGCGCGAGCACAGGCATGGTGTTGCAGTCGTAAAAGCCTTTGCCGATGCCGAATGCCGCCAGGGCGGCAACCAGCACCGGCGTGGAAGCGGCAAGTCCCACGATCAACAGGAAAGGCGCGGCCACGGCGACGCCTATTACCTGCGTCAGAATGCGGCCCCGGTGCGATACAAGGCTCCAGCGGTCTGCCACCCATCCTCCGCCCAGAATCCCAGCGAAGCTGGCTGCTTGCAGGTAGAACGTCGCCGAGAAGCCGGCTGATGCCAGGCTGACCCGGAAGCGCTCGAAAATGTAGAGCGGCAGCCAGGTATAAACGACCCAGTTCGCTATGGAGAAGCAGACGAAGGCCGCCAGCATGCCGCGATAGCCGGGCAAGCGAATCACCTCGACGAGTGAAGCCGAGAAGGCGCAGCTCTTCGCGGCTTTGCCCACGCTTCTGGTTTCCCCACGGATCCCCTTCACCAGAACAGCCGCATAGGCCAGCCCGATTCCGCCCAGCACGATGAAGGGTGCCCTCCAGCCGTGGCGTTCGCCCATCCAGCCCCCGATCACTCCGCCGAACGCCATACCCGCATACAAGCCGGATTGATGCACGCCGGTAGCGAGCGACCGGCTCGCCGGACCATGCAGTTCGGAGATCAAGGCGAGCGCCGCCGGCAGGTAGCAGGCCTCGCTCAGTCCCATCAGTGCGCGGGCGGCCAGCAGTTCCGGAAAACTGCGAACGTAGCCGGTGATCAGAGTGACGGTGGTCCAGATCGCCAGGCTGAAGACCAGGACCCGCTTCCGCCCCAGGCGATCGGCGAGATAGCCCCCGCCAGGGCTGGCGAATCCATACACCCAGAGGAACACCGTGCTGAGCAGCCCCAGTTGAAAATCATCCAGTCGCATCTCGGCCCGCACCAGCGGGAATACCGAGAAGATGACCTGGCGGTCCAGATAGTTGAGGCAGGCGACCACCCAGAGCAGACCGACTACGATCCACGGGTACCGTCTCGACGCCACGGTTCACCCCGCCAGGTATGCGAACGAGGAGCCGCGCAAAGCCTCGCGGAGTCCGCGTTCCTCGTCCGCCGTAAGGGACCGGCGCGGCGCCAGGCAGCGCCCGCAATCCAACCCGCTCCACCGGAGTATCGTCTTGACCGCCGGAAAGCACGGATACCGGACCGTGATCTCGATGAGTTCGTTGATGCGCGCCTGCACCGCGCGCGCCTCGGTCCAGCGCCCCTCCCCGGCCAGCGACTTCACTTCGACGAACAGTTCTGGGATCAGGTTATAGAAGGTCCCGATGCCGCCGCAGGCGCCCATCAACAGGCCCGCAACCAGCACCTCGTCGTAGCCGCTGAAGACCACCGCGCCGGTGTTGCGAACCAGGGACATGCGGTAGAGGTCGTGGTCCGTGTATTTGAGTCCGATCACGCCAGGGAGACGGCACAACTCCAGGATCTGCGCCAGGCCGGCAATCGCGGAAGAGAACGCGGGAAAGAAATAGACCAGGAAGGGCAGATCGGCCGCCGTGGAGAGCGCGCGGTAGTAGGCGTACACTTCGTCGAAGGCATAGGCTCCGGCCGGCGGGAGGCTGCTCGCGGCGGCGGCGCCGGCCTCGGCTGCGTGGCGGGTCAATTCGACGGCATCGGAAGTGCGATGGGCGCCGGTATGGACTATCACCAGCTTACCGGGGGGCGAGAGGCGGATGGCCGCTTCGGCTACGCGTTTCCGCTGCTCGACCGGCTGGAGCAGGCCCTCCCCGGTCGAGCCACAGACGTAGACGCCGTCTATATCGGCCTGGTAGACGCGCTCCAGGAGCCGTTCGAACGCCGCTTCCTGAAAGCGGCCGGACTCGTCAAACGGGGTGACCAGCGCGGGCAGGATACCTTGCAATGGAGGCATGGAGGTGGAGCCTATTGTTGCGCGAATCGGAGTCGTCCGGCAATTCAGCAGCGGTTGCATGGTATTGAATCATCGGTTACACTCTCCGCGTGAACGCAGCACTGCCCGGCTCGCGAGATCGCGATCTGGTCCGGGGTTCGGTTTCTATCTTCAGCCCGATCCAGGGCGGAAACGCCGCACGCAACCTCGGGCCGGGCGCGAGGCATCGCTCTTAACCATGCCGGCGCGCAGGACAGTCCTGTTCATGCTCGCCGGCGCGGGCGCGATGGTCCGCGCCGCCGTGTCCCAGTCTGATCTCTTCGTTAGCGGCACGGGGGGATACCATACCTATCGCATCCCGGCCCTGATCCCAACCCGGAAGGGGACGTTACTGGCCTTCTGCGAAGGCCGCCGTAATGGGCGCGGCGACAGCGGCGATATCGACATCCTGCTGCGCCGCAGCACGGACGGCGGACGCATCTGGTCGCCCGCCGTGGCGATCCACGATATGGGACCCGACACGATCGGCAACCCTTGTCCGGTGGTCGAGCGCAAGACCGGCGCTATTTTCCTGCTCTTGACTTCCAACCCCGGACACGTGGTGGAGAAGCAGATGGTTGATCAATCCGTCCCCGAAACCCGCCGGGTGTGGGTGTCGGGGAGCCGGGACGACGGGCTCACGTGGACGAAGCCCGTCGAGATCACCGCGTCGGTGAAGGACCCTTCCTGGACTTGGTATGCCACCGGGCCTGGCGTGGGAATTCAGTTGCGCAGCGGGCGCCTGCTCGTCCCGTGCGATCACGTTCGCGGCGGCTCGCCGGTATCGTACTCGCACTGCATCTACAGCGACGACGAGGGGCGCACCTGGAAACGGGGAGAAGCCGCGGGAGAACGGGTAAACGAATGCCAGGCGGTCGAACTGCGCGATGGCGCCGTTCTGCTCAACATGCGGTCCAACCGCGGCAGTAACCGCCGTGCGGTGGCGCGCAGCCGCGACGGCGGCCAGACCTGGAGCGCCATCGAAGATGATCCGGCACTGGTTGAACCCGTGTGCCAGGCGGGGATGATCCGCTCTGGTGGCGCCATCCTGTTCTCCAACCCCGCCTCGACCAGGCGCGAAATGATGACCGTGCGCGTGAGCCTCGATGATGGCCGGACGTGGCCGCGAAGCCTCCTCTTGCACCGGGGACCGGCCGCCTACTCGTGCCTGGCGCCGCTCTCTCGCAATCGCTTCGCCTGTCTCTACGAGCGCGGAGACGAGTCCCCCTACGAGCGCATCACCCTGGCGGTATTCGGCCGGGTGTCAACGCCGGTGCAATAATCCCCATATCGCCGGTTGAAAATTCCCCACCCATAGCCTCTTCACTTCTTTCGTTTTGGGCTAACGGAAGGAGGCCGTAGGCCGACTGGAGTTAGCCCAGAGCCTGTCCGATTTTCGGGCGGTTTGGCTGGGCGGGCCTGATTCAAGGATGGGGCGCAGGCCTGAGGCAGCGCATCGCAGCGCGAATGCGGGTCAGCACACCGGCGTGGAGCTATTTTCGACGCACAATGGGCGCACCTCCCACCGTTTGGGCTGATGCTTTCTGTCCGATATTCCCGGGTTTTCAGCTCGCCTTACTCAAGGCGCGCGCGTTTCGGCAAACCAGCCAGCAGCCAGAGATTGTGCGTGAGCACGTTCCAGGCCACCAGCCGCCCCTGATTCTGGTAGCCTTTGGCCAGCAGCGGCGCTCCCAGAAACGCGTTCTTGAAAATCGCAATCCGCGCCTCGGTCTGGCCTCGCCGCTGGTGCAGTTGCTGGAACGGCGCTTCGCGCAAGCGCGCCCGCAACAGGCC
>JADZCM010000007.1 GCA_020851555.1 Bryobacterales bacterium | reverse complement strand
GAAGCGTCGAGGCTGACGACGGTGGCGAGCGACCTGACGACGCTGTACGGGCCCCGCCGGCACGACACCTACAGCCCGTACACGGGGGCGAACTGCGTTATCAGTTCGACGGTGTATCCGAAGAGCACCATCGCCATGTCGGAAGACTACCTGAAGGCGCAGTTTCTGGCGATGGGCTACGAGGCGTCGGCCATCACCCTGGAGGAGGTGCCGCAGGGGGTGGGGCACAACGTGTACGTCACCAAGACCGGGAGCCTGTATCCCAACGTGTTCCTGGAGGTGGGGGCGCACTACGACACGATCAACGGCTCTCCGGGCGGCAGCGACAACGCGGCGGCCGTGGCGCTGGTGGTGGAACTAGCGCGGGTGCTGAAGGACTACCCCAGCCGCTACTCCATCCGGTTCGCGCTGTGGGTCGCCGAGGAGTACGACTCGCAGCGGGGGGCGTATTTCGGGTCGACATACCACGTCCAGCAGGCCCTGGCGCGCGGCGAGCAGATCAAGGCGGGCCTGAATTCCGACGTCATCGGGTGGGCCGACCCGGGCAGTCCCACCTACTACATGAACGAGGTCTCCTACCTGGACGCGGAATCCGAGCGGATCGCGAATCTGTTCCAGAAGGCGGCGGCGGACTATGGCATCGCGATCGGGTTCCGCAAGAACCGGGCGATTCTGCCCTCCGATCAGTGGGCATACTGGAACCAGAATCTGCCCGCGGTGGTGAGCATGGGGGGATGGCTGACCGGGCACCCCAACTACCACGGCTGCGGGGACACGGCGGCCAACATCGACTTTGTCAACGTGCTGCGCACCACCCAGCAGAACCTGGTGGTGCTTCTGTGGCTGGACGCGGAGGGCAACACATCCGCCAGCACCACCACCAGCCTGGAGTCGACGCCGAACCCCTCGCTGGCGGGCCAGAGCGTCACCTTGACGGCGGCGGTGCGGGCGGCGGTAGGCACGGCGAGCGGCACGGTGGAATTCCGGGAGGGGGCGGTATCGCTGGGCACGGCGCTTCTGAATGCCAGCGGGGTGGCCGCCATGACGACGAGTTCGCTGGCGGTGGGGACGCACTCGCTTACCGCGGTTTACGGAGGCGACCAGAGCCACGATGGCAGCACGTCGGTACCGCTGACCCACTCGGTGTACCTGAGCGGCAGTCCGGC
Organism: Bryobacterales bacterium; assembly: GCA_020851555.1. Lineage (GTDB taxonomy): Bacteria > Acidobacteriota > Terriglobia > Bryobacterales > Bryobacteraceae > DTKY01. The sequence goes on along the minus strand of JADZCM010000007.1, from coordinate 34,622 downwards.
GCCGGCCATCAGCAGTCTGGCGCCGGGCTCGGTGATTGCCGGCGGCGCGGCGTTCAGCTTGACGGTCACGGGGGGGAACTTCGTGGCCAACTCGGTGGTGCGGTGGAATGGAGCCGAGCGGGCCACCACCTACGTTTCGGCTAGCGAGTTGCGGGCCACTATTCCGGCGGCGGACATCGCCGCGCCGGGCAGCGCCTTGGTTAGCGTGTTCACGCCGGCGCCGGGGGGAGGCGCCTCGGCCGCCCTGACGCTGGCCATTACGAACCCGCAGGCGGCGCCCGCCGGGGTGCTGCTGGCGGCCTACAACATGGACGAGGGGGGCGGGGCGGTCCTGCACGACCGGTCCGGCAACGCCAACGACGGCAGCCTGCTCAACGGCGTGGCCTGGACGACCGGCCGTTACGGCACGGCCATCAGTCTGGATGGGGTAAACGATTACGTCCAGATGCCGAACAGCCCGGCGCTGGAGTTGTCGGGCAAGAATCTGACCCTGGAGTTCTGGGCCAATGTGCAGTCTGGGGGTACGGCGTGGGACTACGTCATCCTCAACAAGCCCTGGAACTCCGGGCAGATGAACTATCCCTACTACCAGTACGGGGTGGAGTTCTACGGATCGAGCCGGGAGTTCGTGTTTTTCTTCGGGGGCGCCTTCGGGTACCGCGAGTTCCGCATGGCCGCCTCTTACGACACCTGGCATCACGTGGCCTTCACCTATGACGGCAGCAACGTCCGGGGCTACCTGAACGGAGTGCAGCGGTTTTCGACCCCCGAGACGGAGAGCTTGACGGTGCGGGGCACGAACCTGCTGCTGGGGGTGGATGGTCAGTTGCAGCAACCCTTCAAGGGCCGGCTGGACGATCTGCGGATCTACAGCCGGGCGCTGAGCGCCGCGGAGATCCAGGCGGACATGAACACGCCGGTGGCCTCGGCAGGCGCTCCGGCGATCACGGGATTCAGCCCCACCAGCGGCCCGGCGGGGACGGTGGTGACGATCAGCGGCAGCGGGTTCACGGGCGCAACGGCGGTGCGGTTTAACGGGGTGAACGCACAGGCGTTCACGGTAGTAAGCGACAGCGAGATCACGGCGACAGTGCCCGCGGCGGCGGGAACGGGGGCGGTGAGCGTAGTGGCGCCTGGAGGCACAGTCCAGAGCGCGGGGGTCTTCACCTTCGTAACGGCTCCGGCGATCGGCAGCCTCAGCCCGTCTCAGGCGACAGCCGGGGGGGCGAGCTTTGTGCTAACGGTCACCGGCGAGAACTTCGTGCCCAGCTCGGTAGTTCGATGGAATGGCGCTGATCGTGGCACCACTTTCGTCTCAGGCACGCAATTGCAGGCGTCCATTCCGGCGTCGGACATCACCACTGCGGGCGCCGCACTGGTTTCGGTCCACACCCCGACGGCCGGAGGGGGTACTTCAGGCACCCTGGTTTTCACGATCGGCAATCCGGTTCCATCGATCAGTTCGCTAAGCCCGACGTCGACAGCCGCGGGCGGCCCGAGTTTCACTCTTACAGTGAGCGGGGCGGGTTTCGTGTCCGGGTCCACGGTTCGCTGGAAGGGTGAAGACCGCCCCACAACCTTCGAGTCGGCAACCCGCTTGACGGCTACGATCAGCGGCGCCGACATTGCCGGCAGCGGCACCGCCGCTGTCACCGTATTCACTCCCGCGCCAGGGGGCGGCACGTCGGCTTCGCGGAGCTTTACGATAAACAACCCGGTGCCCGCGATCGTCTCGTTGAATCCCTCTTCCGTTGCGGCGCGAGGGCCGGCTTTCACCCTGACCGTGACGGGGTCCGGTTTCGTTCCAACCTCCGTGGTGCGTTGGAACAGTTCCAACCGGACAACCACCTACGTCTCCCCGACACAACTCACCGCGGCCATCACGAGCAGCGATATTGCCAGAGCAACGACTGCGCAGATCACTGTCAGGAACCCGACTCCCGGCGGCGGCACGTCGAATGCCGTGGGCCTCACGGTCAGACCGTGAGGCTCAACGCCCTTGAGGGCAGACGGCGGCTGACGCATTGGGCGGCAGCGCTGCTTGCCTGCTTCGCGTGGCTGCCGGCCGGCGCAGCCTGGAGACAGCAATCCCCGCCATCCGGGCCGTCCATTGAGGGGGTTTCCGCGCCCGCCGAAGTGGCGGCCTTCCAGAAGTTCGAAGTCGCCTTCCAAGTCACCAACACCGTCGCCAGGAACTTCCAGTTCCCCTACGACGCCTCTCCGCCGCCCGGCATAGACCCGAGCTATGAGCGCTACCAGGGAATCAGTGTGGATGCAGCTTTCAGCATGGATGGCTGGCGCACTGTCCACCGGCAGCCGGCCTTCTTTGCCTGGTCCTATGTCGATGGCGGCCTCCGTCCAAGTTGGGACGGACGGCGCCGGACATGGCTCTACCCGGCCAATGAAGGGAAGTGGATAGTTCGATTCACGCCGCATGTCCCCGGCAGATGGGAGTTTAGGTTGTCGGCCCGGGATGCGTCCGGCGCGACCGAGACCAAGCCGTTTTCTTTCCAGGTTGTGCCGGCGCAGGACCGCGGCTTCATCAGAGTAAGCCGTGCCGACCGCCGCTATTTCGAGTTCGACGACGGGTCTCCGTTTTGGTCCACTGGTCTTCAGGCCACCGGCTCCATTGGGGAGGAGGCGGCGGAGACGGATACGCAGTTTGCCGAGTTGAGCCGGAACCGGATCCTTCTGGTTCGCGCCTGGCTCAGCGGCACATACGGTTCTGCCTGGCTCCGCTGGGTGGGCGGAAGAAACATCTATGGCGGGTATCTGCCGCGGTCAGGGCTGCTCCCGTTTCACGATCCCGTCACCGGACGCGACGTGATGACGCTCCGCCTGGAGTATCCGCAAGACTGGTTCGACGCTTGCCGTTACGAATTCTCTAGCGAGCCCGAGCCGGTGAAGCCGGATGCGACTTACGCCTTTACGATCACCTATACGGGGCAGAACATCACGGGCCCGCGAAACCCCTCGTCGCCCGAGTATGGGCTGGTCGGGAAGATCTCCGAATCAGGGGCTGAGAACTGCCAGGAGACCGGCTCCGGAAAGGTCGTGACGACTTACGGGAAGTCCACCCCGGGCTGGAATACCATTCGCGGCTTCTGGTATTCCGGAGCCAATAACTTCGCTCCGAAGATCAGCTTCGGGCTGGAAAACGTGAACGAAGGCAGCGCTTTCGTACGGAACATCTCCCTGCGCGAAGTCCAGCCCGACGGAAGCATGGGTCCCGAGATACTGCGGGAACCGTCCATGGAGTACGAGACGTACATACCTGACCGCAAACTCCAGGCAATGGACCGTTACCTGGAACTGGCGGAGAAGCACGGCATCTACCTGAAGGTCGTGCTCATGGAGAAGAACGACCACATCTACCAGAAGATCGACGATGACGGGTCTTTCGTAATCGGTGGGGAGAAAGACAACCTGGACGGGTTTTACGGCCTGGGGCGCGGGCTGAACAAAACCCGCTGGCTGCAACAAGCCTGGTGGCGCACGGCGGTCGCCAGGTGGGGGTATTCAAAGAACATACATTCCTGGGAACTCGTGAACGAGGGAGATCCTTTCCTCGTCCGGCACTGGGAGATGGCGGATGAGTTCGGGAAGTTCATGCATTGCCGCGCTTTTGGGGTTGACGTGGCGCCAGGCGACGGCGCGGCGTGCCGGTACCAGCATCCCAACAGCCACCCGGTCACCACGTCTTTCTGGCACAGCTTTCCCGCATACTCCGCGAAGACCGGAAGCGGTTTCTGGGGGAGCCCGAAGTACCCCAACGTCGACTACGCCGATGTGCACGCCTACATCTCCACCAGTCCCGCGCCGGAGCAAGAGAAGCGCCGGATGGAAGGGGACGCCGCTTACTACCACCTGTGGCATGCCGGGGAGTACGGCGCCTGGAAGCTCAGCATGCCCGTGATGCGCGGCGAAGCGGGCATGGTGCCGGCCGGCGGCAGCACGGATAACTACCAGGGTCTAGGCTTGGAGAGAGATATTAACGGGACCTGGTATCACAACTACCTGTGGGCCTCGCTGGACAGCAACACACTGTACGAGATCTACTGGTACGCGATCCCCCATGTGTATCTCCCCGGCCGCTATGACCACCGGACGGCGTCGAGATCACTCGACAACTTCATGAGCGGCATCCCTCTGAACAACGGTAATTACCGGCCGCTGGATGCGCGAGTCTCCGGCTCCGGACTTCGCGTGGCCGGGCAGAAGGACCCCGTCAACGGACGCGCCCATATCTGGATTCAGAACACACAGCACACCTGGCGGAACGTTGTGGACCGTGTCCCTATTCCGCCCGCTTCAGCGACGGTCCGTATTCCGGGTTTCCCGCCGGACCGTGAATACGCCATCGAGTGGTGGGACACGTACAAGACAGCGGACCAGATCCGGGAGACAACGGCCGTGCGCGCGTCGTCCGAAGGAGTCGTGGCCTTGCCGGTGGAGCAGCTTGTGTCGGATGTGGCCGTGAAGGTGCGCCCGCTTGAGAGAGCGAGCGAGAGCGGCGCTCTACCAACCGCCCAGGAATAGCCGCGGCGGAGCGTGCCGCGCGCATATCCTGCGGTAGAAGCAGCGGCCGGAGCGGGGCTAACTGGCCCCTTTTCCCGCGAGCACGCGCGGAACCGTCAGCAACAGGATCTTCCAGTCCAACGCCAGCGACCAGTTGTCGATGTACTGTAAGTCCATATTCATCCAGGTCTCAAAGTCCACCTTATCGCGCCCCTCAAGCGCCCAGGAACAGGTGAGTCCAGGACGCATACGAAGACGGCGGCGCTGCCAGCCTTTGTAGCTCTCCACCTCGTTCGGAACCGACGGCCGCGGTCCGACGAGCGACATATCCCCCTTGAGTATGTTCCACAACTGCGGCAGCTCGTCGATGGAGAACTTGCGCAGCCAGCGGCCCACCGGAGTGAGGCGTGGATCATTGGCGAGCTTGAAGGCCGTGGCTCGAATGCTCAGGTGCTCCAGTTGAGGCCTCAGGTCCTCGGCGTTCCGGACCATCGACCGGAACTTGTAGCACGTGAACAGCCGGCCGTTGAGGCCACAGCGTACCTGCTTGAAGATCGCCGGTCCCGGTGAGGTCAGGCGGATGACTATGGCTACCGCGAGCATAAAGGGGAGCAACACCAGCAGCGCCAACCCGGCCGCCATCACGTCCATGATCCTCTTTGCCAGCAGCCGCACCTGGTCATAGGGCGCCGCCGAAAAGGTCAGAAGCGGGATCGAACCCAGGCGGTCCAGGTACATCTCGCTGTTGATGTGCGGGAAGAAGTCCAGCACGATGCGCGTTCGGACGCCTTCCTGGTCGCACTGCACGAGGACGTCTTCGAATTCCGTCAGGTCCTGTTTCTCCACGGTGAAGATGACTTCGTCGATCACCTGTCGGCGCAGCAACTGGGGCAACTCTTCCATCGGATACACCGGATACTGAGCGTCCAGCAGAACGCTTCCGGGCTCGTTCGCCAGGAACCCCACCAGCTTCACACCGTACCGCGCCGAGCGTTCCAGCGCCTCACCCAGCCTGCGCGCGCTGGCTCCGCGCCCCACCACCAGCACGTGGTGCCGCGCCCCGAACTCACGATAGATCAGCCCCGTCAGGCTCCGGCCTGCCAGCCGGGAAACGCACAGGAACACCCAGGCGTACAACGCCAGCAATCCCAGGAAAGAACGGCTCAAGGGGAACTGGAGCCGCAGCGCGTACTGGAAGGCCGCCAGTGAGGTGATCCCCAGCGCCGTCTGCTTGAAACTGTCCCCCAAGATCCTGCCGGGGCGTCCCGAGTCAAGGTGGTCGTAGACGTTGAGCCAGCGTCCAATGACCACCCAGGCCAGCACTGAGAATCCCAGCAGCAGCGCCTTGACCGGGACCATCAGGTAGAAGACTTGCTCGAAGGGAAGCCAGACCCGGCTCTGGTAGGCGGCCTCGAACGCCAGCGCGATGACGAGGATATCGGACAGGCCGAAAAGAACTCCGGCTTTCCTTCGGTGCTGGCTGAACACTCCAGCAGAGAATACCAGAAATCACGACCGCGTGTCGCCCGCCTGGCCTTCTCCACTGCCGGCTACTGGGTCAGCCGCGCTCCTGCTCGGCGTCTGGTACCGGCGCACCAGTACTGCGCGGACTGCGGCGGCGGCTGAAATGGTCCCACCTTCCCATTTCCCCGCCGCCCGGGATGCCTCAGCCTGGAATCGGAGATGAGCGGAACCGCGAACAAGCAACCGTTTGCGCTGGAGTTGCTGGCAGAGTATCGCGGCGGGAGATCGATCGAGGAACTTTCGTTGGCGACCGGCATCCCGCAGGAACGCATCAGGATGCGGCTGGCGGCCGCTGCGCTACTGCGGCAGCGAAACTCCGAACCTGGCAACGGAGCAGGGAATACCCCAGAGGAGAGTTGATCGAAGACGGAGACTCCCGAACGGGCTGGGAGGTCTCTGGACTTCGCACTCCTCATGCCGGGTACCTTGCCCCTCCGTGAGCGCCGGCAGACGGATGTGGGCCCAACCGCGAGGGCTGGAGTTGTCTCTGGGGACAATCCTCCCCGTGAAGTCCCGCATCACGTTGCTGAGCCGGCGATGTCATCCGCTCATGCGCCTGTGGGAAAATTAGTTCGGCCTTACCTGGCTGGCGCGATGAGTTCCCGTTATCAGAGCTTCGACCGATCGCGGCTGAAACTGCGGCCGCTGGGCGATCGTATACACGATCTGGACGCATCCCGCTGGCTGGCGTTGGAGGACGAACCGCCGGCTTTCCGGGATCAGCGCCTGGAGGACGTCGCCGGGCGCCTGGCACGGGCCAGGACCGGCGGGGCCGCCCGCGTACTCATGGCCGGAGCGCATCTGCTGCGCGCGGGCGTGAGCCGGCACATCATCGACCTCATCGAGAGAGGCTACATTGATCATGTGGCGCTGAACGGCGCCGGTCTGATCCACGACTATGAACTCGCCCGCATCGGCGCGACGACGGAGAGCGTCGCCCGGTACATCCGCACCGGCGAGTTCGGTCTATGGAAAGAGACCGGGGAACTGAATGATTGGATCACCGAGGCTGCCCGGCTGGAACTCGGACTTGGCGAAAACGCCGGCCGCCGGCTCCAGGAGAGCGGCTTCCCGTTCCGTCATCTGAGTGTGCTTGCGGCGGCTTACCGCGCCGGGGTCCCGGTGACCGTGCACGCCGGCATCGGCTATGACATCATTCATGAGCACCCGAACTGCGACGGCGCCGCCGTGGGCGCCGCCAGCTATCGGGACTTCCTGATCTTCGGCCGCACTGTCGAGCGCCTGGAAGGCGGAGTGCTGCTGAGCTTCGGTTCGGCGGTAATGGCTCCCGAGGTGTTCCTGAAGGCCCTGGCGATGGCGCGCAACGTGGCGCGGCAGGAAGGCAGGGAGATCCGCAGCTTCGTTACGGCCGTCTTCGATCTGGTCCCCCTGGCGTCGGCGCCCGGTTCCGAGCCCGCCAAGGAGGAGGCGGGCTACTATTTCCGGCCGCACAAGACCCTCCTGACACGTTGTGTGGCGGACGGCGGCGTGGGGTTCTACTTCCGCGGGGATCACCGCGCCACCTTTCCAGCGCTGTGGCGTGCCGTACTGGAGGCCGCATGACGGTTGGCGAGCTGACGGCGGCCCTTTCGGGGCTCTCCGCCCTGGTGGTGGGAGATATCTGCCTGGACCGGTGGTGCACTTACAGCCCCGCCGCTTCGGAGCCCTCCCGCGAGACCGGCATTCCGCGCATCGGCGTGCTCGCCACGGAAGCGACGCCCGGGGGAGGGGGCACCGTGGCGTGCAACCTGGCGGCCCTCGGTGTGGGCCGTGTCTCCGTCCTGGGCATTTCCGGGGATGACGGCCACGGCTTCGAACTGCTCCGGGCGCTCCGCACACGCGGCGTCGGCACGGACTTGATGGTGACGGGTGCGCCCGTGCCCACGTTTACATACACCAAAATCATCAACTCCGAAACGGGGATCGAGGACCGGCCCCGCCTGGACTTCATTTCGATGGAGGCGCCCCCCGCCGCGGCCGAGCAGGAAGTGCTGGCCCGGCTGGAGTCCGCCGCCGCGCGCTTTGACGTTATCTTCGTTTCCGACCAGGCGGAAACCAGCCAGGGCGTGATCACTCCGGCGGTGCGAGAACTGCTGGCGCACCTCGCCGGGCGGTACTCGCGCAAGCCGATCTGGGTGGATTCGCGCAAGCACATCGGTGATTTCCGAAAGGTGATCATCAAACCCAACCGCGAGGAAGCGGATGCGGAGTGCTTGCTCCTTTTCGGCCAGGTCGATTATCAACGGCTCCGGCAGCATGCCGAGGCTCCGCTGATGGTGGTGACGCTCGGCCCGGCGGGCGCCCTGCTGGTCGAGAACGGCCGGATGACACCGGTCCGGACGACTCCGGTGGATCATCCCGTCGATATTTGCGGTGCGGGCGACAGTTTCTCGGCTGGGGCGGGGCTGGCGCTGGCTGCGGGCGCATCGCCCGTCCTGGCGGCCCGCTTCGGCAATCTGGTCGCTTCGATTACCATCATGAAGAAGGGCACCGGCGCCGCTTCCGCGGCGGAAGTCCTGGCGGCGGGCGGAGGGGCTCTCGACGGATGAACACCCTCGCCATCGACATCGGCGGCACCAGCTTCAAAGTGGCGGTTTTCGAGGACGAAAGCCTCGTGCTCCGTGAGCGCCGCTCCACCGACCGTGAGGGCGGCCGCGACTGGATGCTGGCGCAACTTCAGGACATCATCCTTCAGTGGAGAAGCGGGCGGCGCTTCGACGTCTGTGGAATAGGCTTCGGAGGTCCGGTGGACTTCGCCGCGCAACGCATCGCGCTCTCCACCCACGTCGGCGGCTGGGCGAATTTCGGACTCACGGCCTGGGTGCGGGATACGCTCGGTCTGCCCGCCGTCATGGACAATGACGCCAACGTGGGTGGGCTGGGTGAAGCCGTCTATGGAGCCGGCGCCGGCTGCGACCCCCTACTCTACCTGACGGTCTCGACGGGCATCGGTGGGGGCATTGTCGCCGGCGGCGGGATCTTCCGTGGGGCCGACTCCTACGCCGGAGAGATCGGCCATCTGACCGTCCGGCCGGAAGGCCCCGAGTGTCTCTGTGGCGCGCGCGGGTGCCTGGAGCGGATGTGCTCCGGTCTCTGGCTGGAGCGCGACTACGGCCGCACCGCCGAGGAACTGCTGCGGGACGGCGATTTTGTGCGCGCCTATGTGGTTGACCTGGCGCTGGGACTGAAGTCCGCCATCATGCTCCTCAACCCGGCCCGTATCGTTATTGGCGGCGGAATCGCCAAGGCCGGGGAGCGGTTGTTCGGGCCGCTGCGCGAGGAGTTGCGGCGCCGGATCACGGACTGGTCCCGCGCCCGCATCGACGTGGCGCCCGCTGCGCTCGGCGACGACAGCGTGCTTTGGGGCGCGCTGGCGCTGGCGGACAGGGAATTCAACTTGAAGGGGCGAAAGTGACTGCATTTCCGGAGACATACTTGAGGCAGCTTCATGCCGCGTTGGACGCGATCGACCTGGACAAAGTCGGCCAGGCGATCGAGTGGTTCAGGGAGGCCCGCGCGCAAGGCCGCGCCATCTTCGTGTTGGGCAATGGCGGCAGCGCGGCGGCCGCTTCGCACTTCGCCACGGACATGGTGAAGGGCGCCAGTTACGGCCGTCCGTCGCGTTTCCGTATCATGGCGCTGACGGATTCCCTCCCCACCATCACGGCGTACGCCAACGACGTGGCGTACGAGATAGTCTTCGTTGAACAACTGAAGAATTTCGCCGCGCCCGGCGATCTGGTGGTGGCAATCAGCGGCTCGGGCAACTCCCCCAACGTGCTCCGCGCCGTGGAATACGCCAATTCCATCGGCTGCCGCACGCTGGCACTGTCGGGGCGCGACGGCGGCCGGCTTGGCCCGTTGGCCCGGCTCAACCTGCAGGTGAGTGAGCCGCACATGGGAAGGATCGAGGATGCTCACCTGGCCATCCTCCACATGATCAGTTACTACTTCATGGATACCGAGTCCTGGTAGTATACTGGGGCTGCACGTTTGCACGGCAAGGAGAACCGGTATGGCATTCTGCACCAACTGCGGCGCTCAGATGGAAGGCCAGTTCTGTGTTCAGTGTGGGGCGAGGGCCGGCGGAGAGGCGCCTTCCGCTCCCGTTCCGCCGGCGGCGCCCCCGGCATCCTACGTTCCGCCGTCTCCTCCGCAGACCGCTCCGCCCTCCAAGGGCACGTCAAAAACGCTGGTTTGGGTGCTGGCCGGGTGCGGCGGCCTGCTCGCGCTGGGCCTCATAGTGGCGGTCGCGCTCGGACTGTTCGTCAAGCAGAAGGCTTCGGAGTTCGGCAGCAACCCGGGCTTCGCGGCAGCGAAGTTGCTGGCGTCGATGAACCCCGACGTCGACGTCGTGAAGGCCGACGAACGCACCGGACGCATCACGCTCAGGGAGAAGAAGACCGGCAAGGTTGTCACTCTGGATTTCCGGGACATCCAGAAAGGCCGGATCTCCTTCGAGAATGAGGAAGGAGAGCGCCTCGACATTGACGCCGAGGCCCAGGGCGAGAAGGGCTCCCTGACGATAAAGGGCAAAGACGGCTCCATGCAGTGGGGCGCCGGTTCGCTCGACGACGTGCCCCGCTGGGTGCCCAGGTTCCCAGGCGGCCAGAGCGTGGGTTCGTTCTCCATGCAGGGCAAGGAAGGGGAGGGCGGCAGCTTCCAGCTCAAGTGCGACGGGTCGGTCCAGAAGGTAGCCGACTTCTACGAGCAGGCGCTCAAGGGCCAGGGCATGAAGGTCGAGAAGCACGCCATACAGGCGGAGGGGAAGGCCCTGGTCATACTGTCCGCCAGCGGGGAGGGGGGACGGTCTGTCATGGCCAACGTCACCCAGACGGAAGAAGGCACCGTAGCTGCCATCGTTTATTCGACCAAGGATTGATCCGGCGAGGCCACGCTACCTGGGCTTCAACCGGATGACTGTGACTTCCGGGGTGTTGCCCGTACGCATGGCCGGCCCCCAGGCCCCGGTCCCCGGCGAGGTATAGACCGCGATACCGTCCTCCTCATTCAAGCCCCGGTAATACCTGCCGTAAATCAATCTGGTCAGCCATCCGACGGGAAAAATCTGCCCGTGATGCGTGTGCCCGGAGATTTGCAGCCGGACTCCTGCCGCCTTCACCTCCGGGATCTGAACTGGGCTGTGGTAGAGAAGGATGGAGGGCCTGCCGGGATCGAACCCGGCAATCCCCCTCACTGCCGCCGCGTTGTCCTTCGGCTCCCCCCGGCGCGGGTAGCCGACGCCGACAATCTGCAAGCCGTCGATCACGGTCATCTCGTCCTCGAGCACTCGTATGCCGGCGCGGCGGGCCACGGCCAGCGCCCGCTCGGCGCCCAGGTATATCTCGTGGTTGCCGGTCACATAGTAGACGCCCAGCGGCGCCCGGATGCGGCTTAATGGGGAGATGAACTGTTCCAGGCTGGCGTCCCCGCCATCAAACAGATCGCCGGTGATGACGACCACCGATGGGGTCTGAGCGTTGACCATGCCCACGACCCTGCCGATGAACGTTAGGCCGAAGGTGAGACCCAGGTGCAAATCGGTAATCTGCACCAATTTCCGGTCTTGCCACGCCTCCGGCAGTCCTTGCATGCGGACCGTGATCTCTTTCACCCGCGGATGGGTCGCGTTCCAGATGCCATAGCCGGAGTACAGGCAAGCCGCCAGAATGGCGGCGCCTCCAATGAACGCCGGGTTGGGCCGCGGATTGTGCAAGCACCCGATTCCCCAGGCCACCCAGGCCAGGGCGAAGAACATCAGCAGCGCCAGCCCTACGCCGATCCACATCACGGAGACCGTATAGAAGCCGCGGGCGAAACCGCCGTCCATCCTGTGTGCGACCCACATGGCGGCAATCAGACAAGCCGGCAGCAGAAGATAGAGCCCGAGCACGGCCCTGCGGCCGGCTCTTCCCGTCACTTCGAACAAGCGCACGGTGGAGAAGTAGAGGAACCAGTGCCAGGCGAAAAGGATGCCGAGAATGACAAGTAGTACGACCGCTATGAGTGGACCCCGGAACATATCCACTATTGTAGCCAGGGATCGTCTGCGGGCCGCCGGAATCCGGTTCGCGGCCGGGCGCGCACGCTACCAGGCTAAAGCGTAGGCGTCCACCCGCGGATCGGCGCCGGCGCTGATGACGCCGGTCGCCGGGTCGAAGGTAATCGCCGCGTTGGATCCCAGCGACCACTCTCCCTGCATCGCAACCTTGTGCCCCCGAGCCGCCAGCGCGCTGCGAACCTCCTGCGGGATCCTGCGTTCCAGCATCAGGTCGCCGGGGTACATGACGTGAGGATACGGCGAAGAGGGAAACGCGCGCGTGGAGTAGCGCGGCGCTTCGATGGCCTGCTGGACGTTCAACCCGAACTCCACCATGTTCAGAAACGTCTGCATCGTGCGGAGGCACTGGTCATCGCCGCCGGGGCTGCCGGTCGCCAGGAAGGGCTTCCCGTCCCTGGTCACCAGAGTGGATTGGAGAGTGCTGCGCGGACGCTTGCCGGGTTCAAGCGCATTTGCCTGTCCGGGCACCAGGGAGTAGTAGTCGCCGCGGCAGTTGAACGAGAAACCCAGTTTACCCATGACGACCCCGGTGCCGAAGGCGGTGTGCAGGCTCGGCGTTAGCGAAATTATGTTCCGCTCACCGTCCACGACGGTAATGTAGCTGGTGTCTCCGGCGTGGTCGCCATCGCCGGCCAGGGTGTAGTCCATGGGGCGGACCAGGGGCTGCATTCCGGGCACGTATTCCTCGGCCACGCCAGGACGCAGATCCAGCGAGGCGCTCTTGGGATCGATCAGCCCTCGCCGCGCCTTCGCGTACTCCTTCGACAACAGGCCTTCATAGGGAATCCGGATGAAATCCATGTCGCCCAGGTACTTGTCGCGGTCCGCGAAAGCCAGTTTGGCCGCTTCCACCGAGGTGTGTATATAGTCCGGCGAGTTCAGGCCCATCGCCTTCAGATCGTAAGTCTCCAGTATGTTCAGAAGGAAGAGTTCCGCGGGCCCCTGCGTCGCTGAAGGGTTCTTGTAGACCCGGTATCCGCGGTAATCCACGTAGACCGGCTCCTCTACCTTGGCGGTGTAGGCCGCGAAATCCTCGTAGCGGAACAAACCGCCGTTCTTCTCCGAAAAGTCGGCCATCTCACGCGCTATGTCGCCCTTGTAGAAGCGGTCGCGCGCCGCGCGCAGGGCCTCGCGGCGGCCCTTCGGGGCGGCTTGGGCCTCGGCCTCCACCATTCGGGAGAGCGTGCGCGCCAGGTCCTCGTTGCGGAAGATGTCCCCGCCTCTGAACTGCCTGCCGCCGGGCTGATAGATGGCGGCGCTGGTCGGGTACTTGAGCAACTTCTTGGTGCCCCGCATGGCGCTGGCCAGCCGGTCGTTCAACGGAAAGCCCTTGCCCGCCATTTCGATGGCAGGCGCGAGCGCCTGGCCGAAGCTCATCGTTCCCCAGCGGTCCAGCAGTATGTACCAGGCGTCCACAATGCCGGGAACGGTGCCCGAAAGCAGCGTGTCATCCACCGGCAACGTCCCCTTGTGGTTCTGCCTGTACCATTCGATGGTGGCGAGCTTGGGTGCGGTGCCTTCTGCGTTCAGCGACCAGACCTTCCCCGTGCGTCCCTCGTAGATGAGCGCCACTGCGTCGCTCCCGACCCCGTTATTGGGAGCGTCGGTCAGACCCAGGACCGCCTGACCCGCTACAATGGCGTCGAACGCGTTTCCCCCCGCGCGCAGAATGCGCTCGGCGGCCAGCGTGGCCTCCGGCTTCATGGATGCCGCCGCCCAATGTGTGCCGCGGATAACGGGGCGCATGACCTGTGCGGGCCGCGACGTTTGAGCCGCCATGTATGCGCCGCCGGCCGCTAGTACCAGTGTAGCGGCTGCCAGCGCCAGTCTCCCCCTCGCCGTCCCTGCCATGACAGAGCCCTCGCGTGCCTACCCGTGCAGCCTGCGGTAATTCTCCAGGCACACCCGGACGGATTCCAGCGGCGTGGGGCTCGTCTCCTGCTCGATGAGGTAGAATTCAACCCCGCCGGTTGCCTCCGCCGCCTGAAAGATCTGCTTCCACGGGGCGGCGCCCTCGCCGAAGTTCACCTCGTATCCCTTGCCCGGGGCGTAGTCCTTCAGATGGATGGAGCCGAAGCGTCCCGGGTTCTTGCGGATCCAGTCCACCGGGTCCACCCCCACCTCCACGCAGGTGCCGACATCCAGTTGCAGAACCACGGACTTCTCCGTTTTTGCCGCCAGCACGTCGATGGGTCTCGATCCCTCCAGCGGCTGGAACTCCATCTGATGGTTGTGGAATCCAGCCCGGAGCCCGGCGCTCTTCATCCCCTCGCCGGCCCGGTTGAGGGTCTCAGCGACGCCTTTCCACCCGTCCAGGCCAACCACCTTCCCGGCGCTTGCCATGATGACCTGACGGCAGCCCAGGATGCTGTTGAGCTCGATCGTCTTCGCCAGGTTAGCCTGCGCGAAGGACGCCGCGCCGTTGTGCGTGGAGAGGCACCGTATGCCCAGGCCGTCAAGCAGCTTGCGCACTTCCCGGGCATACTCCGGCGTCCAGGAGTAGTAGGGCGAATAGAACTCGACGACTTCGTAGCCCATCCTGGCTACGGCGGTCACGGTTCCCTGGAGGTCCTTCTGAAGCTCGTTGCGGACCGAGTAAAGCTCCAAGCCGATGGGGCGCCGGGCGGCGGAGAAAGCCGCCGGCGCGGCGCAGGCAGCAGTGGCCGCCGCGAGGAATGTGCGGCGTGATACGAGGCAGTCTGGTCTCATGGTAACCAGACATACCACATTCAAACCGAAACGATCAGCTCGATGCCTGTTTTCCTTCCCAGGTTGCGCGAGTACTTCTTCTCCTGAGGGTTGTTCCAGTGCTCGTGGACACCCAGGCTGGCCAGAGGGGCGCCGCTTTTCACCGGGTCGTACACCGTGCCGGAGGGCGGCCTGGAGGCCTGCGCCGCTTCGTGCAGGTAGTTATCCGCATTGCCGCGCACCTCGACGGCGCGCGGTTCGCTGCGCAGGATGTCCAATCCCACCGAGTCCAGCGCGATGGGGTCCTGTGAGGCGAGAAGGCTGGAGGCCCAGTCGTCGCCGTAGGACTCGAAGCGGAACACGTTCCCCTCGTTGTGGGCGGCGGTGTAGAGCCCGTCCAGCAGGAACAACAGCGTCTTGCCCCCCAGGTGCCGGTGGCCCACCAGGTCCACCAGCGCATTGTAGGATCCCATGGGGCTGGTCCGCGGAACGAAGTCGTGGAGGGACTGCGGACTCCAGCCGCCGCCTTCGGGAATGTAGACCGAGCCGAAGTGGTTCTTGGCGCCCAGAGTCACCCCCGCCATGCCGTGAGGACGCAGGAGCGCCATGTTGATCATGTACTTCGCTGCCGTCACCTGCTGAGGCAGATAGGCGACCGGAACCTCCGGGCGGGAGAACCGTATGGGATTGCTCATGTCCGGCGTCGGGCGGAGACGGTCCCCGAGGCCGTAATCGTTGCTCACCAAAAAGCGTACGGCCTGGAACTCCCGGGAGGATTCGGCGCGAATCTTGTGGTACACGGGCGCGCCGATGTTGCGTCCCTGCGCCACCTCGAAAAGGAGAACGTCTTCGCCGGGAACGCCCGCCACTTCGATCAACTGATGGATGAGCGCGGCCACCGCGTGCGGGCTGGGAAGTCCGTTCAAGGGCCGCCGTCCCACGCCCCACTCCGGTCCGCGATCCTGGTTGGCGTTGATCTTGATCGCGATCTTCTCGCCCTTACGATAGCCGGAGCTGCCCAGCTTGCGCGTCTCGTTGAAGTTGCGGAACAGCGCATCCCAGGCCTGCTTCTCGGTCTTGCGCCCGGTGAGGTCGAGCAAGACCCGCGACGTCATGCGCGCCACGGCCTTCTGGTCGGTGTTGGCATCGTCCCACCAGCGGCCCGTCGAGCCGTCCCAGCTTGTAGCGGACGGATCGCGCACCCATGCCACCCTGCCGGGATGAATGCCTATGCCCTCGCCAAAGGGATTGTTGACCCCCTCGCTGGGCTTGAACCGTTCGACCGGCGGCATACCGGCCCGTTCCTGCGCGAGCAGGCCCGTAGCAAGGCCGCAGGGATAACGCAGCAGTCCGGCTGCCGGCGACGCGGCTACGGAACAAAGAAAAGACCTTCTAAGCATGCAGTAGCGCCTCCTCCGCTCTTCCTGCAAGCATACACCATTCCCGCCGTCGATCGCGGCGGCCGCGGAAGCCGGCTGGAGCCCCTGCTGGAGCGGGGCTGGCGCTTGGTCATCCGCTCTTCTGGCGCGCTTGCGGCGGCCGGCCGGGGCGAGAGCCGGTTCATCTGCCCGGCCCTCACCTGAGGTATTCCAGGGCTCGCTCCAGCACTTCGTCCCGGCCGGAGCGGATGCCCGCGATAGTAGGCCGGGCCTCGATGTCCGGTTGCAGGCCCGCACGCTGCAATTGCCGTCCGTCGGGGTGCCGTATGTCGTGCCCGGAGAAGCTGATCGTGATCCCGCCGGGGATCGTGAACCGCGCGACGTCGCCGTTGGCCCCCGCCGTCGGCGTGCCGATGAACGTGGTCCCGTTGGCCGCCTTCAGGAACAGGCCCATGTGCTCCGCCTGGCTCATGGCGCGCTCATCGATCAGCATCACCGTCCGCCCGCGATACTTCTCCGCGCTGGAGTCGGGGATATACTGCACGAAGTCCCAGGAGGCTCCCAGCGTGGCTACATCGCCCGAGGCGCCGGGCGGAGCGTAAGCCAGCGGGCGCCGGAAGCGCGCGGCCACCACCCGGCTGCGATCGGTGAGCCGCGGCGCGATGAGCCACGCCGTCCCCTGCGGGTAGCCTCGCATGTCGAAGATGATGGCCCGGGTGTCCTTGAGCTTCTGGAACATCGGGTCCACCTCTGCCGGCGCAATCCGCTCCAGGTCGGCGTAGCCAATGTTGCCCGGCAGGACCCGCACGGCGTCGCCCGGGCGCGTGCGCCGCCGCAGGGTCTCGGTTCGCTCCAGCCGGACCTCCCTGTCACTGCCGTCCGCGCCGCGGACGCCCAGAACGGCGACGGACCCGGCCGGTCCGCCGAGCCACCGCAACATAAGAACATCGGCGAGCGATTGGGGCGTGGACGCCGCGAAGTAACGGCCCAGACGCTCAAAACGGACGCGGGCTGCCTCGCCATCCACGCGCTCGATCACGTCCCCGGGCGACACTCCCGTGCCCTCGGCGGCGTAGGTCACCACCGGCAGCCCCTCCACCAGCCGGGTTTCCACCGGGGGGCGGGCCACGCCCAGGAACTGGTCGAACGCGCGGCTGCCGGAAAGGCCGACGTGCGAGTCTTGGGTGTGTGAAAGCATCGCGGCCACGGCCAGTGCGTACTCGCCGGCGTTGGCGGCCTCTTCGAAACGCGGCAGGGATTCGGCCAGAACCCCGTCCCAATCGTCCTCCATCAGGCGCCGGTAGGCGAAGAAGTACTCGAATGCCGCCCAGATACGGAAAGCCGCCAGCAGACGGTGTTCGCGGCTCGGAAACTCGGCAGATGCGTAGGCCTCCTCGCGGCGCGGCACGGCATAGGGCGGCAGCTTCGGCCGCGCCGCGGGCCGGACAGATCCGGGATCGCGGGCCAGCCGCAGCGCGGCCTCCAGCGGCCGGTTGCCTTCTTCGGGCGCCACCAGGTCAGGTACGAGCCCCGTGGTCCCATCCTCATAGACCAGCTCGGTGGTCCGCAGTTCAACCTCGATATTATCAGGCAGCCGGATCAGGTTCCTCTCCACCAGCGCCGTATCCGTGACGCCGCCCGCCGCCACGATCCTGGCTCTGCCCGCGGTTTGCAGGGCGGGCGCGATGGGCGGAAGGTGCGAGGTGCGGTCGGCCAGAAACACCACCGTTCTGGCCGCACCCGCGCCGTCTCCCTTTACCTGAGCGCCGTCCCTCACGTAGAAAGCTGAGTGGAAGTAGACGCTGCCGCCTTCCCACGGCGACGCCAGGCCCGAGTGGATGCGGAACCTCTGTCCGGGCACGTTGAGCACGCCGTCCGCCAACAGGTTGTTCAACCCCGCTTCGACGAAGAGCAGCCCCACGGCGCTGGTCCGTGAACCGGTCCATGCCTGCTGGTTTCGGAGGTCAAAGACCACACCCCTCGCCTGGGCGATCTCGGATCTCAAACGCGCGACCTCGCCACCGGCTGCCGTCCCAGGGTTAATCCTGACCACCAGGACGCCTCCGGGCGCTCTCTCGATCAGCGCGGAGTTCGCCGGCTCGGCTCCCGGAGCAGGCAGCACCCGTGTGGCGGGATCGCCCAGCCAGGAGAGCATGGATTGCACGGCTTGCGCGTACTCCGCGGCGGAGGTTGCGGCGCTTATCTTCGGCAACGTCTGGAGCAGCGCGGCATCCCAGTCGATGTCCTTGTAGGCCAGCGACGGATGGAAGTACTTTACCGCGGCCCAGAGCTTCCCCAGCGCCGCGAGCCTCTCGACACGCGCCGCCTCCGGGGGCGGCTGGCCGGCCGTGGCCGTCATGCACAACGCCGCTGCCGCGATGAGCGCCACGGATCGCATAATCGGGGTTTCGGACGGCCGCGCCCTTTTTGAGGCGCGGCTCAACGCTTCAGTTCTTCGACGATCTCGAAGGCCGCCTTCCGCGCCGCATCCTCGGCTCCCAGGTCGAAGCTGATGGCGCCCACGCGCGGGTGGCCGCCGCCGCCGTAGCGCTCGCAAATGGTGGCCAGGTTGTGTATCAGCGGCTGGGGTGACCAGGGGTTCGATCCCACCGAGACTTTGGTGCGGAAGCTGGACTTGCTGACTGAGACCGTGTAGACGGAACTGGGGAACAGGTAATACGGGATGAACTTGTTGTATCCTTCCAAGTCGTAACCTGTCAGATCGAAATAGACCACCCCGTCGGTTTCCTTGGAACGCGAGCGTATGACATCAATAGAGCGGCGGTGGCGCTCGTACAGCGGTTCGTAAAGCGCCTGAACCTCTGGAAGGGCCATGATGTCCTCCAAGGACATGCGCCTCATCCAGCGGATCACCTTCTCCACCACGCCCGGCGCCTTGGCGCCTTCCACCACCAGGGTCAGTTTCATGGCCGGGGCGGCCATCTCGACGGCCGCGGCGGCGTTTTCATATTGCGCGCCGTCGATGATATCCGCCCATTTCACCAGGTCGGCCAGGTCCGGCGCTTCGTAGCCGTACAGCTTGCGCGTGCTCTCGGCGATGAACTTGGTGCAGGAGCGGCAGTGCGGGTCGTACATCTTCTTGCCGCTGGTATCCCGCCGGAAGTGCTCCTCGTCGGCGGGCCGCAAAAAGGCGCTCTGGTGATGGTCGAACCACCAGGTGAGCCGCGGGTGCGGCGAGTATTTGAAATCGACGATGGCATTCTCGTCGCCGTCGAACATGGAGTCGTCAAACAAATCCGACGCCTTGTGCGCCAGGCCCGTGAAGGCGAACTCGGCATCCGGGTAGAACTTGTCCTCAATGAAGCGGCTAAAAAACGCCGCGGCTGCGGCCCCGTCGAAACAATGATCGTGATATAGGACCCTTATGCGCATGACTGCCTCTGCAAGCGCTGGAAAACCATCCAGATTGCCTCAAATCAGGGTCTATTTGCAAGCGGCAGGAAACAGATGCCGGAAATTGGCGGAGGTGGCGGCGGCGAAATCCTCCAGGGACTCGCCGCGCAACTCCGCCAGCCGTCGCGCCGTCTCGACGGCGAAGGCCGGCTCGTTGCGCTTTCCGCGCAGCGGTACGGGCGCCAGGTACGGCGCGTCGGTCTCGATCAGGAGCCGGGGGCGGGGCGTGACGAGCGCCGCTTCGCGTACCCGGTTGGCCTTCGGGTAAGTGACCACTCCGCCGAAGGCCAGGTGGAAACCCATCCCGACGGCGCGGCGGGCTTCCTCCGGGCCGCCCGAAAAGCAGTGCATGATGCCGCCGAGTCCCGTGTGCGCCCAGTGCTCCTCCAGCAGACGCCAGGTGTCTTCCCAGGCCTCCCGCGTGTGGATGATGATGGGCTTGCGCGCCTGGCGCGCAATCGCCATCTGTTCAGCGAACGCCTGCCGCTGCCGGTCGCGCGGCGAATTGTCGTAGTGATAATCCAGCCCGATCTCGCCCACGGCCACGACTTTGGGGTGCGGCAGGAGTTGCTCCATCCGCGTCCAGGTCCCTGCGTCCGCGTGGCGCGCATCGTGCGGGTGGACGCCCACCGCGGCAAGGATGGTGCAGTGGGAGGGACCGCCCGGCCAGTCCTGATCCGCCAGCCGTATTCCCGCCTCCAGGCCGGGGGAACCGCTACCGGAGCCCAGCGCCAGCAGGGTGGTCACGCCCGCCGCCGCGGCGCGCCCGATTACCGCCTCCCGGTCCGCGTCGAACTGCGGGTCATCCAGGTGGCAGTGAGAGTCAACCAGGGTCATCGCAGCCGCGTGCCCACGGGCACGTCGGAGGCGAAACTCACCAGCACCGGCTTCGCGCCCTCGGGCGAGGCCGCCAGGATCATCCCGTCGGACACCAGGCCGCGCAGCTTGCGCGCTTGCAGGTTTGCGACGATCGCCACCTTCCGGTTGACCATCTCCTCGGGCGTGTAAGCCTCCGCGATGCCCGCCACAATGCTGCGGGGCTCGGGCTCGCCGATGTCGATCTGCATGTGCAGCAGTTTGTCCGCGCCCTTGACGCGCTCCGCTTTGAGCACCAGGCCGACGCGCATATCCACCTTCGAGAAATCGTCGATGGTGATCACGTTCGCGGGCGGAGCGGATTCGGTCTTGGGTGAAGGCAAGCCCAGCAGCGCCGCCTGCCTGGCGGTTTCCTGCTCTTCGAGCGCGCGCATCCGGGCGATCGAGGGCGCCGGGTCGAGGCGTGGAAAAACCGGAGCGACCGGCCCGGTCTTCTGGCCGCCGGGGAGCTGGCCCCAGCCCAGATCGTCCAGCGGCACGGACTCCAGCGGGACGGCCATGGCGAGCTGTCCCCAGATCTTCGCCGCCGCCGCGGGCATCACGGGGGCCACCAGCGCGCAGGCGATCCTCAGGACCTCCGCCGCGGTGTAGAGGGTTTCGTCCAGCCTGGCCTGCGACTCCTGGCCGGGCTTCGCCGCCAGCGCCCATGGGGCCTGCTCGACGATGTACTTGTCGGCCGCTCCCAGCAGCGCCCAGAGGCTCTCCAGCCCCCTGGAGAAATCCCAGGCGTCGAAGGACTGGAGGACGGACCTTATCGTCTGGGCGGCCTGCGCGGCTATGGCCGGATTGCCCTGGGACTCCGGCACCGTGCTCCCGCGGTACTGGCGGATCATGGTGAGGGTCCGGCTGGCCAGGTTTCCGAGCCCGTTGGCGAGGTCGGAATTGTAGCGGCTGACCAGGGCGTCGTAGCTGAAGTTGCCGTCCTGCCCGAAAACGATCTCGCGCAGCAGGAAGTAACGCAGGCAGTCGGTTCCAGCCACCTGCTGGATGGGCGTGGCGCGCACGATGTTGCCCTTCGACTTGCTCATCTTGTCCTGTTCGAACAGGAGCCACCCGTGCGCGAACACCTGCCTGGGCAGGGGCAGCCCCGCGGCCATCAGGAATGCCGGCCAGTACACCGCGTGAAAACGCAGAATCTCCTTGCCGATCAGATGCAGGTCCGCGGGCCAGCGGTCCTCGCCCGCAACCGCGGTCATGTAAGTGGACAGCGCGTCGAACCAGACGTAGAAGACGTGATTGCCCTCGGCCGGGACGGGGATGCCCCACTTGATGCTGGTGCGGCTGATGGAGAGGTCGCTCAAACCGCGTTCCACAAACGCGAGGACTTCGTTGCGGCGCGTCTCGGGACGTATGAAGTCCGGCTGTTTCGCGTAGAGATCCAGCAGGCGGTCCCGGAAGGCGGATAGTTTGAAGAAGTAATTCTCTTCGGTGACGGTCTCGGTGGGACGGCCGCAGTCCGGGCAGGGATCGCCGGGATTTGCGTCGCTGACGTAAAGCTCGTCGAAGACGCAATACTGGCCCGTGTAGGAGCCCTTTTCGATGTAGCCGTTGGCAAGGCAGCGGCGAAAGAGGTCCTTGACCACCTCGTGGTGGTCGGGGCTGGAGGTGCGCTTGAAGCGGTCGATGGCAAGGCCGAGCGATTCCCATTGCTTGCGGAATTCGTCGGCGATCAGGCCGGTGAATTCCTGCGGCGTCTTGCCGGCGGCCTTGGCGGCGCGCTCCACTTTCTGGCCGTGCTCGTCGGTGCCGGTGGCCAGGATGGCGTCGTAGCCCCGCATGCGCTTGAAGCGGCGAATGGTATCGGCGGCGATAGTCGTGTAAGCGTGGCCGATGTGAGGAGCCGCGTTCACGTAGTAGATGGGCGTGGTGAGGTAGAACTTCTTCGTCATTTTCGGGAGTTCCAGTAGGCCAGGTTCGCTTCCGCCAGGACCTGTTTCAGGGGCGCGCCGGACTCCAGAGCCAGCTTACGGCAGTCCTCGTACTCGGGAGCGTACGCTCCGTTCTCCCCGACCTTGACACGGACGGTTCCGTAGGGCGTGGCAACCTCCACAATCCGGCGTCCCTGACAGCGGCGTTCGGCCGCGTAGATGCGCACGCCCAGGGTGGAGGTTTCGCTGAGCAGTATCTGGGCCATTTCCTCCTGGGTCTCAGGCCGGGCGATGATGCGCAGCAGCGTCCCCGGCCGGTTCTTCTTCATGAAGACCGGGGAGAAGGAAACGTCCAGCGCCCCGCGGCTTATCAGCCGCTCCATGGTGTAAGCAAGGATCTGGGGGCTGAGGTCGTCGAGGTTGGCTTCGATCACCGAGACGACCGTCGCCTCCGTGGCGCCGCTTCCTGCGCCGGCGATCACGCGCAGGACGTTGGCGTTTTCCTGAAAATCCTTGGCGCCGGCCCCATATCCCACGGCTTGGATCGTCATGGCCGGGAGCGGGCCGAAGCTTGCCGCCAGGGTCACGGCCAGCGCGGCACCCGTGGGAGTCGTCAGCTCCATCTGCGGGCCGCGGGCGTAGACCGGCTTGCCCCTGAGGAGAGCCGCAGTAGCCGGCGCCGGCACCGGCATCACGCCGTGCTCGGTTGAGACCGTGCCGCTGCCGGTGTTGATCGCGGAACAATGTATCTCCTCCACGCCGAGCAGGTGGAAGCCCAGGCACGCGCCCACGATGTCGGCGATGGAATCCGCCGCGCCCACCTCGTGGAAGTGAACCCTCTCGACCGGGACCTGGTGCACGCCTGCTTCCGCCTCTCCCAGCCGGGTGAAGACGGCCGAGGCGTCGCGCTTGACGCGATCCGGCAACTCGGCCTGCCCGATCATCTGGAGGATGTGCGACAGGTGCCGGTGCTTCTTGGCGTCGCCGCCGGTGACGTGGAACTTGGTGGCGCCGATGGCGCGCCGCATGGTCTTCTCGAAGCGGAACTCCGCGCCCGTCCCCAGGGACGAAAGGGCGGCGATGATGGCGGCGGGGTCGGCGCCGGCGTCGGCCAGCGCGCCGACCAGCATGTCCCCGCTGATGCCGGAAAAAGCGTCCAGGTAGCAGATTCTCATGAGATTGGAGGAGGCGGCACGCCGCCCCAACGGGCGCGGCGTGCGGCGAACCTCCCATTATCCTACAGGCCGCAGCGGCTTCGTTCTCCGCGCGCGTGCTACCATCGACGGTTGTGCCGGAGAGACGCGCGTTAATCACGGGTATCACGGGCCAGGACGGGTCCTACCTGGCCGAGTTTCTGCTAGCGCAGGGCTACGAAGTCCACGGGTTGGTCCGCCGGGTGGCGCTGGAAGATCCCGAGCACCGGCTTTCCCGGCTGATCGACATCATGGACCGCCTGCATCTCCATGCCGCCAGCCTGGAGAGCTACGCCAGCATTCATCAGGTTGTGGAGCAGGTGCGCCCGGAGGAGTGCTATCACCTGGCGGCCCAGAGTTTCGTGAGCTACGCCTTTGACGACGAGTTCTCCACGCTGAACGCCAACATCAACGGGACTCACTACCTGCTGGCGGCGTTGCGCCGCCTGGCGCCGGCGTGCCGCTTCTACTTCGCGGGCTCCAGCGAGATGTTCGGCCACGCCGAACACGTTCCGCAGAACGAGAAGACGCCCTTTCATCCACGCTCGTCCTACGGGATCAGCAAGGTGGCCGGCTTCGAACTGGCCCGCAACTACCGCGAAGCCTATGCCATGCACTGCTCGAGCGGGATCCTGTTCAACCACGAATCGCCGCGCCGGGGATTCGAGTTCGTCACGCGCAAGATCACCTCGGGCGTGGCCCGCATCCGGGCGGGGAGGGCGAAGGAACTGCGGCTGGGCAACCTGGAGGCCCAGCGCGACTGGGGACACGCGCGCCTGTACGTGGCGGCCATGTGGCGCATGCTCCAGGAGCCGTCGCCGGACGATTATGTCGTGTCCACCGGCGAGACGCATTCCGTGCGGGAATTCGCGGAGAAGGCTTTCGCCGTGGCGGGGCTCGACTACCGCGACTACGTGGTGACCGACCCCGCCCTTTACCGTCCCGCCGAAGTCAGCCTGCTTCTTGGAGATAGCACGAAAGCGCGCCAGAAGCTGGGCTGGTCTTACAGCCTTCCCTTCGAGGCGCTGGTGAGGGAGATGGTGGAATCGGATTGCCGCCTTGCGGGCGTGCCGCTATAAGCCGGGGCCTACTCGAACATCAGGGTGAGGGGTACGCTGACCCCCAGGTCCACGCGGCAGCCGGTCTGAAAGACTCGGTAGGCTGGATTCGCCTTCCGCACCGCCGCCCGTATCTCGCGCTGGTCGTCCGGCCGGTGATAGGCGGCGATGGCGAGCGCCGGCCGGTCGTCGCTCAGCACGCGGCTGGCGCCCGCCAGCGCTCGCGGCTCGGCGCCCTCGATGTCCATCTTGATGAAGCCTACGGGCCCGAGGCTGAGGTCGCGCGCGAGGCGGTCGATGGTGGTAACGGGCGCCGTCACCGTCTTGCCCGTGGCCAGTCCCGTGAACGACCAGCGGGCCGTGTCCGGGCCGGCGGCAAGCTCCAGTTGTCCCTCCTGATCCCAGACGCCTTTCGCTTCGACGGTGACGCGGCCGGCGGCGATTTCCCGCGCGAAGGTGCGGCGCAGGCAATACACCTGCTGCGGACCCGGTTCTATGGCGATCACCCGCGCCGCGCCGGCTTCCAGAGCCTGACGGGTGAACACCCCCAGGTGCGCTCCGCAATCCAGCACGGTCTTCCCTTGCAGCAGGTCCCGGCGCCCCTCATCGTAAGGTTCCAGTTCCAGTTCCGCCAGGACGTAGAAAAGCGAATAATCCCCGGCCGGAGCCCAATAGTCGCCGCCCGCGGTGCGCCACAGGACATAGCCGGCGGGATCGCGCTCGATGATCCGGCTGGTGAGGAAGAACACGTCGTTGTGCAGCAGCGTTTCGACCAGATTCCAGCCCCCGGCCGCCGCCTCGGCGAAGGTGCACCCGTCGCGCGGCTGTGTGAAGACCCGCAGGACTCCGCAGATTTCGGGGCCCGCGACGATGGCCGCCGCCACTACGATCAGGATCAGCACCGCCAGAGAGCGGCCGAACGCCGGACCTCTGCTCACGCCCGGCGCACCCCGACTCCTGCCTCCTGGAAAAGCTGCTCCACCAGGCGGAAGTGCTCGTCGTAGTACTCGCTCGAGTACTGTTTCATGCGCTCCTCCGAGACGACTACCTCCCGGATGCCGGCCTGCACGATCGCGCGCGCGCAATCCATGCAAGGCATCAGCGCAATGTAGATGGTGCAGTTCTCCAAAGGCGTCCCGCAGCGGGCGGCATTGTAGATCGCGTTTCGTTCGGCGTGTTCCATCCACAGGTACTTGGCGGGCCGCACCAGCCGTTCGGGGACGTCGTCGCGTATGCCGCGGGGCGGGGAATTGTAGCCCGTGGAACGGATCTCGTGCGCCGGGCCGGCTATGACGCAGCCCACTTTGGTGTTGGGATCCTTGCTGCGCGCAGCCACCGCGTTGCAGATTTCAAGATAATACTCGTCCCAACCAGGTACGCGTGTCATGGACAACCCAGCGCCGTCTTCTCCTGATCGCTCTTGACGCGGCGCCAACCTCCACATCCGGTCCCGAGCGCCGGCTGGAGGACCAACCGTACCATATTAACCGTTGAGCACCCGCAAAAGGACCTGGGTCTGGTAATGGTAGGAGTTCATGCCGCTGCCGTTATACCGGCGCACCGCGTACGGCCAGTCGCAGCCGATGGCGGCCCGCACGGGCACGCCAGTGTACTCGGTCTTCGCATGATACTGGGTGGGCTCGTAACGGCGGCCCGCTCCGGGATACAGGCTGGTCACGCCCGCCCGGATTTCGGTAGTCCCGGCGGCGGCCAGGCACCGGCGGCAGTCGGACATATAGCGTGGGTCGTCGGCGGCGTACTTGCAGAGCCGGAGCGGACCCCGGCCGTACTCGGCCCGCCGGTCGTCGGCCCGCGTGCCGGCTGTGTTGCCGTTCACGAAGTGGAGGAACTTGTCCTGAAGCTCGCCGATCGCCTTCTGCACGTTGGCGCGCGGATCAAGCACGAAGTCATCCATCTCCTGCGGGCTCGGAGGATGGTGGAACAGAGTGTACTGCCCGATGCCGTAGCCGCGTGACGTTACGGCCGGCGAGCCGGGCGCATTCCGATCGAGTCCCACCACCACGAAGCTGTCGGCGTTGGTGGCAGTGGGTTCGGAGTAGTGCCGCAGACCGCTCTCCTGCGAGAGGATTCCGGCCAGGAAGGGCATGGGTACGCGGCCGGAGGGGACCTCCTCAACCTGGCGGACAACTTCCCGGTTCGCGGCCACCGGATCGGGACTCTCGGGCACCTTGGCGAAACGCTCATCCTCGAGCATCTCTTCGATTGCGGCGGCCACTTTCTCGTCGACAAGCCCGTCCGGAGAGGTGACCCGGCCCCGGTTGTAATCGGTGAGCCGGACGGGAGCGTCCCCGTCGCTCCCCCGGCCGGAATTGTGGAGCAGATCGTGCTGCAACGCCCGGACTGCATTCCCCGTCATCACGCCGAAGACGCCGTCGATACCGGTTGCCAGGTATCCGAGCTTGCGCAGGTCGCGCTGAAGATCGGTGATCTGCTGCTTCCTGGCGCCGGACCCTGGGCCGAGCACGAGGCCCGGCTGCCGGTATGAGAGACTCACGAGAATAACTCCACGCTGCCTGGTAATGCTCTTGGGCCGCGGCGGGGGTAATGCCGGACAGGACGGCGTCCTCCAGCGGCCACTTTCAGGAATAGCACCATATTCACCCGAGCCGCTTGGCCGCGCGGCGAAAACCCGCTTCCTGCAAGGGGATGGCCCTTGCGGGACCGTTGTGAACCAAGCCCGGGGCCGCCGCTCGACGCCACCGGGCTACGGCTTCTCCTTCGCTTGCTCGCCGGGGCGGCGCAGGGTGGGCACTTTCCGCTTCTGCTCGGCTTCCTTCTTTTCCGCCGCGCGCCGGGACTCCACCTCCTCGGGGCGCATGGCGGCCTCACGGTCCCGTTTCTCCTTGGCCTCCCGGCTGATGACCTCCGCCGAGCGGGTATTCAAATCCGTTCGGGCCATCTCCAGGCTGTCCTCGGTCGCCATGATGGCCTGCTCGAGCAGAAACTTGTAGACCACAAGGTCCTTCGGCTCGCTGTCCGAAATCTTGCGCAACGCGGCCAGCATCTCGGTCTCCGTCGCCACCACCGCTTTGATGCCCGCGTCCAACGGCTGGCGGCGGCGGAGGGCATCGTCGGTGACCGCGTCCATGGCGTCGATCAGGCTTGTGTACTCCTCCAGGGCCTCGCGGATCTGAGCGCTGCGGCCGGCCTTGTCCTTGGCGGTCAGTTGCTGGAGCAGCGCCATGCGCGCCTTGACGAACCCGGCGTAGAGTTGGAGCCGGGCATCCGGCTCCTGAATCTCCCGAAGCTGGTCAATCTCGGCAGCCGTCAGGAAGTCGCGATTGGCCGCCGGGCATGCCGCGGCGGCGAGAAGTCCCAGGCACGCCACCCACCGTCTCATTCTTCCCCCTACTTTTTTCTTTTGGGCGCCAAGATGCTCTGAAGCACCTCGTCGTGAACGCGGCGGATCTTTTCCACGAGCGGCTCCGTCTCCTCGCGCTGTTGGAAATCCAGCGTGCGCTGGAACTCCTCGAGGGTCTTGAGCAAGCCCCTTACCCGGACTTCCAGGTTCTTGTACTGCCGCGCGCCGCGCGGGTTCCGGCCGGTTTCTTTTTGCGACGCGTAGGCCAGGTCGATGGATTCGCCCAGTTCATCCAACGCGGCCCTGGTCTTGAGCCATTCGCCGCTTTTATTCGCCTCCGCCGCGAGACGTAACTGTAGCGCGCCGTTGTCCAGCGCCAGGCGAGTGCGCCGGTCGAGATTCCTCTCCGCCCTGGCTTGGGCGAGGTCCGCGGAAAGCGTGCCAGGCGCCGTGAAAGTCAGCAGAACCGCGGCGGCGATGGCGCTAGCCCGGATCACCTTCGTTCCAGCTCCTTTTTGAGAATTCGCGCCCGCTGCCGCGCCTGAAACTCCTCCTCGGGACTCTTTCCCTGGCTGGCGGCCAGGAATCTCTCGTAGCTCTCCAACGCGAGCTTCGGCTGTTTCGCCTTATCCAGCATGATGGCGCGCAAGTACAAGTGCCCGGGCTGCTCGGCGCCCAGCGCTTTCAGCCGGTCGAGCGCGGCCAGCGCGTCGGGGTGATCCTCCAGCAGGATGAACACGGCAGCCAGTTCGCCCCAGGCCTCGACAAAATCGGGCTTGGCCTGTACCGCCTTGACGAACTCGGCGGCCGCGGCCGGGTATTTTTTCAAATCGCGCAGCACCCGGCCGTAGGTCAGCCGCAGCGCCGCGTTGCCGGGTTCACCGGCCAGCAGCCGTTCCAGCAGGGGGGCCGCCTCGGCGGGTTTCCCGGTCCGGATGAGCAGAATGGCCCTGTGTTCGGCCGCCGCCGCGTGCTCGGGGAACTCCGCATAGATCTCAATTGCTTTGTCAAGATCCCCCTTGTCCTCGTAAAGCGCCGCCAATTCCAGGATGGCTTCCTTGTAAACCCCATCCAGAGCGGCGGCCTTGCGGAAGGCAACCTCGGCGTCCTCCAGGCGGCCCTGCCGCGCGCGCGCCCGCGCCAGCCCGGCTTGAACCGCCGCCGAGCCGGGCTCGGCTCCGGCGCAAATGAGATAGTGCTCTTCCGCCTTCGGCAGGTCGCCCGCAGCCAGCAATGCCTCGGCGAGGTAGAAGTTGGGGCGGAACTCAAGGGGCTTCCCGGCGGCTGCCGCGCTGAGCAGCGGTATCGCCTCGCCGGGCTGTTTCCGGTCCAGCAACAGTCTCCCGAGATTCAACTCGGCTTCGTAGAGTCCCGGCTTGAGCGCCAGCACCGTCTTATAGCCCGCGATGGCTTCCGCGGTCTTTCCCAGCAGGCTGTTGGCCAGGGCCAGGTGAAAATGTGCGGCAAAGTCCTTGGGGTCCGCCTCGACCGCCAGGGCGAAGCTCCGGGCGGCAGTCTCATAGTCCTTTGCATCCAGGGCCTTGAGTCCCTCTGCCGACGGGTCGGCCGACTGGAGCAGGGCACAGACCAGGATAAGAACCGCGGACAGCATCTCCCTCTCCCTAGTCTACCCCCTGGAATCGAGCTGCCTCCGGGGTGAAACTCCGCGTCCCTGCTGAGAAGAGCCCCGGCGGGGCGCGGCGCGCGGCGAAAACGCCCGTGATAGGCGCATTTGCCGGAACATGGGCGTCCGGCTTATCGTAGGACTTGGCAGGAGGCGGCTTGCCCTACTGTAGCCAATGCGGAACGCAGCTTCGCGACGAGGACGTGTTCTGCGGCCGTTGTGGCGCCAGGCAGCCGGTGTCCGCGGCCGCGCCCGCCTACGACGGGTTCAATCCGCGGACGGCCTCCATCCTCTGCTATATCCCCTTTGTGGGATGGATCGCCGCGATCATCGTCCTGGCTTCGGCACGCTTCCGGCAGGATGCCGGCGTGCGTTTCCACGCCTTCCAGGGCATCTACCTGTTCGTCGTCTGGCTGCTCGTGGACATGATCATGGGGCCGGTGATGGGCTTCACCAGGGTGCGCGGGTGGGGGACCGTCTGGGTGCCGGCTCTCTCGAGCTTCGCTTTTGTCGGTGTTCTGAAAGCCGTTGTCGTAGTGGCCTGGATCGTCATGCTGATCAAGGCCAGCCGGGGCGAGCAGTACCGCCTGCCCATCCTCGGAGAACTGGCCGAACGCTCGGTCGCCGAGCAGAAGTAGGGACAGGCGCCGCGCCTCTACTCCACCGTAACGCTCTTGGCCAGGTTGCGGGGCTGATCCACGTCGCAGCCCAGGCGGACGGCCACGTGGTACGCCAGCAACTGCAACGGGACGACCTCCAGGATCGGCAGGAGCAGCTCGCAAGCGGGGGGTATCTCGATCACATGATCCGCCAGGCGGGCGGCTTCCACATCGCCTTGCGTGATGACGGCGATGACCTTTCCCTCCCGTGCCTTTACCTCCTGGATGTTGGAGATGGTCTTCTCGTACAGAACCCGGCTGTTGGCGGCGGAAGCGTCGCGTGAGGCCACCACGACCACCGGCATGTGCTCATCGACCAGGGCGATGGGACCGTGCTTCATCTCCCCGGCCGGATAACCCTCCGCGTGGATATAGGAGATCTCCTTCAGCTTCAGCGCGCCCTCCAGCGCGATGGGGAAGTGGACCCCCCGCCCCAGGAAGAGGAAATCGCCGGCGCGAAAGTACTTACGCGCCAGTTCCTCGTACAGCGCGTCGCGGGAGAGCACGGCCTCGAGCTTGGCCGGGATGGCCAGCAACTCTTGCGCCAGCCGGCGGCACTCCGCCTCGTCCAGGACCTCCCGCACCCGCCCCAGGTGCAGCGCGAGGAGGAAAAGCGCCGCAAGCTGCGTGGTGAAAGCCTTGGTGGAAGCGACGCCGATCTCCGGCCCGGCGTGCGTATAGAGCGTGCCGGAGGCTTCCCGGGTCACCATGGAACCGAGCACGTTGCAGATGGCGAGGGTTCTGGAATTCTCCTGTTTCGCCTCGCGCTGCGCGGCCAGCGTATCGGCCGTCTCTCCCGACTGTGAGATCACCACCGTCAGGGTGTCCGGCCCCAGGATCGGATCGCGGTAGCGGAACTCGCTCCCGTAGTCCACTTCCACCGGGAGCCGGGCCAAGCTCTCGAGCATGAACTTGCCCACCAGGGCCGCGTGCCAGCTCGTGCCGCAGGCCACGATCTTGACTTGCTCAAACCGGCGGAACTCCTCCTCGGTGATGTCCATCTCATCCAGGAACACACGGCCGGATTCCAAGGCCACCCGCCCCACGACGGTGTCGCGCACCGCGCGTGGCTGCTCGTAGATCTCCTTCAGCATGAAGTGCTTGTAGCCGCCCTTTTCGGCCATGATGGGGTCCCACATGATGTGCGTCAGCGGGCGCTTGACGGGGCGTCCATCAAAATCTCCCAGGTGCACCCCTTCCCCTTCCACAACCGCCAGGTCGCCGTCGGCCAGGAAGAACACTTCGCGGGTGTGATTCAGGATCGCGGGGACGTCGGAAGCCACGAAGTACTCCTTGTTTCCCAGGCCCACAACCACGGGGGGACCCTTGCGGGCGGCCACGATCTTCCGGGGGTCCGACCGGCTGATCACGACGATGGCGAAAATGCCCCGAAGCTGACGCACCGCCTGCCGCACGGCCTCCTCCAGGCTCCCCTGGAGATGCTTCTCGATCAGGTGCGCGATCAGTTCGGTATCGGTCTCGGTTTGCAGCTTGTGGCCTTCGTCCAGGAGTTGGCGCCGGAGCGGGAGGAAATTCTCGATGACGCCGTTGTGCACCACCACGACGTCGCCCTTGCAGTCGCGGTGGGGGTGCGCGTTTTCCTCGGTCGGACGCCCGTGTGTGGCCCAGCGCGTGTGTCCGATGCCGAAGGTGCCGGAGACCGGGTCCATGCGCACTGCCTCCTCCAGGTTGCGCAGCTTCCCGGAGGTGCGCCGCAGCTTGAGCTCATTGGAGGCGTCCAGCACCGCGATGCCCGCGGAATCGTAGCCGCGGTACTCCAGCCGCCGCAGCCCGTCCAGAATGATGGGTACGGCGTCACGTCCGCCTACGTAGCCGACAATTCCGCACATGGGATCTCCGGGTCAGTCCAGCAACTCGACCCGGTACTCCTCGATCACGGGGTTTGCCAGGACGTCCCGGGCGATCTGCTCGATCTGCTTCCGCAGGGCGGCTGGATCGGTCTGGGGGTCAATGCGGATCTCGAAGAACTTGCCTTGCCGCACGTCGGAGATGGCCGTGTAACCGAGACCCTTCAACGCCGCGTGGATGGTTTTGCCCTGGGGATCAAGAACGGTGGGCTTCAGGGAAACGTAGACTCGTGCTCGCATGGATACTCCCATTCTAGACAATCCGGACCGGGGCCCCCGGGGGAACTTGTTTCGCCAGGCCGCTTCCTGCTACAAGGGAGTGTCCGGGAGGCCGCCATCGTCAAAGTCTGTGTGCTCGCCAGCGGAAGCTCCGGAAATGCCACGCTGGTGGCGACCGGGCGGACGCGCATCCTGATCGACGCCGGGCTGAGCTTCCGCGAGCTCACCAGCCGCCTGGCGCTGATCGGCGAGGAGCCCGCCGGCCTCGATGCCGTGCTGATCACCCACGAACACAGCGATCACGTCTCCGGGCTGCCCGTGCTCCTGCGCAAACTTCAATACAGGCCGCCCGTCCACGTGACGGCGCTGACGGCGCAGGCGCTGGCGTGGGAGGACCGCGCCCCTCACCTGGAGACCTTCCAGGCCGGGTGCCGGTTCGTCATCGGGGACTTCGAGATCGACAGCTTCACCGTCCCCCACGACGCGCTGGACCCCGTGGCGTTCACCTTCCGCGCGCAAGGAGTCAAGGTGGCGTCGGTCACGGACCTCGGCTACATCCCCGACTCGATCCGGTACCACGTGCGGGACGCGCACCTCCTGGTTCTTGAGTCCAATCATGACCTGGAAATGCTGAAGGTGGGGCCGTACCCCTGGTCCGTCAAGCAGCGGGTGATGGGACGGAGAGGACACCTTTCCAACGACGTTGTTTCCGAATTCATCCGGTCGGACCTGGGAGGGAGCACGGCCACCCTGGTTCTGGGCCACATCAGCGAGAACAACAATCATCCTGAACTGGTGCGGCTGGTGGCCTCGCAGGCCTTGCAGGCTCGCGCCCTCGAGACCCGCCTGGTGATCGCCGAGCCGCGCAAGCAGACGGAGGTCTTCCTACTGTGATCAAAAGATACACGCGTCCTGAAATGGGCCGGATCTGGAGCGACGAGAACCGTTTTGCCGCCTGGCTGGAGGTCGAACTGGCGGCCTCCGAGACGCTGGCGGAATTGGGCGAGGTTCCGGTGGAGGCCGCCCAAGCCCTGCGCCGGCACGCGCGGTTCGAGGTCTCCCGCATCCACGAGATTGAGCGCGAGGTCAAGCACGACGTCATCGCCTTCACCACCGCCGTGGCCGAGAGCATGGCCGCCGACGGCCAGGCCGAGGCGTCGCGCTGGCTGCACTACGGCCTGACCTCCAACGACGTGGTGGACACGGCCCAGGGGTTGCTGGCCAAGCAGGCCTCCGCGCTGCTGGCCTCGGGGATCGGGCGGCTGATGGACGCACTGAAGAAACGCGCCTTCGAATTCAAGCACACGGTGCAAATCGGCCGGACCCACGGCGTCCACGCCGAACCCATCACGTTCGGCCTGAAGCTCGCCATCTGGTACGACGACGCGCGGAGCGGCCTGCGCCGCCTGGAAGCCGCCGCTGCCGATCTCGCGGTGGGGAAGATGTCCGGCGCGGTGGGGACCTTCGGCCACATCAGCCCGGCGGCCGAGGAGGCCATCTGCGCCCGGCTGGGACTCAAGGCCGCTCCCATCAGCTCGCAGGTGGTGTCGCGCGAGCGCCACGCGGCCTACGTCTGCGCCCTGGCCCTGGTTGCCGCCACCCTCGAGAAGATCGCCCTGGAGGTCCGCCACCTTCAGCGCACCGAGGTGCGCGAGGCGCAGGAGCCGTTCACGAAGGGCCAGAAGGGCAGTTCGGCCATGCCCCACAAGCGCAACCCGGTCGCCAGCGAACAAATCTGCGGGCTGGCCCGCGTGATCCGTGCCAATGCGCAGGCGGCGTTCGAGAACATCGCCCTATGGCACGAGCGCGACATCTCCCATTCCTCGGTCGAGCGGGTGATTCTTCCGGATTCGGCCATCCTGCTGGATTACCTGCTAGCCAAGACCGCCTGGCTGGTCGAGGAGATGCCGGTATTCCCGGAGCGGATGCGCCGCAACCTGGACCTCACCAGGGGGCTCATCTTCTCGGGCCAGTTGCTGCTGGACCTGGCTGCGGCGGGCATGCTCCGCGAGAAGGCCTACAAGGTGGTGCAGGGCCACGCCATGAAGGCCTGGGAGGAGGAGGGCGACTTCCGGGCGGCGGTCGAAGCCGACGCGGAGATCCGGGCGGTCCTGGCGCCGGACCAGATCGCGCGCGCCTTCTCCCTGGAACGCCAGTTGGCCAACGTGGACCGCATCTTCGAGCGGGTGTTTGGGTAATCATGCATCCCGCTCCGGCCGGAAGCCGCGTTCCTTCAGAGTCCGTATGAGATGCCGAACGCGAACTGGTGACGCACCTTCAGGTCCACGCCGGGCAGGATTTTGCCGGCGGCCTGAGCCACTCCAAAGTCGATGTTGAACTTGGCTCTTTCG
>JADZCM010000006.1 GCA_020851555.1 Bryobacterales bacterium | reverse complement strand
TGGGATCAGGGAATTGCGCCGAGGGGCAGTTCCACGTGCCGGATGCGCTGGCGGCGCCAGGTATAGGTGACGTGGACGTTCCCGTCCGAGCTCTGGATGATGGCCGGATACGAGTATTCCCCGGACTCGTTCTCCAGGGTATAAAACATCTTCCAATCGGCACCGTTCCGGCTGACCGCCAGGTTCAGAGGACTGCGTCCCTGCGGAGTGTGATTGTAGACAAGCACGATGCGGCCATCGCGCAGCGCGACCGCGTCGATTCCACTGTTCGGATTGGGGAGGTCCGTGGGGCGAGCGCCGGACCAGGTGAGCCCGCCGTCGCTTGAATCGGCGTAGCAGATGCGACCGATGTTCTGAGTGGCACGCATGAACAGGCGGAGGCGCCCGGAAGGAAGCGGCACGACGGCCGGCTGGATCGTGCCGAAAGTAGATTGCCATTCGGCAGAGCCAGGGACGGCAGGGATGCGGGTGTCCGCGGGCTGGAGGACGGACTGGCGGCGCGGGACGATAGGGCCGTGGCGGGTCCAGGTAAAACCGTGGTCGGTGCTGCGCTCGACCCAGCAGGACCAGGAACGATAGCTCTCCACGGAAGTTCCGCTGACGACGACTCCGCCGGGAAGGACCAGGGGCTTGTTCTTGATGGGCCCGTACAGTCCGGCGGGCAGGTGCTCAACCGGGGACCAGGTACGGCCCGCATCGCGGCTGAGGCGGCGGGCCGCGGTCCAGGAGGAGGGGCTGGGTCCGAACTTGTAGTAGAGCCAGAGCAGCCGGCCGGCGAAGAAGAGGACGGGGTTGTAGGCGGCGATGCCGGGCTCGCGAGCCAGCTCGAAAGGCGGAGACCAGGCACCGGCCTGTTTGCGGGATGCCCAGATGGCGACGTCGGGCCTGCCCTCAGCGGAGCCGCCGAACCAGGCGGCAAGGAACTCGCCGGGCGCGGTCTCCACGATGGTGGAGGCGTGGCAGGAATTGAAGGCCGCTTTTTCGAAGATGAATTCCGCTTGCGTGGCGGTGAGAGACCGCACAGCCAGAAGCACCGAAAGTACGCTTTTCATGCCCGCTGCGTCTCAAGGGTATCACACCATACAGACGAAGAGACGGGGAATTGTTTAGTCCGACGGTGGTCTGATATGGTGGCGACAGAGCTGGAAGCGCCGCGGAGCAGGCGCCACGGGGCCGTGCGTTTCCGGCGTAGGAGGGCCCCACGTGAGCGGGGTTGCCGCCGGTGACACCGGCACGCGGAGGCATCGATTGGCATTGACGACCGATCCGGTGGTGATTTTGCTGGTGGAGGACAACCCCGGGGATGCCCGGCTGACGATGGAGGCCCTGAAGGAGGGTTCGTTTCCCAGCCGGCTTTGTATAGCCACGGACGGGGTCGAAGCGCTGGAGTTTCTGCGGAGAGAGGGGCCGCACGCCGAAGCCCCCCGGCCGGGCCTGGTCCTGCTGGATCTCAACCTGCCCAAGAAGGACGGCCTGCAGGTGCTGCGTGAGATGAAGACAGACCCGGAACTGCGGCGGATTCCGGTGGTAATTCTGACGACCTCACAGGCCGAAAGAGACGTGGCGTCGAGCTACGAAAACCACGCCAACTGTTATGTGACCAAACCCACCGACCTGGACCGGTATTTCGACGTGGTGAGAACGATCGAGAAGTTCTGGGTGGAAGTGGCAGAACTTCCGGTCCGGTAGCCGATCCGCACCGCGCGCTTAGCGGGAACGCGGGGACGCCGCGCCCCAAGCCGGCTCCATTCTGCCGCCGGTCTGCTGCAGGATACGAGACAGGCGGGCTTCGAAATCAGCCACGAGCTTCTTCAGGTCCGGGTCCTTGATCCGATTGAAGAGGCGACCGGACTCGGTAGTGACGCGGGCACCGGCGAGCAGGTTGTTCATCTGGTGCGGATCGCGCGCGACATCGTACAACTCGTCGAGATCCCAGATTCCGTGATAGCGCATAAAACTGAAGCGGCTGGTGCGCAAGCCCAGGACGGTGGGGGTCTGGGGGAAATCACGTTCCCAGAAGTATTCGTAGAGGAACTCGGAGCGCCAGTCCGAGGCACGGCCCTGGGCGAGCGGGAGGAGGGAACGGCCGTGAGCGGAAGAGGGAACGGGAGCGCCGGCGGCCTCCAGCAGAGTAGGGCAGATATCGATGTTGAGGGCCATGCCATCAACGCGGCGATTTCCGGGGAACAGGTCAGGGCAATGCGCGATCATGGGCACACGGATGGAGGTTTCGTACATGGTGCGCTTGTCGATCAAGCCGTGCTCGCCGAACTGGAAACCGTTGTCGCCCATGTAGACGATGAGGGTGTCGTTGAGGAGGCGGCGGCGGTCGAGTTCATCGAGCAGGGCTCCGACGCTGTCGTCCACACCCATCAAGGTCCGGCAGTAGTCGCGGTAGAAAGCCTCGAAGGTGGTCTGGTGGTTGTACATGCCATCGACGCCGTGCCAGGAATTGCGCTGGCGGCGCACCCATTCGGGGCGGCCGCGATAGTTCTCGGGGCTGTCGGCCATGGAGGCGGGGCGTGGAATGGTCTCGGTGGCGTAGAGGTGCTTGTGACGTTCGGCAGGGACGAAATCGGCATGGACCGCCTTATGGGCCATGTAGAGGAGAAAGGGCCTGCCGGCGTTTTCGCGGATAAAGCGCAGGGACTCTTCGGTGATGATGTCGGAGACGTAGCCCGGAACTTCACGACGGGCGCCGTCGAAGTTGACGACCGGGTTGAGATAGCGGCCCTGCCCGCGGAAGGACACCCAGCGATGGAAACCAGGGCGGGGCTGGTCGCTGTCGCCGCCCATGTGCCACTTGCCGACGAGGGCGGTGCGGTAGCCGTTCTGCTGGAGGACCTGGGGGAAGGTCGTCAGGCCCGGAGGCAGAGGGGTGACGTTATCGGTAACGCCATGGGCGTGCACGTACTGACCAGTGAGGATGGAAGCACGGCTCGGGGAGCAGAGCGACGTGGTAACGAAGGCGTTGTTGAACAGGACGCCGCCGCGAGCCAGACGATCGAGCTGGGGAGTTTTCAGGAAGGGATGGCCGGCGCAGCCCATCATGTCGTAGCGGTGGTCAT
>JADZCM010000005.1 GCA_020851555.1 Bryobacterales bacterium | reverse complement strand
GAGCGATCCGCCCAGTAGTCTTCGAACCTACGGCTGAGGCGGCAGCAGCGCAGGGCGATGATGGCGTTAGCGCCACGGACGGTCCAGAACATGCCCGAGCATTTCAGGCGTGCGCCGATGACGGTCTTGCAGCCGGCCTCGACTACGCCGGAGCCGACGAACAGGCCCTGGGCACGGAAGGCCGGATAGCGCATCCTCTCGGCGTTGCGTGCAAAGTATTCGGCTTCGTTTCGAATGGATTTGGCGAGTTCTTCCGAAGCGGGCCGGAGCTGGCCGAGGAGGTTCCCCAACGCCTCGATTTGGCCCTTTTCCAGGCGCTCCAGACAGCGGGCCAGCCAGCGTTTGCGGGCTTTGTCGTCGCCCGGAAACAGTTTGGCGGAGAGTTCCCAGAGGTGCTGGCGGGCGTGGTAGAGATCGACGATCTGAATGGCGCTGGGGAAGTGCTGGTCAGCCAGATTCCAGATCCACACGGCCCCATCGCCGAGCACCACCTTCTTCTGGGCCCGGCTCCAGCCGCGCCGCCAAGCTTCGGTGTAAAGACGCAGGCCGAACAGCTCGGCCGATTCAATCGCGCCGACGTAGGAAGTGGAATCCTCATCCCGCACCGGGCGGCCCTCAGCGTCCGTGGTGGTCTGGGTGAAGACGCAGCCCAGTTTGACCTCACGCGTGTGCGCCGGGTGGCCCTCGACCTTGCCCGCGCGGCCTTCGGTTTCGGCCTTCACCATCGGAATGCCCGTGCCGTCCATCTCGATGTAGAGTAGCGGCACGGCGGGCACGCAAACCGCTGGCAGTTCCAGTTGCTTGGCTTGCTGAATGGCCGCCTGTTCACGGGCTTCGATGTCGGCGCCGATGGCCTCGGCGTGGCGCTCCACGGCCTTGGTGGGAACCTCAATGCCGGCCAGCAAATCGAGGTGCTCACGGCCCTGCTGGAAACTCGCTTCGCTGCCCACCACCGCCATCATGCGCCGCACGCCCGGCGAACACGCCACGCCTTCCACATCCAACTCGCGGTCGCGCGGACTGCGACCCGCGTGACAGTGCGGACACACATAATAGGGCCGCTCGATGGCGATCCAGCCGAGCACCGTCAGCACCTGCTTGGTGCGCATCTGGTGAAAGCGCGCCGGGTGGCCGCAGTCACACGCCACCGTGAGTTCGAACTCGGCGGGTGCACTCAGCAGACGCTCCAGCACTTTGGCGCCGAGCTGATGGCTCGCGGCGCGGGTCGCCATTTCGACCGCTTCCAAGTCGTATTGGCCGCTCTTGCGCAGACCGGTGAAGATGACCTCCAACAGCGCGGCTATTTCCCGCGTCGCTTCCTGCTGGACTGCTTCGGCCGTTTTTTTTCCGCCTCCGTCAACGACTCCTCGACCGGCCGAGCGCGGCAGATCTTCTCGTTGATCTCCAGCAATTCCCGGCTCAACTGGCGGAATTGATGAAACGCCTCGACCTCGCGCTGCGCCTTGCGCCGTTCGGCCGGTGAGGCGAAGGTTTCACTGACGGTCTTTCCCTTCACCTTACGCGTCAGGCGGAAGTTCGGACCGTGGCCCGGCTGGCCGGGATTGTGGCACCGGCAAGCCGGCTTTCCGCAGCGCCCCGTAATGCTGCTAACAGAGCCGCTCCGAAAGTCGCCCAGATTGAGGATGCGCCCCAGAATCGCAGCGCGCTGTTGTTCGAGTACGGCCAAGGATTCAGACATGACTGTGCCTCCATTCCTAACGTATCACTACGTAAGGATTCATGCTACAAAAAAAGAACGCGGCGAAGCGCTACAGTTTTGTCGCACGCCCTTCTCCCGCGGCGAGCGAACGGACAATGCTTGCCCTATGATACGTAGCAGGGATGCGTCGCTTTCTTGTTGTGCTGCTCGCCGCCCTGACCCTCCAGGCCGCGGAACGCTGGGTGGAGTCTGGCTCCGGCCCGTTCCAGGTGCTTTCGAGCGCCGGAGAGCGCGCCGGGCGCGACCGCCTCTACGAACTGGAGGAGTTTCGCTACGTCTTCGAGCAGACCCTGGGGAGACAAGACATTGAGCCGGCCTGGCCTATCCGGGTTCTGGTTGTGGATTCCACCAGGAATGCGCCTCTAACCCCCGGCTTCGCCCGCGATGCCTGGATAGCAGCAGTGCCGTCGCGCGGCGCCCTGGCACGGCCGTTTCTGCGCGCCCTGGCCGTCCTGTTCTTCGACGCCGGCGCCGGACGGCTTCCCGACGAGATGGAAGCGGCGCTGGCGGACCTTTTCTCGACGCTGGACTTCAGGGGCTGGCAACCCGTACTGGGCGCTCCGCTCCCCGCCGCCGAACGCACGCGCGAGTGGGCCAAGATGCACATGCTGTCGGTGTCCACCGGCTACTACGGCAGACTGCGCACCCTGGTCTACAACCTGGAAAGAGGCGTGGATCCCGAGGCGGCCTACCGCAACGCCTTCTCAAAGACGCTCGCGGAAGTGGATAAGGAGGCGGAGGCGTATCTCCGCGCCGGAGAGTTCAAGACGATCGAGCCTCGCCGCAGGCCCCTCAATCCGGAGAGAGACTTCGAACTGAAGCCGGTCGAGGCGGCGCGGGCGCCCATCCTCATGGCCGACCTGCTGCTGTCAGACCCGGTCCGGCCGGCTCAGGCCGGCGCGGCGTACCAGGCGATCCTGAAATCCTCGCCGGAATCGGTGGAGGCCCGCGAAGGACTGGCTCTCGCGGCGCTGGCGGAGGGGCGGAAGGCGGAAGCCCGTGGACTGCTGGCACGCGCCATGGAGATCCCCGGCGCGAGCGCCCGCACGTTTCTAGAGTATGGCCGGCTGGAGACGGATCGGGATAAGGCCCTTGTCGCCCTGGAGAAGGCGGCCAAATTGAATCCGCGCTGGGCGGAGCCGCATTTCGAGATGGCTCGTCTCGAACGCGACCCGCAGCTTCGCATACAACTGCTGGCAGCCGCGGCCCAGCGTGATCCACGCAACGTGGGCTACTGGCGCGCCCTGGCCGAAGCGCAGGAAGCGGCCTCGCGTTTCGCGGACGCCGCCAAATCCTGGGCTACCGCGGAAACCGCCGCCGGGAGCGCCGCCGAGCGGGAGCGGCTGCGCGCGAGCCGTCTGGCAGCCGAGGTTCAAAGGCGCGAGGAGGACGAGGCCGCGCGTCAGCGCAAGATCGAGGAGGAAAGACGCGAACTGGAGGCGCTGAAGCAGAGGGCCCGGGCCGGCATCGAGGCGGCCATCGCCAAGGCCAACCGCGAGAACCCGCCCATGGCGCCTTCGTCCGGCAAAGTGGAGCCGTGGTTTGAAGGGCCGCGGCCGGATGCGAAGCTGACGGGGCTGCTGCGCCAGGTGGATTGCCTCGGCGCAATGGCCCGTCTGGTCGTGGAAGGCGGCGACCGCAAGGTGACGCGGCTGCTGATCCGGGATCCGGCGCAGGTCGAAATCTCAGGCGGCGGCGAGAAATCACTGGGGTGCGGCGTGCAGAAGCCCGCGCGGCGCGTGGTGATCGAATACTTCCTCAAGCCGGACGCCAAGTTCGGTACGGCCGGAGACGTGGCCGTGTTACAGTTTCCCTGAGTGAGAGTCCTCCCCCTGCGCTGGGTGGTGATAAGCGTCTTTGTGGTTTCCTCCACCCTCAACTACCTCGACCGGCAGATTCTGGCTGCGCTCGCGCCTCTCCTGCGCGCCGAATTCGGGCTCACCAACGCCGACTACGGGCAGGTGCTGGCGGCTTTTTCCATCACCTACGCGGTCTGTTCCCCCCTGGCTGGACTGCTGATCGACCGGTTCGGGTTGAACCGGGCGATCAGTCTCGGCGTAGGGATCTGGTCGCTTGCCGGCGCGGCCACGGGGTTTGTGCGCAACCTGCCGGGACTGGTGGCGTGCCGCGCGGTGCTTGGAGCGG
The DNA here is from genome assembly GCA_020851555.1 of Bryobacterales bacterium. Lineage (GTDB taxonomy): Bacteria > Acidobacteriota > Terriglobia > Bryobacterales > Bryobacteraceae > DTKY01. The sequence continues at coordinate 75,548 of JADZCM010000005.1, read as the reverse complement.
CGGAATCGTCCGGCGTGCCGGGGGTGGGCAAGGCGCTTCACATGTACCTTCCGGCGAAGGAAAGAGCGCTGGGCAACGCGCTGAGCCAGATCGGGTTGAGCGCCGGGGCCATTATCGCGCCCCCGCTTGCCACCTGGCTGGCGCTGGTGTACGGGTGGCGCTCGGCCTTCATCCTCACCGGGTCGCTGGGCCTCTGCTGGATTCCCCTTTGGCTGTGGGTCTCCCGGAAAGCCGGGCGGGAGGAGCCGGAACGTGGGAGCCCGGTCCGTGTCTCCAGGCTGCTCCGCGACCGCCGCCTGTGGGGCTTCGTGGCCGCCAACATCGCCAGCATGCCCGTCTACACCCTCTGGAGCAACTGGACGACGCTATACCTGAAGGACGTGTACGGCCTGACGCTCGTAAGAACCAACCTGCTCGCACCGATTCCGAGCTTCTTCGCCTATCTCGGAGGTCTTGCCGGAGGCTGGCTCTCGCTCCGTTGGATCAGCCGCGGATGGGAGGCCCTGGAAGCGCGCAGGCGCGCCTGCCTGGTGAGCGCCGCGGCGCTGCTCGCCACCGCCGCGGTTCCATGGATGCCCGGAGCGGCCTGGGCCGTCCTGGCGATTTCGTTCAGCTTCTTCTCCATAGTGGCCTGGAGCGTGAACCTGTATACCATGCCGCTGGACGCCTTCGGAGGCGCGCGGGCGGCCTTCAGCGTTTCCATGCTCACGGGCGCCTATGGGGCGATGCAGGCCGTGGTCTCTCCGCTTATCGGAGCGATGATCGACCGGCACGGCTACAGTTCCGTCATCGTCCTGTCGGCTGTCACGCCCATGCTTGGCTATGGCATACTCCATCTGACCCGGCAACCGAAGTGAAGACCCTCAAGCAAGAGTTGAAGCGCCGCCTCTTCGGCCTCCTGGGCAAGGACCCCGAGGCGGTGGTAATAAGCGTGTGCTCGGGAGACGCCGCGCGCGCCCGCGCCATGATCGAGGAGTTCCGGCGGCTGGTTCCGGACCGGAGGCACTTTGAGATCGGCCCCCAGGAAGGCGGCGTCTGGCGGATCTATCTGAAACTGCGACGCGAGTTCCGCGCCTACCGGATCGGGCAGGCGGCGGTGCTGTTCGACGGCGACGGCGCCCATCGCCCTCTGCGGATCGCGGCATGTCTGCTTGCCCCGCGCCGGATCCTGGCCTTCAACAAAGGGCTGGAGCGGCACCATCCGCGGCTTTCCGCGTGGATCGCTTCCTGGCTGTTCCTCCGGGGCGTGCCGCTGGACCGCATCTTCCTGCGGCCGTGGTGGCTTTGTCCCTGGAAACGCGACCGCTCCGTGGTTCCCACGGACTGCCGGATTCTGGAGGGCCGTCCGGTCTCTCCCCTCCGGCCACGGGTGGCGGTGCTATCGCCCTACTTCCCCTATCCGCTGTCGCACGGCGGCGCTGTTCGCATCTTTCATCTGCTGCGGGAGGCGGCCCGCCGGTTCGACATCTTCCTGTTCGCGTTCACCGAGAGCGGCCAGCCGCTGGAGACCGCGCCGGTGCTGGAGTTTTGCGCGAGGGTGATCCTGGTTCCCAAGCCCCGCTACCGCGAGCCGCGGTGGTCGAGCCTGTCGCCGCCTGAGGTGAACGAATACCGCTCGCCTGTCATGCGCCGGCTGCTTGCCGCCGCGCGGCGCGAGCACGCCATTGCCTTGCTCCAGGTGGAATACACCCAGCTTGCATCTTACGGGGGCGACATCCTTGTGGAGCACGACGTCACCTTCGACCTGTACCGCCAACTCCACGAACAGCGCCGAACCCTGGCAAGCTGGTGGGATCTGGCGCGCTGGCGGCGCTACGAACGCCGGGCGCTGCGGCGGTTTCGCCGGGTGGTGGTCATGTCCGGGAAGGATGCCGGGATGCTCGGCGCGCCGCACGTCGTCGCAATCCCCAACGGGGTGGATCTTGAGCGCTTCCGTCCGGCGCCCGAGCCGGAGGCTGTAGGGTTGCTGTTCATAGGTTCATTCCGGCACTTCCCAAACGTGATCGCTTACCGTTTCTTCGCCGAGGAAGTCTGGCCGCTGATCCGGGACGAGTTCCCCGGCATGACGGTCACCGTCGTGGCGGGGCCCGGCCTGCTTACCTTCTGGCGCGAGGCCACCGGCCTGGCCGCGCCATCACCCGATCCGCGCATCCGCATGCTCGAATTCGTCCGGGATGTCCGGCCGCTCTACGAGGAAGCGAGTCTGGTGCTTGTGCCGACCCTGGTCTCGGCCGGAACCAACGTCAAGGTACTCGAAGCCATGGCCATGGAGAGGGCGGTGGTTTCGACCAGTTCCGGCTGCGCCGGGCTCGGCCTGACGCACGGCGCCAGCGTGTGGATTGCGGACACGCCGGAGGACTTCGCCGCGGGCATACGCCGGTTGATCCGGGATCCGGACCTGCGCCGGTCCATGGCTAAGGCGGCGCGAAGGCAAGCGGAACAGCATTTCGATTGGCGGCGGCTTGGGGCGGAGCAGCGGCGGCTGTGGGCTGAACCGCGGCCGCCGGGCGTGGCCGTGCGCCCGGCCGGGATCCCGGATCTCGAGGAAATTGCCGCGATCCAGGCCGCCTCGCCGGAAGCTTCGAACTGGAGGCCGGAGAGCTACCTCGAGCACCGCTGCCTGGTGGCCCTTAACGGCGGCCGCGTCGCGGGCTTTGTAGCCTGGCGTGAGCTAGGGGAGGGGGAGTGCGAGATCCTGAACCTGGCCGTGGCCCCCGCTTTGCGCCGGCAGGGCCTGGCGAGAACACTGGTCCGCCAGGTGTTGGCCGTCTCAGAGGGGCCCGTGTTCCTGGAAGTGCGCAAGTCCAACCGGGCTGCCGTTAACCTATACGAAGGCTTGGGCTTCCAGCAGATTGGGACCAGACCAAAGTACTATCCCCACCCCCCTGAAGACGGTATTGTCATGAGGTTTCAATCGTGCTAAGGTCGCTGTAGCGGACGGGAGATTTGACGCCCGGGCCGCCGGTTTTCAGGTCTAGAGCCGAGTGAGAATTATTTGCCATCCTAGCGGTCTGCATCACAGCCTCACAGGGGAGAAAGTGGAATGGGAATTGCCCAGGATGAGCTCAAAGCGCATCTGATGGAATCGAACGAGGAATTCCGCCGTCTGGCCCAGCTACACTCCGAACACAGCAAGCGAATCGAGGAACTCAGTTCCCGGAGCTATGTCTCGGCGGAGGATCAGTTGGAGGAGGTGCGGCTGAAGAAGATGAAGCTGCGTCTCAAGGACCAGATGGAAGCGATCATGAGCCGCTACCGGGCTCAGCAGGTCGCCTGATCCAGCAGGTGCGCGAAGTCGGGTTGCGTTAACGGGCTCCGAACCCGGAAAGGTCCGGAGGGGCGGAGAGGCGTAACTTCGGTCAACCGCCGGTGTCCAATGCCCCTGGCGGGGAGGGGCAACGGCGGGAGTGGCGGGTCGCTCCGTGCCCGGGCTTACAGGCGATAAACGTGTAGCGTCAACCACCCTGCAGAGGCCGGGCAGCCGCTACAAAAGCAGTATCCACTCCGGCGTCCTATCGCGCCAGCAACGCCGAGTTGCCGGCGAAGTTGAGGATCAGCGACGGAAAGATGCCCAGCACCAGCGTGCCCGCGGCCGAGATCCAAACCGCCGCCCCCAGCGCACCCCGGAGCGGCGGCAGTTCGGCGGCGGACTCAGCCGGCTGGTGCATGTACATGATTACGATGATCCGCAGGTAGTAGTAGGCGGCTACGGCGCTGGCCAGCAACCCGAGCACCGTGAGCCAGACCAGGTCCGCTTGAAGCGCGGCGCGGAAGATGTAGAACTTCCCGAAGAAGCCGGCGGTGAGCGGGACGCCGATCAGGGACAGAAGGAATACCGTCAGCAGCGCCGCCGAGACGGGTTGCCGCTCGCCCAGCCCCGCGAAGTCCTCCAGTTCAACAAAACGCTCCTGGCGGCCGCAGACGTGCGCGACCACGGCGAATGCGCCGACGTTCATCAGAACATACGCCGCCATGTAAAACATGACGGCCGCGGTCCCAATCTCCGAGTGCGCCGTCATGGCCACCAGAACGTATCCGGCGTGGGCGATTGAACTGTAAGCCAGCAGCCGCTTGATGTTCGTCTGGACGAGGGCCGCGAAGTTGCCGATCAACATGGTGGCCAGCGCGGACAGCCAGAACAGCGGCTCCCACCGGCCGCCGATCGGCCCCAAAGCCGTCACAAAAACCCTGACGAAGACGGCGAACGCCGCGGCCTTTGGCCCGGCCGACAGGAAGGCCGCCACTGGAACCGGGGCGCCCTGGTACACATCCGGAGCCCAGGACTGAAACGGCCAGGCCGCCACCTTGAAGGCGAACCCCACGAAAATCAGCGCCGCGGCCGCCCCGGCCAACAAGATCCCAGGAGTCTGAGCGCCTCGTTCGAAAACGGAACGTATCGTCAGCAGATACGTCGAACCGGTGATCCCGTAGATCCAGGCGACGCCGTAGAGCAGGAATGCAGTGGCGAAACTGCCCAGGAGGAAGTATTTCAGGGCCGCCTCGATTGCCTGGGCCCGGTTCCGCAGGAAACCCGCCATCACGTAGCTGGCGAGAGACGAGATCTCCAGCCCGATGAAAATCATGATCAGGTCGTTGGAGGCCGCCATGAGGGACTGGCCGCTCACGGAGAACAGCAGAAGAGCGTAATATTCACCCGAGTCGGCGTCCTCCCGGCGCAGATATTGGTAGGAGGCCAGCGTGGTGAGGATGCCCGCGAAGATGACCAGTACGCGGAAGTAGGTGGCAAAACCGTCCACAAGAATCAACTGATGAAAGGCCGGACCCGGGTCGAAGTAGCCCGAGAGCGCCGCCGCCAGCGCGGCTACAAGCCCGTACAAGGAGACATAGCCCAGCGCGTTCTGCTCGCGGCCCTTCACCAGCGGAGCCAGCACCATGATCAGGGTGGCCGCCAGCACCAGGATGATTTCCGGGAGGATCCGCAACAGTTCGGCCGAGGTCGGGATGAAGCTATCGGGCACGCGCGACCTCCGTGCCGCGGGCCGGCATTGTGTTCTTCACGTCCATCACCACGCCCTGTTGCATGCGGTCGAGAATCCGCGCATTCGCGGCGCCGATCGAAGGCAGAAACGTCTGCGCGGCGACGCCCATCCAGACCATCAGCACGATCATGGGCAGGGTCGCGGCCCACTCGCGGGGCACGAGGTCGAACATGTGCGACTTCACCTCATCGCTCGCTTCCCCGAGGAACGTCCGTTGATACAGCCACAGCAGGTAGCAGGCCGAAAGGATCACGCCAATCGCCGCGAAGACAGCCCATGTGAAGTTCGCCTGGGCCGCCCCTTGCAGCACCAGGAATTCGCCCACGAAGTTATTCAGGGAGGGCAGCCCCAGGCTGGCCAGGCTGGTGATCATAAACACCGAAGCGAGCATGGGCGCCGGCGTGGCAACGCCTCCGTAAGCGGAGATCTCCAGGGAGTGCCGCCGCTCATACATGTAGCCGACCAGCATGAACAGCGCGCCCGTGGAGATTCCGTGGTTGAGCATCTGGTAGACCGCGCCGTCCAGCCCCAGTTGGGTGAACGAGAAGACTCCCAGCACCACGAACCCCAGGTGGCTGACCGACGAGTAGGCCACCAGCTTCTTCATGTTCGGCTGCACCATCGCCACCAGCGCGCCATAGATGATTCCGACAATGGCCAGCAGCACGATCCACGGCGCGTTCCCGCGCGACGCCGTCGGGAACAAGGGCAGGCAGAAGCGGATCAGCCCGTAGCAGCCCATCTTCAGCATGACGGAGGCCAGGATGACGGAGCCGGCGGTGGGCGCCTCCACGTGGGCGTCCGGCAGCCACGTGTGGAACGGGACCAGCGGCACCTTGATGGCGAACGCCACGAAGAAGGCCAGGAACAGCAGCGACTCCTGCCTGGCGCCCAGTTGCATCCGGCCCGACACCAGGTCCGCCATCAGCAGGCCGTAGTCGAAGGTGCCCGCCAGGTTGTACAGGTAGATCATCGCCGCGAGCATGAGTACGGACCCGGCCATGGTGTACAAAAAGAACTTCACCGCCGCGTAGATCCGGCGCTCGTGTCCCCAGATTCCGATCAGGAAATACATGGGGACCAGCGAGACCTCCCAGAAGACGTAGAACAGGAACAGGTCGAGCGCCACGAAGACGCCGATCAGGCCCAACTCCAGAAGCAGCAGGAAGGCGTAGAACTCTTTGACCCGCGCCGCGATGTGCCGCCACGAGATCAGCACCGCCACCGGGGTGAGGAAGGTGGTGAGCAGCACCAGCCACAGGCTCATCCCGTCCACTCCCACGTGGTAGCGGATGGAAGGAGCGGAAATCCAGGGGATGTTGGTTTCCAACTGGAACCCGCCGTTCGAGCCATCGAACTCCGCGAGCAGCGCCAGCGACACGGCGAAGATCACGAGCGAGGCCGCCAGCGCCGACCACCGGCTCCAGCCGGGTCGGCTGCGCGGGACCAGGAGCAGAAGCAGAAACGCAGCCGCGGGAAGCGCCAGGCAAAGGTTCAGAAGGATCATCGCGCACCCCTGCTCAGGACGAGGGCGGCCAGGGCCAGGACGGATCCCCACAACACCCACGCCGCGTAGCTGCGGATACTGCCCGACTGGATCAACCGCAGAACAGAACCCGCATCCCTGGCCTTCATTCCCACCTGGTTGACAGCCCCGTCGATCAGCCCGGCGTCCACGCCCCGCCATAACACCGCCGAGGAGCCCTCCACGCAGGGCCTGACCAGCGCCCTGTCGTAGATCTCGTCGACGAAGAACTTGTTGTAGACCAGGCGGTAAAGCCACCCGAGGCGTCCGGCCAGCCGGTCCGCCAGCCCGGGCCGCGCCACGTACATCAGCCACGCCAGGCTGATGCCCGCGGCTGCCGCCGCCACCGAGATATACACCAGCAGCGCGTCGTGCGCCCCCTCCGCGGGCGGGAACATGGGCTCAAGCCAGCGGGGCACGTTGAAGTAGCCGCCGGCGAGCGAAAGGAGCGCCAGGGCCGCCAGCGGCAGGGTCATGACCGCCGGCGACTCGTGCGGATGGTGCGGCCCGCGATAGGTTCCGAAGAAAGCCAGGAATACCGCCCGGAAGACGTAGAAGGCCGTCAGCCCGGCGGTGGCCACGCCGGCCCAGTACATCCAAGGCGCGTGGTGATGCGCGGCCAGCAGGATGGCGTCCTTGCTATGGAAGCCCGAGAACGGAGGCACGCCGGCGATCGCCACGGCGGCGCACAGGATCGTAACGAAGGTGACGGGCGTGTGCTTCCGCAAGCCGCCCATTCGCCGCAGGTCCTGCTCGCCGGAAAGGGCGTGAATCACGCTGCCCGCGCCGAGGAAGAGCAGCGCCTTGAAAAATGCGTGGGTCACCAGGTGGAAGATGCCCGCCGAGTACGCGCCCGATCCCAGCCCCAGGAACATGTAGCCGAGTTGCGACACGGTGGAGTAGGCGAAGACCTTCTTGATGTCGGTCTGCGCCAGTCCGATGATGGCGGCAAGCACGGCGGTAGCCAGCCCCACTAGCGCCACCACGTCCAGCGCCAGCGGCGCACGCGTGTAGAGGGGCGCGCACCGGGCGATCATGTACACGCCGGCCGTCACCATGGTGGCGGCGTGAATCAAGGCCGAGACCGGTGTCGGGCCTTCCATCGCGTCCGGCAGCCAGACGTACAGGGGGATCTGCGCCGACTTGCCCGCGGCGCCCGCCAGCAACAGCAGCCCGATCAGCGTAAGCGCGCCGGCCGACGTCTCCACCGGCCGCCCGGCGGCGGCCGCGAATACCGTCTCGAAATCCAGCGAGCCGAACCCGAGGAAGATCAGAAAGACCGCGAGAGTGAAGCCGTAGTCCCCGATGCGGTTTACGATGAACGCCTTGTTGCCGGCGGTGGTGGCGCTGTGCCGCAGAAAGTAGAAGCCGATCAGGAGGTAGCTGCACAGCCCCACACCCTCCCAGCCGACGAACATCAGCAGGAAGTTGGCGGCCATCACCAGCAGCAGCATGAAGAACATGAAGAGATTGAAGTAGGCGAAAAAGCGGTAGTAGCCGCCTTCGTGGGACATGTAGCCGATGGCGTAGATGTGGATGAGCAGCCCGACGCTCGTCACCACCAGCAGCATCACGGCGGTGAGCCGGTCCACCGCCAGATCGAAGCCTACCCGTAGGTCGCCGCTCTGGAACCAGGTGAAGTAACGCTCAATGTGCGTGTGCTCCAGCGGCCCGAGAGCCGCCAGAGTCTTCAGAACCCAGAGAAGCGACAACACGACGGACCCGATTGCAATCAGATTAACGGCCGCCTTCGAGGCGCGGCGGCCCACCAGACCGTTGGCCAGGAAGCCGGCCAGCGGAAATGCGGGGATGAGCCAGAGATGGAGCATGGGTCAGTTCTTCATCGAGTTCACTTCATCGACTTGCAGAGTGCCGCGGTTCCGAAACACGGCCAGAATGATCGCCAGCCCCAAGGCGGCCTCGGCCGCCGCCACGACCATGACGAAGAACGTAAACAGGTGCCCGTTCACCTGTTTGAGCTGGTAGGAAAACGCCACGAAGCTCAGGTTCACGGCGTTCAGCATCAGTTCGATCGACATGAACACCGTGAGCACGCTGCGCCGTATCAGGAACCCCGCGACCCCCAGGGAGAACAGGACGGCGCTCAGAATCAGGAACCAGGAGAGAGGCACGCCGGTCATTCGCCAGCCTCCTTGCGGGCCAGCCAAACGGCCCCCACAATCGCGATCAGGATCAAGGCGGAGGTTGCCTCGAAAGGCAGAAGATACCGCGTGAACAGAAGCCGGCCGACGTTCTGGGGCGTCCCGCCCGTGAAACCGCCGAACGACGCTCTCTCCGCGGACGGATAGAGCGCGTGGATCAGAACTCCCAGGAGGCTCAGGAAGAGGACCAGGGAAGGGATTCCGATGTAGCGCGCCACCAGCGACCGGCCGGTCTTGCGTTCGGCCTCGGCGTTGAGCAGCATGATCACGAAGACGAACAGGACCATGATGGCGCCGGCGTAGACGATCACCTGCGCGGCCGCGATGAACTCCGCGCCCAACAGCAGATAGAGCACCGCCAGGGACGCCATCACCCCGATCAGGGAGATCGCCGCGCTGATGGGATGGCGCTGGAGCACCAGGTTGACGGCGCAGCCCACGGCCACGATCGCGAAAGTAAGAAACAGGACGAGGTCCATAGTCTCGATCTCTACTTGCCGTAGACGGCCACCAGAAGGCCGGTGGCCAGGAGGTTAACCATGGCGACCGGAAAGAGGAACTTCCAGGTGAACGCCATCAACTGGTCGTAGCGGAAACGCGGCAACGTAGCGCGCACCCACATGAACGTGAACAAAAGGGAACCGGCCTTCAGCACGAACCAGAAAACCGGAAGCAGAACCGGCCGCACCACCGGGATCAGAAACACCGCAGCCAGGCCGAAGAACGCCAGGGCCACGACGGGCAGCGTAATGCGGTCCTTCGGCCGGGCGGGGTGAAGGCCGTGGTAGAGGGCCACGAGCCCGGCCAGGCCGAACAGGAGCGTCGGGAAATAGCCGGAGCCCTTGGCTTCCGGCCACAGCGGCTGCCAGGCGCCGAAGAACAGCACGGTGGCGAAGGCGCAACTGGTGATCATGTTGGCATACTCCGCCATGAAGAACGATGCGAACTTCAGGCTGCTGTACTCGGTGTGAAAACCGGCCACCAGCTCGTTCTCGGCCTCGGGCAGATCGAACGGCACACGGTTGGTCTCGGCGAAACCCGAGATCAGGAAGATGACGCACCCGAAGATCTGCGGCGCGGGAAGCTGAAACACATTCCACCGGGGGATCCAGCCGCCGTAGTATCCGCCCTGCGCTTCGGCCAGCCCCTGGAGGCTGAGGGTGTTGGCGAGCAACAGCGGCGCCACCACGGCGATCGCCATGGGCAGTTCGTAGCTGATCATCTGCGCCGAACTGCGGAGCGCGCCGAGCAGCGCGTACTTGCTGTTGGAGGCCCAACCGGCCAGCGCGGTGCCATATACGCCCAGCGACGTGACGGCCAGCAGGAAAAGCACGCCGATGTTCAGGTCGGCCAAATGCAGCGCGGTCCGCACCCCGAAGACTTCCACCTCGGGGCCGAACGGCAGCACCACCACCGGGACGAGGGCCAGAGACACGGCCAGAAAGGGAGCCAGGAGGTAGAGGAACTTGTGGGCGCCGGCGGGCGTCAGGTCTTCCTTCAAGAGCAGCTTCATGACGTCGGCCAGCGGCTGTAGCAATCCGTGCGGGCCCACCCTGGAAGGCCCCAGGCGCAACTGAACGTGCGCGATCACCTTGCGCTCGATCCACTGGAGGTAGAGCAGGCTCAACAGAATGGCCGCGGCCCAGAGCGCGGCTTTGATCAGGGTGATGACGAAGAAGGTCATTGATACAACCCGCCCGGCGCTTCCCGTACGTTCCTCAGCACCCCACAATAGCGCCCCAGCGTCCCCGAGGTGAAGAGCGTATCGCCCGCGGACGCCACCACGCCGCGTGCGGCCTCCCCGGCGGCGGGAACCGGGAGTTGACGGCGCATCTCCGCGTATACCCGGTCCGTCTCGGGCTCACCCAAATCCAGACCCATGCGGGCCGCCAGCGACCGGAATATCTCCAGATCCGGCTTCGCACCCATGGTTGTCACGGCCCGGCTGAGGCGTTGGACCTCTCCGCACACGTTGGTCACGGTGCCGGTCTTCTCGTAAGCGCAGGCGGCGGGCAGCACGATGTCGGCGCGTGCGGCGGTCTCGGTGAGAAACAAATCCTGAACCACCACGAAAGCCCGCTCCGCGGCCAGCGCGGCATTTTTCAGCGGGTTGGCTCCAACAACCCACAGGGCATCCAGATCCGCGGCCGCCAGCATCCCGGCCAGGTCGAGGCCAGGCGCGGCGGCCGGCTGGTATCCGGGCAGCAGGCCGGGCGTCAGGCCCATGTCCATGGCTCCCCTGGAATTCACGTAGTCCACCAGGCAGATGTACCGCACGGGGATCCCGAGCGAGTCGCCGAATTCCACCAGTTCGTGAACCGCCGCGCCGCGCACGCAGTCTCCGAACAGGATGAGCAGCTCGGGCTCCGCCTGAAGGGCCTGACGCAGAGACTTCGCGGCGGCCAGTTCCCGGCCGGCTTCGGCCCGGACGCGAAGCCGGGAGTAAGCGTCCTCGCGCACCGGCCCGCGCGTCACCGTGTAGATGTGGCTCTCATGGTGACGCCAGTTGGCCCGGAGTTGGAACGCCACGAGCGGGTGCTGCTGGGCCAGGTCGCTGCCGATCACCAGGGCCGCCTTGCGCTCGTACAGGTCCGACGTCGCCGCCAGAGCGTCCGCGCGGCCCTTCAGCGCGCTGAGCAGGCTGATCACGTCGCCGGAGCGATGATGATCGATGTTGCCGGTGCCCAGCCCCTCCCGCGCGAACTTCTGGAGGTACCAGTTCTCCTCGTTCGTGGTTCGTGTGGAGCCAATGACGCCGAACTTGCCTCCGCGCGACCGTATGCCGCCGAAGCGCGCCGCCACCTCCGCCAGCGCCTGGGACCAGGAGACCTCGACCAGCTTTCCGTCCACCCGCATCAAAGGGCATTTCAGGCGTTCGGAGTGCGCGATGAAATCATGCGCATACCGGCCCTTGACGCAAAGGAACTCGCCGTTGAGCCCCGTGCGGTCGTGGTTGTTGCCGCGGATGACGCGGTTGTTATAGACGCCGAGGGTGGTGGTGCAGCCGTCGGCGCAGTGCGTGCAGATGGTGCCGACGTGCTTCATCTCCCAGGGCCGTGTCTGGTAGCGGTAGTCCTGGCTGGTGAGAGCTCCCACCGGGCAGATGTCGATGCACATGCCGCACTCGTCGCAGTACAGGTGATCTCCCATGTTGGGAGCTATCTCGCTGTCGACCGCCCGGCTCACCACCGCCAGCGCGCTGACCCCCATGCCCTCCTTGCAGATGCGCACGCAGCGATAGCACAGGATGCAGCGCGGGGCGTCATAGTAGACCACCGCCGACCACTGTTTCTCGGGGACGTGCACCTTGGTTTCGAGAAAGCGGCTCTCGCCCAGGCCATAGCGGAAGGTCAGATCCTGGAGTTCGCACTCGCCGCCCTTGTCACACACGGGGCAGTCGAGCGGGTGGTTCGTGAGCAGGAATTCCAGCATCGCCTTGCGCGCCTGGACCACCTGCGGCGTCTGCGTCCGGACCACCATGCCCTCGGCCGCGGCCAGCGTGCAGGCCGTCACCAGTTTGGGCGACTTCTCGACTTCCACCAGGCACATGCGGCAGGCGCCCTGAAGCGTCAGCCCGTCGTAGTAGCAGAAGGCGGGTATCTCGATGCCCACGGTCTTGGCGGCGTTGATGACCAGGGTGCCGGCGGGAACCTCGACCGGCTTGCCGTCTATCTCCAGCCTGACCAGCTTGCTCATGGGGCCGGGACCTCCCGGCGGCGTCCTTCGAAGGGACAGGGCCGTCCTTCCAGGTGAGCTTCGAACTCGTCCCGGAACTTCTCGACGAAAGCGATGGTCGGCATGGCCGCGGCGTCTCCCAGCGGGCAGAATGTCCGGCCCAGTATGTTCCTGGCTACATCGCCGATGAGATCGATGTCGCTGCGGCTCCCCTCGCCCGCGTGAAAACGCCGCAGCAGCCTCCTCAACCAGTTCGTGCCCTCACGGCAGGGCACGCACCAGCCGCAACTCTCGTGCGCGTAGAACTCCATGATGCGCCTGGCCGCCTGCACCATGCAGGTGTCTTCGTCCATCACCACCACGCCGCCCGAGCCCAGCATGCTCTTGGCTTTGGCCAGGGAGTCGAAGTCCATCGCGATGTCGCACTCCTCCGCCTTCAGGACCGGACAGGAGGAGCCGCCCGGAATCACCGCCTTAAGCCGTTTGCCTCCCGGAATGCCTCCGCCGACCTCGTGAATCATCCGCAGCAGGTTGAACCCCATGGGCAGCTCGTAGACGCCCGGCTTGTTGAGATGGCCGGACAGGCAGAACAGACGCGTACCCCCATTGCGGGGCGTGCCGAGCGCCGCGAAGGCGGCGCCTCCCTCGCGGATGATGGCGGGCACGGCGGAGTACGTCTCGATGTTGTTGAGCACCGTGGGCGACTGGAAAGCGCCGGACACGGCGGGAAACGGCGGCCGGATGCGCGGCACGCCGCGCCTGCCCTCCAGCGACTCCAGCAGCGCGGATTCCTCGCCGCACTCGTAGGAGCCCGCCCCCGACTGGACGTACACCTCAAAGCCGAAGCCGCTGCCCAGGATGTTGCCGCCCAGGTATCCGCGCCCGCGCGCTTCCTCCACGGCGCGCTCCAGGATCCGGATGATATAGCGGAACTCGCCGCGCACGTAGATGTAGCCGGCATGAGCGCCGACCGCCAGCCCCGCGATCGCCATGCCTTCGATGAGCTGGTGGGGATCGTACTCCATCAGCAGCCGGTCTTTGCAGGTTCCCGGCTCGCCCTCATCGCCGTTGGCGACCACGTACTTCGGCCGGGCGGAATCGCGCGGCACGAAGCCCCACTTCGTTCCCGCCGGAAAGCCCGCGCCCCCGCGGCCGCGCAGGTTGGAGAGCTTGACTTCTTCAATGATCTCGCCGGGCGTCATGCCCAGCGCCTTTTTCAGTGCCTCATAGCCGCCCGTGGCGAGGTAGGTGTCGAGGGACGCCGAATCCGCGAGGCCGAAGCGCCGCGTCAGCACCTTGACTTCGAGCGGGCTGGGTTCGTTATACGGCATACGGTCTAATGCAGCTTGCGGAGGCTGTCAATCAGCCGGTCCAGGGCCTCCGGTGTGACCTTGTGGTGATAGTCGTAGTTGACCTCGATGGCGGGCGCCCAGGAACAGGCGCCCAGACACTCCACCTCCTCGATGGAGAACAATCCGTCGGGCGTGACCTCCCGGTTGCCGATGCCGAGTTTGCGGCAGGCGTGCTCGAAGAGCTCCTCCCCGCCCGTGAGCTGGCAACTGATGTTGGTGCAGATCTGGATGTGGTACTTCCCCACCGGATGCTTGCGGAGCATCGAGTAGTAAGAGACCACCGACTCCACTGCGGCCGGCGTCAGGCGCAGGCGGCGCGCGACTTCTTCCACCAGCTCGGGCGTTACGGCCCCGATTTCGTCCTGGGCATAGAGCAGCATTGGAACCAGCGCCGAGCTCTCTCTGCCCTCGGGGTAGCTTTTCAGCAGCTTTTCGAAACGCGCTTCCAGTTCCGGAGAAAAGGTCATCGGTCCACATCCCCCAGAACGAAGTCCATGCTGCCCAAAGAGGCGATCACGTCGGCGATCATCCGGCCCTGAATCATCCTGGCGGTGGACTGGAGGTTCCCGTAGCTGGGGCCGTGAATATGCACGCGGTACGGCTTGGCCGAGCCGTCGCTGACCACGTAATAGCCCAGCTCGCCGCGGGGGGACTCGATGGCCTGATAGACCTCGCCCTCGGGGACCTTGAACCCTTCGTAGATGATCTTGAAGTGGTGGATGAGCGCCTCCATCTGCGTCTTCATCTTTTCGCGGTCCGGGAGCACCACCTTGGGCGCGTCGGCCGCCCAAGGCCCGGAGGGCATCCCGTCCAGCGCCTGCCGCGCGATGCGCGCGCTCTGGCGCATCTCGTCCACGCGGACCTGGTACCGGGCGTACACGTCGCCTTCCGTGCGCGTGGGCACCTCGAACTCGAAGCGGTCATAAGCGGAGTACGGCTCCGCCTTCCGTATGTCCCAGGCCAACCCGGCCGCCCTCAGCATGGGACCCGTAACGCCGAGGTTCACCAGTTCGCCGGCAGGAACCACGCCCACTCCCTTGGTGCGCAACAGCCAGATGGGGTTGGCGGTCAACAGGCCCTCATACTGCTCCAGATGCTCCGGGAAAGCGTCCAGAAAAGCCCGGATCGGCTGGTCCCACCCGCGCGGCGGCTCCAGCGCCAGCCCCCCCACGCGGAAGTAGCTGGTCATCATGCGCTGCCCCGAGAACATCTCGAAGATCCGGAGCAGGTCTTCACGCTCCCGGAAACAGTAGAGGAAGACGCTCATGGCGCCGGTGTCCATGGCGTGGGTTCCCAGCCATACCAGGTGGCTGCTGATGCGCGTCAGCTCGGTGAGCATGACGCGCATCCACTGGGCCATCGGCGGGATCTCCAGCCCCAGCAGCCGCTCCACGGCCAGGCAGTAACACAGGTTGTTGGAAAGGTTGGCCAGGTAGTCTACGCGGTCCGTGAGAGGGACCACCTGCTGGTACGTCTTGTCCTCGCACTGCTTCTCGATCCCCGTGTGAAGGTAGCCGATGTCCGGCTCGGCTTTCACGATGATCTCGCCGTCCAGTTCCAGCAGCAGCCGCAGGACGCCATGGGTGGAGGGGTGCTGCGGACCCATGTTGAGCACGGTCCGCGTGGTCTGGTGCGGGCCCACCGCGTTTTCCTCACCGGTCCTTGTAGCCATACTTCTGTCCGAAAACGGGATAGTCCTTTCGCAGAGGATGCCCTTCCCAGTCGTCCGGCATCATGATCCGGCGCAAATTGGGGTGGCCCCGGAAAGCGACGCCGAACAGGTCGAAAACCTCGCGCTCGTGCCAGTCGGCGCTGCCCCACACGGAACTGACCGAGTCGATCTCCGCGGCGCCGTCAGGGACCCTGCACTTCAAGCGCAGGCGAAGGTGCCGCGTGGTCGAGTGGAGGTGGTAGATGATATCGAAGCGCGGATCCCTGGGGAGCCAGTCTACGGCCGTCAGATCCGCCAGCCGGTCGAACCGTTCGGCCTCGTGAAGATAGCGGCACACCGGGAGGATGCGTCCGGCATCTATCTCGAGCGTGGTCTCACCCCGGTCGAATTTGCCCCCGAGAATCGCGCCCGGCTCGGCGGACTCCAAAGCCGCAATATGAGCTACTCCCTTGAGGAGTTCGGGAACCATGCTGTCCTGGTGCTATTCCTCAGGCGACCCGCGGGGCGACCAGTCCAAGGCCCCCTGCTTCCAAATGTAAAAGAAGCCGCAGAGAACCAGGCCGATGAAGACCGCCATCTCCACAAACGCAAACAGCCGCAACTCACGATAGATCACGGCCCATGGATACAGAAAGATCGCCTCGATATCAAACAGAATAAAGACCATTCCTACCAGATAGAACTTGACGCTGAAGCGCTCGCGGGCGCTGCCGACAGGGACGATGCCGCACTCATAGGGCAGTTCCTTGACAGGATTGCGGACCTTCTTCCCCAGAAAGAACGACCCCGCCAGCATCCCGCCCGCCACCGCGCAGGCGATGACGATCTGCACCAGGACAGGAAAATAGGTTTGGGGATAGGTCTCCGGCACGGCCGCCTCTCGTGCTAAGCCAGACTTCTGATTATGAAGAGGCTATGAGGGGGGTGTCAAATCAAGCTGACAGCGCAAACGCTGCCTTCCGGAAGCGGGCCGTGCGCGGGGCGCCGTCGCACGCCAGCCGGCCTGCGGCGCGCTCTTGCGGGAATTCGTCCCGGCAGCGCGGCCGCTTTTGTGCTTCGCGGCCCGCGCGTGCTATACCGGAATTAGTTGGTCTTCTCTGGGCAATCGTAAAAGGAGATGAGACTGTTATGGCCTATGTGATCGCCGAACCCTGCATCGGCACCAAGGACACTGCCTGCGTGGACGCCTGTCCGGTGGATTGCATTCACCCCAGGAAGGACGAGGCGAACTTCGCCAGCGAAGAGATGCTCTACATCGATCCGCTCGAATGCATCGACTGCGGGGCCTGCGTGCCGGTTTGTCCCGTTGCGGCGATCTTCCCCTTGGACGATTTGCCCGAGAAGTGGGCTGAATACACGGCCAGAAACGCCGCCTACTACGGCAGGTAGCCGAGGCCGGCTGGCCGCAGTCCCGGATGGGAGGCTCGAATACGATGAGCACGCAGTTGCGCCCGGATGTGGGGCCGCTCTCCGCCTTCCGCAACGAACCTTACGCGGATTTCTCCGTGGCCTCGAACCGCGCTGCCATGGAAGAGGCATTGGGCCGGGTCCGGAACCAGTTCGGACAGGAGTATGATCTGATGCTCGGCGGCCGGCGGAGGAGGCTGGAGGAGAAGCTCCATTCCCGGAATCCCTCCCGGTCCTCCGAGACGGTGGGCGTTCACCAGATGGCCGGCGCGGCGGAGGCTGCACAGGCGGTGGAGGACGCCGCGGACTTTTTCGCTGAATGGAGCCGTACGCCGCCGGAGGAACGCTGCCGCGCGCTTCTGAGGACGGCGGACTTGATCCGCCGCCGCAAGATGGAATTCGATGCCTGGCTGGTTTACGAAGCCGGCAAGACATGGATCGAAGCCGAGGCCGACGTCTCCGAGGCGATTGATTTCTGCGAGTACTACGCGCGAGAGATGCTGCGACTGGCGGGCCCACACCCCATGCTGAGCCTGCCCGGCGAGCAGGATGAGTTGGAATACATCCCTCTCGGCGTGGGGGTCGTCATCGCTCCCTGGAACTTCCCGCTGGCCATCCTCCTGGGAATGACCACGGCGACGCTGGTCACCGGCAACACGGCCGTCATCAAGCCTTCGAGCGATACGCCCACCATCGCGGCCAGGCTTGCGGAAGTGCTCCTGGAGGCAGGCTTTCCGCCCCGCAGCTTTTCTCTCATCACCGGCTCCGGCGGAAGGGTGGGCGACGCCCTGGTCGAGCATCCCAAGACGCGTTTCATTGCCTTCACCGGTTCCCGCGACGTCGGCCTGCGAATCAACGAACTGGCGGCCCGTCCGCGGCCCGGCCAGATCTGGATCAAGCGCGTCATCGCCGAGATGGGCGGCAAGGACGCGATCATCGTGGATCGCGAGGCCGACCTCGATCAGGCGGTCACCGGAGTGTTGATTTCGGCATATGGCTACCAGGGCCAGAAGTGCTCGGCCTGTTCCCGCACGATCGTTGATCAGGAAGTTTACGATGAGTTTCTGGCGCGTCTTATTCCTAAGGTAGAAGCCCTAAGAGTAGGCCCTTCCGATGACCCGGGTAACTATATGGGGCCTATCATCAACGAGAAAGCGCTAAGGACTATCCGGGATTACATCGAAATCGGTAAGAAGGAAGGACGGATAGTGGCGGGTGAAGGTCCGGCGCCCGACGGAGGCCACTTCATCCGGCCGGTCATTCTGGCCGATGTCGGCCCGCGCGCCCGGGTGTTCCAGGAGGAGATTTTCGGTCCAGTTCTGGCCGTGACGAAGGCGCGCGACTTCCAGCACGCGCTGGAGCTGGCCAACGATACGGAGTATGGTCTCACGGGCGCGGTCTACACGACGAACGCCGCCAAAATCGCCCAAGCCCGCCGGGAGTTCTTCGTCGGAAACCTGTACTTCAACCGGAAGTGTACCGGCGCCATGGTCGGAGCGCACCCATTCGGCGGTTTCAACATGTCGGGCACCGACTCCAAGGCCGGCGGCCCGGATTATCTGCTTCAGTTTGTACAGGCTAAGTCAATCGCCGTAAAGCTCTAGGAAAAGCAACAGGCCGGAGTTATACTGTGAGCAGTGAGCAGTAAACGCCGGTACCGCGAGTTGTTCGAGAACGCCGTCGACGTACTGTACACCCACGATCTTCGCGGTAACTTCAGAGCGATCAACAAGGCAGTCGAGCGAACCTGCGGCTACAGCCGGAGGGAGGTTCTTCGAAAGACCATTTTCGGGTTGCTGGACGCCGAGTCCGGGGAGCGGATGCGCGAGGCAATCCGCGCGCTGCTGGGTGGCCGGCCGAGGTGCGAGTTGCAGGTATGTGCGGTGAGGCCGGAGGGACGGAAGGTCGCCCTGGAGGTGGGCTGCCGGCTCCTGTTCCGTGGGGGACGCCCTGTCGGCGTGCAAGGTGTGGCCCGGGACGTCACCGAGCGCAACCTCGCACAGATCCTGGAGAGCGACCGGAACCGGGTGCTGGAGCTGGTGGCGGGCAGTGAGCCGCTGGAGACGGTGCTGGAAAGCATCTGCCGCCTGGCGGAGCGCCAAACGCCTGGAGCGCATTGCGGCGCTGTGGTTTGGGAAGACGGCCGGCTGCGATTGGGCGCCGCGTCGAAGCTGCCGGCCGGGTTTACGGACGCCTTCGCGGCGGAGGCCGGCGCCGCCGCGGCTGCGGAATGGTCCGAGCTGGCGGTTCGCGGCGGGACGGTGTACCTGGAGCGGACGTCGGCGGCGCCGCTGGCCGTCCAGCGGGCTCTGGCTTCGAACGCCGGTCTGGCCGGCTGCTCGGTGACGCCCATTCTTTCGCGGGACGCTTCGCCCCTCGCCGCATTCGTCGTTTTCCGCGAATGGGGCAGCGGCGAGTTCTCCGCGGAATCGCCGGTTCTGGAGACGGCCCGGCGGCTGGCTGTGGTGGCAATCGAGAACCGCCGCATGAACGACCGGCTCATCCACCAGGCGCTCCACGACGCGCTGACCGGACTGCCCAACCGGCTGTTTTTCGAGGAGCGGCTGGCGCGGGCTGTCGAAGAGGCGCGCCGCCACAACTGGCTCCTTGCCGTGCTCTTCATCGACCTTGACCGGTTCAAGCAAATCAACGACACGCTGGGCCACTCAACCGGCGACCTCGTCCTGCGGCAGGCGGCCGGGCGGCTTGCGGAGGCGGTGCGGAAGAACGATTGCCTGGCGCGCTTGGGGGGTGACGAGTTCGGTCTCCTGCTCACGGAATTGAATGACGGAAACGACGCCCGGCGGGTGGCGCAGAAACTGCTTGCGGCGCTTTCGCCGCCGTTTCAGGTTGCATCCGGCGAGTTCTTCCTGTCGGCCAGCATCGGTATCAGTCTGCACCCCCGAGACGGGCAGGACGCAGCCACCCTGCAAAGCAATGCGGATGCGGCCATGTACCTGGCGAAAGCCCGCGGAGCCGGCCGCGTGGAGTTCTTCACCGCCGAACTGGGCGCCGCCGCAGCCGAGCGCCTGGAGGTCGAGGCCGCGCTGCGCCGCGCCGTGGAGCGCGGGGAGCTTGAACTCTACTACCAGCCTCAAACGGGGGCGGGCCACAAGCCGGTGGCGGTGGAAGCGCTGATGGTCTGGAACCACCCGAAGCTCGGGAAAAATCCTCCCAGCCGGTTTATCCCCGTGGCCGAAGAGTGCGGGCTCATCGTCCCCATCGGAGTTTGGGCGCTGCACGAGGCTTGCCGCCGAAATGCCGGCTGGAGGCGGGCGGGACTGCCTCCGGTCAAAGTGGCGGTGAACGTGTCCCCGTTACAGTTCTCCAGAACGGACCTGGCGGAGACCGTGGCGCAGGCTCTGGCGGACACCGGCCTGGATCCCGCGCTACTGGAGCTGGAACTCACGGAGGGGGCCGTCTTCAGGGAACCGGAAGAGTCCATCAGCCAGATGCGCCGCCTGAAGTCCCTGGGGGTCGGACTCGTCCTGGATGACTTCGGCACGGGCTACTCCTCGCTGAGCCACCTCCGCCTCCTTCCCATCGATGCTCTGAAGATCGACCGGTCGTTTGTCATGGAAGTCGAGCGCGAGCCTGGCGCGATCCCGCTCCTGAGCGCGATCCTGGCCCTGGCGCACGGCCTCGGACTGGAAGTCGTGGCCGAGGGCATCGAGACGCAGCAGCAATTCGAGACGCTGCGCCGGATCGGCTGCGACCGCTTCCAGGGCTACCTTCTGGGCCAGCCTGCGCCGGCAGCCGAAATCGAGCGGTTGCTGTCGGCAGCCGCTATGTTATGATGGGCAAGCCCCGTTGAGAAGGGGACCAAGAAGGCACATACCCAGGGTCAAACCTGATTGACGCGGCGAGACGGGCCCGGCGTGCCGGGCCCGTCTCCCATGTTCCTCAACCTGAGCGCTTGAGTTGTTGAGCGGGAACTTCCAGTGAACGGCGGGATTGGATCCGTGGCTGCTCCGGCGGGCCTTGTCCTCGGCGCCGGTGCGGCTTTGGGAGGAATCGTCTACCTGGTCCGGCGGCGGCGTGTCTCGCCGGCGGAGCGCGAACGCAAGCGGCGGCAACTGGTCAACGCAAGGGGCCGCATGACCGGCGGGAGCGTGGTTGACGTTCGAGGCGATGAGCTCTTCTACTCATACACCGTCCGCGGCGCACAGTACGCGGCGGCGCAGGACCTCTCCGGAATCCGGGGCCGGCTGCCGGCGGACTTCACCGCTTTGCTGGGACCCGCGACGGTGAAGTACGATCCGGCCAACCCCGCCAATTCGATTCTCTGGTGCGAGGAATGGTCGGGCCTGGGGGAGTGCGGGACTGGGAGCGGCGGGGAAGGAGGTCCGGAATAGGTCATGCTCGGAACTCTCAGGTGGAGCGGGGCGGCCATGCTGGCGCTGGCCGGCATCGCGGGGCTGGCGGCGGCGCGCGCGTATCAGAAGCCCCGGTCGGTAATCCAGGTGGTGAGCGTCAAGTGGGCCGCGGGGGCTGCGCCCGAACTTCGCAAGGCGGCTATCGAGGACATCGAGAAGATCGCGGCGGAAGTGCCCGGCGTCGACCGCCTTTGGCTCCGCGCGTTGCGGGTTCAGCCCCGCGACTTCATGAGCGCCTTCGCGCTGGAGTTCGAGGACCAGGCGGCCGCGGACCGCTTCGCCCGGCACCCGGCTCACGAGGCCTGGAGCAAGACCTACCTGCCCATCATTGAGGAGAGCCGGATCCAGCAGGTCACCAACTAGGATCAGTCGCGGAGGTTTCAGGCCCGCTGCACGTTCTCGGCCTGCAAGCCCTTGGGGCCCTGTTTTACTTCGAACTCCACCTCCACGCCGTTGTCAAGGCTGCGGTACCCGTCCATCTGGATGGCGGTATGGTGGACAAAGACATCCTCGCCGTTGGGCCGCTGGATGAAGCCATAGCCCTTGGCCGAGTTGAACCACTTCACTACACCTCTTTCTCTCACTTCACTGTCTCCTGAAGATGCAACTTCACTGCGTCGGAAATTGTCTCAGAACCATAGGTTCCGGTCAAGGGGCGGCAGCGGACGACAATTTCCAGCTCACTTGAGCGCGCCGGAGATATCCTTCCAACCGCGTCATGGCGCTCATTCCACAGCCGCCGGTTCCCGGCCAGGCTGCCAGCCTGCTGCGTGCAGCCGCTCGATCTTGGCGCCCAGGATGAAATCGCTTTCGGTCAGGCCGTCGATCTTGTGGGTGAAGATCCGAACGCCGACGCGGCCCCAGGACAATTCCAGGTCGGGGTGGTGGCCTTCCTCCTCCGCTAGCGCACCGACCCGGACGACGAAGTCCAATGCGGCCTTGAAGTCCGGGAAGGCGTACTCCCGCTCGATGTGGTGCTCGCGGATCACCTTCCAGGCGGGCAATTCCGCCGCCAGTTTTCTCAATTCCTCCCCTTGCAACGCCGGAACGCCGCCCGAGCACGGGATGCACTTCTTTTGCGCCAGATTCAAGCTGCAAGAGTTCTCCATCATGCCTCCTCCCCCGGCTCCGGCCGGGCCGTCTCTTGTATACTGCCAGCTTGCCACAGGCCAGCGGCATGAAGATACGCACCGTCGGCATCGCCGGTCCTTCCTGCGCGGGGAAGACCGAGGTCGCCACCCTGGTCGCCCGGGCCCTCGGAGCCCCGGTTCTGAACCTGGACGCGTACTATCGCGACCTGGCGCATCTGCCGCCGGAGGAGCGCGCCCTCTGGAACTTCGACACTCCGGAATCGCTGGACGAGCAACTGCTCATTGAACAGATCGGGGCGATCACGAGGGGCGAAGAGGCCGCCGTTCCGGTCTACGATTTCGCTCAGCACGTCCGCAGCGCCGGGGTGCGCCGTGTGCAGGCTGCCGGGTACCTGGTTGTCGAGGGCCTGTTTGCGCTCTACTGGGAGCCGCTGCGCAGCCTGCTGGATCTCAAGGTGTTCGTCTCGGCGCCGGACGCCGTCTGTCTCGACCGCAGGCTGGAGCGCGACATACGCGAGCGCGGCCGCAGCCGTGAGTCCGTCCTGGAGCAATACAGCCGGACCGTCCGCCCCATGTCCGAGCGGTTCGTCCTCCCCACCCGGATCTTCGCGGACCTGGTCCTGGACGGCGCGGGCAGCATCCAGGATTCCGTGGCGGCGGTTCTGGGAAGGCTCCTGCGCCCCTGACGCCGGAAGCGTCCGGCGCGGCGCGCAGCC
Organism: Bryobacterales bacterium; assembly: GCA_020851555.1. Taxonomy (GTDB): domain Bacteria; phylum Acidobacteriota; class Terriglobia; order Bryobacterales; family Bryobacteraceae; genus DTKY01. The sequence continues at coordinate 52,572 of JADZCM010000005.1, read as the reverse complement.
GCTTCCCCCGGGTCTTCCCTACAGGTGCGCCCAGGTAATCAGGCCGGGGATCAGGCCGAGCGGCAGGTCGGGGTTGTGCGGCAGCACCCGGATGGTGTATCCGTGCAGGCCGCTGTCGGAGGGCGCCACCGGCTCGGCCTCGAAGGGGTAGTCGCCGCCTTCACCCGGGCCGCTCAGCTTCATCGGAGTGGCCATGGCGTTCACGATCTGGCCGCTGGCATTCACGCGTCCGTAGTAAAGCTCCACCGCCACCTCTTCGGGACTCAGCGCGCCGAGATGGACGCGCACGCGAGCCTTGATCGGCTGCCCTACGGCCAGCGTCGCCGGCGAGTGGTTTTCCACGGAGACCACCCGCACTTCCGGCCAGCCCTTCGTCACCCTGTCCTTCCAGGCCGCCAGTTGCCGGGCTCGCCTGGCGTCCTCGGCCCCTAACTCCTGGAACTTCCTCTGCGCCGGGACGTAGAACCGCTCCGTGTACTCCTGCACCATGCGGTGGGTGTTGAACTGGTAGCACAGGCCCGCGAGCGAGGCCTTCATCCGCTCGATCCACTGCCGCGGCAGGCGGTCCGGCCCCCGCTGGTAGAAAGCCGGCACGACGTCCCGCTCCAGAAGTCCGTACAGCGCCTGCGCCTCCAGTTCATCCTGCATGTCCTGATTGGCATAGGTCTCGCCCCGGCCTATGGCCCAGCCTATCAGGTGAGATTCGGCGTCGTTCCAGGCTTCATCCCACCATCCATCGAGCGTGCTGAGGTTGAGCGCGCCGTTGGCCGCGGCCTTCATCCCGCTGGTCCCGCTGGCCTCCATCGGCCGCAGCGGGGTGTTGAGCCACACGTCCACGCCCTGGACCAGATAGCGCGACGCCGCCATGTCGTACTCCTCCAGGAAGACGAGACGCCGCCGGAACTGCGGCTGCCGGGCCAGGACGGCGATACGCTGAATGAACGCCTTGCCGGCGTCGTCCCGCGGGTGGGCCTTCCCCGCGTAGATGATCTGCACCGGGCGCGCCGTGTCGTTCAAAATCCGGGCCAGCCGGTCCGGATCGCGCAAAAGCAATGTGGCGCGCTTGTAGGTCGCGAACCGCCGCGCGAAGCCGATGGTCAGCACGTCGGGATCCAGGACTTCCTCGGCGCCTTGCACCTCATTGTTGGAGGCCCCGCGCCGCTCCAGTTGCGCCCGCAGCCTGCGGCGGGCGAAGGCGACCATCCGTTCCCGGCGGCGTTCGTGGTTGCGCCAGAGTTCTTCGGCGGGGATCGTTTCCGCGCGTTTCCACAGCGCCTTGTCGCCGGGCTCCTCGCGCCAGCCCGGGCTCAGATAGCGGTCGAAGAGCTGGTTCATGTCATTCGAGATCCATGACCGGAAGTGCACGCCGTTAGTCACGTGGTTGATCGGTATCTCATCCTGCGGAACGCCGGGCCAGAGGCTCTGCCACATCTCCCGGCTAACCTTCCCGTGCAGCCGGCTTACCGCGTTCTGGAACGCCGCCGTGCGCTGCGCCAGGACGGTCATGCAGAAGTCCTCCGACTCATCGTGCGGGTTCTTCCGTCCCAGCCCCAGAAAGTCCCGGCGGTCGAGGCGCAGGGCCGCCGCGTACTCCGTGAAGTAGCGCTCGATAAGCTGTGGCGGGAAGAAGTCGTGGCCCGCCATGACCGGCGTATGACCGGTGAACACCAGGCCGCAGGAAGCCAACTCGCGAGCCTCGGCGAAAGACAGCCCCCTGGCCGCCATCAGTCTCCTGACGCGTTCCAGGGCCAGGAACGCGGAATGCCCCTCGTTCATGTGAAAAACGTCCGGCTCGATTCCCAACGCCTCCAAGACCCGGTAGCCGCCGATGCCCAGCAGGATCTCCTGCCGCAGCCGCATCTCCAGATCCCCTCCGTAGAGTTGGTCCGTGACGTCCCGGTCTTCCTTCCTGGGGTTCTCGGGGATGTTGGTGTCCAGCAGGTAGAGCGGCGCCCGCCCCACGTCCACGCGCCAGACTTGCGCCGTCACCGCCCGCCCGGGGTATTCCACCGACACCGTGAGCACGCCGCCGTCGGGCTTCCGCACCAGCGTCAGCGGCAGGTTGTGAAAGTCATTGTCCAGGTAGGACTCCTGCTGCCAGCCCGCGTCGTTCAAATACTGGCGGAAGTACCCTTGCTGGTACAGCAGCCCCACACCGACTATCGGGACGCCCAGGTCGCTGGCCGACTTGAGGTGATCGCCGGCCAGGATGCCCAGCCCGCCCGCGAAAATGGAGAGGCACTCGGTCAGGCCAAACTCCGCGGAGAAGTAGGCGATTTGGCGGATGTCCTGCTCGCCGTGCGTGCGGCGGCACCAGGTGGATTCGCTGGACAGGTACGCGCCCAACTCGCGAGCCACCCGGTCCATGTGGGCCAGGAAGGAGTCGTTCCGGGCGGCAGCCTCCAGTTTCCTCTGCTCCACCGCGCCGAGGAGGCTGACCGGGTTGTGCCCCACCGTCTCCCAGAGATCGCTGTCCAGGCGCCGGAACAGTTCGATGGCATCGTGGTCCCATGCCCACCGGAGGTTGTAGGCGATTCGCCGCATTGGCTCCAGGACCGGCGGTAGAGAGGGAACGACGGAGAACGTGTGAATCGGATTCATGGCGAAGCCCTGTTCTGGACCAGGCATACAACTGCCTCCTGCCCGGCCCTTGGAATCTATCGGCCGCCTTGGCCGGGGACTTGTGGCACACCCGCGGTTTATTCCCGCTCTTGTGGATTATATGATGACCGCGCCTTCCATAAATGGCACCGCCTGTCCCCGGATGGTTACCCGGCCGCCCCGGTCCTCGCACCACAGTTCCCCTCCCCGGGCCGACACTTGCAGCGCGTGGAGCGAGGTCTTCCCCAGGCGCCGGGACCAGTAGGGAACCAGCGTGGAATGGGCCGAGCCGGTGACAGGATCCTCGGCGATGCCTCCGCGAGGGGCGAAAAAGCGGGAGACAAAATCGGCCTCGCGGCCGGGGGCGGTGACGATGACCGCGAATGCGTCGATGCGGGCCAACCGGTCCATGTTCGGCCGGAGAGCCCGGATCTGCTCCTCAGCGTCGAACAGGGCCATCAAATCGCGGGACCGCCATACCTCGGCCGGCGCAGCTCCCAGAGCCTCGGTCAGGCCTCCGGGAGGCTCGCACGGTGTTGGCGGCCGGGCGGGGAAGTCCATCGACAGATACTCGCCCTCGCGGCGCACCGTAAGCTCGCCGCTCCGGGTATAGAACGTAACCGCATCCAGGCCGGGCTCCAGCCGGTTCAGGATGACGAAGGCGGAGGCCAGGGTGGCGTGGCCGCACAGGTCCACTTCCAGCACCGGGGTGAACCAGCGGAGGTGGAACCTGTCGCCCGCCCGCACGAAGAAAGCGGTTTCCGACAGGTTGTTTTCGGCGGCGATGGACTGGAGCACGCCGTCCTCCAGCCACCGTTCCAGGGGACAGACGGCGGCCGGATTGCCGCTGAAGACGCGACGCGTGAAGGCGTCGATCTGATAGATGGGAATCCGCATTCTTCTGTTGTACCTTGAGGCGCAACCTGGAAACCTCCGGCCCGCGGGCTGCGCCTATACTCGGTGAGAGGGGTTTGCATGCGCCGGACAACGCTTTTGGTCGCCCTGGCTGGCTGGATCACCGCATTGGCACAGGGTCCTGTCCGCGGCCAGATGGGCGGGCGGGGGCAGGTTGCCGCGCCGGACCAGACGCTCGTCCGGCAGGCGGCGCCTGTTGACCCCAAGAAGCTCTGTAGGATCGAGGGCCGAACGGTGAACGCCCGGACCGGCGAGCCCGTGCCGAGGGTGAGCCTGAGCCTGCTGGGCGCCGGACAGCAAGGTTCCGGACGCTCGGGCCGGTCCGACAACGACGGCCGTTTTCTAATTGAGAACATCCCGCCCGGGACCTATCGCCTCATGGGCGACCGTGTGGGCTTCCTGCGGGAAGGCTATGGGTCGCGGACTCCCGGCGGCACGGGGGCTCCGCTGAACCTGTCCGAAGGACAGCACCTGAAGGACGTAGAATTCCGGCTGACGCCGCAAGGCGTCATTATGGGCCAGGTGTTCGACGAGGAGGGCGACCCGCTTCCGCGCTCAAGCGTTGCTGCTTATCCCGTGGGGGCGGCTGCGGCGGTGCAGGGCGGCGCGCCGGGGGGGATGCGGGGCGGCGGACAGGCGGGGCAGATCGCGGGATCATCGGCCATGTCGAACGACATCGGGGAGTACCGGATCCCGGGCCTCACCCCCGGGCGCTACCTGGTTGTGGCAACGAGTTTGAACATAGGCCCCGGCCGGGGCATGGGCGGAAGAGGAGGAGATCTCTCCACGCAATCAGCCGGGGAGGACCAGGCCCCCCTGCCGACCTACTACCCTGCCGCTACCGATTCGGCCGCCGCCATCCCCGTGGAGATCGCTCCCGGGCAGGACGTGGCCGGGATCAACATCACGGTCAGGCGGGGCGCTCTGCACCGGATACAGGGCAGAGCCGTGGGCAATCCCCAGGATCTGCCCTCGGTCAGGCTCAGCCTGATGCCGCGCGGCGCCGGCGTGCCCTTCATGGCTGGCCGCGGGGGCGCTCAGGCCGGGCAGGACGGCTCTTTTGAGATCGCGCGCGTACAGCCGGGATCGTATTTCATCCTGGCCCAGCGGCTGGGCGGGCGTGGCGGTCCGGGGGGAGGGGGAATCGTGGGCAAAACCCTGGTGGACGTGACCACGTCCGACATCACCGGCCTTCTCGTTCCCATTTTGGATCCCATTGCGGTTTCGGGCGCCGTCAAACTGGAGGGGCAGACCACCGCCGGTCTCCAGCGTCTGATGCTGGGCCTCACCTCGGCGGACGGCCTCCCGGTGGGAACGCCGGCGGGAAGGGTCGAGGACACGGGCGCTTTCAAGATAGATGGCGTGTTTCCGGACAGGTACTACCTGAGCGTGTCGGGCTTACCCGAGGGTTCCTACATCAAGTCCATGAAGCTGGCGAACCAGGAGGTTATCGACAAGGGCCTCGACCTGTCCAGCGCCAGGACCGGGATCGTCCTCGACGTGCTTCTGAGCACGAAGGGGGCAACCCTGGAGGGCGTCGTCACCCTGGACGATAAGCCCGCGACAGGCAGCTATGTCGCGGTGCTGGCCGATCCCATCCGGCCCGAACGGCCCTTCCTGAACAAGTTCGCCACGGCTGACCAGGACGGCAGATTCACGATACGCGGACTCGCCCCGGGCGATTACAAAGTGTATGCCTTCGCCGGGCAGCAGCCGGAACTGAGCCGGGATCCGGGCCTGGCCCGTCCCTACGAGCGCAGCGCGGTTAAGATCGCCGTCGAGGAAGGCGCCACGGAACGCGCCGAGTTGAAGGCCATCAAGCCCGAAGATGCGAGGTAGCGGCGCCGCGGCGGGCGTGTCACTGCGCCGGTTGCTGCTGCGTCAGGCAGTGCAGCGTGCCGAAGCCCAGGACCAGATCCACGGCGTGAATGCCCACCACGGGACGGTCGCGGAACAGTTCTCCCAGAATCCCCAGGGCCACGCGGTCGTTGGGATCGTTGAAAGTCGGCACGATCACCGCCGCGTTGGCGATGTAGAAGTTGGCGTAGCTGGCGGGCAGCCGGTCGCCGTCGTAGTATAGCGGTCCGGGCATCGGCAGAGCCACAACCTCGGGCTTCGATCCGTCTTCCAGCCTCAAATCCTGAATGCGTTCCCAGTTCTCCGCGAGCGGGCGGTGGTTGATGTCGCCGGGATCATCCTCGCGGATCATGACCAGCGTGTTCGCATTCACGAAGCGGCAGAGATCGTCCACGTGCCCGTGCGTATCGTCCCCCACGATGCCGTTCCCCAGCCAGAAGACGTTGGTTACGCCCAGGTACTCGCGGAGTGACGCCTCGAACTGCTCCCGCCCGAGGCCCGGGTTGCGCACCTGAACCGTCGGGTGGAGGTAGCATTCCTCGGTCGTGATGAGGGTGCCGCGTCCGTTCACGTCGATCCCGCCGCCTTCGAGCACGAACTTGCGCGCCCCGCGCTTGGCGCGAAACAACTGCATGCCCAACCGTCCGGCGGCGATCTCCGGCACGCGGCGGTCCTTGCGCCAGTCGGGATACTTGGCCCAGGCGTTGAAGTGGAAGTGGACGATGGCGGTTTCGCCCGGCCGGCGCACGAAGACGGGGCCGCTGTCCCGCGTCCAGCCGCGGTTGGTGGGGTGCATGATGAACTCGACACGTCCGGCATCGGCTCCCGCCCGGGCCAGGTAGCGCCGCGCGAGTTGCTCCTGGGCCGCGGAGCCGGCCAGCATGCGCACCGTCTCTCCGGGGGAGATCTTACGCACGATCTCCGTGTAGACCCAGCGTATGCTGTCGAGCTTGCCGGGCCAGTCCGTGGGGTTGTGCGGCCAGGCGAGCCACGTGGCCTCGTGCGGTTCCCATTCGGCGGGCATGGAGAAACCGAATCCGGCGGGGGTTTTTGCCATAATCTTATTCTGCATCATGCCTAAGAAAGCCAAGACGCAACGCCGCTACCGGGAAGATCTCTCCGAGATGCCCGACTGGCTCAAGAAGAAGAAATGCCCGGACCGCGACAAGTACCTTTCGGGCCGCCGCATCCTGCCTAGGAACCTGACCGGCAAAGAGAAGCTGGTGGACGTCGTCGATGACGCGTTCCTGGCCTACAACTCGGCGCGGCTTAAGGAGGGCTGCCAGCTCTTCACCGGCAAGATGCTGGAACCGGACGTGACCGTGGGCATGAGTTTCGCGGGAGCGCTGACGCCTGCGGGCCTCGGCTGCTCCAGCATCGTCCCGCTGATCAAGGCCGGCTTCGTGGACTGGATCGTGGCCACCGGCGCGAACCTGTACCACGACATGCACTTCGCGCTGAACTACCCGGTGCATGTAGGCCGGCACAACCTGGACGACACCGAACTGCGCGCCAACGATATCGTGCGCATCTATGACGTGCTTGTGGGCTACAGCGACTGCCTGATGGCCACCGACGAGATCCTGCGCAGCATCCTGGTCCGGCCCGAATTCCAGAAAGAGATGGGGACGGCCGAACTTCACCACCTGCTCGGCCGCTACTGCGCCGAGTGGGAGAGGAAGGCCGGCTTGAAGGATGTCTCCGTCCTGGCCGCGGCCTACCGCGCGGGTGTCCCCTGTTACACGTCATCGCCGGGCGACTCGACCATCGGGATGAACGTGGCCGGCGTCGAACTGCGCGGCAACAAGCTGCGAGTGAACCCGTCGATCGACGTGAACGAGACGACGGCGTATGTCCTGGCCGCCAAGCGCGCGGGCGGCAAGAGCGCGGTGGTGCTGTGGGGCGGCGGAAGCCCCAAGAACTTCATGCTTCAGACCGAGCCGCAGATTCAGGAGGTGCTGCGGATCAAGGAGTACGGCCAGGATTACTTCCTGCAAGTCACCGACGCCCGGCCCGATACGGGCGGGCTGAGCGGCGCCACGCCGAGCGAGGCTGTGAGCTGGGGCAAAGTGGACCCCGACAGCCTGCCGGACGCCGTGGTGTGTTACACCGACACCACCATCGCCATGCCGATCCTCACGCACTATGCCCTGGCGCGGCACAAGCCGAGGAAGCCGAAGCGCCTGTACGACCAGCGCCCGAGGATGATGGAGGCGCTCACGCGGGAGTATTTCGCGCACAATCCATGACCGCCCGACGGCTGCACTCGATCGCCCGGCGTCACGGGACGCCGGTGGTGGTGATCGACCACGACATCATCCGCCGCAACTACGCCTCGTTCCGAAAGCATCTGCCCAGGGTGCAGGTCTACTACGCTGTGAAGGCGAACCCCGCGCCCGAGATCATCTCCACGCTCTACAAAGCGGGCGCCAGTTTTGACGTGGCCTCGCTTCCCGAGTTCATGCTCGTCTACGAAAACATCAAACGCCTTCCGGCCCGGCAACGGCAGGAGTTCATCTGGGACAAGATCGTCTACGCCAATCCGATCAAGCCCAGGGAAACGCTCCAGGAACTGGACCAGTACAAACCGCTGGTCACCTACGACAACCGGGCGGAACTGGCCAAAATCCGGCGGTTCGCCCCGCACGCGGGCCTGGCGCTGCGGTTGCGGGTGCCCAACACGGGGTCCATCGTGGAGCTGTCAAGCAAGTTCGGCTGCGATCCCGGCGAAGCCGTGGACCTGATCGAAGAGGCTTTTGAGGCGGGGCTGACGGTGGAGGCGGTGAGCTTTCACGTCGGAAGCCAGTGCACGAACTTCGAGAACTTCGTGCAGGCGCTGAACATCGCGGCGGCGGTCATCCGGGAGGCGGCCTCGCGCGGGCGCCAGATCAAGATTCTGGACATCGGCGGCGGCTTTCCGGTGCCCTACGACCGGCACGTCAGGCCTTTCAGCGCGCTGGCGCGCAGGATCAACGCCGAGATCGGCCGCCTGTTCCCCGCCGGCATGCAGATTCTGGCCGAGCCCGGCCGCTTCCTGGTGGCCACGGCGGCGGCCGCGGTGGCGCGCGTCATCGGCAAGGCGGTGCGCGACGGCAAGACCTGCTACTACATCGACGACAGCGTCTACCACACCTTCAGCGGCATCATCTTCGACCACTGCCAGTACCGCTTGAAGGCTTTCAAGAAAGGTCCGCTGGAAATCTGCTCGGTCTTCGGCCAGACCTGCGACGGACTGGATACCATCTCACACTCCGAGCAACTGCCCGGCCTGGAGATTGAGGACCTGGTCTACTCCGAGAACATCGGCGCTTACGCCAGCGCCAGCGCCACCTGGTTCAACGGCTTCCCCCCGGCCAAGGTAGTGCACGTAAACCTGTAGCGGCGCTCCGGCGGTGTCTCCCTCCGGGAATCACCGGCGTCCGCATAACCTGCGCGCGGGGCCTCTCGTCATCTCCATTGGGAGGACGGCATGACACGGAGACGGATTGTGGTGGCGGGGCTGCTGATGGGGCTGGCATGCGCTGCATGGAGCCAGAGGCGGGGGGGATTCGGGCGGTTCTCGCGCCAGGGCGACGTGCCCGCGCTCGCCAAATCGGACGCTGAGAAGCGGATCCTCGCAACCCTGAGCCAGGCGCAGAAGGACGGGGAACTCTTCGCCAACGTCTCGGTAAGCGACGGCCGGTTGCTCCGGGTGCTGGCGGAGGCCGCCGGAGCGAAGGACGCCGTGGAGATCGGAACTTCCACCGGCCTGTCGGGGTTGTGGCTTTCGATGGCGCTGCTCGCGACCGGCGGCAGGCTGACGACGTTCGAGTACGATCGGGGCCGCGCTTCGACGGCGCGCGGCAATTTCAAAGAAGCCGGCGTCGATCACCTCGTTACCGTCGTCGAAGGGGACGCTCATCAGACCATCTCCCGGCTGAAGGAGCCCATCGACGTCCTCTTCATCGACGCCGACAAGGAAGGGTACCTTGATTACCTGACGCGGCTGCTGCCGCTGGTCCGCCCCGGGGGCTTGATCCTGGCGCACAACGTGGATACGGCGCCGGACTATGTGCGGGCGGTAACCACGAACCCGGAACTGGAGACCGTGTTCGCGGGCGACGGCGGCGGGCTGGGCATCACCCTCAAGAAACACTGAGGGGTCTAATGGACCCGGGGACAACCCTTTTCGTGAAGCACCAGCTCGTCGAAGATCGCGAGCACGGTCTTGCGGTAAGTGTAGATGCGGCGCAACGCCTCCCGGAAGGAGGGCTCGTAGTACCGGGCCCGCAGCCATTTGTCCAGGATGGGCCGGGGAACATCGATATCCCGCCGGAGCCGGTCGAGTGGATGCCCACGCAGGAACAGACCATAGAACATGGCGGCCTCCCGCTGCGGGGTGGCGATATCCGGCTCCACCCTGACCTCCACGCTGTGTCCCCTCGCCATGCGACTCCCGAAACATCGTAGCACAGGCGCGCGAATCCGCTTCATAATAGAAGCGTGCGCCGCCCGCCGGGCAGGGTGAACGCCGGCGGCGGCATCCGACTTCGGTCTAGAGATGAGCCCGATCGATACGGCCGGACGGCCCACAACCGAGACTTCTCCGCCGGTGGCCATCAGCGCCACATTCACCGCGGAACCGCTGCGTGACGTTCTCGCTTTCTGGCTGGACCGGCTGGGCCTCGACAGCCCCATCCGGTTTGCGCCCTACAACCAAGTGTTCCAGCAGTTGCTCGACCGGTCCAGCCTGCTGGCTCAGAACCGCGGGGGCATCAACATTGTCCTGGTGCGGTTCGAGGATTGGGCCCGCTTTCGCGACCCGTCTTCGGCTACCCTGGAGAGTCTGGAGCAGGACGTCGACCACCTGGTGTCGTGTTTGCGGTCCGCCGCGGAGTCCTTCCAGGGGAGCCTGCTGGTGTCGGTCTGTCCTGCCTCCCCTGCGTTTCTGAGCCTGCCGGGACATGCGGACTTCCTTACCCGCATGGCCGGCCGGGTCGAATCCGGCCTGTCCGGCATGGGGACCGTGCACCTGGTCTCCGCGAGCGAACTGGACGCTCTCTATCCCGTGAGCGAGCGGCACGATCCCCACGGCGACGAACTGGGCCACGTTCCTTACACGTCCGCCTATTTCACGGCGCTCGGCACCCTGCTCGCCAGGAAGATCCATGCCCTGCGGATGACGCCGTACAAAGTGATCGCACTGGACTGCGACGACACGCTGTGGCGCGGTATTTGCGGGGAAGACGGACCGGAAGGCGTGGTGATCGATCCTCCGCGAAGAGCGTTGCAGGAATTCATGGTGGCCCAGCAGAACTCCGGAATGCTGCTGTGCCTGTGCAGCAAGAACAACATGGAGGACGTCGTCGAGACTTTCCGCGCCCATCCGGAGATGCCGCTGAAGCTGGAGGACTTCGTCGCCCGGCGGGTCAACTGGACCGCGAAGTCCGCCAATCTGGCCTCCCTGGCCGAGGAACTGCAGCTCGGCCTGGACAGCTTCATCTTCATCGACGACAATCCGCAGGAATGCGCCGAGGTTCAGGCCCGGAGGCCGGAAGTTCTCACGCTGCCGCTGCCGGCCGATCCCACCGAGATTCCGGCTTTCCTTTCCCACGTCTGGGCCTTCGACCGGCTTCAGATCACCGAGGAAGACAAGCAGAGGACCAGGCTCTACGCCCAGCGCCTGGAGCGGGCGCGGCTGGAAAAGCAGGCCAAGACGCTGGATGAGTTCATCCGCTCCCTGCTGATCGAGGTGCGTATTTCCAGTCTGACGCCGGAGGCGCTGCCGCGCGCGGCCCAGCTTACCCGCCGGACCAACCAGATGAACTTCACCACCGTCCGCCGCACCGAGGCCGAAATCCAGGCCCTGATCTCCTCCGGGGAGGCCGAGTGCCTGACCGTGGATGTGTCGGACCGCTTCGGCCGTTACGGGCTGACCGGGCTGGCGATCTTGCGGACAGCCTCCGATGCTCTGCTGGTGGATACGTTCCTGCTCAGTTGCCGGGTCCTGGGCCGCGGGGTCGAACACCGGCTGCTGGCCAGGCTCGGAGAGATCGCCCTGGATCGCGGCCTCGCGCGGGTGGACGTCCCCTTCGCCCCCACCCAGCGCAACCAGCCGGCCCTGATGTTCCTGGAGAACGTCGCCGCGCCATTCAAGACACGGACCGAAAGCGGGCTCCTGTTCTCCCTCCCGGCAGGCACGGCGGCTGCCGTGGCCTACAAGCCATCGGATGCGGCTCCGCCACCGCCTCCGGAAGTGGCTCCCGCCCCGGTGGGGACTCTGGACCCGGCGGAATTCGTCCAGATCGCCATGCGGCTGCGGACCGTAGAGCAGATCGAGCAACAGGTGCGGTCACGCGTGAACGGAAACGCCGCCGCGGCAGCCGCGCCTGCCGCTCCGCGCACGGAGATGGAGGAGCAGCTCGCCGCGCTTTGGGCGGACCTGCTCCGGACGCCATCCGTCGGCATCCACGACAATTTCTTCGATCTTGGCGGCCATTCCCTGCTGGCCGTTCAATTACTGTCCCGCGTGCGGCAGACCTATCAGGTGGACCTGCCCCTGGACGTGGTGTACAGCAGTGCGTTCACGGTAGCCGAACTGGCCAAGGCCATCGAGATCCGGCTGATCGAACAGGCGGGCAGCGATGAGTACGCCGCCATCCTGGCGGAACTGGAGGCCCTCAGCGATGAAGAAGTGCGGGACATCCTCGTCCGCGAGACGCAGCAGAAACCGCCCGCCGGCTGACGCGCGCGGCGGGCCGGGTTAGGCCATGCGCATCCTTCTTGCGGCCAATGCATCTTACGTGCCGCCGCGGGGCGGCGCGACGCGGAGCAACATCACCTGGCTCGACCTGGCCGCTGCGGCGGGGCACGAGTGCCGGATCGTGGCGGCCGAACTGGCGCAGGACCGGGCGGGCAGGCTCGATCAGATTCGGGACGAACAGATCGAGGCGGTTCCCGTGGAGTCTGAGCGGCAGGACGGAGTCGAGGCACTGCGCAGGGGTTCCGTGCTGGTTCTGTCGGCGGCTGATCCGGGCCGCAGGACGCGTTTGTTGCGCGACCAGATGGCGGCCTTCCATCCCGACTGGGTTCTGGTTTCCTCCGAGGACCTCGGCCAGGTTCTCCTGCGCGAGGCTGCGCTTGGGGCTCCGGGCCGTGTGGTCTACCTGGCGCATACTCCCCAGTTGTTTCCCTTCGGTCCGGCGAGCTGGAATCCGAATGCGGAGGGGACGGAGCACGTGCGGCAGTGCGCCGGAATTGTCGCCATCGGCCACCACACGGCGGGGTACATCGAAAAGCACCTAGGGCGGCGGCCCGCGGTGATTCATCCGCCCATCTACGGCCGTCCTCCGTACGAAAGGTTCGCTTCCGGCGCGCAGAGCCTCATCACCCTGGTCAATCCTTGCGCCGTGAAAGGCATTTCAATCTTCCTGGAACTGGCGAAGCGTTTTCCGGAATACCCCTTCGCCGCCCTGCCGGGTTGGGGCACCACGGACGCGGACCGGCGGGATCTTCTGGCATTGCCGAATGTCAGGCTCCTGGCGAATGTGAGGGACATCGCGCAGGTCTTGAGGGTCACGCGGGTGCTGCTGATGCCGTCGCTGTGGTATGAGGGGTTCGGCCTCAGCGTGATGGAGGCGATGCTCTATGGCGTGCCGGTGATCTCCAGCGATAGCGGCGGGCTTCTGGAAGCCAAACAGGGGACCCGGTTCGTCCTGCCGGTCCGGCCCATCGAGCGCTATCTGCCGGAATTCGACGAGCACGGCCTGCCGTCGCCGGTGGTGCCGCCGCAAGACGTCGCGCCGTGGGCGGAAGCCCTGAGCGCCCTGCTTACCGAGCCCGGGCTGTACCGGGAGGAGTCGGAGACCTCCCGTGAGAGGGCGCTTCGCTTCGTGAGCGCCATCCAGCCGGAGCTTCTCGTGGAGTACCTCTCCTCTCTCTCCCCGGGCGGAGAAGGGCGGGCGGCCACCCGTGAGGCTGCGCCTGCGAGGACGAGCCTGGAGACTCTGTCTCCGGAGAAGCGTGCTCTGCTGCTGGAACGGTTGCGCGGCCGCCGCGCGCCGCCGCGGGAATAGGGGGGTTCAGGTATACTGGCTGCTGTCAACCTGATCTGTCTACAGTACGAGGTCTCATATGAAGAAAACAGCATCTCGCCGTAGCTTCCTCGGCGCCGGGTTGGCGCTGCCCGCCGCTGGTTGGACCGCGCCGGCTGCGCCCCCGGCGGCGGACCAGGGCGTGAAGCTCACCTATCGCACCCTGGGCAAGACGGGCGTGAAGGTCACCTCGCTGTCGTTCGGGTGCATGACCACTTCCGACCAATCGGTCATTGAACGCGCCGCCGATCTGGGAATTATCCATTTCGATACGGCGCGCGCCTACCAGAACGGCAACAACGAGCGGATGGTGGGCGTGGCCTTGAAGGGGAAGCGCAAACAGGTCGTAATCTCCTCCAAGACCATGGCCAAGACCAGGGAGGAAGCGTCCGCCCATCTGGACACCAGCCTCAAGGAGCTTGGCACCGACTATCTGGATATCTGGTATCTCCACAGCCGCAGCACTCCGGAGGAAGTCACCGACGAACTGCTGGAAGTCCAGCGCGCCGCCAAGCAGGCCGGGAAGATCCGGTTCGCGGGCGTGAGCACGCACTTCAACATGGACCGGATGCTCGACCATCTGGTCAAGCGCGGCCAGACGGATGTGGTGCTGACGACCTATAACTTCTCGATGCGCAACATCGCGGCCTCCGGACAGGGCGGACGCGCCAACGATCTGACCGCGGCCATCCAGCGGGCGCGCCAGGCGGGCATGGGCATCGTCGCCATGAAGGCGTTGGCCGGCGGAGTCGCCCGCGTGGGGCGCGGCGACCGGCTGTACGGGGCGGACCCCGAAGCCCTGAAGAAGATCCTGGGAACCAGGGGCGGAGCCCTGGCCGCCATCAAGTGGACGCTGCGCAACCAGTCCGTGGACACGGCCATCGTCTGCATGGCCGACCACGACCAACTGGACGAGAACCTCCGCGCCATGGCCGAACCCTACACTCCCCAGGATGAGAGGATCCTGGAGTCCCTGATGGTCGCGATCGGTCCGGTGTATTGCCGCATGTGCGGCGCCTGCAATGGCGTCTGCGACAAGGGCGTGCCCGTCCCCGACATGCTCCGGTTCCTGAGCTATGCCGAAGGCTACGGGCAGTTCGCCATGGCCCGGGAGCGCTACCTGGAACTCCCCGAGCGCGTCCGCGACATCCGCTGCGCCGACTGCGGGTCCTGCTCCGTCGATTGTCCGAACGACGTCCGGGTGCGTGAACGCATCGCGCATGCCCAGGAACTGTTCGCGTAACACCGCTGAATGCGGATCCTGCTGGCCCACAACTCGCTCTACTATCCGTCGCACGGCGGAGGCGATAAGTCGAACCGGCTGCTGATGGAGGCTTTGGCCCTGAAGGGCCACTCCTGCCGCGTCGTGGCCCGGCTGGGCGCCGTAGGGCCCGGCGAGCACGAACGGTTTCTGGGTGAACTTGCCGCCCGGGGCGTCCCGCCCGTTTCGGCGGACTCCGGCGTCGTGGTCTTCCGGCACGGGGGAGTGGAGGTCCACGTCGTGACCGGCCACCCCAACATCCGCGGGTACTTCGCCGCGCAGATCGGCGAGTTCGCTCCCGCCGTGATCCTGACCTCCACGGACGATCCCGCCCAACTTCTGCTCGAGGCCGCCCTCCGCGCGCACGGCCCCAAGGTCGTCTTTCTGGCCCGGGCGACGCTGGCGCTGCCTTTCGGACCGGACTGCGCCTTCCCCAGCCCTTTGAAGACCGGCGTCCTGCGGCGCGCGGACGGCGCCGTCGGAGTCAGCCGGTATGTTGCCGGCTACCTCCGCCGGTACGGCGGGCTGGATGCGGTGCACGTCCCCATCTCGCTCCTCGAACCCGGACCGTATCCCGATCTCGGCCGCTTCGAGAACGAGTTTGTGACGCTGGTCAACCCCTGCGCCGTCAAGGGAATCTCGATCTTCCTGGCCCTGGCCGACCGGATGCCGGAAGCGGCCTTCGCCGCCGTTCCCACCTGGGGAACGAACCGGGAAGACCTGGAGAGTCTCAAGAAGCGGGCCAACGTGCACATCCTGGAGCCGGTGGACGACATCGACCGGCTGCTCGCCCGGACCCGCGTGCTGCTGATGCCCTCGCTATGGGCCGAAGCGCGCAGCCGGATGATTCCCGAGGCGATGCTGCGCGGCGTGCCTGTCCTGGCGGCAAACGTGGGCGGCATTCCGGAAGCCATGCTGGGCGTGGACTACGTGCTGCCGGTCCGCCTCATCGAGCGTTACCGGAGCCAGGTGGACGAGCAGATGGTGCCCGTTGCCGAAGTGCCCGAGCAGGATATCGGCCCCTGGCAGGCGGCGCTCGACCAGCTTCTGACGGACCGCCACCGCTACCAGCGCCTCTCCCGCCTTTCGCGGGAGCGGGCGCTGGACTACGCGGCGAGCCTGAGCGCCGGGCCGTTCGAGGAGTACCTGCAAGAGGTTCTCAAGACGCCGAGGAAGCCGGTCTCGGAGGAGGTTCCCGCCGCCTCAAAGTCAACCCTGGAGAGTCTCTCTCCCGACAAACGCCGGCTGCTGGCGCTGCGTCTCCACCGCCGGGCGGTATCGCCGGCAGGAGTTGAAGCCTGGTTCCCCGGAGCCGGCTCCAAACCGGATGCCCGCCTCAGGCTCTTTTGCTTTCCCTATGCGGGAGCCGGAGCATCGGCGTTCCGAGGCTGGGCGGAGGCACTGCCCGCCGGCACGCTGCTCTGCCCGGTGCGTCCGCCGGGCCGCGAGAGCCGCCTGGCCGAGGCGCCCCTCCGTGAGATGGATTTGCTGGTGAGCACGCTCGGCAAGGCCATCCCTCCCCTGCTGGACCTGCCCTTCGCGTTCTACGGCCACAGCATGGGAGCGGCGGTTGGCTTCGAACTGGCACGCCGGCTGCGGCGCGAAGGCCGGCCGCTGCCGCTGGCGTTGTTCGTCTCCGGGGCCCGCGCTCCCCGGTGCCGGTTGGGTCACGTCCCGCCGCCGGAGCCTTCCGAGGAGGAGTTCCTGGCGGAACTCGAACGGTTGGAAGGGCTGCCGGAACAGGTACGCCGGAGCCCCGAACTCATGCGCGTCGTGCTGCCGGCGCTGCGTGCCGATGCGGCGCTCTATCGGGCCTACCGCTACGAGGAAGAGCCGCCGCTCGACTGCCCCGTCCGCGCCTACGGCGGCGCCGAGGACCCGAACGTCCGGCGAGAGCATCTGGAACTCTGGGCGAAAGAGACTACAGGCAGTTTTGCTCTGAGGCTGATCCCTGGAGGCCACTTCTTCATCGAGACAGCCCGCGAGGAATTCCTCGCCGCGCTGGCGGCGGATCTGGCCGGGATCGCGGCCGCCCCCTGAAAGGAGCGGCCGATGCGATCCCGCCAGGCTGCGACAGCCGCCTACGGATCTATGTAATTGACCCGGACGGTGGCTGAACTGGACGCGCGCTTGCTGTCGGTGACGGTCAGCTCAAATGTGTAGGAGCCGTAACCGCTGGAAAGCAACACCGACGGCTTGGCCGTATTGGCGCCGTAGATGTCGGCATGTCCGTTGCCCAGCACCCTCCAGGAGTAGGTGATCGGATCTCCGTCCGGATCGTAGGATTGAGAACCGTCCAGGGTGATGGTAGACGTCATGGTCATCTGATCGGGACCCGCATTGGCGACCGGCGGGTTGTTGGCGCCGACCCTGACGATCACGATCGCCGAAACCTGCGACCGCCGCCCGTAGGCCACCAGCGTGTACGCCGTGTCGGCGCCGGGGTTCACGGCCACGGAGCCGTTCACCGGGACGGGACCTACTCCCGTGATGACGACTTCCGTGGCGTTTTCGGTAACCCAGCTCAGCGTGGAGGGATCTCCGCTCCTCGCCGTGAGCACCGGGCTGGCCGTGAAGTTGAGGATCTTGACCGTCTTGACGACCGTTACGGTGACGGTGGCTGACACCTCGCCGTACTCGTTGACTGCGGTCAGGGTATAGGTGGTGGTCTCGTTGGGCGACACGGTCGAGGTGCCGCTGAGATCCACCTTTCCGATGCCCGTGATGGAAACGCTGGAGGCGTTCTCCACCTGCCAGACCAGGCTGGCCTGTTCGGAAGGCAGGATCTCAACCGGCGTCGACATGAAGCGCACGATGCGCGGCGCTTCACCCGGCGTAACCTGGACGGTGGCCGTCGTGCTCACCTCGCCGTACAGGTTCTTTGCCGTGAGCGTATAGGTTGTCGTCCCGGCGGGCGACACGGTCGTGCTCCCGTTGGGCCGCACGCTTCCGATGCCGCTGATCGTTACTTCGGTGGCGTTCTCCGTCTCCCAGGCAAGGGTCGAAGTTCCGCCGGCGCTGATGTTGGCGGGTGAGGCCAGGAAGCGCAGAATACGGACCTCCGGCCGGCCCACTGTCACGGTAACGGTGGCGTTGACTTCGCTGGTGCTGTTCTTGGCGGTCAGCTTATAGGTCGTCGTTTCGGACGGCGCCACCGTGGATGTGCCGGCTTTCCGATCGACCGGGCCGATGCCCGAAATCGTCACCGACTCGGCGTTGAGAACCTCCCAGACGATTGTGCTGGTCTGTCCCGCCATGATCTGAGACGGCTCGGCGGCGAAGCGGACAACCTTGACGTCGGGGGCAGTCGCGGTGCTTACGGTGACCCGCGCGCGGCCCTCCGCCCCGCGATCGTCCTTTACGGACAGGCGGAACGCGTAGGTTGTTCCGGCGGCCGCCGTGAAGCCCGCTTTCGCCGTGTTGGCGCCCGAAATCGACACGGCCGGCCCGCTCAACTGCGTCCAGGCGAAAGTGATGGGGTCTCCTTCGGGGTCATAGGAGCCGGACCCGTCAAGCTGTATGGCGCCCGCCGCCACACCGATCTGGTCCGGCCCGGCGTCCGCCACCGGCGGGTCGTTGCCGTTGCGCACCGTACGCGTCAGGATCTCGTACCGGATACGCGGCACGTCCATCGGGACAGCGTGGTTCAGCCCCTTGTACTCCTTGGGACGCAGCCAGTTCCCGAACTGGAGGCCGACCGCGAAACGGCCGCTGTCGCTGGCGCCCACCAGGGTTTCGTTGAGGCCCGCCTCGACCGTGAATGCCCAGTGCGAATTCAGGGGCTGCACGAAGCGCGCCGTGCCGCCCGGGCGGTTGCTCCCGCCGCGCCGGAACAGCGCGCCGAAGTTGCCCTCCAGGTAAGCGTCCTTGTGCAACCCGATCTGCGTGCTGCCGCCGACCTGGTCCACCACGTTCAGGTAGGTCTCCTGCCACATGGTGCGCGTCAGCCCCAGCCGGTTGACCACCGGTTCATCCAGGAAGGACTTGGTGCCGTAGGCTCCGATCCGGCCGCGGCTGAACAGGTAGTCCATTGCCACTGCGGCCTGCCCCAGGGTTCCACCCGCCCGGTACTGGCTCAGGTGAACTCGCTTGAAGCTGGAGAACAGACCGGCCTGGAAGCTCTTGTAGCGGTCTACGAGTCCCACGTCGACCTGCCCTTCCTGGCGGTCCAGGAATTTGAAGTACTCGCCGCCGGCCTGGAAGGCCAGGTTCTGGCCGAAGGGCGCAAAGTAGCGCGCCCTGCTGTTGGCCGTGAGGTTTCCGGTGGTGTCCAGGCCCAGGTTGATGCCCAGCAACTGGAATCGTTTGGGCCGCGTTTCGTCGATCGCCTTCTGGGCAGTCGACTCCATCATCTGGGCCAGTTCGGCCCGCTCGGGCGGCTTCGGCAACTGGGCCACCTGCTGCTGGATGCCGCTCTGCGCCCGCTGCAACCCCGCGGTGTCTTGCTTGAGGGCGGCCACATCCTGCTTGAGCCGGTCGTTCTCGGAGCGGAGATCCTTCAACGCGGCCAGAATCTCATCCAGCTTGTCCAGCCGCTTCAGGATGTCCTCGCAGCACATCTGGCTCTTGGCCTGCGTCTCGGTCAGCGCCTTGATGGCCTCGCCGATCCCGCCCGCGCTGACCACCTTCCCTTGAGCGTCAGTGACGGTCAGCACCACGCGCCGGTTCATGAACCGGCCCTCATTTGTGCGGTTGTCTACCTTGGGGTCGCGCCGGCCCTGCCCCGATGTGTCGATCTGCGCAGCCCGGGCCCCGTATTTGACCAGGAAGCTCTTCACCGTCTCCGCGCGGGCCAAGGCGAGCTTGTCGTTGTAGTTGTCAGAGCCCCGCGAATCGGTGTGCCCCAGGAGCCTTACCTTGTAGTCCGGGTGCTGGTTCAACAGTTCGGCCAGTCGGAGCAGGCTTGGATAGCCGTCGGACAGGACCGAGGAGTCGAACTCGAAGTTGATCTCCTCCCAGTCGTCCTTGGTGGCGCTGGTGTCCAGGCCTTGTGCCGCCAGACTCGAAGTCAGGCCGAACACGAGCGCAAACGCGAATATTAAGCATCTGAGAATGGGCATGGATTTCCTCCAGGATTTGCAGTCTTAACCCACAAGTATACTACCCATGGCGTACTCCGGCCCCTGTCGGGCCGCCCCTTCACGAGCGGCGCAGGCGCGGTGTAGAATGAGACTGAGGCCGGCCGGACGGGCAGTCGTCCACGGCTCCGGGCTAGCCCTGGAACGTGGGAGGAAAGTCCGGTCTCCGCAGGGCAGCGTGCCGGCTAACGGCCGGGGGGGCCCGCTCAAAGCGGGCTTCACGGAAAGTGCCACAGAAAACACACCGCCATCGGGTTGCGCTGGTTTCCAGCGCCGGGCCCGGGGGTAAGGGTGAAAAGGTGCGGCAAGAGCGCACCGCGGCTGGAGCAATCCACGCCGGCAGGGCAAACCCCACGCGGAGCAAGACCAAATAGGAGGGGAGGAGTGGCCCGCTCCGTCCGACCCTCGGGTAGGTCGCTAGAGCTTGGCAGTGATGCCAGGCCCAGAGGAATGACTGCCGCCCTTCGGGGAGACAGAAACCGGCTTATAGTCCGGCTGGCCTCACTCTCAAGCGGGCTCGGCTTCAAGCCGCCACAAGCTGTGTTTCTCGACACAGCGGCGTGGGATTTCACCCAGGCCTTAAGCTAAATCACCCACTTCCGACCTCAATATCCTGTTCACAGACGACGGGCGTTCGCGAAGTTGGAGGCAAATGGGCGGGATTGGGCAGCAGACGCCACAGTTCGCTTTGGGCAGAGTCATGCAGAGTGCAGTTGGCCCTGGGCGCTGCTCTGGAGTAGTTGTTGTGTAGAATTACTCTACGGTGCGGACGGCGCTGGGAGCCGAGGGGTACAGTCTCAGGAGGTAAAGTCAAGTGCCGAACCTGTTATCGAAGAGGTGGGGGGTACGGCTGGCGGCTCTGTTGCTGCTGGCGGGCGCGTCCGTTTACCTGATCAGCGCCGATGGACCGGCGTTCACGGAGAATGAGAAGGCCTATTATGCCGATCCCAGCATAGTGGCGTTCGTACGGCCGGGGTTGGTATTGAAAATCACCGGTGTGACGGTGGACGCTGACGGAACGGTCAAGGCTCGCTTCACCATGACCGACCCCCAGACGCTGCCCCTGGACAGGGACGGGATCTATACTCCCGGCCGGGTGGCCACGAGTTGGGTGCTGGCCCGCATCCCCAAAGGACAGACGCAGTATGAAGCCTACACCGCTAGTACAGTGACCGATTCGAAGACGGGGATTTCGGCTGTCCAGGCGGGCTCCGACACCGGCGGCAGCTACCAGAAGAACGCCGACGGCGACTACACCTACACCTTCGGCCGGAAACTGCCGTCGGGCTACGACAGGACCGTCACCCACACCGTGGGTCTGTACGGCAGCCGGACGCTGACGGAATTCGATCTCGGGGTCAACCTGGCCGACACCACCTACAATTGGGTGCCGGACGGCTCGCCGGTGACAGTCACCCGCGACGTCATCAAGGACGCCAGTTGCGACAAGTGCCACTACGACTTGACGGCCCACGGAAACACCGGGCGGACCTCCCTGGCGGTCTGTGTCTTATGCCACCAACCACAGACAAAGGACCCCTATACGGGCGAGGCGTTGGACATGGTGGTGATGACCCACAGGATCCACATGGGGGCGGATCTGCCCAGCGTCAAGGCCGGCAAACCTTACACCATCGTCGGATACCGGCAGTCCGTACACGACTACTCCAACGTCGAGATGCCGTCCGACGCCCGGCGGTGTACCCACTGCCACGAACAGAAGACGGGAGCGGCCCAGGCGACGGCTTACCTAAAGCCTACCCGTGCCGCCTGCGGGGCGTGCCACGACGACGTCAACTTCGCCACCGGCGAGAAGCACGCGAACCTCATTCAGATCTCCGACAGGCAGTGCGCCAACTGCCATACGCCGGATGGAGAAGTCGAGTTTGACATCTCCGTCAACGGCGCTCACTCCATCCCCCAGTATTCGCCGAATCTCGCCGGCATCATCTTCGACCTGGTCAGCGTAACCAACGCCACCCCCGGCAGCAGGCCCCAGGTGAGCTTCAGCATCAAGACCAAGGCGGGGACCCCCGTCGCGCCGGCCCAGATGAACCGGCTCTCTTTGATCCTGGCCGGGCCGACCACGGATTACGCCGCCTACTGGTCTGAGGATCCGCGGGCGAAGGCGACCGCCAACAGCGATGGGACGTACAGCTACACCTTCAACAAGGCGATTCCCGCCGACGCCAAGGGAAGCTACGCCATCGGCATCGAGGGCTACCGCAACTACACTCTGCTGCCCGGCACGAACAAGGCGGTCACCGTGCCCGACTCCGGCCTCAACAAGCTGATCTATTTCTCCGTGGACGGTTCGGCGGTTGCGCCGAGGCGGACGTCGGTCAGCCTGGACGCCTGCAACAAGTGCCACGCCGCTCTGGCGCTGCACGGCGGCCCCCGCAACACGGTCGAGTATTGCGTGCTCTGCCACAACCCGGTGGAGAACGATAGAACCAGGCGGCCCGCGGCCGCCATGCCGGCGCAGTCCATCGACCTGCGCACGATGATACACAAGATCCACACCGGCGAGGAGTTAACGTACAGTTATTCGGTTTACGGCTACGGCAACGTCGAACACAACTACAATGAAGTGCGCTACCCGGGCGACCGCCGCGTTTGCGCGCAGTGCCACACGGAGAAGTCCGAGCAATTACCGCTGGCCCAGGGCCTGCTCGACGTGCAGGACCCCAGGGGACTGCTGAATCCGGTGGGGCCGACCGCGGCAGCCTGCCTCAGTTGCCATACCACCGTGTACGCGGCCTCGCACGCGCTGGCCAACACCACCCGGCTGGGTGAGAGTTGCGCCGCGTGCCACGGCGCGAACGCGGGATTCTCCGTCAGTCGCGTGCATGCCAGGTAATCCGGTTCATCGTCTGCAAGCCCCAAAGGGCTCCCGGATCGCCGGGAGCCCCTATTGGGTCTTGTTGATCGTATTCGCGCTGGCCGCGGCTCTGGCGGGCGGCGCCCAGCAGGCCGCTCCCGCCAAACCGGCCGCAACCACCGTCGGTTCGGACACGTGCCAGGCGTGCCACGAAGACATCTTCAAAGCGTTCCAAACCAGTCCCCACGCGGCGGTCGAGAAGGACGCGCGGCGGGGCTGGCAGGGCAAGGCTTGCGAATCCTGTCACGGTGCGGGGAGCAGGCACGCTGAGTCCACGGACAAGAAAGACATCTTGAACCCGGCTACCGCGACGGCAGGGCAGGCCGACAAGGCGTGTCTCACCTGTCACTTCAGCTCACCGGCGCAGGCCGGCCGGCTTCACGGAGGACACGCCCGGGGCCAGGTAAGCTGCGCGTCCTGCCACAAGGTCCATGGCGCCAGCGGGACCCTTGTGCCCACGCGGGCTGCCGCCGTCAACAAGTCATGCGCCCAGTGTCATCAGCAGGAATGGGCGGCTTTCCTGAAACCTCACGCGCACCGGCTTCCGCAAGGAGCCATGGCCTGCACGGATTGCCACAACCCGCACGGAACGCTGCTGCCCCGGTCCCTGAGCGCCGTCTCGGCCAATGAGCAGGCCTGCGTGAAGTGCCACGGCGACAAGCGCGGGCCTTTTGCTTACGAACACGCCCCCATGCGGCTGGAGGGGTGCCAGGCGTGTCACGAGCCTCACGGATCGGCCAACCCCCGCATGCTCACGCGTCACGAGGTCCGTTTCGTGTGCCTGGAATGCCACGCGGCGAAGCCGGCGCCCTCCGTGGAGACCCTGCCTCCGGCGCTGGGCGGAGTGCCGCCGTCCTTCCACGACCTCCAGAACCCGCGTTACCGGAATTGCACCGTCTGCCACGTCAAGATTCACGGATCCCACGTGAGCCGGTCTTTACTGCGATGAGACTACTCCTAGCCGTTCTTCTGACGATTCCGCTGGCGGCGCAGGAGGCCTCGTCCGAGCCGGCCCAGGCCGCTGCCGCCGAGCCCAGGTTCACCCTGGAGGTCGGCAACCGCTGGACTTCCACGCTCAGCGGCAACCGGGACGTCTACCGCAGCCTGGTGGACCTGGGGGACGGCCCCAAGGTTCTGGGGCTGGACCTCTCCCTGACGCGGCCGGGCGGCGGTGTGCTCGACCAGTTGGAGGCGCATGCCACCGGGTGGGGAGGCGATCCCTATTCCACGGCGTGGGCCCGGGCCAGGCGCGGCAACCTGTACGATTTCACGGCGGATTACCGCAACATGGTGTACTTCAACGCGTTGCCGTCATTCGCCAATCCAGGGGTGGACCGTGGGATCGTGGCCGCTATCAGCCCCACTCCGCCCGCCAACTCCGCCGTCCTCTTTGCCGGTTCCCAGAGCACCTACAACCTCCACCGCCGGATGCTCGACACGCGGCTCGACCTGTTTCCGAAAAGCCGCATCATCCCCTTCCTCGCCTACGCCCGGGACTGGGGCAAGGGTGACGGCGTCACGGATTTTGTTGCGGATTTCAACGAATACCCCGTGCGGAACCTGCTGCGGGACAAGACCGACCACTACCGGGGAGGCGTCCGGCTTCAGTTCAACCGTGCCGGCGCGACGCTCGAGCAGGGCGGCACGGCGTTCAAGGACGACCAGCGGGTCTACCTGCCTGCCTCGAACAACCCGGGCAACCGGACGACGCCCTTCCTTGGCCAGCCATTGAATCTGACCAGCTTGCAGCAGGCCTACCGCGCCCGTGGCGACAGCCTGTACAGCAAGGCGCTGGTGAGCGCCAACCCCTTCTCCTGGATCAATCTCTCGGGACAGTTCCTCTACAGCCTTCCATCGAGCGACGTGGCCATGAGCCAGGACAATACGGGGAACTTCTTCTCTTCCAGCGCGTTCGCGTTCTTCACCGGGGAGCGGCTGCTGGCTTCCACGCAGTCCAAGCAGCCCCACACCTCAGGAAGTTTCACCGCCGAACTGAGGCCGCACCGGCGCCTGCGGGTGTTTGAATCGGTCATGACCGACCGTTTCCACACGACCTCCACCCTGGCGCTGCTTACGGACGCGCTCAGCCCCGGCGGCAGCACGACCGAGGGGCCGGCCGGCCTGGAGCGGCTGGTGCTCAACTACAACCGGCAGGAAGTCAACGTCATTGTCGATGTGGCAGGCGGCCTGACCCTCCGGGGCGGACACCGCTACGTGTGGGGCGACGCCGTTACGCGCGCGGCCGCCCTCAGCCAGACCGGAACGCAGCGCTCGGCCGAAAACCGCATGCACGTTGGCCTGGCGGGCCTCACCTACCGCCCCGCGCAGCGGCTCAGCCTTTACTTCGATTACGAAACGGGCTCCGCGGACAAGAACTACTTCCGTACGAGCCTCCAGGACTACCACCGCGCGCGGGTCCGCGGGCGGTTCCAGGTTTCGAGCTCACTCAGCTTGACCGCCAACGCCGCCCAGCTTCACAACGAGAATCCGTCTCCGGCGTCTCCTTACGAGTTCAAGAGCTGGAGCGGATCGCTGGGGGCGTTCTGGACCCCGGGGGGCGGCAAATGGGTCAGCCTGATGGCCGACTACACGCGATCGTCGCTTAAGTCGGAACTGAACTTCCTGGTCCCGCAGACCCTCCAGCCGGCCCGTTCCGTCTACCGGGACTCCGCTCACGTTGCCAGTTCCCTGCTGGACCTGAAGATCCCGCACATTGGCGCGGGCTCGGCGTCGCTCGGCTTGGGCGGTTCCCTTTACGTTTCCACGGGCAGCCGCGCCAGCGACTACTACCAGCCGCTCGGCAGGCTTACCATCCCCCTGCACCGCAAGGCCAGCGTGTTCGGCGAGTGGCGCTGGTACAACTACGCCGAGCAGTTCTACCGTTACGAGGGCTTCCGCACGCATCACTTCGTTCTCGGGCTCCGGCTGGCGATGTAGAGCGTCGGTCGCCGCCGCCCGGGCGAATGTCCGGCGGCCTCCCGGACAGCCTGCTCCCCCGCTCTTCTCCCAAGTGCTGTAAAGTCGTGGTTGGAGATGAAACCAGCAAGACCCTCCGGTTTGGCCCGAATCCCGCTGCTGATGGGGCTGAGCGAAGAGGAGACTGCGGCGCTGGACGAGCGCGCCGTGGCGAGAAGGTACGCGCCCGGCGAAGTGCTGTTCCGCGAAGGGGAACCGTGCCACGGGGTGTATTTCCTGGGCAAAGGCCGGGTGAAGATCTTCAAGACATCCCCCGCCGGGCGGGAAGTGATGCTGGCGGTGGAGGCGGCGCCGTCCAGCGTCGCGGAAATCCCGCTGTTTGACGGCGGCCCCTACCCGGCGACCGTCACCGCGCTCGACGACGTGGTCGCATACGTGATCAGCAAGCAGGACTTCCGCAAGGTCTGCCTCCAACGGCCCGAGGTGGCGCTAAAGGTGCTCTCCGTCATCGGCCGGCGCTTGCGGCAACTGGTGTCCGTGGTAGAGGCGGTGACTTTCGGAAGCGTCAGGCAGCGGCTGGCCCGGACCCTGCTGGAATTGGGCGAACAGGCGGGGACAGCCTCCTTCAACCTGGCCGAGACCCACCAGGAGATCGCGTCGCGACTGGGGACCGTCAGGGAGGTGGTTTCCCGGAACCTGGGCCGCTTCCAGTCTGAGGGGTTGATACGGCTGGGAAACAAAAAAGTGACGATTCTGGACCCGGCGGGACTCGAACGCGAGGCTGACACCGAACTTTGATGTTTTTCTCTAATGCCCCGTTGGTTTTCGCAACGTCCACCTAACCACTTGATTCTGAACAACTGGATTCTGTTTATAGACATTATGTAAACTCATCACGTAGATTTTTTCCACAATCCTTGCTTTTCGATGGATCTGTTCCAGCATTCAAAATACGAAGATATCTCATTACATATCAATATCTTAACTACCAGCGAACGAGGCCATCCGGATGTGGTCCCGAAGTTGCCCTTATAGTGAGCGAAAGGAGCAGCCCCATGACAGTGATTCTGGTACTTTCGACGTTCCTGGTTTTCATACTCATCGACTTCGCATTGAGCCGCAAGAAGGTTCCGCAGGCCGAGGCAGCCGGTCAGGTAGACGCAATTCCGGATCTTGGCCCCAACTATGTGGACGGATTCCTCGTGCCCGAGAGGTTGCAGTACCACCCCGGCCATAGTTGGGCTCTTCGTGAGCGCAAGAACCTGACCCGTGTGGGAGTGGATGAGTTCGCAGCCGCCCTGCTGGGAAGGATTGAGCGGCTGGAACTTCCGAAGCCGGGCACCTGGCTTCGGCAGGGACAGAAGGCTTTCTCCTTCTACCGCGACGGCGAGAAGGTGGAGGTTCTCTCTCCGACGGAAGGCGAGGTCGTCGAAGTGAACTCCGAGGTGCTCGGCAACCTTCCGCTGCTGCGCAAAGACCCTTACGGCGCGGGGTGGCTGCTCATGGTTCACTCGCCTGACGAAGAGACGGTCAGCCGTAACCTGATCCCATTCAACATGGTTCACAGTTGGATGCAGAATGCTGTGGAGCGGCTCTACGCGCTCCAGCCGCAGCTTGCGGGCGCCGTAGCGGCGGATGGCGGACGCCCGGCCGAGGACCTGCTGGCGAATCTCCCCAACGTCTCCTGGCAGAAGGTGGCTGCGGAATTCCTCCTCACCGCCTAGGACCCCCCTCCTCAGCTTCGCACGGTGGGGGTGATGAAATAATCATCGCCCCCACGTGCAATTTCCCGCACATTGGTCTGAGAATTGCTAGATTGAATGTCTTGGGGCACGTCCCAAGACCGTCGGGGGGTGTTCCGGCCCACCGGCGCTCCGTAGCGAGGTTCATATGAGCAGCAAAGCAATTCTTTTCGATGGTACCCAATGCATCGGCTGCCGTTCCTGCGAGGATGCCTGTTGCAAGAAGTGGGGGCTTGAATACGACGAGGCGGTGGCCTCCGACGAGCGGCTCTCCGAACGAAAACTGACCACGGTTGTGACCCGGGGCGAACATTACGCGCGCCGCCTGTGCAGGCATTGCGCGGACCCTGCCTGCGTGTCGGTGTGCCCGGTTGGCGCATTCACGAAGACGGACCTTGGGCCCGTGGTATACGATGAGGGCCGGTGCATGGGCTGCCGCTATTGCATGCTCGCGTGCCCCTTCCAAGTTCCCGCCTACGAGTGGAGCAAGGCGCTGCCCAGAGTGCGCAAGTGCGACATGTGCGCGGAGCGGCTCCGCGCCGGCCTGCCGACCGCATGTTCGGAGGCATGTCCAACCGGGGCCACGGTGAGCGGCGACCGGGAGAAACTGATTGAGGAAGCCAGGCGGCGTCTGGCGGAGAATCCTAAGGCGTATGACGGCCGCATCTACGGGCTTTCCGAGGTCGGCGGGACCTCCGTGTTGATGCTCTCGGCGGAACCGCTGGCCCACTTCGGCTTCCCGGCGAACCTGCCACAGGAACCGCTGCCACCCCTGACCGGCCGCGTGCTGTCGTTCGTGCCCGACGTGGTGGGTGTGGGCGCGGTGCTGCTGGGCGGGATCTACTGGATTACCCATCGCCGCGAAGAGGTTGCCGCCGCCGAGCGAGGCGCCGGCGCCAGGAGGGAGAACCATGAGTAGGGCGCTGCGGCTTCCGCGTTTGACTTTCTGGAGGGCCACGTTCCTGCTGCTGGTGGGGGCCGCCCTCTACGCCACCTACCTGCGCTTCTTCCACGGGTTGGGCGCCTCGACGCACCTGACGGACCAGTTCCCCTGGGGCCTGTGGATCGGCTTCGACGTGCTGTGCGGGGTGGGTCTGGCGGCCGGCGGGTTCACCTTGGCCGCCACGGTGCACATCTTCAATCTCAAGCGCTACGAACCTATTGTCCGTCCCGCCATCCTGACCGCGTTCCTGGGCTACGTTCTGGTGGTGGCGGCGCTCCTGTTCGATCTAGGTCGGCCCTACCGCATCTGGCATCCGCTGGTGATGTGGAACCCGCACTCGGTGATGTTCGAGGTCGGCTGGTGCGTGACGCTGTACACCACCGTGCTGTCCCTGGAATTCGCGCCGGTGGTTTTCGAGAAGCTGCGCTGGCGGCTGCCCTTGCGCCTGTTGAAGGTGGTGATGATCCCGCTGGTGATCGCGGGCGTGCTTCTCTCCACGCTGCACCAGTCTTCGCTCGGAAGCCTGTACCTGATCGTGCCGCACAAGCTCCACCCGCTCTGGTACACTCCGCTCCTCCCGATCTTCTTCTTTTTTTCCGCCGTGATGGTCGGATTGGCGATGACGATCTTCGAGTCGTGGCACTCGAGCAAGGCTTTTGGGCGTCACATTGAACTGCCGCTGCTGCGGAGGCTCGCGCGCGTCCTGGCCGTGCTGCTGGCGGCCTTTCTGGCGATGCGCTTTCTGGATCTGGCCCGGCGCGGCGCCCTGCACCACCTCGCCGGCCCGGGCAGCGAGAAGTACTTCTTCCTGCTCGAGACCGCGCTGTTCGCCGCGCCCATGCTCCTGCTGTTCCAGAGCCGTGTGCGTGCGAGTCCGCGGGCGCTCTACTTCTCCGCCGTGCTGGCGATTTTCGGCTTCGTTACCAACCGCCTGAACGTGAGCGTCACGGGGATGGAGGCGGCTTCCGGCGCTCACTACGTTCCGAAATGGACCGAGGTGGTGGTGACACTCGCTATCGTGGCTCTGGGTTTCGCCGTCTTCTACGTGGCGGCCAGGTACCTGCCTGTCTTCGAGAGCGAGGAGTCCGTGCACGAGGCCGTGGGCGCGGCAGCCGAAGGGGAACGTATCGTGCTGAGAGGCGCGTAAACGATGGCGCGGCTGGGGAACTGGCGGGGGGGGCTCAAGCTCAACCTGACCCTGAAGCTGGCCATCGCACTCATCGCGAGCTTCACCGCCCTGGTGGCCCTGTTCGGGTACCTTAGCCTTCACGAGCACCAGCGGCACTCCGAAGCGTTGATCCTGGTCAGCGCGGACCGTATCACGGACCTGATCCAGCGCAGCACGCGGTACCAGATGCTGCACAACGACAGGAACGCGCTGTACGAGATGATCAACAACTACGGCAGCGGGCCTGGCATGCGGCGGGTCCGGATCTTCAACGAGGACGGCCGCATCAGCTTCTCCACGGACCCGTCGGAGGTCAACAAGGTGGTGGACAAGAAGGCCGAAGCCTGCTACGCCTGCCACGCGCAGGCGGCGCCCCTGGCCCGCCTGGACCGGCCCGACCGCTCCCGCATCTTCTCCGAACCGGGAGGGGGCCGCGTGCTGGGAATCATCCGTCCCATCGAGAACGAGCCGGCGTGCTCGAATTCCACCTGTCATGCGCACCCCGCCGAGCGGAGGATTCTGGGAGTGATCGACGCCAACCTCAGCCTGGCGGCGGTGGACGCCCAACTGGCGGAGTACAGGACCGGCCTGCTGTGGCTCACCGGCCTAGCGGTCCTGGTGGCGGCGCTGGTCAGCGTGGCCTTCATCCTGCTCGTAGTGCACCGGCCGGTCACCGAACTGATGGCCGGCATCAAGGAGGTCGCCGACGGCGATCTGGACCACGTTCTGCCCGTCAGGTCGGGCGACGAACTCGGGCGGCTCGCCTCGTCGTTCAACACCATGACCGCGGACCTGAGGCGGGCGCGGGACGAGATAACGGCCTGGGCGCAGACCCTGGAGCAGCGCGTCGAGGAGAAATCACACGAACTGGAAAAGGCTTACACGGGTCTGGTGGTGAACGAGAAGATGGCTTCCCTGGGCAAACTGGCCGCCACGGTGGCCCATGAAGTGAACAACCCGTTGTTCGGCATTTTGACCTACTCCCGGCTGGTTCTGAAAGAGATCGAAAAGGGCGAACTGTCCGACGCGGCCAGAGCCAAGGCGGTCGACCAACTCCGAACCATCGAACGCGAGAGCAACCGGTGCGGCGGGCTGATGAGGAATCTCCTGACGTTCGCCCGGCAAGCGCCGCCGCGCAAGGAGCTGCATGACCTGAACCTGCTCTTGGGACGGGCGCTGAAACTGACCCGCCACCAAGCTGATCTGCAAGGGGTGGAACTGGTGGAGAGCCTGGGCTCCGGTCTGCCTCCCTGTTTGTGCGATGGAGACCAGGTCCAGCAGGTTTGCCTGGCGCTGCTGGTGAATGCGCTGGACGTCATGCCCCGTGGAGGGCGGCTGGATGTCTCCACCCGGCTGTCCGGTTCCGGGGCCGCGGCGGAAATCCGCATTCGGGACAACGGTCCGGGAATACCGGAGGACGTGCTGCCCCAGATCTTCGAGCCCTTCTTCACCACCAAGGAGGACCAGCACCGGACCGGGCTGGGCCTCGCCGTGGCCCGCAGCATCGCCGAGCATCACGGCGGATCGCTCACGGTCCAGACCAAGCCCGACTCGGGCGCCGAGTTCACCCTGACCCTTCCGCTCGGCGCGCGCGTCGCCGTCCAACCAGGCGCAACGGAGGGCGTGCATGGCAGCTCCTGAGACATTCACTAAGACTCAGAAACACCGCATCCTGGTCGTGGACGACGAAGCCGTGGTGCGCGACTCCCTCCGGCAGTGGTTCGAGAGCGAGGGCTACGAGGCGGCCGCCGTCGCCAGCGGCCGGGAGGCGCTTCTGGCGGTCCAGGAGCGGCAGTACGACCTGGCCCTGCTGGACATCAAGATGCCCGGAATGGACGGGATGGAGCTTCAGCGCAAGCTGCGCGACGCCGACTCCGAACTGACCGTCATCATCATGACCGGCTACGCCTCGGTGGAGACGGCGGTCGAGGCCCTCAAGCGGGGCGCCTACGACTACGTGACCAAGCCCATCGATCCGGACGAACTGGTCCACCTCGTCGCCAACGCACTCGGGCACAAGCGATACCGGCGCGAACTGGAGCAGCTTCGCGAGAACATCGAGGAGATCTATCCCGAGGTTCGCCTCATCGGCAACAGCCCCGCCATGCGCCGGGTGATGCAGCTCATCGAGATGGTCGCGCCCACCGATACGACGGTGCTGATCTCGGGAGAAAGCGGCACGGGCAAGGAGGTGGTCGCGCGCGCCATCCACGCGGCCAGCCCACGGCGGCACATGCCCATGGTCGTGATTCACTGCGGCGCCCTGACGGAGACGCTTCTGGAGAGCGAGCTGTTCGGGCACGAGCGCGGCGCCTTCACCGGCGCCCACTACCGCAAGAAGGGCAAGTTCGAGGTGGCCGACGGAGGCACGGCCTTTCTGGACGAGATCAGCGATATCAGCCTCAAGACCCAGACGGACCTGCTGCGCGTCCTTCAGGAGAAGGAGATCCAGCGGGTGGGCGGCACACAGTCCATCAACGTCGACTTCCGCTGCGTCGCCGCCACCAACAAGAGCCTGGAAGACCTGGTCAAGGCCGGAACGTTCCGGCCGGATCTGTACTACCGGCTCAAGGTCTTCGCCATCGATCTGCCTCCTCTTCGCGACCGGCGGGAGGACATCCCCATTCTGGCGGACCATTTCCTGACGAAACTGGCCAAATCCATGAACCGGCCCGCGCCGAAACTCTCCCCGGAGGCGGTGGATCTGTTGCTGGGCCACGACTGGCCCGGCACCGTGCGTGACCTCGAGAACGCGATTGAGCGCGCGATGGTGATCGGCCGGGACCCGGAAATCCCGGCTTCGGCTTTCCCGTTCCAGTTGCAGCCTTCCGTCCAGGCCGCCGGGCATACCCTGGAGCAGGTCGAGCGCGCTCACATCGAGCGGGTGCTGCGGGAGACCGACAACAACCTCTCCCGCGCCGCCCGGATTCTGGCCATAGACCGTACCACCCTCTACAACAAGCTCCGCCGTTACGGCCTCAAGTGACAGGCGCCGCGCCCCGCATCCGTTCGATCCGCCTTCGGCCGCTAGGCCAGGATATCGGGCTGGAGCGTCTGGACGAGTTGGCGGCGTCTCTGGCGCGCGTCTTTCGCGTTTCCTGCCATGTGGAGACCGCCCCCATGGACGTGGATTTCGCCTTCGACGTGCTCCGCGGGCAGCACCACTCCACGGCCATCCTCGAGAACCTCTTCAACTCCGCCCCTCCCGAGGAGGGCGGCAGGGTGTTAGGCGTCACGGAGAAGGATCTGTTCGTTCCCGTCCTCACTTTCGTGTTCGGCGAGGCTCAACTGGCGGGACCCTGCGCCCTTCTGTCGCTGAAGCGGCTTCGGGAGGAGTTCTACGGCCTCCCGCCCAATCCCGGCTTGCTCGCGGAACGCGCGGTCAAGGAAGCCGTCCATGAACTGGGGCACACGCTGGGCTTGCGGCACTGCCGCAACTGGGAGTGCGTGATGGCCTCGACGCACAGCGTCGAACGTTTGGACACGAAGTCCAGCGGGTTCTGCGGCCTTTGCCGCCGTGCCGCGGGACTGCCCTAGGTCCCGCGCCGCCGAAGCGAACGGCACTGGCCTCAGGTCATGCCTTTCACCGAGACGCTGATATCGATGCCCTGGCGCACGCTCTGGGTGACGATGCAGAAGTCCTCGAAGATCTCCAGGCAATGGCGCGCTTTTTCACGGCCGGCCGCCGCGATGTTCGGATCAATCACGACCTCTACCCGTCCGACCCTGAGCCGCTTCTCCTGGTTGCGGACAATCTGCATCCTGACTTCGGCGTGAACCGGCCCCAACTCCACGCGCGCGCGGCGGGTGCAGAACACCAGGCTGGCGCTGAGGCAGTTGGCGATCGCGGCGGCCAGCAGGCGCGCCGGGCTCGGGCCGGCATCCCGCCCCAGCGGCGGAGGCTCGTCCATGATCAGTTCGGGCAACCCCTCTTTGTCGAACCGCACGCGGAACTCGTAGTCCCGCACCTGGTCCAGAGTGAGGGTGAACTCACTGACGGGAGTGCTCATGCCGCTCCCCTCAGGCCCAGTATGCGACGCCCGGCTTCTCCCGGATGATGATGTCGTTCAGGAAGCGGACCGCCTTGCCCAGTCCTTCCTCGGCCGACATCAGGCTGTCCTCGTGCTCGACCGACAGCACATAGTCGTAGCCGTACATGCGCAGCGTGGAGATGAACTCGCCCCACCACTCCGCGCCGTGGCCGTAACCGCAGGTGCGGAAGATCCACGCCCGGTTGCGCTCGTCGGTATAGGCCTTGGTATCGAGCACGCCCGTCAAGGGCAGGTTTCGCGCGTAGATCTGGGTGTCCTTGGCGTGCACGTGGAAGATCGCGTCGCCCAACAGACGTATGGCCGCGATGGGATCGATTCCCTGCCAGAACATGTGGCTGGGATCGTAGTTGCACCCCACGTTCGGGCCGGCGATGGAACGCAGCTTGAGCATGGTCTCGGGGCTGTAGACCACAAAACCGGGATGCATCTCGATGGCGATCTTCACGCCGTGGTCGGCCGCAAACTGCGCCCGCTTGATCCAGTACGGCGCTACCTTCTTCTCCCACTGCCAGGAGAGAATCTGCTGGAAGTGCGGAGGCCAGGCGCAGGTCACCCAGTTCGGGAACTTCGCTTTCTCGTTATCGCCGGGGCAGCCCGAGAAATCGACCACCACCGGGACCCCCAGTTTTTCGGCCAGGAGGATGGTCTTCCGGCTGACCTCCTGACTGGCCCGGGCGGCCGCCGGATCCGGATGCAGCGGCTCGCCGTGGCAACTCAGGGCGCTGATGGCGATGCCGTTGTCGTCCAGTTTCTGCTTGAATTCCCGAAGCGCGGCGCGGTTGCCGAGCATGTCCAGCTTGCAGTGAGGCCCGCCGGGGTAGTTTCCCGTGCCCAGTTCCACCGTATTGACGCCCAGCTTCTTCAACTTCTCGATCACCTGATCGAGGGACAGATTCGCGAGCAATGCTGTGAACACACCGACTTTCATGGCTTGTCTCCGTGGCGATAGATTAGGGATTCACAAGCGACAAGAATACCACTGTCGCCGGGGCGAGTTCCGCGCGCCGCCCCGGCGTCCCCCGGCACGCACGGGCGTGAGCCGGCGGCTGCTAGGGAGTTCCGGCGTGACGCCGCAGAATCATGGGAAGGTTCTGCGAGAAGGCGGAGCGGGCCATGACCATGTGGCATCCCAGGTCATGAGCCTTCTGTTTGAGCTCTCCGTCCACATGCGAGACGTAAGCCAGCAGGCTGACCTTCTTCAGTTCGGCTTTGTCGCGGAGTTTTCCGATCAACTTGAGGGGCTGGACGCCCGCGAAGTTGAGGTCGAGAATGATCAGCGCGAGATGGGGATCCACCTTCTCGAACAGCGCCTTCTCGCTTTTGACGAACTCCGCCTGCATGCCGGCGCGCTTGGCGGCGTCGGCGATCTTCACGGTGAACAGCAGGTCCGCGACCAGCGCCAGGACTCTTTTCGGTTCACGCTTCTGCATGCGAGGCTGTGAATGCACTAAAAACCTCGAGTACGAACGACCGGTTCCAGTTGGCTTCAGGTAGAAGCCGGAAGGGAATACCCATCCTACTAAGTCGCGCCGGTCGAGCGCAACCGCCGCGCCTCACGGATTCAGCCTGCGGACCAGGACCGCGGAGCCGGAAGCAAGCCCCAATTGCGCGCCCATCGAGTGTGCGATCCACTCCAGGCTGAGAGTGTTGGGGGAAAGCAGGGCAAGCTTGAGTTCTCCCGCGGAGCCGTCGGCGGCCCGCCAGGCCAGGCTGGCCACGCCGTCTTGAGCCTGCCCCACGAAGCCGAACGCGACTTGGGTGGAGATCGGACGGTCCGTCACCCGGTAGCGCGCCCTGTATTTTCCCCGGATCTCTCCGGCGTGTTCCTCGACCACGGTCTCAACGTATTCGGCCCGGTAGCACACTCCCGGGGAAGGTGCGTCCGGCGAGGGCACGTATATCCACGTACCCGCCAGACGCGCCTCCGGGACCGGCAGGGAGACCGGCGGCATCAACGGCGGTTGCTCCGCAGGTGTGGCTAAGACAGGAGCGAACGCGGGCCGGTCAGGCACGGCTGGGGCGAGGGGCACAGCAGATTCGGACGGCGGTACGGCCTCGCTCCGCCGGCCTCTCTCCGGCCGGGTTGCGGCGCCGGAGGCGGGCGGTGTCTTTGGCCGGGGGACGGCGCGTACGGTTGGAGGGACAACGGGGCCCGGCAGCGCCTCCGTTTGCTTCTGAGGCGGGTTGGAGGCCGCCGCGGGCCGAACCGGTAAAGGCGAGAAATGCCAGTACAGCGTGGCAAGGACGAGCCCGGCCAGCAGCCAGGCGAGGTCCCGGCCCCAGAGCCTGGGCGGCCCGGCCCAAGGCAAACGCGTCCGCCGGGCCTGCAAGTCGTATTCCCGCCGGCGCTCGGGATCAGACAGCGTCCCATAGACGTGGTTGAGGCGCCGCATCCGGCCTTCCGCCAGTTGACGGAGTTCCTCCTCTGCCTGCCGGTCGGGATGCAGGAGACGCGCGAGGTTGCGGTACGCCCTGCGAATCTCGCCGGCCGGCGCGTCCGGACGGACGCCCAGTTCGTCGTAGAACGTCATCCCTGGGAGTTAGATCGGCCGGCTGGCTGCCGGCTGCATACTCAGCCAGGGGTGGCTGCCCGGCGTTTCAGGCCCGCTTGCGGAGTCTTCTTGCCAGCAGCAGGCTCAGCAGGCCCACACCGCCCAGCCAGGCGGTACTCGCCTCCGGTATCTCCCCCAGGCCCTGGTTGTAGGCGAAGTTGTCCAGGGCGGCGTAGTTGCCCGTGGACTCGATCTTCACCCACTCGACCGGTTCACTGAAAACGAATCCGGCGAATACGGGGACCGCGACGGCCGGCGTCGATATCTCCTGGCTGTCACCCGTCGAGAAACTGAGAGTCACGGTATCACCGTAAGCGACGGTCATCAACTGCATGGCCAGGGCCGTGACGCCGCTCGGGAGAGCCGCCTGGAAGTACCTGGTTCCCCAGGTGCTCCCGCGCAGGTAGTTGCCGGAGCCAAACGCGTAGGGATACGTATCCTCCCACGTTCCGCTCTTGATCACCCAGAGATAGTCCGAGGCGAGGTTTTCGGTGAAGATCACATCGTGCAGTTGCAAGCCCGTTGTGCTGTAATCCACGTAGCTGCTGTTCTGCGGAATGACCACATCGTTGAAGTCGATGGTGAAGATGTTGGATGTGGCCGCCTCCCACGCGGTCTGGGTATTGTAGTACGTTATTGTCGCGCCTGCCGGCACGGCCAGGAGCGTAAGCCAGATCATGGCGATCTTTAGGCAGCGGTCAGTTAGATTCATCTGCGGCGTCCTGCCAAGGGTGCACTTCAGGAGGGAAGTGCCGTGTAACTATCTTTTTTCTCAGGTATTTACACTATTCCCGCTGGTCCTGGACGGCTATGCCCTATCGCAGGGATAGGGGTATTGCGGCTACCTCGGGGGGTGTTACAGGCCGGCGTCGTCCGCCGACGGACCGTATGTGGCCGGCACGGGGACCTCGCAGAGCCTCAGGTAGATTCCGAGCTGTGCACGGTGGTGGATCAGATGATTCATCATGAAGTTACGCAGCACGGCGGTGCGGGGCATGGTCATAATCGCCTGCCCCTTCATCAGCAGGGACCAGTTCTGGGCGAGATGGGCGTCCTCCGCGCCGGCGACGGCCTCGCGCGCGGCCGCAACGTTGCCATCGAACAGCTCGAGCAGAGCCTGGCGTGAAGACGGCGGCGTGGGGGCCTTGTGCTCCACGCCGGCCGGTGCGAGGTCGACGGAATCCTGCTTGATCCCCCTCACCGCCCATGCGGGGATGTCGGCAATGTGCGCGGCCAGCCATCCCATCGAGCCGGATTTCTGGTGCGGCTTCCAGGCCAGTTTGTCTTCCGGGACCCGCTCGAGGTGCTTGCGGGCGGCAGCCATCTCGCGATCGAACTCAGGCAGAAACGTGTCTTTGAATGCCATCGAAGATTCCTCCGTCAGAGTAGATTCCAGTTCAAACACAGGGCGAAGCCTCAGTCTTTTCGAGGCGCCGCCATGGACGCGCGCAGCCGCTGCTCGGCCTCCGGCGTCCAATAGCCGCAGTCCAATTGCAGGAACACGGAGGTATAGGGCAGCGTCATGCCGGTCTTGATGATGAGGACCCGGAAGGTCTCGCCCGCTTCATCCAGCCTGGAGATGATCTGCTCGTGCGGGAGCACCTTCACCTCCCGCCCCTTCAGAAGCCTGCCGAGTTCCTGGCGGTAGGCGGAGATGCCGGGCGCGTCCTCCTCCCGCACGAATTCCAGTTCCTGGTCGGTGTAGACCACCGGCCGCACGTGCCGGGCGGAGGCGATCTGTGTCAGGGCTTCCTGGACCGCTGCAAGCTGGCCGGCGCCGGAGATGACCGTCTCGATGCCGGCGCGGGATTGCGCCGGATAGGCCGAATCCGCGACCACGATCCAATTGCGGTGGCCGTAAAGCGGCAGGCACTCCCGCAGCCGGGCTTTCCAGTCCGCGCCGCGGCCCGGCGGCGAGCCGCAGCCGGCCACGGCGGCCGAAAGAACACCCAGGGCGAACAGAACGCAGTACCGGGTCATCTTGATTATCATAGTTGTTTCTTGTGGAAGGAGATTGGCTCATGGGTATTCGGCTTTTGCTCTTCGGTCTGCTGGTCGCGCCCCTGGCCTGGCCGCAGGCGCCGGCGCCCAGCGCGCCCGTTTCGCCGGAAGTACACCCGGACGGCAGGGTAACGTTCCGCATCCGCGCGCCGAAGGCGGGCGAAGTGACGCTGGCGATGGACTACATGCCCGCGGGCACGCGGGAGAAGATGACCCGGGACAGCGAAGGGGTCTGGAGCGTGACCATCGGCCCGCTGGCGCCCACAGTCTACATCTACAGTTTCACCGTGGATGGCGTCACCATGCCCGACCCGGTGAACCCGAACATCAAGCTGCGCTCGAGCACCTCGGCCAGCATGGTGGAGGTGCCGGCCGTGCCTCCCGCCCTTTGGGAAGCGCGCGGCGTGCCGCACGGTTCGGTGGAGATCAACTGGCAGAAGTCCACGGTCATCAACGGGGAGACGCGCTGGATCTGGGTCTACACGCCGCCGGGCTACGAGAGGGATCTGAAGAGGCGATATCCGGTGCTCTACCTGTTCCATGGCTCCAACGACATCGCCGGCGGGTGGACCCTGGCGGGGCACGCCAACTTCATCCTGGACAACCTGCTGGCCGAGAAGAAAGCGGTCCCCATGATCGTCGTGATGCCATACGGCCATGCGGTCCCCTACGGTGCGCGCGGCGGCCAGGTGAACAACACGGATCTGTACGGCCAGTACGTGGTGAAGGATGTCATCCCGCTGGTCGAATCGAAGTACCGGGTGGCGCGGGGGCGGGAGAACCGGGCCATCGCGGGGCTCTCCATGGGAGGGGGGCAGTCGATCACGATCGGATTCCGGCACCTGGACCTGTTCAGCGCCATCGGCGCGTTCAGCGCGGCGGTTCAGACCGATTTCGAGAAGATGTTCCCGCAGGTGCTGGCCGACGCGAAGGGCACCAACTCCAAGCTGAAGGTGCTCTGGTTGGCCTGCGGCAAGCAGGACGGGCTGTTTGAGCGCTCGCAGAAGTTTTCCGAACTGCTGGCCGCGCACCAGATCCAGCACACCTGGCGGCCCACCGAGGGCGCGCACGTGTGGAGAGTCTGGAGGGAGTACCTCACGGAGTTCGCGCCGCTGCTGTTCCGGTAGGGGAGCCTCCGCTCTCCGCACCTAGCGGAGGCCCGGCCGGAGGCCGGATGGAAGGACGCAGCCTGAGCCCTGCGTCCGCCGCCCAGCCTTGCCCGCGGATTGACGCTTCCCCCGGTCTGGTGGTTGAGGATTCCCCAAGAAGGAGGTATCATTGCCTCCATGCATCGATCCGGCCCCTGTCGGGGGACGGAAGCGCTGCTCCTTTGAATCACAGTGAGGGGGAAACTCTATGAAGAGGATTGTACTGGGGAGCCTTGCCATTCTAGCGACAGCGGGCGCCCTGCTCGGTCAGGCCCTCAGCGGCACGGTGGTTGGCACGGTGACGGATCAGGCGGGAGCCATTGTTCCGGGTGCCAAGGTGACGCTCGTTAACGATGGCACGAAGTTCACGCGCTCCGTGGTGACGAATCAGAGCGGGCAGTATGTTGCCTATGCTTTCCCACCCGGCATGATCACGATTTCAGTGGAGCAACCCGGCTTCCAGCGACTGGTGCGCGGCGGCGTTCAATTGACCGCTGCCGACACGCTGACGGTGGACCTGTTGCTACAGGTCGGCAACGTGCAGCAGACCATAGAGGTGACCGGTGCCGCGCCGTTGCTTCAAACTCAGACCGCGTCCGTCTCCACGTTGGTGGACAATCAGCGGATCCTGGAGATCCCGCTGCTTGGACGCTCCTTCACGCAGTTGCTCCAACTCATGCCGGGTGCAATTCCGAGTTCTCCAGGGATGCAGGCCGGCGGCACCTACGGCATGCGATCCAACAGCGGCATCAGTATCAGTGGATCACAAGGCGGCAATAACAGCTACCTGATCGACGGCATTTTCAACCGCGGACTCTGGCTGAACAACTTGGTCATCGTTCCGCCGATCGACTCAATCCAGGAAGTCCGGGTGATGGCGAGCAACTTCTCCGCGGAGTACGGTGCCGCAGCGGGCGCGGTGACTGTCGCGCAGAGTAAGTCGGGCAGCAACCAGTTTCACGGGAGTCTCTACGAGTTTCTGCGTAACGACAAGTTCGACGCCAACGGCTTCTTCAATAACAGGGCCAGTGCGCGTAAGCCGGCCTTCCGGCGCAATGAGTTCGGCGGGACAGTGGGCGGGCCGATCCGGCACGACAAGACTTTCTTCTTCACGGACTATCAGGGTATCCGCCTTCGTCAGCCCACCACCACCGTCTCCACGATCCCGACGCTGGCGAGACAGGCCATGGTGAGGACGGGGGACTTCACCGGCCTTGGGACGCAGATTTACGATCCGTACACCATGGTGGCCGGGCCGAACAACACGCAGAGCCGTGCCCCGTTTTCGGGAAACCAGATCCCCGTGAGCATCCTTGACCCTATCGCCGGCAAACTCATGACCCTGCTGCCGGTTCCCATGTCAGACGCAGCCACACGCAACTACACGTACAATCCAGCCAATACGCAGCGGACTGACCAGTTCGACGTGCGACTGGATCAGAACCTCGGGGCGGCGGACCGGCTCTTTTTCAAGTACAGCTACGACAACTCCTTCGGCCACAGCGCCGGAACGCTTCCGGCTCCGCCCAACGCCGGCATCCCGATCGGCCCGTATTTCGCCGGGAACACCACCAACACCACATACAAGAACTGGTCTGCTGCAGCGAATTTCACCAAGGTGATTGGCACTTCGATCGTGAACGAGACTCGTCTCGCAGCGGTGCGCTGGAACCAGACCATCTGGCCTACGGGGGCCGAGTTTGCGACGGCGAGCGCACTCGGCATTCCGGGTATCAATATCAGCACCAACTCCGGTGGCCTGCCGGCATTCAGTGTTTCTGGTTATGCCGGCATGGGGATTAGCGGCACATACCCGGAATACAGCCGGACCATCTCTTACCAGTATGAGAACATCCTAACCGTGGTACGCGGGTCGCATACCTTCAAGTTCGGAGGACTGTACCTGCGCCACATTTTCAACGGCTATTCCTGCTTCCCTGCGCGCGGCAGTTTCAACTTCAATGGCCAGTACACGCGACAGGTTGGGTCCTCAACCTCTGCTACGGCTCTTTCGGACTTCGCACTGGGAGCCTCTAACGACACGACACGCGGGTTCCTGGCGGGAACTTTCGGCGCGCGCTTTTGGGATGCCGCAGGCTTCGTTGACGACACCTGGCGCGTCACGAACCGGCTTACGGTTAACGCGGGCTTGCGCTGGGAGACCCAGGCGCCGCCTTACGAAGTACACGACCGCTATGCCAACTTCAACATCGAAACCGGACTGATCATGATCGCCAACCGCGACGGGAACAGCCGCACGTTGCGCAAGCTGGACAGGAACAACTTCGGGCCGCGACTGGGCATCACCTACATGCTCACCTCTGACCGGAAGACGGTCCTGCGCACCGGCTTCGGCATGTCCTACGTAGAGGCATTCGACGGCGGGCAGCAACTATACAAGAACCTGCCATTCTACATCTTTCAGTCGTTCCCCACAGACCAGAACGCGGCTCCGGTGATCAGGATCCGGCAGGGGTTGCCCGCTCCCGTGGCTCCCGACATCAATGACAAGCTGGCTGTCTCCGGAGGGAACCCGGTCGCCAACCAGGTGGATCTCAGGCAGGCCAAGGCGATGAGCTGGAGCTTCGGAATTCAGCGGGAGATCGTGACGAACCTCTTGCTGGAGACCGCCTACGTTGGAACCAAGACGATTAACGTCCTGTCGGAGGTGAACATCAACCAGCCCTTCCCGGGACCGGGAGCCGTGGCACCGCGCCGCCCGTATTACGCCAAGAATCCGGGCGTCGGCGACATTAAGTACAATTCGAACTTCGCAAGTGCAAAGTACCACTCCCTGCAATCGCGGCTGGAGAAACGCTTGTCATATGGGTTGTCGGCCTCGGTGGCATATACGTTTTCTAAGAGCCTGACCAACGGCCATCCAATCCAGGGCGGCGGCATCACACAGAACGCCCGGTGCTTCAACTGTGAGTGGGGAAACACTCCCGAACACCGAAAGCACGTAGTGGTGCTGAATCACGTCTGGCAGTTGCCGTTCGGTCCCGGCCGCAAGTTCCAGCCAGCCGGCGTGCTCGCCCCCATCGTGGGTAACTGGGATGTGTCCGGCTTCTGGAGCTTGATGACAGGCCAGTACTTCACCCCGACGCTTGCCACCGGTGTATCGAACGCTCAACGAGAGATATCCGAACGTCCTAACCGTCTCCGCGACGGCAACCTGCCCAACGACCAGCGTACAATCGATAGGTGGTTCGACACCGGAGCCTTCGTGACCCAGCCCCAATACACCTTCGGCAACGCGGGGCGGAACATTCTCGAAGCGCCCGGCTATTTTAACCTCGATCTCTCCATCCGGCGCGACTTCCGTCTCACTGAGAAGTGGCTGGCCGCGTTCCGATGGGAGATGTTCAACGCCATGAACCACGTCAATTTCAACGCGCCAAACGCCTCCATCGGAAGCTCGAGTGCAGGACAGATCAGCAGCGCGCGAGCGGCTAGGATCATGCAGTTGGCGCTTAAGCTGAGCTTCTGAGTGTCGAGAAAGAGAGGCCGCCATAGGGCGATATCTGATTGGGTCGGAGACGCGGCTGGCTGCATGCCCGGTCCTGCCGGTTCTATTGCCGCTCCGGGGGCCATGAGAATGACCCGTATCCGCAAATCCACGTGCTGAGGAGGACCTCGACAGGTCGGAAGGCCTGCTGTACTCGCTCAGCGGCTTGGTGACCCCCGTCGTAGGCGGGGGCGC
This sequence comes from Bryobacterales bacterium, assembly GCA_020851555.1. GTDB lineage: Bacteria > Acidobacteriota > Terriglobia > Bryobacterales > Bryobacteraceae > DTKY01. The sequence goes on along the minus strand of JADZCM010000005.1, from coordinate 9,682 downwards.
CGCACTTCTTGTGGCGGCGGTTCCCGTCCCGCCTTTGATCAGAACCGCCGGCTGGTCAGGCGTTCTTGAGCATTCCGCCCTTGCGGTCCACGGCTTTGGTGGAACCGGGGGCGAGGGGCACCCAGAAGTCCTGGCTGGTCAGCTTGCATTCGTCGATCATGCGCAGGCCGTACTCGTCGCGCCCCATGTCGGCAGCGCCCGCGTTGTTGGTGCCGAACGTGAACTTGCAGCCGCCGGCTTTCATCATCTGGATGAATGAGGGGCTCGGCAGCTTATAGCGGTCGTTGATCTCGATCGCGACTCCGTTGGCGGCGGCGGCCGTCACGATTCTCTTCCGGCGCGCCTCGGTCCAGAGCGTTTCGTAATCCTTGGCCAGTTGGTCCGGGAGAAAGGTCGGGTTCACGTAGATGTCGATCGGCTCCTGCTCCAGGATGGCGACCGCCCGGTCCACCAGCGTGTCCATGAATTCCTGCGCGTCGGCAATCGTCCCGACCTCGCGGGGGATCCAGGTACGCATCCGGCGTCCGCGGTTGTCGGTCCAGGTCATCGAGTCCGTGAATACGTAATCGAACAGCGCCACCACGCTCCGGGAGAACATGCCGGTCCATTCCCTGCCTTCGGCCTGCATGGCCGTGAAGACCGGCTGTCCGCGAAGCCTCTCCACGAACGCGCGAGCGCCGGCGTCGTCCGTGACTGCGTTGCCCACCCCGCAGTTCTCGGCGATGCCGTACATGAGGCCGTCGCGCTGCGACTTGGCGATCGCCTGCTCCAGGTTGAAGCCGCTCTTCAGATGTACGTGCAGGTCGGCCATGGGATACCCTCGCACGCCGAGGTCGATGATGCGCCTGAACACATCGTCGGCGGCCACGTTCTCTCCCCCGGGAGTGGCCAGGTCGTCGGGGAGCGGCAGGACGCGTACGCTCCGGTAGAATACCTTCGAGCCCGGATCGTGGCACTGGAGGGCGAAGGTGCCGCTCCCCAAGCGCCGCGCTTTCTCCATGCCGGGCGGGATGTAAGCGGGGACCGGCTCCACGTAATCCACCAGGGGCATTCCGTTGAGCCGCACCTGGACGCGCTTGCCGCGTACGGCGATGTCGAGCTTGAACCACTCGCCGTCCCGGACGAACTGTTTATAGGTGTTGCGGAGATTGTAGAGCGAGCCGGTCTTCTTCCGCTCGCTCGCCTGCGAGTTGTTGATCTGAACCTCAAAACCCTGATTCGGCCAGTCCTTCTCCTGGTAGGCCGTATGGAAGTAAACCCCCGAATTGGCGCCGGCCAGGGCGCGGGCTTCCACCTCTAGTTCGAAGTTCTTGAAGCCGGCGTTCCGGACCGGCCCGGCGTAGAACAGGTGCGATCTCGGCCCGTCCGCCGCGAGTTGTCCGTCCACCACCTTCCAGGAGTTCGGGCCTTCGGCCGCCCGCCATCCATCCAGATTGCGCCCGTTGAACAACGATACCCACCCGTCCTGCTGCCCGGCCAGGGGGGCCACGGCCAAGCCGGCGGCGAACGCCCTTCTCGATATCAGTGGCTCACGCATGGTGGTCTCATCTTAACGCGTTCGGGAAACCCACTTCCGCCAGAGCTCAGGATCCGCCAGCATCTTGATGAACACGCCTCCGACCACGCTGCGCGCCTGGAAGCCGCGCTGTTTCCCGTCGATCGTCCAATACCAGTCGGTCATCGGGACGCGGCTCGGCGATTCGTTCAGGAAATCGAACACCGGCGCGGTCAGCGCCTCGAAATCCTCCTGGCGCCCGGCCAGGGTGGCCGTCCAGAAGATCCAGTCGAGCTTGGTATAAGTTTCGCGATTGTCGAGCGGAAGGCCGTACCTGTTCTGCTTCGTCCGGTAGTAGGCGATCTCCTTCCGGGCCACGTCCGGCGGGAAGAGGTTCAGGCCCAGAATCCGGTCCCAGACAAGGTTGTACTTCTGGCTCCAGGTGCCGGACCGGTCGAAGGCCAGGCGGTAGTGGTCGCCGTCGTCGGCCAACTCAGCCCACTTCTTGGCGTAATCGCGGGCGATGGTCTGGTATCGGGCGGCCACCTCCGGCATGCCCAGCATGGAGGCGAGGCGGCCGTAGGCGCCCAGCGCCAGTATGGCCTTCACGGAGAGATTCGTGTTGCGGGCCAGGTGGCCCGCGAAGTCGTCGGTGCAGAGCTGGTTTTCCGGATCCATGCCCTTCTCGCGCAGGTACTCCGCCCATCTTGTGAGCAGCGTCCAGTGCGTCTTGGCATAGTCCGCGTTGCCTTCCGCCTGCGCCACGGCCGCGGTGACGAGGATCAGGTTGCCGCTCTCCTCGACGGGCATCTGGTTTTCCTCGGTCCGCTCGCCGCCGCCGTACACTTGTCCGTTAGCCAGCGGGTACTGGCCGATGTCGTGCGGCGCGAAGGGGAACCTCCAGCGGGGCAGGGAGGCGTACTGAAAGATGAACGTCATCAGCCCCTTCGCCAGCGCCGGGTTCAGCAGGAGAAACAGCGGGGCGGAGGGGTAGGTCAGGTCCACCGTGCCGATGCAGCCGTTGGAGAAGTTCTCTTTCGAGAAGAACAGCGGCGTGCCGTCGATGTCGGCGGCCAGTTTGTGGGCCGCCAGGGCCTGGCGGTAGGCGAGAATCGCGACCTGGGCGTACTTGGGTCCGCCCGCGCGCACCAGGTCCGCGGTGAGTTCTCCGTCGAACCGGCGGCAGCGTTCCGCGAGCGCGGCGTAGTCGCGGGCGGCCGCGGGAAGCAAGTCAACCGCCGAGGCGCCGTTGCGCCGCCACCAGGGCCGCAGGTTGCGCTGGAGATACTGAATCGAAAACTGGTCATCGTACGCCAGCATGACCTGCCGGGTGGCGGCGGCGGCGTCCACGGACCCGAGGTCGAACTTCGCCGCCAGCACCAACTGGTAGCGTGAACTCTGCGAGGGCGGATCAAGCTCGTCGTAATCCGGCCACTGGCCGGAAGCGGCGTAGGCTTCGCGCGTGCGCTGGTTGGTGATGAGGGTGGCAGCCGCCGCGTCCAGGCTCGCCGCCAGGTAGAGATGGCCCCAGTCGATGCGGAGGTTATCGCCCGATTTTGCCAGGACCGGCTGCTCCGCGGAACCGGCGCGCAGGACATCGAGGCCGGGCATCTTCAGGCGCGAGCACGCCACGCGCTGCTCGGGCGCGTTTACCGCCAGTACCGTCGAGGCGTCGAAATAGAGACTCACCGGATGAGTGCGGCCGTCGGTCGAACGCACGCTGAAAGTAAGGTAAGTGACGGGCCGGGATAGGATATCCAGGTCTTCCGGGAGCGCGGGAGTAAGGAATGTAAGCGTCAACTCCACCCCCGCTTCCTCGAAGGCATACAACGTGGACGTTGGGGTAACCTCTCTGCGGACCTGTTTCATCGGCCTCCCCAGCCGGTTGCCGGCGCCGAGAAAACGGTACGGAACGCCATCGATCCGGACGAAGCCGGTGAGGGGTTGATCCGTGCCGGTCCAGTGCCGTGTGGCTGTCTCGGTAAGCTGATCGCTCATGGACCAGATACTGAAGTAGGGGTCATGAGTAACAAGCGGCACGGCGGGCGGCCGCAACGGGGGCAGGGACTGCGCCGCCGAGATACCGGCGAGTGCGGCCGTGATCAGGCAGAGCTTCAGAAAACGCATGGCGCAACCTCCAAAGGAACGACTTTAGCACTTTGGCCGGTGCAGAAACTACCGGTCTCCGCAGTTCCTACAAGGGTGGAGCAACTTCGCCTTCGCGCATAAACGCTTGCGGATCAATGGGTTGCATTCGGCCTGGCGCCTGGCACGTTAATTGCACTAATGAGTGGCGAGGAGAGAAACATGAACGAAGAGAAGACCAATGAGAAGCCGCGGAGAGGCGGGCTGGCCATCCCCGTACTGTTTGGAATCGTCCTGGCGCTGGTTGCGGCCAACGCAGTGACTTTCATCTGGCTGGACGGTCTCAAGCAGGACGTCGCCACGATGAGGGAGTCGATTGCCAGCGAAATCGCCAAGGTCCGCGAAACGGCAACGCTGAGCACTTCATCGAGCCGCCAGAGTCTGACCGAACTTCGGGACGAGATGATCCAGGCGCGCCAGCAGGCTGCTGCGGCGGCGGGGCAGGCCCGGAAGGACGCCCTGGCGCACGCTGAAAAGCTGGCCCGGCGCATCCAAGAGGAACAGGCGAGGCAGCAGGCTGAGGTCTCCACGCAGTTGACCGAAGTGAAGGAATCGGCCAGCGCGGCCAACACCAAGATTTCAGACGTCTCCACCGACGTCAGCAACGTCCGCAGCGAGGTGGCTTCCGCCAAGACTGAACTTGAGAAGACCATCTCGGAGCTCAAGAGCGTTCGCGGGGACCTGGGCGTGCAGAGCGGCCTCATCGCCACCAACGCCAAGGAACTGGCTGCTCTCCGCGCGCTGGGGGACCGCAACTACCACGAGTTCCGCATCCGGAAGGCCAACCAGTTCCAGAAGGTGGGCAACGTTCAGCTTCAGCTCAAGAAGACTGATCCGAAGCGCAACAAGTACACCCTCGAACTGATCGCCGACGACAAGAAGGTGGAGAAGAAAGACAAGAACATCAACGAACCGGTGCAGTTCTACGTGGCCGGCGCCCGGCAACCCTTGGAACTGGTCGTGAACGAGGTCGTGAAGGACCAGATCACCGGCTACATCTCGGCGCCCAAGGTCATGCAGGTGCGCGGCAACTGAGTTTCTCTCCTCAGGCAGGACGGGACCTCGTCCCGTGAAGTCAATCCAACGGAAGGCCGGAGACGAACAAGCGCTCCGGCCTTTTGACTTCCAGCTTGATTCTCTCTCCCAGAGCCAGGTTCCCTTCCACGGTTACCGTATAAGGCGAGCGCAACACCTCGAACAGACGCGCTCCCGCCTTGGCATCCATGGCGCGCTGCCTGTCACGCAACTCGAAGCAGGCGCCGCCCGTCTGGCGGGCCAGCCGCTCGAACATGGGCCTTTCCCGCCCGAGCACGAACACGGGGTAGATGGAAACGGCATTCCGGCGCGCCAGCTTCAGAACCTCCCGTTCGCTCATGCGGCTGGGCCCCTCGACTCCGGCGGTTACGAGAACCACGACGCGGCGGTACACGCTGGCGCGGAATCCCCCGTCGATGGCGGCATAGAGCGCATCCAGCACCCTGGGGGTGTTTCCGAACTTGACCGAACCGACGGCCCGGCGGAGCAGTTCCTGGCTGGAGGTGAAATCCTGAACCAGTTCGGCCGCCGAATGGAAAGAGACGACGGCCATTTGCTCCTTTTCCTGGAGTTGCCCTACCAGGTTCTCCGCCACCGGCTGCACCACCGCGCCGAGCAGGCTCGTATCGACCAGCAGCATCACGTCGACCGGGCCGGAAGTCATCTCCGCCGACTCCACGCGGCGCGCCCGCCCGTCGTCGAGAACGGCGAAATCCTCTGCCTTCAACCCCGTCACCAGGGCGCCCGAACGCGGCTCGACTACGGTGACCAGCAGTCTTGTAGCGGCAAACGCGGGGCCGGCCGCAAGGCAGACGGAAAGAATCAGCGGCCTTAACATCACTCTCCGCCTCAAGTCTCCGTCTTCTCCACCAGCCTGTCAACCCGCATCCCGTAGATGGCCGGCCTCCCGTGCATATCGGACTGGAAGAAGACCTGCTGGCTGTCACGGGAGAAGATGGGCGCAACGGCCGACGGGTCCGAAGCACGGTGCTCGCAGAGCGTTAGCTCCCGCCGGGTGCTGCGCATAACCAGCAAGAGGTGCGGGGAGGCCTTGTTCGAGCTCGCTCCCACGAATACGGACCCATTGCCGTTGGGGCTGAAAGCCGCGAACTGGCTGGTGGGAGCGACCAGCCGGTCGGCGTTCTCTTCCGGCACATACTCACGAATGGAATTCAGGCTGCGCCGCTCTTCCGGGAAACTCAGGTACAGGAAGGCGCGCCCGTCCCGCGACCAGTGGAACTCTCCAACTCCACCCGGCGCCGGCTTGAGCTGCACGTTCCGCCGCCCGTTCAGGGAAACCAGCCACAGGGCGCGTTCTCCCTGCCGGTACAGAATACTGTCCGATCTCGGCCTGAACAGCGGGCCGCCCAGCGGCACGGGCGCCTCGACCACGGTGGTGGCGTGGCCGCCGCCGAGGGCCAGCAGGCGGAGCCGGAACGTCGTGCCGCGGCGTTCGACGAAGGCCGCGCGCCTGCCATCCGGGCTGACCGCGAAGTGACGCTCCAGCGCCCAACCCGGGGGAATCTCATACAGGCGGCGGGAACGCAAGTTGGAGAGCCCGACCCGGCAGAGCCACGCCCCGTCGAAAAAGCAGACGTCCTGCCCCTTCGGCGTCAGGCAGAGAGTCTCGCTGACCAGCGCCGCCGCGTCGCTCAATTGCTCCGATTCGCCGGTCTTGAGGTCCATGCGGAACGCCTGCGCGGTTCCGGTCCGGTCGGAAGAATACAGGAGAAAGGCGCCGTTGGGCGGCGAGGCGTGGGTGGAGCGCGAGGCGAGAAAACTGGCGTGAGCCGGGTTGGTAAGACGCGTCACGGGCAACTCGGTGGCGGGGTCGGGGTAGACGGTCACCTCCGCCGGCGTCCGGGGCCGCGTCGCTGCCCCCGCGCCGCGGAGCAGAGCCAGGCCGCCGGCAAAGGCTCGCCTCGTCAAAGGCAAGCGAGTCCGGACGCAGCCCGGCATATGAAAAATGTTAGCATGCGCGCTTCAGCGAACCGCCCGGGCGCGCGCCAGCGTCGCGACGGCGCCGGCGGATGAAGCGTCGTAGTACCGCACGAAACGTTGGGTCTCGGCCGAATCGTACTGTCGCAAGTTGGCCGCCCACCGGAACGCGATCGACTGGTAGCGAAGTTCCGCCTCCAGCCGGTATGGACCCTGGGCGCCGCTCACATCCACCGAGTAGCGGACGCGGTCGCCGCCGCCCGTGAAGTTGCCGTCCGCGGCCGCGGCTCCCTCTACCGCAACGTCCCTGCCGGCCGACCGCTTGTCGAATCCCCGCGGGAGCAAACGGTTGTCCTTGATGTAGCGGACGCCGCGCAGCAGCCCGGTAGTCAGCGCACCCGCGCTGTCGGCCATCACCGTTTCGTAGATCTGCACCTGGCCGGCGGAGTCTATCCGGTCGTAGTGCGGCTCGTAGCGGGAGCCGTCCACATCATTGTCGTTGCCCGCAATGGCGCCCCGCGCGTCTACGGCGCCGGATTCGAACAGCACCTTGCCATCGCGGTCCATCACCGTGACGTGCAACCAGACGCGGCGCGACGGATAGGCCGTCGGGAGCTTGTGGCCGCTCAGGTTCTCGACGGAGATCTCGGCTTCGAGTCGGCCGGCTTGCACCTCGATCGAGGCGATGGAAATGCGGGCGGCCTCGGTCTCCAGGTGCTTCAGAGTCCGGACTGCCCCCGACTCCAGCTCCTGGGGAAGGGCGATGACGCCGAGCTCGTTGCGGTAACGGTTCAGCAGCCTCTGCATGAAGAAGTTCCCGCCCAGGAACTCGTGCCGCGAGACGTCTTCCCTTGGCTGGCCCAGCACGGAGCTGATGTGGACCGGCGCCCCCACGCGCGGCATGTGGCAATTCTGGCAACTCCGCGTGGCTTTGAAATCGCTGGCGAGCCACTCCAGGTACGGCGTCTGCTCCGGCAGCTCTCCGACGGCCTCTCCCTGCGGCCCCAACGCGTGGGTGAAGAGGGTGTGACAGGTCGCGCAGACTTCCGACTGGCGGATGTGCTTCGACTCGGTCGGCGTGAAACCCGATGAGGAGCGCATGACCCTGGCGCGCCCGGCGTCCACCGTGAACGGTCCGTAGGCGCGGCTGTCTCCGGCCGAACCTGGCTGTTCGATGACGAAGCCGCCGACGTAGCTCTCCCGCGTCCCCAGCTTCTGCTGCGAGATCTGGTGGCAGAGCGAGCAAGACACGCCGTCCGTGGCGACGGGATTCCCCGGCATCCCGGGGGCCGGGGGGAGGTTGGCGAAGAGCGCTCCCTCATGTCCGGCCAGTTTCGAAAGATACCGCGCCATCGGCATGTGGCAGATCGAGCACTCATCCTCGATGACCGCGCGGGCGGACGGGTGATCCGTGATCTCCCGCCGCACCCCTGCCATCCAGTAGGGGTCACGCGCGGCGTTCGCCATCATCCCGGGCCGCCAGTCGAAGCCGACGGAGATATCCTCGCCCGAGGGGCCGGTCAGGCCATTGTGGCAGGCGAGGCAGCGGTCCGAGGTCCGAAAATGAGGGGCTGCGGATTTAGCGGCGGGCCCGGCGCCCGGTGCGGACCATGCCCAGGCCACCGCCGGTGCGAGCAGGAGAAGTCGCTTCAGCATGTCATTTCCACCCGTCGAGAATCCGGCCGTCGAACGTGTCCCAGAGGAGATAGAACAGGATCTGTGTCGACCTGGGTCCGAAGTCGTTCACCGGCAGCTTGATGCCGATATTCGCCCGAATGTGCTGCCGCCGGCTGAGTGTCACCTGGAACTGGGGCACCACGTCCCAATTGACCCGCTCGCCGGCGGCCAGTTCGCGATCCGCGAGCAGTTCCACCATGGGTGACCACAGCCGCCCGCGCCCGCCGTCGGGCGCAAAGCTCTTGCCCAGCACGGTGCGCCAGAAAACGGCCCGGTTAACCTCATCGGTGTGCGTGGGCAACTCCACGCCCGTCTGGGCCTGCAAAAAACCGGCCTTCGGCAGCTTCTGGCCGAAACTTGCGAAGCTCTCGAACACGGTGACGCCCTTGCCCATGCCGCGGCTCGAATTCCCGGTGGGCCAGGCGGCTTCCCCCGCCAGGCTCAGTATGGAGCCGGATCGTGAATTGGCCAGCACCACTCGCTTGTAACCCGTAACGAGGTCTCCGACGCCGCCCAGCCAACCGGCCGAGCCAGGCCGCTGGAAGCGAAACGGAAGGCTGAAGTCGAGCTGGCCCCGGGCGCCGAGACGTTTCTCGTATACGAGCTTGTCGGTGACGCCGGCGCCGCCCTCCGCGTTGACCGCAAAGTCCATCACCATCTCGTCCTCCGGGAAAGCCTTTTCGGTGACGAGGGCCCGCGGGAAGTTCAGATCGCCGTGCGGCCAGGCCGGTTCGCGGCAGAAGCCGCGCACGTAATCCAGAACCTGAGCGATCTGTTCGGAGCTCAGAGCTTCGCGGAATGAAGGCATGATTTCCGAGAAGCCGCGCGCCGGCCCGCCATTGTGAACGATGGCGCTCCAAAACCTGCCGGGCTCGCGAGCCGTGGCGACGCAGTCGGTGAAATCGGGGAAGGTAGGCGGCGGCTCGAATCCTCGGGCGCTGTCTGGCGCGCCTCGCCCATCCGCGCCGTGACAGGCGGCGCAATTTGCGCGGAAAATCTGCCCGCCGTTTGTGGCCTGGGCCGTGAGTGCGGCCGCGCTCAGGCTCAGGCCGAACAGCGCTTTCAAAGCATGCCCATTCATGAGTAGAGGACCATATTATCAGCTTAGGCGGCGTGCAAAAGCCGCGCTGTCCGCCGGCCGGCGGCGACAGGGTCAGGCCCGGAGGATCCCCCGGCTTACGGTCCGGCGCGGCCCTGCATCTCCTCGTGGATGGCTTTTCCGCCGGCATGGCCTTCCGGCCTGCGACGCAAGCGCACAAGGTATTCCGGACAGCGATTCCGCAACCAACTTTTCTAGCCTCACCGGACCCCTGATATCCCTTCTGTTTTGACGGGGGCGATGGTGGGAGGCAAATTCGCATTGTGCGTTGGCTCTTGATTTGTGTTCGGTTC
>JADZCM010000004.1 GCA_020851555.1 Bryobacterales bacterium | reverse complement strand
GCTCGTTTTGGGCTAACTCCAGTCGGCCTACGGCCTCCTTCCGTTAGCCCAAAACGAAAGAAGTGAAGAGGCTATGGGTGGGGAATTTTCAACCGGCGATATGGGGATTATTCAACCGGCGTTGACAGGCCGGTCGCGATCCCGAGCACTCCGGAGCCCAATACACCCTGGGCGGGTGCACAGGGTCAAAGCCGGGAGGAAACGGCTTTGTATTCGCTTTGCCCTGCATGACTGTAATCAATGGGGAGTCACCCGGAATTTGCCCTGTGCTCTGCGCGAAGATCAGGTATCGTTCGCCGAGACGGTAGTTCTCATAGCAACTCGTGAAACTTCCAGGGTCCACCCAGACCTGCTTTGTGTCCGGAGATATTCCCTTGAAGCTCTCTTCAACATCAAACCGTACCAGGGTGGCTTGTGTGAATGTTCCAGAGCCATCGTCGTTGGTGAAAGACACCTTACCTAGGAAGATTGCGTCAGCCCCGATGTATGCGCAGGCCGGCCGCGGAGCAGGACAGTCGCACGGCCAGACCACCGGGACTCCGGCAGCCATCAGGAGAAGGACCGACAGCGTTCGGATCACACTGATTAGAAGTGTACCTGATGGCAAAGGTTCCCGCTGTAGACCACACTGAAACGATTAAGGCGACGCCCCGACCGGATCCCTGACGCGGATCATCATCGGCAAACGGCCTTTGCGGAGAAGTACCCCACCGCTCGGCCGTTCGTCGTAAGGCTTCAGGGGCAGAGATGAACTCGGGACCGCCGCCCCGAATCATCACGCCGTCTCTGCGTGACTCACCAGGAACGCCATCACCGCCTGCGCTCGCCGTGGGCAGTCGCGCTCGGTCCGCGGGATGCCTCCGCGCCATCGGGTTACGGAGAAGACAAGCCCGCCCGGAGCGGAGTCCTCCGCGGCCTCGACGCGGCGCGGTTTCGGGTCCCTGCCGACGGAACCGGAAGGGGCGAGCACGCTTCAAGACATTCGAGTATAATCTACGGGCTAGAAGAGGAGAGCACGGATGAGAGTACTTCTCGTTGTTGTTCTCGGATTCAGCACCCTGCTGTCGGCGCAATCACTCAAGGACAAGAAACTCGAAGAGATCGATAGAAGGATCGCTGAGTTGCAGAGGGAGATCGAGGGCCTCCAAGCACTAAAGAATGTCATTTCATTGGGGCAACTGCCGGACTCCGCGCTAAACCAGATTGTCTTGGGCACCTCCGCTGCCGCGAAGTCGCCTGCCGAAACGCAGTCTTTTCCACTGGTGTCTCCTGGTAGCCAAGTGGCGGCCCCTGCGCAATCCCCTGCGCCCTCCTCTCCCGGTTCGGCGCAGGCGGCCACCGCAGTCCGCGCCCCAGCCGCCACCGGAACTCCCACAGGGCAGACCACGGCGTCAGGGCAGCCCATATACGAAGGTCCGAGGGGTGGACGCTACCACTACAGCCCGTCCGGGAAGAAGGTCTACGAGAGGAAGAAGTAGCGCGGCCACGACCAGCTCAACATGCTAAATCCCTGTATCTTCGAGAGGAGCAGCCGGGAACCTGCACAGCCGAAGTGAAGATGAGTTTCGCGGGGTTCGGCAAGCCGTTCATGGGTTCGTTGGGTTGGTACGACGTAGGCTCGAACTTCACTTTTGAGAAGACTTTGCTGGATCAACTCGAAGCCCAGTCCAAACAGGCGGCGAGTGCCGATCTCGACAAGGCCATCAGCCAACTTCCCACTGAAGCCCCGAAGCCGGTTGAGAGCGCCGTGAAGCCTCAGCTAACCGTTACATCCGAGCCGAGCGGGGTGGAGATCGAAATCGACGGTGAGTTCATTGGCAATACCCCAACCACGGTGACAGTGAAGGAGGGCAGCGCGAAGGTGAAGGTAACCAAGGCCGGTTTTCAGCCCTGGGAACGGACCCTGAAGCTGAACCCTGGCGACAAGCGGACGCTCAATGCTGAGTTAATGAAGTGAGAGGCCAATCCCGCATGGTCGTCTTCTCGCATCGTCATGACCCTCGCGGCAGCCCGGCCATGCGTTCGCCAGAGCTCGGCAGGTAGGTCCAGGCCCACACACGCTCTGCGCCTGAGATTCCCTTAGTCTACGAGGTCGGATGTACAATCGACGGTGACAAGCAAGCCATGAGAGGGATCTTGGTTAGGTCAATGAAGATTGTGGGGTGTCTGCTCGCATGGTTGGCTGTACCGGTCTGGGGGGCCGACTCCCCGACCCGGCAAGTGCCAGTCGAGATAGCGCATGAAAAGGGGAGCTTCAGCGGCCAATTATCGATATCGCTGACTGGCTCCATGAACAAGGCCCGCGCGGAATGGAACGCCACTATTCGGAACACATCTCCGCACAGGATCTTCCGAGTGACGTTATGTGTCAAGGCATTCGACGGCGCTGACCGGCAGATCAAGCCAGGTGGAAACGAATGCGTGTTAACGCTTTGGGGGACCAACTGGCAGCCAGGCGCACCGTTGAACTTCAAGGGCAGGCAGAACATCAAGATCAACGACGAGAGGGTGCCGGTTCAAGTGGCGAAATACACGATTGCCGCTACCGAGGTTTTCGACAACGCCCCGAATCTTCGGACTCTGGACGTACGCTGCCCGCTCGTATGGTCTTCGGCTCTCCGAGTGTTCGCAGACAAGAGGTTCCGCCCGACAGTCTTGGACAAGGAGAGCTTCACTGCGACCTACGCATATGACGGCGGCAGGACCGATGGCTCCAGAGAGTCTGAACGCATGCTCAAGGCGTACACCAATGCGAACACCGGGTTCTTTTCGAACTGGGAAGGCTTCAGGATCGATGCCGCATCCCTGTATCTTCGAGAGGAAGAGCCGGGAACCTGCACAGCCGAAGTGAAGATGAGTTTCGCGGGGTTCGGCAAGCCGTTCATGGCTTCGTTGGGTTGGTACGACGTAGGCTCGAACTTCAATTTCGAGAAGACTCTCTTGGATCAACTCGAAGCCCAGTCCAAACAGGCGGCGAGTGCCGATCTCGACAAGGCCATCAGCCAACTTCCGACTGAAGCCCCGAAGCCGGTTGAGAGCGCCGTGAAGCCTCAGCTAACCGTTACATCCGAGCCGAGCGGGGCGGAGATCGAAATCGACGGTGAGTTCATTGGGAATACCCCAACCACGGTGACAGTAAAGGAGGGCAGCGCGAAGGTGAAGGTAACCAAGACCGGTTTTCAGCCCTGGGAACGGACCCTGAAGCTGAACCTTGGCGACAAGCGGACGCTCAATGCTGAGTTAGTGAAGTGAGAGGCCAATCCCGCATGATCGTCTTCTCGCATCGTCATGACCCTCGCGGCAGGCTGACCATGCGTTCGCCAGGGATCGCGATGAGGATCCATCGCGTCCCGGCCCCGGTCTTCGAGGGGGGAATCAAGCCCTCCTAATCAGCGGTCAACGGCTCTCGTCCCGCGGTTCACTGGCGGGGGAAGCAGGAGCGGCGTTCCGCCAGCCTCTCGGCGGCGAGGCGCGTCAGCGGCGACTTTGACTGCCGGGCCGGTTGCGGGCGCCTGCGTTGGCGAACCAACAGCATCGGTGCGGCTGCCGCCGCCACGCTGCTCACCTGAAGTACGGCGGCTCGTTGCCGGGTTTCCACTTGATGTTGCACCCCAGGCTGGGCTTCTGGTTCGAACTGACCGGCCGGCCCGACAAGACGGCATCCAGAGCCGCCCGCAGGTCGCGCCCTGTCACCGGAATGCCGTTTCCCGGCCGGCTGTCGTCCAACTGTCCCCGGTAGACCAGACGCCGGTTTTCGTCGAAGACATAGAAGTCCGGCGTGCAGGAGGAGGCGTAGGCCTTGGCGGCTTCCTGGCTCTCGTCGTGGCAGTAGGGAAACTTGAAGCCGAGCTCCACGGCCATCTGCCGGAGGCTCGCCGGCGCGTCTTCGGGATAGGAAGCGGCGTCGTTCGAGGAGATGGCCACGATCCCCGCCGGCTTGCCGGCGTAGTCCTCCGCCAGCCGCGCCAGTTCCCGCTCGACGTGCTTCACGAAGGGGCAGTGCCGGCAGATGAACATCACCAGAAGCGCCTTCGTGCCGGCAAAGCTCTCGAGGGTAATCCGCCGGCCGGAAACCACGTCCGGAAGATCGAAAGCCGGAGCGGGTGTACCGAGCTCCAGCATGGTTGACTCAGTGTGTGCCATAGGGCCCTCCCAAAAACAGAGCATAGCAAACGGCGGCAGTTTCTCCAGGAGAGGCGCCAGCCCGGCGCGCCCGCCGGGTCTAACCGCCCCGGTTTGCGGCGGAGTCCACGGCCGGGAGGCAATCGGCCAGACTGTCCGGCCCGCACACCGAATGCGGCAGCTTGGCGGGGTTGAACCGGCCCGAGGTCACGTAAGCAGCGGCCACTCCCGCCGCCACCCACGGCTGGAAGTAGGCCAGCGGGGCGATGTACTTCTTGGTTCGCACCAGGGATTCCGTCACGCCTCGCGTCCGGCGGCTGCTGGGATTACCCGGCACCTGCGGAATCACGATGTGGCTGAATCGCAGTTCGGGGTGTTTCTTGCCGTAACGAACCAGCGACTTGGCGGCGAGCTTGGGCGTGGTGATCCCCGCGTCGGCGATGTAACTGCGGCGGATCGCTCCGGGATAGTAGAAGTTGATGACGCTGCGGGCGAAGTCCGCGCAGTTCCGGTACAGGATGTTGAACCGCCTCCGGTTCGCGCGGGAATTGAGGTGCTCGATTAAGCGGTCGTCGTCATCCGCGGAAGTCTCCAGGAAGAAGAAGTGGAGGCCGCGGTCATAGGCGGCGCCCACAAGCTGTTCCCAGTTGCCCCGCGGAAGGCTGCCATCCCCGGTGTCGGGAGCGATCTGTTGCAGGTGCTGCCGGCGGTAGGTATCCCGCAGGCGCAGGATAACCGCCTGCTCCGGCGTTTCCGGCAGGCGGCCGGCGCTGGTGACGGCATACAGGTAGGGCAGCAGAGGAACGGCCGCCCAATCGTACCCGCCGATGTCACGGTACCGGCTGATGACGGTTCCCATTTCGCCCGGCCGGCAGCGCCGGAGCTCGGTGGGCGATTCCGCGCAGATACGGGACAGGTAGACGGCGGCGTGCCCGGTGGGATTGAAAGAGCCGAACCTGCCGTAAGGCTCCCCCACCAGCAGCGCGACGCCTGCCTTGAGTTGCACGGAGACGGCGTGCACGAGCAGGGTCAAGGCTGCCACGCGCAGCAGCTTGGGCAGACCTGGAGGACTTAGAGTAGCAGTCAAGACGGCGCGCATGTTCCCTCCACCAGCCTCTCCGCTATCAGGGTACCAAACGCGCAAGTTCGGGCGGCGCGGGGCGATGCGCGCCGCAAGGGCAAACAACGGGTCCGGCGGTTTTTGCGGCCTGGTCCGCCGCCGCGCCGGTTCTCCGCCGGGCGCGTAAGCCACACGGGCAAGTAAACGCACCTACAGCGGCCGGAGGAGCCTGAAAGCTAACATGGTATCGGGCTGGCTTGCCCGGGAAACAACCATGAGGACACATTGGATACTTTGGACGCTCGCGGCGCTGGCGCTGCCCGCCGCGGCGGCGGATTGCCCCGGTCTGGCGAAACTGAATCTGCCGGGGACCACCATCGGCTACGCCGAAGACATCAAGGCAGGCCTATTTCAACCGCCTGCCGGGCGCGGGCTGAAAGATATGCCCGCGTTCTGCCGCGTGGCGGGCGTCATGCAACCCTCCAAAGACTCGAACATTCTGTTCGAGGTCTGGATGCCGGCGCAGGGATGGAACGGCAAGTTCCAGGGAATCGGCAACGGCGGCTTCGCCGGGGCCATAAGTTACGACGGGCTGGCCGACGCAGTCCGCCACGGCTACGCGGCGGCCTCCACCGACACCGGCCACCAGGGCAGCGGCACGGACGCCAGGTGGGCGGTGGGCCGCCCCGAGAAGATCGTGGACTTCGGACACCGCGCCATCCACGAAACGGCCGTGAAGGGCAAGGCCATCACCGAGGCGTACTACGGATCGAAGCCTAAGAAGTCCTACTTCAACTCCTGCTCGAACGGCGGACGCCAGGCGCTGATGGAGGCGCAACGCTACCCCGAGGACTACGACGGCATCATCGCCGGAGCGCCGGCGAACCATTGGACGCACCTGCTGGCGCTGGGCGCGTCGGGCATGCAGGCCACGGCGGGCAGCGCGGCAGGCTACATTCCGCAGTCGAAGCTGCCCGCCATCCAGGCGGCGGCTCTGGCGTCCTGCGACAGGCTGGACGGCGTCGAGGACGGCGTAGTCGAGAATCCGGCGGTCTGCCGTTTCGATCCCGAAGGCCTGCTCTGCCGGGGCGCGGAGACGGACCAGTGCCTCACCCGGCCGCAAATCCAGGCGTTGAAGACCCTCTACGGCGGCTTGCGCGACTCCAAGGGCAAGCAGCTTTACCCCGGTTACGCCATGAGCGGCGAGGCCGAACAGGGAGGCTGGGGACAATGGATCACGGGCCCGGCGCCCGAGAAGAGCCTGCTTTATGCTTTCGCCACGGGCTTTTACAAAGACATGGTGTTCGGCGATCCGGCCTGGGACTACCGGAAATTCAGCCTGGAGAAGGATTTCAAGGCGGGCGCCAAGATGGCGCCGATCCTGGACGCAGTGAGCCCCGACCTGAGCCGGTTCAAGGCCCGCGGCGGAAAGCTCATCCTATATCACGGCTGGTGTGACGCGGCCATCCCGGCGCAGGCGGCCATCGACTACTACCAGAGCGTGGTGAAACGGATGGGTTCGCAAAGCGCCTCCGAATTCGTACGGCTGTTCATGGTGCCCGGCATGCAGCACTGCGGCGGCGGCGCCGGTCCGAACGATTTCGGGCAGGGCGGCGTGGCGCAGGGCGATGCGCGCAGCAACATCTCCGCCGCGCTGGAGCGCTGGGTGGAGCAGGGCGTGGCGCCGGAGCAGATCATTGCGACGAAGCAGGCGGCGGCGCCGGGCGGCGGAGCGAGGACGCGCCCGCTGTGCGCCTATCCGAAGGTGGCCCGTTACAAGGGCGCGGGCAGCACCGACGATGCCGCGAACTTCGCCTGTGCCGTGCCGGAGGCTCCGCGGCGCTAGTTCTCCGCGGCGCTCCGGCCCGCGAGTTTTTCCTGCCGGCGGCCGAGCCATAGTCCGTTGGCCAGCCAGAGCGCCGAGAGCAGGGCGGCGGCAAAGCTGATCCCCGCCGCCGCGAGCCCGAACCAGCCGAGCAAAGCGTAGGACCACGCTCCAATCTGGTCCCCCGCCCGATACACGAAGGTATCGATGAAGCTCTTGGCCTTGTACTTGTCCTCGCGCGGAACCACCGTGAAAAGAACCTCGCGCGTGGGCCGGGAAACGGCGAAATCCGCGGCCCGCCGCAGCACCTGAACGATCACCAGCACCCACAAGACCGGCGCTGCGCCGAGCGCCAGGAAGCCCGCCACGCTGATCGCCGGAAGCAGCACGAGGGCCGGCGTCAGCCCCAGCCGCTTGAGGATCCGGCCCGTAAGCAGAAACTGGATCGCCAGGGTCAGGATGTTCACCGCCAGGTCCATTCCGGCGAAGAACGCGGTGCGGACGTTGCGGTCCGAGAAGCTCTTCTGCGCGATATCGGCCTGCTGGAAATACAGGTACGTGTAGAGCACGGCCAGCAGCAGTATGTACAGGCTGATGTTGGCGAGGTACGCGGACTTGAAGGCGCGGGACAGGCCCGAAAGCACCCCGCCGCCCACCGCGGCCTGGCGGGGCGCGCGGCGCTCGCGCAAGCCGGCCGAAACCCCGGCCAGCCGGTGGACGCAGAAAACGGCGGCCTCCAGCAGCAGGGCCGATGCGATCAAGAGGTAGCTGCGCCCTACGCGCATCACCAGCGCGGCCGTAATCGCCGAGCCGGCGATGCCGCCCAGGGTCCCGCCCGCGGCGATGAAACCGAACAGGCGGCGGGCCTGGTCGTTGTCGAACACGTCCACAAGGAAGGCCCAGAAGACCGAGACCACGAACATGTTGAAGACCGCGGCCCAGACCCAGAAGGCACGGCCGACCCAGACCGCGCCCGCCCCCTTCACCGTGTTCATCAGCACCAGGATGACCAGCACGTTGAGGGCGAAGAAACGGTAGGTGATCGAGATGAAGCGCACCGGAGCCATGCGCGCTACGAGGGCCGAAAACAAGGGATTCGCGAGGGTCATCCCGGCCAGGGTCATCAGGAACAGCCAGGGCAACTGGGAAACCCCCGCCGCGGCCCCCAGTTCGTCGCGCACCGGCCGGATCACGTAATAGGAGGCGAGCACCGTGAAGAAGAAGAGCCAGGACCACGCGAGCGCCTTGACCTCGGCCGGCCGCACATCCACCAGGCGGGCGAGAAAACGAGGGGGCATCAATGCGCCTTTCCTCTAATCACGCGGACTCCAGCCCGGCGCCCCCCGGCCTCGCGCCCGGAAAAGAGGCGGTCCAGGGCGCACGCCGACCTCATTTTCCGGCGCAGGGCGCGAAGCCGGCCGGAACAGGCCGCTGATAAGAGGCCGGGCGTGCCGGTGAACGCGCTGGGCATCTCCTCCACGGCCATCGGTCGTTCAGTATGACACGCAATGCCGCGAAGCCGCCATGCCCAGCCCGCATCGCGAACTTCCGCCGCCGCTTCTCCCGGGCTGGCGCGGCCGGTTGTCCGCGGTTTCGCATAGAATGGCTTGAGCAGTGAATATCACCCTAACCGGAGCTACCGGCTTCCTCGGGCGCCGTCTGGTCCGCCGGCTGCTGGCCGAAGGACACCGTATTCATCTGCTGGTCCGCCATGCCAAGACCGGCTTCGGTCCCGACGTGGAGTGCTCCATCTGGAACGCCTACACGATGGAACCCGAGCCCGAGGGTCTGGCCGATGCCGAAGCGGTGATCCATCTGGCCGGAGAACCGGTGGCGCAGCGCTGGACGCCGCGGGCGCGGCGCAGAATCCTGGACAGCCGGACGGTCGGAACGCGGCGGCTGGTCGAGGCCCTCGCGCGCCTCCCGCGCCGGCCGCCGGTGTTGATCAGCGCCTCGGCCACGGGCTTCTACGGTCACCGCGCCGACGAAGTGCTGGAGGAGTCCTCCCCCCCGGGCAAGGGCTTCCTGGCCGGGGTATGCCTTGGTTGGGAGAAGGAGGCGGACGCGGCTGGCGCTCTGGGGATCCGCGTGGTGAAGTTGCGCATGGGGGTCGCCCTGGGCCGGGAGGGCGGCGCGCTGGCCCAGATGCTGACGCCTTTTCAGTGGGGGCTGGGCGGTCCCCTGGCGAGCGGGGCGCAATGGATGTCCTGGATTCACGTGGAGGACCTCGTCTCGCTGGTGGTTTTCGCGCTGGCGCACGATCAACTACAGGGCCCCGTGAACGGGACCTCTCCGAACCCGGTGACCAATGTTGAGTTCACCCGGGAACTGGCACGCGCGCTGCGCCGCCCCAGCCTGTTCAGCGTCCCGGCCCGCGCCCTGCGCCTGCTCTACGGCGAGATGGCGGACATTGTCCTGGCGAGCCAGAAGGTGCTGCCGGGGGCGGCGTTGAAGGCGGGCTTCGAATTCCAGTACCCGCAGATCAGGGGAGCATTGCAGAACCTGCTGGCGTAACGGCCGGCCATGCCGGCCGCCATATCGCCGTCAGCGGCCGTGGGCGTCTTCGAGGTAGGTGTAGCCGCGCAGGCCGTCTTCGTAGAAGCGCAGCAGGCGGCCCGATTCCTCGTACCCCATGCGGCCCTCCCGTACGGCGGCCTCCACGTCGCGGCGGAAGCTGGCGAGCAGATTCTCCGAACTGAACTCCACGTAGTTGAGCACCTCGCGAACGGTGTCCCCCTTGATGAGCGTCTCCAGGATGATCTCCCCGCCGGCGCCCAGGCTGACATGGACCGCGTTGGTATCGCCGAACAGGTTGTGCATGTCCCCAAGGATCTCCTGGTAGGCGCCGACCAGAAATACTCCCAGGTAGTAGGGCTCTCCATTGAAGGTGTGGAGAGGAAGCGTGCGTTTCACGTCGCGGCGGTCGATGAACTGGTCGATCTTGCCGTCCGAGTCGCAGGACACGTCGCCGATCACGGCGTGCCGCGCCGGCCGCACATCCAGCCGGTGGATGGGCATGATGGGGAACAACTGCTTCACGGCCCAACTGTCGGGCAGACTCTGGAACAGGGAGAAATTCCCGAAGTACGTGTCCGAGAGCATGGAGTCCAGCGGTTCCAGCTCTTCCGGATACTCCTCCAGTTCTCTGGCGAGTTTTTGCACCCGGCGGCAAATGGCCCAATAGAGGTTCTCGGCCAGGCAGCGCTGTGAGAGGGGCAGATAACCCAGGTTGAACAGGTTGAGGGCGGTATCCAGCGCCTGCTGCGCGTCGTGGTAGCTTTCAAGCAGGTTGCGGGCGGTTAGCGAACGGTAGGTTTCCAGCAGGTTGACCAGCAACTGTTGGGCGTCGGCCGGCAGTTCGCGCGGGACTTCCTCCTCGCCGAGTCCGCTGACACCCAGAATGTTGAAAACCAGCGCGCTGTGGTATGCGGCCACCGCCCGGCCGCTCTCGCTGACGATGGTGGGGTGTGGAACTCCGGCGTCGTCGCAGACGCTCTGGATGTGATAGACGAGATCGTTGGCGTATTCCTGGAGAGTGTAGTTGACGCTCGATTCAAAGTCGGTCTGTGAGCCGTCGTAGTCGACGCCCAGCCCCCCGCCGACGTCCAGAAAGCGCAGCCCGGCGCCCGCCTTGCGCAACTCCACGTACATCCGCGCGGCCTCGTTGACGGCGCCCTTGATCTGCCGGATGTTGGTGATCTGGCTGCCGAGGTGGAAGTGGAGCAACTGGAGGCAGTCGGCCATGGCGCAGTCCTTCAGCAGGTCCAGTGCGCGCAGCGCCTCGGTAGCCGTCAGCCCGAACTTGGAGCGGTAGCCGCCCGATGACCTCCATCGCCCGGAGCCGCGGCTGGCCAGTTTGAGCCGCATTCCGATCACGGGCCGCACGCCCACGCGGTTGGCGTGTTCGATGATCAGGTTCAGCTCGGTGAACTTCTCAACCACGGGGATGATCCGCCGGCCCACCTTGTTGGCCAGCATCACCATCTCGATATACTCGTCGTCCTTGAAGCCGTTGCAGATGATGGGTGTCTCGTTGTCCGCCACGGCCAGCACCGCCAGCAATTCGGGCTTGGATCCTACCTCCAGCCCGAACTTGTAGGGGCGGCCGTACTGGAACACTTCTTCCACCACCTGGCGCTGCTGGTTGACCTTGATCGGATAGGCGCAGAAGTAACTTCCCTGATAGCCGTGCTCGGTGATGGCGTTCTCGAACGCCGCGCGGATCTCCGCCAGGCTGTGTTTCAGGATCTCGCCGAACCGGATCAGGATCGGCAGGGAGATTCCCCGCAACAGCAGCGTGTCCACCAGTTGCTTCAGGTCGATGAACCGCTCGGGTTCTTTGGTCGGATGCACCAGCAAGTGACCCTGCGGACCGACGGAGAAATAGGATTTTCCCCAGCGCTCCACGTCGTAAAGCTCAGAGGCGTCGGCGCACGTCCAGCGTTCGGCCGGTTCTCTGACCAGGGCGCCCTCAGAGAGTCTTGGATTCAACTCGGCTCCTCAGACTTCAAGTGTCGCCCGAAAACACCGGCGCGGCAAGAGGCGCGGCCAGGAATTCGCGCCCCTTGGCGCTTGCGGATGCGCATGTAGGATGATTCATGCCCCGCCGCGTTTCTTGCGGGCGCGTCTGCGGCGCTCAGCGAGGCGCACGCGCCGCTCATCCATGCCGAAGTAGTGGGCCACCTCGTGCCATACTGTATCTCTCAGGAGTTTTTCCAGGCTGGCGCGGTCCCGGGCCAGCCGCTCGTGCGGTCCCTGGTAGATCGTGATGCGGTCCGGCATCGCGAAGCCGTCGCTGACGCTGCGCAAGGTGAGCGGGCGTCCTTCATAGAGGCCCAGCAAGCCGGGCCGGGGCGGTTCGCGCTCCACGACGAAAGCGATATTGTCCAGGCGGCGGCGGAAGCGGGGGGGAATCGCCCGAACGGCCTTTTCCACCAGGGCGTCGAACTCCCGAGCGGTCATCTGAAGATCATTGTAAGCGGGCTGGCGGATGGCGAAGAGAATTGTGGTGGCGATCGACGGGCCGGCGGGCGCCGGGAAAAGCACCGTCGCCCGGCGGTTGGCCGGGCGGCTCGGATTCCTCTACATCGACAGCGGCGCCATGTACCGGGCGGTGGGCCTGTGGGCCCTGCGCGCCGGGATCGACCTGGCCGACGCACACCGCCTTTCACAACTGGCCGCCGGCGCCGCCATACAGCTTGAATCCGGCTCATCCCGCGTCCTGCTGAACGGCGAAGACGTCACCGAGGCCATCCGCACGCCCGAAGTCTCGCAGGCCGCCTCCAGGGTATCCACCTTCGCCGGGGTGCGCCAGGCCATGGTCGCCGGGCAGCGGCGCATGGCCGAGCAGTCCAGCGTCGTGATGGAAGGCCGCGACATCGGCAGCGTGGTCTTTCCGGAGGCCGAGATCAAGATTTTCCTGGACGCCGATCCCGCGGTGCGCGCGGAACGGCGCCTGCTGGAGAACGCGGGAAAGGGTGAGCCGATGGACAGGGCCGCCGTGTCTCGCGAGATGCGCCAGCGCGACGAGCGGGACCGAACGCGCGCCGAGGCCCCGCTGGTTCAGGCTCCCGACGCCGTCTACCTGGATTCCACCAGCATGACGATAGACGAGGTGGTAGAAGCCATACTCCGGCTTGTGCGCGAGCGCACCGCCAACGGGGAGGGAATCGCAACTTGAAAGATCTTCTGGTCATGAAGTTCGGCGGCACGAGCATGGGCTCGGCCGAACGCATGCGCGTGGCGGCCGCCATCATCGCCGCAGAGAGCCGCCGCCGTCCGGTTCTGGTGGTGGTCTCGGCCATGTCCAAGGTCACCGATCAACTGCTCGACACGCTGCGTCACGCCGAAGCGGGAGATGAAACCGGCATGGAGGCGGGGCTGCGCAAGCTCCGCGACCGGCACCTGGACACCTGCCGTGAACTGCTTCCGGCGGGCGGGCAGGAGCAGGCCATGACGGCGATCGAAGCACTGCTCGCGGACTTCCAGAGGATCGTTCAAGGCGTACGGATGCTCGGCGAGCGCCCGCCCCGTTC
This sequence comes from Bryobacterales bacterium, assembly GCA_020851555.1. Lineage (GTDB taxonomy): Bacteria > Acidobacteriota > Terriglobia > Bryobacterales > Bryobacteraceae > DTKY01. Next base: position 42,605 of record JADZCM010000004.1, on the reverse strand, counting down.
GGTGGATGAGGCCGTGGCGGCCGGCGAGCGGCTTTCGGCGCTGCTCATGGCCGCCTTCCTGGAGACGCTGGGGGTGCGGGCTGAAGCGGTAAACGCCGCCCGGGTCGTCGTGACGGACGCCGTCTTCGGGAACGCCAGCCCGCTCCTGGGCCGCACCCGCGAGCGCGCCCGGGAGCGCCTCGCGCCCCTGCTCGAAACGGGCGTCCTGCCGGTGGTCACAGGCTTCAACGGCGCGACCGCCGACGGCAGGCCCACCACGCTCGGCCGCGGCGGGTCGGATTTCTCGGCTTCCATCCTCGCCTCCGTGCTGGACGCCTCGGAGCTTTGGATCTGGACCGACGTGGACGGCATCATGACGGCGGACCCCCGGCTGGCGCCGGACGCCGTGGTGTTGGAGGAACTCACCTACAGCGAGGCGGCCGAACTGGCCTACAACGGCGCCAAGGTGCTTCACCCGCGCACGCTGGCGCCGCTGGTCGAGAAGCGCATTCCGGTCTGGAGCAAGAACAGCTTCGCGCCGGAGAAGCCCGGGACCCGCATCGTGCCCCGGGTCAGCGGGCCGGCGGGGCCGAGAGCGGTGACCTCCCTGGCCCACGTGGCGCTGGTTTCGCTGGAGCCGGTCTCTCCCGAAATCAGCGCGACGCAGTTGGTGGCTCGCGCGCTGGATTCCCTGGCGCGGGCGCACGTGGAACTCCTGCTGCTTTCCAGCTCCAGCTACCGCCAGAATTTCTGCTTCCTGGTGCGGAAGGAAGAGCTGGGCACGGCGCTGTCGGCGCTGGAGTCGGGGCTGGCGCTCGAACTGGCCCACGGTTACGTGCGCCCCGTCGAAGTGGACGAAGACGTCGGCCTGCTCGCGGTGGTCGGAGAGGGCATGCGCGGGACACCGGGCCTGGCGGGGAGGATCTTCACCGCGATTTCACGGGAACGGATCAATATCATCGCCATCGCCCAGGGATCGAGCGAGTTGACCATCGCCATCGTGGTGCATCGCGGCGGGCTGGAGAAAGCGGTCCAGGCGGTCCACGCCGAGTGCCGCCTGGGAGAACTGGCCCGGCGGCCCGGCGCCGGCTAACTCCGGCGGAAGCCCGCGATAGCCTCTATCACCGCGTCCTGTTGTTCGCGCAACAAGTCGGGGTGGATGGGCAGGCTGACGCACTCGGAGGCAAGTTTCTCGCAGACGGGAAGCGGCTCCGGGGCGCGGCTCCGAAAACACTCCTGGAGGTGCAGCGGAACGGGATAGTAGATTTCCGTGCTGATTTGGCGGGCGGCCAGGTATTCCCGCAAAGCGTCCCGCCGGCCGCCGGGCACACGCACGGTGTACTGGTTCCAGATGTGCTCGTTATGGGGGTGGACGGCCGGCAGCGCAACTCCCGCTTCTGCCAGCCGCCCGGAATAGTAAGCCGCGTTCTCGCGCCGCCTTGCCGAATACTGTTTCAGATGCGGCAGCTTGACCGCCAGCAACGCGGCTTGGAGCGCATCCAGGCGGAAGTTGCCGCCCACCATCCCGTGGAAGTACTTCGGCTGCATGCCGTGGTTGCGCAGCATCCGGGCCTTTTCGGCCAGTGCGTCGTCGTTGGTGGCGAGCAAGCCGCCTTCGCCGAACCCTCCCAGGTTCTTTGATGGAAAGAAGCTATAAGTGCCGAAATCGCCCATCGACCCGGCCGGCCGGCCGTGGTACGCGGCGCCGAGCGCCTGCGCCGCATCTTCGATTACGCACAGGTTGTGCTCCCGCGCCAGTTCCAGCACGGCGTCCATGTCGGCGGTCTGTCCGAACAGGTGGACCGGGATGATGGCCTTGGTGCGCGCGGTCAGGCGCCGGCGCGCGTCGGCCACATCCAGGTTGAAGCATGATGGGCAGGAGTCAACGAAGACTGGCGTAGCGCCGGCGCGGGCTACGCAACCGGCCGTGGCGAAGAAGGTGAACGATGGGCACAGCACTTCATCGCCCGGACCGATGCCCAACGCCATCAATGCCAGCAGTATGGCGTCCGTGCCGCTGGATACGCCCAGCGCGTGGCGCGTCCCCGTCACTTCGGCCACGCTCTGTTCGAACGTCTCCACCTCTGGGCCCAGAATGAACTGGCCGGAGTGCAGGACGCGCTCGAAGGCGGCCTTCAACTCGTGTTCCAGCGCCAGATTCTGTGGTTTGAGATCCAGGAGGGGGACTTTCATCGGCGGGGCTGCCGTCAGCACCTGACAGTGTACCGCAACCGGCGGCGCCGGCAGAGGCTTCAGCCGGCCAGTTCCCTGTACAGGTCGTATACCGCGTGGATCCCGGAGTCATCGGCGCGGCCGGCCGAAGGCGAACGCCTTCCTTTTCCCAATTCGTCCACCGCCGCCTCCACCAGGGCGTCCAGGTCCGCCACCGGAATCAGCCTGACGCCCGCCGGACGCATTCCGTTGTCGGTGGCGATGACCGGCGTGCCGAAGTGCAGCGCCTCCCGTACGGAGACCGAATCGCCGTCGTACCAGGCCGTTCGAAGGAACAGGCCGCAGCGGGCCAGCGCTGCCATGGCGGCCTCGTGGGGAACGTCGCCCGCCAGCAGGACATGTTCCGCGTAAGGTGTAGCGTTAATCTGGCCGCGCAGGCTTTCCTCCAGCCGTCCGGCGCCCAGGATCATCAGCCCGGCGCCGGAAACGCGCTGCCGGATCGCACCGAGCGCCCGGATCTGCAAGGGGAAGTCGTACTCCGGTTCCAGCCAGCCCGTGCTGACGAGCACCTTCCCGTGCGTGCGGAAGAACGTCTCCACCGGGGGCGGAAGTTGCACCTCCGGCGGGTGTTCGGGGAGCGAGTGCGGAGCGATGAGACGGACGCGTGCGGCGTCCACCCCGAACTTCTCGGTGAACATGTTCTTCAGGGCCTGGTTGACGGCGATGATCCGGTCGAAGCGGCGGAAGGCGAGGCCCCGCAAGGTCCAGCGGCCCGCGCGGCGGCCGGCGGTTGAGGCGGGATAGCCGCCCGAATGCAGAGTCAGGACGGTCCTGGCGCCGGGGCGCAGCGTCAGGGCGAGACACAGCGCCAAAAGACGGGCCGGGATGTTCCCGCCGATGTGCAGGTGCGCCACGTCAAAGCGTTGCGCGGCGAGCAGGCGAAGCACCCCCAGCGCGGACCGCGGAAACAGCACGCCGTCATGATCGGCCTGCCGGTGCCGGGTGAGGTTGATAACGGTGCAAGGAACGCCTTTCTGTAACAGGTGGCGCCGGATGGCGGTCAGGTTCGTCTGCACGCCGCCTCCGGGCGGCGGGTAGGGGCCGAGCAGCAGCACTCGCATCGGCCTCAGCCCCCGGCCGTCTTGACCGCCGTCAGGAACAGTCCGGCCGTCAGGAGGTCCGCGTCGCTGAGATGGCGGAATCTCCCGGCCAGGCGCGGCCGGATCTCCCCCAGCATCCGGATATGTTCCGGGCCGAAGTCGCGTCCCGCCACGAGTTCCGTCCGCCTGTCCGGCAGGGCACGAGTGGCGCAGTCCGCTTCCAGCATCTCGGTGATGTAGATCCTCGCCTCCAGGCCCAGTTCAGCCATCGCCGCCCGGTAGTAGTCCGCGCGCCGGCGGTTGGGCCTCCCGTCGTCGTGGGCCATCCAGGCGTAGACGAAGGCCGGGATGGTGAGAAACTCCAGGGGATGGCAGCCCAACCCGCTGAGGGCGCCGTAGTCGCTCAGGTCGATCTTGTGCAGGAGCGCCCCCCCAGGCTTCAGCAGCAGGTTCATGGCGGCGAACGCCCGGTCCGGATCGCTAACCTGCCCCAAAACGGCTCTTGAGACGATGAAATCGAACTGCCGCGGCTCCAGGATCTCGTCCGCGCGCTCCACGCCCGTTCCGTACACCGGCCGGATCCTCTCAGGGTTCCAGGCAATCCCCCGGTCCAGGTTGACGGCCTCGTCGAACCGGCGCCGCTGAGCCGCATCAAGCGGGGAGCGCAGCTCGACGTAGATCTCCCGCTCGCGGTCCGTCCGGCCGTCAGGCCGGAACTTGTCCAGGCAGACGGCGCGGCCGGCGCCCTGCGCCACGAACAGCAGCGCCACGCCCAGGTTGTCTCCGGGGCCCAATTCGAGCACCGTCCGGCCCTCCAGTTGCGCCTCGCGCAATTCGCCGTAGGCCAGGTACGCCTCGAATACCTTCCGGATGTAAGCCACGCTCTCGGCCAGGGGCCTGCCGGCGTGCGTCGCGCCGCTCTGGCCGCGCAGATCTCCCCGCAGGAAGCGGATGCGGTTGCGCTGCGTGGCCGCGGCGATGTGGGCTACGCGGCGCCACTTCGAGACCGCTCCCGGCCGCCGCGGTCTGATGCTCTCTTCCTGATTCATCTGGTCGCCTGAGCCTCGATTCCCGTTGCGCTAGAATCTGATTTTAACATTGGGCATCCTTTGGACCGGGAGATGCCTAAGTAAGGGTGAAATTCCCGTATGCTGAGGGGTATCAAACGGGCGGGCCTTGGTCTAACCGGAGCGTTGGGGTTCAACGCCGCGGTGCGGGACAGCCGCTGGCGGGCCGGGCGGGTTGCGATCCTCTGCTATCACGGCGTCTCCATGGATGACGAGCACTTATGGAACCCGCGCTATTTCATCACCCCGGCGGCGCTGGAGCAGCGATTCCGCGCGCTGCGGGAGCGCTACAACGTGCTCCCGCTGGGGGAGGCGGTGCGGCGGCTTTATGAGCGTGCACTGCCGCCCCGCAGCGCCGTCATCACTTTCGACGACGGCGGCCATGACTTCTATCAACGCGCTTTTCCCCTGTTACGAAAATACGAACTCCCCGCCACGGTCTACCTGACTACTTACTACTGCCGGCACCCCAAGCCGGTGTTCGAGATGTTCTGTCACTATCTGGTCTGGAAAGGCCGTAAAACTTACCGGGGCGGTTCACTGGTGGGGAACGAGTCCGCGCCGGACCTGGGCAGCGAAAAAGGCCGTACCGCCGCCGCCGCCGCCGCCGTGGGCTGGGCCCGCCGTGAGGGCCTGACCCTGGAGGCGATGGACGCGCTGGCGGAGGAACTGGCGCAACAGCTTGGCGTCGACTACGCTGCGCTGGAGTCTTCGCGTATCCTCCGGCTCATGACGCCGGAAGAGGTGGCGGCAATCGCCTCGGCGGGCATCGATATCCAGCTACATACGCACCGGCACACCTCGCCGGCGGATGAGGGCGGCTTCGCCAGGGAGATCGCCGACAACCGCCGCGCGATCCGGGAGATGACCGGTTCCCACGAGCCCGCGGCGCACTTCTGCTATCCCAGCGGCGAGTACCGGGCGGAACTGTTGCCCTGGCTGGAGCGGGAGGGTATCCTCTCGGCCACGACCTGCGAGAGCGGCTTGGCCGGCCCTTCGGATCATCCGCTGCTGCTCCCCCGGGTGGGGGACAAGGACAACGTGAGCCAGGCCGAATGGGAGGCGTGGCTGGACGGCGTCAGCGAGGTGGTGCGGCCCTGGCTGCGGCGGATGTGGCGGGAAACCCCTCCCACAGAACCTCCCGCCGCCCGGTGAGGTACATGTCGCCCCAGACCTGGAGGTTCAGAAGCCGCCAGATGCGGTCGGTCGCGTCTTCCCGCCGGCGGCGGTGACGGTCAATCAGCGCTCCCACGGCTTCCATATCCAGGCAGCCGGCCAGCAAGCCCTCCGGGCTGCGGATGAAATCGAAGACGCCGCTCCCCGCCGGCCCGTTCAACCACGCCCTCAACGGTGTCGGAAAGCCCATCTTCCTCCGGTGGATGATGCTTTCGGGCAGCAGGTCACGGACCGCGCGCTTAAGTATATACTTGGTCACGCCGCCGCGTATCTTGAGCCGCGAGGGCACTCTGGCCGCAAACTCGACGAACGTATGGTCCAGGAAGGGGACCCGGCTTTCGATCGAACAAGCCATGCTCATGCGGTCCTGCTTCCGCAGGAGTTCGACAAGGTAGGTCTTCTGGTCGGCGTAGAGCAGCCGCGCGAGCGGATCTCCCGCGGCCGCCTCGTAGTGTCCCTCGAAGGTCTCGTAGACCGGGCCCGAAACCGGCCTGGAAGCGAGCAGGTTCTCCAGGTCCGCGCCGGAGAAGGCGCAGTAGAAGTTGTCCAGGTATAGAGACGCCAGGCCCGCCGGGCGGCCGAGCACGGTGTGCTGAAGCTTGCGGCGGAGACCGGCCGGCAGGAGGCCGGCCGCCGCAATCCACCGTGTCATCCGCTCGCGCAATGCGGCCGGAACCAGACCGTACCAACGCATCCACCCGATGCTGCGCAGGTAGTGAAGGTAGCGGGCGTAGCCCCCGAACAGTTCGTCGCTGCCCTCCCCGGTCAGCACCACCTTTACCTTGCGGGCGGCCAGCCTGGAAACGAAGTACAGCGACACGCTGGAGGGCCAGGTGACCGGCTCGTCCTCGTGCCAGACCAGCCTGGGGAGGGCGTTGAAGAACTCCTCCGGCCCCACCACCACCTCCTCGTGCTCCGTGCCGAGGTGTTCGGCGACCTGCCGCGAGTAATCCAGTTCGCTGAAAGCCGTCTCGCGGTAGCCCACGCTGAAGGTGGTTACCGGTCCCGTCACCATCCTCTTCATGAGGGCGGCGATCACGCTGGAATCGACGCCCCCGCTCAGAAACATGCCCAGCGGGACGTCGCTCATCAGCCGCATGCGGACGGTTTCCTCGAGGCGCTCGCGGCACTGGCGGGTCCAGTCCTCGTCGCCGGCTTCCGCGCCGGCCGAAGGCGCCTTCGGCGCATCCCAATACTGCCGGATCTCCGGACGCGGCGTCCCGCCGTTCAGTTCCAGCCGGAGCCAGTGCCCGGGCATCAACTGGCGGACGCCCGCGAACATGGTCCGTTCGCCGCCGAGGTAGCCGAAGGCGAGGTACTCCGCGAGCGCGGACGCATCGGGCGCGGGCGACACCGCCGGGTGCTCGAACAGGGCTTTGATTTCGGAGGCGAAGGCCAGGAGGCGGCCGTCCCAGTAGAAGTAGAAGGGCTTGATCCCCAACCTGTCGCGAGCGCAGAAGAGCGTGCGGCGCTCCTGGTCCCACAGGGCGAACGAGAACATGCCGCGGAAGCGGTCGAGCGCCCCTGGGCCGTATTCCTCGCAAGCGTGCAGGATCAGCTCCGTGTCACAGCGGCTCTGGTAACGGTGGCCGGCCCTCTCAAGGGGAGCGCGGAGCTGAGCGTGGTTGAAGATCTCGCCGTTGTAGACCGCCACCAGCGAGCGGTCCTCGTTGTACATGGGCTGGCTTCCGCCGGCCAGGTCGACGATGCCGAGCCGCCGGTGCCCCAGTTGCGCGTGCGTATCCCGGTGATACCCGGATCCTTCCGGGCCGCGGTGAGCGAGGACCGCGGTCATCCGGTCCAGCACGCCATCCGGATACTCGTTCGGCTCGATCGTGACATATCCCGCGATTCCACACATGGAAGCTATCCGGAGGCGTGACCGCCTCCGATTCTAACATCGCGGTTCTACTTGCGTACTTTCAGGTGACACCGGATGTCCAGGGCGGGGAGCACCCAGGCGGCGTGGCGTTCGTACCACGGCAAGGACAACCGTGAGAGCCACCGGCCCAGGTTGTCCAGGACCAGGTTGCCCCCGAAGGTGAGTTCCGTCCTGACGATTTCGAAACGGAAAGGGGGACCGGAGAAGGTCTCGAACTGCCGGCCGGTGAAGTACTCGAAGCTGGCGGCGGCAAGATGCGCCTTGTGGGTGGGGTCCTTGTAGGAGTTGTGCGAGCTGAAATGCGGCGTGGTGATGAAGACGTCCGCTTCGTCACGCGTTACGCGGTGCACTTCGCCCATGGCCCGCATGATGTCGGAGAGGTGCTCGATCACATGGGACATGTGGACGCGGTCGAAGCTTCCGCTCTCGAGCGGCCAGGGAAACTGATCGAGATCCCAGATGATGTCGGCGGCGGAGTCCGGTGAGCGGTCGATGCCGACGGAGTCCGGCTCAACCTTACGCCGCCCGCAACCGATTTCCAGCACGGGCATGGCAATGCGCGGCCGGGCATGCCCGGCCCCTACCAGGGTACACGAAGGTTGCCTGGGGCTCCCACGGGCGCTCCACCTCCGCCGGATCTAGAGTCTGATCTCCCAGCCCTTGCGGAAGGCGGGCCGCACCCAGCGGTTGGCGTCCTTGTTGTTGGTGACCTCGCCGCGGGCGTTGTCCCACAGGATCTTGCCTTCGTAGTGCACCGCCACCGCTCCCAGGACCAGCCACTCGGTATAAGGCCCGGCGATGCTGAAGTTCGAGCAGGCGGGCGCGCCGCCCTTGCAGGCGCGCACCCAGTCGCGCGCGTGCGCGCCGGCGTTGCTGCCGGTGCTTGCGCCCGGCGAGCGCGGCAGGTAGGCGTTGGGCAACTGGTACTCCGCCCAGCGGGAACCGGGCAGAAGCCCGACTCCCTCCCCGCGTCCGCTGGTTCCCAGAAAGCCCTTGGTGCCCACGAAGATGCAGTTGTAACCGCTGCTGACGGGTCTGGCGGCGGCGTCGCCCCGAGCCGCCTGCTGCCCCGGACCCTGCGCTCCGCGTCCCGGCCCTCCGGGGACTCCGCCGCCTTCTCCGCGGGCAGGCGGCTGCTGCGCTCCTGCCCCGGGGAAGAATCCTCCCTGTCCTCTGGACGGGCCGATCTGCGGGCCCTTGCCGGAGATTTGGCGGGCCTCCTCGGCGGTCATGCCCGGCGGCAGATAGGCGTCGCCCTGCACGCAGTCGTTCCAGTACACCGTCACCGGAGGCAGATTGCCTCTCGGCCCGAACTCGTACTTGACGGCGTTGGTCACGGGATAAGTGAACGGGCTGATGCCTTCGCGCTTCACGGTCTCCACGCTGATGAGACTGGCGGGGCTGAGCTGCAACGCCCAGTTTGCGGGCCCGAGGATGTGGACTCCCCAGTCTCCGAACAAGCCGCTTCCGAAATCGTAAAAGCCGCGCCAGTTGAAAGGGAGGTAGAACCCATACTGCGGCTGCCCGCCCGCAGCCCCACCCCCACGGGCGGCCTCGGGGGGCGGCGGCGGCTGGCCCTGCCCCGCGCCTCTCCCGCGGCCCATCACTCTGGCCGCGTACTCCCTGTACTCGTCATCTCCCGCGGTATACTCCCGCCACGCTGCTCCGCCGAGCCAAAGATCCCAGTCGAGCGTATCCGGAACGGGGGTCGGGGGCGGGATCCTGGTCATCCCTTGCGGCCAGCCGGGGTTGCCGTGCCAGGCGTGGACCTCCGTCACGTCGCCTATCTCGCCCGACCAGATGATCTCGCAGGCCACGCGCGTGGCGTCGTGCGAATAACCCTGGTTCCCCATCTGAGTGGCCACCTTCGGGTACTTCGCCGCCGCCTGTGTCAGCAAACGCGCCTCCCAGGGAGTGCGCGTGAGCGGTTTCTCCACGTAGACGTGCTTGCCGAGCTGCATGCACGCCAGCGCGCAAGTCGCGTGCATGTGGTCGGCCGTGCCGATGACTACGGCGTCAATCTCCTTGCCTTGCCGGTCCAGCATCCGCCGGAAGTCACGGTACTTCTCGGCTTTCGGGTAGGCCGCGAATCCCTGTGCGCCGCGAACAAAATCCACGTCCGTCAACGCCACTACGTTCTCAACGCCCGCCACGGCGTTCCGGAGGTCGCCAAACGGCTGGCCGCCGGCGCCGATGGAGGCCAGATTCAGCCTCTCGTTGGGCGACTTGTAACCCAACTGCGTCAGCGCAGGCACACTGCCGAATCCCCCCGGCGGGACCGCGCCCGCCAAGAGCGTGCCGAAAAAGAAGTAACGTCTGGAAAACCCATCTTGTGACATGGCCCTGCCCTCCACTCTCCTCCTATGTCTCTCCTGCCTGCGGCTTCTCGATATAGCCGGCTCCTGAACGCCGTCTTCAGCCCGTTTACGTCCAGCTCCAGCCCTTTCGGAATTCAGGACGAAGATACCGGTTGGCCTCGCGGCTGTTGGTGAACTGCATCCGGTTGGCGTCCCACTCCAGTTTGCCTTCCACCCGCAAGGCAATACAGGCCATGGCGATCCATTCCGTAAACGGGGCCGCCACGTCGAAATTCGAGGCCGCGGGGTCGCCGCCTTTGCAGGCGCGGACCCAGTCGCTGTAGGTCTCCGGATGGCGCTTCAGAAGCGGTGGGGGCGGCTGGTAGCCTTCCATCCTGGCGGCCGGCACAAGCCGCGGGCTGCCGCCGTATTCGCCCGTAGTCATGTAACCCTTTTCGCCGATGTAAAGCACACCGCTATCGGCCGGGCTGTTGTAAGGGGCCCTGCGCTGTTCGACCGCCTGGTTGTACGTGTCCGGTCCTCTGCCCGCTCGGCCTGCGGGAGCGCCCGGCGCGGTTATGGGCGCCCGGCCGGCGCGCGCGGCTCCCGGAGCGGCATCACCGCCGCCACCGCCTGCCCGGCGCGCCGCCATGGCGGCAACGGCCGCCTTTGCCTCAGCCGTCATCGGCTGTCGGGGCGCATCGCCCAGTTTCTCATCCGCGGGTATGTCTTTGGGCCGAAACTCGGCCGGCAGGCCGCCCCTCACCCCATCGTGCCAATAGAGCGTAAGCGGCGGCATGTTGTGGCGGGCCGGGAAAGTGAACTTGATGATGGAGCTGGTGGGATAGGTAAGCCTGCTCTTGCCCTCCTGCCGGATGCACTCCACCGTTGTGGGCGCGCCCAGCATGAGAGCCATGTTCGGAGCGCCCAGCACGTGGCAAGCCATGTCGCCGAGCGCGCCGCAGCCGAAGTCGTACCAGCCGCGCCAACTGAAGGGCAGGTAGGCGAAGCTGAACGGACGCTCCCGGGCGATGCCCAGCCAGACATCCCAGTCCAGCGTGTCCGGAAAAGGTTCGCCCTGAGGCTCCTCCGTGATCCCCTGCTGCCAGACAGGCCGGTTCGTCCAGGCGTGGCACTCGGTGACGCCGCCGATCACGCCGCTCCAGATCATCTCCGCGCACACCCGCGGGCCTTCCTGGCAGTAACCCTGGTTGCCCATCTGGGTGGCGACCTTGTATTTGACCGCGGCCTCCTTCAACTGCCGGGCCTCCCACACGGTCCGGGTCATGGGTTTCTGCACGTAGACGTGCTTGCCCCGTTCCATTGACCACATGGCCTGCATGCCGTGCATGAAGTCCGGAGTGGCGATGAGGACGGCGTCGATGTTCTTCTCTTCCTTCTCCAACATCTTCCGGAAATCGGCGTACTTGGGGACCTTCTCATAGGTCCGGAACATCTGGGCTGCCCGCGCCGCATCGGGGTCGCACAGCGCCACGATATTCTCGCCGATACGCGCCAGCGTAGTGATGCCGGCCACGGCCTGGCCTCCCGCGCCGATGGAAGCAACGTTCAGCTTTTCATTGGGCGACTTGTAGCCCAGCGCCGCGAGCGAGGGAACGCTGCCGAAACCCCCCGCCGGAATGGCGCCGGCCAGCAGACCGCCGAAGAAGAAATGCCGTCTTGTGACGTGTTCCATGGTTGGCTATTGTATCAATCGCGACGAGAACCCGCGCTTCCGGCGGCGATGGAGCGGAGTGACGGAAGCACGTCCCCGGCGCTGACGGGAGAAGCCGAGGAACGGCCCATGCCGAAGTACAGTTTCCGGTACAGCGCGTAGAGCCGTTCATAGACCGCAGCCGCGGCGGGCTCCGGGTTCACGGCGCGGTAGCGCGGACAAAGCGCATCCTGGGCCTCTTCAACGGACGCGAACGTTCCCGCGGCCAGGAAAGCGAAGATGGCCGAGCCGAGGCTGGTCACTTCGCTTTCGGGAACCAGGACGGGCTTGTTGAGAACGTTGGCGTAGACCCGGTTCAACGTCTCATTCCTCTGCGGCACCCCGCCGCCGTTGATCACTCGCCGGATGGGGACTCCGTGCTCCTCCATCCGCTCCAGGATCACGCGCGTATGGAAGGCCGTGCCCTCGATGGCGGCGAACAGTTCGTCCTGCGCCGTGTGGGTCAGTTTCCAGCCCAGGGTCACGCCCCCGAGTTCCGGGTTGACCAGAACCGTCCGGTCGCCGTTGTCCCAGGTGAGGCGCAGCAGGCCGGTCCGGCCCGCCGAGTAGCGTTCCAGACCCCGCGACAACTCCGCCACCGTACTGGAGGCTCGCCGGGCGATGGCATCAAAGATGTCCCCGGTTGCGGAAAGGCCGGCTTCAATACCGGCCATCCCAGGATGGATCGACCCCTGCACCACGCCGCACACGCCGGGGATCAGCCTGGTCTCGCGGGCAATAGCCATGATGCAGGTCGATGTGCCGACGACGTTGACCACGTCGCCCTCGTGGACGCCCGCGCCGATGGCGTCCCAGTGCGCGTCGAACGCCCCCACCGGAATCGGGATGCCGGGACGGAAACCCAGCCTGGCGGCCCACTGGGGTGACAGTTTTCCGGCGAGCCTGTCGCTGGTGGCGTAGCGGCCGTTCAGCTTCTCGCGGATTCCCCCGAGCAAAGGGTCCACGGCAACCAGGAAATCCTCCGGCGGCAGGCCGCCCAACGCCTGGTTCCACATCCACTTGTGGCCCATGGCGCAGATAGAGCGCGGGACCTGGCCGAGGTCGGTGATGCCGCAAAGGACCGCGGCGACCATGTCGCAGTGTTCCAGGGCGCTCCGCAACCGGCCGCGCTTGCCGGGGTTGTTCCGAAGCCAGTGAAGCAGCTTCGAGAAGCCCCACTCGGAGGAGTAGACGCCGCCGCACCAGTCAATAGCCGGGAGTTTACGGGCGTGAGCGGTCTCGGTTATGAGCGCCGCCTCCCGCCAGGCGCGGTGGTCGCACCACAGGTAGTAATCGTCGAGCGGCTCCAGACCCTCGCCCACCGGGATGACGCTCGAGCCGGTGGTGTCCAGGGCCAGCGCCTCGACCTGGTCTCCCGCGACGCCGGCGTCCCGCAACGCCGCGCCGGCGGCTTCCGCCAGCGCCCGCATGTGATCGGCGTGGCTCTGCGTGGCGTGATCCGGGTCTTCCTTCCTGCGGTGCAGAGGATATTCGGCCACGCCGGAGCCGAGGCGGCCGCGCTGGCTATCCACAATCGAGACACGCACCGACAGCGTGCCGAAATCCACTCCGGCGGCAATAGCCATGGCCGGTTCCTCCTAGCGGTGATAGTAGACGTCCCAGCCCATATACTTGGCCGCCGCCTCGTGGACGGCCGCCGCGGCCGTGGCGCTGAAGTTCGCGGCCACGTGGTGCTCGAAGCCGTTTTCGCAGATGTAACGCAGCAGGCTCTGCATATTCCGGATCTCCACCACTCCGGCGCCTCCGAAGGTCTCCAGGGGATCTCCGGTGAACTCTCCCTCGCCCACGTAGCCGCGGATCCTGCCGGTGCTGTCGCTGGTGGAGAACCGGGCAAAGCTCATGGGACCGGCCTTGATCCGGCCCACGCAGGTGCCGAAGGTGTTGAGCTTGCCCACGGTGCCGGCGATGATCTCCTGGTAGTCCATGCGGACGTCCTCGAAGAAGTGCTTGGGCAGGTTGCTGCAATGAAAGCACACCGCCTTGTTCGGGTCGTCGCCGTAGTTGTTGTTCCAATCGAGCAGGGCGCTGGGCGTCTCCGAGGCGAGCCTCAGAGCGTGCATCGCCACCGCACCGGGGATGTCCACCTCGCAGGCGCTGGACATCAGGCTGTTCGACATCATGCTCATGACGGCGCAGGGCACCACCCCGAAGTACTCCTCCATCGAGGTCCAGCACTGCACCGCGCTTATGTCGAGCTCATTGGCCTGCATCCACGCATCGATGACCGCGCCGAGCTTCGCCATCTTGAGGAGGGCGTGGGCGGGCACGCCTTCAGTCTTGACGTAGGATTGAATCGCGGCGAGTTTCGCCTGAGCGGCCGGGTCGCTGTCCTTCATCTTCTCGATGCGGCCGAAGATCTCCGACAGGTCGATAGGCTCAACGGCGATGCCCTGCGCCTCCAGCAGCTTTTCGCTGTAGCGCACGGTATTGAACGCCGCCGGGCGCGCGCCGATGGCGCCGACCCGCAGCTTGCGCAGCCCTCCGGTGACCCGGCAGACCGCCGCGAACCAGTCCAGGTCCTTCCTGAACTCCGGGGAGGCCGGGGCTTCGGTGTGCAGCGTGGTGAGCGAGTAGGGGATCCTGTATTGCTGAAGATTGTTGCAGGCGCTCATTTTGCCGCAGAAGCTGTCGCGGCGGTCGGCTATGGTCATCTTGCCGGCGGTGTCCGGCGTAGCCTGCACCAGCACCGGAACGTTCAGGTTGGCCAGGCGCAGAGCCTCCACCAGCCCCCGTTCCTCGCCGAAGTTGGGAAGGGTTATGATGATCCCGTCGATCGCGTCGCGGTTGGCCTGGAACAACGCCGCGCACTTCTTGGCCTCTTCCCGCGTCTCGACCGCGCCGTACTTGGTCAGCGACGGGTCCGGGCAGACGGCGCCGTAGCCCGCCGAGTTGAGGACCGCCAGGATCTCCTCCCGGCCGCTCTTTGCCAGATGATCGGGGAAAAATCCCCGGTTGCCAACGATGATTCCAAACGTGACCTTGCGTTCCATATCATTCACCTATGCCTTTCTGTCTTTTCCGGCGGCCGGGCGAGAAAAAACGAAGGTATATCACGCCCAGCACGATCAGGAGACCTCCCCACCAGACACCCGCGTGCAACTCGGCCAGCACGGTCTGACGCTTTACGCCCGCCAACAGGTCGTACAGGCCCGCGCCCGCGATCAGGATGCCGTAGACCGTGAGGATCAGCCCGACAAAGTACCAGATTGAGATCGGTTCTCTTGGTTTCTCCATAAGGGCCTACCAGAATAGAATCTGCAACAGCACGAAGGCCGCGCCGACCACGCCCGCCCAGAAGACGGGACGCTGAATCAGGGGCAGGTGCCCCTCGGAAGGCAACTCCGTGCACCCGAACACCAGGCCCTTCAGCTCGCTCTCAGGCTTGGGCTTGGTCATGTAGCTCACGATGACCGTCACCAGGATGCAGATGGTCGAGGACCACAGCGCCCGGTACATGTTCTCGGCCATATCCTTGGCGTGGCTGGAAAGCGCGATGACGGCCAGCGCGCCGGGGTCCACCTTCACCCAGGCCCACATGGCGATGGAGGAGACGGTGCCCGCCAGCAGGCCCCAGAAGCCGCCCGCGCGGGTGGCCCGCTTCCACAACATGCCCAGGATGACCGTGCCGAGCAGCGGGGCGATGAAGAAGCTGAACAGCGCCTGTACGTAGTCCATGATGCTCTTGAACTGCATGACCAGGTAAGCCGTTCCGATGCTCACCAGCACGCCCAGCACCGTGCACCAGCGGCCCATCCTGACGTAGTGCGCGTCCGCCGCGTCCCGCTTGATGTAGGCGCGGTAGATGTCGTAAGTCCAGACGGTGGCGAAGGCGCTCACATTGCCCGCCATGCCCGACATGAATCCCGCAATCAGGGCCGTGATCCCCAGCCCGAGCAGGCCCGGGCCGCAGTAGCGCGCCAGCATCAGCGGCAGGACTTCGTTGTAGCTGTGTCCGCCCGTGGCCACCGCCGCGTCTTCCCCGACCAGGGCCATGGGCAGCACCGCCAGCCCCAACAGCCCGGGGAGGATGACGATAAAGGGGACCATCATCTTGAAGGCCGCGCCGATAATGGGCGCCATCTTGGCCGACCGCAGATCCTTGGCCGCAAGCACGCGCTGCACCACCAGGAAGTCCGTCGTCCAGTACCCGCAGGAGATCGCCCACCCCAGGCCGAAAACGATTCCCGTCCAGTGGATGCCCATGGGGTTATCGGCGAAGGAGCCCATGGTGCGCCACAGGTGCGTGTAGTCGGCGCCCGGGAAGTTCTGCGCGATTCTGGCCTGAAGGCCGCTCCAACCGCCGGCCTCAAGCAGCCCGAAGATCGGGATGAGCAGCGCCCCCAGCCAGATGAGCACGAACTGCAACACCTCGTTGAAGATGGCGGAGCGCAGTCCTCCCAGGGCGACGTAGATCGCCACGGTGAGGGACGAAACCCAGATGCTGAAGTTGATGTCCCAGCCGAGCACCACCTTCATCACCAGCGCCATGGCGTACATGTTGATGCCGCTCATCAGCACCGTCATGAGACCGAAGGAGACGGCCGCCAGGCCGCGGCTGCCCTCGCCGTAGCGTAGCTGCAAATAGCCCGGCACGGAGTGCGTCTTACATATGTAGTAGAACGGCATCATCACCACGCCGAGCAACAGCATGGCGGGAATGGCGCCGATCCAGTACCAGTGCGTGGCCAGGATGCCGTACTGATAAGCGGCGGCGGCCCACCCCATCAGTTCCAGCGCCCCCAGGTTGGCCGCCAGAAAGCTCAAGCCGGCGACCCAGGCGGTCATCTCCCGGCCCGCCAGGAAGAAGTCCTCGCCGGTGGAGGCGCGCTCCTTGAGGTAGTAGCCGATGGCCAGCACGGCGGCGAAATAGACCACGATGATCGCCAAGTCCACCCAGTTCAGGGAGATCAGGCGGTTGGGAACTGCACCGGCTAGAAGGCAAAAGACGGCAGTCATGGAGTGCTCTCGTCCGGGCGATCCGGCGCAACAATTTGCGAGACTCCAGGGTATTTGCAGTGAGATGGGTTGTCAAGCCTGAGGCGAACCGGGTCAAAACCAGCCCGCGGCCGGCTCAACCGCATTCGCCCGGCTGCACGGTCCTGCGCGAGGTCCCGCAACCTCACTTATAATGAAAAGACCGTCCGGTTTCGGCGTTGCGCCCGTGTGGCCGCGGGCCGTCTCCTGCAAGCAATGTTCGAGAATCTCACTGACAAGCTTCAGCGCGTCTTCAAGAACCTCCGCGGCGAGGGCAAGCTGACGCCCGCCAACATGGAGCAGGCGCTCAAGGAGATTCGTGTCGCCCTGCTGGAGGCCGACGTTCATTTCAAAGTCGTCAAGCAGTTCATCGAGGGCGTCAAGCAGAAGGCCATGGGAGAGGAGGTGCTGACCTCTCTTTCCCCCGCTCAGCAAGTCATCAAGATAGTGAACGAGGAGCTGATCCGGGTCCTGGGCAGCCACCAGTCGCGCCTGCGGTTCTCCAACAATCCGCCGACCATTATCTTCCTCGCCGGACTGCAAGGCTCGGGCAAGACGACTACGACGGGGAAACTGGCCCGCTGGTTGAGCCGCAACGGGCACAGCCCGCTCATGGTCTCGGTGGACGTATACCGTCCGGCGGCGAGACAGCAGTTGAGCGTGATCGCCAGGCATACCGGCCTTCCGGTCTACGAAGGCAAACCGGAGGAGAAGACGCCCGAAGAGTTGGCCCGGGGCGCCAGGCGCGAGGCGGCCGAGACCGGCCGGGACGTGGTTCTGGTGGACACGGCGGGCAGGCTCCATATCGATGACGAACTCATGGGGGAACTCCAGCGGCTGAAAGACGCGCTGGAGCCGACGGAGATCCTGTTCATCGCGGACGCCATGACCGGACAGGACGCGGTCAAAAGCGCCCAGGAGTTCCACGCGCGGCTGGGCATCACGGGGGCCATCCTGACCAAGATGGACGGCGATGCCAGGGGGGGCGGCGCGCTCTCCATCCGTCACGTCACCGGGCAGCCATTGAAGTTCGTCGGCATCGGCGAGAAGTTCGACGCGCTCGAACCGTTTCACCCCGACCGCGCCGCGTCGCGCATCCTGGGGATGGGCGATGTTTTGTCGTTCATCGAGAAGGTCGGCGAGGCGGTCGATCAGAAACAGGCGGAAGAAACGCAGCGGCAGATCCTGGAGAACGACTTCACCCTGGAGGACTTCCGGGACCAGTTGCGCCGTCTCCGCAAGCTGGGACCTCTGGAATCCCTGCTGGGCATGCTGCCGGGCATGGGACCGCTGCGTAACCTGAAGGACCTCAAGGTGGATGAGCGCCAGGTCACGCGGGTGGTGGCGATCATTGATTCCATGACGTTCCGGGAGCGGGCCAATCACATGTTGATCAACGGGTCCCGGCGCCGGCGGATCGCCCGGGGCAGCGGGACTTCCGTCCAGGAAGTTAACCAGTTGTTGAAACAGTATGCGCAAGCGCGCAAAATGATGAAGAACCTTTCGAGCGGCCTGAAGGGAAAGCGCCTGGGCAGACTGGCGCTGCCCGGCATGTGACGCCGGGCGCCGACGCCGCAAGGGATAAGTGAGAAGAGGAACATGCTGATGATTCGACTGGCGCGGTTCGGCGCCAAGAAGAAGCCGGCCTACCGGGTGGTCGTGATCGAGAAGGAGAGGGCACGCGACGGAAGAAACCTCGAGGTCGTGGGCCACTACAGTCCGGTGTCGCAACCCGCCAAAGTGCATCTGGAGCACGAACGGATCGCCCATTGGATGAAGATGGGGGCGCAGCCCTCAAGCACGGTGGCCCGCCTGCTGAAGGAGAACCCCGCTCCTCCCCAGGCATCGTGACGCGAGTCTAACGCCCCCGGCGGGAGTGCTATTATCGGAGCATAAGGAGGCCCAGGGAGGCGGGGATGAGGGAACTGGTCGAAGACATAGCGAAAGCTCTTGTTGACATCCCGGATCAGGTCGTTGTGCGGGAAGTGCAAGGGGAACAGGTAACCGTGTTGGAGCTCAGAGTAGCTCCGAGCGATTTGGGAAAGGTCATCGGCAAGCAAGGAAGAACCGCGCGTTCGATCCGCACCATCCTCGGCGCGGCCGGCATGAAGTTGAACCGGCGCTTCACGCTCGAGATTCTGGAATAGGACGTGTAGTGCCGGCAGCACATCCGGGAAGCGAGGAGTGGGTGGCGATCGGTCGCGTTCTCGGATCCAGAGGGAACCGTGGCGAGTTGAAGACGGAGTCCCTCAGCGGCCACCCTGACCGCTTCCTCGGGTTGGAGTCGGTTTACCTCCTCGGGCCCGCGGGTTCCGAGGCGCGGCACCACCGTTTTGAGGTGGAGAACGCCTGGCAGCATGGCGGCCACATCGTTCTCAAGCTTCGCGGGATAGAAACGATCTCCGAGGCGGAGCGGTGGAGAGGATGTGAGGTTCATCTGCCGCGCCCCGAGAGACTTCCTCTCCCGGAGGGAGAGTATTATCAGTCCGATTTGATCGGGTTTGAGGTTGTGCGTGAGGACGGACGCCCCGTGGGCTGCGTCCGCGGCTGGCAGGAGCATGGCGGGCCGGCTTTGTTGGCCGTCGAAGGCGAGTCGGGGCAGGAGGTGTTGATCCCTTTCGCGGCCTCGATCTGCGTCGCCGTCGATGCCGGCGGACGGCGGATCGTGGTGAAGTTGCCGGAAGGGCTGGAAGGATTGAACCGCTGATGGTGTTCCACGTGCTGACGATCTTCCCGGACTTCTTCCGGGGCCCGTTCGAGCACGGGGTGGTGGCCCGCGCCGCGGCCGCCGGCAAGATCCGGCTGGAGGTCCACGATCTGAGAAACTGGACCACGGACCGTCACCGGACGGTGGACGACAGGCCGTTCGGTGGAGGAGAGGGCATGGTCCTGAAGGCCGAGCCCATCTTCCGGGCGGCGGAAGCCATTTTTCCGGAGCGGGGACCGGCGCGGAGGATCATTCTGATGTCGCCGCAAGGCCGTCTGTTCGATCAGGCGGCGGCCCGGCGGTTGAGCCGGCTGGATGAACTGCTGTTGCTGGCCGGGCGCTACGAAGGCGTGGACGAGCGCGTGGCCGAGCGGCTGGCGGACGAGGAGTTGTCGATCGGCGACTATGTGTTGAGCGGAGGCGAACTGGCCGCCGCGGTGGTGATCGACGCGGTTGCCAGACTGTTGGACGGCGTATTGGGGAACCAGGATTCGGCGTTGCGGGAGTCCTTCGGCGGCGGCGCGGAAGGGCCCGGCCTCCTGGATTGCCCCCAATACACGCGGCCCGCCGGCTTTCGAGGCTGGCAGGCGCCCGAGGTATTGTTGAGCGGCAACCACGAAGAGGTTCGGCGGTGGCGGCTGGAGGCCGCCATTGAGAAGACGGCCCGGATGCGTCCGGAGCTTCTGGAGAAATGGAAGAGCAGGGTGGAACGATGAACAACCCCTTATTGACGAGATTTGTGAACAAGCGGCAGAAGAAGGACCTTCCGGAGTTCCGGCCGGGCGACACGATTCGCGTGCACGTGAAGATCAGGGAGGGCGACAAAGAGCGCCTTCAGGCTTACGAGGGAACCGTCATCGCCAGGAAGAACACGGGCATGGGCGAGACCATCACGGTCCGGAAGATCAGTTTCGGCCAGGGAGTCGAGCGGATCTTCCCGCTGCACGCGCCCGTGATCGACCACATCGACGTGGTTCGCACCGGCAGAGTGCGGCGGTCGAAGCTGTACTACCTTCGCGGCCTCCGGGGTAAGGCGGCAAGGCTGCGCGAACGCGAATGAGCCGGAGCGCCGGTCCATGAGCCGCCCACGCTGCGACGCCCGGTTTGAGCGTTGCCTCGCCCGGCGCGGCTTCACGGCCGTGGCGGGAGCGGATGAAGCGGGCCGGGGCGCCCTGTTTGGACCCGTGGTGGCCGCAGCCGTCATCCTGCCCCTGGGCGCTCCACTTGGCGGCGTCAGGGACAGCAAGCAATTGCCGCCGGCGGCGCGGGAGGAACTCTGTTTGGAAATCAAGCGGCTGGCGGCGGCCTGGGCCGTCGGGGAATCCAGCGCCGCCGAGATCGACCGGATCAACATCTATCAAGCCTCGCGGCTCGCCATGAAACGGGCTGTCCTCGCCTTGCGGACTCAGCCGGACTTCCTGCTGGTGGACGCGGTGCAGATCGATCTGCCCGTGCCTCAGCGGGCCCTCATCAAGGGTGACGCCCGGGTGTGGAGCATCGCCGCGGCTTCCATCCTGGCCAAAGTGCGCCGCGACGATTGCATGCGGGCCTGGGACCGGATGTATCCCGGCTACGGGCTGGCGCGAAGCAAGGGATACGGCACCCCGGAGCACCTGGAGGCGCTGGCCGCCATGGGGCCCACCGCGCACCACCGGTTCACTTTCGAGCCCGTGGGCCGGATGTTGCCGCCCTGGCAGGCGGAACTTCGGCTGGAGGCCGCGGCTCGGCCGGAGGGGAGTGAGTGGCGCTAGAAGAGGATCTCCTGCCGGAGGCGCCTTCGGCGGGGGGAAGTCCACCCGGAACAAGAGCCAGGGGCAGTTTGCTGCGTCGGGTACAAGCGTTCCTGGCGGCTCTGCTACTCACGATGGTCGGGGTGATGCTGCTGGTGCTGCCCTGGATGCCCGGCTGGGACCAGAACTACTTCTCCGGCGGCGGCCGCGGGTGGTACTCGGTTTGGATGAGCCCCTATTTCCGGGGAGCAGTGAGCGGCGTGGGGGTGGTCAACCTCCTGGTCTCGTTCGTCGAGGTGCATTTCCTGCTGTGGGGCGGCAGGCGCCGCGCGCCCGGGTCTCCGGACTCCGAGGGTCCCGGCGGGCGGCGGCCCAGGCGCAGTTCTGGTTAGAATGACAAGAGAGGTACACGTGGAGTTGAACACACCGGTGGTTCAAGAGCCGGCCCAGTCCGAACCCGGGACGCGCAGCGATTCACTGCGCAACAGCATCGCCGAATGGACCGTTACCATCATCCTGCTTCTGTTCGGAACCACGACTCTGGTTCAGGCATTCGTGATTCCCACCGGCTCCATGGAGGACACGCTGCTCATTGGCGATCATCTGCTGGTGGACAAGCTCGCGTACGCGCCCGGCGGGCCGATCAGCAAGTTCCTGCTCCCCTACCAGCCCATCCGGCGAGGCGACATCATCGTCTTCCGCTACCCGGTGGACGTGAGCCAGACCTACGTCAAGCGTGTCGTGGGCATCCCGGGGGACCGCGTCCGGATCGAGGACAAGCAGGTCTACCGCAACGGGCTGAAACTGGAGGAGCCTTACGTCTACCACAAGACGGATTACATCGACTCCTACCGGGACAACTTCCCGGGCGATCCCAACGTCCGCCTCGAGGCCCCGGCCCAAGGCATGCTCGAGAAAGACGTGGTCAATGGGGAAGTCGTGGTACCGCCGGACTCCTACTTCGCCATGGGCGACAACCGCGATTCTTCGTTTGACAGCCGGTACTGGGGCTTCGTTCCGCGCGCCAACATCATCGGCAAGCCGCTCATCATTTACTGGTCATACGACGCTCCCACCGAGCAGCTCGCCAGTTCTTCCATCAGCCTGGATCACATCGTCGACCTGGTGCAGAACTTCTTCACCAAGACGAGATGGCGGCGCACTTTCCGGCTGATTCGAGGATACTCCTTCAATCCCTAGATGGCATTCGAAATTCAACCGTTGCGAGAAGTGCTGGTAAGGCCGTCGATCCCGCCGGCTCTGGCGCGTCTGGAGGAACTCGCCTCCAACCTGCTCTATACCTGGGAGCCTGCGATCCGGGGCATCTTCCGGCGCCTCGATCCGGCGCTGTGGAAGACCTGCCGCCGCAACCCGGTGCTGATGCTGGGAAGGGTCTCTCAAGCGATTCTGGCCCGCGCGGCGGCCGATCCTCGTTATATAGCGGTCTACCGGCAGGCCTGCGAACGGTACGACTCCTATCTGCATTCCTCCGAACCGCCCGCGCAGGACAAGCTGATCGCTTACTTCTGTATGGAGTACGGCCTGGTAGAGTGCCTCCAGATCTACTCGGGAGGCCTCGGCGTGCTGGCGGGCGACTTCTTGAAGGCTTCCAGCGACACCTCCGAGCCGGTGGTGGCCGTAGGCTTTCTCTATCAGAAGGGCTACCTGGAGCAGCACCTGAATCCGGACGGATGGCAGCAGGAGCGCTACCCGGTCAATGACTTCTACACTCTCCCCCTCCGGCTGGTAAAGGATTCCCAGGGCCAGGACCTCAAGATCAGCGTGGCGTTGCCCCGCGGGCCGGTCGTAGCGCGCATATGGTGCGTGGAGGTAGGCCGTGTCCAGTTGTACTTGCTGGACACCAACATCGAGGACAACCAGGACGCCGAGTACAGGGACATCACGGACCGGCTGTACGGGGGCGACAGTGTCACGCGCATTCAGCAGGAGATCGTGCTGGGCGTTGGCGGCCTGAGGGCGTTGCGGGCGCTGGGCCTTTCGCCCACCGTGTACCACATGAACGAAGGCCACTCGGCCTTCCTTGCGCTGGAGCGGATCAAGGTTCTGATGCAGGAGCACGCCCTGAGCTTCGAGGAGGCGTTGGAGGCATCCCGGGTGAACAATCTGTTCACGACCCATACCTCGGTTGCGGCGGGCATCGACCTGTTTGACGCGGGGCTCATGCACGAGTACTTCTCGGCCTACTGCCGGGAGATCGGAATCGAGTTCGACCGGCTCATGGCGCTCGGCAGGTTCGGCCAGCGGGACACGGGCGAGCGGTTCTCGATGGCCGTCCTGGCCATCAAGACCTCCAGCTACCGCAATGCCGTCAGCCGCCTCCACCAGCGCATTTCCCAGGAGATGTGGTCGGGGTTGTGGCCCCAGTTGCCGGTGTGGGAAGTCCCCGTCACGTCCATCACCAACGGGGTACACCTTCGAAGCTGGCTCAATACGGACCTGGCGGAACTGTACGACGAGTATCTTCATCCCGACTGGCGCGACCGTGGGGATGAAAGCCGCGCCTGGCACACGCTGGAGGAGATCCCGGACCACGAGCTCTGGGAGGTCCACAAGCGGCGCAAACGCCGGCTGATCAGCTACGTGAGAGAGAAGCAGGTCGCCTGCGCGGCGGCGCGGAAGGCGTCGGCCACCGAGGTGCATCGCGCCTCGGAGGTGCTGGATCCGGACACCCTGACCATCGGCTTTGCGCGCCGGTTCGCCACCTACAAGCGCGCCACCCTGCTCTTCCGCGACCTGGGGCGCCTGAAACGCATCCTCACCAACGCGCAACGGCCCGTCCAGATCGTGATCGCCGGGTTGGCGCACCCTCACGACCATCCGGGGAAGATGCTGATCCGCGAGATCGTGCAGATCTCCCGGGATCCGGACCTGGCCAAGCGGGTGGTCTTCGTAGAGAATTACGGGATGGAAGTGGCGCGGGAACTGGTGCAGGGCGTGGACCTCTGGCTGAACAATCCGCGCCGCGGCGAGGAAGCCTGCGGCACCAGCGGCATGAAGGCGGGCTTCAACGGGGTGATAAACCTGAGCATCCTCGACGGGTGGTTCGACGAGGCTTACGAGCAGTCCGGCGGCTGGGCCATCGGAGACCGGGAGAGTTACGCGGACGACCAGGACGAAATCCATGCGAGGGCCATCTATTCCCTGCTGGAGAACGAGATCGTCCCGATGTATTACGAGCGCGGCGCGGACGGCATATCCCCGGAGTGGATGAAGCGCGTGCGCCAGTCGATCATGCACATCAGCCACCAGTACAACTGCCGCCGGATGGTATCGGAGTATTCGACCCAGATCTATGCGCCGGCCCACGCCGTTTGGACCGACATCCAGCGGAACGGCTTCGAGAAGGTCCGCCGGCGGCTCCAGTGGAACGAGGAGGTCGAGCGCGCCTGGGACCGGGTGACCATCCTGGAGGCCGGGCATGGGCCGGACGGCAGCATTACGAGCGGCACTCCGTTTCGGGTCCGGGTTTCGGTGGAACTGGCGGGTCTCTCGCCGAACGACGTGCGGGTGGAGGCGGTGGTCGGCCGCGTCGGGCCCAACGGGGCGCTGGAACAAGCCGAGGTTCTGCTGCTTCCGGCGCGGGAGCAGGCCGGGACCGCCTGGGTGTTCGAACGGGAGATACTCCCCCAACAGACGGGGCGTATCGGCTATGCGGCTCGCATCTCGCCAAATCACTTTGACGACCCCCTGACGCGTCCCTGTCACGCGCTGCTCAAGTGGGCCACGGGAGGCAGCGGGAAACCGTCGCACGCCGGCTGAAAACAAAAGACTGGATTCCCGTTAAGATTCGTGGTAAATAGGAATGTGAGAGCCGTTTCATGGATACGGCGGCGGACTGGGCTGCCGGCGGTACCCTAGTACGGTTTCCCACACGAGAGCCCATTGGGGTAAGGGCTATATAAAGAACCAGGCTCACGCAGCCGATTAGGAAGGCGGCCTACATCCGGGCGGACTCCCCTTGGCGCACGCACTAGCCGGGGACTAATCTCAGGAAGTTGGACCTGGCCATGGACAACGATCGCAAGTACAAACAACGCGGATACATGGACTCCGGCTGGGAGAAATCTCCCGGCGGCGACAAGCAAGGCGAACGGCCGCGGCAGCCCGGCCCGCGTCTTCCCATCGACGTGACAGGACCGCGATTGCCGCGGCTGGTCGAGAGTGTGGTCGCGGCGCGCTGTTACAATTGCGCCACGACCCTTCCGGCCGA
The DNA here is from genome assembly GCA_020851555.1 of Bryobacterales bacterium. Taxonomy (GTDB): domain Bacteria; phylum Acidobacteriota; class Terriglobia; order Bryobacterales; family Bryobacteraceae; genus DTKY01. Next base: position 17,555 of record JADZCM010000004.1, on the reverse strand, counting down.
TGTCGATTTCCGCGGCAATTGTCCGAAATGCAATGCTCCGCTTCACTGCTGCAAGCAGTGCGCCTATTTCGATCCCTCAAAACGGTTCCAGTGCGTCAAGCCGATTCCCGTCAGAATCGCGGTCAAGGACCAGGCGAACGACTGCGAGTTCTTCAGCCCTCGTGTCACGGTAGCGCGGGACGGCGCTCATGGGGCTGCCCCGGCGTACACGGGAAACGGCCCTTCGGCGCCTCGCGATCCGAACCAAGCCCGCGCGGCATTTGATAGTCTGTTCAAGAAGTAGCGCGACAAGCCGGGGAGTGGCTCCATCTATGCGCCTTGCCGAGTTGTACGAACCACGCAGATTCCGCGTTGTGGACGCTGACATCCAGGACCCGGCGCCCGGCGAGATCCAGGTCCGGGTCAAGGCCGTCGGAATCTGCGGCTCCGACACTCACAACTTCCTGGAAGGGGGCATCGGCGATACACCCTGTCCGTACCCCATGGTCCTGGGGCACGAGCCTTCCGGCGTGGTCGTGAAGACAGGGCCGGGAGTGACGGGGTGGGCGCCGGGCGACCGGGCCGCGCTGGAGCCGGCCATCTACTGTTACCACTGTGAATTCTGCCGGTCCGGACGGCACAACCTGTGCGCGCGGATCCGCTTCATGAGCACTCCGCCCGACGCGGGCTACTTCCGCCAGTATGTGAACCTGCCGGCGGAGAACCTGCTGCCGATTTCCCCCCGGCTCAGTTTCGAGTACGCCACGCTGTTCGAACCGCTGGCCGTGGTGCTCCATTCCGTGAAGCTCGCCGCGGTGCGCCCTCTGGAAAGCGCCGCCGTACTGGGCGCCGGTCCGATCGGCTTGATGACCGTGATCCTCCTCAAGATCTGCGGCGCGGGCCGGGTGTACCTGGTCGAACCCGTCGCGCATCGCCGGCACATGGGTAAGCAGGCGGGCGCGGATGCCGTGATCGACCCCGCCGAAACCGACGCTTCCGCGGTAATCCTGAACGAGACCGGCGGGCGGGGAGTCGATCTGGCCATCGACTGCGCCGCCCGGGGCGACTCTCTGGGCCACTGCGTCAAGTCCGTGTGCAACGGCGGACGGATGGTCGTCACGGGCATTCCCGTCGAGGTCTGTGTGTCGCTGGACTGGCACGTGGCCCGGCGCAAGGAACTGACGATCCTCAATGTCCGGCGTTCGAATCACGATTCGGAGGCCGCCCTCACGCTGCTCGAGGAGCACTCCTCGCGCTTCGCCCCGCTCATTACCCACACCCTTCCGATGGAGCGCGTGCAGGAGGCCTTCGAGATGCTGGAACTGTATTCGGACGGCGCCGGCAAGGTCGTGCTCACTCCATAGCCGGCGGCGGCCGGAATTTCCTACCGGATACTGGCGAGCCAGTCCACCGTCCGCGTGGTGGCGTCGCTCTCCCGCGCCAGTTCGATCACGCGAACGGCGCGCACCGCCTGCTCGGGCGTCACGGCGAGGGCCGCCGTTCCCTCCAGCGCCGCGCGCACATTGTCGTAGTAGAGACGGTAGTCGCCCGGCTCGGACGGCACGCGCTGCGGAGGGCCTCCGGCGGGCGTGAGCGTGCCCCACTGGCTCTCCTCCTCAACCCCCCAGCCCGGACCACCGGGCTGGCGTCCCGCTCTCAGCGGCTCTTCCTGCGGGTCCGTGCCGTACTTGATGTATGTCCCCTGGGTGCCATATAGCAGGAAGCGCGGACCGGGGCTGCAAGCGAGCATGCTCGCGCTCAACTGGACGCGCAGGCCGGGGTAGTGCAGCACCACATCGAACGCGTCGTCCACGAGGGCTTGGCGGCGCTCCACGCGCAGGTCGGCGCTGACCGCCTGAGGCGCGCCGAACAGGGTCAGAGCCTGGTCGATGAGGTGTGATCCCAGGTCGTAAAGCAGTCCCGCGGCAGGTTCGTCCCGCTCGCGCCAGACGCCGGGGCGCGGGGCCGGCCGGTAGCGGTCGTAGCGCGACTCCAAGCGCACGAGGCGTCCAAAGGCGCCTCCCGCGATCAGCCGTTGCACGGTGCGAAAATCGCTGTCAAAGCGCCGGTTGTGATACACCGACAGCAGGCGCCCTTGGGCGCGGGCGATCCGGATCAGTTCCTCACCCTCGGCTGAAGTGACCGTGAAGGGCTTGTCGACGACCACGTCGCGGCCGGCCAGCAGACACTGCCGCGCCAGTCCGTAGTGCGATTGGTTGGGAGTGGCGATCACAACCAGCCGGATGCCGGGATCGCTCAACAAGGCCTCCACGTCCCGCACAATGCCCACCTCCGGGAATGTCTCGCGCGCCGAGTCCCCGTGCCGCTGGACGACAGACTTGAGACGCAGCCCGGGAACGGCCCGGATCACGGGTGCGTGAAAGAACCTCCCCGCCAGGCCGAAGCCAACCAGTCCGACGCCGATGCCGGGTTCTTCCATGAGACGGAGCTAGAGTCCCGCCACTCCGCGGCGCTCGAGGTCGGCATGGTAGCGCTGGAGCGGCTTCACGCCGCCATGGGCCTGGCGCCGCGCTGCAATGCCCTTGGCCGCGGCCACGGCGCCCGCCAGCGTCGTGATGTAGGGCACCTTGTACTTGATGGCGTTCTTTCGGATGTAGGAGTCGTCGTACTTGCTCTGCTTTCCGGCCGGCGTGTTGACGACCAGATGGATCTGCCGGTTCATGATGAGGTCCACGATGTTGGGGCGTCCCTCGTGCAACTTCGGGACCACCTGAGCCTGTATCCCGTGGCGCTCCAGGCAGGCGGCCGTGCCGTCGGTCGCCAGGATGGTGAACCCCAATTCGGCGAACTGGCGGGCGGCCTCGATTACCGCGGGCCGGTCCGTCTCGGCGACCGTGATCAGGACGGCGCCCTCCATGGGCAGCGTCTGCTGGGCCGCCTCCTGCGCTTTGAAGTAAGCTTCGCCGAACGTGTCCGCCATTCCCAGAACCTCTCCGGTGGAGCGCATCTCCGGCCCGAGCAGCGGATCGACCTCGGGGAACATATTGAAGGGGAAGACCGCTTCCTTAACTCCGTAGTAGGTGATCACCGGCTCGCGGAGGCCGATCTCCGCCAGTTTCCTGCCCAGCATCAGTTGCGTGGCCACGCGGGCCATCTGGATGTTGCAGACCTTGGAGACGAGCGGCACGGTCCGTGACGCCCGCGGATTGGCTTCGAGCACGTAGACCGTATCGTCCGCGATGGCGTACTGCATGTTCATCAGACCCACAACCTTGAGTTCCACGGCGATTCTCCGCGTGTACTCGCGGATGGTGTCGAGATGCTTGGGCGAGATGCTCACGGGAGGAATCACGCAGGCCGAATCCCCCGAGTGAACGCCGGCCAACTCGATGTGCTCCATGACGGCTGGTATGAACACCTCTTCTCCGTCCGAGATGACGTCGGCCTCCGCCTCGATCGCCTTGACCAGGAACTTGTCGATCAGGATGGGCCGCTCGGGGGACACATCCACCGCCGCGGCCATGTAGTGGCGCAGCATTTCCTCGTCGTACACCACTTCCATGCCGCGCCCGCCCAGCACATAGCTGGGCCGCACCATGAGCGGATACCCGAGCCGCCGCGCAATTGCGACGGCCTCCTCGACGGTCACCGCCATGTCCGATTCGGGCATGGGGATGTTGAGCCGCGCCATCACTTTACGGAAGCGGTCCCGGTCTTCGGCCAGGTCGATGGTCTCAACCGACGTGCCCAGGATCTTCACCCCGCAGGCCGACAACTCGCCGGCTATGTTCAGGGGCGTCTGGCCGCCAAACTGCACGATGACGCCGCCGGGCTTCTCCTTCTCGTAGATCGCCAGTACGTCCTCCACGGTGAGGGGTTCGAAGTACAGCTTGTCGGACGTGTCGTAGTCGGTGGAGACCGTCTCGGGGTTGCAGTTGACCATGATCGACTCGTAGCCCTCGTCCCGCAAAGCGAAGGCCGCGTGCACGCAGCAGTAGTCGAACTCGATCCCCTGCCCGATACGGTTGGGTCCCCCGCCGAGCACCATGACTTTCTTGGGATTTGAGCTGGCGACGGTCTCGTCCGGAGCGTTGTAGGTGGAGTAGTAGTAGGCGGCGTTGTCGACGCCGCTCACCGGCACCGCCGCCCAACCCTCCACCACGCCCAGCCTGGTCCGCTGCTCGCGGATCGAGGACTCCTTCACGCCGAGAAGTTTCGCCAGGTAGCGATCGGCAAAGCCGTCTTTCTTCGCCTTGGTGAGCAGGCCGTCGGGGAGGGGTCCGCCGCGGTGCTTCAGGATTTCTTCCTCCAGCTCCACCAACTCCCGCATCTGATCGATGAAATAGGGCTTGATGTAGGTCTTCGCGTACAACTGCCCGGTAGTGGCGCCCTTGCGCAGCGCCTCGTACATGAGGAACTGCCTTTCGCTGGAAGGCTGCGAGAGCAGGTCGAGGAGTTCCGGGAGCGGCCTGTCGTGGAAGTCGCGGACAAAGCCCAGGCCGTAGCGCCCGTTCTCCAGCGACCGTATGGACTTCTGGAACGCCTCTTTGTAGGTCTTGCCGATGCTCATGGCCTCGCCCACGGCCCGCATCTGCGTGCCCAGCCTGTCTTCGGCGCCTCGAAACTTCTCGAAGGCCCAGCGCGCGAACTTCACGACCACGTAATCGCCCCATGGGGCGTACTTGTCCAGGGTCCCGAGCCGCCAGTAAGGGATCTCATCCAGATTCAGGCCCGCGGCGAGCTTGGAGGACACCAGGGCGATGGGAAAGCCGGTGGCCTTGGACGCCAGGGCCGAAGAGCGCGACGTTCTGGGGTTGATCTCGATTATCACGACCCGGCCGCTCTTGGGGTCGTGCGCGAACTGAATGTTCGTCCCTCCGATCACCTGGATCGCCTCGACGATACGGTAGGCCTTCTCCTGGAGATCGGCCTGCAACTCGGGCGAGATGGTGAGCATGGGCGCTGTGCAGTACGAGTCGCCCGTGTGCACGCCCATGGCGTCCACGTTCTCTATGAAGCAGACCGTGACCATCTGGTTCTTGGCGTCGCGGACGACCTCCAGTTCCAGTTCCTCCCACCCCAGCACGGACTCCTCGACCAGGATCTGCCCCACCAGGCTGGCCGAGATTCCGCGGCTGGCCACGACCCGCAGTTCCTCCACGTTGTAGACCAGGCCGCCGCCCGTTCCGCCCATGGTGTAGGCCGGGCGTATCACGACGGGATAGCCCAGCTCAGCCGCGATGCGCTCGGCCTCCTCCACCGAGAAGGCGGGCGCACTGCGGGGCATCTCGATGCCGAGCCGGCTCATCGTGTCCTTGAAGGCGATGCGGTCCTCGCCCCGCTCGATGGCGTCCGCTTGCACGCCGATGACCTCGACCCCGTACTGCTCCAGCGCTCCCGAGCCCGCCAACTCGGCGCACAGGTTCAGAGCCGATTGCCCTCCAAGGTTCGGCAGCAGCGCGTCCGGCCGCTCCTGCTCGATGATGCGGATCATGCTCTTAAGGTTCAGCGGTTCGATGTAGGTGATGTCAGCCATGCCCGGGTCGGTCATGATCGTGGCCGGGTTGGAATTCACCAGGACGATCTCGTAGCCCAAGGACCGCAGGGCCTTGCAGGCCTGTGTCCCGGAGTAGTCGAACTCGCAGGCCTGGCCGATGACGATCGGCCCGGAGCCTATGATCATAATTTTGCTTATGTCGTTACGGCGCGGCATGTAAGGGGTTTCTCTAAAAGGCGGTAAACTCACCATTATCCATCAAATCGGCGCCGTGGTCCCAGGGCGCGCCAGCCCGTGTGAAGATGCTCCAAAATAATGTCAGGGTTCAACTGCAACGAAGTTCTGTCACCCCGGCGATCCTGAAAAGCGGTCAAGTTGAGCCGGGAGGCCGCACGCCGCCTTTTGCGGTGCGGCGAAATGCGGCGGAGCGCGCCGGCGCCAATTAAGCGGGTCCTCCGCGGGTCCCAGGACGTATAATGGACAGTGCCCAGGAACCCTTATTGAAGAACCTGGACGCACGGAGCCGAATATCCGGGGCAGCAGATAATCGACGGAGCACGATGCAGTGAGCGCCGGAGCGGCAGTCTCCAATGGCGGCGGCTCCGTGGAAGGACGGACATGACCAAATACCACCGCAGGGATTTCATCAAGAGCGCGAGCGCCGTGGGCGCCGCAGTGGAACTGGCTACGACGATCATACCGGGCCGGGCCTTCGGAGCCAACAACAAGATCAATGTTGGCGTCATCGGCGTGGGCGGCCGCGGCACCTATGTGGGCAACACCTTCGGCGAGGTGGGCAAGGAGAAGGACGCCCAGGTCGTCGCCGTGTGTGATGTCTACCAGAAGCGCATAAACATGAACAGAGATGCGCACGCTACCCGGTTCAACACCAAAGTGGACGGGTACCTCGATTACCGCGAGCTGATCGCCAGGAAGGATATCGACGCGGTCGTGGTCGCCACGCCGGATCACTGGCACGCCCGCATGGCCATCGCGGCCATGAGAGCCGGCAAGGATGTTTACTGTGAAAAACCGATGTGCCACACCATCGAAGAAGTCAAAGCGATGATCGAAGCCGTCAAGGAGACCAAGCGAATTCTCCAGGTCGGCTCGCAAACGACTTCGGCCGATCAGTGGTGGCAGGCGAAGAGGCTGATCGCCGAGGGCGCCATCGGCAAGATGCTGATGAGCCAGGGTTCTTACCATCGGAACTCAACCGAAGGCGAATGGAATTGGCCCATCGACCCGAACGCGGGCCCCACCAAGACCGGGGAAGACTACATCGACTGGAAGATGTGGCTGGGCGGCACTTCCTCGATCCCATACTCGCCGGACCGTTTCTTCCGCTTCCGCAAATACTGGGACTACTCCGGCGGGACGGCTACGGATTTGTTCTTCCACGTTGCGGCGCCTCTCAACATCTGCTGGTCAAGGCCTCAATATCCCAGCAGGGTGATGTCGGGCGGAGGCAACTACGTGTTCAAGGACGAGCGCGAGGTTCCCGACACGTTCCACCTCATCGGTGAATACCCGGAGGAACACTCGATCGTGCTGTCCTCCTCGATGGCCAACTCGCAGCATATTCCCGGCCTGATCCGCGGCCATGAGGGCACGATCATCATGGTCGATCACGGCATGTTTGAGGGACGCACCGACCACATCACGCTGAAGCCCGAACGGCGCGTCGTCGGCAACAATGCCGAGTACAAGCAGAAGTTCGGCTTCGACGATAAGCTGGCCGACAAGAGCATTCCGGTGGATCCCAAGGACGCCATGACCACGCACGTAGCCAACTTCCTGGAATGCATGCGCACCCGCCAGAAGCCGACGCTTGATGTGGAGACAGCCGCCTGCGCGCAGGTGCTGATCACCATGGCCGTCCAGTCATACCGCCAGGGCAAGGTGCTGTATTTCGACGAGAAGAACTTCAAGGTCGGCGACACCCCGCCGCGGGCGTAAACGCCCCGGGGTGCAAAACTCTCCGGAGCGGGCCAACGCAGTCACGAGCGGAGTCGTGCAGTGAACCCCACCGCCCCTCTGGTGTAGAGCGTCAGGCGGAAGGTGGAGCGCGGGCGGAATGCCGCCCAAGGCAGGGTCACAGAGGCGGCTCGGAAGCCTGCTTCCGGAAGGCGGCGCTCAGCCCGCGGCTTCGGTCACTCCGCCGGCCGGGTCAAATCCACACCCAAGGCTTTCAACGCCGTCAGGATGGTCTCGTCACGCTGGGCCTCGACCTGGTCGCCACGGTCGACCCCGAATGCCTGGTTGAATATTTCCGCTTTGAGGCGATTGGAGATCCAACCGCGCACCAGACTCCACTCGGCAATGCCGGGAAGAACCTTGCGGGCCGCCAGGTAAGCCTGGAACTCGTCGAGCACGTCGGAGGTCGCTTCGAACGTTTCCGGGACACCGGGATGTCTTCTCAGGAAATCCGTCGCGAAGGTGGTGAAGGCGCCGCTGGCGTCCAGGAACATCTGTAACCGCGTGGGCGGTTTCTCCGCGACCGGATAATCCGGCTGGATACCCCCTCCTCCCCGGACGATTCTCCCGGAGGCGGTCCGGAACTCCTCGCCGGGCCTGGAGGGGTTGAGTTGGCCGCTGGCGAGAGGCCGCTGAATGGAGCGGCCGCTGGGAGTGTAATAGTAGGCGGTGGTCAACGCCAACCCCGCGCCATCGGAGAGTGGAAAGACCGTCTCCACCAGGCCTTTGCCGAAGCTGGGCTGGCCCACAATGACGGCGCGGTCGTGGTCTTGCAGGCTCCCGGCCACAATCTCGGCGCCGCTCGCGCTCCTGGCGTTCACGAGCACCGCCAGCGGGAAGGTGTAGGGCTTGGCCTGGTCGTAGACCTTCTGTTCGGTGGCCCGGACGGCCCGGCCGCGAACCGTCACCAGGGTCTGCCCCGGCTCCAGAAAGAGCGAGGAAGTCTCCAGCGCGGCCGGCAGAAGGCCGCCGGGGTTGTTGCGCAGGTCCAGGACCAGCGCCCGCAAACGGCGGCCGCCAAGCCGCTCGATGGCCGCGGCCAGGTCCTGGGCGGTTTGAACGTCAAAGCTCGAGACACGCACGTAGCCGGCGCCGGGGCCCAGCAGAAAGGCCGCCTCGACGCTGGGCATCTGCATTTCCTCGGGCGTGAGGACAAACTGAAGCGCCGCCTCGCTGCCCGCCCGGCGGACATCAACGGTGGCGGGCCGCTTGCGCGACTCTTCCATCAAGCCGACCAGTTGCTCCGTCGCGAGACGTTCGAGAAGCACGCCGTTGATCGAGACGATTTCGTCGCCCGGCGCCAGGCCGGCCTTGGCCGAGGGGGTGCCGGGGAGCACCTGCAAGACGATCACGCGGCCGGGCAGGACGTTGACCACGCTGCCGAATCCCTTGCTGACGGATTCCTGGAGGCGTTGAAGCTCATGGAACTGCTCGGGGGTGAGAAAAACGGAATGCGGATCCAGCGGCCGCAGCATGGCCGGAATCGCTCCGCCATAGATGCCGGCCTCCGCGTCCGGAGGTTCCGCGGCCTCGCGTTCGACGGCGGCGTAGACCTCCGTGAAGCGGCGCATCGCATCTTCAAGATCCTGCGCTGCGGCCAGGGCCGGAAGGAGCGTCAGCGCGAGGCGGAACAGCCTCATGGCTCACCTGCTGAAGCGGGTCGATCGCCGTTCCTGGTGGCGCTCGATCGCCAACTCGATGAGCCGGCCGATGAGCCGCGGGAACGGGAGGCCGGCGGCTTCCCACATGCGCGGAAACATGCTGATGGAGGTGAAGCCCGGGATGGTATTTATCTCGTTGATGTAGAGGCGGCCGGTGGCCGCTTCCAGGAAGAAGTCCACGCGCGCCATGCCCTCGCACTCCACGGCCCGGTAACAGGCGCAGGCCAGCCGGCGCACCTCCTCGGTTTGGCCGGGGGTCAACTCCGCGGGGACCTGGAAGCGCGCCGCGTCCAGCAGGTACTTGTCGTCGTAGTCGTAGAACTCCCTGGAGGGCAGCACCTCGCAAGGAAGCGAGGCCTCCGGCTCCCGGTTTCCGAGCACCGCGCATTCCAGTTCCCGGCCCGTGATGGCGCGCTCCACGATGATCTTGCGGTCGAATCCGGCGGCCAGCTTCAGCGCCGCGGCCAGTTCCTCGCGGCTGCGCGCCTTGGAGATGCCGACCGACGAGCCCAGATTGGCGGGCTTCACGAAAACCGGCAGGCCGAGGCGCGCCAGGGGACCGTCGACATCGAGCGAGTTGCGTTGGACCACCGTGTGCTCCACCACCAGAAGCCCGGCTTCCCGGCAGACGCGCTTCTGGAGGTCCTTGTCCATGGACAGCGAGGAAGCGAGGACCCCCGCCCCGACGTAGGGCAGATCGGCCAGTTCCAGCAGGCCCTGCACCGTCCCGTCCTCCCCGAAGGTCCCGTGCAGGACGGGAAAGACCACGTCGATGCCGGGGTTGGCGCCCGGTTCGGCGACCAGCGGATGCGGATCCCAACGGCCGTCCGGCCGGATCAAGAACTTCCGCACCTCGTACCGGGAACTGTCCATGGCGGAGACGATGGACTCCATCGAGCGCACCGAGACCTCGTGCTCGCCGCTCCTGCCGCCGTAAATCACCGCCACCCGCAGCTTCACAGGATCCTCTCCCCCATGGCCGACGCCACCAGCTCCACCGCCAGTACGGCGGTGCGATTTGCCTCATCTATGACCGGATTGACCTCCACCACCTCCATGGAGACCATACGGCGGGAATCGCAGATCAACTCCATGAGAAGATGGGCTTCCCTGTAGGTGAGTCCGCCCCGGACCGGCGTGCCCACCCCGGGCGCCTCCCGCGGGTCCACCGAGTCCATGTCCAGCGAGACGTGGAAGCCCGCCGTGCCGGTTGAGGCGATGCGGATGGCCTCCTCCACGACGGCGCGCAGGCCGCGCTCATCGATATCGCGCATGGTGAACGCGCGGACTCCGGAGCGCTTGACGTGCGGCTTCTCCAGTTGGTCGACGTCCCGGATGCCGACCACCGCCACGCGGTCCGGCGCAACCATGGGCGCGTAACCGGCCAGGTGAGTGAGCGCGCGAGGGCCGCTGCCGATAATGCAGGCCAAGGGCATCCCGTGGACGTTGCCGGTGGGCGTGGTGCGCGGGGTGTTCATGTCGGCATGGGCGTCGATCCAGATCAGTCCCGGCGGCTGCTTCCGGCTCCGCCACAGACGCGATATCCCCGCTACGGTTCCCACGGCCGCCGAATGATCTCCGCCCAGCACCAGCGGGAACTTGCCGGCGGCGGCCGCCGATTCCACGGACCGGGCCAGCCTCCGGCAGGCCTGCGCGATGTGAGGCAGAAAGCGCGTTCGCGCGGGACCGGCGGGCAGCCTCTCGGGCTGGTCCACGGGGATGTTGCCGAGATCCTCCACCCCATAACCAAGGGCCGCGAGGCGCGCATGCAGACCGGCCACCCGTATGGCCGAGGGGCCCATGTCCACGCCCCGGCGCCCCGCTCCAAGGTCGATGGGGAGCCCGATTACCGCGATGTCAGAGTGCTTCATGGGTGAACCCGGCGCGCCGGCCACACACGGCCGCTAGGGCCTCGTTCGGTAAAGCATCCGGGGGAAGGGGATCGTTTCCCGGACGTGCTCCAGACCGCAGATCCATGCGATGCATCGCTCCAGACCCATACCGAAGCCGCCGTGCGGGACCGTGCCGAAGCGGCGGAGGTCGATGTACCAGTCGAAAGCCTCTCTCGGCAGGCCGTGCTCGTCGATGCGCCGCAGCAGCAGGTCCAGCTCGTGTATGCGCTGGCCCCCTCCGACGATCTCCCCGTAGCCTTCGGGCGCGAGCACGTCCACCCCCAGCGCCACCTCCGGCCGCTCGGGATCCGGCTGCATGTAGAACGCCTTGATGGCCGTGGGGAAGCGGTCCACCATGACCGGCAGGTTGAAGTCCTCTCCGAGAAGCGTCTCGTCCGTGCCTCCGAAATCGGCGCCCCATTGAATCTCGCTGCCCTTCTGGTGGAGCAACTCGACCGCCTGGTCGTAACTCATGCGGGGGAACGGCGCCTTGATGTTCTCCAGCTTGGAAACGTCGCGTTCGAGCACGGCCAGTTCGGCGCGCCGGTTCTCCAGCACGCGGCCCACCACGAACACGATCAATTCCTCCGCCACCTGTTTCACGTCTTCCAGCGTGGCGTAGGCCATTTCCGGCTCCACCATCCAGAACTCGGTGAGGTGGCGGCGTGTCTTGGACCGTTCGGCGCGGAAGGTCGGGCCGAAGGTGTACACCTTGCCGAAGGCCATGGCGGTGGCCTCGTTGTAAAGCTGGCCGGACTGCGTCAGGTAGACCTTCTCGTGGTCGAAGTAATTCACTTCGAACAGCGTCGTCGTCCCTTCGCAGGCCGCCGGGGTGAAGACCGGCGTGTCGAGCAGCGTGAAGCCGTGGGAGTCGAGGTAGTCGCGGATCGCCCGGCTGATCTCGTGACGGATCTTCAGAACGGCGTGCTGGCGGCGGCTGCGCAGCCACAGGTGCCTGTGGTCCAGAAGGAAATCGATCCCGTGCTCTTTGGGAGTTATGGGATAGGGTTCGGCTTCCGGCACGCGCTGAAAAATCTCGAGATTCTCCAGGTCCAGTTCGTAGCCGCCGGGCGCGCGGGGCTCCTGGCGAATCCGCCCCGTCACGATGATCGAAGACTCCTGCGTGAGGCCCTTGACGCTCTCAAACAGGCTCTCCGGCAACTGGCTCTTCACGGCTACGCATTGCAGGATGCCGGTGCCGTCCCGGAGGATGGGGAAGGCGATCTTGCCCGAGCGCCGCAGGTTGTACAGCCAGCCGGGGATCTCCACGGTTTCGCCTACGTGCAGCCCCGCCTGGACGATCGAAATGCGGGGGCGCCGTGCTGCCGGAGTCATCTAGAGGCTCTCCAGTCTCTCGAATACGCGGCGCGCCGCCTCCAGCGGCTGCGGCGCCTCGGGGTCCTCGCTGAGCTCCAGCAGAAGCGCGTACTGATCCGCGCGCGACCGCAGCAGCCGCATGGTCTCGGCCCAGTCGATGGAGCCTCCGGCGGAGAGAAATGGGAACAGGTGGCCGTCGCTCCGGCCGTCGTTGTCGTGGATGTGGGTGGACCGGATCCGGTCCTTCATCGTCTCGAAGGCGGCGGGGATGCCCTCCCGAATGTGGGCGTGGCCGGTGTCGAAGCAGTATCCCAGATCCAGGTGGGTCTCGTTCAAGAACCAGTTGAGCTGCTCCGGGGTGGAGAGGGCGTTGAGGGTGTTCTCCAGGAGCACATCCACTCCCCGCTGCCGCGCGAACACGCTCAGTTCCTCGAGCGCGGTGAAGGCCGCATCCAGCTTGCGCTCGTCGAACTCCTCCCCCTCCACGCCGATGTGCTGGATAAGATAGCGGAACGGCGCATGCTCGGCCACTTCCAGGGCGCGCTTGATTTCGTCCACCATTTGAACGCGCTTCGCCTTGACCGGCTCGGTGATGGTGATGACCGCGTGCGGCCCGCTCCGGCCCCACACCTCGTCAGTGTAGAGCGGGGAGTGCAGCGAGTGAAAAGTCAGTTCCGTGTCCCGAAAGAAATGCTCCAGTTCGGCGATCTGCGCCCGGTTGCGGTAGTCCAGGTGCTGCCGGGCGCAGAAGATCTCCACGGCGGGGATGCCCGCCTCCCAGATTCGCTCCAGCCACACGGTTGTAAGCCGGTGGTTGGCGATGACGTGAGTCGACAGGGCATGATACATGGGCCATACCGATTTTACTATTCCAGGGCGGTCAGCCGCCGTTCAGCGAGGCGCGGGGCGCCGCAACTTGAAGGAGGGCGAGTCCCCGGCGGTGCGGCTACAGCGGCAGGGCCTCGAGCCAGTCCGGGTCGAAGTTCAGGCGCCTGCGCTCCAGGTAAGACTGGACCGCCAGCAGCGGCGGCAGGATCGAGATGCTCGCCACGCCGGCATCGCCGTTGGGCAGCTTGCGGGACTTGCAGCAGTCCAGGAAATTCCGGATATGGTCCCGCGTGATGTCGCCCGGGATGCTCCGGGTGACCGGCTGCGCGTTGCGTCCCGCCGGCGTGAACTCGTAGCGGTTCCGGTTCACGAACAGCTTGCCTTTGTCTCCGTAAAAGGTGATCCCGTATTCGGGGGCGACGCCGTAGGCGTTCGACTGGAACAGGACGCTGAAACCGTCGTACTCGAACAGAGCGTTGCAGGTGTCCGGCGCGTTTCGGCCGTCGTTGTAGTTGTAGTAGATGCCGCCGGCGAAGTCAGCCGACTTGGCGGCCCGCTCTCCCATGTACATGTGCACCACGTCCATCCAATGGTGGCCGAAGTCGGTCAACTTGCCGCCGTTGAAATCGAGGAAGGCCCGGAAATTCAGGTACTGCCCCGGAACCCAGTCCCGGTAGCGCACGGGGCCCAGGAAACGGATCCAGTCCAGATCCGGGGGCTTCACGGCGGGTTCCTTCGGAAGCGGGCCCGGAACGCCGGCGTGCCAGACCGCGTCGATGTGGCTGATCCTGCCGATGGCGCCGGAGGCCACGAACTTCTCTTTCGGCTCGATGTAGATCTCCCCGGAGCGCTGCTGAAGGCCGATCTGGCAGATGCGGCCGGTGACGCGAGCGGTTCGCACCATCTCCGGCGCCTCGCTCCGGAGGCGGCACATGGGCTTCTCGCAGTACACGTCCTTGCCGGCGTTCATGGCGTCGCAGGCGTGGTCCTTGTGCCAGTGGTCCGGCGAACCGATCAGGACGGCGTCGACCTCTTTCAACGCCAGCAACTCCCGGTGATCCCGGAAAGTCTTGACGCCCGGCGCGGCCTTCTGGAGATTCGCCATCCGGGCCGGGTAGACATCACAGAGCGCGCGCAGTTCCACTTCCGGGTTCTCCAGGAACTGCCGCGCGACCGCCGTGCCGCGGCCTCCCGTGCCGATGACTCCCAGCCCCACCCGGCCTGTAGCGCCCTGAATCCGGGAATAGGACACTGCCGTAACGGCGCCGATCTTAGCCGCTTCCCGCCGACTAATCAACATGCAAAGCTCCTTCCGGCAAACGAATCATCATACCAGAGAGAAACCGGAGGCGGCACCACACGCGTGCAGGGCGCGGCGCAGGCCTCAGCTTGCTCCGCCGGCCAGCCGCCGCTTCCACTCGAACAGCACGACGCCGGCCGCCACCGAGACGTTCAGCGACGGGATCCGGCCCGCCATGGGGATGCGCACGAGAAAGTCGCAGTGCTGCTTCACCTGCGCATGCAGGCCTCCGCCCTCGCGCCCCAGGACCAGCGCCGCGTGAGAGGCATAATCCACCCGGTCGTACGCGTGCTCTCCACGCTCGTCCAGGCCGTAGATCCAGTAGTGGCGTTCTTTCAGCGTCTCCAGAGCGCGGTTCAGGTTGCCGGCGCGCACCACCGGCAGGTACTCCAGCGCGCCCGCGGCGGCCTTGGCGACCGCCTCCGTGAGCCCCGCCGCGCGCCTTTCGGGGATCACCACCGCCTTCGCGCCCGCCGCATGCGCCGTGCGAATGACCGCCCCGAGGTTGTGGGGGTCCTCCACGCCGTCCAAAACGACCAGCATGCCGGCGCCGGAGGCGACGTCCTCGAGCGAGGCGAAGCGCCGGGCGGCGGCGACGGCCAGAACGCCCTGGTGGACAGAGTCCCGGGCCAGCCGGTCGAGCGCGTCGCGCGGCTCAAAACGCACGGGCACGGATGCCGAGCGGGCGAGCTCGATGATCTCCTGAAGGCGCGGGCCGCCCGCGCCGCGCGCGACCAGCACATGGTCGACCGGGCGACCGGACTTCAGCGCTTCCAGGACCGGATGGATGCCGGCCAGCGTGTTCATGGCGTGCCGCGGTTCAACGCGCTCCTGGCGCCAGCCAGGCCGGGTAACTCGCGAATTTGAACGCATGCGCGTCCTCCCATTCCCGGATCCAGGACCAGGATGTGGATGCGGTGGAGCAGTCCGGCGTCACGCCGCCGGCTTGAGGAGCCGGAGGGCCGGAAGCCGCCAAACGGCACGCCACCAACGGCTCCTGGCCGCGCAGCGCGGCGCTCACCCGCGCGTGCCCGTGGAGGATGAGGTAGCTGCCGCCGCGGACCGCGATCTCGACGGGGGAGTCTTCCGGGCGCGCCGGTCCGGGAGGCGCGGCAACGCCGGAGACCCCAAGCTCACCGGCGCTCCGGGTGGGGAGGACCCGCCTGGGAGACAGCCAGCAAGCGGGTGGTCCTGCTCCGGCGCCCGGCGCGGCGAGGGCGTCCTTCAGGATTCGGTCCGCCACCTCTCCGGGCGTGGCGTGAGTGGTATCCACAATCAAGTTGTAATTCCGCCAATCCTCGCAGTCCAGCCCGTAGAGCTGCCTGTATCGCTCCCGCTCGAGGCGTTGCCTTTCTTCGTTGTCGGCCAGCGTGGTTTCGACGGCCGTGTACTTCTCGTCGGGCCGGCCCGCCAGAAACACCCGCTGGGCGGCGGTGGCGGGCTCCACCACGAGGTAGACCTTGAAGGAGGCGGGTATGAAATGCCAAGCCAGTCGCGAATCGACGATGACCGAGTGATCGCCTACGGACAAAGCGGCTATGCGCTCGTCGATGGCCCGGTCGATGTCCGGGTGCGAGTTGGCGTATTCGTTCATCTCCAGCACGGAGACGCCCCGCTCCGAGGCCAGCCTCCGCAGGATGACGCCCGCCGAGATCACTTCCCAGCCGGTCCGCGCGTGGAGCTCGCGGCACACCTCGGTCTTGCCGCTGCCGATGCGTCCGGCCATGGAGATCACGATCCGGCGTCCGGCCGGGCTGGACTCAGTTGGCTCATTCGCTCTCACTCGCAGGCGGGCGCTCCACTGGAAGGCTGCTCGAAGCAGGCTACGAGACATTATCGGCCACCGGCGCGGCGCGCGTCCACCGCGGCCGCCGGGGAGTCGGTCGAGTGTGCTAGCTTCAAACTGAAATGCGCTTTCAAGTGTTTCCGGGATTCATCGCACTGATGGCGGGCGTCGTGTTGTGCGTACCCGGACGCGGCGCTCAGGGCGACGCCTCGCAGGCTGACATCAAGGGCTTGCCCGCAAGAGCTGCTCCGGCCGAGTACCAGTCGCAAACCCAAGCCGGGGCGGTCACGATTGCGGCCGAGTTCAAAGGACATATGGTCCCAACCATGCAGGGGAACCTCACCACGGAGGAGTACGTCGTGGTGGAGGTGGGGCTTTTCGGACCGCCCGAGGCCCGGCTGTACCTCTCCTCCGGGGACTTCTCGCTCCGCATCAACGGAAGGAAGGTGACGCTGCCGGGCCGGCCCTACGGGATGGTCTTCGAATCCCTGAAGGATCCGGAGTATGAGCCTCCCGGCGGCGCCGCCTCGAAGTCCAAAGGGGGATTGCGCACCGGAGGGGGCGACCGCAGCGAAGACGGCAGTCCGCCGCCAGTGGCCAAGATCCCCGTGCCGGTGCAGCGGGCGATGGCGCAGCGCGTCCAGCGGGCCGCGCTGCCCGAAGGAGACCGCCCGCTGCCGCAGGCCGGACTGCTCTTCTTCCAGTACCGCGGCAAGGCCCAGGGCATCCGTGCGGTCGAATTGATCTATGAAGGCCCCGCCGGAGCCGCCACGTTGAAGCTCCAGCCGTAGGGCGGCCGGCTCAGGCGGTGGAAGCCGCCGTCAGCACAGTCTCGATCCGCGGCGCGTGCAGCAGTGTGCTGTGGATCAGGCAGGATTTGGCGGCGCGCAGGATCCCCTCCTGGTGGCGCGCGTCGAGCGGCGGTGCCGCGACCTCTATCCGGAAAGATCCCAGCCGGGCCGGGCCGTGCGCCTTCTCGGCGGCCACCCTGACCTTCAGGCCGTGTGTAGGCAGGTTTCTCGTCTTGAGGTACTGGAGGGCGTAGTATCCCGCGCAGGCGCCGAGCGACACCAGCAGGAACTCGGGCGGGCCCATCCCGGCTTCCGCCTCCCCATTGCCGCTTGGCTGGTCGCACGTGACCTTGTGGCCGCGGCAGTCCGCTTCGAACTTAACCCCGTCGAGGTATTGAACAATGGCTTCCATGTATATATCTCTCTTCACTACTGTCCAGCTAAAAGTCGAATAGAATCAACTGGTTGTCGGGGCAGGGTAAATCGCCCTGGGAGTTGGATGCCTGGAACGCCCGTGAAATGGGCACTTTTTCGAAGAGCGTGACGCTGAACACCTGTAGGATTTG
>JADZCM010000003.1 GCA_020851555.1 Bryobacterales bacterium | reverse complement strand
GGCGGCCGAGCGCGTCGGTCTGGCCGGTGGCCGCCCCGAGCAGGCGCGAGAAGTCGCCGTCGTAGAACTCGGGCACGGGCACGCTGCGGTTGGGCGAGGAGAAGATGAGGTTGCGGTCGCGGTAGTTCTCATAGGCGGCATAGAAAAACGTGCGGTTCTTCCCGTTGTAGAGCTTGGGGATGACCACGGGGCCGCCGAACGAAAACGCGTAGTTCTGTTTCCGGTCGAGCGGGCGCTTGACGCCGCGGGCGTTGTTGGCGAACAGGTTCGCGTTGAGCGCCTCATTGCGCAGCGAGCCGTAGGCGGTGCCGTGAATCTCGTTGGCGCCCGACTTCATGACGTAGTTGTAGATGCCGCCGGCCGAGCGGCCGTATTCGGCCGACATGCCGCTCGTCTGCATCTTGAACTCGCCCACGGCCTCCATGGAAACGGCGGTGAGGACGAAGATGCCGGGAGCCCACGAGGAGACGGAGGCGCCGTCGAGCAGCACGTCCTTCGAGAAGAATGGCAGGCCGTTCGAGTTGTTCTGCCAGCGATTCCCGTTGACGCCCGCGGCGACCTTGTGGGCCAGGTTCTCCATCAGGCGCCCGCCGGAGAACGAAAACGGGAGATCGACCATTTGTTTGTTGTCGAGCGTCGTGCCGGTCTCCGGATTGTCGCTTTGCAGACGCGGCACGGAGGCAGTGACCTGGACCGACTCGGAGGCGGAGCCGACCTCGAGCAGCAGGTCCACGCGCAGCACCTCGGTAGGGTGAAGCTGCACGCCGGAGCGCTCCAGGCGCTTCAGCCCCGTCTTCTCAGCCACCACCACATACGGGCCGGTGGGCAGGTTGGGGCGCGCGTACTGCCCATTCTCGTTGGTTTCGGTTTCGTAGACGGCGCCGGTGGCGGCGTTACGAATGGTGATCTTGACGCCGGGTACGACCGCGCCGGACGGGTCGGTAACGGCTCCCACGATTTGTCCGCGGTCGAGCTGGGCCCAGGCGGAAACCGCGAACAGCATGCCGATCGCGAGCGTGCGCTGCATGGCAGACTCCCAGAGTGAGGATCGAACTTGAGGCGATTATGAACCGGCGGCGAGGGCGGAATCTCTGGCAAAGTGGCAAAAGACTCTGAGAAACCGATGAATCGAGGAACCGGCCCGCCGCCCGTTTTTCATGACTCCAGGGCCGCGCCAGCCGGCGATAGAATGGGAGCGGTACCCCACATGGAAGAACGCCGCCTCCAGCGGGTGACGGAGGCCATCCGCGACGAGCTTTCCGAGATCATCGCCTACGAGCTCGACGACCCACGCATCGGCTCGGTCCAGCTTGTCGATGTCCACCTGTCGCCGGACGGCCGCCGCGCCGTGGCGCGGGTGCTGGTCGAGGATGAGCAGTCGCTGGCCGCGCTCGACCACGCCCGCCCGTTTCTGCGGCGGCAGCTTGCTGAACGGCTCGACCTGTTCCGCACGCCCGACCTCCACTTCGAGGCCGATCTCTCCGCCACCCCGGCGGCCAAATTGCCACACCTGCTGAAACGGGTCAGGAAGGGCCGTCCGCGGGAGTAGCCGGCAATCTCCTCCGCACTACGAATATCGTAATCCGGCAGAGCGGCGCACCGGGCGCTGATCTCCTGGACCTCCTCGCGCAGGGCCTGCGGGGACTTCCGGGCCTGGAGCCGCTGCCATCGCTCGCGGAGGGCGATAACAACTACTTTAGTAAGAGACTCGCCTGCACGTTCCCGGATCGCCCGCGCCAGACGATCCACCTCAGGGCTCTTGATATTTCTCCCGCGCCTCACCCGGTGACAAACACGCCAATCCTCGCTAGAATCAAGAAAAAATAGGTGTTGCACGATTGGTTGTGCTAATTTTGTTGTTTGCGGCGCTGACCCTGCCCCAACCTGTCCGGGGCGGCGAGGCGTTGCGGCTGGAACAGAGCCTGGACGCCATGGGTTCCACCTATTCCCTTGTTCTCTATGGGGACAAGCGGGAAACTCTTCTGGCGGCGGCGGAACAGGCTTTCGAAGAAGTCCGCCGCCTGGACCGGATGCTCTCCAACTACCGCAAAGAGAGCGAGTGGAGCCGGGTGAACCGGGATGCCGCCGCCGGGCCGGTCGCGGTGAGCGAGGAGTTGTTCCGGCTGTTGGAACGATGCGCGGAGTATAGCCGCCAGAGCGACGGAGCTTTCGACATCACGGTAGGCCCACTGATCAAGATCTGGGGATTCTACAAAGGCTCGGGCCGGCTGCCGCACCGGGCGGAGATCCGGGGGATCCTGGCGCGTGTCGGCTACCGGAAGGTGATCCTCGACCCGGCGGGGAGTACCGTGCGGTTTGCGCGCCCTGGAATGGAGCTGGACCCGGGCGGGATCGGAAAAGGGTATGCCGTGGACCGGATGGCGGCCTCGCTCCGCGAGGCCGGGATTGGCGCGGGATTGATCACGGCCGGCGGCAGCAGTATCTACGCTTTGGGGTCGCCCCCCGGAGAGAAGGGCTGGAAGGTGCAGATCCGGCATCCTAAGGATGCGTCAAAGATCGTGGAGGAAGTACGGCTGTGCGACCAGAGCCTTTCAACCTCGGGCAACTACGAGAAGTTCTTCCGCGCCGGAGGGAAGATCTACCGCCACATCATGGACCCGCGCACGGGCTACCCGGCGCAGGGCATGTTGTCGGCATCGGTGATCGCCCCCCGGACGCTCGACAGCGAAGCTTGGACCAAGCCGGTATACATCCTGGGCCGCGCCTGGGCGGCCCGCCGCCTGCCTTCCGGCTTTCGTGCCTATTTGTGTGAAGACAAACCCAGCGGAAAGAGAACGGGACACCCATGCGCGTGGCTCCAATGAGTAGTCGGTTTCTGGACGCTTGCCGCCGCCG
>JADZCM010000002.1 GCA_020851555.1 Bryobacterales bacterium | reverse complement strand
GCCTTCCACTTCCTCGGCGATGACCAGCAGCGGCCGGCCGCTGCGGGCGATCTGCTCGAGCAGGGGCAGCAGGTCCTGCATGTTGCTGATCTTCTTCTCGTGGATCAGGATGTAGGGTTCCTCCAGAACGCACTCCATCCGCTCGGCGTCCGTCACGAAGTAGGGGGAGAGGTCACCGCGGTCGAACTGCATGCCCTCCACCATGTCCGTGGTGGTGTCCATGGTCTTGGACTCTTCCACCGTGATGACGCCGTCCTTGCCGACCTTCTTCATGGCTTCGGCGATCCGCTCGCCGATGGTGGTGTCGCCATTGGCCGAGATGGTGCCGACCTGAGCGATCGCATCGCCGGAAATCGGCTTGCTGTACGCCTTGATATCCTCAACCACCGCTTCGACGGCCTTCTCGATGCCGCGCTTGAGCGCCATCGGGTTGGCGCCCGCGGCTACGCTCTTCACGCCCTCGCGGATGATGGACTGCGCCAGAAGGGTAGCTGTGGTGGTGCCGTCGCCGGCCACATCGCTGGTCTTCGAAGCGACCTCGCGCACCATCTGCGCGCCCATGTTCTCCAACGGATCCTTCAGCTCGATCTCCTTGGCCACGGTGACGCCGTCCTTGGTGATCGTCGGCCCGCCGAACTTCTTCTCCAGTACGACGTTGCGCCCCTTGGGCCCGAGCGTTACCTTCACCGCTTCCGCCAACTGGTTGACGCCCCGCAGAATCGCCTGCCGGGAACTCTCGCTGTAAACAATCATCTTTCCTGCCATGTACGATCCTCCTGGCTGTTACGCCTTCCTCTTCTTCGCGGCTTCCTCGATCACGCCCAGAATCTCGTCCTCCCGGATGATCAGGAACTCTTCGCCTTCCAGCTTGATCTCGCTTCCCGAGTACTTGCCGAACAGGATGCGATCCCCTGCCTTGACGTCCAGCGGAATGAGCTTGCCGTCCTCCAGGCGCTTGCCTTGGCCGACCGCAATGACTTCGCCCTCCTGGGGCTTCTCTTTTGCAGTGTCCGGGATGATAATGCCGCCCTGCACGGTCTCTTCCTCTTCGATTCGCTTGACCACCACACGGTCATGAAGCGGACGAATTTTCATCGACCAGAACCTCCGTTTCTAAGCTTGTTTTTGTGTGTGAAGCGGGACCGGCCGAGCGCCGTCCCACATAGAATATTATTAGCACACTCCCGCAAGGAGTGACAAGAGTATCTTGTATGTGTTTGGAAATAAAAAAGATGCAGCGGCGACTTGGGGTTGAGCTATCCGCGACGGCCGGGGCTGTTGCCCAGCACATAGGCGGCGTCCAGCGCCGAAGCGCAGCGCGGGCAGCGTTGACCGCTGCGCACCATCAGCTTACGGCCCGTCGGCACGATGTCGGCCTCAACCGTGTGCGTGCAGATCAGGCAGTAGACCGATCCGCGGGTGTCTTTCTTGTTTCCCGCCGGGGATTTCATCTCAAGCCTCCTCTTTCAACCCAGCTTTCACTCGATATGACGCGCGCCGGGGGCAAAACGACTTCAGAAAACCTGCCCGAACCTTGATAACCTGTACCTTTGACATGTCCAAGACGGCTTTCCTTTTCCCCGGCCAGGGCTCCCAGTACGCAGGCATGGGAAGGAGCCTCAACTCCAGATTCCCGGCCGTACGCCGGGTCTTCGAACAGGTTGACCAGGCCATAGGCTTCCCGCTATCCAAACTCTGTTTCGAGGGACCGGAGCAGGATCTTAAGCTGACCCACAACACTCAGCCCGCTCTGCTGGCAGTATCGGCCGCAGCCGCGCAGGTCTTGATGGAAAAAGGCATCCAGCCCGATTACGTGGCGGGGCACAGCCTGGGTGAGTATTCCGCCTTGGTGGCGGCAGGCTGCCTGGATCTCTCGGAAGCCTTACGGCTGGTGCGGAAGCGCGGGGCTTACATGCAAGACGCGGTTCCGGTGGGCGTCGGTGCGATGGCCGCTCTGCTGAAGCTCCCGGAAGGCGCGTTGGACGCGATCCTGGAACAGGCGGCTCAGGGTGACGTCGTTTCGGCCGCGAACTTCAACTCACCGGACCAGGTTGTCATCGCGGGCCATGCCACGGCGGTGGCGCGGGCCGTGGAACTGGCCAAGGCGGCCGGCGCCCGGCGCGCCGTCCTGCTCCCGGTGAGCGCCCCCTTCCATTGCTCGCTGATGAAGCCCGCTCAGGAACGCCTCCGCGCCGATCTGGACGCGGCCGGCTTCTGCGACCTGCGTGTTCCTTTGGTCAATAACTGGCAGGCTCGCGAAGTCCTGACCGGCGCCGAGGCGCGGGAGGGACTCTACCAGCAGGTTCCGAATCCCGTCCTTTGGACCGGCACTGTCCGCTATCTGATCTCCCGGGGGGTGGACCGGTTCATCGAGGTGGGGCCCGGCACTGTGCTCCTCGGGCTTTTGCGGGGGATCGATCCGGCCGTCAAGGGTTTCAAGTTCGGCGAGTCTGAGGATTGGGAGAAAGTCAATGAAGCGTTTGGTTAGCGTTCTGTTATTGGGAATCGCGATCTCGTGGGCTCAAACCCCGAGCGCGCTCGAATCCGACCCGCGCGGCTGGCAGGACATAATGCCGCCGCCGAGCTTGCAGGGATGGGCCCGGGCGCCTTTTATGACCACTGATCCTTTGAACCCTCAATCGCAGTGGAAGGTCGACCCGTCCGGACTTCTGGTCTGTGAGGGAGACAAGGGCCATGAGTTTTTCTACCTGAACCGGGAATTGGCCAACTTCATCTTCCACGCCGAGTGGCGCTTCGTTCCCATCCCCAACGGGAAGGGCTACAACAGCGGGGTGATGGCGCGCAACAGCATCGACGGCAAGATCTGGCACCAGGGACAGACGGGCGACGCCAGCGGCGGATTCCTCATGGGCGCCACTCCGGTCAAAGGAGAGATCCAGCGCATCAACACGCGCGCCCAGCTCAAAGAGAACCGCGTCAAGCCCGCCGGCGAGTGGAACATCTTCGAGATCCGTGCTGACGGACCCAAGATGACCCTGTGGGTCAACGGCGACGTGACCGCCGTCGTGGACAACCTTGAGGTCATGAGGGGCTACATCGGTTTGGAGGCCGAAGGCTACCTCATCCAGTTCCGCAACCTCAAGCTGAAGGAACTGCCGTAGGGCGCGGTGTCAGCGGCCGGGCAGGCTCAGCGCCTCCGCGGCGGATTGGATGAGCGTGGCCTCCGCCGGGCCCTGAAAGAACGTGAAGCCGGGCCGGTTGCGCCAGGCGAGCGGCCCGCCGAGCCGCTTGCCGGCCCCAAGCGCGGCGTCCCGGATGCGCGCCACCAGCGCCTCGTAATCCGGGTGACCTTCCGCCAGGCCGGTGAAGCTCTTGAGGTCGCCGCTCGCGGCAAACACCACATCGACGCCTTCCACGGATGAGATTTCGTCCGCCGCCGCGACGCCCTCGGGCGTCTCGATCATGGCCACCACGACGAGGTTCTCGTTGCACGTCCGGCGGTAGTCGTCTCTCCACAGCAGCCGGGCCTGGTTGTTCCCAGAACTGCGCCGTCCGGCGGGTGGGAACCTGGCGAACCGCACCGCGGCGCGCATCTTCTCCGCGGTCTCCACCATGGGGACGATGATGCCGAGCGCGCCGATGTCGGTTGCCTTCTGGATATCGCCTTCCGTCGCGTCGGGCACGCGGATGAAGGGGATCGCCGGGCTGCCCCGGGCGGTCAGGATGGCGCGCGCCACTTCATCGTAGGCCAGCGGGCTGTGCTGCATCTCGATCCATAGGAAATCGAAGCCCGCGCCCGCCATTGCCCTGAAGGTCTCCGGGTCCGCCGAGTGGATCGTTCCGCCCACAACCTGGCGTCCGGCTGTCAGTTTCTGTTTGGTTGTGTTGTACAAGGCCACGACCAATTATTGCAGCCGGACAGCCGCATGGGTGAACTCCCTGAGCAGACGCAACCGGAGTACCGGTGCGGGTGTCTGCGGTAGAATGGTCGATTCCGGGGAAATCCAGCAAGGAGAACCAGATTTGGCAGAGGACAAGCTTTACACGGCTGAGTACCACGGCAGCGGCACTTTTCGCATCAGCAAGCCCAAGCGCAAGGAGCGCAAGGCCCGACAGTCGAGGCTGAAGAACCCTCAGCGCGGCGCGCGGAAGTAATCAGCGGCCCGCGGCCCGTGGCTCGTGGTCTTCCTTCACAAGCTACAGGCCGCAGGGCGCAGTTCCAAGGAATCCGGCTGCTGGCGGTACGCTCCACTCAGGAGCGGGGGGGCTTTCAGGGAGGCTATCAGGTCGTTAGTAGGTGGGTCTGGGGACTGGACCGGACTCCTTCTTCGCACCCAACATACAGCCGCCGGAGTTTGCCCCAGGCGTCGAGTTTCACCTATTCGCCTGATAACACACGGAAAAAAATTCCGCCGCGGGCGTGATTAGAAGATGAAGTTGAATCCTCCACGCAGATTGCGCGGAGTGTGCACCAACAACGCGCGGCGTCCCTGACCCACGGACAGCGGCAGGTATCCCTGCCCCAACACGTTCCGTGCGTCGCCGGTTATCTCCAGCCGGCCGCGCATGCCGCCTCCCCACGGGACCGGCTGGCGGAAATGCAGGTTCAGGCCGATGTCGGAGAAAATCGCCGTCCTGGTGAGGTAGGCGTGCGGGGCCGTCAACGCCCGTCCGTCCGCCCAGCGGTAACTGGCCGTTAACTGACTGCCCGTCCGCGGGGCTGCCGCCGAGAAGACCACGGCCAGCCACCGGCGCTGCCCGTGTTGAATCGTCTTCCGAAGTTCGTCCCCGCTGCCGCCGTGCAGAACCCCTTGAACCGGAATCAGCGCTCCGCCGCTCCCGCCTGTCAGGCTCAGGTTCATGCGGCTGCCAAGGGCCTGCGTGACCGACGCCATGTATCCCGCGCTGGAATAATCGCCCACGTTGAAAACCGCGCTGTTGGAGAGCAGGTCCGGGAGCAGGTCGCCCGGAGGCACGGCCCCGGCGGACGCCACCATCGTCAGAGCGGCGTTCTTCACGGACCCGAGATAGCCCGCCAGCCCGTAGGTCCGCGAGCCGATTGTCTTGCGGTAGGCGATTTCCAGGTTGTCGGCGCGCTGCACTCTCACCTGGCCCCGGCGCAGGGATACGCGCGGGAACAGGCTCAAGGCGGCAAGGTCCTGCTGC
Source organism: Bryobacterales bacterium (assembly GCA_020851555.1). GTDB lineage: Bacteria > Acidobacteriota > Terriglobia > Bryobacterales > Bryobacteraceae > DTKY01. Next base: position 85,717 of record JADZCM010000002.1, on the reverse strand, counting down.
AGGTCGCTCGAGGCTTCGCCCCTCTGGGCGAGGAACTGCGTCGGAGGGAGCCCCGAATTGAAAGCGAACTCAAGGACGCCCTGCGGGCCCAGGTCGTAGGTCAGGCGGCCATAGGGGCTGAAATAGTTCAATGTACTCAGAAAGCTGACCGACTCAAGAGAGAAGCCGTAATCCAGGTGGAGGCCCTGCGCCAGTTCCTTCCGGTCGAAGAAACCCACCGACATCGTTCGCAACGCCGGCGCCGCTCCCCGCTGTCCCGACAACAGACCCGCGCCCACCCGCGCCGGCAGATACCACTGGCGCAGGGTCAGGTTCACCTGGGCTGATCCGCTGCCCTCGCCGCCCCGGCTGTAACTGGTCCGGAATCCCGCCGTGGGCAGACCGGTGGCCGCCGAATAGCCGAAGTTACCGCTGACATGCACCTGGTTGTCGCCGAACACGGATGTAGCCAGAGCGAACGCGGTCCCCAGGTCCGGTTCGTTGCCGAACTGCGAAACGGCGCCCTGGTCTCCGGCCGACACCTTCACCATGGCGCGCGTCTCGGAGAACGGACTGCCTCCGTCATCCGGATGGCTCACCGTTACGCTCGGGCCGAAGCGCAGCACCGGACGCGTCGCTTCCGAACTCCGCAGGACCCACTTCCAGTCGTCGCTCATCACCGCCCGGCTGCCCTTGGCGGAGTAGACCAGTTCGATGGAACTGAGCACTCCGGCCAGGTTGACGCTGAGAAGGCTCCGCATGCCGGGCTGCACGGCGATGTTCCTCTTGAGCGCCGGCAGGAAACTCGCCAGGCTCACCCGGATGGAATACGCCCCCGCGGGCAGCGAATCGAACAGGAAACTGCCGGCTTCGTCGGTCAGGGCGCGGCGGATAATGCGGTCGACCCCGTCGAACAGCAGGACGGTGGCGCCCATCTGCGGCATGCCTGCCGTGTTGGTGACGTAAACCGCAATGCTGCCGGAGAGTTTCTTTTCCGGCGGGGCCGGCCGGGCGATGACGCCGGCGAGCAGAAGGAGGGCGATGCCTCTTCCCGCTCTGCCGAACTTTCGGGCGATCATCCTAAAACGATGCCTCCCCGGCCTCCAGAGAGTCGCGGTTCTAGCCTTAGAATACCGTAAAGTTGGAAGAAGTCGCGACCTTCTCGTCGCGGTTCTTGTCCAGCGCCGTCAGCCTGAGCGTATAGCGGCCTGGCCCCAGAGTTTGCAGCGGGAGCAACTTCTCCACCGTGACCTGGGTGGCGGAGGCTCCCTCGATGGCGCTCAGATCCTCCGTAAAGTCGATGACCTTCTCGTTGTTCCCGTCCTTGATCACCTCGTACTGGATTGAGCCGTTGGGCTTCTGTGTCTTCTCGTCGGGCGAGAAGTTGTAAAACTGGACGTACACGCCCATCTTCTCGCTGGCCTTGAAACTCTCTCCCACTCGGGGGCGCACCTTCATGGTGCCGATCACGAACTGCCCCGTGCCGATGTTCCGGGTGGGCACCGGTTCCAGCACGTCGGCCAGCACCATGGTGCTCGACGCCAGCGTCTCATCGTCGTAGCGGGGAACGTTCAGCGCGACCTCGTAGTTGTTCATGTTCCCGCCGACCACATCCTTGGCGACGATGTTGAGGCGGTACATTCCGGGCGCCAGGGGAATGGACTTGCCGTACACGGAAGAGCCTTTCACCGCCTCCTGAAGCAGTTCCGCCGGCACGTCAACCGTCACCGGGTCCTCAAAGACGTTGATTACCCGGCGTGACATATTTGTGATCCGCCCGTAAATGTTGACGGTGGCCTTGTGTACTCCCTCCTTGGCCTGGAACTGAAGGTCCTTGCGCTCAAACAGCAAAGTGATGTTGGTGAGGACCGAGGAGTTGGTCATGCGCACGTAGTCGACACGCGCCTGCATGGGCAGAATGTTGTAAGTGATCTTCGAGTTGACCGCGGCTTCCAGGTCCCTGAACTTGATGGCCGGGGGCTTCTGAAGGTTGGCGTACTGCTGCAACCTCTCGAAAGGCTGCAAGCGCGTGACCAGTTGGTCCTGCGGGACTCCCAGGCGGGTCCCATCGGTGCGGCTGAAGCGGTCCGCCTTATCCGCCAAACCCATCTCCTCCATAAGGGTGAGCCCGGCGTTGGGCACGTGCAGCAGGGCGTCCTTCTCGGAGGGGTCCATGGTCATGCGGTACTCGCCGGTCATGGTCGGGTCCACGAACTCGATCAGTACGTCCGTGCCCACGCCCTCGATCCAGCGGTATCTCCAGATCTCGAACGGATAGGTGGAGGTGGTCCCGCCGCCCTCTTCGAAGGGCCGGTTATAGGTGCCGCCGGAAGGATGTGATTCGATCTCATCGGCCGGACCGTAGGTGATGTAAATCCGCCCGCGGTCCGTCTTCCACCCCGGGATGCCCGATGCGAAACGTTCGTTGGCGTAAGCGATGCGCCGGTAGTGTTCTTCCTTGAACTCGTTCTCGGCGGTGTCGGGAGTCGGGTCGCGCCTGAGCCAGAACTGCTCGATGAAGCTCTCCTGCTCCTCCGCCGTGGACATGCGCTTGAAGGCGGTCCGTTCCTCGTTGGTGATGATGTAGCCGACGTCCTCGTCCAGCCAGCGGCGGTAGGGGGCTTCCAACTCCTTGCGCAAGCGGTCTTCCTGCTGGCGCTTGGCCCTCTCGCTGAGAGGCTTGGCCACGGTCTCGCGCTTGGCCGGGGCGGGTTTGGGTCTATCGGCCGCCCGCACATGCCACGCCACAGAGGCCAGCACGAACATCGAGCAAATCAGCGCAGTTCTCCCTGCCGTCATGTGCTCCTGCCTCCCGATCTACCTCAATTCTAGGCTCGCTTCCCGCAATCGTCAAGGACCCGTCTGCCGGCGGGCAGTGCTATATTTACGCCTCTCAGTAGTTGCAGGGGCCGGCCGGCCCCTGCAACTCCCAAAAACAGGATTTGCCGTTCCTGAAGAAGCTGATTATGCTGTGGTTTAGCGGATCCTTGCCCGATGGCACCGGAAGTGCTATGGTGCGGGACGTAGGGGTGTGACTGCAAAGCGGTGAAGGCACTGAGAGGCAAATTCGCTGCGGTGGCGGGCGGCGCGTGGACCGCCGCTTCAGCCACCGGCCACCAACTCGCCGCCGCGCTGTTGATTATCCTTACCGCGGCAGCCGTGGTCTGTGCCGGTATCAACTTCCAGCAGCAGCGGCGCTTCCGGCTTCCCGATGACGGGGTCACTTGGATGGAGCGTGGCGGCCGCGTAGTGGCGCTCCACGTCGTCGCCGGGGGTCCGGCCGGCAGGATGGGGATCAAGCCCGGCGACCGCGTTCTGCAAGTTGACGGAAACACGGTGGTTCACGCCACTGACGTGACCCGGATCCTGGTTGGGATCGGATCCTGGAAGCCGGCCAGGTACTCGCTGGAACGCAACGGGGTGCCCTTCCAGTTAGCCGTCGTGGTGGGAGAGGCGCCGGCCGACCCGGCGCGTTTCTATCTGTACCTGGTGGGCGTGGCCTACCTGGCGATTGGCCTCTTCGTGTTTTTCCGGAGGGGCACGGCGGCGATGGCCACGCACTTCTACACGGTGTGCCTGGCGTCCTTCGTGCTCTGCACCTTCCACTACACCGGCAAGCTGAACAACTTCGACAAGGTGATGTACTGGGGCAACGTCAGCGCCGGACTGCTGGCCCCGGCTCTGTTCCTGCACTTCTGCATCGCGTTTCCGGGCGCGCGGCGGGCGGCTTTGGGCAGGCTCCGGGCGTTCCTGATCTACGCCCCGGCGGCGTTGCTTCTGGCCGCGTTCCTGGGAGTGGCTTCCGGGACATTGCAGGTGGCGCTGCCTCCGGTGGAACTCCGCTGGCTGCTGGATCGCGTCTGGCTTCTCACCCTGGCCGCGTTTTACCTTGCCGGGGGAGGCGTCCTCGCCTGGCGGCAGAGGAGGGCGGAGGACCCCGTGGTACGGCAGCAGTTGAAGTGGCTCAGGAACGGCACGGTTTTCGGGGTGCTTCCGTTTGTCCTGGTCTATGTGGCGCCTTACGTCCTGGGAGTGGTGCCCGGCTTCTTCATGAAGATGGCCGTGCTCTCCCTGGGGATTGTGCCGCTCACCTGGGCATACGCCGTGCTCCGTTACCGCCTGATGGACGTGGACGTGATTTTCCAGCAGGGCTACGTCTACACGCTGGCGACGCTGTCGGTGCTGGGCCTGTTCTATGGTCTGCTTTTCTCCCTGGGCCGGTTCGAAGACCTGAGTCCCGGCGCGGCCGCTCTGCTGATATTGATCGCCGCCTTCAGCTTCCAGCCGATCCGGGGCTGGATTCAGGTGCAACTCGACAGGTACTACTTCTACAAAGACCGTTACGACTACCGGCGTACTCTGATCGAATTCGCGCGGGAGCTGAGTTCGGAGACGGATCTGAACGCCGTTCTGTCATCCGTGGCCGAGAGACTGAGGCGCACGCTGTCGGTTCCCACGGTGGCCTTCTTCCTGGAGGACGAGGAGAAGCCCGGCTTCCGGCTGGAGGCTGTTTACGGCCAGCCGGCGCGCCGCCGCGGGCCGGCCCCGACGGGCGCATCGCTGGACTTGAGTTTTCTGGGTCCGGAAGCGGGAGCCCCGTATCTGTTCTTTGAGCAGCCGCGGCACCCCCTGGACGTTCCATCCCGCCGCTGGCCCGCGTCCGTGCGGAAGACCCTGGCGGAGCTGGACCTGACCTACTATGTGCCGTGCGCCGCCCGGGGCAGGACCATCGCGTACATCGGGGTCAGCCGCACCGACAAGGGCGACTTCCTCCCCAGTGACGACCTCGAGTTGGTGGTGACCCTGGCCGGCTATTTGGCGATCGCCATCGAGAACATACGGCTCTACCGGTCGTTGCAGTACAAGGTGGAGGAGAACGAGCGTCTCCGGGAGTTCAAGGAGAACATCATTGAGTCCATCAACGTCGGGATTCTGGCGGCCGACCTCGCCGGCCGGGTCGAAAGCTGGAACGGCCAGATGGAACGGCTGACCGGGCTGCCCAGAGAGCGGGCCATCGGCAGAACCCTGGAAGAGTTGTTCCCCGAAAGCCTGGCGCTCAGGTTCGAGGGGGCAAAGGATGAGAGCGGCATCCATCACATCTACAAGTACGCTCTGCGGCCCAGCGAGCCTCAGAACGGCAACGGCGAGCCCGCCAACGGCAGGGGCGTCGTCGAGCTTCCGCTTTTGAAGCGCCTGGCGGAGACCGATTCCGCCGAGAGGCTCCTGAACATCGCCGTCGCTCCGCTGGTTTCGCGCGACGAGAAGAGAATTGGCAGGCTGATCATTTTCGACGACGTGACGGAGCGGGATGAACTGGAGCGGCGCGTCGTGCAGGCCGACAAGCTCACCTCCGTGGGCATCCTGGCGGCCGGCGTGGCGCATGAAGTCAATACTCCGCTGGCCGTGATCTCCACCTACGCCCAGATGCTGGCCAAGCAGGTGGAGGGCGACGAGCGCAAATCGGCCCTGCTCGACAAGATCGCCAGGCAGACCTTCCGCGCCAGCGAGATTGTCAACTCGCTGCTGAATTTCTCGCGCACCGGACCGCGCCAGTTCGAGGACGTGGACCTGGCGCGGGTGATCCGCGAAACCCTCACCCTGGTCGAGCACCAGATGGCCAAGGCGGGCATCCAGGTGCAGGCGGAACTGGCCGGCGCGCTGCCTCCCATCCGCGGCAACGCCAATCAGCTTCAGCAGGTGTTTTTGAACCTCTTTCTCAACGCACGTGACGCCATGGAACAGGGCGGCACGCTGCGTGTCAGGGCATGGGAGGGCGACTCCGGGGTGCAGGTGGAGGTCGCCGACACCGGCCTGGGAATTCCCGCCGAGCACGTGCCGAGAATCTATGATCCGTTTTTCACCACCAAGGCTTCCCGCAAGGGCACCGGCCTGGGCCTCTCGATAACCTACGGCATTGTGCGCGATCATGGTGGCGTGATCGAAGTCGAGAGCCGGCCGCCGGAAGGCGCCCGGTTCAGGCTTGAGTTTCCCGTGCTGAGGAAAGCCGTGAATGCCTGAGCAGGCAGTTCCTGCGAGTCCCGAGACTGCGGTCGGGCGGATCCTCATTATCGACGACGAAGCCGAGATTCGGGAGAGCCTCGGCTACCTCCTGGAGGAGGAAGGCTACACCGTCGAGAGCGCCGGCAACGCCGCCGAGGGCCTGAGGAAATACGAAGCCGGCAGCTATGACCTGCTGTTGCTGGACCTGGCCATGCCCGACCGCTCCGGCATGGAGGTCCTGAGGGAAATCCGGCTGCGCGACCGCGAGACCCCGGTTCTGGTTATCACCGCGTACGGCTCGGTCCCGGTGGCGGTGGAGGCGCTGAAAGCCGGCGCCAACGACTTCTTCGAGAAGCCCTGGAAGAACGAGCGCTTGCTGATCGAAATCGAGCGGACCATCTCCAAGCGGCGGCTGGAGAGCGAGAACGTCCAGCTCAAGCGGGCGTTGAAGCAGCGCTACAGCTTCTTCGAGATCATCGGGCAGGGAGACCGGATGATCCGAGTCCTGGACCTGGTGTCCCAGGTAGCGCGCAGCCGGTCCACCATCCTGATCACCGGCGAGACGGGAACCGGCAAGGAACTCATCGCCAAGGCGATCCACGCCAATTCGCCGCGGGCCGAGCAGTTGTTCGTTCCGGTCAACAGCGGATCGCTCCCGCCGGACCTGCTGGAGTCGGCCCTGTTCGGCCACGCCCGGGGCGCGTACACGGGAGCCGTCGCCGCGCGCAAGGGCTACTTCGAGACGGCCGACCGCGGGACGATCTTCTTCGACGAGATCGGGACCATAGGGCCGGAGACCCAGGTCAAGCTGTTGCGCGCCATCGAAGAGAAGGAGTTCATGCCCCTCGGCTCCTCGGAGACGGTCCGCGTGGACGTGCGTATCATCGCCGCGACCAACGCCGACCTCAAGAAGCTGGTCGACGAGGGCAAGTTCAGGGAGGATCTGTACTACCGGCTCAACGTGATCAACATTACCCTGCCGCCGCTGCGTGAGCGCAAGGAGGACATCCCGCCGCTGGTAGGGTACTTCTTCGACAAGTACTGCCGCGAGAATGCGAAGTTCCTGGATGCGGCCGGACGCTCCGTGCTGCGGTTCGAGCCTGACGCCATGCAGATCTTCATGGAACACAACTGGCCGGGCAATGTGCGCGAGTTGGAGAACGTCGTGGAGCGGGCGGTGGTCCTGGCGGTTTCGCCGGTGGTGCCGGTGACCGTGCTCCCCGACCACCTGCTCCAGGCGGCCGGCCTGCGCATCCGCCGGGACGAGAGCGGCGGCCTGCCGCCTGACGCCTCGCTCTACGAGATCGTCGCCGATTTTGAGCGGCGGGTGATCCTGGAACGGCTGGAGGCCGCCGGGGGGAGCCAGACGGAGGCAGCCGCGGGCCTGAACGTGCCTCTCTCCACGCTGAACCAGAAGATCAAGCGCCTGAACATCGAGACCCGCAAGCGCTCGGAAGCCTCACGCTCCGAGCGGAGCGTGCCACCTCCGCAAGAGGGTCCGGGCGGTTGAAACCGCGGCGGCCTGGCCCGCCGGATTACGGCTCCGGTGGTTGAGCCGAAAAAAAGACAGCCGCTCACAGCGGCTCGATCGGCCGTTTCTCTTCGGGAGAGGATGAGGTTCGGATTACAGGCCAGGTTGACGCCGCCGGCTGACAGAGTGCGCCCGCCAGGCTGATCGCCGGAGGCCACGCCCCGCGCGCGTTCCACTCGGAGAAACCGCGGAACGTCAGGCGGCGGAAGTCTCGCTGAGTTTCTGGACGATCCACTGGCAGAATTCCGGAATACCTGCTCCGGTGGTGCAAGAGGTTTCGAAGATCTCCAGCGAGGGATTGACGCGCAGCGCCATTGTCCTTGCCTCGGCCAGGTCAAAGGGGACGTAAGGCAGCAGGTCGATCTTGTTCAAGACCATGGCCTGGGATCTGCGGAACATGGCAGGGTACTTCAGTGGCTTGTCTTCGCCTTCGGTGGTGCTCGACAGGACAATCCTGAGGTGCTCTCCGAGGTCGTATGCAGCCGGGCACACCAGGTTGCCGACGTTCTCGATGAAGAGCAATTCCATCCTGCCGGTCTCCAGGTGCGCCAGGGCTCCTTGCACCATCTGCGCGTCCAAATGGCACGTGCCGTTGGTGACCACCTGCACGACGGGCACCCCCAGCGCCTCGATCCGGCGGGCGTCCCGGTCGGTCTGAACGTCGCCCTCCACCACCCCCACGCTCAATTCCTCACGCAGCAGCGCCAGGCTCTTCTCGAGGAGGCTGGTCTTGCCGGATCCGGGGCTGCTCGCCAGGGACACGACGAAAACGCCCTGCGCATCGAAGCCGCGGCGGTTCTCTTCGGCCACTTCACTGTTGCGCTTGAGAATCCGCTGCTCCAGCGTGAATACCTTCGCCATTGTCCACCTCGATACTCTCCAGATGCAGTTCGTCCCCATTGCGGAAAGTGAGCGCGCCCTGTCCACAGGCGGGGCAGACCCAGTCCACCTCGCGCAGGGTGTGGTCCGTCCCGCAGTTCTCGCAGTGGGCCAGGAGGGGCTGGAGCGTCACCGCCATCTCGGCCCCGTCGCAAACCGTTCCCTCCCGCAGGAATTCGAAATAGAGTTGCAGGGAATCCGGTGAGACGCCGGTCAGCAGTCCGACGCGGACGTCGACGCGGCGCACTCTCGCGCTGCCGGGCGTGTTCTGAACGACCAGGTCCAGCAGGCTCTCCACGATGGAAGCTTCATGCATGGAGGTCCACTCTTGATTATAGCGGCTTGCCGCCCAGGCCCTAGAATGGTCGTTTGAAGGAAACACGTCGAGGCGCGCGGTGATGCGTTGGCTGCGGCGCATCGCCCTCCTGGTCCTGGCGCTTTTGGCGGCGGTGCACGTTGTCTGCTCCGCCGCGTTGATCCTCCTGCGGTGGTACAATCCTCCCACCACGGCGGTTCAGGCGCAGAGGCGCATTGAGTCGTGGCTGGCGGGAGAGCAGTACACGAAACGGTCCGTGTTTCTGCCCCTGAACCGTATCCCGCTCGACCTCCAGCACGCGGTAGTGGCAGCCGAGGACGGGCGGTTTTATCAGCACCACGGCATCGACTGGCTGGAACTGCGGAAAGTAGCGAACCAGGACCTGGAGAAACGCCGCGTCGGCCGCGGAGCCTCAACCATTACCCAGCAGCTCGTTAAGAACCTGTTTTTCGGGACCTACCGTTCGGGGGTGCGCAAGCTGCTGGAGTTCACCCTGGCCCCGCTGGCGGAGCTGATTCTTTCCAAGCAGCGGATACTGGAGCTGTACTTGAATCTGATCGAGTGGGGGCCGGGCGTTTATGGCGCCGAGGCCGCGGCGCGGTACCACTACGGCATTCCCGCCGGGAAGGTGGGGCGGGAAGCGGCCGCACGGCTGGCCGCCGTCATACCGGCCCCGCGCACCCGAAGGCCCGCGCGCATGGACAGCTACTCCGCGGAGATCCTTGCCCGGATGGCAAGGATGGGATGGTGACCGCCTGGCCCGGCCCAGCCGGCGATGGGGCGTCGCTCAACGGTCCCCCGGGTGTATCTACAATGAGCAGAGTGGCGCATCGATGACGGCAGACAAAGCGGTGCGGGAAGGCTTCATCAAGTGGACCGAGGACTTCGAGTACGTCCGGCGGCTCTTGGCCGAGATGCTCGAGGAGGAGGGCGCCCCTGATCTGGCCGGCTTCCTGCGGAGCTGCTTCGAGGAGGGTACGCCGGTTGTCCCCCTTTCCGAGCAGCATTGCCAGGTTCTCTCCATCGTCTTTCAGCTCCTGAACATCGTCGAGGAGAACACCGCAAACCAGGTGCGCGGCCGGTCCGAAGACCCCCGGGCGCACGTGGGAGAACCCGGCCTTTGGCTCTCCAACCTCATGGACCTCGGTGAACGAGGGTACAAGGAGCAGACGGTTCGCAGCGCTCTCCAGCGTGTGAGTGTCGAACCTGTGCTGACTGCTCATCCGACGGAAGCCAAGCGCGCCAGCGTTCTGGACCACCACCGGGCCATCTACCTGCTGCTGGTCGAGCGTGACAACCGCGACTTCACCGGCGTCGAACGCGCCATCTTCCATCGCCGCCTGAAGGCGGCTTTTGAGCGGTTGTGGCGAACCGGCGAGATCATCCAGGAGCGGCCCGACGTTCGCAGCGAGGTGCGTAATTCCCTCTACTACCTCCGTCACGTGTTCCCCGACGTGGTGGAGTCTCTCGATCTGCGGTTCCAGCACTCCTGGCGGTCGGCCTTCGGCACGAGTCCGCCCCCTCTGCCCGGGCTGAGTTTTGGCAGTTGGGTCGGCGGAGACCGGGACGGCCACCCCTTCGTGACCCCGGAGGTTACTTCCCTCACGCTCAGCCTGCTGCGCGACGGAGCCATGGATCTGCTTCGCGAGCGGCTGCGCGGCGCCGCTGTGCGCCTCAGCCTGGCGGCGCCCGCGGGATACTCGCTGGAGGGTCTAAGCCGGCGCATCGAGGAGTCACGCGGAATGCTTGGCGAAGCAGCCGCGCCGGCAATCCAGCGGAACCAGAGGGAACCGTGGAGACAGTTCATCAACCTCATGCTCCTGCGCCTGGAGAGAGCGGCGGAACCCGTCCCGGGCGGCGGCGCCTACGGCTCGCCGGAGGAATTGATAGAAGATCTGATGGTTCTGGAAGCCTCGCTGAGTGAGGTCGGGGCCCGGCATCTCGCGGACCTGGATATCCGCCCGCTGATCGCTCAGGTGCGGGTCTTCGGCTTTCATCTGGCCACTCTTGACATCCGTCAGAACAGCGGTTTTCACGACCGCGCCATCGAGGGCCTGCTGCGCGCCGCCGGCTGCGAGCGCACGGATTACTCCGCCTGGAGCGAAGACCAGAAGCTGGATCTGCTGGAGCGCGAGCTTCGCACCCCCAGGCCCTTCACGGGCACCCACACCCTGCTCAGCGGCGAAGCGCAGACGGCCGTGAGCCTGTTCCGAACCCTTCGCGACACACTCCAGCGGTTCGGGCCCGGAGGGCTGGGGCCGCTTATCGTCAGCTTCACCCGCGGTGTCGCCGATCTGCTCGCTGTATACCTCCTGGCCCGTGAGGGCGGGATGCTGGTGGAGACGCCGGACGGTCTGGCGTCGGAAATCGCGGTGACGCCGCTGTTTGAAACCATCGCGGACCTGGAGCGAAGCGAGAAGATCCTCGGCGCCTTCCTGGCTCACCCGATGACACGCCGGACACTGGACCACCTTCGAATCCGCGACAGCAGGGCTGCCCGGGAACAGGTGGTGATGCTTGGCTACAGCGACAGCAACAAGGACGGCGGCATCCTGGCCAGCCAGTGGAGCCTGCATCGGGCCCAGCGCCGCCTCGCCCGGCTGGCGCGCGAACGGAATATCCGGCTGTCGTTCTTTCATGGCCGAGGCGGAACCGTGGGCCGGGGAGCCGGACCCGTGCATGTCTTCTTGGACGCACTTCCGGGCGGATCCCTTGCAGGCAGGCTGCGCGTTACCGAGCAAGGCGAGGTCATCGCGCAGAAGTACGCCAACCGCGTGACCGCCACATACCAGCTCGAACGCCTGCTGGCGGGAGTTGCACGTACTTCGTTGCTGCACCAGGGCGGGGAGACGCCGCCCCACCCGCTGGAGGGAGCCTGGACGGCGGTGGTCGACAGAAGCTATCAGGCCTACCGCCGGCTTGTGGAAGCGGAAGGCTTCGTCGAGTTCTTCCACCAAGCCACGCCCATAGATGTGATCGAACAGAGCCGGATTGGCTCGCGCCCCGCGCGGCGGTCGGATAAACCCGAGGTGGAGGACCTGCGGGCCATCCCCTGGGTCTTCAGTTGGAGCCAGGCTCGCTTTCATCTACCCGGCTGGTATGGAGTCGGCACCGCGCTCGACTGGCTGCGCTCCGAGAAGCCCGAGGCCTGGCAGGAGTTCCGCAACGGGATTGGCACCTGGCAGTTCCTCTCCTATTTGCTGCACAACGTGGAAGCCAGCCTGCTGATGGCGGACCCGAGCCTGATGGCGGAATATGCCTCGCTGGTGCAGGATAGGGCTGTGCGGGAACGCGTGTTGCGAATGATCGTAGAGGAGCACCGCCTGGCCGAGGTTCTGATCAACGAACTGTTCGGTGGCACGCCCGAGGAGCGCCGGCCCCGGCTGGCGCTGGCCATCAAGCTGCGAGAGCGCGCTCTCCGGCCGCTTCACCGCGAGCAGGTGCGGCTCCTGGCGGCCTGGAGGGCTAAGCCGTCGGAACAGCTTCTGCGGGCTCTTCTTCTGACCGTGAACGCCATTGCCATGGGGCAGAAGATGACCGGCTAAGAGCGTTCAGCGGCGGGCCGGGCCGTTCCTGGAGGAAAATAGTGTAAGGAATTACACCCTTCGACAGATGGGATCATCCGTCGGGCGGCGGTATTACGCATCGAGCGGAGCCCGCAGCCGCCGAGGAGCGCTCTGGAGCCTCGCGACCACCAGCGTAAGGTCATCCTGGGCACGCTCTTTCCCAAGGAATGCGTGAACCTGGCTCAGGATCTCATCGCGGATCTCCTCCGGCGACCGGTTGGCGTTGGCGTGGATCACCGCCCGCAGACGATCCTCTCCGAACTGCTCGTCAAGAGAGTTGGTCGCCTCCACGACACCGTCTGAGTAGAGGACCAGCACTGCGCCTTCGGAGACAACCACAGTCCCCTGACGGTAGATTGCCGCGGGTACGACTCCCAGAACTGGCCCCCCCTCCTCAAGCCTGAGGATCTCGGCATCACCGGAACCGTTGGCGGCAACTACCATGGGAGGCAAATGCCCCGCGTTCACATAGTGCAACGTGCGGGTTTCTGGGCTGTAGTAAGACCAGAACAGGCTGGCGAACCGCTCCGCCGACGTGCGAGTGCGCAGGAGTTCACTCAGTGCCTGCGAGGCGCCCTCATGCTGCGGTCCGCCATCCAGCCAGTCGCTGGTCCGTATCGCACCCAGCAGCAAACCTACGACGACGGAGGCTGCCAGACCCTTTCCTGACACGTCCCCCAGCACGAGGGCCACCCGGCTGTCCCCTCTATCGTAGACGTCGTAGAAATCCCCACCCACTTGCCACGCAGGAACGCACTCAGCGGCAAAGTCCAGATCTGCGAGCGCGGCAGTGGGAGGTGGCAACAAATCCCTTTGAACCTCTCTCGCCAACTCCGTCTGCTGTTCCAACTGCTTTCCTCTCACATAGTTGGGGAACCGAACCCATATCAGGACCATGGACGCAACCAGGCCGAGGGCCGCGGCGGAGTTGACGATCAGATTCGTCAGTAGTGGAGCAAACACCGCTCTCGCACTCGACAAGTAGAGTGCGATCTCCACCCGTTGAGGCCTCAATCCAAGTCCAGTCGGGGTGGACGGAGGTGGTTCGGGACTCCGTGCTTGTTGCGGCATGGAGACTCGTCCAGGCTGGCGGTTGAAAGCCGAAGGCGGGACTCCTTCGGGGAATCCGTAAAACGCCGGGAAGCCTCTCCCGCGGCGCGTGCCCAGAGGCAGGATGCGTACAAGCACTCTCCCCTTAGAGGTTTCCCGGATATCAGGAGGGCGCGGCCCCGTCACTTCGGGTGGGCGCGGAGAGGGGTCCAGCAGTTTCACCCAAGCGATCTTCTCCGGCGCGGCCGCTCTGAGTTCGTCAAGCTCCCCCTGTAGTCTGGACGGATCGTTAAGCGCCTCCCTGGGGATTGACTCGATTTGGCGTTGCGCCTCCCTAGACAGCTCGTCGAGCACCATACGCCGTGATACCTGATGGTAGGTCACGGCGGATTGCACCAGCAGCACGAGGCCGAGCAGTGAGCCCACGGCGAGCGCCAGTTTGAACCACAGGTAACGGTTACTGAGCTTCGGCATCAGTCCCCTCGCATTCTCCGGCTATTCACCGGAACCCTTGCTACGCAATAAACGGTCAGCCTGGCTGGCCCTCACGAAACCAAGGCCCGATTCTCCCCAACAATTAGATCGTAGATACGGGCCAGGTCCTCAGTGGAGTAGTACTCAATCTCCAGGCGGCCCCGCTGATCTGTTCTCGGCACCACACGAACCCGCGTGCCGAGAACGCGCTCCAATTCCTGGATCGCCGCCTTCAGGTTAGGGTCGTCGAGCACTTCCTCCGCCGTCTTGGGCTCGCGAGTCGTGGTCATGCGCTGTACAAGGCGTTCCACTTGACGGACGGACAGGCCCTGCGAACTGGCCTTCTCTGCGACTTGCCTCTGGAGACCGGCATCGGGAAGGCTGAGTATCGCCCGAGCGTGCCCCATCGAGAGCCGCCGCTCCGCAACAAGTTGCTGCACATCAGGCGGCAGACGCAGCAGCCGCAGGGTGTTGGTAATCGTCGTGCGATCCTTGCCTGTGCGTCTGGCGATTTCCTCGTGGCTCAATCCCAGATCCCTCACGAGGCGTTCAAAGGCCTGTGCTATCTCCAGCGGCGTCAAGTCCTCACGCTGGATATTCTCAACCAGAGTCACTTCGAGCAGTTGGTCGTCCGACAGTTGCTGGACCACAACAGGCACCCGGTCCAGGCCGGCGAGCTTGGCGGCTCTCCAGCGGCGTTCCCCCGCCACCAACTGGTAGCGGTCTTCCTTTCGGCGCACCACAAGAGGCTGAATCACGCCATTGGTCGAGATAGACTGAGCCAACTCCTGGAGCTTCTCGTCCTGGAAGACCCTTCTGGCTTGCAGCGGGTTGGGATCGATTTCGCCGATGGGAACGCGCAGAATACTGCTGACGGAGACAGTCCCATCCCCTCGCTCCGCACGAACCGTTGGCGGCTTCGGGCCGAGCAGCGCAGATAGCCCTTTTCCGAGTGCTTTTCTGGGGTGTTCAGAAGCTTTCTGCATCGGACAAAATCTCCTTTGCAAGCCTGATATATGCCTCGGCTCCTTTAGAGCGAGGGTCGTACGTCAGAATCGGCTTGCCGAAGCTGGGCGCCTCGGCGAGCCTGACACTGCGCGGGACCACGGTCTGGAAAACATCGGAACCTAGGAATTCGCGCAAATCCGCTGCCACTTGGCGCGCGAGGCTCGTACGGTCGTCATACATCGTCAGCAGCACACCCTCAATCCTCAATTCGTGGCCGAAAGAAACTCGAATCCGGTCGATTGTGTCAAGGAGTTGGGACAGCCCCTCCAAGGCGAAAAATTCGCATTGAATAGGAATGAGAACCGAGTCCGCAGAGACAAGAGCATTGACGGTCAGAAGGTCCAGGGCAGGAGGGCAATCGATCAAGATGAACCGGTAGGCCTCCCTCACGGGTTCCAGCCGCGCACGGAGGCGGCTCTCACGGTCGGCCTCATCCACAAGCTCAATGTTGGCTCCCACCAGGTTCCTTTCCGCCGGCAGAAGGTCCAATCCATCAAAGCCGGTGCGAACAATTGCGGAGCTGAGATCCTGATGACCGAGCAGGACGTCATAGAGCGTCGGCCGGGAGGCATCCTTCCCAATCCCAAGTCCGGTCGTCGAGTTTCCCTGAGGATCACCGTCCACCAGCAGCACTTTGAGATCGTTGGCCGCGAGAGACGCCGCCAGGTTGATAGCCGTCGTTGTCTTTCCGACTCCGCCCTTCTGGTTGGCGATTGCGATGACTTTGCCCATCTAGTAATACCTAAGACGTTCCACGTGAAACATCCGCTACCAGCACCGTCCCAGATTCCCCCCAGGGCAGTGGGCGCGGCGGGTGCCAACGCACGCTTGCATCCCGGGCCAACTTCTGTGCGTCCGCCAGGCTGAGCAGCAACGCCACCCGGTCTGCGAGCCTGATCGCGTCACGGCGCAGATCCTTCCATGCGATGGCCCTGGAGACGAGCCAATCGAAGCGCCCTTCGAGTTGGCCTGCCCTTCCAGCGAAGACAGCGACATTGGCCGTGTGCCGGCTCGCTTCTTTCAGGAACACCGCCTTGCGCTGGTGCGACTCAACGAGGACTACCTGGCAGTCAGGCCGCAGCACTGCGATCGGAAAACCCGGGAAACCAGCGCCGGATCCCACATCCAAGATGCGGGCCGGGCCCTCCGGGAGACACCATCCCAGGAACAGCGACTCGCAGTAGTGCCGGACGACCGCTGCCTCCAGACTCCGAATTGCGCTCAGGTTCAGAACTCGATTCCAGCGCTGATACAGATGCCAGTGGTTTTGAAGCAACTCCACTTGTGCTTCGCTCAGGGGCCCTACAACGCCGAACGAACGGCGAAGCAGAGACGCGAAATGCTCGGCGGCGCCATTGTGCGGGTCAGGCTCCACTACGACTGTTTTCGCGGGCGGCAAGGTTCAAGTATACATCGAGCACGGCGATCGCAGCGGGTGTGACGCCTGGAATCCTGGCAGCCTGCCCGAGGTTAGCAGGACGCACCCGCTCGAGCTTATCCCGGATTTCCCTGGCAAGTCCAGGTACACCGTCGAAGCTGAACTCAGCGGGAATCCGGCGGTTCTCTGCTTCCCTGAGCCTCCGCACCTGTCTCTCCTGCTGTTGCAGATAGCCTTCGTATTTGAGTTCCGTCTCCAGTGTGCTCAAAACCTCGCGTGCCGGAGGCTCTCCGAGTAACCGGGTCAGCAGTCCCGTGATTTGGCGGACACCTGCTTCCGGACGTTTTAGCCATTCGGAGATCACCTGCCTTGCTACCGGGTCGTGGTCTGTGCGCGTGGTTTGAACCAACCGCAGCAAAACGCGCTTCTGTGACTGCTTCCTCTCAAAGCGTGCCCATCTCTCCTGTGCTACAAGACCCAGACGCCGTCCTGTCGGCGTAAGACGCTGATCAGCATTGTCGATTCGCAGATGAAGCCGATACTCTGCGCGGGAGGTGAACATGCGATAGGGTTCGTCTACACCCTTCGTTACGAGATCGTCGATTAGGATACCCACATACCCATCGGTGCGGGAGAGCACTACGGGCGCCTCGCCTCGCACCTGGCGAGCCGCGTTGATGCCCGCCATGATTCCCTGGCCCGCAGCTTCCTCGTATCCCGATGTGCCGTTGATTTGCCCGGCCAGGAAGAGCCCCTCGATGGCCTTAACCTCAAGGCTGTGGGTCAGTTCGCGAGGATCGACCGCATCGTACTCGATCGCGTAGCCCGGACGCATCATCTGCGCGGCTTCAAGACCGGGAATCGAAGTGATTACGGCTGCCTGGACGTCGATCGGCATGCTGGTCGCCATGCCATTCACATAGACCTCGTAGGTGTTCAGCCCCTCAGGCTCCAGGAAGATCTGGTGCCTCGGCTTATCCGAGAATCTGACGACCTTGTCTTCAATCGACGGGCAGTAGCGGGCGCCGATCCCTTTGATCTGGCCACAGTACAGCGGCGAGCGTCCCATATTGCTCTTCAGGATCTCGTGCGTACGGGCGTTCGTGTAGGCGATGTAACACAGTACCTGTTCCCGTTCGATCCTGTCGGTGAGAAAAGAGAAAGGAGTCGGATCCGGGTCCCCTTCCTGCGGGTCGAATCGCGACCAGTCTATTGTCCGTCCATCCAAACGCGGGGATGTTCCTGTCTTCAGTCGCACCCACCGGAGACCAAGATTCCGGAGCTGATCGCCCAGAAACTGGGACGGCGGCTCACCATTCCTCCCGCAGGTATAAATATTTTCACCTACATGCGCAACGCCGTTCAGGAATGTTCCGGGCGCGAGGACGACCACCCGTGCCGCAAGGAACCGGCCGTCGCGCAGCGTAATGCCCCGAACACTCCGCCGCGTTTCCCCTTCTATCTGCACCCGGGTGGCTTCGGCCTGCACGATACGGAGGTTGGGCTCACGCTCCAGGTACTCGCGCATCAGAGTCCGGTACATCCGCGTATCGCACTGCGCGCGCGGGGACCACACGGCGGGACCCCGGCTGGTGTTGAGCAGGCGGAACTGAATACCGGCGCGGTCCGCTATCTCGCCCATCACCCCGCCGAGAGCGTCCACCTCCCGTACAAGGTGCCCCTTGGCGATGCCGCCCACGGCCGGGTTGCACGACATCTGCGCGATCAGGTCGAGGTTCATCGTGACGAGGGCGGTGCGCATCCCCAGCCGGGCGCTGGCACGGGCTGCTTCGCACCCGGCGTGTCCGGCGCCGACCACCACGACGTCATAAGGGTTGCTGTTGCTGGAAGCCAATTAGTTCTATTCTATGGAAGATCGGGAGGCAGGAATTGAAGGTACTCGTTGTAGGCAGCGGTGGACGCGAGCATGCGATCGCGTGGCGTTTGTCGAAGAGCCCGTCGGTTCGGGAGGTATTTGCAGCGCCGGGCAATCCGGGCATGGCAAGCATAGCCACGTGCCACAAGCCGGAGTCCTCGAATCCGGAGGCTCTGCTGGGGCTGGCGGAGTCCCTCGACGTTGCCCTCACCGTCGTCGGTCCGGAGGCGCCGCTCGTGGCGGGCGCCGTGGACCGTTTCCGTCAGGCCGGGCGGCTTATCATAGGCCCCACAGCGGCCGCGGCGAGATTGGAGGGCAGCAAGCTCTTCGCCAAGCAGGCCATGCAGCGGTTTGGCGTTCCCACAGCGAGATATGAGGCCGTCGAGGATTACGCGGCTGCCGTTTCTGCGTTGGGCCGGTTCAGCTACCCCGTCGTACTGAAAGCCGACGGATTGGCGGCGGGCAAGGGAGTCCTTATCGTTCAGGACCGGCAGGAAGCGGAGGAAGCCCTGCGAAGCCTCCTCTCCGGCGCCCTGGTCGGCGGCGCGGGCTCGCGTGTGGTCATCGAAGAGTACCTGTCGGGCGAAGAGGTCAGCTTCATCGCTCTCTCCGACGGGGAACACGTCCTTCCGTTGGCCCCCACTCAGGACCACAAAGCGATCTTCGACGGCGACAAGGGCCCGAACACCGGCGGGATGGGGGCTTATTGCGACGCGCGTATCCTGACGCCGGCTCAGGCCAGCGAAGTGATGGAGCGCGTGATGTTGCCGGTCGTGAACGGCATGCGCCGGGACGGATGTCCTTTCTCGGGCTTCCTGTACGCCGGCCTCATGATGACCGACGCCGGGCCCAAGGTGCTGGAATTCAACGTCCGCCTGGGGGACCCGGAGGCCCAACCTCTAATGCTCAGCCTCGACAGCGACCTGGCCCCGGTTCTTATGGCCGCGGCGCGGGGGGAGTTGGCGGCCGTGAGTCTGGACTGGCAAGGGTGTCCCTCGGTCTGCGTGGTTCTGGCGTCGGAGGGCTACCCCGGACCGCCCCGAACAGGGGATCTGATTTCCGGAATCGACGAAGCAGAGTCCTCAGGCGCGCTCGTGTTCCACGCCGGAACCAAGCACACACCCGAAGGTCTGGTTTCGGCAGGAGGCCGGGTGCTGGGAGTCACTGCCAGCGGGCCGGATCTGCCGTCCGCAATTGCGCGCACCTACCAGGCGGTAGGCAGGATCCGTTTCCGCGGCATGCAGTTCCGCCGCGACATTGGCCAAAAAGGGCTGCGGCGTTGGCCCGCCGCCCAATAGAGGCTCTCAGTCGCCGACACGGCCGGGCGGTGAGTGACGGCGAGAGCGCAGGGCGCGAAGGGATGAAGAAGTTGAAACGTAGACGGCCAAAGTGGTGGGTCGGGCTTCTTGCGGTTGGTGCCGCACTGATGGGGCTGCTGCTCGGCTCTTAGCTCTCACTCAACCGGCCGGCCCTGGCAGCCAGGCTTCGGGGCGATGCGCCGGATTATCCCTGAATGGCAGTGGGCAAAGCCTGGAATCAGAACAGAGACTTCGCCAGGATTCTCCGCGACGTGGAGAGGCGCGTATCTGTGGAAGCCCGGGACGAGAAGTTCGGCCTGGAGCTGATCCGGACTCCGACGCGGTCGTTCTGGGTCAAGGAAGGTCAGGACGAGGCTTGGAGCGGCAGACGTCTGCTTGCTTATTTGCTCGCCGAACACGATTGGGTGGAGGCAGAGAACCCGGAAAACATGGTTCGGCCGGGGGACGTCGTTGTGGATTGTGGGGCGCACGTAGGCGTGTTTACATCCAAGGCTCTCAGGAGGGGCGCAGCCCGCGTCGTTGCCGTCGAACCCGATCCCACGAATCTGGAGTGCCTCAGGCGCAATCTTGCCGAGGAGGCCGCCGACGGAAGAGTGGTGATCGTGCCGAGAGGCGTCTGGAGCACTGCGACCGAGCTCGTCCTTGTGGAGTAAGCTCTTCTGGAGATTTGCAAAAATGCCCACGGCCCTCCGCGGAGCTCGATCCCGGTGGGATACGGGCTGATCCGTCAGGCGTAAAAATACGGGTTACGAAATCGCAGACGTAGCGAGTCGAAACTTACTCTGTACCTGGAGGATGGATATCTTCAAGAGGTGGGGGGTGTCTCACATCACAGGACAATGCGAGGTGAATAGATTGTTCAACTTGGCCACCCGAGGACAAGAAAACCGCCGCCCCGGAGGTCCGGGGCGGCGGGTAAGGGATCAGCGGTGGCTGAGTTCTAGAAGGCGTACCGCAGCGAGAGAATGCCGCGGCGGCTCTGGAACTGCGTTCCCTGAATCGTACCGAAAGCGGCGTTCGTGTTGACGCCGGTGTTGTAGTTGCGGGTGATGGTCATGTTCGGGTTGCCCGGGTTGAAGTGGTTGAAGACGTTGGTGGCTTCAATTTTCAGCTCCAGGTGGTGGCCCTCACGGACGCTGAACGCCTTGGTCAGCGACATGTCGAACAATACCATGCCCGGCCCGTAGAACAGGATGGGCGGCATGTTGCCGATCATGCCTGACGTGAACGCCGCGAAGTCCTTCGGCAGTTGGAAGTTGTTCGGGTCCACCGGGTACCACAGCCTCGGATCGGCCTTGGAGCCGACCGAGGACGGAGTGGCGCCGGAGGGGAGCCACACGGCTTCCTTGGAAACCGTCGTCATCTGGCAAGTGAACAGAACACCGCCGGTGGGCGTGCCGTTGGGATAGCCGACCGGGTTGGACTGGAAGCCGCAATTCGGCGCCGTGCCGGAGCCGGAGAAGATGCGGCCGACGCCGGTGAGACGCCAGCCGTTGACCACCTGCTTGGCGATCGCGTTGTCGGTCTTCCAAGTCGGGATGGAGTAGCCGAAGTTGAGGTTGAAGGCGTGCGGACGGTTGCCCGTCTCGGCGCGGGTGAGAGCGTCGGCGGTGAACTGCCGGCGCGAGTACAGCAAGGTCTTGGACCAGGTGTAGTTGGCGCTCCAGGTGATGTCCCGGCCGACGCGGCGGTTCAACTGCACCTGCAGCGAGTTATAGCTGGAGGTGCCGTTGTTTACAAACAGCGGAATCTGGCCGATGCCCTTGAAGCCCACCATCGAACGAATCAGGTTTGTCGAATAGAGGGCGCCGCTGCCGCTGGTGGGATCCTGATAGATCTTGTTGGTGCCAGTCTGCGGATTCCATGTGGTGAATGGTGCGACGGCGTTCAGTTCCAAACCGTTGGGAGCGGAGTTGAAGCCGTGCTTGTACGTGTTGCCCACGTAAGCGATGTCGAAGATCATGCCCCAGAACACATCGCGCTGGATGCCGAAGCTCCAGTTGTAGGTGGCGGGGGCCAAGTGGCTCTCCGAGCCGCCCTGGATGTCCTGCGGAGCCAGGAGAGCCGTGGCGGACGCCAACTGGGTGAACGAGGAGTTGAGGATGATGGGGGCCAGGAACTGCATCGGCGCCGCCAGCGGGCCGCGGCCGACACCCAGCGCGCCGATATAATCGACGGTCGCCGCGCGGTCGTAGAAGATGCCGAAGCCGCCGCGGATGGCGGTCTTGCCGTTGCCGAAGACATCGTAGGCAAAGCCGACGCGCGGACCCACGGTGAAGATCGGCTTCCAGAAGTGGCCGGTATAGTCCTTCACGCCGCTGAAGGGGCTGGTGGTGAAGCTGGCGGGATCAAACGTGCCCTGACGGACATACGGATAGACCCTGCCGGTGACTGGGTTAATCGAGCTCTTGACCCCGTTCACCATGGCCGGGTAGAGGGGTTGCCCCGCCGCACTTGGCTGGAAGGCGGACTCAGAGAACATGCCCAGGCGCTGGCCGCGGGTGTGCAGGTCGCCCATCCACTGGAAGCGCACGCCGAGGTCGAGGGTCAATCGTGGCATCACCTTCCAACTGTCCTGCGCGAACCAGTCCCACTGCGTATACCGCGCGTGGTTCACCTGCTTGAGGCTGTCCTCGCCGTAGGCGAAGAAGCCGCCGGTGAGCAGGTTCGAGTACGGATAGCCTGTATCGACGGCGCTGGCCCGGTCCGATCCGAAGTAGTAGGAGCCGGCGATGTTGTAGGTGGAGTACACGCTGACGTTGCGCGCCATGCGCTCCAGGTAGATGCCGAACTTGAGGTTGTGGCGGCCCTGGACCCAAGTCAGGTTGGAGCTGACCGTTTGCACCTGGTCGGTGCCGTCAAACGGCCAGCGGCTGTCGAAGCCATACTGCGGAGCGTTCGTCACGCCCTGGCCCGACGACTGCGCGCTGTAGCCCGACGGCAGGCCGAAGTTGATCTGCGGCCGCAGGTTCAGGTAGTTGGAACTCGGGAACAGGCGGGTCAGATTGACGGTCGCCCCGGAGGCGTCCTTCAACGGCAGGAGGCTGTTGTTGTACAGGTCCATGTCCGTGGGGGTGTTCATCTGGTGGCCGCGGGTGATGCCGTACATGGTCTCCAGAATCAGGTTGGGGCGGAAGGTGTAGATCAACGCGCCCACCGCACCGGCCGACGGGATGTCATAGCCGTGCGGGAACTGGCGCCAGCCGTCGCCCAACGCGCCGAGGATCTGGCCGTAGCCGTCGTTGCCGGTGTAGTCCTGCAACAGGCGGACGTAGGAGGTGGCTTTGGAACTGATGGGGTAGTCCACGCGCAGGATGCGGTCGTGCCGCGGCTGCTCGTAGGGGTTGACGAACTCGGCGTTGTACTGCCGCTGACCCGTCGGGTCAGTGGTGTTGGGCTGCGGGAACAGACTCATCATGGCCAGGCCCGTGCGGTCGATGCGGGAGGCCGGGATCTTGTTGCCCGCGAACTGCACGCCGTTGTTCAGCGGATCGTAGATCGGGATCAGGGCCCCGGCGGTGGTAACGGTGGCGGAGAAATCTCCGGCGCGTTCAGCGGCCGTGGGCATGGTGTAGCGGTTGGCGCCGGTGACGTTCTTGGTCCGCAGATAGTCGTAGCTGAAGAACCAGAACAGCTTGTTGCGGTCCTTGTTGAAGCTGGTGCCCGGGATGATGAACGGGCCGCCGATGGTGCCCACCAGGTTGTGGTACTTGTAGCGGGGCCGCGCGATCCCAGTCTTGTTATTGAAGAACTCGTTGGCGTTGAAGGCCTCGTTGCGGATGTAGTACGCGCCACTGCCGTGGAACTGGTTGGTGCCGCCCTTGATCATGACGTTCATCTGGCCGCCGGAACGGGCCCCGTATTCGGCGTTGAAGTTGGCGACGAGAACCTTTACTTCGGCGATGGCGTCGATGGACGGCGCGATGTAGCCGAAGTCGCGGTTACCGGAATCCTGGCTGGCCGCGCCGTCCAGGACGAGGAGTTTCTGACCGGATTGTCCTCCCATGAGCGTGGGACTACCAGTGCCCCAGCCGCGGGTGTCGGTTGCGTTCAGGTCCTGGACGCCGGGCAGTGTGGCCAGGACGGACATGAAGTTCCGGCCCTTGGACACGGTGTCCTGTATCTGCGTGATGGTAACGGCCACGCCGCGGTCGGAACTGTCGGTGTTGACGCGGACGGCCGAGGCTTGAACCTCGACGGAGGTGCTGAGTTCGCCTACTTGCAGAGCGATGTCGGGCAGGGACACACGCTCCACCGTGCCGACGTTGATGTTCTTCTGCTCATAGGTATGGAATCCAGGCTGCGCGATCCGGAGCGTATAGGTCCCTGGCGGCACGTTGGGAAACGTGAAGTTGCCAGCGTTGTCCGTGACAAATTCACGAACCTGCTTGGTCAGATCGTTGGTGAGCTGGATCTTCGCGCCGACGATCACCGCCGCGCCCGGATCCACCAGGCGGCCGGTGATTTGGCCGGACATTGCTTGGGAGTATGCTGCGGGCGACAAGGCCAGCAACAAAATCAACAGAGCTAACACTGCTCGAGTGGACATCATGCGTTGGACCCCCACAGTTTGGACATGAGCCAGATCGCATCGCGAGCTGATCTCCGGGAGCTATCCTTGGATAGTTCCTCTACGGGCATACTATGCCAAGCATCGACGACCGTCAAGGGCAAAAACGTAGCGAGCAGCGATTTTGCAAACCCCCTCTGGGATGGCGATAACTACAAGCAAGGAAAGCGTTTTGTGCGGGAGTTCAGCGGCCAGATCGGGTAAGAGGGGCTTTGGGCCTTCACCGGAGCGGTTTCGAGCACTGCCGGCAGGCTGGCAAGTCCGGGCAGGGCAACAGGGCGCCCAGGCGCCAGCAGGGGCGCCGGATGGGAGGATTGAGGGAACGGCACAACCGTAGACCGCTGAGAGGATCTCAACGGGAGTCGCAGCGGAGCGTGAGAAACGCATAGCCGAATTGCCGCGCCATCTCGCAGAAGCTGGGCCGGCGTGTCCGCGCGTGGCTGCGCACCTGGCGAAAGTAGAAGACCATCGCCAGCGTGTACGCCAGCACCCGGATCAGCGTGAGCACAACCAGCGCCGAGTTTCGATGCACCGAGGGCTTCTTCAAGCGGCAGTCCGTGACGACGGTTTGGAAGACCCGCGCATCGATGGCCCACCGGCTGCGGCCGAGTGGATGGATGAACCAAGGTGGAATCGCACCGATATCCACATTCGCCGCATAGAAGTTGGTGTTCATGACCGGCTTGGGCTGTTTTCCCAGATGCGCCGGCCGGCGTGTTTGCGGATAGCGACGCGGCGGCCGGCCTGCACCCGTACCGTCTTCACCACGCCAACGGGGCGGTGGGCCACGGGCCAGTCCACTTCCGGCAACTGCCAGAGCTGCAGTTGCTGTCCACTTTGCGCTCCACTTTCCGCTCCAGGCAAGCGTCACCGCAGCGGCAATAGGAACTGCGGATTTCGATGCCATCCACCGCGGCCACCACCCGCCCACGGGCCAGGTCCGAGCGCAGCACGCCGTTGCGCTTCAGTTGGCGCGCAACCCGACAGCCGAGCTCAAAGACCCCGGCGGCCGACTGGCGTTGCAGCGCATAACCGATGGTGTCCTCACTGAGCGGCCCAATGCGTTGGTGGAGCACGCCGTCTGCGCACTCCGCTTCGATGCGGTGCACCGCGCCAAACTGGCACGCCGGCCCAAGGAACACCGCACCAAAGACCTTGGGCCAGGGATGCGGCAGGCGGCGCCGTCCTTCGGTCCTTGCGCCCACCTATTTTCTATCTGCCGCTACTTATAGTGGCAGGACAGGCCCCCGTCAAAGTGTTCTGGAGATTTGCCAAAATGCCCACGGCCCTCCGCGGAGCTCGATCCCGGTGGGATGCGGGCTGATCCGTCAGGCGTAAAAATACGGGTTACGAAATCGCCGGGTCCTCCGGTCATTCTCACAAGACTCGATCAAAAAGCGCCTCCGGTAATACGCGGGAAGGGGGCAGCCACGAGGTTGACTCTGCCCTCGGCGATCGAGCGCAGTTGCCGGGCGGCGGAGAGGATCCGCTTCCGCGGCATGCGGTTCCGCCGCGACATTGGCCAAAAAGGGCTTCGCCGCTGGCCCCCTACGGTACAATGGGGACTGGCAGCGGGGACGTAGCTCAGATGGATAGAGCGGCCGCCTCCTAAGCGGCAGGTCGGCAGTTCGAATCTGCCCGTCCCTACCAGGTGCAGATCCTCCCCCGGCATCTATACTGAGGACGACATGCCCGAGCGGCCCTTTGTCCATCTCCACCTGCACACCGATTATTCCCTGCTTGACGGTGCCTGCGAGATCGGGCAATTGATGCAGGTGGTCCAGGAGCAGCGGATGCCGGCCGTCGCCATCACCGACCACGGCAACCTGTTCGGCGCCGTCCAGTTCTACTTCGCCGCCAAGGAAAAGGGCATCCACCCCGTTATCGGCTGCGAGGTTTACGTGGCGCAGCAGGGGCGCACGGTCCGCTCGGACTCGAACCGCTACAATCACCTGGTCCTGCTGTGCGAGAACCAGGAGGGTTACCGCAACCTCGTCAAGCTGGTGTCGGCGGGCTTTCTGGAAGGTTTCTACTATAAGCCCAGAATCGACCTTGATCTTCTGAGCCGGCACTCCCGCGGCCTGATCGCGCTGTCGGCCTGCCTCCAGGGCGCGGTCAACGAGAAGCTAAGGTCGGGACTGTATGAGGACGCCCGGCGCTGCGCGTACACGCACCAGGACCTCTTCGGCCGGGGCAATTTCTTCCTCGAGATCCAGGACCACGGTCTGGACGACGAACGCACGGTGTTGCCGCAATTGAACCGCCTGTCACAGGAGACCGGAATACCGCTGGTCGCCACCAACGACGCGCACTATCTGCGGCGGGATGACGCGCGCGCGCACGACATCCTGTTGTGCATTCAGACCGGCAAGACCGTTCGTGATACCGCCCGAATGAAATCCTGGGGCCCGGATTTCTACCTTAAGTCGCGCGCCGAAATGATGGCCCTGTTCGGGGAAGTGGAAGAGGCCCTGGACCGCACCTGGGAGATCGCCGAACGCTGCCGGGTGAGCCTGGACAAGATCGAGGAGCCGTTTCCCAAGTTCGACGTGCCGGAAGGCCACACCGCGGAGTCCTACTTTGAGTACATAGCCCGCCAGGGCTTTGAGAAGCGCCGCGGCCGCCTGGAAGCCCTGCGCGCCGCCGGGCGTCTTCGCAACGACCTGGCCGAGTACGGCGAGCGGTTGAACGAAGAGATCCGCATGATCCAACAGATGCGGTTCTCCGGTTACTTCCTCATCGTCTGGGACTTCATCCGGTTCGCCAAGGCCCAGGGCATACCGGTCGGACCGGGCAGGGGCTCGGCCGCCGGCAGCCTGGTCAGCTACGCCATGGGGATCACGGACGTCGATCCTCTGTACTACGGCTTGCTGTTCGAACGCTTTCTCAATCCGGAGCGCGTTACCCTCCCGGACATCGACATCGATTTCTGCATGAACCGGCGCGGCGAGGTCATTCAGTACGTGACCAACAAGTACGGCCGCGAGCAGGTGGCGCAGATCATCACCTTCAACACGCTGGGGGCTCGCGCGGCAATCAAGGATGTGGGCCGCGTGCTCGACATGAGCTTCGCCGAAGTAGACCGGATCACCAAGCTGATTCCCAACGTGCTCAATATCAAGCTCGACGAGGCCATGCAGAAGGAGCGGGGACTGGCGGAGGCCGCCGCAAGCGACCCGCGGGTCGCCGAGGTGCTGGAGATCGCCAGGCGTATCGAGGGTCTGTGCAGAAACGCTTCGATCCACGCGGCGGGCGTGGTGATCGCGCCGGTGCCGCTGTTGGAACTGACTCCGCTCTACCGCACGAACCGCGAGGAGATCGTTACACAGTACGACATGAACTCGCTTGAGAAGCTCTCCCTTCTCAAGATGGATTTCCTGGGCCTGACCACGCTGACCGTCGTCCACGACGCGCTCGAGCTTATCCGCAGGCACCACGGCGTGGAACTGGTGCTCGAGGACCTTCCGCTGGACGATCCCGACACGTTCGCGATCTTCTCCCAGGGCTACACCAGCGGCGTGTTCCAGTTCGAATCCGACGGCATGCGGGACAACCTCCGCCGCTACCAGCCTTCACGCGTGGAGGATCTCATCGCGTTGAACGCCTTGTACCGGCCCGGCCCCATCCAGGGCGGCATGATCACGGATTTCATCGACCGCAAGCACGGCCGGAAAGAGATCGCGTACGACCTGCCCGAGTTGAAGGAGATCCTGGAGGAGACCTACGGCGTCATCGTTTACCAGGAACAGGTGATGCAGATCTCCCATAAGCTGGCCGGCTACACGCTCGGCGAGGCCGACATCCTGCGCCGCGCCATGGGAAAGAAGAAGCCGGAGGAGATGGCCGCCCAGCGCGCCAGGTTCATGGCAGGCGCCGCCGCCCGCGGTTTCCCTCCCCGCAAGGTCGGCAGGATCTTCGACCTGATGGAGCAATTCGCCGGCTACGGCTTCAACAAGTCCCATTCGGCCGCCTACGCCTATCTGGCGTACGTCACCGCCTATTTGAAGGCCCACTACCCCACGGAGTTCATGGCCGCTCTGCTCACCTCGGAGACCGGCAACACCTCCAAGGTCGTGCGGTACATCGGCGAGTGCGGCGAGATGGGGATCCGGGTGCTCCCCCCCGACATCAACGTCAGCAACTGGGATTTCACTCCGGACCATTCATTGCCGGGCCGCGGGGCGATCCGCTTCGGGCTGGGCGCCGTCAAGAACCTGGGGAGATCCGCCGTCGAGGCGATTCAGAAGTCCCGCCGCCAGATCGGACGTTTCCGCTCGCTCTACCACTTCTGCGAGCAGGTAGAGCTGACCGCCCTCAACCGGAGAATGCTGGAAAGCCTGATCAAGGCCAGCGCCATGGACTCCCTGGGCGGCACTCGTGCTCAACTGTTCGCGGCGATCGAACGGGCCATGGAGTTCGGCCAGCGCGCGCACCGCGACCGCGAGAGCGGCCAGGCCGGGCTCTTCTCGCTGTCTCCCGCGGAGGAAGCCAGCCAGGAAGAGCCCCTGCCGGCGGCACCGGATTGGAGTCTCCAGCAAACGCTGGCCGGCGAGAAGGAGGTGTTGGGTTTCTACGTCACCGGCCACCCGCTGGACCAGTTCCGGGAGAAGGTCACCGAACTGGCCACCCACGACTCCTCGACGCTGGAAGGTCTGGAACGGGGTGCGGAAGTGGCTCTCTGCGGCATCCTGACCGGCATCCAGCGCAAACGCAACAAGGAGGGCAAGCCCTGGGCATCCTTCCAACTGGATGACGCGCAGGGAACTGTCGATGCGCTGGTTTTCACCACCAACTACGAGCGGCTGGAGAGCGAACTGGTTGAAGACCGCGCCGTACTGGTCCGGGGTTCCGCCCTGCCCGAGGAGAACGCACCGCCGAGGATTTCGGTGGTGGATGTCGTGCCCCTGGAGTTGGCGCGCGTGGCGTTCCCCTCACTGCTCTCCATTCGGGTTTGGCTTGGCCAGGGAAATGCGGCTGAACTGGCGGCCCTGATCAAGCGCAAGGCCGGGGAGACCCAGGTGCGGCTGCGCTTGGAGAAGTCCCGCGACTTCACGGTGATCCTGGACATCGATGCCGGGGTCCGCCCCGATAAGGAGTTTCGCGCCGAGGTCGAACGCCTCTGCGGCCCGGACGCGCTGGAGATTCTGGCGAACTGAGTCGGTCCTTGGGGCACGCCGCTGGCTGCCGCGCGTGGTTCGGGCCAGAGGCGGGGCCACGGTTACCCCAACGCCCTGCTGTTCCGCCCCCCGGCCGCCTCGGTTCCCAGGAGGTTGCCCGTCCACGGGGGGTAACCCGGACGGGCGGCTGACGTTTTACTATGTAGGGGATGGATTCCGAACAGACCACTGACCGTATCGCAGCCCTCGAGGCGGAACTGGCCGCCGCCCGGCAGGTTCAGGCTGCCCACCCCTGGCAGCGGGTACAACTCGCCCGCCATCCCAAGCGTCCCCACTCCCTGGACTATATCCAACGCACAATCAGTGGCTTTCAGGAACTACACGGGGATCGCGGCATTGCCGACGACCCCGCCATTGTGGCCGGCATGGGGTTCTTCGAGGGAAATCCTATAGTTGTAGTAGGGCAGCAGAAGGGGCGTGACACAAAACAGAAACTCTTCAGGAACTTCGGCATGCCGAAGCCCGAAGGGTACCGTAAAGCCTTGCGTATCATGCTGATGGCTGAGAAGTTCGGCAGGCCGGTGCTGACTCTCCTGGACACGCCGGGCGCTTACCCGGGTATCGATGCCGAGGAGCGCGGCCAAGCCGAGGCCATCGCCGTGAACCTCCGGGAAATGTCGAGACTCAAGACCCCGATGGTGGTGGTCTGCATCGGCGAGGGCGGCAGCGGCGGCGCGCTGGCCCTGGGGGTCGGCGACCGGGTCTTCATGATGGAGAACGCAGTCTACAGCGTGATCTCTCCGGAGAGCTGCGCCGCCATCATCTGGCGCGACTCCTCCAAGGGGGAGCTGGCTGCCAGCGCGCTCAAGCTCACAGCCCAGGACCTGCTCCGCCTGGGGCTGATCGACGGCATTATCCCCGAGCCGGGCGAGGGCGCTCACACGGACGTGGATCAGGCCGCGGAGAACTTGAAGCGTACCCTGCGCGCGGCACTGGCCGAACTCATGGCGCTCTCCGTCGAGGCCCTGGTCGAAGCGCGTTACCAGAAGTTCCGGAAAATGGGCAACTTCTTCACCGAGGTTGCCGGGTGAACAGCCAGCAGAATGCGGGGCCCGGCTGGCTGCGTGCTAACATGATTGTGGGTCGATTCCGAGAACAAACAGGCCACCCCCTGCGTCTACACCCTTTGGAGCCAGTCACGTGAAAAAGAAGTGGAAAATCTGGGTGGCTATTCTTGTGCTCGCGGTGATGACGGGCGGCGTGGTCTATGGCGTCAAGAAGAGCCAGGCCGACATCGTAACCCTGCAAACGGGCAAAGTGGTCCGGCAGGATCTTTCATCGGTGGTCACCGCGTCCGGCGAGGTCAAACCGCGGAACTACGTCAACATCGGCGCCAACGTCATGGGCCGGCTCACCGAGATACTGGTGCGTGAAGGGCAGACCGTCCGCAAGGGCCAGCTTCTGGCGCGGCAGGAGTCCGTGCAGGCGGCGGCGGACGTCCGGGCTCAGGAAGCAGCGCTGAACTCGGCCGAGGCGGACGCCGTCGCCAGCGCCGCCGCCGTGAAGGCGGCAGACGAGAATCTGCGCACGGTGCAGGCTTCCGTGGATCGTGCCCGGGCGGAACTGGAGAGATCCAGGCTGGATTTCGAACGCTCCAGGCAGTTGTTCAGCGAGAAACTGGTGGCGCGCCAGGAGTACGACCAGAGGAAAGCGGCCTTCGACTCCGCCGAGGCGGCGCTGCGCGAGAGCGATTCCAGGTTGGCCCAGGCGCGGGCTCAGCGGTCGCAAGCCGCCGCGGCGCTCGCCAGTTCGGAAAAGCGGATCGGGCAACTGAAGGCCATGGTGCAGCGGGTATCCGACGTCTTTGAGAAGTACACGGTGGTTTCCCCGCTGGAGGGCGTGGTCACGAACCTGCCGGTGCGGGTCGGCGAAACCGTCGTTCCCGGAATCCAGAATTCCCCGGCCAGCCTGATCATGACCATCGCCGATATGTCGCTCATCACGGCCGAAGTCAAGGTGGACGAAACCGACATCGTCTCCATGCACCTGGATCAGCCGGCCGAGATCACCATCGACGCCATCCCCAACAAGACCTTCAAGGGGCACGTGATCGAGATCGGCAACACGGCCATCCTCCGGTCCACCGGACTGGCCGCGTCCCAGAGCGCGATTTCCAGCCAGGAGGCCAAGGATTTCAAGGTGGTGATCGCCCTGGAGGACCCGTCGGCGGAGATTCGTCCCGGGCTTTCCTGCACCGCGAAAATCACGACAGCCACGCGGACGGGAGCCCTGACCATTCCCATCCAGGCGTTGACAATCCGGCAGCGGGGCGACCTGGAGCCCGTGTCGAAGAAGGGGGTGCAAGCCGCCACCAAGCTCACTCCCGCCGAGGAGAAGGCCCGCAAGGAAGAACTGCAAGGTGTTTTCCTCGTGGCGAATGGAAGGGCCGTTTTCCATACGGTACAGACCGGCATCACCGGCGCCACGGACATTGAAGTGCTGGAGGGCCTGAAGGAAGGCGACGAAGTCGTCACAGGCAGCTACCGGGTCATACGCACCCTCCGCAACGAGACCCGGGTGAAGGTCAACAACCAGACCGAGACCAAATCACAGTAGTTAATCGAGAGCGAGACATGGCAAAGACAGCCGAGATAACCCAGCGCGGCGAGCAGTTGAGGCGGGACGGAATCGTCATCCAGACGCACAATCTCTGGAAGACCTACATCATGGGCGACCAGGAAATTCATGCGGTCTCCGGAGTCGACGTCACCATACGGCGCGGAGAGTACGTGGCCATCATGGGTCCTTCGGGCTCAGGCAAGTCCACCCTGATGAACCTGATCGGCTGCCTGGATACGGCGACGAGCGGCGAGTATTACATCAACGGGCACCTGGTGAGCGACCTGACCGACGATGAACTGGCCCGCATCCGGAACAAGGAGATCGGCTTCGTCTTCCAGACCTTCAACCTGCTGCCGCGCGCCACGGCGCTGCACAACGTGGAACTGCCCCTGATCTACGGAGGGATCCCGTCGGACGTGCGCGCCGAGCGCGCCGTTCAGGCCCTCCGCATGGTGGACCTGGAAGACCGCATGCACCACAAGCCGAGCGAGTTATCGGGCGGACAGCGCCAGCGCGTCGCGGTCGCCCGCGCTCTGGTCAACAACCCCTCGATCCTGCTCGCCGACGAGCCCACCGGCAACCTGGACTCGGCCACCGGAAACGAGATCATGGGGCTGTTCGACCGCCTCT
Organism: Bryobacterales bacterium; assembly: GCA_020851555.1. Lineage (GTDB taxonomy): Bacteria > Acidobacteriota > Terriglobia > Bryobacterales > Bryobacteraceae > DTKY01. The sequence goes on along the minus strand of JADZCM010000002.1, from coordinate 53,402 downwards.
TCCAGCAAGGCAACACCATCGTTTTGGTCACGCATGAGCACGATATCGCCATGTACGCGCACCGCGTGATCAACATCCGCGACGGCAAGGTCGAGCGCGACGAACGGATTAAGTAACGCCGCGGCTCAACGCTGGAGCGAGGCCAGGCGATTGGGAACCATTTGCCCGGCGTGGGCGCCGGGCTGCACGAGTTCCACGATCTGGGTCACCGAGCGATCCATCACCTGGAAAAACGGCTTGGGATAGACCCCGATCCAGAGCGCCAGCAGCAGGAGCGGCGCGAAGACCGCGATCTCGCGGGCGTTCAGATCCTTCAAGGCGGCGTTCTTTTCGCTCACTTCTCCCAGCATGGTCCGCTGGAACAGCCAGATGAGGTAGGCGGCGCCCAGGGCGATTCCCAGGACCACCGCTCCAGCCCACCAGAGGGAGACCTGGTAGGCGCCTTTCAGAATGGTGATCTCGCCGATGAAGCCGTTGAGCGGCGGCATGCCCATGGAACTCAACGCGGCAATCAGAAACACGATGGTGAAGATGGGCATGGAGCGCAAGAGGCCGCCGTACTCGGCGATCTCCCGGGTATGCCGGCGTTCGTAGACCACGCCCACGATCAGGAAGAGCATGCCTGTGGAGATCCCGTGGTTGATCTGCTGGAGCATGCTTCCGGCGATGCCGGCGGGATTGAGCGCGAAGATCCCCAACGTGCAGAAACCCAGGTGGCTCACCGAGGAGTAAGCGATGAGCTTCTTCCAGTCCTTCTGCATCAGGCAGACAAGCGCCCCGTAGACGATGGCGATAATGGAGAGCACCGCCATGACCTGGATGACGGTGGGGTTCTTGGCCGCGTCGGGCAGCAACGGGAGCGAGAAGCGAAGGAAGCCGTAGGTTCCCATCTTCAGCAGGATGCTGGCCAGAATGACGGAGCCCGCCGTGGGCGCCTCGGTATGCGCGTCCGGAAGCCAGGTATGCAGGGGGAACATGGGCACCTTCACGGCAAAGCCCACAAAAAAGGCCCAGAAGATCCACCACTGGAGGTTCGGGTCGAGCTGCGTGTTCATCAGTTGTGCGACGTCGAAGGAACGCACCTGGAATTGCCGGAAGTGCTCGTAGTAAAGCGCCAGGATGCCGAGCAGCATCAGCACCGAACCGACCAGCGTATAAATGATGAACTTAATGGCGGCATAAACGCGCCGTTCGCCTCCCCAGATGGCGATGATGAAGTACATCGGCACCAGCACCAGTTCCCAGAAGACGAAGAACAACAGGAAGTCGCGCGCCATGAAGACGCCCATCATCCCGACCTGAAGCAGGAGGAAGCAGCCGTAGTACTCCTTGAGCCGGGTCTCGATGGCTGCCCAACTCGCCAGAATGGAGAGGAAACCGAGCAGTCCCGTCAGCACCACCAGCAGCAGCGCGTACCCGTCGATGGCCAGGTTGTAGGAGGCGCCGATGGAAGGAATCCAGGGAACCTTCTCGGCGAACTGAAAATCCCGGGACCGGTCAAACGCGAAGACCAGCGGCAGGCAGACCAGGAAGCCGGCGAAACCGGCGATGTTCGCCCAGAGCTTGATGGCGGCCGGCTTGGAGGAGGGGATGAACAGCAGGGCCAGGAAACCAACCAGCGGCGTGAACAGAACTATCGAGAGGATGTGATCCATAGGGTGGTTGCCTACAGGAACAAGCCCCCATCTTAGCGGAACGGCGGCGGCCGGGCAATGCGGTGCGGTATTGCTGCAAAGGCTGTCTCAACAGCCGTTGAATGCTCGCCGCCGGTTCATTCGCCTCTGACGTCCACGGCTTCCGGTGCAGGATTGAGGGCGCTTCGCCACGGGGGATCGGCGGCCTGGCCCATGGCTTCGCCTTCTTTCGATCCGCGCCCGCCGGACCCGGACTTCACTCCAGCGCTTCGGTTACGGTGGCAACGTCCACGAGTCCGGAGCAGCCGTAGAGCACCGGCAGGATGCGGTCCGCCGGATAACGGCGGCGCAAGTCCGCCACCAGTTCGGTTCCGGCGCGGTAGGCCGGCAGGTACATGCGCCCGAGCAGGGGATGCCGCCCCCAGGCGCCGGAGAGTTTGCGGGCGCGTTCCTCCGTCACCAGGTAGTCCTGGCGCAGGACGGAGGCGACCTCCGCTTCCGGCGCGCCCTCCTTCCAGGTGAGGTAAGAGGACTGGTTCTTCGCATCATCCTGGAGCAGAGCCAGGAGCAGGCCGATGCGAAGATCTTCGTCAGGTAATTGGTCCGCCTCGGTTACGCCGTGGGCCATGAGAATGGCATTGTTGGCGATGCCCTCGGAGAGCGCCGCGCCGCGCGTGTTCATGGTGAGAACCGTGGCTTCAAAACCGGCGCGGCCGCGCACGTAGAGATTCTGCAACCAGGCGAAAGTGGTGACGTGGCCGGGAACCACCTCGTGGCTGACGAGCTGTTCGAACTCGGGCACCGAGATCTCCAGGGAAGCGTTGATCTCATAGGTGGCCTCGTACTCCGGAGTACCGTCCGCCCGCCGCGCGCGGCCCAGGTAGTTCATCGACCCGGAAAACCACGCCCCCTCGATCGGCAGGAAACGGATGTTGGCGCGCGGCACCTCGTGAAGCTCGTGCGGCAGGTAGGGCACGAGGTTCACGGCGCTCAGCCGGTCGTAGCGGGCGATGAACGCGTCCCCCAAGGCGCGGACTGAGGCCATCGGCACGAGGCGTTCGCGCCGCCACGCGTCCACAGCGGCCAGCAGTTCCCCGGAGTTCCTCGATGGGTGGCCCCTGGCCGCCAGCAACCCGGCCACCCGCTCCCGCTTGCCGGCAGGCTGGGAAGGAGCCGGCGGCGCGCCGGTGGAGGCCAGAACGCATCGTTCGTAGGGTATCGGCTCTCCCCCGCCCAGTAACTCCATGGCGAGGTCCCACATCACCTGAAGGCACAAAGCGAGGTTGGCCAAGTAGCCGCTGTCCGCGCCGGCCAGAGCATTGATCGCCCCGCGCACGTCAACGGCGCCGAGGTAGGCGCTGAGCGCCTCCCGGTCCGGCTGCTTCGCGCCCACGCCGCCGGTCTCCCGCACCCTGGCCGCGGCGGGATGCGTGTAGGCGGGGGGAAGCGGCTCATCGGAGAACCAGGAATCGGCGATGAAGCGGCCCGTCCCCGAGGGACACATCACGTCGCCCCCCCACAAGGTGTCAATGCCCAGCACCGCGGTTCCAATCAACTCTTCATAGCGGACACTCATGACGCGCTCCTTGCGCCCCGCTGCGAGCGAATCCAAAGGTACAGACAGAAGCAGGTGAAGACTCCGGCGGAGACCAGTTGCGAAACAGGATCGTAGTCGAAGAAAGGCGTTTTGATCCAGCTTTCCGAAAAGCCCGGAATCAGGCGGAAGGACGCCCCCAGAACGCCTCCCAGCGCTCCGCCGGCCATCAGCCCGGAGGCGATGATGACTCCGCGCTCCCGGATGAGGCGGCCGCGCCCGGCTCCCGCCCTCTCGGCGCGCTTCCCCAGGAAGTGCGCCAGGAATCCCCCGGCCAGCGCCGGGGTGTTCAGTTCCAGCGGCAGGTACATGCCGAGCGCGAAGATCAGCGCGGGCGCGCCGAGCATCTCCATGATGAGCGCAATCACCCCGCCCACGCCGAACAGCACGACTGCCACCGGCTGCCGGCTCATGAAGCCCTCCACCAGCGCCTTCATGATGGCGGCCTGCGGAGAGGGGAGCACGGCGCGGGGGTCGCCGGCCACCGAGTCCCCAAGCTGAAAGGCCCGCGCCAGAAGCACGATGGTCAGCCCGGAGGCCACGGCGGCGGCGATGACGCCCAGGAACTTGACCTTCTCCTGGGCCGACGGCGTGGAGCCGAGCCAGTAACCGGCCTTCAAGTCGGTAATGGTCTGGCCGGAAACGGCCAGGGCCGTGCAGACCATGCCGGCGATGGCCAGGACGAAGAACATGCCCGTGGATCCGGAGAGCCCGAATCTCAACAGAACCACGGACGAAATGATGATCGTCAGCATGGTCATCCCCGAGACCGGATTGCGGGCCACGGTGGCGATGGCATTGGCGGCGACCGAGGTGAAGAAGAACGCGAACACCAGCGTCATCAGCAGGCCGGCCGCGATGACCGGCAGCGACGGGGTCAGGCTGCCCAGGAACGCGGCAATGCCGAGAGCGCTGAGGACCACGCCCAGCAGGAGCGACACCATCGTAATGTCGCGATCCGTGCGCTCCAGGCCGCCGTCTTCTCCGCGATGAAAAGTATGGGCCGCGATGGAGAAAGACCCGGCCACGATGCGCAGCGACTTCAGGATGCCGAAGATGCCCGCCGTGGCGATCGCCCCCACGCCGATGAACCGGACGTAGGAGCGGAAGATCTCCGCGGCCTGCATCCCGCCGATGGGAACCGCCGCCGGATACACCGCGCTGGAGACGTGGCTGCCGATCATCCAGATCAAAGGCACCAGAACGAAGTTGGACAGGAAGCCGCCGGCGCAGAGGATCAGGGAACTGCGCAACCCTATGACGTAGCCGAGCCCCAGGATGAAGCTGATGGCGTCGAAGCGAAAGGCGATCTTGGCGCGTTCGGCCAGCGTGTGCACCGCCGGCACAAACTGGAAGTCGAGATACTCCCTCCACACCTGGAAGGTGGTGACGAAAAAGTCGTAGACGCCCGCCAGCGCCGTGGCCTCCAGGAGCAACCGGGCCTGAGAGCCGCCCTTCTCCCCGGTGATGAGCACCTCCGTGATGGCCGTGGCTTCGGGGTACGGAAGCTTCCCGTGCATGTCGCGAACGAAGTAGCGGCGCAACGGAATGAGAAACAGCACGCCCAGGCAGCCGCCGGCCAGACAGATGAACACGGTCTGCACGGGGTGGGGATCGAGTTCCAGCATGTACAGCGCCGGTAAGGTGAAGATGGCGCCGGCCACCACCGAGCCGGACGCACCCCCGATTCCCGTGACAATCACGTTTTCCAGCAGCGTGCTGCGCCGCCGGTACACGCGCGCCAGCCCGATCGCCAGTATCGAGATGGGGATGGCCGCTTCCATCACCTGCCCGACCTTGAGGCCGGAGTAGGCCGAGGCCACGGTGAACACGACGCAGAAGAACACGCCCCACAGCACGGAGCGCCAGGTCAGTTCCGGCAGGCGCGCCGCTGCGCCGACGACGGGCTCATAGGAGGTCCCGGGGGGTAACGGCGTGTAGGCGTTGTCAGGTAGCGAATGGGTTGGGCTGGTTTCGAGCATAAGCTGCCCGCTTCCTTACGGCCGCGGTCCGGTGCGCTGTCCCGCACCGAACCGCGGGCGTCAGCGAGCGGACATGCGGATCAGTTTCTCGGCGTGCTTCAGCGCCTCGGGGGTGACCTTCTCGCCGCTCAACATGCGGCCGATCTCGCGGGTGCGCGCCTCCCCCTGAAGTTCAATGACGGCGGCGGAGGCGCGGCCGCCCGATTCCTTCTTCTCGACGTAGTAATGATGATCCGCGAAGCCGGCGATCTGCGGCAGGTGCGTGACGCAGAGCACCTGGTCGGCCGCGGCAAGCTGCTTCAACCTGCGTCCTACCACCTCGGCGGCGCGCCCGCCGATGCCGGCGTCTACCTCGTCGAAGACCAGCGTCCGCGGAACTGTCTGACCCGCGCCTCTGCCCGGAACCGCCGCGCAGGTCTTCAGCGCCAGCGCGATGCGGGAAATCTCGCCGCCCGACGCCACCTTCTCCAGCGGCTTGGGTTCCTCGCCGGGGTTGGGAGAGACCAGGAAACGAACTTCGTCGTTGCCGTGCTCGGACCAGGGCGCCGCTGTGAGCTCGGCGCGAAAGACCGTCCGTTCCATCGCCAGCGCCGCCAGTTCTTCCTCGACCTTCCGGGACAGTTCCCGCGCGGCATCCTTTCGCAGCCGGCTGAGACGGCCCGCCCGGGCCTCGTAGGCGGCGGAGAGCTCCGCCAGCCGCCGGGAAAGTCCGGCGCGCCGCTGGTCCGCGCTCTCGACGGCATCGAGGTGCCCGCGCACCTCCTCCAGGTAGGCGGCCACCCGCTCCAGGCCGGGGCCGTACTTGCGCTTGAGCTTCTCCAGCACCGCGAGGCGCGCTTCGATCTCCTCCAGGCGGCCGGGATCGGACTCCAGCCGCGAAAGGTAGTCGCGCAACGCGATGGAGGTCTCCTGGACCGCGAACTCAGCGGGCTTGAGGCTTTCGGCCAGGGCGGCCAGCACGGGATCCACCCGGGCGAGATCCTCCAGCCGCCGGGACGCCGAGCGCAGCGCGGCCAGGGCCGATTCGGGGGACTCGTAGAGCGCCTGGTAGGCTCCGGCGGCGGCCTCCTGGATGCGCGCGAAGTTCTGCAAGCGGCGCCGCTCGGCCTCCAGCGCTTCGTCCTCGCCGGGCGCCGGCGCAGCCTCTTCGATCTCCCGCCGCTGGAAGCTCCACAGGTCCGCCATGCGGACCCTCTCCCGCTCGCTGTGCTCGAGTTCGTCCAACTCCCGGCGGCACGCGCGCCAGCCGCGCCACGCCTCGCGCACCTCCTCCAGCAGCCCGCCCGCGCCGGCGAAAGAGTCGAGAATCTCGAGTTGGGCGTCCCTCTCGAAAAGCCGCTGCTGTTCGTGCTGCCCGTGTATGTCGCCGAGGTGCCGGCCCAAATCGCGAAGCAGGGCGGCGGTGACGGGGCGGCTGGCGGCGAAGGCGCGCGACTTGCCTCCGGCGAAGATCTCGCGTTCGATCAGCAGTTCGCCGTCTTCGGTTTCCAGGCCGGCGGTCTCGATCAGCGCCGTTACCGCGGGGGCGGCGGGCAGGGCGAACAACCCGGAGACGCGGGCGCGCCCGGCGCCGCTGCGCACCATCTCGGGCGAGGCGCGGCTTCCCAGCAACAGCCCCAGTGCGTCGGCCACGATTGACTTGCCGCTGCCGGTCTCGCCGGTCAGCAGGTTCAGGCCGGGGTGAAACCGCACGCGCAGCCGCTCGATGACGGCGTAGTTCTCGATCACCAGGTCGACGAGCATTCGAGGAGATTATACGAGTTTAGCGTCACAGACACCGCGGCTTCAGAATGTATCATGGATAGTTTGGGAAAGGAGACCGAGTGAGTCAGATCAGCGTGTTGGATTTGCTGAAGGAAGCCTCGCCGCTGACCTTCGCCGTGCTGTTGCTCCTTCTCGTGTTCTCGGTTGTTTCCTGGGCCATTATCTTCTCGAAGTGGAACTCGTTCCGGCAGGCGCGAAACGCCAACAGCGGCTTTCTGCGCGGCTTCCGCGACGCCAACGGCCTGGAAGCGGCGGTGGCCGTGGGGAAGCGCTTCCGGCAGGCGCCGCTCACCGGGGTCCTGGTGTTCGGGTTCGAGGAGTTGGACAGGCAGTTGCGGATGCGCGGCAAGGTCGCCAACAAGGCTGCGGTCGAGAGGTCGCTTCAACTCGGCATCGGGGAAGAAGTGGCAAGGCTCGAGCGGCACATGAGCTGGCTGGCGACCACGGCCTCGGTAAGCCCCTTCATCGGGCTGTTCGGCACGGTGCTGGGGATCATCAGTTCTTTCAACGCCCTCGGCCACGCGGGCAGCGCCAGCCTTCGGGCGGTGGCCCCGGGAATGTCGGAAGCGCTGGTGGCCACCGCCGCCGGCCTGGCCGCGGCCATTCCGGCCGCCATCTTCTACAACTACTTCGGATACGTCATCCGCGAGATGGGCGCCCGCATGGAGGACTTCTCGCTGGAGTTCATGAACCTCACGGAACGGCACTTCGAGGAGTAAGCCGATGGCCTTCTCAAGCAACAGCGGCGCAACTCCGGGAGGACGCCGGTTCCGGGGAACGGGCTCCCTGTCCGACATCAACGTCGTGCCCCTGGTGGACGTGGTCCTGGTGCTGCTCATCATCTTCATGCTCACGGCGCACGTCATGGAATTCGGGCTTGAGGTGGAAGTGCCCAAGGTCCGGCAGGTGCAGGACAGCGCCAAGGAGCTCCCGGTGATCACCGTCACGCGCGACGGCCGCCTCTACCTGAACGAGAACCCGGTGAACATCAACGAGCTGCCCTCGACCGTCAAGGCCCGGTTCGGCGCCGGCCAGGAGGTCTACGTCCGCGCCGACAAGGCCACCGTCTGGGACTCCCTGGCACAGGTGGTCAGCACGCTGGGAGAGGCTAAAATCAAGGTGAACATGGTGACCCAGCCGGTGGATGAAGCCGAAGCGCCGGGCAAGAAGGGACCTTAGTATACTACATGAGGGATTGTTAAGTGCCGGCGCATCTGGACATTCTGGCAGAGCAGGAAGCGCTGGGGAGACCGATCCTCGTCTCCATCGCGCTGCACTCGGGACTGCTGGCGGCGCTGATTGTTCAAGGAGTTGTGGTGAACCGTCCCAGAGAGCTGTGGGGGAATCCGAACTCCCTGGGCGGGGGGAGCGTGGGGATCACGCCGGTGAGCCAGATCCCGTTGCCGTCGCGCGGAGGCCCCGTGAACCCGCTTGCCAACGACACTGAGTCCTCCATCCCCGAACCTCCGGCCGCCAAGAAACAGACGGCCAAGCGCGCGGCCGAGCCGAATCCCGCCGCTATCGCGATCAAGGGACGGGGGAAGACCAAGCAGCTCGCAAGGCCCGCCGCCCGGCCGGTGGCCAAGAACCTGCCGCCCAACGATGCGCCCAATCAGCTCTACAGCAGCACGGGGCGCGCGCTCTCCAGCCCCATGGTGGCTCAGACGGGTTCGGGCGGGGTGGGCCTGGGCCCGGGCGACGCGCTCGGGACGCGGTTCGGCGCATACCGGAGCCTCCTCGAGCAGCGGGTGGCCCAGCGGTGGCGCACGGCGGACGTGGATCCCAGGCTCAGGACCGCCCCGCCGGTCATCGTGACTTTCCTGATACGGCGGGACGGTTCCACGCGCAATGTCCGGCTGGAACAGTCGAGCGGCGACAAGACGCTGGACTACTCCGCCGAGCGCGCGGTCTATGAGGCCAGTCCGTTCCCGCCACTGCCGCCCGGCTTTGAGCGCAACGAGGCCCGGATCGAATTCTGGTTTCAGCTAAAGAGATGAAAAGAAACATTGGCCTCATCCTGGCTCTGACGCTGCCGGCGGCGCCTGCCGCGGCGCAGCAGAGCGACGTGCTGATCAAGCTCACTCAAGGTGACCGCACCGCCATCGCCGTGCCGGATCTGCGAGGCTCGGGCGAGGCCCAACGGGTCATGGACGCCTTCAACCAGACCCTCTACAACGACCTGGACAGCTCGGGGCTGTTCCGCATGGTCCCCAAGAGCATGTACCCGCTGGAGACTCCGCAGCGTCCGCAGGACTTCCGGCCTCCGTTGACGCCGCCGGCGCCCGCCCGCAAGGGCGCGCCTCCGCCGCAACCCGTGCGGCAGGGCCCCTGGCTCACGGACTGGAGCCTGCCGCCCGCCAGCGCCACCTACCTGGCGTTCGGATACTCAGGCGTGCAGGACGGGCGCCTGGTGGTGTTCGGCTGGCTCTTCAACGTCACGCAGAGCGACATCGCCACCGCGCAGGTGCTCGGCAAGATGTACTTCGGGCCGCTGGACGACGCGGGCGCGCGGCAGACGGGCCACGAATTCGCCGCCGACATCCTGGCCCTGTTCGGATACAAGAGCCTCTTGGGAACCAAGATCTACTTTGACTCGACGCGCACCGGCAGCCGCGAGATCTGGTCAATGGACCCCGACGGGTCCAACCAGAAGCAGGTGACGTTCTACAAGGCCGACGCGTGGCAGGCGGCCGTCTCGCCCGACTCCAGCACGCTCGCCTACATCACTCAGAGCAAGACGGGAGAGTGGCAGATCCGGCTCCATTCCCTGGTGACGGGCGGACGGCTCAACTTCTTCAACCCGCCGGGAAGTCTGAACTACACACCGGAGTTCACCCCCGACGGGCAGCGCATCCTCTTCGCCTCCAACACGGCCAAGGAGGGCGACTCGGACATTTACAGCGCGAATCTCAACGGCAGCGGCCTCCAGCGCTTGACCTTCACCCGCACCGTCAATACCGCGCCGCGGGTCAATCCCAAAACGGGCGCCGAGATGGTCTTTGTATCCGGCCGGGGAGGGATGGCGCAAATCTACAAGATGTCCATCGACGGAACGGACGTGCAGAGGCTGACCAACGGCGAGGGGGAGGCGGTGCATCCGGCCTATCATCCCGACGGACAGCACATCGCCTTCGCCTGGACGCGCGGATTCGCTCCCGGCAACTACAACATCTTCGTCATGGACGTGGCGACACGCCAGTTCGTGCAGCTCACGCATGGCGCGGGCCGCAACGAGAATCCCGTCTGGGCCCCCGACGGGCGCCACCTGGTGTTTTCCTCGAACCGGCAGGGCGGGACGCAGCTCTGGACCATGCTCGCCGACGGGACTCAATTGCAGCAACTTACCACGCAGGGCCGGAACATGCGGCCGGTGTGGAAATGAAATCTCTGTTGGGGTAGAGTTGGAGAATCACAGTCAGGAAGCGAGGATACGGATGAGTAAGCGAAAGATCAGCCTAATGCTGTTGGGTTTCATGTTGTTCCTGTCCGCAACGGGGTGCAGGAAGAAAGTGGCGCCGCCGCCGCCGCCACCGCCCAAGCAGGAGGAGCCGCCACCGCCACCGCCGCCGGCCAAGCCCTCGATCTCTCAATTCGCGGTCGAGCCGTCGACGATCCAGCGGGGCCAGTCCGCCACGCTGCGGTGGGATGTCAGCAACGCCACGGAGATCTCCATCAATCAGGGGATCGGGTCGGTACAGGCCACGGGCACGCGCCAGGTGTTTCCCAACGACAGCACCACCTACACTTTGACGGCGAAAGGCCCGGGAGGCGCCGATTCGCGCTCCGCCACTGTGGCAGTCACCGTGCCGCCTCCGCCGCCTCCGCCGCCTCCGCCGCCGGTGGCGAAGCGGACGCTCAGTGAGATGCTGTCGGCGGAAGTGCAGGACGCCTTCTTCGACTACGACAAGAGCGACATACGGGAGGACGCCCGCGCGGCGCTTACCAGAAACGCCTCGGCGCTGAAGAACATCCTGAGCGAGTATCCCGGCGGCGTGGTTCTGGTCGAGGGGCACTGCGACGAGCGCGGCTCCGCGGAGTACAACCTTGGGCTGGGCGACCGCCGTGCCGCCTCCGCCAAGGAGTTCCTGGTGCAGTTGGGCGTTCCGGCCGGCAGCCTGAGGACCATCAGCTACGGCAAGGAGCGGCCGCAGTGCACCGAGTCGGAGGAAAGCTGCTGGCAGAGAAACCGGCGCGCGCATTTCTCGTCCGGCAATTGATCCTGATCCTGAAGAGGCCCGCCCGTCTTCGGACGGGCCTCTTCACAATCGTGTCAGGTGGAAACTGAGGCAATGAGACACTCGTGGCGTGTTCCGCTGATTCTCGGCGTGGCGGCGTGCTCTCTTCTGGGTCAGAGGAAGGAGTACGTCGAATTGCAGTTGGAAGTGGCCATGTTTGCCGACCAGTTGAAGGCCATGAAGTCGTCCGTGGACGAGAAACTGGCGCAACTGACCCAGCAGGTGCAGCAGGCCACGGAAGCCGCGAACAAGACGAACGCTTCGGTGGGCGAATTGAGCGCCAAGGTTGACGGGCAGGCCAAGAGCCTGAACCTTCCGGTGGCCACCATCGGCTCGAAGGTGGACCAGATGGCGAACGATTTCCAGACGCTGCGGGAGTCGGTGGGCACGCTCAGCGCGCGCCTGGCGAGATTCGAGCAGCAGTTGCTCGACATCAGCACCGCCCTCAAGACCCTCCAGGCCCCGCCCGTGGCGCCGCCCTCCGCGTTTTCCATGCCCGCCGAGACGCTCTTTCAGAACGCGACGCGGGACAGGGAGAGCGGCAACTTCGAACTGGCGCTCAGGGAGTTCACCGATTACGTCCAGGCTTACGGAACCACCGAGCAAGCCGCTTCCGCCCAGTATTACATCGGCGACATACTGTACCGTCTCCAACGGTACCAGGAAGCGGTCACCGCGTTCGACATGGTTCTGACGAATTACCTGGACAGCGAGCGAACCCCTGACGCGCTCTACATGAAGGCCATGGCCTTCACGGAGCTCGGCGAGACCGCCAAGGCCAGGGCGGAGTTCAACCTTCTCATCAAGAGGTTCAAGACGCACGACCTGGCCAAACGGGCGCAGGCGCAGCTCAAGGCCCTTCCCGCGACCGCCAAGCCGGCGCGGCCCCCATCGAAGTGAACCTCCGTGAACTGGGCTCCCGGCACCGTCTGCGTTGCGCTCGGATTCAGCGAGACGCGTGATCTGCTGGAAGCCGCGAGGCGCGAAGCGGACGGCGGCGAGACCTTTCTGGAATTCCGCCTTGACTGCCTGCGGCGGCCCGAGGAAGGCCCGCGGGCGATTCGCGCGTTTCTCAAGGAATACCCGGAATGCGCCGTGCTGGCAACCTGCCGGCGGCGCCCGAGCCGGGGCAGGTTCGGCGGGGATATCGAAGAGCAGTTGCGCCTGCTGGAGGCCGCCGTCGAAGCCGGCGCTCGCGCCGTGGACCTGGAAATCGAAAGCGCCGAGAAGGCGGGCGTGCTGCCCGAGACGCTCACCCGCGGCGCGAAACTGGTGATCTCGTACCACGATTTCACGAGGACTCCGGCGGTGGAACCCTTGCTCCGGCGGCTGTTGCGCCAGCCCGCCGATACGCACAAACTCGTCACCACGGCGCGCAAGCCGAGCGACATTCACCGGGTCCTGGCAGCATGCCGGGCGCATCCCCGCGACCGGCTGGTCGCGTTCACCATGGGAGAGAGCGGTTTTCCCTCGCGAGTCCTCGCCCCTGCTTTCGGGAGTCAGTACACTTACGCCGCGCCCGCCGCCGGCGAAGGCACGGCGCCGGGGCAGGTGGAAGCGAAGACTCTGCGGCGCCAGTACCGGGTGGACAAGGTGGGCCGCTCCAGCAAGATCTACGGGATCATCGCCCACCCGGTGGGGCACTCCATCTCTCCAGCCGTCCACAACCGCGCTTTTCAGGCGCGGCGATTGGACGCGGTGTATCTGCCGTTTCTGGTGGCGCCGGCGCAGGTGGGGGACTTCATGCAACTGGCCGGACGTCTCCCCGTCGCCGGCTTCAGCGTCACCATGCCGCACAAACAGCGGATCCTGCGGCACCTAGACCATGTCGACCCGCTGGCCCGGCGCATCGGAGCGGTGAACACCGTGTGGCGCAAGGCCGGCAAGTGGCGCGGGCTGAACGCCGATGCTCCCGCCGTGGCAGCGCCTTTGGCCCGCCATCTGCGGCTGGCCAAGTCCTCCATCCTGCTGGTGGGAAGCGGCGGGGCGGCGCGCGCAGCGGCCTTCGCGCTGACGGACGCGGGCGCGCGGGTCTCCATTGTGGGCATCGAGCTGAACCAGGTGCGGGGGCTGGCGCGGGCCTGCGGCGCGGCGATGCTGCTGGAGGAACAACTCGGTAAGCTGCACTTCGACGCGGTGGTGCACGCCACGCCCCTGGGCATGCATCCGCGGGTGCAAGGCTGCTACTTCCGCGACCGCATTCCCGCCGACGTGGTTCTCGACATGGTCTACAACCCGCTGGAGACGCTATTGCTCAGAAGGGCGCGGGCGCAGGGCAAAACGGTGATTCCCGGCCTCCAGATGTTCCTCGAGCAGGCGGCGCGGCAGTTCGAGACCTGGACCGGCGAGAGCGCTCCGCGCGCGGTGATGGAGAGAGCGGCGCGCGAAGCGTTGGGTTGCGCCGGCGCAGGCTGAGGTCCCGCCCCCTCAGGCGAAGCGCGCCGGCTGGCCGGTGGCGGCCAGAACGGCGCGCCACACCTCGCTCCCGGGCGAGAGTCTCTTCGTCTCGGAAATCGCCAGCCGGATGGGCACGTGAATAAAGGTGTTGTACCAGAGTCCCATTAACACGTCGGTCTTCCCGGCCATGGCGGCGTGCACGGCGTTGCGCGCGAGACGGTCGCACAGCAGGCTGTCCTCGGTGATCGCCGGAACGCTGCGGATGATGTAACTGGGATCGAAATATCGGACGTTCGCCATTAGTCCCGCCGCGGCGAAATAGCGCAGGATCTGTTCGCGCAGGAAGGGCCCGATATCGCCGAGCTTCAGGTTGCCCGAGGCGTCCCGCTCCTCCGGTTGCGGCGGCATGAGGTCCTGCCCCGCCCCCTCGGCAACCACGATGACCGCGTGGCCGCGCGCCAGGATCCGCCGCTTGAGCACGGCCAGGAAACCGGCTTCGCCCTCCAGTTTGAAAGGCACCTCCGGCACCAGCGTGAAGTTCACCTCCTGACTGGCGAGGGTGGCTCCGGCGGCGATGGACCCGGAGTAGCGTCCCATGAGCTTCACCAGGCCGATGCCGTTGCGGACGCCCTTGGATTCCGCGTGGGCGCAGTCCAGCACTTCTCTCGCTTTGGCCAGGGCCGTTTTGTAGCCGAACGATTCCCACACGTAGGGCAGGTCGTTGTCGATGGTCTTGGGGATGCCCACAACGCTCAACGGCAGGCCGCGCCGCCGCGCTTCGGCCGCGATCTCGTGCGCGCCGCGCTGGGTTCCGTCGCCCCCCACCGGGAACAGGAGGTTGACCCGTTCCTGCTCCAGATAATCCACGATCACCCGTGGGTCTTCGGGGCCGCGGGACGTTCCAAGCACCGTGCCGCCCAGCTTGTGTATGGACTCGACGTACTCCTCGGTGAGGCGTACCGGCGCGACTCCCCTGGCGGGATTGAGGCCCGCGTAGCCGTAGCGCATCCCGAGTACGTCCTTTACCCCGTAGTTGTGGTGCAGCGACAGGAACAGGGAGCGGATCACGTTGTTGAGGCCGGGGCACAGCCCTCCGCAGGTCACGATCGCCGCCTTGGCGCCTTGCGGGTCGAAGAAGATGCGCTGGCGCGGGCCCGCTTTCTCGAAAGAGAGACCGGGGCGGATTTCGGCTTCGGCGGCGAAGTCGGCGCGCAGCAGAAGCCGGGCCGTGTCGGGCGTAAACTCGCTGAGACCGTCTCCGCGGGTGGTGGACAGCCGCAGGGGCGAATCAAACCGGGCCGGCCCCAGCGTGGTTACCTTGAGCTGGTCTTCCGTGAGCATAACCCTCAATTTTGCACAGAGGCCGGCCGCCGGCGCATATGGATGCCGGTTATGATACGCACGCAGGCGGGGTGATCCTCCCGGCGTGGAGCCGCGATTGAACGCAGAGGTCTGGCGGAGAGAGAGGGATTCGAACCCTCGATAGAGTTTCCCCTATACACGCTTTCCAAGCGTGCGCCTTCAACCACTCGGCCATCTCTCCGGCGCGCTTCCCGGGGTAACTCGCAGTGTTTCAAGCCCAGTCTACCATGCGGGCCGCCGCCGCCCCTCAACACTGCCTGGGGCGGGAGAGGTATAACACCCACCGCCGCTCTTCGGCCTGGTCGTGGAAAAGCCGGTTCGCGTACCTCCGGAATTCAAGGATCTTCCTCCTGGCCCGCGCGGCCAGAAGTTCTCGCGCGCGGACGAGCTCCGGACCTCCTTGCGCCCGCCCTCCGGCCAGCATCTCCATGGTGGTTGAGTAGTCGTTGATGGCCCCGAGGAACGATTGAATCCGGCGCAGCACACTCAGGCGGCGGTCGAGCCCCGGACCGTAACACGGACCAAAAAGCTCCAGGGTGTAGCGCAGCGCCTTGGTGTCCAGGCGGAAGCGGTGGAGCAAGGCGGGCCGCGCCGGCGCCTCCACAAGCTTCCTGCCGCTCGAGAAGTAGGCGCGGGCCAGCGCCGGCAGCCGCAGCCGGGCGTTGCCCGCCGCGCTCATGGACTCGTCCCAACGGAGTTTGACCATTTTCGCCTCAAAGACCGAGCCGGGAACGCCACTTCCGGTGCACGTCCTTCTTCACCCAGAGTTGCAGCTCCGCAACCAGTTCCTGAATGGAGCCGGCCCGCTCCTCGGCCAGGCTCAGCATCAGCGGCGAATCCGGCGGCAGGGCGGCCCGGCGCAACAACTCGAGGGCGATGTCCAGGTCGCGGACCGCGGAAGCCAGGTCCATGCAAGCCTTCAGCTTCTGCCGGACCTTCTTCAGGCGGCCCGGCGGGAAGAACTGGTCAAACACCCGCAGGCACTGGCTGAGCCGCCGTATGGCGACGCGCAGGTCGTGTATGGAGCCGGCGTGTTGTGACTTGCGGACGCGGCCGGCGTGAAAGGTGGCCCGGCGAAGCAGGTCGGCAGCCTGTCCGGCGGCGTAATCGCGGACAGGCTCTCCAGGGTTTCTGCCGCGGGCATCGGATCTCATGACTGTTCCGCCGGCCGCAGCAGCCGGATCGACTTCTGAAGGGCCTCCGGCTCTCGCGGGCTGCCGGGCCGGGCGTGCTCCCCGCCAACGCCGCGGGTAGCCCGAGCGGCGTTGAACGCAGCGTAGCGCGGCATACAATTGATATGGTAGTAACTTCGATCATGGCCGTCACGCACGCACTGCTGCCGAACCGTTACAGCGGCAGGCTGATCGTCGTGGAAGGCATTGACGGCTCCGGCAAGTCCACGCAGTTGTTCCTGCTCAGCCAGTGGCTGCGCAGCCAGGGTTACGCGGTGGCTTTCAGCGAGTGGAACTCCTCCCCGCTGGTGCGCCAGACCACCAGGCGCGGCAAGAAGAAGGCCTCCTTTACGCCCGCCACCTTCAGCCTCATCCATGCCACCGACTTCGCCGACCGCATGGAGAGCTACATCCTGCCCCTGGTCAAGGCCGGCGCCGTCGTGTGCGCGGACCGCTATGCGTACACCGCCTTCGCCCGGGACGTGGCTCGCGGGATGAGCCGGAGCTGGGTCCACAATCTCTACCGCTTCGCGTTGAAGCCGGACCTCTGCTTCTATTTCCGGGTGCCCCTGGATGTCGCGGTCCGGCGGATCCTGGGAGGCCGCAGCGCGATCAAGTACTACGAGGCCGGCATGGACCTCGGGCTGAGCCGCGACATCGAGGAGAGCTTTCGCATTTTTCAGGGCCGGATACTGGATGAGTACGAAGCCATGGCCGCGGAGATGGGCTTTCACGTCATCGACGCCTCATTGTCCATCGAGGAACAGCAGCAGCAGATGCGCGCGGTGGTGATCGAGGCCATGGGAGAGCACCTCGCGGCCGGTGTTCTGCGGGCGCCCATGGGAGGGGCCCATGCGGGCAAATGAGCCGCTCCGCTTCTACGCCGAGCCCCTGCCGGGGGTGGACTGCTCCGAACTGCGGGGCAAGCTGATCGTGATCGAGGGACCCGACGCGGTGGGCCGCACCACGCAGATCGGGCTGCTGCGGCAGTGGCTGGAACAGGAGGGCCACGCGGTTCTGGACAGCGGCATGGCGCGTTCGGCGCTGGCCGGCCGCGGCATCCAGGAGGCCAAGCGCGGCAATACGCTCGGCCCCATGACCATGACCCTGTTCTACACCACCGACTTCGCCGACCGGCTGGAGAACGAGATCATCCCCGCGCTGCGGGCCGGCTTCGTGGTGCTGATCGACCGGTACATCTTCTCCATCATGGCGCGCGCCATCGCCAGAGGCGAGGACCGGCGCTGGATCGAACGCGTGGCGGGGTTCGCGCTGGCCCCCCATGCGGTGTACTACCTCCGGGCGGAGGCGAAGCACCTGGTATCCCGAGTCGTGCAGGGACGAGGGGCGTTCGACTACTGGGAAAGCGGAATGGACATGCGCTTCGGGGCCGACATGCACCAGAGTTTCGTACGCTACCAGACCAGGCTGGTGCGCGCGCTGGACAGCATGGCGCAACGGTACGGCTTTACCGTGGTGGACGCGGCCCGCTCCGTGGAGGAGATTTTCTGGGCGCTTCGCGGCCACATTGCCGCGCTGAGGCTCACGCCGGGCGCCGCGGCCCCGGCGCGCAGGCCGCCGAAGCCCAAGACCAGGCGAGTGGGTTGATGGAGATCTACATCCTGCGCCACGGCATAGCCGAAGCCCGCCGCGCGGGCCGGGACGACTTCGAGCGCAGACTCACCGCCGAGGGCCAGGACAAGCTCAGGGCGGTGCTGGAGCGCGCCCGGACCGTCGGAGTTGCTCCTTCGCTCATTCTGACCAGCCCCCTGGTGCGGGCTGTCCAGACAGCCGAGATCGCCGCCCGGTTGCTGGGCTACAAAGGAAAGATCGAGAGGACGGAGGCTCTGGCACCGGCCTCGGCATACCTGTCTGTATGGAAACTGCTGCGGGGCCGCGCCGGAGAGCGGTCCGTGCTGCTGGCCGGCCATGAGCCGCTTCTGGGCGAGACCGCCAGCTATCTGGTGGGATGCCCGCGTGTCTGCTTCGATCTCAAGAAGGGCTCCCTGGTACGGATCGACGCGGAACCGGCCGGCGCCGAGCCGCGCGGCATCCTCCAGTGGATGCTGACTCCGAAATTGGCGTCCCCGGGCGGCGATTGAGCCGCCGCCGGCGTCAGGCGGCCGGAGGGGCCGGGGCGGTTCCGCCCGGCTGGAACAGGCTCGCGGTCTTGTCCAACTCCCACGCCAGATGGTTGATGTACAGGAGGAGAGCCGGCTCCGGGAACTTGCCGTGGAATTCGGCGTGAACTCTCTCCTGCCAGCCCGAAGTAAGCCATTGCGAGGCGTCCAGGCCCTTGGCGAAGAAGCCGTTCTCGTGGGGGATTCCCAGAAACCCGAGCACGGCCAGCACCAGGTCCATGTGATTCAGGAGCATGGCCTGGGCCAGGTCCTTCGCCAGGTCCTCGTCCTTGTCCTCCAGGCGGGCCCGTAAACGGGGGATGGCTTTGCGCAGCCCCTCCGTGTTGAGCCGGGCAAGGTGCGCGCGCGTCTTGAGCGTCTCGTACATCTGGTAAGTCTTCAACTTCCCGATCGAGATGCCTCGTACCAGGGAACTGAAATCGTCGGTGGAAACGCTCAGGAAGGCTTCGGAGAGCAGCATCGAAGCCAGGGTAACACACCGCGTGCGCTACAATGAGTGGGTTTGGGAAGCAGTCCATGAGCAATCTAACGGTTCTGGGCGCGCAGTGGGGCGACGAGGGCAAAGGGAAGATCGTCGACCTGTTCAGCGAGACGTTCGACATAGTCGCGCGCTACCAGGGCGGACACAACGCGGGCCACACCGTTCGGATCGGCGATAAGACGTTCATTCTCAAGCTGATCCCGTCGGGGATTCTGCGCCCGGGCGTGAAGGCGGTCATCGGCAACGGGCTGGTGGTGGATCTCAAGGCGCTCATGGAAGAGATGGAAGCCCTGGAGTCGCTCGGCGTGGACGTGCGGAACCAACTCGCCATCAGCAGCCGCGCTCACGTGATCTTCCCCTTCCACCGGCTGGTGGAGAAGATCTCCGAGGGCCGCAAGGACCGTGTGGCCATCGGGACGACGTCCCGCGGCATCGGGCCCTGCTACGAGGACAAGGTGGGGCGGCGGGGCATGCGCTTCGCCGACTTGCTGGAGGACGCGAGCTTCGCGGCCCTGTACGAGCCCTTCGCGGAGGACAAGCAGATTCTGGCCCGGGCCTTCCAGATCGAGGGCTGGTTCGATTTCGCGGCGATACGGGAGGAATACCTGGCGCTGGCGGAACGCGTGCGCCCCATGGTCTGCGATACGGCGGCGCTGTTGAACGGGGCTATCGCGGCGGGCAAGCGGGTGCTCTTCGAAGGCGCTCAGGGGACCATGCTGGACGTTGACCACGGCACCTACCCCTTCGTGACTTCGTCCAGCGCCACGGCCGGGGGCGTCTCGACCGGCACGGGCGTGCCGCCCAGCCGCATCGGAGGGGTTATCGGGGTGTCCAAGGCGTACGTGACCAGAGTGGGCGAGGGGCCGTTCCCCACCGAGGCACGGGACGCCTGCGGGGAGGACCTGCGCAGGCTGGGGAACGAGTACGGCGCCGTGACGGGCCGGCCCCGGCGCTGTGGCTGGTTCGACGTTCCGCTGCTCCGGTATACATCCATGCTGAACGGCTTCGACAGCCTGGCGTTGACTAAACTGGACGTGCTGGATACCGTGGAGGAGATACCAGTGGCCGTGGCCTATCGCCTGGGAGGCCGGGAGACCTTGGACATGCCCGCGACATCCCGGCAACTGGCGGCCATCGAGCCGGTCTACACGCGCTGCCCGGGCTGGCGCGCCTCCACCGCCGGAATCACGCGGTACGAGGACCTTCCCGGACTGGCGCGCAAGTACCTGGAATTTCTTGAGGAGAAGGTGGGAGTGGAGATCGGCTGCATTTCGACCGGACCCAGGCGGGACCAGACCATTCTGCGGCCGGGCTCCCGGCTGGCTGCCCTGCTGGCGAGGTGACCGGCGTGGGATCCGGCGGCAGAATATTGACCTGTTGGCAGGCTCGTTCATCATGACTGAAGCCCCTACGGACCCAGAGGAGACGTTAGTCCAGTTCAACCGGCTGCTGCGCGAGTTGCTGAGAGGGCAGATCAACCGCAACACCTTCCGGCCGTGGGAGGTGGAACTGCTCCTCGACATCGAGAGCTGCAACCTGAGGGAGTCGTCCCGGGAAGGTGTTCTCCGCCGTTACCAGAAGGCCGTGCAGCGCCAGCTTGCGCGTGGCGTTACCCCGCCCATGAAGCTATCCGAATTCCTCGGACGCAAGCCTTGAACCGCCCGCCGGTGCGGGCTGTTGCCGGCGTTCAGGCGTGCGCTATCCTGGTTCTATAAGCTGCGAAAAGACACAACACGGAGTGTGGCGTAGAGTATGAGCGACAGTTCCCAGCAGCAGCCGGCCGGTCCGAGGAAAGTGTTCTGCGTGAAGTTTCAGAGGGAGATGGAAGGACTGGAAGAGCGCCCCTTCGACAACCATCCTCTGGGCCAGCGCATCTTCGACCATGTCTCCAAGCGGGCGTGGCAGATGTGGGTCGATCAGATGAAGATGATCATGAACGAGTACCGCCTCAACCTCGGCAAGCGGGAGCACCAGGAGTTTCTGCTGAAGCAGATGGAGGAGTACTTTTTCGGCGAAGGCTCCTCGTTGCCACCCGACTTTGTTCCGCCGCAGGGTGGACATTAGGCGGGCCCCTTTCCGCCGGCGGCGGATGCCGGCGAGCCTTCAACCCGGCGCCGTGCGGCGCGAGCGCTGACTCGAGTCCGTGCTGAACCGGCTTTCCGGCCGGCGCGGGGAGAGCGCGCGTCACACCGGGCGTCTCCGCAGTCGGCGGGCGGGAATCGCCACCGTGGTATGATTTCGCGGTGATGGATCCCTCGGCCGGTGCGGCCGGCCCAATTGATGCCTCGGCCGCGCGCTTTCCCTTTCGTGTCTGGCTGATCTCCTTCCTGGGCTGGACCTTCGATTTTTACGACCTGATGCTGTTCTCCTTCCTGCTGATCCCGGTGGGACACGATCTGAGACTGAACCAGGCGCAGGAAGCGGTGCTCTTGGGCGTGGCGCTCGGCGCCTCGGGGATCGGTGGCATCCTGTTCGGCTACCTGTCGGATCGTTACGGCCGCAAGACCGTGATGAGCTGGACCATCGGCCTGTACTCGCTGGGCACGGCGCTCTGCGCATTCTCGGTGGGGCCCAAAAGCCTGCTGGTGTTCCGGCTGCTGACGGGACTCGGGGTGGGCGGCGAGTGGGCCGTGGGGCACGCCCTGGTGCAGGAGGCGTCTCCGGGTCACATGCGCGGACGCGCCGCGGCGTTCCTTCAGGCCGGTGAGCCGCTGGGAGTCGGGCTGGCCGCGGTGATGGGGCTGCTGGTGACGCCGCTGATCGGCTGGCGCTGGGTATTTCTGGTTTCGTCCGCGACGGCGGTGCTGGCGTTTGTGGCGAGGCGGCACTTGCCCGAGTCCACCCTGTGGAACCGGCAGAAGGAGGAGCGGTTGTCGCCCCTGGCCGCCCTGGTGTGGCTGTGGCGCAACGGCTTTGCCGCTCCGCTGGCAAAGGGATGGCTGCTGGGAGTGTTTAAGCTGGGAACCTACTGGTCGTGTTATGTCTGGCTTCCGCGCTTCCTGCAACAGCAGTTTCATCAGCCCGTGGGACGCTCCGCTATCTGGATCCTGACGGCGCAGTCGGGCCAGTTGCTTGGGATGCTGGTGTTCGGCTTCGCGGCGGACCGGTACGGCCGGCGGCAAGCCTACACCCTCTACTCGCTCTTGACGGCCGCCGCGCTCTACGGACTGGCGTTCCATTGGGAGTGGCTGCTGCTCCAGCCGGCGCGGTTCTGGACGGTGATGTTCGCCATGGGGGTCGGCTCGGGATGCACGGCGGGGTTCGGGGCGCTGCTGGCCGAGTTGTTCCCGACGCATGTGCGCAACTTCGCCATGGGCACGAGCTACAATTGCGCTCGCGGCGTGCAGTTCTTCGCGCCCATGGTGGTCAGCTTCTTCGTGGGCCTTCAGGGAGTGCGGGGCGGCCTGGGCGTTCCCCTGGTCCTGGCCTTGGCCACGGCCTCCTGGGTGTGGACGCTGCCGGAGACCCGCTGGCGCGACCTGGCCCGGATCGTCCCGTCGCGCGCTTAGCCCGAACCCGGCGGGAAAGCCGGCGCCGGGCCTCCTGCAAATCCGGTATTGACTTTCGATCCGCGCGGGGGCATAGTGTAGATGGAAACAGCGGTTTCCACCCTCTGCCCCAGGCAGGGGGACGATGTGGCGCCCGCCGGTTATCGGGGCCACGTTCACAATTAAGGAGGAAGTCTAAATAGAGAACGTCCACATTCGGGGGCGGCTACCGGCTTCCTTCATCGGCCGGCTGGAGGCCTGACGCGCCAGGGACTTGCCCTTTGCGGGCAGCAGGCGCTGCGGATTCTGCACCGCGAGTACGGCTGATCCGGCTGGGGTGTCCGGGCGTTCCGGGGGTACGTAGTGTGTGGCCGCCGGAGAGCCGGGACTCGGTGAAGAGACGGCGGCCGCCCTGCCTGATTCCTCCGTCCGCCGCGTCTGTAATTGACAGCATCCCATGTCCTTCAGTAGATTCGAAGTGTCCTAACTCCAACAAGCAGCAGGCGCGCGTGCATTCAGTTGAGTTTCAGGCAGTCTCGAAGAGCTATCCCATCTACGCCTCGCCGGGGGACCGTCTCGCGGAACTGGTGACGCTGAACCGGATCAAGCGCCACAAGGACTTCTGGGCGCTGAAGGATCTCACGTTCTCGGTCAGGCGCGGTGAGACCTTCTGCATTATCGGCGAGAATGGCGCGGGAAAGAGCACCCTGCTCCAGATGGTGGCCGGCATCCTGACTCCCACCCAGGGTTCAGTGAAGGTCAACGGCAGGGTGTCCGCCCTGCTGGAGTTGGGTTCCGGTTTCAATCCTGAATTCAGCGGCCGGGACAATGTCTATCTCAACGGCGCGATCCTGGGGCTCTCCTCCCGGGAGATCGACGCCCGGTACAAACAGATCAGCGATTTCGCCGAGATCGGAGACTTCATAGATCAACCGGTCAAGACTTATTCCAGCGGGATGGTCGTCCGGCTGGCGTTCGCGGTGGCGATTCATCTCGACCCGGAGATCCTGATCGTGGCCGAGGCGCTGGCGGTGGGCGATCTGTACTTCCGGCAGCGCTGCATGCGCAAGGTGCACGAACTCAGGGCGGGCGGAATCACCATCCTGTTTGTTTCGCACGCCATCGGGGACGTGAAGGCCATTGGCGACAGAACCTTGTGGCTGGATCAGGGTGCGTTGCGCGAGATTGGCGACACCGACCTGGTCGTCTCCAAGTATCTCGCCGCCATGGTGGAGAAGGACTCGCGGTATTTGACGTTGCAGGCCAGGCAGCCGCCCCCGCGCGCAGCCGCCGGGCGGTCCCGTCCGCCGGAGGTGGTGGAGCGGATTCCCAACATCGATCACCGGCACGGCGACGGGCGCGCGGAAGTGCTCGGCATCGCCGTGCTCGACACTCAGGGCCGGCCGCTGGAGCTCCTGGAGCCCCGCTCGACGGTGGTGGTCAGGATCAGCGTGCGCGCCGTGGAGGAGATCGGGCTCCCGATCGTCGGCTTCATGCTGCGCAACCACCTGGGCATCGATTTCTCCGGGACCAACACGGCCCGGCTGGGCTCCGATCTCCCCCCCATGAACGCCGGCGACGTATACACGGTGGATTTCCACCTGGATCTGCCCGAGCTCTATCCCGGTTCGTTCTCTTTCTCGCCGGCGATCGCCGACGGGACCCTCGCCGGCTACAAGATCTGCGACTGGATCGACAACGCGATCATCGTGCAGGCGGGCCACGGAGACGGGCCCGTGTACGGCTACATGCACTTGCCGTGCCGCATGCAGCTTAACGGAAGGCTCAGCGGAGGGGTGCGCGAAACGGAGACGACCCTTGGCTGAGTTCACCGGCGAGCGGGTGGTTCCCGGCCGGATAGACACCGATCTGTGGAACGAGCACTTCGCCCGGTACGCTTTTGCCGCGCGCCTGTCGCGCCGGAAGCGCGTGCTCGACGCGGGCTGCGGGACTGGCTACGGTTGCGCGGAGCTGGCGCGCAGCGCGCTCCGGGTGACCGGCGCGGACATCTCCTTGGAAGCCGTGAGTTATGCGGCGGAGCACTAC
Organism: Bryobacterales bacterium; assembly: GCA_020851555.1. GTDB lineage: Bacteria > Acidobacteriota > Terriglobia > Bryobacterales > Bryobacteraceae > DTKY01. The sequence goes on along the minus strand of JADZCM010000002.1, from coordinate 29,106 downwards.
GCGGGCCCGAATGCGCAGTTTCTGGCGGCCTCCTGCGAGGCGCTGCCGTTCCCGGACGCGTGCTTTGACCTGGTGGTAGCCTTCGAGGTCATCGAGCACCTGACGGGCTGGCGGACGTTTCTCCAGGAGGCCCGGCGGGTGCTCACGCCGTCGGGCCAGTGCGTCGTCTCCACCCCCAACCGGGACTACTACGCGGAGTCCCGCGGCGCCGGCGGGACCAACCCGTACCATCATCACGAGTTCACCTACCAGGAGTTCAGGGACGAACTGCGCGCCGTGTTCCCGCACGTCTCGCTGTTCCTTCAGAACCATTCCGAAGCCGTCGTGTTCCAGCCCGCGAAGTCCTTCTCCGCGGCGGAGGCGCGTGTGGAGAGCGGCGGGGGCCGTCCCGAGGACGCCCATTTCTTCGTGGCGGTTTGCGCCGCCGCGCCGCAGACCGGCGCGCCGACCTTCGTGTTCATGCCGAAGGCTGCGAACCTGCTCCGCGAGCGCGAGCAACATATCGGGAAGCTGGATCGGGAAATCGAGGCCTGCAAAGGCTCCATTCAGGAACTGGAGAACCAGCGGGGCCGGCTCATCGACATGGTTGAGCGGCAGAAGTCGGAGCTGGAGGAGAAGAACCGGTGGGCCGGAAAGCTCGATGAGGAGTTGCTGGAGGCTGGTACTCAGATACGCAGGCTGGAAGCGGAGTTGGAATCCCAGGCGCGCGGATATGAAGCCAAGGTGGCGGAGCTTGAGCAGGACAATGAGCAGAAGACCGCCTGGGGCCTGAAGTTGCAGCAGGAGATCACGGCGAAAGCCCAGGAACTGGCTCACTGCGTCGAGGTGCTGCACCAGACGGAGCAGACCCTCTTGGAACGCACCAATTGGGCCCTCGAACTGGACCGGCGGGTGAGCGAACTGGAAGCCGGTCTGAATCTGCTGCGCGGTTCCCGGTGGATGAAACTCGGCAGCGCTCTCGGGGTGGGGCCGCGCCTGCGGGGCGAATAGCATGGCCTTGCTCGGGCGTCTGGCGCGCGCGCTGCCGCTGCTGATCGCCTCCCCGTTCCTGGTGATCACGGCCTGCCTCGGGCTGGCGCTCTCGGACCTCCTGTGGCGGGCGCGCCGGCGGCGGCTGCGCCGGCCGGAGACGCGCCCTTCCACGCGCGCGGCAACGGTGGTCATCCCCACCTGGAACGCCCGTGACTTGCTGGAAAAGCACCTGCCCTCGGTGGTGGATGCGCTCGCGGGCAACCCGCGGAACGAGATCCTCCTGGTGGACAACGGGTCCGAGGATGGAACCGCCGCATGGGTGCGCGAGCGCTTCCCCTCGGTCAAGGTCCTGGCGCTTCCCGCCAACCTCGGCTTCGGCGGAGGTTCCAACGCGGGCTTCCGGGCGGCGGCCAACGACGTCGTTGTGCTGCTGAACAACGACATGCGCGTGGAGCCGGGGTTCCTCCAGCCGCTCCTGGACGGCTTCACCGACGAACTGGTCTTCTCGGTATCCTGCCAGATCTTTTTCTCCGATCCCGCCCGGCGCCGGGAAGAAACCGGCCTGAGCCGCGGCTGGTGGCGCGACGGCATGCTGCGCGTCGGGCACCGTGTGGATGAGGGGGTCCGGGACCTTTTCCCGTGCTTTTACGGCGGCGGCGGGTCCACCGCCTACGACCGCCGCAAGTTCCTCGAGCTGGGAGGCTTCGATCCGCTCCTGTCGCCTTTCTACCTGGAGGACACGGACCTTGGCTACATGGCGTGGAAGCGCGGCTGGAAGGTGATGTATCACCCGGAGAGCGTGGTCTACCATGAGCATCGCGGCACGATCGGAAAGAGGTTCACCGACGAGCAGATCCGCGCCGTGCTGGCGACGAACTTCATCCTCTGGTGCTGGAAGAACATCCACGAATGGCCCCGGCTGCTGTCCCATTTCTTTTTCGCGCACACCGGCGCGCTGGCCAGCGTCGTACTGGGGGACTCTCCGGAACGCGGCAGTCTGACGGGGCTTTGGCGGGCCTTTCTCCGGCTGCCTCAAGCGATGCGTTCGCGCCTGCGCGCCCGCGACCTGGCCGCCGTGAGCGATACGGAGGCGTTCCGGCGGCCTCTGGGCGGCTACTTCCGCGACCGTTTCGAGGATCTGCCGCCACGTCCTGAAAAGCTGCGCGTGTTGTTCGTGTCGCCCTATCCCATACTTCCGCCGGTGCACGGAGGCGGGGTATTCATGCACCAGACCCTTTCCGAGCTCTCCCGTCTCTGCGAATTGCACCTGATCGTGCTGCTGCACTATGCCCATGAGCTTCCGGCCAACGAGCCGCTGCGCGCGATGTGCTCGTCGGTGGAGTTCCTGGTGAAGACCAATGCCCGGTCGCAAACGGCCGCATCGATTCTCCCTCACGCCGTGCGGGAGTTCGCCAGTGAGGACTTGTTGTGGCTGATCCACCGGCAGCTTCACACCCGGCGGATCGATGTATTGCAGCTCGAGTACACGCCTCTGGCCCAATACGCGGGACGGTTCGGCCGGCTGGTATCGGCGCTGTTCGAACATGACGTCTATTTTCAATCGGTGGCGCGGGGCTGGTCCGGCCTTTTGGGCCTGACGGGGAAGCTCGCCGGCGCCGTGGAGTACCTCCGCGCCCTGCGTTACGAGACGCGTGCCCTGGAGCATCTGGACCTGGTACAGACATGCAGCCGGGAAAACCTGGAGTACCTGCTGTCGTTTGCGCCGGCGCTCAACGGGAAACTCCAGACGGGACTGAGGGCGGCGATCGACACTCGCCGGTACCAATACCAGCCGGGCAACCGTGAACCGCTAACCATGCTCTTTGTGGGCAGCTTTCGGCACCTGCCCAACCAGGCGGCGCTGCAATGGTTTACCAACGAGGTGTTGCCGGTTGTCTCAAAGCACAGGCCGGAGGCGCGGCTGGTGGTGGTGGGAAGCGACCCGCCCCCGCCCCACGCCTTCCCCAGCCTCGATCACGTGGAATTGCGCGGCGCGGTGGAGGACATCCGCGAACCGCTCAGCCGGTACGCCGTGTTCGTGTGCCCCGTGCTGAGCGGCTCCGGCGTGCGCGTGAAGCTGCTGGAAGCGTTCGCTTCCGGCATCCCGGTGGTCTCGACGCGCCTGGGCGCCGAGGGGTTGACGGCAAGCGGCAGCGAAGTCTGCCTGCTGGCGGACGAGGCGCAGGACTTCGCGGCTAAGATCCTCTCCCTGTTTGGCGATCCGGAGCGCGCCAGGAGCCTGGCTGCCCGGGCCAGGGCGGAGGTGGAAGCCAACTGGGACGTCACCGGCGCCACGGCGCGCCTCCTCGAGACTTACCATGCCGCGGTCGTAAGGAAGCGGGCGGAATCTACCGGCTGTTGCGCGGCGCCTTGAGCTGTTCCACGACGCGGCGGGCTACGCGGTCCAGCTCCTCCGGCGTACTGCGGCGCGGCGGTTCGTAAGCGGACCACACCACGTTCCCCGACGCTCTGTCTACCAGAAAGACCGTCCCCTTGCTCCTTGCGAAACCGGAGGGAGCAGGCGGGCGGGCGGCGTTGTTGTCGCCGGCAGGCTTCTGTTCGGAAGCGTCCGGCGATAACGCCTTCAATCGCTCCTCCAAGGCTTCGCCCAGCCTGTCCGTGAGAATCAGATCCGCTTTCTTCGGGTCCACCACGACCTGCAACAGGCCGGACTCCGTGATCCGGTGAGCCAGGTACTGATCCAGGCCGTTGGCCATGGGCAGCAGGTACACGGTGTGCGCGGAGCCGAGGCCGGCGGCTCCGAACAGGCACGCCGTCCCGAGAGCGATGGACCATAATAGGAGGGCGGCTGATTTCATCACGATCCTCATCATAACAGCATGTACAAGGGGCTCACCGTCACCGTCATCATCCCCTGTCTGAACGAAGAGCAGGGCATCGAGCGCGTGCTCAGCCGCATGCCCGGCTTCGTCGACGAGGTGATCGTGGTCGACAACGGGTCCACCGACCGCACCTCAGAAGTGGCGCGGTCTTTCGGCGCGATGGTGATTCGCGAGGAGGTACGCGGCTACGGCAGGAGCTACAAGAAGGGCTTCTCCCACGCCAAGGGAGATGTCATCGTGACGCTGGACGGCGACCACAGCTATCCGGTGGACGGCATCTCCTACCTGCTCGAAGCCTTCCTCCATCTGGAGGTGGATTTCCTGAACGCCTCCCGCTTCCCGGTCCGCGACCCCAAGGCCATGAGCCTCAAGCACAAGGTGGGCAACCTGCTGCTCTCTCTGGCCATGTCTTGCCTGTTCCTTCGCTGGGTGCGCGATTCCCAGTCCGGGATGTGGGTCTTCCGGCGCTCCATTCTGGAGCAGATGACGCTCAAGTCCGACGGTATGGCCTTCTCCGAGGAGATCAAAGTGGAGGCCATACGCAATCCCCGGATCCGTTTTGGGGAGATCTCCATTCAGTACTCCTCCCGGCTGGGCGAGGTGAAGCTCAACCCCTGGCGGGATGGCATGACGAATCTCCTGTTTCTTCTCGAAAAACGGTTTGCAAAGCGGAGAGATCAGTGATAGGATTGAGCCACACCCGCCTGCGTTGCGATTCCCGAGAACATGAGTGAGGCAAGGCTGCCATGTCTGGCGTGACCGCCGTCGTTCCCAACTGGAATCGCCGCGATCTGCTGATGCGGCTGCTGGAGTCGCTGAACCGGCAGACCCGTCCGGTCGCAAGGATCATCGTGGCCGACAACGGCTCCACCGACGGCTCGGCGGAGGCGGCGGCAACGGCGGGAGCCCAGGTGGTGGAGTTGGGTCGGAACCTGGGATTCAGCCGCGCGGTGAACGCCGGGTTGAGGGAGGCGCGAACGCCTTGGGTGGCGGTGCTCAACAACGACGTGGAGGTGGAACAGGACTGGCTGGAACGGCTGCTGGACGCCGTAGAGCGTCAAGGCGCCTGGTTCGGGACGGGAAGGTTGCTGGATGCGAGGCGTAGAGGCGTGATTGAGGGCACTTTCGACACGGTCTGCCGCGGCGGTTGCGCGTGGCGCGCGGGGCACGGCCGTCCTGACTCCGCGGCGTGGCGCGAGGGAAGAGCGGTGCGGATGGTCCCGTTCACGGCGGCTTTGTTCCGGGCATCGCTGTTCGAGCAGGTGGGGCTGCTGGACGAACGTTTCGAATCCTACCTGGAGGACGTGGATTTCGGGTTGCGCTGCTCGAAGCTGGGCCTCGAGGGAGTTTACGCGCCGGACGCCGTGGCTTACCACACCGGCAGCGCCACGCTGGGCGCATGGCATCCGGAAGTGGTGCGGCGGATCGCCCGCAACCAGCTTCTGCTGGTGGCCAAACATCTCCCCAAGGGCTGGGTCAGGCGCTATGGATGGCGGGTGCTGGTGGCCCAGGGCTTGTGGGGACTGGTGGCGCTCCGGCACGGCGCGTTCTTTGCGTTCCTGAGAGGCAAGCTCGCCGGGTTGGCTCAGTTCCGGGCGGTGCGCAACGGCTCCGGTGAACCCGGTGACATAGACGGCGTTCTCGCCGAGAGCGAGCGGACGTTGCGGGAGCTTCAGGAGCAGACGGGGTTCGACTGGTATTGGAGGCTGTACTTCGCGCTGACATGAAGGGCATCGGAGCCATCATCGTGACGTACAACTCGGAGGCCGAGATCGGCCCCTGCCTGGATGCGGCGCGGACGCGGGTGGAGCGGGTGGTCGTCGTGGACAACGCCTCCCCGGACGGCACGGTGCGGGAAGCCGGGAAACGGCCGGATGTGCAGATCATCGCCAACCGGGAGAACCGCGGCTTCGCCGCCGCGGCGAACCAGGGGATGGAAGCGCTGGAGACGCCGTTCCTGTTGCTGCTCAATCCGGACGCCGAGCTTCAGACGGACGTCGGGATGTTGGCGGAGGCCTGCGCCCCGCAGGACGTGGGAGCGGCGGCGGGCAGGTTGGTGGATGCCGCGGGGCGGCCGCAGACCGGCTTCTCCCTCAGGTGCTTCCCCACCCCGGCCGCGCTTGCCTTTGAGGTCCTGGGCATCAACCGGCTCTGGCGGCGGAATCCGGTGAACAAGCGCTATCGCTGCCTGGATCTGGACGCCGAAATGGCGGCGGACGTGGAACAGCCGGCAGGGGCTTTCCTGATGATCCGGCGGGAAGTCTGGCGGGAGTTGGGGGGCTTCGACGAGCGGTTCCACCCGCTTTGGTTCGAAGATGTGGACTTCCTGAAGAGGTTGCGGGACGCCGGTTACCGGGTGCGCTACGTCCCCGCCTCGGTGGCGCGGCACCGCGGCGGCCACTCGGTGGACAAGCTCGACCCGGAGCGCCGGGCCGAATGGTGGTATCGAAGCCTTCTAAGGTACAGTTTCAAGCACTTCCACGCCGCCGGCAGACTGGCGGTCGGAGTTGCGGTTTTGGCCGGCTGTGGCGTCCGCATGGCCGGGGCGGCGGTGAGGGGGTGGAAACGGAGCCCCCTGGGGGTGTATGGTAGAGTTATTTGGTTCGCGTGCCTCCGGCTGCGGGCGGGCCGGGACGGGGAGCGGGGTACGGTGCCCGCGCTAGCGCGGCAGTAGATTGCGAAGACGGTTACTGGTCAGATTCACGCGCATGGCACATAAGGATCTTGTCTCAGTCACGATAGTGACGTTCAACAGCGGCCGGTTCATCAAACGGTGCCTGGAGTCCGTCCTGGCCCAGAAGTACCCCCTGCTTGAGGTCATTGTCGTCGACAACGCCTCGACAGACGGCACCGCCGACATCCTGGAGCAGTTTGAGGATCGCTGCCAGGTTGTTTACAACGACGAGAACATAGGCTTCGCCGCGGCGCAGAACCAGGCCATCCGCCTGTCGTCCGGCGAGTGGGTGCTCACACTGAACCCCGACGTGCTGCTGCTGGGGGGCTTCATCCAGGCGATGGTGGACGCGGGCCAGATCCATCCCCGCATCGGCTCTGTCTGCGGCAAGCTCTTGACCATGCGGGCGACCTTCGACCTGCCGGATGAGCCGCTGGTGGACTCCACCGGCATCTACTTCACCCCGATGCTGCGCCACCTTGACCGGGGAAGCCAGCAGGCCGACAACGGTCACTTCCTGCGCTACGAGTACGTTTTCGGCGCCAGCGCCGCTGCCGCCCTGTACCGCCGCGAAATGATCGACGACGTCGCCATCGACGGGGAGTTCTTCGACCCCGACTTTTTCGCCTACCGGGAGGACGCGGACGTCGCCTGGCGCGCCCAGTTGCTCGACTGGCGGTGCCTGTACACGCCCCACGCCCGCGGCTATCACGTCCGCAAAGCTCTGCCGGGCAACCGCCGGGCCCTGCCGCCCGTGGTGAACATGCACTCGGTCAAGAACCGGTTCCTGATGCGCATCAAGAACATGACCGGGCACCTGTACCTGCGGAACTTCCTGTCGGTGACGGCCAGGGATGTGGTGGTGGTCGGATGCTGCCTGCTCCGGGAGCACACCTCGCTCAAGGCTTTCTGGTACCTGGCCCGCAACTGGCGCCGCATCTGGCAGAAACGGCAGGCCATCATGAGCCGGCGGCGCGTGGATGACGAGTACATGGCGAGCTGGTTCCGTTACCTGCCGGTGAGCCGCCCGGCCCCGAGAGCGCCCGTCCGTTCCCGCACGCCGGTCACCCGCGCCGTCCACGGCGGATGAAGCTGGCGATTCTGGGAACCCGCGGTATCCCTGCCGCCTACGGTGGTTTTGAGACCTTCGCGGAAGAGCTGTCCTGGCGCCTGGCCGCGCGCGGCCATTGCGTGACCGTCTACACCCGGACGCGCCCGGCAACGGCGATCTACCGGGGTGTAGCCCTGCGGTACCTGCCGGCCATCCGGCACAAGTACTTCGAGACCGTCGCGCACACCTTCCTGGCGACGCTCGACCTGCTGCTGCATCGCCAGGATGCGGCGCTGTACTGCAACGCGGCCAACGCCGTCTTCACCCTGGCGCCGCGCCTGGCAGGCATCCCCGTGGCGCTCAACGTCGATGGGCTGGAGCGCAAGCGCCGGAAGTGGAACGCGCTCGCCAAGGGCTGGTACGCGATGTCAGAGCGGCTGGCCACGTTCTTCCCCAACGCCGTGGTGACCGACGCGCAGTCCATCGCCGGCTACTACCGGCAGCGCTACCGTAAGACCACCAACTGCATCCCCTACGGCGCCGACACCGGAAAGGTGGCGGGCACGGAGACGCTCGACAGGCTCGGGCTGGAGCCGGGCCGCTACTTTCTCTACGTGAGCCGCATGGAGCCTGAGAACAACGCGCTGCTGGTTCGCGAGGCCTTCGAGCGGGTTGAAACGCCGTTCAAGCTGGCCCTGATCGGAGACGCGCCCTATGCCGCCGGCTACCTGGCCAGAGTGCGGGACACGCGCGACTCGCGAGTGGTTATGCCGGGAGCCATCTACGGCCGCGGATACCATGAGTTGCTCTCACACGCGTTCGCTTACATCCACGCCACCGAGGTGGGCGGCACGCATCCGGCCTTGATTGAAGCCATGGGGCGCGGCTGTCTGGTCCTCTACCTGGAGACGCCCGAAAACACGGAGGTCGCGGCGGGCGCGGGTATTCCGTTCGGGCAGGATCCGGCCGGCGCCCTGGAGCGCGCGCTGGGCATGCCGGAGGCGGAACGGGAGCAGTGGCGCGCCCGGGCGGTGGAACGCGCGCGGGAGCGCTACAGTTGGGACGCGGTGACGGACGCCTACGAGCGGCTTCTCGCCGGGCTGGCCGGAAAACGATAATGGAACTTATGGCCGGGCCCCCCTACCGAACGTGGGTTGAAGTCTCCCGGGCGCGCATCGTCGAGAACTACCGGAGGGTCCGCGCCGTGGTGGGAGCGCCGGTCGAGGTGATGGCGGTGGTGAAGGCCGACGCCTACGGCCACGGCGCGGTGGAGGTTTCGCGCCTGCTGGAGAGCGAGGGCGCCCGCTGGCTGGCGGTCAGCAACGTGGAAGAGGGCGCCGCGCTGCGGAGGGCCGGCGTCCGCGCCCGGATTCTGGTGATGGCCGACTGCCTGCCCTCCGAGCACGAGGGACTGGCGCAGTACGCCCTGACGCCGGTCGTCCATTCGCTCGAAGACCTGGCCGGATTGGAGAGTTTCGCCGAAGCCCGGCCGGCCGGGCTTGCCTATCACCTCAAGCTGGACACGGGCATGGGGCGGCTGGGCACCCGCGCGCCGGCCGAAGAGATCGTGGCCGCCATCCGGCGCTGCCGCCGCCTCCAGTTCGAGGGCCTGACAACCCACTTCGCCTCGTCGGCCGACTACTCGACCGCCCAGACCGACCGGCAGATCGAGGTTTTCGAAGAGGTGCTGGAGGCGCTGCGGCGGGCAGGCACGGAACCCCGCTGGATACACCTGTCCAGCACGAACCCGGTCGCCTACGGGCGCAGGCGGGCCTGGGGCAACCTGGTGCGGGCCGGGCACTCCCTGTACGGCTACGTGTCGCCGGCCAAAGGAAGCGCGCCGGCCAGAACCCTGGAGGTGAAGCCCGCCTTGGCATGGAAGGCCAGAATCCTGGCGGTAAAAAAGCTGCCCGCCGGGACCCGAGTGGGTTACGGAGGGACCTTCCGCGCCGAGCGTCCGACCACCATTGCGATCCTGGCGGCGGGCTACGCGGACGGCGTGCCGCACCGCATGGGTAACCGCGGGAAGGTGATCGCGGGCGGCCAGCTTGTGCCGGTGATCGGCGCGGTTTCCATGGACCTGACGACGATCGACATCACCGATGTCCCGGACCTCGCGCCGGGCGATGCCGTGACGCTGCTGGGGCAGGAAGGCAACGTGGAATTGAACGCACAGCAGGTGGCGCGCTGGGCGGGTACAATCTCCTATACCGTGCTCTGCGCCATCAGTCCCCGCGTCCCACGGGTGTACGTGTAGAATCAGGGGAAGCTCATGAGAAAACTCACTCTCGTTCTGGCATTACTGGCGGCGGCGCTGCCGCTGCTGGCGCAACCGCAACAGAAGCCCGAGGCCGGTCCGCCCAGGATTCGGACGCTGATCATCACCGGACAGGAAGTCCACGACTGGCGGTCGGTCACCCCGGGCCTGCGCAAGGCCTTGGAGGACACCCAGAGGTTCGACGTCCGCGTGACCGAGGAGTTTCGCGGGGCCGGGCCCGAAACGCTCGCCAACTACGACCTGGTGGTGTTGAACTACCGGGACTCGCGCCCCGAGCACCGCTGGGGCGAGCGCGCCGACAACGCGCTTCTCGATTTCGTGCGCTCCGGCAAGGGCCTGGTGATGTTTCACTTCTCCGTGGCGGCCTTCGTGGGCTGGGAGGAGTACGAGAAGATGTCGGGCGGCAACTGGCGTCCCAACCAAGGCCACCACTCCGCGGCGCACGACTTCACCGTGGAGATCAAGGACCCCGATCATCCCATCACGCGCGGCCTGAAAAAATCGCTCCCGCAAGTCAAGGACGAACTGTACGCCAACCTGAAGTGGCAGCCCGAGGGGACCTACCACGTGCTGGCAACGGCCTATGACGACCACGCGCTCTACCAGGGCAAGGCGCGCCAGCCCATTCCGGGACCCGGCCTGAACCACCCGAGCCTCTGGACGCTGAACTACGGCAAGGGCCGGGTGTTCGCCACGATGCTGGGGCACGACGGCCCCGCCGTGAGCACTCCGACCTTCGTGGTCACGTTCACGCGCGGCGCCGAGTGGGCGGCCACCGGCGCGGTGACGCTGCCCATCCCGCCCGCTCTGGCGCAGTAGCGGCCCTCCGCAGTCCGGCGCCGGACCTGGCGCGCCGGCCAAAGGCGTCTTCAATCCAGCCGCTTGCGGAAGCGCAGGACGCTGAGGGTAAGGATCGCCACGCCAAACACGAGCAGCGCCAGCCCCTGCGGCCACAGCACCGGGACGCCCACTCCCTTCAGAAAGACGCCCCGCACGATCTCCATGAAATAGCGCAGCGGGTTCAGGTAGGTCAGATACTGAACCGCCTCGGGCATGTTCCGGATCGGGAAGGTGAAACCGCTCAGCATGAAGGCCGGGCTGAAGAAAAAGAACGACGACATCATGGCCTGCTGCTGCGTGTGGCAGATCGTGGAGATGAACAGGCCCACCCCCAGGCTGCTCAGCAGGAAGAGCAGCGTGGACCCCAGCAGCAGCAGTACGCTGCCTCGCAGGGGGATGCGGAACACCAGCAGCGCCGCGCCCGTGATCATCAGCACGTTTAACAGGCCGACCAGGGCAAAGGGAAGCGTCTTGCCCAGGATCAGCTCGACCGGCCGGATGGGCGTCACCATCAACTGCTCCATGGTGCCGATCTCCTTCTCGCGAACGACGGCCATGGCCGTCATCATGAGCGTCACCAGGGTAATGATGTTCACCACCACGCCCGGCACGAAGTAATCGCGGCTGCGCAGGTCCGGGTTGAACCATACCCGGCTGCGCAGGTTCAGGGCCGGGACTTCCAGATTGACGGGCCCACCGGCCGCGAGCGTCCGACCCACCAGACGCCGGGCCATTTGTGTTTCCATGACCCGGGCCCCGTAGGCGGACACCAGCGCGGCGGCCCGGCCTCCGACAATGGAAGCGGTGTTCGAGTTCGTGCCGTCCACCAGGATCTGCACCCGCGCGGTCGTGCCGCGTTCGATGTCCCTTCCAAAACCGGCCAGGACCCGGACCGCGGCTTGTACCCTCCCGTAATCCAGCAGGTCCTGAAGCTCGGCCTCGCTGGCCGGGGCCGCCGCCACCCGGAACTGCGGGGAACCTTCGAAACGGGCCAGCAGTTCACGGCTCTGCGGGGTACGGTCCTGATCCATCCACGCAATCCAACTGTGATCCACGTCCATGTTCACGGCGTAGCCGAAGATCAGCAACTGGAGGACGGGGGGGCCGATGAGCATGCCCAGCATGCGCGGCTCGCGCAGCACCTGGCGGAACTCCTTCCGCAGGATCTCGAAGACTCTTCTCCACGCGGCGTTCACGCCATCTTCCTCCTGAGCCTGCTCGTGGCTCCCAGAAACAGAACCGCGGCGTACACCACCAGCAGGACGATCTCCAGCCACAGGACGTGAACCGAGACTCCTTTGAGGAAGATCCCCTTCAGCACCGTGATGAAGTACCGCGACGGGAAGAAGTACGTAATCACCTGGATCACCACCGGCATGTTCTCGATGGCGAAAACAAAGCCCGACAGCAGAAAGGCCGGCAGAAACGACGTGAGCATGCCCATCTGGTAAGCCATCAACTGGTTGCGGGTCATGGCGGAGATGAAGATCCCCCAGAACAGCACGCCGACCAGGAAGATGCAGCTTGTCGCCAGCAGCAGCAACGGGCTGCCCCGCAGGGGAACCTTGAAAAGGAAGACGCCCACGGCGATGGTGATGATGGCGTCCGCCAGCCCCAGCGCGAAGTAGGCCAGCATCTTGCCCAGGACGATCTCGTGAGCCCGCACGGGCGTGGACAGGAGCTGCTCCATGGAGCCGTTCTCCCACTCCCGGGCGATGGTCAGGGAAGTGATCATGGCGGCGATGATCATCATGATCACCGCTATCAGGCCCGGAACAATGTAGTTCCGCGAGACCAGTTCGCTGTTGAACCACACTCGCAACTGAGCGTCCACCGGCGCGTCCAGCCGTCCTCCGCCCTTGCGGTTCAGGGCTTCGGAGCGGAGTTCGAAGGCGTAGGCGCGCACCAGCGCCTCGGCGTAGCCGAGCGCAATCGAGGCCGTGTTGGAGTCGCTCCCGTCCAGGATCAACTGAACGTCCGCTTCACGGTTGCCGAGCAGGTTGCGGGAGTAGTCCGGCGGTATCACCACGGCCAGCAGGCACCGGCTGTTCTCGATCTGCTCCTGGATGGCGCGGTAATCGCTCACCGTGCCGAGAATCTGGAAATAACGGGACCCCGCCAGCCGCGCGCTCAGCTCGCGGCTTTGAGGGGTCTGGTCCTGGTCATAGATCAGCGTCGGGATGCGGTCCACATCCAGAGTGAGCGCATAGCCGAAAAGGAGCAGCATCAGCACGGGCACGGCCAGCGCCATGATCAGGCTGCGGGCGTCCCGCAGGATGTGCAGCCCTTCCTTGCGGGCCATGGCCAGGGTGCGGGAAGCAGACCGTCGGAACCTCATGCGGCGCCGCGCTCCTCTTCCTCAATCGTCGAGACGAATACCTCCTCCATCGACCTGCTGCCCGCTCTCTCCTTCAGCGCGGACGGCGAGCCCAGGGCCACGATCCGGCCCCTGTACATGAGGGCCAGCCTGTGGCAGTATTCGGCTTCCTCCATGTAGTGGGTCGTGACGAACACGGTGTGTCCCTGCCCGGAGAGCTGGTGAATGAGGTCCCAGAATTCGCGGCGGGCGATGGGGTCGACGCCCGAGGTCGGCTCGTCCAGAAACAGAATGGGCGGTTCGTGGAGAACGGCGCAGCCCAGCGCCAGGCGCTGCTTCCAGCCGCCGGCCAGCAGCCGCGTCATGGTGGAGCGCCGGTCCGACAGGCCCGCCATGTGCAGCGCGAAGTCCTTGCGCTCCCGGAACCGTTCCGGAGGAACGCCGTAGATGCCGCCGAAGAACTCCAGGTTCTCTTCCACGGTGAGGTCGTCGTAGAGAGAGAACTTCTGCGACATGTAGCCCAGGTTCTGGCGGACCGTCTCCGGTTCACTCGCCACGTTGAAGCCGCCCACCTCGGCCCTCCCCGAGGTCGGCCGCAGCAGGCCGCACAAGATCCGTATGACCGTGGACTTGCCCGCGCCGTTGGGGCCCAGAAAGCCGAAGATTTCCCCCCGCCCGACCTGGAAGGAGACGTGGTCCACGGCGACGAACCGGCCGAACGTCTTCACCAGGTTTTCGGCCTTCACGCTTACGCCGGCAGCGGTCATGCGGCCCCCGCCGATGCCTTCTTGATGAGGAGGATGAAGACGTCCTCCAGCGACGGCTCGACCTCGCGGAATTCCGCCGGACCCAACCCGCGGGCTGACAACTCGGCCGCGAGCTGCTCCGGCGCAACGCGGGCGGTCCGAACGAAGGCGTGCAGGTCCGCGCCGAAAGGCTCGACGCTGGCGACGCCGTCGCGTCCGTCCAGGTGCGCCTTGGCCGCCCGCTGGTCCGGGCAGCGGACTTTGTAGCAGGTCTCTTCGTTCCCGGCCCGGAAGGCGGCCGGCGTGTCGCAGCGGATCAAGCGGCCGCGGTGCATGAGCCCCACCCGGTGGCATCGCTCGGCTTCGTCCAGGTACGCGGTGGTCACCAGCACGGTCATGCCCTCCCGCACAAGCTGGTAGAGAATCTCCCAGAAGTCCCGCCGGGAGACCGGGTCCACGCCGTTGGTCGGCTCGTCCAGGAACAGCACCCTGGGCTTGTGCAGAAGCGTACACATGAGGGCCAGCTTCTGCTTCATCCCGCCGGACAGGCGGCCCGCCAGGCGGCCGCGGAAAGGCGCCATGCGGGTCATCTCCAGCAGCCGCGGCAGAAGTTCCCGGCGCTCCGCCGGCGACATGCCGAACAGGTCGGCGTAGAAGTCCATGTTCTCGTCCACGCTCAGGTCCGGATACAGCCCGAAGCGTTGGGCCATGTAGCCGATGTTGTCCTTGACCTTCTCGGGGTGCCGCGCCGAGTCGTATCCGGTGACCAGCGCCGAGCCCGCGTCGGGTTCCACCAGGCCCGTGAGCAGCCGGAGAACAGTGGTCTTTCCGGCTCCGTCCGGCCCCACCAGGCCGAAGATCTCGCCCGGGGAAACCTCCAGGCTCAGATGATCAACCGCGGTGAGCGGGCCGAAATGCCGCGTCAGCCCGTCCGCCTTGATGATCGGGGCTTCCGTCACCGTGTCCCCTTGCCGGCCTGGCCCCGCGTATCGAGGCCGCCGGTCAGGACCTCGGCATCCGCCGGCATGTTCAGCTTCAGCTCGCGCTGCGGATTGGGGAGATCCACTTTCAGCCGGTAGACCAGTTTCACGCGCTCATCCGGCGTCTGGATCTGCTTGGGCGTGAACTCCGCCTCCGAGGCGATGAAGGAGATCGTGCCCCAGTAGGTCTTGCCCGGGAACGAATCGGTTGTGACCCGGACCCGCTGGCCCAGTTGAACGTGGCCCAGCCGGGTTTCGTTCACGTACCCTCGCAGCCACGGGTGGTCAATGTCGCCCAGCGTGACGACGGTGGCGCCCGCCGCCACTGTTTCTCCCGGCTCGGCGGACTTCACCAGGACGACGCCGTCGATCGGGGAGAGTATCTCCGTGTCGGCCAGTTGGGACTCGATTACGGCCAACAGGGCGCGCGCCCGCTCGACCTCGGCGCGGCGGGCGTCCACTTCCTGTTCCCGGCGCTTCAACTCGAGCCGGGAGGCTTCGGCCAGTTGTACGGCGGCCTGGGCGCGCTCGGCCTGCGCCCGGGCGGCGTCGATGGTCTCTTTCCGCGGACCTTCGACCACCAGCGCCAGGCGCTGCTCCGCTTGCCTCAACGCGGCGGCGGCGCGTTCCTGCTGAGCGCGATACTGGTCGTGTTGCGCGGCGGAGATGTCCTCGTTCTTGTAAAGGACCTGGGCCCGCTGCCAGTCGTTCGCCGTCCGGCTCTGCTCGGTGCGGGCGGCATCGGCCGCAGCGCGCGCTTCCTGGATCTCCTGCGCGCGCGCGCCGGATTCCAGTTCGCGCAGCCGCGCCTCCGCCTGCCGCCGGTCGGCGGCAGCGGCGGCTACCGTGCCCGCCAGCGTCTCACGCTGGTACTCGATGGCGGTCTGGAGCTGCGCCAGTTGGGATTGCGCCGCAGCCAGCGCGGCGCGCTGGGCTTCCCTTTGGCTCCGCAACTGCTCCGCGTCGAGACGGGCCAGGACCGAGCCTTTGGCCACCGGATCGCCTTCCTTCACCAGCAGTTCGGAAACTCGTCCGGCGGTCTTGAAAGAGGCCTTGACTTCGGTCAGTTCGATGTTGCCGGAAAAGGCGACGGCATCCGAATCCAGTCCGTTCCGGCGGCTCAGATAGACGGCTCCCGCGGCCAGCAGGCCAAGGATCAAGAGGATGGGGATGATTCGTTTCTTCATGGCTGCGGCTCCTTAGTCCACCATCTGGCGAAGCGTGCCCATGGCCTGCCAGAGATCCAGGCGGGCCCGGTCGTAAAGAAAGAGGGCGCCGGCGTGGTTGTCGCGCGCCCGCGCCAGCCTGGTCTGCGCGTCGGTGACCTCCAGGCTGGTGGTCACGCCGGCCTTGTAGCGCCGTTCGGCCTGCTCCAGTTCCGCCTGCACCTGCGCCAACCCCTCGGCGGCGACGTCCACCTGCCGCCGCGAGGAGTCCAGATCATCGAGCGCCAGGCGGGTCTCCAGCTCGATCTGGCGGCGCAGGTCCGCGGTGCGGAGTTTCTCCTGCTCGTAGAGACTGCGGCTCTCGGCGCGTCTGGCGTCACGGCGCCCACCATCGAAAACCGGAACCCGCATGGACACTCCGTAGGTCCGGGTCGGAATCGCGTTGGAGAGCCCTGTTCCGATGCTGCCATAATCGGCGAAACCCGCCACCGAAGGCAGGCGCTCCAGCTTCACGGCGCTGTAGGACAGCCGCGCCGCCTCCTCCCGCTGCCGCTGCGCTCTCCAGTCGGACCGGCTCTTGAATGCCGTCTCCGCGGCGCTTTCGGGGGTGGCGCCGGCGGGTGGCCCCGGTTCCAAGCCGCCGGAAAGCCGCAGCGGCGTTTCCAGCGGCAGGCCGATCGTTCTGAGCAGCTCGAGCCGGGCCTGGCGCGACTCGCTCTGAGCCAGCAGCAGCCGCTGGCGGGCCTGCGCCAGTTGTACGCGCGCCCGCGTCACTTCGATTCCCGTGCCCGTCCCCGCCTCTTTCTGGTTGGCGGCCAGGCGTTCCAGGGACTCGGCTAGCGCGGCATCGGCCTCGGCCGAGTCAACCCTTACCTGCGCATGCACCGCGGCCAGGTACAGCAGAGCGACGGAGCGGACCACCTGGTCGCGGGCGGCTTCACTCTCCTCGCCGGCGGCTTGAATACCGGTTTTGGATGCCTGGTAGCGGCGTATCGCGCCGAAATCGAAGACGGTCTGCGAGACACTCGCCCGGGCGTCAAACACCGTGAAGGGCCCGGCCAGTTCGGGAAACCGGAAGCCCGGGATGGGGAGATCAATCTTGATGCCGAAGGCCGCCAGGTTGCGCGTCTGGTTCATCTCGGAGACGGACGCGTCAAGGTTGGGCAGGAGGGCGGCCCTGGCCTGCGCCGAACGCGTCCGCGCCTGGCGGACAGCCTCCTCGGCAATGCGCACGCGGGCGTTTCCGTCCGGCGCCAGGGCCAGGTTGACGGCCTGCTTGAGGCTGAGTTCCAGGGTTGCGGGTTGGGCCGCCGCCAGCGCAGGCAGCAGAAGCATACATAGATGGGACGTATTCATGTCAGTTCCGGCCGATCCGTGCCGGCTTGGCTCGCAGTCCGGCGGAGATGTAGGCGACGATCTGTTCGAGCGCTCCTTCTGCGTCGGAAAGGTCGCACCGGCCGCCCGAGATTATCCTCAGGTGGTCGGCCCCCGCCAGGGTATGCGCCATAACGCCGACCGAGAAATGTAGCTTCCACACCAGGTCAGCCTGCTCCAGACCCGGCAGCGCCCGGCGGAATGCTTCGGTGAAGGGTCGCGCCACTTCTTTCATGAGCTCGAAAAAGGACTGCCCTGGGCTACCCAACGGATCTGCATAGCTCCTTCCGAACAGCCGCCCAACGGCGGCGCCCTGGGGCCCGCTACGCATCTCCAGAACGGGTTGAACGAACGCTTTAATGACTTCCTCCAACGGTAAGGGCCCTTCCCCGGAGGCTTGAAGGCAGGATTCCAGAAGTTCCATCCTCCTTTGGTTGAGAGGGCGGATGCGCCTGGCGAAAACTGCTCTGACCAGCTCGTCTTTCGAGTGGAAATGATAATTGGCGGAAGCCAGGTTTGCACCGGCGGCGGTCGTTATCATACGGAGTGAAGTGGCGTCGAAGCCGTGCTCGGCGAAGAGAACCTCGGCAGCGTCAAGGATTCTTTCTTTCGTCGGAATCCTTTCCGTTGGCGATACGTTCGTTTCACTCATGTGATCGTTTTAAGTATACGATTGACACACATTCATGTCAAGAGTATTTATCCAGCCCTCTTCCACAAAGAACCTGACTCCCTGTAAGCTGGAGAGAGAGCCGACCTGAGGAGCGCCGCCCGGTTTTGGCCGCTGAGGAGGCGTTCCGTCCGGGCCGGCGCCCGAGCCTTTGGCCTATGGGAACAATCCGCGCCTCCTTCACCTGCGCCCTGCTCCTGCTGAGTGTTCTCCCCCTGATCGCGGTGAGCCGGGCGATTCGTGTCTGGGTTCCCAAAGCGCGCCGGAGGTCGGCGCTGGCTGCCGCGGTCCTCGCCATCCTCGCGCTCAACCTCCCGCTCGTGATCTTCTGGGTGCGTTCGGCCGAGGTCTACGTCTTCACCTCCCTGCCATCCGTGACGCTGCGTGCGCTGTTTCAACCTTCGCTGGCCTGGTTCATCACGGCTTTGCTCTGCACGCTGATTCTGGCCCCGGCGTACGTCCTGTGGGCCACCGTCAAAGCCGCCGGCAGGCTTGCGCACAGAACCCGGTCCAACGCCCCTTCCCGGAGGAGCCTGCTTGCGGGCGGGGCAGGGCTGCTGGTTCCGGCGGCCTACGGGGCGACGGCGTTCGTACTGCTTCGTTCTTTCGATGAAGTGGATGTCTCACCTGAAATGGCCATACCGATGGCTGGTCTCCCGCGTGCGTTGGATGGCCTCACCATCGCGCACCTCACCGACTTGCACGTGGGCCCCTATGTCAGGCAGCGGGAGGTCGAGCGTTGGGTCAGCCTGGTGAACCAACTCCGGGCGGACCTGGTGGTGCTTACGGGTGATCTGATCGACCGTAGCGTGAACGACCTTCCGGATCTCGTCGCCGGGCTTCGCGGCTTGCGGTCGTCCCAGGGAGTCCTGGCCGTTCTCGGCAACCATGACCTCACTTCGGATCCCCGCGGATCCCGCGGGGAGTGGAGCGGCGGGGAGAACATCGTCCGGGGACTCGAGACGGTTGGCGTCCGCACGCTGCGCAACGGGGTGGCGTATCTCGGAACGGGCGGGGACCGCCTCGCCGTGCTGGGCCTGGACTGGGTTAACCCGCTCGGGAGCAGGAACTTCTACCAGTACCGGCCCGCGGAAACGCGCTCAAAGCTCGACGCCCTCTCCCGGCGGGCCGAAGCCGGGATTCCCCGCCTGCTTCTGGTCCACCATCCCGACACCTTCACCGCAGTCCCTCCTTTTCAGATCGGACTGACACTGGCGGGACATACCCACGGCGGCGGCCAGGTGGTCTTCCGAAAGCGGGACGGCGTCCCCGAAGGGCTCTTCTCCTCACGGTTCATCTACCCTGGGGGATTGTTTCAAGAGCGCGGGTGCAGCCTGTACGTCAATCGCGGCCTTGGCTACCTGGGCGTTCCCGTCCGGATCAACTGCCCGCCGGAGATCAGCCGCTTCCGCCTGGTGCGCTCGTAGCCGTCGTGCACGGCCGGCCCGGTCACAGTGTCACGGGCTGGTGTTTCCCGGCCCAGTCCGGGTCGAAATCGACGCCGAAGCCCGGGCCCGTCGGCACCTTGATCTTTCCGTTGACGACTTTCAGCGGAGAAGTCTTGCACTCGAACCTGACGTTGGTGCCCAGGCCCTTGAACTCGTGGTGCTCCCCGGCGTTGGGCGCCGCCGATACGAAGTGAATGTTGTAGAGGTACCCGAGCCCGCCGCCCGACATGTGCGGAATGATGCTCTTTCCGAAAGCCGCGGCCATGCGGGCGACCTTCATCGACCGGATCAGCCCGCCGAAGTAGTAGTTGTCCGGCTGCACGATCTCCAGGCCGTCGTTGGCGAGCAGCCAGCGGAATCCGTAGAAGCCGTAGTCCTGCTCGCCGTTGGCAATCGGAATGGTCAGGGCGTCGGCGACCTGCTTGATCTCCTCGAGGTGGTCGAACATCACCGGCTCTTCGAAATACCGGTACTTGTACTCCTCCAGCAGCCTTCCGACGCGGATGGCCTCCGGGACCGAATAGAAGCTGTTCGAATCGGCGTAAAGCGCCATCCGGTCGCCGAAGGTTTTGCGGACCAGCGGGATGATCTTCTCGGTTCTTCCCGGGGGACCCGCCGCGTACATGTCGGTGGTCATGAACATCAGGCCGCCGATCTTGATCTTCAGCGCGTGCGCCTCCGGGTACTCGGCGACCGCTTGCTTGATGAGTTCGATGGATTCCTCCACCGGCCGCTCACGGAATTCCGTGGCCACGTACACCCCGACCTCGGGGTTGTGGATCTCCCCGATCAACTGCCCCACCGGGCGGCCGGCGATGCGGCCCAGCATGTCAAGGATGGCGAACTCGATCGTTGCCAGCGGCAGGCCGAGAGCCATACCGTTGTAGCGGAAGTTGAATTCGTAGACGTAGACCCTCTCCAGAATCAGGTCCAGCTCCCGGGCATCTTTTCCAATGAAGAAAGGCCTGAGGTTCTGAAGGAAGATGGGGTAGAGCGTGCGCATGCCGTTGTGGCCGACGGAGATCCCTTCGGCGCCGTCGCGGGAACGCACCCTGCACAGGAAACTGCCGCCCAGGCGCAGCAATTCAAGCGTCTCGATGACGACCGGCTCTGGGAAGAGCTGTCTTTTCAATACGGGCTGTCTCAGAACCTCGCCGAGCCTGTCGTAGCGCGCTCTGGCGGCCTGTGAGGAGCCGCTTTGGGAGGCGGCCAGCGGCAATGAGGCCAGGCCTCCACCCAGTGCGGCAGAGGCGAATGTACGCCGGTTGGTTGTCATGGTTCGGCTCTCCCGGTTTACGCCCGCGCCGGACTCAGCGCGGATCACGAGACGTTTACCAACGCCCGGGCTGCACCGCCCGGAAGCTCAGACGTCCAGGTTGCGGACATCCAAAGCGTTTTCTTCGATAAACTTACGACGGCTCTCCACGTCCTCTCCCATGAGCGTGGAGAAGATTTCCTCGCACTCCACCGCGTCTTCCAGACGCACGCGCAGCAGTGTTCTTGTTTCCGCGTTCATGGTGGTGTCCCAAAGCTGCCCGGCGTTCATCTCCCCAAGGCCCTTGTAGCGCTGTATGTTCACATCGCGGGTGCCTTCCTTCTTGATGTACTCCAGCAACTCGGGCCAGGAGGCCAGCGTCTGGCGCGCGGAGTCCTTGGAAACCACGAACGGGGGCGCGTTGTATTTGGCCAACTGCCTGGACAGGGAGCGCAGCCGGCGATACTCGGGTTGCGCGGCCAGTTCATAGTTGATCGAGCGGGGCGCGTTGGTCGAGTCGTGGAAGGTCGCCATCCAGGCGCTGTGCTCTTCGTCCCGCTCCACCTCCGCTTTGACCCCCGCCGCCATCAGCGCCTGCCGGGCGGCTTCCAGGTTGTGTTGGTCTCCGAAGTCCGCCTTGGTGTCGATTTTGAGCCGGGGGTCGGAGACGGCCGTCACGGCCCGCGGATCGCGCAACTTCCGCTCCACCTTCTGGAAGATCTGGAGGTACTCGTCGAGCGACATCAGGAAGCTGCGCAATTCGGCGCCGTCAATCCGCGGCGCACCGCCTCCGTTGCCGCCGCCGAACTCCACCGCCACGTTCTCCGTAGCGCGCCGCAGGATCTCGCGTACGAACTCCTTCTCGTCCTTGATGTACCGCTCGTTTTTCCCCTTCTTGATGCGGTAGAGGGGCGGCTGCGCCACAAAAACGTGGCCACGCGTGATCAGTTCCTGCATGTGCCGGAAGAAGAAGGTCAGAAGCAGCGTGCGGATGTGAGAGCCATCCACGTCCGCATCGGTCATGATGATGATCTTGCCGTAGCGCAGCTTGGCTGCGTCGAACTCCCCCTCGCTCTTGCCGATGCCGGTGCCGATGGCCGTGATCATGGCCCGAATCTCTTCGTGGCCCAGCATCTTGTCGTAGCGGGCCTTCTCCACATTCAGGATCTTCCCCTTAAGTGGAAGAATGGCCTGGTACTTGCGGTCACGCCCGGCCTTGGCCGTCCCCCCGGCGGATTCGCCCTCCACCAGGAATAGCTCGCAGTGCTCGGGATCGCGTTCCTGGCAATCGGCCAGCTTGCCGGGGAGGCCTCCGGAATCCATCGCTCCTTTGCGGCGCGTCAGGTCCCGCGCGCGGCGGGCGGCATCCCGGGCGCGCGATGCCTCGATCGCCTTGGAGACGATCTTGCGCATCACGGCGGGATTCTTGTCGAAGTATTCGCTCAGCTTCTCATTGATCAGTTGGACCACCTGGCCCTGGATGTCGCTGTTCAACTTCCCCTTGGTTTGTCCCTCGAACTGCGGCTGCGGGAGGTTCACGCTGACCACCGCGGTGAGGCCCTCCCGCACGTCGTCGCCCGAGAGATTCTCCTTGACGTCCTTGAAGAGCCCGGCCTGCTGTCCGTAGTTGTTGATAGTCCGCGTCAGCGCGCTGCGGAAGCCGGTCAGGTGTGTCCCGCCGTCCACCGTGTTGATGTTGTTGGCGAAGCTGAAGACGTTCTCGGAGTAGCCGTCGTTGTACTGCAGCGCCACTTCCATCCCGATCACGCCGCCGTTGGGCCCGTCCTTCTCGGCCTCGAAGTGGATGGGCTTGTCGTGCAGCACCGTCTTGCCCTTGTTCAGGTGCCGGATGAATTCCGCGACTCCGCCGTTGTACTGGAACTCGTGCGATTTGACCGGATCGACGCGCTCGTCGGTAAGCAGGATTTTGAGGCCCTTGTTCAGGAACGCGAGCTCGCGCAGGCGCTGCGCCAGGGTGTCGTAGTTGAACACCGTGGCTTCCATGATGGCGGTGTCCGGCTTGAACGTGACGCGGGTGCCGGTCTTGCGTCCCGCCTTGCCCGCCCGCACCAGGGGGGCCCTCGGGACCCCGCAGGCGTACTCCTGCGTCCAGGTGTAGCCCTCGCGCCAGATCTCAAGCTCGAGCTTCTCCGACAGCGCGTTGACGCAGCTCACGCCGACGCCGTGCAGCCCTCCCGAGACTTTGTAGCTCTTGGAATCGAACTTGCCGCCGGCGTGCAGCTTGGTCATCACCACCTGCGCCGCGGAAACGCCTTCCTCCTCGTGCAGGCCCACCGGAATGCCGCGGCCGTCGTCGATCACGGTCACCGAATTATCGTCGTGGATGGTGACGCTGATCTCGGTGGCGTGCCCCGCCAGGGCTTCGTCCACCGAGTTGTCCACCACTTCGTATACCAGGTGATGCAGCCCCATCTCGCCGGTCGACCCGATGTACATGGCGGGCCGCAGGCGTACCGCTTCCAGGCCCTCCAGCACCTTGATGCTGCTGGAGTCGTACACATCCGCGGGGCTATTCACGTTGTTTCCCATAGTTCCTTATGTCTCCAGCCGGCGCCGGTCAGCGACGGCTGCTCTTACGAAGCGCCGGTCAGATGCGCATCGGCATCACGACGTAGCGATACTCGCCCACCACGCCGTCGCCGGCCGGCTTCAATTCGCCGGCGCTCTTCTGGTCCTTCAATTCGAACGCGACCTGATCGTTCTGGATGGCGCGCAGGAAATCGAGCAGGTACTGGGCGTTGAACCCGATCTCGAGATCCGGCCCCTCATACTGGCTGGGCACGTTCTCCTCGCTCTCCCCCATCTCGACCGACGAGGCGAAGATGCGCACTTCCCCGGCGGTGAACTGGACCCGGATGGCCCGCGAACGCTCGTCGGCGAATTGCGCCACACGCTCGATGGCGGAGCGGATCTCGTCGCGCTGCAGCGTGGCCACCAGGTTGTGGTCCTTGGGCAGCACGCGCTCGTAGTCCGGGAAGTTGCCGGTCAGCTTGCGGGTGATTAGCAGGCGGTGGCCGATCTGGAAGAACAGGTGATTGTCGTCGCCACCGAAGATGGCTTTGCCTTCCGGCCCCGCGTCGTCGGAGAGCTTCGAGATCTCGGCCATCGCCTTCTTGGGAATCAGCGCACGGAACGATCTCTCGATTCCCGCCGCTTCCCCCGGCGCCGCATCGACGTATGCCAGCCGGTGGCCGTCGGTGGCCACCATCGTCATGCCCTGCGGCCGCAGCACGAGCAGCGCGCCGTTCAGCGTGAAGCGCGACTCCTCGAGAGAGATCGCGAAGCCGGTGCGCGAGATCATCGACGCGAGCGCCTTCACCGGCAGCTCCGCAATCGTCTCCGGCATAGCGGGAAGTTCGGGAAAACTCTCCCGCGACATTCCGGCAATGCGCGTTCGCGACCGTCCGCAGGTGATGTTCGCCCAGTGGTTCTCCAGGAACTTCATGGTCAGTTCGCCTTCGGGCAGCAGGCGGACGTAATCGAGCAGTTTGCGCGCCGGCACCGTGCCGGAGCCTTCCTTCTTCACCTTCGCCGGACAGGAGCAGCGTATCCCCAACTCCAGGTCGGTGGCAGTCAGGCTGATCCGGTCGTCCGCAGCCTCGAGCAGCACGTTGGACAGGATCGGGATGGTGGTCTTCTTCTCCACCACCCCTTGCGACAAGCTCAGTTCGCGTACGAGGTCGGACTTGTTGACGGTGAATTCCATCTGCCGCAGCTCCTATCTGCTTCCAGGTATATCCATATGCCCTATGAGAACCGTATTCATCGGGCCTGTGCAAATGTTGAAGGCTACCTAAATTATACTAAACTCAACTACTTTCCGCTATCCTTCGCTGTGCAAAGCGGTCGCATGGAGAGTGTGCAACCGGCGCTGTCACGCTTTTTACACAGATTCCCAGAAGCCCTGTCCTGGGGCGCCTGTTGAAATCGCTCTAAGTTCATTGCAATGAGTCGATGAGGTTGTGCAGGAGCCGGTTCAAATCCGGATCGGAATGCCGTTCCCGCTCGATCTTGGAAATCGAGTGGATGACGGTTGTGTGATGCTTGCCGCCGAAAGCCCGCCCGATCTCGGGCAGCGAGGCGTCGGTCAGTTCCTTGACCAGGTACATCGCAACCTGCCGCGGATAGACGATCTTGTGCGTGTTGCTCTTTTCCTTGAGCTGCGCCTGCTTGAGCGTGAAACGCTCGGCGACCGCCTTCTGGATCGAATCGATAGTCACCCGCCGGTCCTGCGCGTGGACCAGGTGGCGGAGAACCTGCTGCGCCATGGTGAGCGTGATCGGGGCGCCGGTGAGCGACGAGTAGGCCATCAGTTTGACCAGGGCGCCCTCCAGTTCGCGGACGTTGCTCTTGGTCTTGGACGCCATGAACGACCGCACATCGTCCGGCAGCGCGATCCCCTCGGCCTCCGCTTTCTTGTCGAGGATCGCCATTTTGGTTTCGAGGTCGGGAGGCTGAATGTCCGCCAGCAGACCCCATTCGAAGCGCGACCGAAGGCGCTCGAGCAGTCCCGGGATGTCCTTGGGCGGCGCGTCGCTCGAAATCACGATCTGCTTCTGATGGTCGTGCAGCTCGTTGAAGGTGTGAAAGAACTCCTCCTGCGTCCGCTCCTTGTTCCCGAGAAGCTGGATGTCGTCCACCAGCAGCACGTCGGCTTCCCGGTAGCGGTGGTGGAAGTGCTGCATGCGGTCGGTCCGGATGCACGAGATCATTTCGTTCATGAAACGCTCGCTCGAGGTGTAAATGATCCGCATGCCGGCGAACCGGTCCATCAGGCGCCGTCCGATGGCGTGCATCAGGTGCGTCTTCCCCATCCCCACCCCGCCGTACAGGAACAGGGGATTGTAGCTGCGGGACGGGTTGGTCGCCACCGACTGCGCGGCGGCGTGGGCAAACTGGTTGCAGGCTCCCACGACGAACTTTTCGAACGTGAACTTCGCGTTCAGCTGCGAAGCCGGAGAATCCGGCTCGGCTCCCTCGACCGGGAGCGGAGCCCTGGCGCCTGCGACGGGCGGCTCATATGTGATCCGCTTCACCGGCAGCCGGAGTTCATGCAGCGCGTTCTGTACCAGCGGCGAATACTCGCTTTCCAGCCACGTCCGGGTTTCCCTGTCCGGGACCGACACCACCAGGGTGTCTCCCACGTTCTCCACGAAATTCGTGCCCGCGAGCCAGTTGTCGAAGCTTTCGGCGCTCACTTTCGACTTCAAAAAAGTGCGTATCTGGTCCCAGTAATTCATGATGGTCATCACAGCGCGTACTGCGGGCGTCTATTTTCCACAGCGTTTTCCACAGTCGCGTTGGAGAAGCGGCGCCGGTATGAAGTTTGTGCCGACAGCCGCCGGACAACCTGCCCGGCTGCTATTCCTCGGGGTCGTGCCAGACCCGACGAGACAGTAGCATACCACAGCGAAACGCAATTCCAACAAGTTTCTAACTCTTTCTTTATCAACATGTTTGCGGGAACGTTTGACAGTGGGATTGTTCTGGGCGAAAATGGGGTTTCCTCGCTGAGCGGGAGTAACTCAGCTGGTAGAGTGCGACCTTGCCAAGGTCGATGTCGCGGGTTCGAATCCCGTCTCCCGCTCCATACCTCACATACGATTCTCACAGGCCTTTCCCCGGCGCAATCGAATTGCCCCGGCGCACATCTAATCCAGCATGAATCGCTGTCCGGCGCTCGCCGCCGTCACCCTGCTCGTCTCGTCCGTCTCCGCGTTCGCGCAATACAAACTGGAGCCCGCCGGCGCTCCCCCATCGGAATTGCCCTCCGCGATCGCCGCGGTTTTACAGAAGGACGGGCACAAAGTCGCCGGTTCGAGCGGCGCTTTCTGTGAAGTCTGGTTCCGCACGTCTCTGCCGTCCGGTCCGAAGAGCACCGAGGACGCGGTGTCGTTTCCCGCAATCCCGCACGGCGCGCTGATCGGCGTCATCCGCTTTCCCGGACCCGGCGCCGACCGCCGCGGCCAGACCATCAAGCCGGGCGTCTACACCCTCCGCTATTCGCAATACCCGATCAACGGCGATCACCAGGGCATCGCGCCGCAGCGCGACTTCGCCCTGCTCACACCGGTTGCGGCCGACCCGGGCGTGAACGAGACGCCCGCCTTCGATCCGCTGATGAACCTGAGCCGCAAGGCTTCCGGCACGCCGCACCCCGCGGTCCTCAGCCTCGAGTCGCCGCCGGCGGGAGCCGGAGCCCCGGCGCTGGTGAAAGAGGGTGAGAACGACTGGACGCTCTCGGTGAAGATCGGCGATACCGCCATCGCCCTGATCGTGGTCGGCAAGACGGACGCCTGAGGCGCGGCGGCACGCGGCTGGAGTACAATCGTGCTCCATGAACTCGCCGCTCACTCCGCTCGACCTGCTGGACCGCACCGTCCGCGTTTACCCCGAACGCGTGGCGGCGGTCGATGGGCCGCGCCGCTACACCTGGGCTGAGTTCGCGGAGCGGGCGGCCCGGCTGGCTTCCGCTCTGGCCGGCCTCGGGGTCGCGCCAGGCGACCGGGTGGCCGTGCTCGCACCCAACGGCATGGCGGCGCTCGAAGCCCACTTCGGGCCGATGCGCATCGGCGCGGTGCTGGTCATGCTCAACACACGGCTGGCGGCGGTCGAGCTGGCCTGGATTCTCAACCACTGCCAGGCCATGGTGTTGATCGCCGACCCCGCCCTCGCGCCCGCCATCGAGGCCTTGCGCGACGGAATCCCGTCGCTGCGCCACGTCGTCTCCGATTACGAGGGCTTCCTCGCGGCGGCGGACCCGGCGGCGGCGCCGGCGCACCAGGCCGCCGAGGACGACCTGCTCGCCATCAACTACACCAGCGGCACCACCGGCTTCCCCAAGGGCGTCATGTTCACCCACCGGGGCGCGTACCTGAACGCCCTCGGCGAGATGCTCGAGCACGGGCTCGACTCGCGCTCCGTCTACCTGTGGACCCTGCCCCTGTTCCACTGCAACGGCTGGTGCTTCACCTGGGCGGTAACGGGCGCCGCCGGGCGCCACGTCCTGCTGCGGCAGCCCGACCCGCGGCGCGCGGTCGAGCTGATCGAAGCCGAGGGAGTCACCCATCTCTGCGGCGCCCCGGTCGTGGTGGCGACCCTGGCGCAGTACTGCGCCAGCGTGGGGGTGCGGTTCGCCCGCCGCGTCAGGATCGTCACCGCCGGCGCCCCGCCCCCGCCGGCGGTGATCCGCGCGGCCGAGGCAACCGGCGCCGACATCGCACACGCCTACGGGCTCACCGAAACCTACGGCCCCCACACCCTCTGCGCGTGGAAGGACGAGTGGGACGCCGAGCCGGCCGAACGGCGCGCGCTGCTCAAAGCGCGCCAGGGCGTGCCCTACATCGTCGCGGGCACGGGGCTGCGGGTGGTGGACCACGAGATGCGCGACGTGCCGGCCGACGGCGCCTCGATGGGCGAAGTCGTGATGCGCGGCAACAACGTGATGGCCGGCTACTACCGCAACCCGGAGGCCACCGCGCAGGCGTTCGAAGGCGGCTGGTTCCACTCCGGCGACCTCGCGGTGACGCACCCCGACGGCTACATCGAGGTGCGGGACCGCGCCAAGGACATCGTGATTTCCGGCGGCGAGAACATCTCCTCGATCGAAGTGGAAAAGGTCCTGGCCGACCACCCGGCGGTGGCCGAGGCCGCCATCGTCGCCTGGCCCGACGAGAAGTGGGGCGAAGTGCCCAAAGCGTACGTCGGGCTCAAGCCGGGGGCGGAGGCGACCGAAGCGGAGCTGATCGAATGGTGCCGGGCGCGGCTCTCGCACTTCAAGTGCCCCAAGCACGTCGAGTTCGCCGCGCTCCCGCGCACCGCCACCGGCAAGATCCGCAAGAACGAGCTGCGCCGGCGCGCGCCGGCCTAACTAACCTTTCTTGCGCGGCCCGGAATACGGCGCGGCGTCCCAGGAGCTCGTGGGACCCGATGCGCGCGGGTCGCCGGTAGCCCGCATCCATTCATCGACGCGGCGCGACAGCTCTTCGCGGACCGCGCGGCGCTTCGGGTCGGACGCGAGGTTGCGCACCTGCCCCGGATCCTCCCGCACATCGTAGAGCTCTTCGGCCGGACGCTTGCCGAAGACGAGATCGGCGTGGCGCTGCCAGGCGGCGGGACGCGCCGGGTCGAGCAGCAGCGCCTTGGTGGGCGAGTTGTCCACGTCGCCGTACGGGCCGACCGACCACACCATTTCGGGGTCGCCGGCGGGCCAGCGGTCCGGCTCGAGGTTGCGCAGGTAGAGCCACTCGCGCGTGCGGATGCCGCGCACCGGGTAGGAGAGGTTGCCGCGCCGCACGTTGGCGTGGCGCTCGCGCTCGAGGAACATGTGGTCCCAGCCGGGGCGCTTCCGGCCGTCGAGGATGGGCAGGAGGCTGCGGCCGTCCACCGGCGGGGAGGCGGCGCCGGCGGCTGCGAGGAACGTGGGGAAGAGGTCGGCGAGCGAGACGAAGGCGTCGCTGCGCATTCCGGAG
>JADZCM010000001.1 GCA_020851555.1 Bryobacterales bacterium | reverse complement strand
CCTCGCCTGTCCCCTCCCTCGGCTTCCGATCCCGCCCACGAATCTCCGCCGCTCGACGCAAACCCCGTAAGCCTCTCCTCCCACGCCTATTCCCGCCTGGCCGGTGCCCTGGTTGCGGAATCGCTGCCTGCCGGAACTTCCGCTGGCAACGAAATGCTGCTTGGGCTAGAATCAGGTGGTATTTCAGCCTCACGTTTCAGGAGGATTTCCAGATGACGCGAAGATCTTTTGTCCCCGCGGCGGCGGGCTTAGCCGGGCTGCCTGCCCTCGCCGCCGACCAGCCGGTCAAACGCAAAGGCAGGCTCAAACAGGGCTCCACCAGGGGCTGCTTCGGCAAGGGCGCCACCATGGAGTTCATGTGCCAGCAGGCGGCACGGCTCGGCCTGGTGGGTCTCGATCTTATCGGCCCGGGCGACTACCCCATGCTTAAGAAGTACGGGCTGATCTCCGTCATGTCGTCCGGCACGAGCGGCATCAACAAGAAGGAGAATCACGAGAAGGCCGAGAAGCAGTTGATCGAGAACATCACGCTGGCTTCCGAAGGCGGGATGCCCAACGTGATCGTCACCTTCGCCACGAAACAGGGCCAGCCGGACGCCGAAGCGACGGAGCTCTGCGTGGCGTTTCTGAACCGCGTGAAGGCCGTGGCCGAAGACAAAAGGGTGACCATCTGCATGGAGCTGTTCAACAGCAAGGTGAATCACCCCGACGCCTTTGCCGATCACACCCAGAAGCTGGTGGACATCTGTAAGATGGTCGGCTCGCCCCGCGTCAAGATTCTCTACGACATCTACCACATGCAGATCATGGAAGGGGATATCATCCGGACGATCCGGGACAATATCCAGTACATCGGCCACTTCCATACGGCGGGCAATCCGGGGCGGCACGAGATCGACGACACGCAGGAACTGAACTACCGCGCCATCTGCCAGGCCATCGTGGACACCGGCTACACCGGCTACCTGGGCCATGAGTTCACGCCGCTGCGGGATCCCCTGACCTCGCTCGACCAGGCGATCACCATCTGCGACGTTTGACCAGCGGGGAGAGGGGAGAGAATGAGAGTCCGTCTGATCGCGGGCGTTTCCGCCATCACCGCGCTGGTAGTTCTGATAAGCTGCTCCCAGACGCGGCCCGTCTCCGAGGTTCCGCGTCTTCAGAAGCAGGGCACGGCCACCCAACTGATCGTGGACGGCAAGCCTTTTCTCATGCTGGCGGGCGAGTTGCACAACTCCAGTTCCTCCAGCCTCGAGTACATGCAGCCGATCTGGCCTCGCCTGGCCGCCATGCACATCAACACCGTGTTGCCGCCGGTCTCCTGGGAGTTGATCGAGCCGGAGGAGGGCAAGTTCGACTTCACCCTGGTGGACGGCCTGATCCGGGACGCAAGGACGCACAGCATGCGCCTGGTTCTGCTCTGGTTCGGAAGCTGGAAGAACGGCATGTCCAGTTATGCTCCGGCGTGGGTCAAGACCAATCAGGAGCGGTTCCCCCGCGTCCAGGACAGCACGGGGAAGGGCGTCGAGATCCTCTCCACCTTCAGCCGGGAGAGCCTTGAGGCGGACGCCCGGGCCTTTGCGGCCCTGATGAGGCACATCAAAGAGGTGGACGGCAGCCAGCACACGGTCCTCATGGTGCAGGTTGAGAATGAGGTCGGCGTCCTCGGCGATTCCCGCGACAGGTCGGAGGCGGCCAACAAGGCCTTCGCCGAGCCGGTCCCGAGAGAACTGATCGACCACATCGGGAAGAACCGCGAGGCCCTGCCGCCGGAGTTCCGGCGCCTTTGGGAAGCGGCCGGGTCGAAGACTTCGGGCTCCTGGGAGCAGGTCTTCGGCAAGGGCCCGTCCACGGACGAGATCTTCATGGCCTGGCACTATGCGCGGTACATCGACCAGGTGGCGGCGGCGGGCAAGCAGGAGTACGCGCTGCCGATGTACGTGAACGCCTGGCTCTCCGGGCCGGACCGCAAGCCCGGCGACTGGCCGAGCGGCGGCCCGTTGCCGCATGTCATGCCCGTCTGGCAGGCCGGCGCGCCGCGGATCGACTTCCTGGCGCCGGACATCTATGCCGCGAACTTCACCGACTGGTGCGCCTGGTTCCACCAGATGGGCAACCCGCTCTTTATTCCTGAGACCAGCGGGGCGACCGGCGCTTACAACGTCTTCTACGCCATCGGACGGCACGACGCCATGGGTTTTGCGCCCTTCGCCATCGACTCGCTGGGAATTCCGCCCCAATCCGGCGCCCGCACCGAACCCGCCGAGCTGCCCCTCGCCAAGAGCTATGAGATCCTCGCCCAACTGGCCCCGCTGATTCTGGAACACCAGGGTAAGGGGACGATGGCCGGCGTGGTGGTGGGCGCGGAAGATCCTCCGCAGAAGGTCCCGCTCGGCGCTTACACGCTGGAGGTAAGCTACCCGCGCGGACGCGCGCCCGCGCCCGCTGCTCCCGCCAAACCGGTTGCCGGGGCCGCGCCGCCGCCCTTCCCGGCAGTTCAAGCGCCGCAGCGGTCGGCTGCGCTGTTCATCTCGCTGGGGCCGGACGAGTACCTCGCGGCGGGAAGCGGTCCGGTAAGCGTCACCTTTTCACCCAACACCCCGGGTCCGCCGGCCGCCGGTATCGCCTCTATTGACGAAGGCGCATACGTGGGCGGCCAATGGAGACCGGGGCGCCGGCTCAACGGCGACGAGAACAGCCAGGGGAAGGCGCTGAGGATCGGAGCGCTGGGACGCCCGGGCGGCATTCAACGCGTGCGGCTTTACCGCTACCGCTGAAGCAGGGCGCGCGGGACCTGGCCGCGGTCTTGAACCCAGCCGGCCGCGATGAGCGGCGCGAACTCCCGCGTGGAGCCAGGACGCAGGAGGCTGAAAAGCGGGTGATCGCCCGCCCGCAGCGCTTTCCACCGGAGAGCACGGTTGTTGTGAGCCGTTTTCACGTCCGTCTGATCCGCGGACGCGGCTCTGCTATGCTGGGTTCCTGTTGACATGGCTGACCTGTCCCCGTTCCGTGCGTGGCGCTACAGCGCTGCCGCGGGGCCGCTGCAAGATCTGGTAACGCAACCTTACGACAAGATCACTCCCGCGATGCGGGAGCGCTATTTGTCGCTGAGCCCCTACAACCTGGTCCGGCTCATTTTGGATAAGCCTCTGGACGCCGACAACGAGGCCGACAACCCGTACACCCGCGCCGCCCGCAGACTGGACGAATGGACCTCGGCCGGCATTTTAGAGCAGGAGCCGGCAGCGGCCTTCTACGCCTATTTTCAGGAGTTCCAGGAGCCGGACTCCGGCGAGCGGCTTTTGCGGAAAGGGCTGATCGGGCTGGGCGCGGTGGAAGACCATTCGGCGGGCGTCGTGCATCGCCACGAACTCACGCTGGCCGGTCCGAAGCAGGACCGCCTGGAGTTGTTGCGCCGCCTGCGCATGCACTTCGGCCAGATCTTCATGCTGTATTCCGACCCCGCGTGCGAGGTTGAAGCCGTCCTGGATGAGGCGGCCGGCGATGACCCGATCGCCTCGGTTGCCGACGAGTACGGCGCCCTGCACCGGGTCTGGAGGGTCTGTGAGCCGGTGCACATCGCCTCCATCCGGCACACGATGCTTGACAAGCAACTGATCATCGCCGACGGTCACCACCGCTATGAGACCGCCCTCGCCTTCCGCGACGAATGCCCGCGTCTCGCGGACGCCCGTTACGTCATGATGACCTTCGTCAATATGGACTCACCGGGCCTGCGCATCCTGGCCACACACCGCCTGGTGGATCACATGGACGTGGAGGGCCTGCTGGCGGCCGCGCGCGCGAAGTTCCGTTTGGAGAGGGTTGCGGGACTCGAGGCGTTGCGGGCGGCCTGGTCCGGGCCGCACCCGGATGAGATCCGCCTCGGGGTGGCCGCTGCGCCGGGAGAACTCTATTTGCTGAGCGCGGCGCGCGAATCCGGGCGACTGGATGTTTCGTTCCTGCATGAGAGCATCCTGCGCGAGTTGATGGGAATCGGCGAGGACCAGGTCCGGAAGGAGCAGCGCATCCGCTACATCCGCGGCCTGGAGGCGGCGCTGGCCGAGGTGCGCGGGGGCAGAACCCGGCTCGCTTTTCTGCTCGAGCCTGCCGCTATTGCGGACGTCAGCAGGGTTGCGTTTTCGGGAGGTGTCATGCCGCAGAAGTCGACGGACTTCTACCCGAAGCTCCTGTCAGGCCTCACGGCCTACCGCTTGGAGAGATAGGCCGCCGCGCGCGGGATGCCGCCCCGGCCGGCCTGCGCCGCGGGTTGACATGCCCCGCCAGGGGTTTGGCCGGACGTGCTAGAGTAGTTTCCAACACCTTCGGAGCGGAACAATGAGGGCATTGCTTGCAGTGCTGGGATTCGCCTCCTCTCTTTCTCTGGGCTGGGCTCAGGACGTGTTAAGCGACGCGCGCCGCCTGGAGGCGGCCGGCGACGCCGCTCGGGCGGAAAGGCTCCTGTGCGCCGCTGCCGCCGAACCGGCCGCTGGCGCGGAGATCCTGGACGCCTGTGCTCAGTTCCTCGACGAGCGGGGCAACCCGGACGCACGGCCCGCTTTCGATCGCCTGCTGGCCGCCGGCGGGCGGGTAGACGAAGCGGCGCGCCGGGCTGCGGCGCGGAGGCTCGTCCTGCTTTCCCTGGAGGGCGGCGATCTGCCGGCGGCAGCGCGCTACCTGCAGCGGTACCGCGAATTGGGCGGGGCTGACTGGCGGCAGGCCACATTGACACCGCCGCCGCCGGAGCCTGCCCGGTGGGTCATGGAGATCCCCGGCCCCTTCGAATCCTTCCGCAGAATGGCCGCGGTCTCCGAGGACCTCACGCCCGAGGGCGTCGTCCCGGCCCTGGCCCGGAATGTCGTCACCACCGGATACCAGGCAGGTCCTGGCCGGGAGGGGCTGGTTCAGACCGAGTACATGAAGTTGCTCGTCCGCTACCTGTCCCAGGCCAGGGAACTGGCCAAGCTGGCCGGCCCGGAGCATAAGATCCGCATTGAAGCTTGCGAGTCAACCCAGGCCGGCGACCTGCTGCGCACGCTCGGGTACCGGATGCGCGGCGGGTGCGGCAGCGAGGTTGTCCTGGAGACCGTCAACGCGGCCCGGGCGTTCCTGACCGTGGATTCCGGGTTCCCTCTGGCGGACCTGGAGCAGTCTCTCAGGACCAACCGCCCCTTTGTTCTCGACTACGAGCCCACGCGCGTTCCGCTGTCGTGGGATCCCAAGTATCTTCTAGGGCCGAGAGACCGCCAGCAGGCGGATTTCCTGGATGCGTTCCTGGCCGATCCCACGCTGAGCCGGCTGTATCTGGGCCTATCCAAGCCGGATCCGGCGACGGCCGAGGAGTTGCGCAAGGCGATCCCCCTGGACCGGCTGCGCGCCTTCGCGCACGTGCTCGATTTCTTCGGCAGCATGTTCGAGATACGGGAGGGCCGCGCCGTGGTTCCGGGAGGAGCGCGCACCGTGCGCATGTGGGAGGAGATGGTAGGAGCTCCACCCGCCGAAGGCGCCCGCTTCTTTGACCGGCTCATATCCCGCGACGACGGCTGGCTGGCCGGCTACTACGACGCCCTGGCGCGGATGAGCGGGCCTGTCAAGGACTACCTGACCGAGCCGGAACGGATGCGGCGGTTCTACCTGGCAATCCGGGGAAGGGTCACCAGCCCGGGCCCGGCGCGCCCCGTGTTTCAGTCCAACACCGACATGCTGCTGTTGACCACGCGCCTGCGCCTGGAGGCCGACGGCCGTCCGCACATACCCGGGGGACTGGACCTGTGGAAGTCGGTCTTCGCCGAGCAGCGCGCGGGCAGGGTGGACGAACGGCTCTCGCGCTCCGCCAAGGGCTGGAAGGATCCCGACGACCTGGTGGAAGCGCTCTTTGCGCTCTGCCGCAAGAGCGTGGAGAACGAGCCGCTCAAGGTGTTTCTGGCTCTGAGCGACCTGAACCGGAACCGGCGGCAGCCGCTGGAGCCCGCCACGGCAGCCCGGCTCGCCGAAGCGCACCGCAGGTTCGGCGGGCAGTACCCCGTTTTCGCCGAGGTGTCGGCGCTCAGTGACCGGACCATCCTTCAGTTCCTGGAGACGGCCGAGAGGATCAGTGCGATCCGCGGCCAGGAGGTCCAATCTGACGCTGCCGGGGTGATGCAGGCCCTGGTGGGGCTGTGGCAGATCTTCTGCCGTCAGGGCTCGGTCAAGCCCACGGAAGCCGAGGCTGCGCTCCGCGAGATCCTTTCGCGGTTCCAGGAGGTCCGGTCCGCGGGGGACGTGTTCAATGCGGGCCGCGGCGGCGTGAACCTGCTGCTTCAGGCGGCCGGCGTGAAGGGAGAAGGGCAGCCCCAGGAACAACTGGTCCGGATACTCTCGGGCGGGAGAGGCTCCGGCGAGGAGACCGAGGTCAGCGAGGGAGTATCGGCGGAACTCCGGGGCTACTTCGAGGCCCAGCGGCTGGTTTCGGTCAGCCTTCTGTTCGAAGTAGCCGAGCACGCCGAGCAACTCTCGCGCGGCGGCAAGCTCAACGCGGCGCTGGCCGGGCGGCTGGCTGCCCGGCTCGCCGAAATCGAGTCCCCGCGTTCGCCGCTGACCAGCGCCGAGAAGAACTCGCTCCAGTACGGCTACTGGCCCGACCGCCACATCGAATCGCAGCGCCGGCTGAACGTGCGCTCGTTGCTGGAAAGGGCCGGCCGCGACCCGGGCCGCGTGCAGGATGTCCGGGCCGCGCTCGCGCCTCTTCTCCGCGATTCGCTGGTGGGGCTTAACTACGCCTACTACGCGCCGCCGGGGGGACAACTGCTGAGGAGCAACTCGTCCTTCGTGCGCAGCCACGACTTTCTCGGCATGCCGGGCTCCCGGGAAACCTGGGGCACGCCCGCGCCGCTGGGGAGCGGATGGCCCGCCGGGGCGGGCGGGAGGCTGGTCGGCTCGCTGGTGGGCCTGCCTTACGCGCTGGCGCAGGCGGAACAGAACTTCCTGATCCCCACCCGCGAGCAGGCGCTCATCTGGGGAGACCTGGTCCCTCAGTTGATCCTCTCCGCGAAGGTGCCGCGCTGGTGGGGTGTCACGCCGGCCCAGATCCACTGGACGGGCCTGCATCTGCGGCTTGCCTCCTCGCTGCTCGCCGAGTCCGTCCTGGACGAGGACCTGCGCGCGCAGGTGGTTGAGACGCTCTCGCGTCAAGCGCCGCCGGCCCGCGTCTACAGGGTTTCACGCTTTCTTGCGCGGGGAGAGGCGGCCCGCGCGGTGGAGGCCGTGCTGCCGTCGGAGGCGTTCGTGCTGGGCCGGGAACTCGCGGCCGCCAGGGCTGCCGCCGGCGACCAGTTCGCGGCTCGCATTCGCCGCATGTCGGCCGAGTCGCCCGCCGAACTGGATTACCAGGCCATCTCGCTGGCGTTTGGAACCCCGAAGCCGACCCTGGCAGGCTCGTACAAG
This sequence comes from Bryobacterales bacterium, assembly GCA_020851555.1. Taxonomy (GTDB): domain Bacteria; phylum Acidobacteriota; class Terriglobia; order Bryobacterales; family Bryobacteraceae; genus DTKY01. The sequence goes on along the minus strand of JADZCM010000001.1, from coordinate 234,921 downwards.
CCGGAGCTCCTGCACCTGCGCACGTTTCCGGCGCTCATGGGATACTCCAGCCGGATCCTGGCGGAAAGCTGGGAGTCCAACGCGCTGTACTGGGCGGCGCTGGCAGACGAGGTTCACTTGACGCCGGCGCAGTTGAACGTTGTGGTGCCGGAGTGGACCAGGCTGGCCGTGGAGCGCATCTTCGCCTCACACCTGGAGGACTGGCCGGCGGTGTTGAATTCTCTGAGGCACGTGGGAGGCGACGTGCGGCGCCGGTGGCGCCTGCAAGCGGAAGCGGAACAGAAAGCCGCTCTCGAAATCCCCGGAAGGGAGCGCCAGTAACATGCGCAAGACGGCCCTGATCATGACCGCGCTGGCGGGCGCGCCGCTCGCGCTCCTGGTGGCGCAGGAGGCGCTGTTCCGGGTGAAGGTGGACATGGTGGTGCTCACCTTTACCGTGACCGACAACCGCGGCCGCTACATCAACGGTTTGAAACCGGGCGACTTCCGTATCCTCGAGGACGGCATCCAGCAGCGGATCTCCACCTTCGCGGAAGGAAGCCGCCCCGCCGTTCAGGTGCTGGCGGACGGCCAGACGCGGCCCATCGTTCCCGTCGAAGAACCGGCCGGGCCGGGCCCGGCGCCGCCGGCCGCCGATTCCCTCGTCGGCACCAACGTCTTCGTGCTGTTCGACACCAGCAACTACATGTACCGCGGTTTTGTCTACGCCTCCGACGCCATCGCGGATTTCGTGCGCGGGCTGGACCGCGCGGATTCCGTGGCGGTCTACACCTTCAGCCGGAATCTCTCCAGGACCGCCCCGCTGACGCCTGACCGCACCGCCGCCATCGTAGGGCTGCGGAAGGCCGTCGCCGGCGACGACGCCGCTTTGTACAACGCCATGCTGCTGACCCTGCGGGACGCGGCCAAGGTGCCCGGCCGCAAGGTGCTGATTGTGTTCTCCAACGGGCCGGACAACGCCAGCATGATCGCCCCCGATGACGTGCGCGCGGTGGCGGAAGACGAGGGCATTCCCATTTACGTCATCTCGACCAACGAAATAAACAAGGACGCGATCTCCAGCGCGGTCTTCCAGCGCCTGACCAACCGGACCGGCGGCAAGGCGTATTTCGCGAGGACCTGGCAGAAGCAGATCGAGGCCTTTGAGTCGATCCGGGAAGACCTGGGCAACTCCTACACGGTCACGTACTATCCGGCGCCCAATCCAAACGAGGGTTTCCGGAGGATCAGCGTCGAGATTGTATCGGACGCGGCCAAGCGTTACCGCGTGCGGGCCCGGCCGGGCTACCGCCCTCGCGCGGCTTTCTAGGGTCCGGACGAAGGGCCGCGGGGCGGCCGCGCTGTGCTAGACTGGCGGCTTCCGGAACAAATCGGCTGAATGTCTGTCCAAATCTTTCTGCACGGCAAGATCGTCGGAATTCAGGAATTCCTGCTGTCCCCGGTCTCTGAACAAGGGGAGGAGGACGCCGCCGGTGAAAGGCTCCTGGCCGGCCGCTCGCGCTGGGTGAGCCTGTTGAGCGAGGTCCTGCCCCGCGCTTTGCTGGCCGAGTTGGGCCTTGCGCGCTTGCTTTTGGGATCGAGCGGCGGCGGGCAGTTTCTGGTGGTGCTGCCCCTGGAAGCCCGGCCGCAGGCCGAGGATCTGATCGCAGCGGCCGCGCGCGAGATTCAGCAGTTGAGCGGCGGCCATCTGCAACTGGTTTCGGCCGTCACCGAGAACCTCGGCGAATGGAACGTTGTGCGCAGGCGCCTCAACGACGCGGGCGACCGCCGCCGGGGAAGTCCCCTGGCCGGCCAGCCGGCGGCCACGTTCGAGCCGTTTGCCGGCGCTCCAACCAGCGGCCCGAGCGAGTATTTCACCAAGAGCATGGCCCTCGATCTCCAGATGGCCGAAACCGCCGGCTGGTCGCCGGAGACTCCCGGAAGGGTGCTTCCACGCGAGGGCAAGTACGGCTGGCCGCTGGGCTCGAGGCCGTCTCCCGAGGGGATCGCGATTGCGCGGCACGCAGCCATGACCGACGATGGGACCGCTGCCGCCGGCTTGGCCGCTCTGGCGGACCGGGCACAGGGCCGCCGCGCCTGGGGAGTCCTGCGCGGGGATGTCGACAACCTGGGAATACGGCTGCGGCGGGTGCAGACCATCGAGGAGCACGTGCAGCTCTCCGTTATGTACAAGCAGTTCTTCGCCGGAGAACTGGAGCTGGTGTGCTCGCTGCCCGATTACTGGCGGAAGGTTTCGGTCCTGTATTCGGGCGGGGATGACTTCGCGGTCTACGGCGCCTGGGACGCGCTCATCCCCCTGGCGCGCGAGATACAGCGGTTGTTCCACCGCTTCAGCGAAGAGAACCTTAAGGATTTCCCCGGGCCGGAAGGCAAGACCATCAGCATGGCCGTGTCTCTGGCGCGGGATTCGTCTTCCACCCTGGCCTCGGTCTACGAGGAGGCGGGCCGCATGCTGGGGCTGGCCAAAGCGACCGGGAAGGACTGCATCTTCGTTCTCGGTCACACGCTGGAATGGAGGCAACTGGCGGCGGCCTCCGATCTGCGCGAGACAATTTTGCGGATGGCGGGGGAGATCGAATCGCCCCGCCGTTTCCTGGTGGACCTTACCGCGTTCTACCGCAAGGCGGCTGCCGCCGGCCGTCCGGGGACCGCGGGAAGGCACTTCGAGAAGCCCTGGCAGGTCCAACGCTACCTGAACCGGGCCCTCGGAGACACGCGTGACAAGGAGTTGCAGCGCCTCAGGGCGCATCTGACCAACGAGATCCTGGTCAGGGGGGTCACACACACCAAGCTCCGCCCCGGCGGACAAGTGGCGCTCCAGTGGGCCAGGCTGCTAGCCGAGGTTTAAACCTATGCCGGAAGTGCAGCACGAACCGAAGAACCGCGAGGGCCGGATGAGGGGCCCCCGGGAGGGCGGACCCCGGGAACCGGGCGGACGCAGGGATGACCGGCGTCCGGACCGCGACCGCGGGCGCCCCGAAGGACCTCCCGAAATCGATCTCGACAAGCTCATCGCGGACAGTCTCTACCTGGACAACCAGGCGCACGGCATCGTCAGCCGCATGCGCGATATGGACTCGGGCACCAAGAGCCAGCTCCGCCGTCTTTACAACGCCGTCCGCCGGGCTTGCCGCGCTTCGGAAAGCGAACGCCAGCACCAGTTTGTCATGCTGCGCGCCAGGCTGGCCTACACCATCGCCCGCCACTCTCTCCGGAGCCTCGATTCGATCGAGAAACTGCTTCTGCAAGTGACCCGCAAGAACGACCTCCGAGGCTATGAGAGGTTCCGGGATCTGTTCGAGGCCATAGTAGCCTACAACGAATAGCGAGGACGCATGAGCGCGCACACATCCGACACTGAACTCAAACTCGTGGGCAAGCTGATCCTGGAGGGTGAACTCCACTGCCGCACCGGCCTGCACATCGGCGCCGGGAAGGGATCGCTGGAGATCGGCGGGGCCGATAATCCGGTGATCAAGGACTCGTTCGGACACCCTTACATCCCCGGCAGTTCGCTCAGAGGACGCCTCCGCAGCCTACTGGAACAGTCCCGGGGCCTGGCGGTTCCCTCCGAGCTGGCCTACCTTTCCCGCCGCAGGGGCCAGGAAGTCCGGATCCACCAGAGCGACCGCCCGGGCGATGAGATCTGCCTCCTGTTCGGCCGCAGCGCGGGGCGTATGGAAAGGGCCACCGGAGATTCCCTGGACAACCGTTTCGCCAGCCCGTCCCGGCTGGCCGTCTACGACGCGCCGCTGGACCCGGAGAGCATTACCGCCCAGATGCGCGAGAACCTGGACGACGAACTCACGGAGGTGAAGAGCGAGAGCGCCATCGACCGGATCACCTCCCAGGCGAATCCCCGGACCCTGGAGCGTGTGCCCGCCGGCGCGCGCTTCTCGGTAAGGTTCGTCATCGACATCCTGTGCGAGGAAGACAAGGTCCTTCCATCCGTACTGGTTGAGGGGCTGCGCCTGCTGGAGGACGACAGCTTGGGCGGAGGCGGCTCGCGGGGGAGCGGCAGGGTTTCCCTGGGTAAGCTGCGGCTGACCTGGCGGAGCCGCGGGTTTTACGCGTCGGGAGCCCCCGAGACCGAACTGGCCGCGGAGATGGACCTGGCCGCCCTCCAGTCCATGGTCAGCGATCCGGCGTTCGCCCCCCGGCTCGTCGAGTAGCCATGGGCCTGGCCTCGGTGGTTCGGTTCTTTCCGGCGGGACCCTGGCGGGTCGGCCCCGACTCGGGCGAGCGGGATCGCGTCGAGAGCGTCCTGCACAGCGACGCCCTCTACTCGGCCGTCACGGTGGCCATGGCCCAGCTCGGCATGTTGCGGGAGTGGCTGGAGGCCGTTTTTCGGCCGGAGGGGGATCCCGCCGTCCGGTTCAGTTCCTGCTGCGCCTTTCAGGACGATCTCCTCTTTGTCATTCCTCCCCGCAGCCTTTGGCCGCCGCCGCCGTCCGCGAAAATCCGCTGGAAGGGAGCCAGGTTCGTTCCCCTGAGAATCGTCGAGGCGCTGCTGGCCGAGGAACCGCTGGACGAAGACCGCTGGCGCGTGGATGGTCTCAGCCAGTGCCTCGTTCCGCAGGAGTGGGCTCACGGCCCGTTCCGGCCCGTGATGCGAACACAGGCTGCCGTGGACAGGCTCTCCGGCGAGGCCGTCCCCCACCGGACGGCCGGTCTGGAATTCAGCCCCGGCGGCGGTATGTGGGCCGCCGTCGATTTCGCGGATGAGGAGGCCAGGAGCCGCTGGCTGGAACCGGTGCGGGCGGCCCTGCGCCTGCTGGCCGACTGCGGCATCGGCGGCGAGCGATCCATCGGATGGGGACGGTTCCGGCAACCGGTCCTGGAGGATGGGGTTCTGCCGGAGACGCTGGCGTTGCCGGCGGCGGCTGCCGGCGGAAGCGAAACGCAGCCTCTGGCCGCAACGGCATACTGGCTGCTGTCGCTTTTCAGTCCGGCGCCAACCGACCGCATCGACTGGAGCCGGGGCCACTACACGCTTCTGACCCGGGGAGGCAGAGTGGACAGCAAGGCCGCACCGGGGGCGCTCAAGAGGCACTCCAGGCTGCTCGCCGAGGGGTCGGTGATCTACGGCGACGCTCCGCCGCGGGGAGCGGCGCTCGACGTAGGGCCGCGGGACTTGCCCCACGCGGTTTACCGCGCGGGATACGCGCTCGCGCTGCCCATACCCGACCGGGAGGTGTCGCGGTGAGATACCGTCTCACGTGCCTGACGCCCGTGCTGGCCGGCGACGGCCGCAAGTTGTCGCCCATCGACTACATGGTGTGGAAGGACCACGTCAATGTGCTCGACCAGAGGCGCATCTTCCGCCTGCTTGCCAAGGGGCCGCGGCTCGACGGGTACTTGCAGCAGTTGAAGCGGGCGGAGAAGCTCGATTTCGCCTCTTGGGGCGGCTTCGCCCAGAACTTCGCCGACCGCCGCATCCCCTTCGAGCATGGCTCGGCCGCTTCGTATTGGGAGCGCTCCCCCGCGGAGAACCTGCACATACCGACCTTCGCCGCCGGACCTCAAGGGCCCTACCTTCCCGGAAGCGCCCTGCGAGGGGCCTTGCGCATGGGCCTGGTGTTCGCGGGACTGAAAGAAGGCAGCCTGGAAAAGGCGGCCGCTCAACTCCAGGGGGATCGCCCCGGCAGGCGTCCCGGCGAGGTGTTCGAGGACCGCATAGTGGGCTCCGGCGGAGCCAGCCGCATGCGGGCGGTGAGCGTCGCTGACTCCGACCCCGTTTCGCCGGCGGTCATGAAGATCTACCTGCTGCGTGTCGCTTCCCTGGCAGCCCGGAGCCGGGCGGAGGGGGTGGAACTTGCCTGGAAGCTGAGCGCCAAGGGCTCCGTCAGCGGGGCGCGGCCCCAGGAGAGCACACCGTTGTTCGCCGAGATGGCCTCGCCGGGCGCCGTTTTTGAGGGCGGCTGGGCCGAGAGCGGATTCCTCCGCCGTCCCGAGATTCTGAAGGCTCTCAACTGGCGGGACCCGGTCGCGCACGGCGCGTTTTTCGATGCCGCCAACAGGTACGCATCCGCCCTGCTGGAAAGCCAGAAACGCTACGCCGAGATCGCCGGCCTGGAGCGTGTGAGGCAGGAGTTGGATCACCTGGCAGAGCGATTGGCCGCCATCGAGCCATCCACCCGCCGCTGCCTTCTTTGTCTTGGCTGGGGAGCCGGGCTGCTGGCTCACGTGGCCTGGCTCAAGACGGAGGAGCCGGCCTATCGCAAGATGATGGAGCAAGCCAGGCTTTTGCGAAGTCCCTACCACGGGTTTCCCTTCCCCAAGACACGGCGCATCGTCTTTCTTGAGGACCGGCCGGCCACCCTCCCGGGTTGGGCACTTCTTGAGGTCGACTAGCCCGGCCCGGAGAGGACCGCTCGCGGCGGCGCTCTGAGTAAGCGCAGGGTTCTCAGACACAGTGACAGCGTGCGTGCCGGCCGAGCCGGGCGCCTCTTAGACTTATTCAGCCACCTAACATAAGCCGTTCCTGAATACTCCCTGCCGGATCGGAAGACGTTACGGCAGCCGGCCGCCGCCAGCGTCTATGGCCGCAGCTCACTCCCCCTTCGTGAAACCCGTCCGGCATTGAAGTCTCCCGCGTCCACCGGAACCCCTTCCTCCGGTTGGGCTTGTGCGCCTGCACCCCAGTGTGGACCTCTTTCCGGCCGGCGATGCTATCGAATGGAGTATCGGGTATGCCGCTGGGAATACGCTACGGAATCATCCTATCCACCCTATGGGCGTCACCTTAGATAGAATGACATTCTAAAACCCGCATAGATCTCTAAATACCAGTGTTCTTGGTGGAGAGATAACTATGCACATGAAAAAGGAGACACTCATGTATCGCTTGGCTGAAAGTAAGTTCGTGTGTGCCATGGTCTGCATTTCGTGCTTTCTCGCAGTTAGCGTAAGCTGGCTCACCGGTGGGCCGCTCCCTGCGTTCGGCGCGGGCTTATTGCCCGAACGGCAGTCGGTGCAACTCAGTCAGAGTCCGTTCCCGCCGCCCAATCCGGATACCCCGTGGCTGGCGCTGGCGCAGAGCCCGTTCCCGCCGCCCAACCCGGATACCCCGTGGCTGGCGCTGGCTTAGGCGCACCCAGTACGCTCGGGGCGCGTGGCCTGAGCCGACGCGTGGTATAGAACGGTTGGCGAATGGAGCGATTGACAGGCTCGTGAACATCCGGCAGAATTGGGAAACGGCAATCGCCGGATGGGTATGCGCCTTGTCTGGATGGTGTTATCGAGCGCGGGGATTGCCTTGCAGTTGCTGCTGATCGCGGGGTTCCTACGAGAAGGCGTCTCGAGATACCGGGTTTTTTTCGTGTATGTCGTGGTGCTGTTTCTGACGACGGTGACGGACGCCGCGGTCTTCTACAACGAGCATCTCTTCAGCCGGGTCTCGCGCTATTACTGGCTTTCCGATGCCCTGCGCCAGACCATGATCTTTCTCGTGGTCTTGTCTTTTGTTCACCGGGCGCTGGAGCAGAGTCCGCGCCGCAACATGCTGGCCCGGCTGATGTGGAGTGCAGTGTTCGTAATCATCCTGGCTTCGGCGGTGTTCACGAAAGACCCCAGGGGACTAGGGTTCTGGATGACGAGCCTCAGCAGGAACCTCGGTTTCCTGGCTGTCATCCTCAATCTCGGCCTCTGGGCCGTTCTGATTCAGAATCGCGCCGGGGACCGGACGTTGCTTTCGGTGACCGGCGGAATGGGGATCCAAATGGCCGGCAAGGCCATCGGGCACTCTCTGCGGCAGATATCTCCTTCAGCCTGGACCGCGGGTAATCTGGTCTTGGTGCTGTCGCATCTGCTCTGCCTGTACATCTGGTGGCAGGCGTTCCGCCCGCGCACGCCCGCGCAGAGCCCCGCTACTCGCTTTTCTTGACGGAGATCCCCAGCTCCCGCAGTTGCCGTTCTGAAATCGTCGAAGGAGCCTCGCACATCAGGTCGGTGCCTCGCGCCGTCTTGGGGAACGGGATCACATCGCGTATGGAGGACTCGCCGGCCAGGATCATGACCAGGCGGTCCAGACCCAGGGCAATACCGCCGTGCGGAGGCGCCCCGTATTCCAGCGCCTCCAGCAGGAATCCGAACTTGTGGCGGGCCTCTTCATCACTCAGGCCCAGGGCCGCGAAGACCCGGGCCTGCACGTCCCGGCGGTGAATACGAATCGAACCCGAGCCGAGTTCCATGCCGTTCAGCACCAGATCGTACGACTTGGCCCGGCACAGCGCTGGAGCCGTGGTGAGTTTGTCGAGATCCTCATCGTGCACCGAAGTGAACGGGTGGTGCGCGGCGTCCCACCGCCGCTCTTCCTCATTCCACTCGAACATGGGGAAGTCCACAACCCACAGAAACCTGAAATCCCGTGGGTCAAGCAGCTTGTGGCGGTCGTTGTACTTCTGGGCGGCGAACAGCCGGAGTTGTCCGCAGGCTTGCAGGACGGTTTCCGACGGCCGCTGGCCTTTGGACTCCCCCGGCCATCCCGCCACCAGCAGCAAATCGTCCTCACCCGCGCCGGTACGTTTCCGCACGGCCGCCATCGGCTCCGGGAAGTCCCGCTCCAGGCGCTTGACGTCGTCGTAGACGCGGAGGCCCCGCTCGAGGCCGAAGGCCTTCAGTTCGTCGCGCTCCTTGCGGCTCAGCGTGCCGGTCTTTGGGATGTTCACGGCGACCAGCGGCAGTCCTTCCGCGGTCAGTCCGCTGCCGGGGAAGAGGTCCTCGACACAATGGAACGGCGGAATCCGCAGGTCGGGCTTATCGATGCCGTACGATCTCATCGCCTGCTGGTAGGTCAGCCGGGGAAACTCCCCCTCGACCTGGAAGCCGGCGGTGGCGGCGACGCGCTTCACCAGCGGCTCGACGACCTCGAAGATGCGCTCCTGTTGCGGAAAGGACATCTCCAGGTCGATCTGCGTGAACTCCGGCTGCCGGTCCGCGCGGAGGTCCTCGTCGCGGAAGCAGCGTACGATCTGGAAGTACTTCTCGAAGCCGCTGACCATGAGAAGCTGCTTGAAGATCTGCGGCGATTGCGGAAGCGCGTAAAACCTCCCGCGCTGCACACGGCTGGGCACCAGGTAGTCCCGGGCGCCTTCCGGCGTAGAGCGGGTCATGAAAGGCGTCTCGATCTCCAGGAACCCCATGGAGGTGAGCTGCTCCCGCACGGCGAAAGAGATCCTGGACCGGAGGATGATATTCCGCTGCATGCGGGGCCGGCGCAGATCCACGTAACGGTGCTTCAGCCGCGCCTCCTCGGTGACGTCCACCTCTTCTTCCATGGGGAACGGCGGGGTTCTGGATTCGTTCAGGATCCAGAGCTCGTCGGCGACCACCTCAACCTCGCCGGTTTCCAGGTTCGGGTTGACCGTCTCGGGCGACCGCCGCACCACAAGCCCCTGCGCGGCGATGACATACTCCGAGCGCAGCGATTCGGCCTTCTCGTGCAGCCTGGAGCTCTCCTCGGCGCGAAACACCACCTGGGTTATGCCGTCCCGGTCCCGCAGGTGGATGAAGATGATCCCGCCGAGGTCGTGCCTCCGGTGCACCCAGCCCATGACCAGAACCCGTGCGCCCTCGTCGGCGGCGCGGATCTGGCCGCAAGTGTGCGTCCGTCTCAATTCTCCGAGGAAATCCAAAGGTGGGTTACCCTGCATGTCTTGCTCTCAGCCTCTCGAACAACTCGTCCCTGGACACCGTCTGCTGGTCCCCGGTGATCAGATCTTTTAGCTGGTAGTTGCCGGCGGCCATCTCGTCGGCGCCCAAAATCAGGGCATAGCGGGCCCGGAGCTTGTTGGCGACTTCGAGCGAGCGCTTCAGCCTGGCATCCAAGGCCATTTCCACCGAGACGCCGGCGCGCCGGAGCCCCAGCGCCAGCCTGGCGGCGGCACGAAACGCCTCTTCCCCCAGCGGAGCGATGAAGAGATCCGGCCCTTCCTGCGCGGCGCTGCCGGCTTGTTCCTGAAGGGTCATCAGCAACCGGTCCTCGCCGATGGAGAACCCGATTCCCGGCAGCCGGACCTTGGATCCGAGCGCTTGCGCCAGGCCGTCATAGCGTCCTCCTCCCAGCACCGAGTTCTGGGCGCCCAGAGCGCCGTGCGTGATCTCGAAGGTGGTGCGCATGTAGTAATCCAGCCCGCGGACCAGGCGAGGCCGGAGCTCGAAAGCGATTCCACGGTCTGTGATGAGCGCCAGCACGGCGTCGAAGTGATCCCGGCAGGCGGCGCAGAGACAGTCCAGAATCGAGGGCAACCGGTCGATAACGGGCTGGTCCCCGGGCACCTTGCAGTCGAGCACCCGCAGCGGGTTTGTTTCCACGCGGCGGCGGCAATCGCTACAGAGGGAGGCGGCCACGGCCCTGAGCCTGGCCTGAAGGCCGGACACGAACTTCGGGCGGCATTCCGGGCAACCCACCGAGTTGATGAGCAGTTGGAAGTCCGAAAGCCCGGCCGAGCGCAGGACTTCCGCGGCCACTTCCACCATTTCCGCGTCCACGGCCGGAGCCTCGGAGCCGATGGCCTCCGCGCCGATCTGGTAGAACTGCCGGAAGCGTCCTTTCTGCGGCCTTTCCCGCCGGAACATCGGCCCCATGTAGTAGAGCTTGAGCTGGCCGGCTTGCTGGTCCAGGCGGTGCTCGACCACCGCCCGCATTACCGAAGCGGTACACTCGGGCCGGAGGGTGAGCGAGGAGCCGTCGCGGTCGGTGAAGGTGTACATCTCCTTCGTCACGATGTCGGTGTCCTCACCCACGCCGCGGGTGAACAGCAGCGTCTCCTCGAAAATGGGGGTGCGGATCTCGTGGTAGTTGTAGGAGTGGAAGACCGCGCGGGCCTGCTGCTCGACGCGGTTCCAGAGATCGGTCGCCGGGGGGAGTATGTCGCGGGTGCCCTTCACCGCCCGGATCACGGCGTCTCTTCCTTGTACGCCCTGCCGTAGTCCACGTAGCTGGCGCAATTGGCCGTGAAGCGGGCACGCTCCTCCTCGCTGACCAGGCGGCGCACCTGCCCGGGCACTCCCAGAACCAGGCTGCCCGGCGGTATCTCGGCTCCCTCGGGGATCACGCTCCCGGCGCCGACCACCGAACCCCGCCCGATGCGGGCCCGGTTAAGCACCGTGGCGGACATCCCGATCAGGCAGTCATCCTCAACCGAGCAGCCGTGCAGCACGGCTGCATGGCCGACCGTCACGCGGTTGCCGATAGCCGTGGCGCAGTCTCCGATGTCGACATGGACCACGCAGTTGTCCTGGATGTTCGAGTCATCCCCTATTCGAATCGAGTTGACGTCCCCGCGCAGGACGGCATTGGGCCAGATGCTGGACCGTTCCCCGATCTGGACGTCTCCGATAACCTGGGCGCTGGGATCGACAAATGCAGATGCGGCTATCCTGGGCCGGACGCCGCGAAAGGCGCGAATCATGGATGTGATTGAGTCCTTCATGTTAGCACAGGGTAGTGAACAGCCCACCCCGCGCTACAATCTTCACTATGGCGAGAGCGATTCCGCTGCTTCTCCTGTTCCTGCCGGCGCTGCTGGCGCAGCGGGAGCCGTTCGACGTGCAGGCGCTGACGCGGGTGGCGCGGATCAGCGATCCGCAACTCTCCCCCGACGGCCGCGCCGTGGCGTTCACGGCCGAGAGAATTGACCTGGAGAACAACACCCGGCCCGCCCACATCTACGTTGTCCCGCTGGCCGGAGGCGTCCCTACTCCGCTCACGAAAGAAGGGACGAGCAACGAACGGCCCCGCTGGTCGCCCGACTCCCGGCAGATCGCTTTCATCTCGGACCGGGGAGGCTCCCCCCAAGTCTGGCTCATGAACGCCGACGGGTCCAACCCCAGGCAGATCACCCGTCTGGCCGCCGGGGCGGGCGGAGTCCTGTACTCGCCGGACGGCAAGCGCCTTATCTTCACCAGTGAGGTCTATCCGGACTGCCCCGACGAAGCCTGCAACCAGCGCAGGCTGGCCGCCGAAGAAGCTTCCCGCATGAAAGCACGGCTTTACGACTCGCTCTTTTACCGGCACTGGAACCACTGGCGCGGGCTGCGGCGCACGCACATCCTGGCAGTGGAACTGGCCGGAGGGCCTCCACGGGACCTGACCCCGGGCACGCGGGACGTACCTCCGTTCTCTCTCGGGGGGCCGGACGACTACGCTCTATCGCCGGACGGCCAGGAACTCTGCTATGTCATGAAGACCGATCCGGAGCCTGCCGTCAGTACAAACTCGGATCTCTACGTCGTCCCCATACAGGGCGGCCAGCCCACCAAGATCACCCTGAACGTGGGAGCGGACAACTCCCCGCAGTACTCCCCCAACGGGAAGTTGCTGGCCTACCGGACGCAGCTCCGGGCCGGCTATGAGAGCGACCGCTGGAGGTTGGTCGTCATGGAGCGGGCGACCGGCGAGGCCCGCATCCTGACCGAGAATCTGGACCGCTCCGTCGGCAGCTTCACCTGGACGGCGGACTCATCCCGGCTGTTTTTCACCGTCGAAGACCGCGGACGGCAGCCCATTCAGATGATCTCGGCCGCCGGCGGCGCCGCACGCCTGGTGGCCGGCGGCGCCAGCACTCTGGACGACATCCAACTGACCGCCGACGGCAAGACCATGGTCTACACGGAACACAGCGCCTCCAGCCCCGTGGAGATTTTCCGCGCCTCCTCCTCCGGGGGCGCCGCCACGCCGCTCACGAGGTTGAACGAGCCGCTGCTGGCCAGCCACGCACTGACGCCCGCGGAGGAGTTCTGGGTGGAGGGGGCGGAAGCCGCCCGCGTCCACAGTTTCCTGGTGCGCCCTCCGGGATTCAGGGCCGGCGCGAGATATCCGGTGCTGTTTCTGATTCACGGCGGTCCGCAGGGCGCGTGGGGCGAGAGCTGGACCTACCGGTGGAACGCCCAGGTCTTCGCCGCCGCCGGCTACGTCGTGGTCATGCCCAATCCGCGAGGCTCCACGGGATACGGACAGAAGTTCACCGACGAGATCAACGCCGACTGGGGCGGGAAGGTCTTCGACGACATCATGAAGACAGTCGACCACGTGGCGGCCCAGCCCTATGCGGATGCAGGCCGCATGGCGGCGGCCGGCGCCTCCTACGGCGGTTACATGATCAACTGGCTGGCGGGGCACAGCAGCCGTTTCAGGGCCCTGGTTTCGCACGCCGGGGTTTTCGATCTGCGGAGTATGTTCGGCGAGACCGAGGAACTCTGGTTTCCGCTCTGGGAGTTCCGCGGGAAACCCTGGGACGAACCTGAAATGTACGCCCGGTGGAGCCCGAGTTTCTTCGTCAAGGAGTTCCGCACGCCGACGCTGGTCACGCACGGAGAGCTGGACTATCGGGTGCCCGTGGGACAGGGGCTACAGATGTTCACGGCCCTCCAGCTCCAGGGCGTCCCCTCGAAGCTGCTCCTCTTTCCCGACGAAGGCCACTGGATCTCGAAACCCCAGAGCGCCGTCTTCTGGTACCGCACGGTCATCGACTGGCTGGACTCCTGGCTGAAGAAGCCGTAGGCGGGCCCGCGCAGGGATCTCTCCAGAGCTTGTTATGATGTATGCGGTCCGCACCTGACCGTTTAGGATCCACTATGTCCCGAATCGACAGACGAACGTTCCTGGCGCTTCCCGCGCTCGCGCCCGCGCTGGCCGGCCTGCGCCTTCAGGCGGCCGCCGCCCGTCCCAACATTCTGCTGATCTACGCCGACGACCTGGGCTACGGCGATCTGAGCTGCTACGGCGCAACGGGAGTCCGGACACCGAATCTGGACCGCCTGGCCGCCACCGGCCTGCGGTTCACCGATGCGCACTCCACGGCCGCCACCTGCACCCCCGCGCGGTACTCGCTGCTGACGGGGGAGTACGCTTTTCGCCGTAAGGAGGCTCGCATCCTGCCGGGCGATGCGCCTCTGCTGATCGAGCCTGGGCGTGAGACGCTCCCCGCGCTGCTCCGGAAGGCGGGCTACCGGACGGGCGTGGTCGGCAAGTGGCATCTCGGGCTCGGCCGGGGCGCCGTCGACTGGAACGGCGAGATTAGGCCCGGCCCGCTGGAAGTCGGTTTTGACGAGTCGTTCATAATGCCCGCCACCGGGGACCGCGTGCCCTGCGTCTACGTCGACGGTCATCGCGTGGCCGGCCTCGACCCGGCGGATCCCATCCGGGTCAGTTACCAGGCGCCGATAGGCTCGGAACCCACGGGGGCCAAGAACCCCGAGTTGCTGAAGATGCACCCGAGCCACGGGCACGACATGGCCATCGTGAACGGCGTCAGCCGCATCGGATACATGACCGGCGGAAAGTCGGCTCTTTGGGTCGACGAGGACATGGCGGATGTCTTCACGCGCCGCGCCGTCCGCTTCATTGAGTCCAGCCAGGCAAGCCCGTTCTTCCTGTACTTCGCCACCCACGACATACACGTGCCTCGCCTGCCGCACGACCGCTTCGCCGGCGCCTCGACCATGGGCCCTCGCGGCAGGGCCATAGCGCAGCTCGACTGGTGCGTAGGCGAGCTCCTGCGGACCCTGGACCGGCTGCATCTCGCGGGCAACACGCTGGTCCTGTTTTCGAGCGACAACGGGCCGGTTGTTGACGACGGCTACATGGACGAGGCCGTCGAGAAACTCGGGGCGCACCGGCCCGCCGGCCCGTTGCGCGGGGGCAAGTACAGCAACTTTGAAGCCGGAACCTGCATTCCGCTTATCGCGAACTGGCCGGGCCGCGTGAAACGGGGAGTTTCCGATGCGCTGGTCAGCCAGGTGGACTTCCTGCGGTCTTTGACGTCGCTCGCCGGCCTCAAGCCGGGCGCCGCTGCGGCGCCGGACAGCGTGGACGTGCTGCCGGCCCTGCTCGGGAACTCCAAGCGCGGGCGCGAGGAAGTGGTGGAGCAGGGCTCCACGCTTTCACTCCGCCAAGGCCGGTGGAAGTACATCGAGCCCGGAAAAGGCGAGCGGCTCAACAAGAACGTCAATATCGAGACCGGGATCGATCCGGAGCCCCAGCTTTATGACGTGACCGCCGACCGTGGCGAAACCAGGAATCTCGCCGCCGCCATGCCGGAGAGGGTGCGCGCGATGAAGGCGGCCCTCGACCAGATCCGCGCGGGAAGCCGTCCGCCTCGCTGAGGCCAGCGGCGCCGGGCGCCCGCTACCGCCGCGCTCGAATCGCCCCGGCCAGGCCCGGGATGACGGCGCGGCGAGTCACGCCAGAGCCCGGCGCAGCAGGTCCAGCGCGTACTGCACCGCCAGAGCGCGCACGCGGGCGCGGTTGCCCAGGAACCGGAAGCTGTGCGCCGCGCTCCCTTGGGGTCCGGCGAGCCCGATGACTACCGTGCCGGCCGGTTTCGTCTCGGTCCCGCCGCCGGGACCTGCCACTCCTGTTATTGCCAGGGCGTAGGTCGACTCCGTGCGGGCCTTCACACCCAGCGCCAACGCCTCCGCCACGGGCTCGCTGACCGCGCCGTGCCGCGCCAGCAGGTCCGGCGGGACGCCGGCGAGGGCCGTTTTCAGCCGGTTGGTGTAGACCAGAAACCCGCCCACGAAGTAGTCGGAACTTCCGGCGACCGACGTGATCTTCTCCGCCAGCAGTCCCCCGGTGCAGCTCTCCGCCACGCTGATTGTCGCTTGCACGGCACGCAGCCTGTCGCCGACCACGGCCTCGAGCGGCTTGCCGTCGCGAGAGTAGATGCGATCCCCCAACAGCCTCTCGATCTCGGGTCCGATCTCCGCCAGCAACCGCTCAGCCTCCTGCTCGGAGGCGCACCGCGCGCGCAGGTGGATCTGGACGTCGCCGGGCGCGGCCAGAATCGTGGTCACGGGATTGCGGTACTTCGTGTAGACCGGCGCGACAAGCTGGTCCACGTCGGACTCGCCCATCCCGGCTATCCTGTAACAACGGGTCCGGATGAACTGCTTCGGAACGAGACGCTCCAGCCTCGGCAGGCAGTGGTCCCGGAACATCGGCTCGAGTTCCGGAGGCGGTCCCGGGAGCAGCATTATGACAGCGCCGCCTTGCGTGATCCACTGGCCCGGCGCGGTGCCGTTCGGATTGGGGAGCGGCTCGCCGCCCTGGACCAGGTACGCCTGCCGGAGGTTGATCCCGGCCATCTTGCGGTCCATGCGGCGGAACCGCTGCTCGATCCGCGCGGCGAGATCTTCCTGATAGACAAGTTCGCGGCCCAGCGCCCGCGCGGCTGCTTCCCTGGTTACGTCGTCCTCCGTCGGGCCGAGACCGCCGGTGAGAATCACGATCCCGGAACGGGAAACGGCGGCGCGGACAGCCTCCGCCAGCCGCCCGACGTCATCGCCGACGACCATCTTCCCGGCCACTTCGACGCCAAGCCCGTTAAGCTGCTCCGTGAGAAAAAGGGAATTCGTGTCCAGCCGCGCCGGCGTCAGCAGTTCGGAACCGACGGCAATGATCTCGGCATCCATTACGGCAGCGGCTTGCCCTGGATGCCCACGTCCACGCGGTAGAGCGTGCTGGTTGTGGCCACAATCATGGAGCGGGACGGCGTGAACGCCAGGCCCACGATGTTCGGGCCGGAGAGAAACAGCTCGGCCGTGCAGTCGGGCGTGATGCGAACGATCCCCTTGCGGCCGGCCAGCGACGCAGCCACGTAAAGGCGGCCGTCGGCGTCAAAGGCCAGTCCTTGAGGCCGGCCGAGACCGCGGTAGAAGACGCCCGCTTCCCCCGCTGCCGAGATCCGGTGGATCACCTCAAAGCTGGAGGTGGTCGGACCGGTCACGTACAGGTCTCCGTCCGGGGCGAAAGCCAGGTGATACGCGGCCATGGACGGTTCCAGCGTGGCGAACACGAAGATCTGCCGGTCCGGGCCGATCTTGAAGATCGTTCCGCTCCGGTCGCCCACGTAGAGGTTCCCGCCTTGGTCGAAGGCGATGCCGGTGGCCACGCCCATTCCCTCCACGTAGACCGACAGGCTGCCGTCGGGCGTGGCCCGGTATATGGTTCCGTCGTGACGGCTGGAGATGTGCAGCACTCCCTCGTGGTCGAAGGCCAGTCCCGTGGCGTTCATCAGGTCGGAGACGAACGGTTTGACGTTGTCGCCTTTGTCGATCTTGAAGACCGACACGGGCGTCTTCTGCCCCCGGCTTCCACTGAGCGTGGTGTAGACGTTGCCCTGCCGGTCGAGAGCGGGGTTGGCCACGGGGTGAAGGCCGTCAGCGATCGGCAGGCCGATCTCGCAGGGCCAGGACACGGCCGGCCGGTCTCCGTTGCCGACCGTCAACTCGCAGGCCGACACCCCCTCGGGAACGCGCGCTACGAGGAAGGAGTCCGATCCGACCACGATGTGGGCGGGCGCCGGGCCAACCTTCACGTTCGGCCGGGCGGCGCGCGACAGGCCGCGGCCGTGGATCTGGATCTCGCCCCCCGCAATGGCGGCCTCAGGCGAGACCCTGTCGATCCGAGGCTTGACCGGCTGTTCCCTGCGCGTTGGCATGGTCAATAAAGATTGAAACACCCCGCCGCGAATAACACAAGTCCGGCGGCCAGGCCCGCGGCGACGTCATCGGCTACGATCCCCACCCCTCCGTGCAGCCTCTCGGCCTGCCGGATGGGAGGAGGCTTGAAAATGTCGAACAGACGGAACAGAACCAGCGCCGCCAGCCAACTCTTCCAGTTATGAGCTGTGATTCCGGCCATCGCGACCCATTGTCCAATGGCCTCGTCGACCACGATCCGGGACGGATCTTCTTCTCCGGCGCCGGCCGACTCGACTCCAGCCGCCCAGATACCCGGCAGCAGCGCCGCTCCCGACAGCAGCGCGAATTCCAGGCGCCCCCATCCACGATAGTGCGCCAGTACCACTCCCGCCGCCAGCGCTCCAAGAGAGCCGGCTGTTCCCGGCGCCTTCGGACTGTACCCGAGCCCCAGACAGGTGCTGATCAGCGTGGCGGCGCGCCGCTGGAGCCTAAGGACCATTCCCTTCCTTTCTCTCTTCCGGCGGCTCAACCTCCGGAACCGCCGGAACGGAGATCACGTACTTCTCCGCGGCCCAGTTGCCGAGGTCGATCAGCCTGCAACGCTCGCTGCAAAACGGTATCTGGGGGTCTGGGAAGGCGACCTCCCTCTTGCAGATGGGGCACCTCATGACCGGGCGTCCGGCAGGATGCGAAACGGCTCGGGTCCAGCCGGACCTTCTCCTTCCAGTATCGTCCCGATCAGGTCGTAATCGTGAGAGCCCGTGACGCGGAACGGACGAATCTCGCCGGGCAGCGGAGGCCGTCCCTGGCAGTCGTTCACCAGGCACACGCCGTCGATCTCGGGCGCCTGCCCTTGCGATCTGGCCTGCCACAGCAGGTCCGTCTCGTGGCTGGGCCCTTCGACCAGCACCGGTATTGCCTCCCCGCGTCGCGCGCGGTTGGCCGCCCGCGAGATCGAACGCTGAATCGCCATGATGCGCCTGCGCCGGTTGTAGATGGTTCTGCGGTCAACCTTCCGCTCCAGGTGATAGCTCCGGCTGGTTTCCTCGTCCGAGTACGCGAAGACGCCCAGATGATCGAACCGTGCTGCCTCGACGAATTGGCACAGGTCCTTAAAATCACTCTCGGATTCGCCCGGAAAGCCGACGATCAGGCTGGTCCTGAGCGCTACGCCCGGCACCGCTCGCCGGATCCGCTCAACAAGCCTCAGGAAGACCTCCCCGGATCCGCCCCGTTTCATGCGCTTCAGCACTCCCGCGCTCGAGTGCTGAAGCGGCATGTCGAGGTATTTCACCAATGAGGGTTCAGCCGCCAGGGTGTCGAGCAGCCTGCCCGTGATCCGGTTCGGATACGCATACAGAAAACGGATCCACTTCTGGTCCCCTGTTTCCAACCTCGCCAGACGTCCAAGCAGACCGGCCAAGCCGTCGGGGAGCCCCAGATCTTCACCGTAGCTGGTTGTGTCCTGCCCGATAAGGTTGATCTCCCTGACGCCGCGGGCAAAAAGCGCTCCCGCTTCCGCCACTACCGAGTCGGGCCGGCGGCTCCGGAATCGGCCTCGGAATTGAGGAATTATGCAAAAACTGCACCGATGATCGCAGCCTTCGGCGATCTTAAGGTAGGCATAGTGCCTGGGGGTGGCAAGCAGCCGTGGCGTCAGTTCGTGATACAGGTAGGGTTCCTCAGGGCTGGAAGCCACGGATTGGCCTTCGCATGCCGCCAGAATGTCCTCAACCTGGTTGGTCCCCAGCACCGCATCCACTTCCGGGATCTGAGCCAGTATTTCCCGCCGGAATCTCTCCACAAGGCAGCCGGCGACTACCAGCCGCCTGGCTCCGCCCGTTTTTTTGTGACGGGCCATCTCCAGGATTGCATCGACAGACTCCTGCTGGGCTTGCCCTATGAAGCTGCACGTGTTTACCACGAGCACCTCGGCCTCATCGGGCGTGGGCGTGAGTTGGTGGCCGTGCGACGCAAGAAGTCCCATCATCACTTCCGTATCCACCAGATTCTTGGGGCAGCCCAGGCTGACGAAACCGACTTTCAAAGGAGTTGGCTTCAGAATAGCACGCCGGGAACCAGCAGTTTTTGCAGTCCATTCAGCGCCTTTCCTGCCGCGCTTAGGACTCCTAGTACTCGTGATGTAATCCTTTGTTACGAAATCCGAAATAAAAGGGCTAGGTTCTGCGGTTGTTGGGGTATAGTAGGGTTACCGAGATTCGAAAGGCAGTTTGATGGCAAGAGCTTTGCATGCAGCCCGGCGTCCCGTGCTGGAGTTGGCGCGCGTGCTGCTGGTGGATGACGACCCGGCTTCCCGGTTGACCCTTCAGACCGTGCTGCGCGCCGGCGGCTACCATGTGGATGCCGCTGCCTCAGCGGCGGAAGCCGTAACGAAACTGGATGAAGCCGAGTACGAACTGGTGCTCACCGACCTGCACATGGAATCGCCGGAATCCGGCCTGCGAGTCCTGGCGCATGCGCGCCTGGTGGATTACAAGCCCGCTACGGCGCTTATCACCACCTACCGGGACCGGCGGCGCTCCAAGAGTACCTCCGGCAGGCGAAGCGCCACTGTGCTTATCGAACCCGAGGATCTGCCCGGGTTGCTGACCAAAGTCGCCGATCTGGTCAGCGAGAGAGCTACCCGCCGCGTGCAGCGCGGTTTGAAGCAGATGAACGGCTGATCGCCGGCGGTTGCGTGCTAGAATAGCGCCGACTGCCATGAAAACCCTCAGCCTAGCCGTTCTCCTCGCTCTGAGCTTGCTCCCGGCGGCATGGGGCCAACTTGCGGACGAGTTCAGCCCTCCCCGGGCCAACTGCTGTTTGCAGAGCGCCGCCCAGAGTCTTGCCGATCAACTGCAAGACTGGAACCAACTCGGCCGCTATCACGCCGACAATGAAGCCCTGAAAGCGCAGGGCCGGACGCCGGGACGCGTGGTGTTCCTCGGTGATTCCATCACGGACGGGTGGCGCCTGGCGAATTACTTCGCGGGAAAACCTTACGTGAACCGGGGGATCAGCGGCCAGACGACACCGCAGATGCTGGCCCGTTTCTACCGGGACGTGGTCAACCTTCAGCCGGCCGCCGTGATCATCCTGGCCGGGACGAACGACATCGCCCGGAACACGGGTCCCCAGACCGCGGAGCTGATCCAGGACAACTTCCGGGCCATGACCGAACTGGCACAGGCCCATAAAATCCGGGTGATTCTGTGCGCCCTGCTGCCGGTCAGCGACTATGGCAAGGCGCCGCAGACGGTCCGGCGTCCTCCTTCGGACATCCTGAAGCTGAACGCCTGGCTCAAAGAGTACGCAGCGAGCGCCGGCGCGGTCTATGCCGACTATTACACCGCGCTGGTGGACGACAAGGGGCTCCTGCGGCAGGGGCTTTCTCAGGACGGGCTGCACCCCAATCCGCAAGGATACGAACTGATGGCGCCCGTGGCCGCCGCGGCCATTGAGAAAGCCCTGCAATAGCCCGGGCGGGAGGCGTCTCCCTGTGGGCCGCGGCTAACCCGCGCTCAGCAGGATCTCGCGGATCCGCCGCCCGACGATCTTGTCGTCGCCCGGCTGCATCATCCAGACACCGATGGCCAGTTCTCCGCGGCCGCCCGGCACCGGTTCGATGGACGGCTCGCCTTCCCGCAGCTTCCGCTGCGCCTCGGCATGGGTGATCCTGAGCTGTTTCTCGTCCCAACGGATCCGCAGGTGGGGCACGTGGTTGGCGATCTCCGGGACGTAGGTCTCCGCCGTCACCGTGGGTATCGTGGAGATGGCGCGTGAGATAACCCCGATGCGGCGTCTCCACTCCCGGTCGTCGGCCGCGTGATCGCGCTTCAAGTACAGTTCCACGGCGGCCAGCATGCCGAGCATCTCTTCCTTGTTCACCTTCATGCCCCGCCCGATGGTGTCGCTGTTAGGTGGCCCGTTAATGCGGGCGGCGGCGATCAGGTCGCGCTGGCCGAGCAGCAGCCCGGCGCTCTGCGGCCCGCACAATCCCTTCCCTCCCGAGAACGTCACCAGCGAGAAGCCCATCTTGAGGTATTTGGACAGGTTCTCCGCCGGGGGCACGTCGGCGGCGCAATCGTTGAAAGTCGGGATGTTCAACTTCTTCCCAAGCTCGGCGAATTCGGCGGCCTTGATCCGGCCGGCCGGTTCCCCATAGTTCAGGAAGAACATCATGGCCGTGCGGTCCCCGGCCAGGCGCTCAACATCCTCGCGGGTCTCCACCTCCACGAAGCGAATGCCGCAGTTGCGGATGGCGTGTTCGTAGCCGAAATGGTGGGACTTCTGAATAATGACCTCGCTCTTCATCCCGCTGAGGTCAGGCAACTGGCGCACGAACCTGACATTCTTGCCGGTCAGGCAAGCCGCGGTGCCGAGCGTAATCGCCGAGGCCGCTCCGGCGGTGACCATGGCGGCTTCGCACCCGACCAGTTCCGCGATGCGCCTGCCAACAGCATCGTGCAATTCATCCAGACGCGCATAATGCCGGCACCCGTATTCCCACGCGGCCACGACCTCCGGCGGCATCAGGGAGGCCGTCAGGGCCGTGTAGGTGCCCGCCGCATTGATGATGGGGCGGATGCCGAGCTCCTTGAAATAGTCGCGCTTTCTCGGCGCCGCGAGAGCCCGGCGGGAGGAGAGCAAGCCGCCCACCAGCGGAATGCTCGAAAGCGAACGGATGAAGCTTCTTCGGTCAGGCATCTGTAGGTCCTCCAACTCTTCCGAGCATAGTGTACTCTCTTGTGCCGCCGGCCGTGCTGCTTTATACTCGCTCGACATGAGACCGTTTAACAGCCTCGCTGTGCTGCTGGCCGCCTGCGTCATGAGTTCCGCCGCCGAGAGGGCGGTGATTGACCGCGCGGGACGCCTGAGCTCCATGATCTTCGACGGCGACGAGCTCGCCGTACGCGGCAGGATCGAGATTCCTTCGGCGGACTGGAACCGCATCGCGACGCCGGCCGCCGCCCGCCGCATGGGAGACACCGGCAACTGGCAGGGCTCGATTGCCTTCGAGCAGGGCAAGACCGCGAGTTTTCGGGAGACCGTAACCGAAGAAGCCGGGCGCCTGTGGCTGGCGCTGGAGGTTACCGCGGACGCGGCGCTGGACTCGGCGGGCGTCTACTACACGGTGGAGGTGCCTCGCGCGGAGTTCGCCGGAGGGCAGGCAGCGGTGCGTGCAGCGTCGGGGACCGAGACCGCCGCGTTCCCATCGGTCAAGCCCGCGGGGCGCGACTTCCTGCGGGCCGAGGGCTCCGGCTTCGTGTTGAGCGGATCGAGGAACCTGCGGCTCACGGCGGAGTTCGACTCTCCGCGCCAGGTGGCGCTCGCCGACCGGTGGGAGCGCAGCGGCCATACGTTCGCCGCGCTCATACAGTTGCACGCAGGCCCGCTTCCCCCGGGAAAGACCGTCTCGCTGAAGCTGGGCCTCTCGCTGGCGGGCGACCCGGACACCACGCCGGCGCGCCTCACTCTGGATCCCGCGGTACGGCGCTACAAGTTCCACGGCATCGGAGGGAACTACTGCTTCAACATCGAATCGCCGGTCACGCAGTACACTCTCGACAATCTGAAGGTGGCCTGGGGCCGTACCGAGATGAGCCTCAGCTACTGGGAACCGGAGAACGACAACGAGTCGCCCGATGTCCCCAACTGGGATTACTTCAGGAAGCGGTTGGACGCTTATCCCAGGCTGCGCCTGGAAATGGAAATGGGGCGCAAGCTCCAGGACAAAGGCATCCCTTACATCACCAGCATCTGGGCCGTCCCCGAGTGGGCCTACACCGATCCCGGGCCCAAGCCGCAGCGCCGCGGCCGGCGGCGCATCGCCCCGGACAAGTGGGATGAACTGCTGGAATCCATCGGCACGTATCTGTTGTTCGCCAAGCGGGAGTTCGGCGCCGAACCCGACATGTTCTCGTTCAACGAAGCCAACATCGGAGTGGACGTGCTGCTGACTCCGGAGGAGCACCGCGACTCGATCAAGCGGCTCGGGGCTCACTTCGAGAAACTGGGCCTCAAAACAAAACTGCTTCTGGGCGACGCCACCGGGCCGCAAGGGACGCATGTCTGGGCGCTGGCCGCCGCGGCGGACCCGGAAGCAATGCGCTACGTCCGGGCCGTGGGATTCCACTCCTGGGGCGGCGCCACGCCGGAGCAGTACAAGGCCTGGGGGGACCTGGCCGAGTGGCTGCAACTGCCTCTGCTGGTGACCGAACTGGGCTACGACGCGGCCGCCTACAACAACCGGGTGTACGATTCCTTTCACTACGGCATACAGGAAGTGCGCATGTACCAGGAGTTGCTCCTGCACGCCCGTCCGCAGGGTACTCACCAGTGGGAATTCACGGCGGACTACGGCATCGTGCGCGCGCAGCGGCGGCAGGACGGAGGCGTGGATCTGACGCCCACCTCCCGTTTCTGGTTCGTGAAGCACTTCACGGACCTCACGCCGCACAACTCGGAGGCCCTGGCTACCACCTCGGACAATCCGAACGTGCTGCTGACGGCCTTCGTCCAGGGACCCGTATACACGCTTCATGTCGCCAACACCGGCGCCGCGCGGCAGGTCACGCTGACCGGCCTGCCGGCGGTGGAATTCCGCGCCGTCCGCACGAGCGAGAACGAGAACTTCGCCGAACTGCCCGCGCTGCGCCCCACCAACGGCAGTTTGAGATTTGAGATCCCCGCGCGCAGCCTTTTGACTTTGACTACCATGAAGCCGTGAGCCAGCGTGGCCGGCGCAAGCGCCTCCGGCGAAGCGGGCCGGCGCCGCCGCCGGTTTCCCGTATGGCCGCGCAGGCCGTAATACCGTGAAGAGGGGGAATACAGTGGCATCCGGACAGGATTTCGTACCCGCCGCCCCGCCGGCCGTCGGCCGCGGTTCCGGCAAGCTGACAAGCAAGGAACGGGTAGACCGCGCTTTGCGAGGCATGGAGGCCGATCGCCCGCCTTTCACGTTCTGGTACCATTTCCGGCTTCCGAGCGGCGCACGCCACGCCGAGGCGACGCTGGACTTTCACCGGCGACTCCGTACGGACCTCGTGAAGGTCATGAGCGACTTCCCCTTCCCCAAGCCGGCGGGCCCGTGGTACGAGGTGCGCGTCCAGGAGGATCCTTATCCCGAGCAGATACGCGCACTGGAGTTGATTCGGGACGGGCTGGCCGGCCAGGCCCATTTCATCGAGACTCTCTTCAACCCCTGGAACGTCGCCGAGAAGCTGTCCTCGCCGGCGGAGGTCGTGCAGTTGATGGCCGAAAAGCCCCAGGCGCTGCTGGACGCGCTGGAAGCGATCGCGAAGAGCCAGGCGAACCACGCCCGGCGCGCGGTCTCGCTGGGGGCCTCCGGCGTCTTCCTGGCTATCGCCAACGCTCAGGAGGGCGTCCTGTCGAGGGCGGCCTATGCCAGGTTCAGCGAGCCTTTCGACCGGATGGTCCTGGAAGCGGTGAAAGACGCCCCGATCAACGTGATGCATCTGCACCAGGACAGGGTGTACCTGGACCTGTTCTACTCGGGGTGGCCCGCCACGGTCATCAGCTACTCGGCGCACGCCACCAGGGTCGCGGTCGCGGAGGTGCGCGGACGGTTCTCCGGCGTGTTGATGGGAGGTCTGGACGAGGTAAAGTTCCGCTCCCTCACGGCGGCCGAAATGAAGAGCCAATGGGAGGCGGCGGAACAGGCGGCGGGCCGCCGCTTCATCCTGGCTCCCGGCTGCTCCGTTCCCGATGACACCACCGACGAGGAACTCCTCCGCCTGGTGAATCTGCTTGCCTAGCTTGGGGAGGGGCCGGCAAATCCCCAAACAGCGGGCCGTTCTGCGCCGTCAGCCGCCTTCGACGGCGTGATCCCGCGGTCCATCCGCGAGTTCGTCCAGGGGCACTTCACACGCGCAGCAGTCGCTACACCGCGCGCACTTCTCGCAAATGTGGTTTTCGCAAGCGTCCTTGGTGCAATAGACACAGATTCGCGCCGAGGGGTCTCCGCAGATGTAGCACTGATACGGTCCGGGTGCGCTCATCTCGCTCCTCCCGGCTTTCCCGGTTCCTTCCGCGCGGGCTGCTGGAGCGTGAGAGCGCGGCAGCGCTGCGCCTCCTGGTTGGCCACCTTCAATTGCTCTTCCTTGAGCGCCGCCAGCCGCACCAGGTATTGCCTCAGCTTCTCGCCTGAGGCGGCGCTCTCCGCCATGGCGGCGCGAATCAGATCCGCCAGGGCCGGGTTCTGGTACCTCGCCACACCGTCGCTCAGCGAGTTCAGCAGGGCGTCGCGAGACTGCATGCGCAGGTAGGTCTCAAGAGCTACCGTCAATTGCTCGGGATCCTTCGCCAGTTTCGCCGCGGAGCCCGCCAGGTACTCGTTCTCAGCTCTGACGGACTGCAACTGGCCCTGATAGGCCGCGGGCGCTCCCCTCCCCACCCAGTCGGCGGGCTTCAACGTTGCGAGCGGAGTACTCAGACGCCGGGTCTGTTCCACCAGCGCCTCAAGGTCCTTGCGGATCTCCCACTCGGGGGGCAACCCCTCGCTCTGCGCGGGCAGGACCGGCGTTCCGCAGAACGCCGCCGACACGAGACACAAACGCACAACCGCACCGACACGCATGCTGCCTTTCCTCTAAGGCTAGTCTCTCACGCTTCAGCCGCCCGGAGGGGGTGGAGGCGGCGCCGGAACTCCTCCGGCATCGCCAGGCGCCGGCGGAATAGTGCCCGGGCCGGTATCGCCCGGCAGCGGTGGAGGCGTGACGCCCCCGCCCGAGTCGCCCGGCAGCGGGATTCCCCCGCCGCTCCCAGGCAGGGGCGAGCGCCCCAGGGGGATGCGGGGGTTGCGGCCCACTGCGGTGTACAGCGTATCGGCGAGTACGCGGAACGCGGCCCGCAAAGCGGAGTCCTTGGCGATCCTGGCGGACGCCAGCGGCACGTTCCGGTAGACGCGCAGCCATTCACCCGTATGGAGGAGTTTCGGCGGGCCGGGGTGCTGTGCGTGTTGCACCTCGACCAGACCCTCGTCCACCAGGACCAGCGTGGTGGCGTCCTCGTCCTCAACTTCCACGAAGAACGTGGTCCCGCGGACGGAAATGACCGCTGTCGGCGTGAACACACGGTTGAAATTGGGCTGGCCGCCCCATTTCTGTATGTGGACCTTCACCCGGCCGATGAACACGTCGAGCAGATCCTTGAGGTTCCCCGGAGTCTTGCGGAACACGACGCGCGAGTTGGGGAATACCTCGAACGTGCTGCCGTCGGAGATCTCGAAGATAGCGTATCCGTCCGGTCCGGATTCGATGATCTGCCCTACCCTGACCTGGTCGCCGGCAGCAAGCGCCCAGGGTTGCCCGTCGTGGAAGGTGGAAACCTGGCCGGCCAGCGAAACAACTTTCGCGGGACTAGACGTACCAAGCTGCGGTACGTCCACCTGCGCCAGGCACACGGCGCCCGTCAGCGCTACCAGTGCCATTATTCTGGCGGCCAGCTTTCGCATAACCGGCGCTCTACCTCATCTGCCAACAGCTCACGCTGCCCTTGCTGCTCCAGGACAGTCTATCACCAAACCTGCACTGCAAGAAGGCCTCCATGCCGTTTTTTTTCACAAACCGTGTCTCATCATTGTCTTCGGCCGGCCGAAGTACTACCCTTAGGGGTACAATGGACTCTTTGGATGTGTCAACACGACCCAGTGCCTAGACGCCTGCGTCCGGGCGCGGCAGCAGTCCTATGCCTGGCGGGCTGCCTGGCGGGGTGGGCGCAACTCCCGGCGCCGGAGGCCGGATTGCGCCCCGAATGGAGGGCTGTCGGCGCACCATCTTTTGAGGCTTTCCTGGCGTCTCCCGCCACCGGCCCGGTCGAACGGGTTTGGTTTACGGACGGCGGCGCGGGTCTGGCCGTGCGCACCGCCTCCGGCCGGTACTTTGAAAGCCGGGAGTCGGGAGACTGGCGAGTCCTGGACGCGGCCTCGGCGCCCGAACCGGACGACCGGGTGACCGCCGCGGTTCCCTCCGTGCCCGAACCCGGCGCAAAGGTGCGGGCGGGAGACGGCTTCTACGCGAGGCTGTACGGCTTCGGGTCGCACATCTACAGGTCGGATGACGGTGGGCGCTCCTGGCGCAATGTGACCGGTTTTCACGGACGGTCCATCATCGGCGGAGGCTTTGTGGATCTGGCCGTTTCCCCGTCGGATCCGGACGTCGTGGCGGTGGCCAACCGTTACGGCGTATGGCGCTCCTCGGATGGCGGCCTGTCGTGGGCCGGCCTCAACGAGACGCTTGCGAATCTGCCCGTCAGGCGATTACTGAACGCGCCGGCCGGAACCCGCGGGACCCGCATACTTCTTGGCTCCGGAGACGTCTACGAGTGGGCGCCGGGCGAGCGCCAGGCCTGGCAGCCGGTGGACGACCCCGAGCACGCGCGGCGCGAAGCCTTGGGCCGTTCTGCCGCCGTGCAGGCCGGCTCCCGGGTGACGGCTCTGGCTGCCGGCTCCAGCCACGACTACGCCGGAACCGAAAATGGCGACATCTGGGTGTCGCTGGACGGCGGCGGCGATTGGATGCTCGTGCGGGGCGGGGACGGCGCCCCCGTGCGAGCCGTGTACGCCTTGCCGGAGCAGTCCGGCGTGGTGTTTGTGGCGTTGGGGGGAGACGCTTCCGCGGGCCTGGATCGTCCGAGAGTCTTGCGCTCGCTGGACGGCGGCCTCACCTGGCAGAACCTGACCGGCGACCTCCCGCGAGGGACTGTGAACGGAGTGACGGCGGACCCCTCGGGCTCCGCCGTCTATGCCGCCACCTCGGAGGGCGTGTTCCTGGTCCTACTGGACGGGATTTCGGCCCGCCCAGGCCGCTGGATCCCGATGTCGGCGACCCTTCCGCGCGCTCCCGCCGTCGACGTTGCCCTGGACCAGCCGGGGAACCGCGTCTATGTCGCGGTAGACGGCTACGGCATCTACTCGGCGCCGGCCCCGCACCGTTTTCTGAACGTCACGGTGGTGAACTCGGCCGACCTGAGCGGGCGTCCGGCGGCGCCCGGGTCACTGCTGACGGTCATCGGGGGACGCCTGCTCAGGGCGCAGGCCGGCCTCCTGCCGGCTCCGGTGTTGCAGGCCGGCGAGACCGAATCCCAGATCCAGGTTCCCTTCGAAGCGACCGGGACTTTCGCCCGCCTCGCCCTGGAGCTTACCAGGGGGCAGTGGACGGTGGACGTGCCGCTGGTGGAGGTTTCCCCGGCGATCTTCGTGGACCGGGAAGGCGCCGCGCTGATCCTGGACGCCGACAGCGGCGTCCTGCTGGACGCGCTTCATCCCGCCCGCGCGGGCTCGCGGGTGCAGGTCCTGGCGGCCGGTCTGGGGCAGGTGACGCCTCCCTGGCCCACCGGCATGGCCGCGCCCCTGCGCGAACCGCCTGCCGTCGCGGTCCGCGTGGAAGCCTACCTGGACGGCAGCCCGGTGGAGGTCACGCGGGCCACGCTGGCGCCCGGATACGTCGGTTTCTACCTGGTCGAAGTGCAGTTGCCGCTGCTCGTGAACGGAGGTCCCGGCGAGATCTACCTTCGGGCGGCCGGCCGGCGGAGCAACCGGGTCAGGATCGACCTGGAACCCTGAGGGGCTGAGAAGAACGCGGAGCCGCGCTCCGCGCACGTGGCTTGCGGAGAGATAGCATGCTGGTTCGACGGAGTGTTCTATGGTTGCTTGCCGGCTCGCTGGCGGGTCTGGCCGGGCAGCAGGCGCAGGAACCGGAGCGCCTGGCGCCCTACTATCCCACGCCGGAGACGGTGGTCGAGAAGATGCTTCAGTTGGGCGGGTTGAAGGCCGGGGAGAAGATGTTCGACCTCGGCAGCGGGGACGGCCGCATCGTCATCATGGCCGCCCAGAAGTACCACGCCGACGCAACGGGCATTGAATTCGACAAGGACCTTGCCCGGCAGAGTTCGGACCGCATCAAGAGCCTGGACCTCCAGAAGACGGCCCGCATCATCAACGGCGATATTCTCCGTCAGGACTTGAGTTCCGCCGACCTCATCACGGTGTACTTGCTGCCCGCCTCCAACGAGAAGATCCGCCCGATGCTCGACAAGCAGCTTCGCAAAGGGACCCGCCTGGTGGCTCATGATTTCGAGATCCCCGGCTGGACGCCCGTGGAGGTGTTGCAGATCGAGGATGACGGGGAGGGGCGAAGCCACACGCTGTACCTGTACAAGAGGTAAGATTGTCCGGGATGACGCCCATTGCCGGGGCTGGCGAGAGCCCCCTCCATCGCCGCCTCCTGGCGGCATTGCGGGCGGTGGTTGCCCTGGCCTGCCTGCTGTCGGAGCTGGCGTCCTCCTCCTCGCATTGGGGGGTCACCGTCGCAGCGTACCTGTTCGCGGCCTTCGCCCTCTTGAGCCTGATAGCGCGCTGGGAGGAGCGGCCGGGTTTCGAACTCCTCGGGCTGGTGCTCCAGAGCATCTTCTTCATGCTGTTCGCCGCCTTCGGCGCCGGCTCCGGGCCGTTGCTGGCGGGCGCGCTCTTTTGCCACCTGATGCTCGCCTGCCTGCTCACCCAGAGCTTCTTGAGCACCTGCATCGTGGCGGCCGCCTCCTGCGCGTTCCTGGCGGGCGTCCGGACGCCGCAGGCGGCCGCGCTGTGGCCCCTCACCGTCTGGTTGGGCGCGCTGGGGGCGGCTGGCGCATGGCAGCGCTCGCGCCTGGAGTCCCTGCTGGCCGAAGGCTTGCGCAGGTCCGGCGAATGGCGGGAGCAGGCCGAGCGCGCGCGTGACGCCGAGAGGCACAAACTCGCCGGCGACTTCCACGATGGGCCGCTGCAAGGCTTCGCCGGCCTTCAAATGCGCCTGGAAACGCTGCGCAAGATCATGGAGCGCAAGCCCGAAGCGGCCTTGGAAGAGCTTCGTTCGGTGCAGGAGCTTGCCCGCGGCCAGACGGCCGAGATGCGGGCTTTTCTGAAGGGCATCCGGCCCGTGGAAGTGGGAGAAGGCGGGCTCGTGTCCACCCTGCGGCAGGCCGTCCGGGAGTTCGAAAAGCACACCGGGATCGCCGCCAGCTTTCAGAACCAGGGCTCGCCGGAGATGAGCGCGGCGGACCGCTCCGCCCAGGTTGCCCAGATTCTCCAGGAGGCCCTCAACAACGTGCGGAAACACTCCCGTGCCACGCGCGTGGCGGTGACCTTGCGCGGCGGGCCGGATGGCGCGGAAATTACGGTCGAGGACAACGGAACGGGCTTTCCTTTCAGTGGAGCGTACAGCCTGGAGGAGCTGGACCTGCTGCGCCTGGGTCCGGCCAGCATCCGGATACGGGTGCGGCAACTGGGCGGCAAGCTGATGCTGGAATCGCGGCCGCAACGGGGCGCGTCCGTCACCGTGCAGATACCCGCATGAGGCTTCGCGGACGGTTCCCTCTGGCGTGCCCGGGGCTTCTGGCGCTCGCGATGCTGTGCGGTTGCTCCGGCTACTCCCGGTTCACCCTGCCCCTTGAACCGGGGGGGCCGCCGTTAGCCTTCCGCTGGGAGGCCTCTCCCGCGCCCGTGCTGGAACGGGGCGCCGCGGGTGATTGGGACAGCGTGGACGCGCTCAATCCCTCGGTGGTCAAGGTCAGCGGGACCTACTACAACCTGTACTCGGGCTTCGACGGCCGGACCTGGCGCACGGGCCTGGCCTCCTCCGCCGACGGGCTGCGCTGGACCAAGCTCGGCAGGGTTCTCTCTCCAGGCCCGGCGGCGTGGGAGGGCGGCTACATCGCCGCCAACGGACACGCTCTCGCGATCGGCGGGGAGTTCCTCTACTGGTATCAGGCGGGCTCTCCGCCGGCCATCGGGCTGGCGAGATCCACAGACGGCCGGCAGTGGGTCAAGCAGCGCCAGCCCGTCCTCAGGCCCGGTCCGCAGGGAAGCTGGGACGAGCGCGGGGTGGCCGACCCCTACGTGATCCGGGCGGGCGGGACCTACTACATGTACTACCTCGGGCAGGACCGGGCGCGGCGGCAGCGGCTGGGGCTGGCGCGCTCCCCGGACGGCGTGCGCTGGCAGCGCCTGACTACAAACCCCGTGCTGGAACTCGGGGCGCCCGGCGCCTTCGATGAGAGAGGACTGGGAGAGCCGGCCGTCTGGAGTTCACACGGGCGCTATTGGATGCTGTACACGGGGCGCGACCGGCAGGAGTACCGGCGCATCGGCGCCGCCTGGTCGCTCGACGGCGTGCGCTGGACCCGGCTCGCGGCGGAGACCGTGTTTTCCGGCGGCGAGGCGTGGAATGCCAAGGTCGTTTGCGACCCAACGGTGCTGCTGGAAGACAACCGCATCCGCGTGTGGTTCGGAGGCGGGGATGCGGCCCACCCGGTGGAGCGTCTCAACGGCGCCATCGGCTACGCGATCCTCGTGCCGGCCGGTGCTAACCTGAAGTAAATGAAGATCGGAATCACCTGCTACCCAACCTACGGGGGCAGCGGCATCGTGGCCACGGAACTGGGACTGGAGCTTGCCATCCGCGGGCACGACGTCCATTTCATCAGCTATGCCAACCCCATTCGTCTCGACCTTGAGCAGCCCCGGGTACACTACCACGAGGTAGAGGTTTCCACCTATCCGCTGTTCCAGTTCCCGCCTTACTCGCTGGCCCTGACGAGCCGCATGGCCGAAGTGGCTGAGCTGTACTCGCTAGACCTGCTGCATGTCCACTATGCCATCCCGCACTCGGTCTCGGCGCTGCTCGCCCGCGGCATGCTGGCGGCGCGGCGCCGGCTGCCGTTCATCACGACGTTGCACGGGACCGACATCACGCTGGTGGGCGCCGACCGCTCCTACTACCCAATCACGAAGTTCTCCATCGAGCAGTCCGACGGGATTACCAGCGTCAGCGAGGACCTGCGGCGGCGCACCATGGAGATGTTCCACATCTCCAACGAGATCCGCGTGATCCATAACTTCGTGAACTGCGATATGTACCGCCCGGCGCGTTCCGGCCGACCGGAGAACCCCTACACGCCGGCGGGCGAGAAGGTGCTGTTGCACATCTCGAACTTCCGGCCCGTGAAGCGTGTTCTGGACTGCATCCACATCTTGCAGGCAGTACGCAAAGATGCGCCGGCCCACCTGCTGATGGTGGGAGACGGGCCGGAACGGGGCCCGGCCGAGGGCCTGGCCCATGAACTGGGGCTGGAGCGGCACGTGACGTTTCTGGGGAAGCAGAGCCACATCGAGCGCCTGCTGCCCCTGGCGGACGTGCTCCTTCTGCCCAGCCAACTGGAGTCCTTCGGCCTGGTGGTGCTGGAGGCGATGGCCTGCGGCGTGCCGTCGGTGGCGACCCGGGTCGGCGGTCTGCCGGAACTGGTCACCCACGGCCACGACGGCTTCCTGGAGGCCGTGGGGGACATCCCGGCTCAGGCGGCGCGCGTGGCGGAACTGGTAACCGATGCCGATTTGCACCGGCGCATGTCGGAGGCGGCGCGCTCCACGGCGGAGTCGCGCTATTGCAGCTCGCTGGTGATCCCGGAATACGAGCGATACTACCGGGAGATCTGCGGCGGCTGAAGGGCCGCGGCCCCGCCCGCGCCCGTGGCGGGAATTTGGCGGGGACGATTCCGTGCCGCTCGCCTCGGCCGCAACTCCTTCATTCCAAAACCGCTGTGGCGGCACGGCGCGTGCTTTCTCTCCTGCGTCATGCTGGACCGCGTCGCACTCCGGCTGGAGCAGTACATGGACCTGGTCAGCGCCCGGCAGAAGCTGGTCGCGGCCAACATAGCCAACGCCGACACGCCCGGCTACAAGACCCAGGACATCGATTTCCAGGCGGAACTACGCAACTTCATCGAAGACACCGCGCCCCGGCCCGTGGAGGTCGCGGGGCTGAAGACCAAAAACGACGGCAACAATGTCAGCCTGGACCGTGAAGCCCGCCTGCTGGCCGAGAACGCGCTGCGGTTCACGGTGGCTTCCACGCTGGCGCGCGCCGAAATCAGGGCGGTCCGGTCCGCCATCAAGGAAGGGAGGAGCGCATGAGCCTGTTTTCGGTTCTGTCGGTGAGCGCCAGCGGGATGGCGGCCCAGCGCACCCGAGCCGAACTGCTGGTGGAGAACCTGGCCAACGCGGAGACCACGCGAACGCCCGAGGGCGGGCCTTACCGCCGCAAGGACGTGGTCTTCGAGTCGCGGCCGGTCGCCTCGCCGTTCTCTTCGGTCTTCGAGGCCCTGGCCACTCCGGGCGCGCAGGGCGTGGGCGTAAGCGAGGTGGTGGTCGACGGGCGCGAGCCGGAACGCAAGTACCTGCCGGGCCATCCCGACGCGGACGCCGAGGGCTACGTGGCCTTTCCCCGCGTGAACCCGGCCGAGGACATGGTCGACCTGATGGGCGCCGCGCGCAACTACCAGGCGAACGTGGCCGCCATGTCGGCAATCAAGGACATGATCCAGCGCTCGCTCGACCTGCTGCGCTGAGCGGGCCGGGTCCGCTGACGGCAGCCGTTGCCGGGGAACGTTTGGGCGGCGCCGGCATCCGCGCTGGTCATTTGAAGGCCGGGAGCCGGCCGCCGGCGGATCACTTCGCCAGCAGCATGCCGACGGCGGCGTTGACCAGCACCGCGCCCATGCCGATGGGGATCATGTACTTCCAGCCAATGTCCATCAACTGGTCGTAACGGAAGCGGGGGAAAGTGCCGCGCATCCAGATCATGACGTACAACAGCACCGCCACCTTCAGCACGAACCAGAACACGCCGATGATAAGCTGATTGACCGGAGGGAACAGGAACGGCAGGGCGCAGGCCGCCAGGCAAAGTCCCACTACGTACATGAAGTTGCGGCGCCACCGGACCGCCTCACGGCGCGCCATCGGCACGCAGAGGACCCCCGAGCCCAGGAACAGCAACGCCGGAAAACCGTAGTTCAGCGGCAACTCCAGCCAGCCTGCGCTTGGGAACGGACGCAGCCAGCCTCCCCAGAACAAGGCCACCGCCACCGACGAGACCACGAACATGTTGGCGTACTCCGCCAGGAAGTAGAGCGCCCAACGGAAACCGCTGTACTCGGTGTGGAAGCCCGCCACCAGTTCGCTCTCGGCCTCGGGCAGGTCGAACGGCAGCCGGTTGGTCTCCGCGGTGGCCGCGATGAAGTACACCACGAACGGCACGATCATCAGCCCGAAGTTGGAGAACACGAACCAGACCTGCCTGGCCTCCTGCGCCCGGACGATCTCGACCAGGCTCAGCGTGCCGGCCATCATGATTCCCGACACCAGCGCCAGGCCCAGAGCCACTTCGTAGCTTACAAGCTGGGCCGCGCCGCGCAGCGATCCGAGCAAGGGGTACTGGCTGTTGGAAGACCAGCCGCCCAGGATGACGCCGATAACGCCCACGCTCGACATGGCCAGGATCACCAGCAGACCGACGTTCACGTCCGCCACGTGCACCAGGCTGCTGAAGGGCAGCACGCAGAAGGAGGTGAGCGCCGTGAAGGTGGACACCACCGGACCGATCCAGAAAATGGTCCGGTCCGCATCTCCGGGAATCGTGTCTTCCTTGGTGAGCAGCTTCACCGCGTCGGCCAGCGGTTGCAGCAAGCCGTGCGGTCCCACGCGCATGGGGCCCAGCCGCACCTGAAAATCGCCGAGCAGCTTCCTTTCCAGCAGCACGATGTAGCCCGCCAGCAGCGGGAAGGCGCAGATCAGCACTGCCGTCAGGACCAGCGGCTTGAACAGGGGATGTTGGAAGACGATTTCCATGGGAATCTCACCTAAGCAGCGAGTTCTGCGCCAGGCTTAGGAACGGCTCCGGATAGATGCCGATCAGCAGCGTCATCAGACCCGTCACCGCCAGGGCCAGTTTCAAGCCGAGGCTGGTGGCCGCCGGGGCGCGGTCGGTCAGCGGGCTGATGAACATGCTCCGGACGATCCGGAAGTAGTAGTAGATCGCCACCGCGACGTAGAGGGTGGCGATCACCGCCAGAACGTAATGGCCGGTCTGGATCAGGGACAGGAAGATGAAGTACTTGCCGATAAAGCCTGCCGTCGGCGGAATGCCCGCCAGCGACAGCAGGAAGATCAGCATCAGGAAAGCGTAGCCCGGGCTCTTGTGCACCAGCCCCGCCATGTCCTCCAGGTCCTCCCCCAGCATCTCCTTGCGCCGCAGAGCCGCCACCACCAGGAAAGCGCCCATGGTCATGAAGACGTACACCAGCACATAGACCAGAACACCCTGGACGCCGGTGTCGTTGCCCGCGATCAGGCCCAGCAGGATGTAGCCCGCGTGCGAGATCGAACTGTAGGCCAGCAGGCGCTTCACGTTGGATTGCGTGATCGCGGCGAAATTGCCCACCGTCATGCTGGCCACCGCCACCACCGCCAGCAGCGGCTCCCAGAGTTCGCGCGACGGCGCCAGCGGCCCCATGAACATGCGCATCAGGAAAGCGAAGGAGGCGGCCTTGGATCCGGCCGCCAGGTAGGCGGTTACCGTCGTGGGCGCGCCCTCGTAGGCGTCCGGCGCCCACATGTGGAAAGGCACGGCGGAAATCTTGAACAGCAGGCCGACCGAGACCGTGACCAGCGCCAGTATCACCAGCGGGTCGGACGCGCCCCGGCTCTCCAGGGCCATGCGGATGGCGGCCAGCTTGGTGGATCCCGATAATCCGTACAACACCGAAAAACCGTAGACCAGAAAGCCGCTGGAGAACGCGCCAAGCAGCAGGTACTTGACGGCCGCCTCGTTGGAGCGCCGGTCGCCGCGCAGGAAACCTACCATGACGTAGAAGCACAGCGCCATCAGCTCCAGGCCGATGAACAGCGTGATCAGGTCCGTTCCCGCGGCCAGGAAAAACATTCCGCAGTTGGCGAGCAGGATCAGCCCGTAGATCTCCCCCTGGTGCTCCCCGGCGGTTTCCAGGTACTTGTAGGAGATCAGCGCCACGATGAGCGACGCCGCCAGGAAGATCCAGTTGAAGAACAACGCGAAGCCATCGATGGTCAACGTCCCGCCGAATGCCGTGATGCTGTCGATCTTCTGCACCGAAAGGAAATGCTGCTGCCGCCACAGCGCGCCCCCGGTGAACACCAGCCCCAGGGCCACGAACCACACCAGGTACTTGCGCTGCCGGGGCTCGGGAAAGAGCAGAAAGTCGAACAGCAGCACGGCGCAGCCGAACAGCGCCAGCAGGATGGCCGGCACCAGCACGAAGTGGTCGACGGAGGTATAGTACTGGCTCATCGGACTTCTCCCGGCAGCGCCTGGACCGCGGCCTGCTGGCCAAAGTAGCCGGGCCGCACCCGCTCGACGATCTCGGCCACGGGCTTCTCCAGCACCTCGAAGTACGGCTTGGGATAGACGCCGATCCAGATGGCCCAGGCGATCAGCGGGAGAAACACGGCCAATTCGCGCCAGTTCAGATCGGGGAGCCCCTTGTTCTTGGGGTTCGTGACCTCGCCCAGCATGGTCCGCTGATAGAGCCAGAGCAGATAGGCCGCGCCGAGAATGACGCCGGTCACGGCGAAAGCGGCCCATACGCGGCTGGTCTCGAACGCGCCTTGCAGGATGGTGAACTCGCCGATGAAACCGTTCAACAGGGGGAGCCCGGCCGAACTGAGCATGGCGAAGGCGAACACCGTGGCGTAGACCGGCATGACGTGCGCCAGGCCGCCGTATTCCTTGATCTCGCGCGTGTGACGCCGCTCGTAGATCACGCCCACGATCAAAAAGAGCATGCCCGTCGAGATGCCGTGGTTGACCTGCTGGATCACGCTGCCGGCCAGCCCGTTCGGGTTCAGCGCGAAGATCCCCAGCGTGCAGAATCCCAGGTGGCTCACCGACGAGTAGGCCACCAGCTTCTTCCAGTCCTTCTGCATCAGGCTGACCAGCGCGCCGTAGATGATTGCCACCAGCGACAATCCGGCCAGAACCTGCACGATCGCCGGGGTGACGGAAGCGTCCGGCAGAAGCGGCAACGAAAATCTCAGGAACCCGTACGTCCCCATTTTCAGGAGTACGCTGGCCAGCACCACCGAGCCGGCGGTGGGCGCCTCCACGTGCGCGTCGGGCAGCCAGGTGTGGAACGGGAACATCGGCACCTTGATGGCAAAGGCCACGAAGAACGCCCAGAAGACCCACTGCTGGAGGCCCAGCGGCAGCGACAGCTTCATCAGGTCGGAGATCTCGAAGGTGTAAAAGCCGAACTGCTCGAAGTGCTGGAAGTACAGCGTCAGGATGCCCAGCAGCATCAGCACGCTGCCGGCCAGCGTGTAGAGAAAGAACTTGATGGCCGCGTACAGCTTCCGCGGGCCGCCCCAAACGCCGATGATGAAATACATCGGCACCAGCACCACTTCCCAGAACACGTAGAACAGGAAGAAGTCCAGGGCCAGGAACACGCCGATCATGCCGGTCTGCTGGAGCAGGAACATGGCGTAGTATTCCTTCACCCGCTCCTGAACCGCGCTCCAGCTTGAAAGAACCGCCAGGAAGCCCACCAGCGTCGTCAGCATCACCAGCAGCAGGCTGATGCCGTCGATGCCCAGCATGTACTTCACCCCCAGGCTGGGGATCCAGTCGGCCGTCTCCACCATCTGGAAACCGGAGGCGGTCTTGTCGTAGCGCCACACCAGCGGCAGCGAGACCAGGAATCCGGCGAGCGACGCGACGTTGGCCCAGATGCGTATGAGCGTCTTGTTCGAGCCCGGCAACAGCAGCAGCACCAGCATGCCGGCCAGCGGCGTGAACAGCACGATGCTGAGTAGGTGTCCGTTCATATCAGCGCACCAGGAGCCAGGCGAACAGCGCCAGTATGCCCAGCACAAAGGCCAGCGCGTAGGACTGGAAGAGGCCGGTCTGGAGAAGGCGCATGGGATAAGAGAAGACCTTCACCATGAAAGACAGCAGCCGCACAGAACCGTCGATGATCCAGGTATCCCACCAGATGGAAAGCGTGGAGCCAAGCCGGGTCATCCAGCCGGCCCCGTTCACGCCGCCGTCCACCACGCGGTTGTCGAAGCGGGCCAGTGCGCTGCCGCCGCCCTTGGCCAGCCCGTCGACGAACAGGTAGCCGTAGATCTCGTCCACGTACCATTTGTTGCTGAGCGTGGTGTAGAGCCCGCCCGCCGACCGCGCGAGCGCATCCGGGAGCTGCGGGCGGTGTACATAGAAGTGCCGGGCCAGCCAGATGCCGCCCAGCGCCACGGCGACCGACAGCAGCATGAGCATCCACTCGATGCCGGTTTCGTGCGGCGCGCCTTCCGCCGCGTGCGCGGCGATGGAGGGGACCGCCGGCTCCAGCCAGTGCTCGAAGGCGCGGAAGGCCTCGGGGAATACGGACCACAATTTGGGAACGCCGATCCAGCCCGCCAGCACGCTGCCCGCCGCCAGCACCGCGAGCGGGACCGTCATCGTGCGCGGGGACTCGTGTATGTGCGCGGCGGTGTGCCCGTCCATGCGCGGCTGCCCGTAGAACGTCAGGTTCATCAGGCGCCACATGTAGAATGCCGTCATGGCGGCGGTCACCAGGCCCACCACGTACAGAGCGGTGGCTCCCCACGGCGAGCTGTATACCTGCCACAGGATCTCGTCCTTGGAGAAGAAGCCCGCCAGCCCGGGGATCCCGGCGATGGCCAGCGAGCCCGCGAACATGGTCCAGTGGGTCACCGGAATCTTGTCCTTCAGGCCGCCCATGTTCCGCATGTCCTGCTCTCCACCCATGGCGTGGATCACCGAGCCCGAACCGAGGAAGAGCAGCGCCTTGAAGAACGCATGCGTGTAGAGATGGAAGATCGCCACCCAATAGGCGCCCACCCCGCAGGCCATGAACATGTAGCCGAGCTGGCTCACCGTGGAGTAGGCCAGCACGCGCTTGATATCGTTCTGCACCAGCGCGATGGAAGCCGCCAGAATGGCGGTGAAGGCTCCGACAACCGCCACGATCAGGCTGGTTTCGGGGGTCAGCCGGAACAGGGCGTGCGAACGGGCCACCATGTACACGCCCGCCGTCACCATGGTGGCGGCGTGAATCAGCGCCGAGACCGGCGTGGGCCCCTCCATGGCGTCGGGCAGCCAGACGTACAGAGGAAACTGCGCTGACTTGCCCGTGGCGCCCACGAACAGCAGCAGCGCCATCAGGCTCAATACGCCGAAGCCGGCCGTCTCAGCGGCGAACCGCCCGCTGCCAAGCGCCTGGTTCACGTCCAGAAACCGCACCGATCCGATGACGGCGAACATCAGCAGCATGCCGAGGATGAAGCCGGCGTCTCCGATCCGGTTGACGATGAACGCCTTGTTGCCCGCGTCGGAGGCCGATTTCTTATGGAAGTAGAACCCGATCAGCAGATAACTGCACAGCCCCACGCCTTCCCAGCCGACGAACAACAGCAGGTAGTTGTTGGCCAGCACCAGCATCAGCATGAAAAACACGAACAGGTTCAGATATCCGAAAAAACGGTAGTATCCGCCCTCCTGTCCCATGTAGCCGACCGAGTAGACGTGGATGATGAAGCTGATGCCCGTAACCACCAGGATCATCACTGAACTGAGTGGATCGAGCAGGAAGCCCCAGTCGGCGGTGAAGACGGCCGCGGCCCCGTCCGCCATGCGGAACGGCAACCCGGCCACCCAGGTGTAAAGGACGACCTCATGGAACTTCTCAGCCTTGCCTACCAGTTGGGCGACGGCGCCTGCCGACAGAAGGAGAGATGCCAGAACCGTGCCCGGGCAGAGCAGGCTGATGACGGCCTTGGCGCTGCGGTCCAGATGCCTGCCCACCAGCAGCATCGCGGCGGCGCCCGCCAGCGGGAACAGCGGAATCAGCCAGATTGCGTCCAGAAAATTCATCGCGGTTGCCTCACCACTTCAGCAGGTCGACCTCGTCCGCCAGCACGGTCTCCTTGTTCTGGAACAGCGCGATGAGGATGCCCAGGCCCACCGCCGCCTCGGCCACGGCCACCGTAATGACAAAGATGGCGAAGATCTGCCCGGTCACCTGCTGGAAGTAGTGGGAGAACGCGATCAGGTTGATGTTGACGGCGTTCAGAATCAGCTCGATGGACATCAGGATGATGACGATATTCCGGCGCGCGAGCACTCCGATGGTCCCGACCAGCAGCAGCGCCGCGCTCAGCACCAGGTAGTGAACCGTCGTAATCGGGTGGAACATCAGACCCTCTTTCTAGCCATGATGACGGAGCCGACCACCGCCACCAGCAGCAGGATGGAAGCCACCTCGAAGGGCAGCAGGTATTGCGAGAAGAGCACGTCGGCGAGCCGCTCCGTGTTGCCCTCCAGAACCGGCGAGGGAACCGGCGCGGCGGCCAGTTGCAGGGACCCCGAGCCCGCGCGGAGAAAGTAGAAGATCAGGCCTCCCACCCCCAGCGCCGAGGCCAGCGCCAGCCACCACTGCCGGTTGAACTGCCGCTCTCGCGCCGCCTGGTCCAGATTCACCAGCATGATGACGAACAGGAACAGAAGCACGATGCCGCCGACGTAGAGTATGATCTGGACCGCGAACAGGAATTCCGCTTTCTGAAGCAGGTACAACCCGGCCGCGCCCGCCAGCGACACGATCAGCCAGATCGCGCTGTGCACGGCGCTGCGGCGCGTGATCGTCAGCACCCCGCCGCCCAGCGTCATCAGCGCGAACAGATAAAAGAACAATGTGTCGATCATCGGGATATGCCCGCGGCCGGGCGTGCCCGGCCGCCACAACCGTCAGCCTGAGAACCAGGTTCGCCTGGCCCGCGGCTCAGTACTTGTATCGCGTCGGTTTCGGTCCCTCCTCCAGCATCTGCCGGTCCCAGATGGCGCCTTCCCGGGTGTAGCTTGCCAGTTCGAAATCCTGCGTCAACTCCAGCGCATCCACCGGGCAGGCGTCCTCGCACAGCCCGCAGAACATGCAGCGGGAGATGTCGAAAGTGAAAGTGGTCAGTTCTTTGCGGCGCGTCTTTTCATTGCGCTCGCTCGCGAGCACGATCAACTGCTCGGGGCAGGCCACGGCGCACAGGTTGCAGGCAATACACAACGTCTCGCCGGTCTCCGGGTTGGTGTTCAAGCGCGGCGCGCCCCGGAACCGCTCGGCGATCTTCGGCCGTTCGGCGGGATACTGCTCGGTGCAGACGTTCTTTGTGGGCTGATAGCGGAAGGTGACGCCGAGTCCTTCCAGCAGGTCAACCAGAAAGACCGTTCTGAAGAACTTCCGTAAAGACATGATCCTAGCGGTCCACCTCTCCCAGCACGATGTCGATCGTGCCGATGATCGCCACCAAGTCCGCCACCAGCGCGCCCCGCGCCATCCTGTCGAGCGCCTGGAGATTCACGAACGAAGGCGGCCGGATGCGCACCCGGTACGGCTGGGTGGATCCGTCGCTCACCACGAAATAGCCAAGCTCACCCTTGGGGGCTTCCACCGATACGTAGACTTCTCCCGCCGGCGGCTTGATCACCTTGGGGACCTTGGCCATGATGGGACCGTCGGGCATGCTGTCCGCCGCCTGGCGGACGATCCTGGCGGCCTGCCGCATCTCCTCCATGCGAACCAGGTACCGGTCGTAGGTGTCGCCCCGCTCGCCCGTGGGGATCTCGAAATCGTAGTTCTCGTAGCCGCTGTAAGGCTGCGCCCGGCGCAGGTCCCACTTCACGCCCGCCGCGCGCAGCATAGGGCCCGTGACGCCGTACGCCTTGCAGTCTTCGGCGTTCAGAATACCCACCTCCCTCATCCGGCCGATCAGGATGCGGTTGCCGGTAAGGAGGCGGTCATACTCTTCGAGCTTGGGCGGCAGCCATTCGCAGAAACTGCGGCACTCGTCCAGAAACTCATCATAGGTCTCGTACTGAAGCCCGCCGATGCGGAAGGCGTGCGTGGTCAGCCGGGCGCCGCAGTACTTCTCGAAGATGTCCATGATGAACTCCCGCTCCCGGAAGGTGTAGAAGAGCGGGGTTGTCGCGCCAATGTCCAGGCAGTGCGTGCCCAGCCAGAGAAGGTGGCTGGAAATCCTGGTCAGTTCGGCCAGGATGACCCGGATGGCCTGCGCCCGGGGCGGCGCCTCGACGCCCAGCAGTTTCTCGGCGGCCAGGCAGAAGCCCAACCCGTTGGAGACCGCGGCCACGTAATCCGCGCGGTCCACGTAGGGCACGTACATCGCGTAGGTCCGGTTCTCGCCGATCTTCTCCAGGCCCCGGTGGAGGTAGCCGATGACGCAGTCCGTCCCCCGCACCCTCTCGCCGTCCAGCTTGAGGATCACGCGCAGCACTCCGTGCGTGGAGGGGTGCTGCGGCCCCATGTTCAGGACCATTTCCGTGGAGTCGAGGAAAGTGGGTTCCGCCATCCTATTGCGCGCTTTCGATCCCCAGGTTTTGCCTGACCCAGGCTTCGTCCTGCCGGAGAATCGAGTAATCCTTTCGCAGCGGATATCCCTCCCACTCCTCGGGCATCAGGATGCGCCGCATGTTCGGGTGCCCGCTGAACTCGATTCCGAACATGTCGAACACCTCGCGCTCCAGCCAGTCGGCGGTCAGGTGCACGTCCGTGGCGGTGGGAGGCTGATAGCCCTCGGGGATCCTGGTCTTGAGGCGAATCCTCTGGTTCCGGGCGAAACTGTAGAGGACGTAAACCAGGTCGAACCGCTCCGCGCGCTTGGGGTAATCGACGGCCGTGACATCCACCAGGTAGTCGAAGGCCGCCTCGGACTTCAGGTAGCCGAGGATGGGGATGACGGCTTCGGGTTTTGCCACCAGGAACTCCTGCCCGTGCTGGGCCGTGAACTCCAGGATCTGATCGCCGAACCGTTCCTTGAGGGCCCGGGTGAGGCCGCTTTCCCAGGGGGTTGCGGGCGCCTGAGGAGGCGGAGGAGGCGCCTTGGGAGCCGCGGGAGGTACAGGCGCAGTGGGAGCCTTTCCTTCGGGTTTGGGCTGGTCGGCCATGGGTAATCCGAGGAAGAATTCCTAGCTTAACGGGCAGCCTCCGAAAGTGTCAAATGCCGCCCTCGCCGTGGGCGTGCCAGGCTCGCATTGCTGTAGTATCCTAAATCCGACCGAGGAGGCTCCATGAATCGCAGGGACTTGCTCAAAGGCTTCGCCGTCGTGCCTGCCGCGGCGGCCCAGCAGTACGAAGCCCGCACGCGCGGGCTTGCGCCGCTCACCATCAAGTCGGCCAAAGTCATCACCACCAGCGCCGGCGGCAATTACCGCTGGATCTTCCTGAAGATCATGACCAGCGAGGACGGCCTCTACGGCATCGGCTCGGCCAACAACAACTACCAGGCCTACGCCGTGGTGGAAGCCCTCGACAAGCACCTGATTCCCTTTCTGATCGGCAAGAATCCCGACCAGATCGAGGACCTGTGGCAGAGCGGCCACCTGCGCACCTACTGGCGCAACGGGCCGGTCAACAACTGCGTCCTGAGCGCCATGGACATGGCGCTGTGGGACATCAAGGGCAAGCGCGCGGGCATGCCGGTCTATGAACTGCTGGGCGGCAAGGTGCGCGATGCGGTCCCCTGCTACGATCACGCCGCCGGCAACGACGTCGAGGCCGCGGTCGCCGCCGTGCAGAAGTCCATGGCCAACGGCTACCGGCACGTCCGGGTGCAGTTCGGCGCCTACGGCGGCGGCGGGTTCATTCCGGCGGGGCAGGCCAGCCGTCCGGAGGGCGGCTCCACGGGCAGGGTCTTCGACGAGGAGGTGTACGTCGACACGGTGGCGAGGATGCTGGAGCAGGTGCGCGCCAAGCTCGGGCCGGAGCCGAAGCTCTGCCACGACGTGCACTCGCACCTGACCGGCATGAACGCCGTGGAGTTCTGCCGGCGCCTGCAACCGCTCCAGATGTACTTCGTCGAGGACGTGCTGGCTCCGGAGCAGATCGACTGGTACGCCCACATACGGAGGATCTGCACCACGCCGCAGGCCGTGGGCGAAGTGTTCACGCACCCCTACGAGTACGTGCCGCTGATCACCGGCCGTCTCATCGACTTCGTCCGCTGCCGCGTCGCCGCCATCGGCGGGATCACTCCCGCCAAGCGCCTGGCGGGCCTGTGCGACTACTTCGGAGTGAAGACGGCGTTCCAGGAAGGCGGCGAAAACGATCCGGTGAACCAGATGGCCGCCTACCACGTGGATATCAGCAGCCCCGCCTTCGGCATCCAGGAGGAGAACGGGTTCCCGGCCGCGGCGCGGGAAGTGCTGCCGGGGTGTGGGGAGATCCGCAAAGGTTATCTCTACGGGAGCGGCAGGCCGGGGCTGGGCCTGGATATCAACGAAACTCTGGCCGCCAAGTATCCCTGGAAACCCGTGCAGCGGGGCGGGATGTACGGGCTGGACCGGACCGTGGACGGCGCGGTGGTCAGGCCTTGATGAGTTTGCGATCATGGAGAGAGTCGAAAGGAGCGATGCAAATGGACGGGCATGAAACCGCGCGATCGACCGATCGCAGGCAGTTCGCCAAAATGGCGCTGGGCGGCGCCGCCCTGATGGCCTCCGCCGGCAGGAG
Source organism: Bryobacterales bacterium (assembly GCA_020851555.1). Classification (GTDB taxonomy): domain Bacteria; phylum Acidobacteriota; class Terriglobia; order Bryobacterales; family Bryobacteraceae; genus DTKY01. Next base: position 190,086 of record JADZCM010000001.1, on the reverse strand, counting down.
TTCGGCGAAACTTCCCACTGTTCCCCCGGGCATCAAGATAGGGACCGGCGGCGGGCAGGCCAGCGAAGAGCACATGCTCTATCTCAAGCAGCTCGGGGTCACCTGGGTGAGCCTGGGAGCCACGCCCCAGACGGCTACCGCCGAAGGCTTCATCAAGATGCGCGAGCAGTGGGAGGCGGGCGGCTTCAAGGTATATAACATCGGCAGCGGCGTCGGCCCGAGCGGCAGCTTGCACAACATGGAGGAGGTCACCCTGAACCTCCCGGGCCGCGACCAGAAGATCGAGGAATACCTGAATTACCTGCGTTACTTAGGCAAAGCTGGCATTCCCTACACCACCTATGCGCATATGGGCAACGGCATCTGGTCCAGCGGCCGCGTGACCACGCCCCGCGGTTATGTGGCCCGGGACGTCGATTCGAACAGCCCGAACTACACGGGCACTTGGTCAGGGAAGACTTACAAGCAGCCGCTGTCGCACGGCCGCGTCTTCTCCAAAGAAGAGATCTGGGACAACTATACCTACTTCATCAAGAAGGTGGTGCCGGTGGCTGAAGAGGCCGGCGTACGGATCGGGATTCATCCGGACGACCCGCCGCAGCCCATGATCGCCGGGGTCCCCCGCTGCATCTTCAGCAGCTTCGATGGCTACAAGAAGGCCCTCGAGATCGCCAACAGCCCCAATGTCGGCATGTGCCTCTGCGTGGGCTGCTGGCTCGAGGGCGGGCCGCTTATGGGCAAGGATGTGGTGGAGACCATCAAGTACTTCGGCGGCCAGAAAAAGCTCTTCAAGGTGCACTTCCGCAACGTAAACTCACCGTTGCCTCACTTCAACGAGACGCTTCTTGACGACGGCTACTACGACATGACCAAGGTCATGAAGGCCCTGGTGGACGTCAAGTTCGACGGTATCGCCATCCCCGACCATATCCCCGCTTTCGGCAGTCCTTCCGCCGGAGGCGCCAGAGGAGGCGGAGCGGGACAGGGCTACCGCCCGAACGCCGGGTTGGGTTACCTGCTCGGCCAGATGAACGCCTTTTTGAAGGCTGCACAGAGCAAAGGCTGACGGCTGTTCAGCGGTCAAGCTATAATCGTGGTTTCCGCGAGAGCGGAGGCTGTCTCGCTGCCTGATCCGCGAACACTATGAACAGGTTTTGCTGTCCGGTCCTTTTGTCGCTGTTAGCCGTTGCCTCCGCCGGGGCGCAGACGCTGGAGGTCGCACCCATCGCCGGATGGACGCGGGTCAGCCGGGCGCCGCTCGGGTACGCCTCCGCGGTGCAAGGCAAAGACAGCGACACAACCTTTAGAAACGGTTACACCTACGGGCTGCGGATCACGCTCAACACTCCCGGTTATTACGGCCACGAACTGACCGCGCTTCAGACCGAGGCCAGGCTGGCGACCGTCTTCCAGGACACCGAGACCGCCCCGCGCGTCCCCAAAACCGGCAGAGTTCTGCTGCACCAGCTTTCCTACAACTTCCTGGCCTACTGGATGCCCAAGAACGAGAGATTCCGCCCGTTTCTGACGGTGGGTCTGGAAGCACGCCGCAGCGGCAAGCCTCACATCGAAGGATGGAGAAAAGAGCCCACCCTCAACTACGGCGTCAACTACGGCGGGGGCATCAAGATCAGGCTGCACAAGCGGGCGCTGGTACGCGTGGATCTGCGTGACACGTTCACAGGCAAGCCCTACAAGCTTCAGTTCGCGGATCTCATGAACTCTCACGGGTATGTGCGCCAGCAGCAGGCGACGCTGGGTATCGGCCTCACCTTCTGAGACCCTCTCCGAGGACTGCGCGGGCAGGCGCCGTGCATGCCCCGTGCTACGCGGCGCGGCCGCCGGCAGGGCTGGAGTTCATTCTTCCCCGATAACGACTTACGGAAGAGTGGCCGGACCGGACCTTGGTCCTGGAGCCGCGCTCCAGGGCTGCTGAAACGGAGTCGTTGGTGTACAATAATGGCAGTCAGCCGGCCGCCCGGCGGGTCCGGAGAGGCTGGGCTGGCGTGGAGGTAGGGTGTAACTCGCCTCCGGAACAGACTTGCAGATGCGTCGAAGCGGACTGTTGATTGCGTGTTTGGCCTCATGTCTCGTCGCGGTCTCTGTCCGCCTGTCCGCGGAACCGGCTCAGGAGCAGGCGAAGGAGCCGGCGCCCGCGGCCCCCTCACGGGCGGGTGACGAGCAGGCCACGGGAGCTGTCGGAGCGCCGATCGACCCCAAGACCTACGTCATCGGAGCGGAAGACGTACTGACGATTCGCGTCTGGCGGGAACCCGAACTGAGCGGCCCCGTGGCGGTGCGCCCGGACGGCATGATCTCGCTCCCGCTGCTCAACGACGTCCTGGCCGGCGGCCTGACTCCGGACAAGTTGTCCGAAAACCTCAAGAAGGCCTTCACCCAGTTCATCACCGAGCCTGAAGTCATGGTGCAGGTCTCCCAGGTCAACAGCAAGAAGTACTTCGTGATCGGCGAGGTAGGCCGGCCCGGACAATACCAGTTGGTGGTTCCCACCACGGTCTCCCAAGCCCTCGCCATCGCGGGCGGTTTCCGCCAATACGCCGACACCAAGAACGTCATGATCATCCGCGGCCCCAAGCGTTACAAGTTCAACTACAGGGAATGGGCGCAGGGCAAGAACCTGGGGCAGAATATCCTGCTGGAAAGCGGAGACCAGATCGTTGTCCCGGACTAGCACAGATCATCGCGGCCGGAAGGAGGTGTCGCGCAATGCAGCCCAGCCCTGAAGCTTACACCGTAAGCCGTAGACCGATGGACGTCACCGACTTCATCGATGTCGTCCGGAGGCACCGTGGCTGGATCCTGGGTCCGGCCTTTGCGGGGCTTGTGATCTCCGTAGTGGTGGCCTTCCTGTGGCCCGACACCTACGTTTCGGACGGAACCATCCGCATCGTGCCTCCCACGGTGCCGGAGCGCTACGTGCCCTCCAACGTGAACCTCCAGTTGGGGCAGCGCATCGCCGCCATGGAGCAGCAGGTGCGAAGCCGCTCCAACCTCATGACCCTGATCAACGAGTTCGGGCTGTACCCCAGCCGGAAGGGCCGCATCCCCGACGAGGACCTGATCGAGGGCATGCAGAACGACATCCGCATCTCCGCGGTTGCCACTATGCGCGAGGCCGCCGAAGGCCGGCCCGCCTCCACGGCTTTCCGTGTCTCGTTCCGGTACGGAGACCGCTATCTGGCGCAGAAGGTCGTGGCCCGGATCATCACCATGTTCCAGGACGAAACCACCCGCAGCCGGTCCACCAACTCCTTGCAGACCACGGACTTCCTCAAGGAGCAGGTGGACGGCGCCAAGAAGAACCTGGACGAGATCGAAAACCGGTTGACGGCCTACAAGTTGAAGTTCTCGGGGCGGTTGCCGGAAAACCTGACCGCCAACCTGACGGCCCTCAGGACCCTGGAGGCGCAACTTTCCAATGCCGCTGCGTCGCTCAACCGCGCGACCCAGGACAAGTTGCTGCTGGAAAACGGCCTCCGGGTCGCCAAGGAGCAGTACGACGCCGTCCCGGCCAATCCGGCCCTCAACATGGAAGTGGCTGTAAAGAACGAGCGGCTGATCGGACTGGAGCGGCAGATCCTGAACGGGGAAGCCCAGTTGTCGGCCCTCCGCCAGAGGTACAGTCCTTCGCATCCGGATGTGCGCTATGCCGAAGCCCAACTCGCGACCCTCAAGCAGTCCCGGGACGAGATACTGAAAACGGAACAGCGGGCGGCTGCGGCCGCCGCGCCCAAACCCGAGGTTGCGGCTCCGTCGCGGGAGCAGCGGCAAGCGCAGATTGAAATCGAGCGCTACCAGAGCACGATCCAGACCAAAGAGATGGAAATCGAGCGCATCGTGGAGGAGCAGGCCCGCCTCAACAAGCAGATCAAACTATACACGGACCGCATCGAGGCCAGCCCCATCAGCGAGCGGGACTATGCGCAACTCACGCGCGACTACCAGATCGCGAAGCAGCAGTATGAAGATCTCACGATGAAGAGCAGCCAGTCGTCGATGGCCACGGAACTGGAGACCCGCAAGCAAGGTGAACTGCTGGAGGTGCTGGAGCAGGCGTCCCTGCCGCAGTCGCCGTCGGAGCCTAACCGGCCGATGGTGGTCGTGATCGGCTCGGCCATCGGCCTGGCCCTCGGCTTTGTCCTGGCCGGTGCGCGGGAGGTGAAGGACACGTCGCTGAAGAATCTCAAGGACGTCAGAGCGTACACGGGCCTGCCCGTGCTGGGCAGCGTGCCGCTCGTGGAGAATGACGTGATGGTACAGAGGAAACGCCGCCTGGCCTGGGTGGCCTGGTCCAGCGCCTGCATTGCGGGTTTCCTGCTGATGCTGGGCTCCGTCTACTACTACTACACCCGGGGCGCGTAGCGCCCGTTGTTGGAGGTTCTATGAGCCGGATCTACGATGCATTGCGCAGGGCGGAGCAGGGTGGGGAAGGCGGGGAGCGCCCCAGGAGACCCCCGGTGCGCATCATCCCCGGCCTGGAGGACCTGCTGTCGGCGGCGCCGGAGATCCCGTACACGCCCGCGCCCGATTTCTTCGTGATCGACCCCACCCGCTCTCGCGACGCGCACAGCGAGGAGTTCAGGACCCTGCGGACCCGTCTGAACCATCTCCAGAAACTCCAGCCGCTGCACTCGGTCGTGCTGACCAGTCCCTGTCCCGCCGAAGGGAAGTCGTTCACGGTGGTGAATCTGGCCCTGGCGGAAGCGCAACTGACGGATAACCCCACGCTGCTGGCGGACTTCGACTTTCGCCGGCCCGTGCTGCACAACATCTTCCAGATCGAGCGGACGCCGGGCGCAACGGACTTCCTGGCGGGGCAGGCGGGCCTTGCCGACGTAGTTCGCAGGATCGCGGGGACGAACCTGTACCTGATGACGGCGGGAACCGCGGTGTCGAATCCCCTGGAGATGCTGAACCTGACCGAGACGAGGACTCTGCTCGAACAACTGCCCTCCATCTTCAACTGGGTGTTGCTGGACAGCCCGCCGCTGCTGTTCGCCGCCGACGCCAACCTGCTGGCCACCATGACCGACGGCACGGTTCTGGTCGTGCGCATCGGCGTGACGACCATCGACTCGGTCACGCGCGCGATGCAGTCGCTGTGCGAGAACAACGTCCTGGGGATCGTAGCCAACGGAGCGCGGGCCGGGGAGCTCTACAGCAAGTACACCTACTACTATTCGAGCTACTACTACAAGGACAAGAGGGAGTGGCGGGCTGAAGAGGAAGAAGAGGAGCGGTAGCGCGATGGGCCGCGGCCCCGGCCTTCGCCATGACGCCCATTTCGCGGCAGGAAGGCCGCGTTTCGTGTTCCTGCCAACCCCGGCTGCGTCTCAGGCGCCCACCCGATGAGAGATACCTGGCTTCCTCTGGGGACAGACACGGCGGCGACGATTCTGGCGGGACTGCAAACCGGGGTGCTGGCCGGACTGGCCGTCGTTGCGTATTATGCGCTCGGCTCGCTCGCGGCCGGCGAGGCCGCCTGGGCCGTACCCGTGAGGATGGCCACGGCCCTTTTCGGCCGGGATCTGTACCGGCACAGTCTGACGGCCGCCGCCGCGGGGCTCTCACTGGTGGTCTTCTCGGGCGGAATGGGCGGACTGTTCTTCGGACTCGCGATGCGGCACACCTGGGCATTGCGGCGCGTCGCGCTGCTCGGCCCGCTGGCGGCATTGTCCTGGTACTACGTGGTGTTCGAGGTTCTTCTGCCTCGCGCCGGGCTGGGCCGCTACCTGGCTGTCGCGCCGCGCAAGTCGCTGGTCTTCTCGCATCTGTTGTTTGGCTTGCTCCTGGGGCTGTACCCCCGGATCCGCCGTTCGCTGGGATGAGAGCCGCGGTCTCCGGACACAGGGGTTCAGCCCTGCCGTGCTTTTTCTTCGCCGGCCGGTTCGCGATAGAATGTTATCTTCGCAGTCTTCGCTGGCTCGAGAATCACCCGTGAAACGGCAAAATGCTCCCGTGCGTCCTTACCTAGACGCAGAGTGGAAAGGAACCAGCTCCTGATGAGTTGTGTCAGGCTCTCCGGCCTGGGATGGGCGCTTGTCTGCCTGGGAGTGGCGGCCACGGCCGCGTTCGCGCAGCAGGATCCTGCGCCCGCCAAGCAGAACCCGTTTGAGCCGGCGCGTCCTTCATCCCAGCAGGCTCCGTCCTCGCAGGGGCAGAGTCCGTTCGAGCCGGCGCGCCCCCCGGCCCCGCCGGCGAAGCCCGAAACTCCCGCCGAACCGGAACCGGCCAAGCAGGCGCCCTCCCCCTTCGAGCAGCCGCCCGCGGCGCCGCGCCCCGAGGCCGCCAAGCCGGCGGCGGAGGACGTGATCGAGGCGATCGAATTCCGGGGCGCACGGCGCGTGCCGCAGGATACCCTGCGCGCCATGATCTTCACCAAGCGGGGCGACAAGATCGACCCCGACAGCCTGCGCCGCGACTTCATGGCCCTTTGGAACACCGGCCGCTACGATGACATCCGCGTGGAACTGGAGCCCGGCGCCACGGGGCAGATCCTGCGGTTCATGCTCACCGAGCGGCAGGTGGTCCGGTCCATCACCTACCCCGGCATCAAGTCCATCACCATCTCCGAGATTCTGGACCGTTTCAAGGAGCGCCGCGTGGGTCTCAGCATCGAGTCGATGTACGACCCGAGCAAGGTCCAGCGCGCCCGGGTCGTGCTCCAGGAATTCCTCGCGGAACGCGGCCGGCAGTTCGCGGAGGTCACTCCGGAGATCCGCCAGCTTCCCCCATCCTCTCTCGCCATCGCCTTCCACGTGAACGAGGGCGCGAAGGTCAAGGTCGGCAAGATCGACATCGAGGGGAACCCGTCCTACAAGGACCGCACCGTCATACGCTCCATGCGGGGCCTCCGTCCGATCGGCGTGCCCTACTCCATCTTCCTTGAGAACATCTTCACCAAGGCCTACGACTCGACCAAGCTGGACATGGACATGGAACTGCTGCGCGACTTCTACCAGCGGCGCGGCTACTTCACGGCCAGGGCGCTCGACCACAAGGTCCAGATCCGCGACGTGGGCGGCGGGAAGTTCCGGGTGCCTCCTTTATTCCTGAACCGCCCGGGCAAGCGGGCCGACGTCTCGATCCAGGTGGAAGAAGGCCGCCGCTACGTTCTGAACAAGGTGAACTACACCGGAGTCAAAGTCTTCCGGACCACTGACTTCATCACCACCGGCATCTTCCGGATGCAGCCCGGCGAATACTTCTCCACCGAGAAGCTGCGCAAGGGTCTGGAAGAGTTCCAGAAGTACTACGGCAGCTTCGGCTACATCGATTTCGTCCCCGAGCCCAGCTTCGACCTGATCCCCAACACGAACAAGCTGGATCTTACGATCAATGTGGATGAGGGCAAGCAGTTCTTCGTGCGGCGCATCGACTTTTCCGGCAACACGACGACGCGCGACAAGGTCATCCGCCGCGAACTGCTCATTGATGAAGGCGACATGTTCAGCTCGCGCATGTGGGAGCTGAGCATTCTGCGGCTTAACCAGCTCGGCTACTTCGAGGCGTTGAAAGAAAAGGAGGCCGCGGACATCAAGCGCGACACGCGCAACAGCACCGTGGACATCACGCTCAAAGTCAAGGAGCGCGGCAAGAACTCCATAGGTTTGCAGGGAGGGGTTTCGGGCATCGCGGGCAGCTTCATCGGCTTCAACTACTCGACCAATAACTTCCTGGGGCTGGGCGAGACCCTCAGTGTCGAGACGCAGTTCGGGGACCGCATCCGCAGCGCGACGCTGGGCTTCACGGAGCCCTACCTGTTCGACCGCCCCATCAGCACGGGCTTCACCATTTACATGCAGCGCTTCAACTTCGACCAGGGACGCGAAGTATCGCTCCTGTCGGGGCGCAACCTGCTGCCCCTGTACAGCTCGCTGGGGACCCAGAACCTGCTGAACTACGTTTCCAACGGCCGCGGCTTCACCGTCTTCACCAGTTACCCGCTGAGGAGAACCTTCGCCCGCATCGGGCTGACTTACGGCTACGACATCTCGAACATCACGGTGCTGACCAACGCGGCCAAGAACTACTTCGACTATCTGAACTTCCAGCAGGCCATCGCCGGTCCCAACTCGCTCACCGGCATCCGCACCAGCAAGGTCATCCCCTCTTACACGTACAACACGGTGGACCACCCGATCACGCCCAGCCGCGGAAAGAGCTTCTTCTTCTCGGTCGAGTACGCCGGAGGACCTCTGGGCGGGAACGTCAACTTGATCCGGCCCACATTCAGCACGACCTATTTCCGCAGGGGCTTCTGGGCCAACCATGTGATCGGGATGCGGGGGATGGTGAGTTTTCTCACCGGCTACGGCGGCAAACTGGCGCCTCCCTTCAACCGTTTCTACATGGGAGGAGAGCAGGACGTGCGCGGGTTTGAAATCTGGGGGATCACTCCGTGGGTCTTCGTGCCCAGCGTGGCGTCCATCAACGTGCTGAACGACGACGGTTCGGCGCGGACGCAGAAGGTCATCGTCGACGGCAAACCGGAGTACCACGCCGTGTACCAGACCATCCCCACCTACCAGCTCACGATGGCGGGCGGCGACACGCAGGCCGTCGGGAACTTCGAATACCGGATCCCGCTGGTGGGCCCGGTGAACCTGGCGCTCTTTTTTGACGCCGGCGTCAACAAAATCCTGCGCCCCAATCAGTTGACGCTGACACCAGACCGGATCGGCGATCTCAACCGCCAGTTCCCGCAGGCGGGTTTCGACGGCCGTGCGATTATCGCGCCGGGCTTGCAGAAGATGCGCACCTCCACGGGGATCGAGTTTCAGGTGATGATGCCGGTGGTCAACGCGCCGTTCCGGCTGTATTGGGCTTACAACCCGACACGCGTGTTTCAGGTCGTCCAGCCGCCGATCGTCGCCGACCGTTCCTTCTTCCCGAACCAGGCGACGTTCATCAACGCCGTCACCAGCTACGGCCAGCCTTTCCCCTGGCTGGAGAAGAGCAGGACCATCCGCTTCACCATCGGCCGCACGTTCTGAGGGATGCGGCCAGCATGCTATTCTATTAAGAAGATTCGACTTAGGAGCTTATTCGTGACCAGACCGATGCTGCTTTCCGCGATCCTCGTCCTGGGACTCGCCACCCTGGCTTTCGGACAATCGTCGGCCCCGCCGACCAAGATCGGCGTCATCAACCTGCGGGCTGCCATGGAGAACACGCAGGAGGGGCAGAAGGCGGGCTCGGAACTCCAGCGGCGCTACGATCCGGTGCGCAAGGATTTGGAGAAGAAGCAGAACGAGATTCAGTCCCTGCGCGATCAACTGAGCCGCGGCAGCAACACGATGAGCGACGAGGCGAAGAACACGCTGGCGCGCGACATCGACACCAAGACCAAGCAGTGGAATCGCGATCAGGAAGACGCCGCAACCGATTTCCAGGCGGATCTTGACCGCATCCAGCAGGGCCTCTTCGAGAAGATGCAGGTGGTGATCGACAAGTACGCGCGGGACAATGCCTACGCCGTGATTCTGGACATCAGCTCCGAACAGTCGCCGGTGGTTTACATCAGCAACACCATAGACGTGACCAACGACATCATCGCCCTGTACGACAAGAACGCTCCGGTGGCGGCCGCCAAGCCCGCGGCCGCGAAACCCGCGAGCGCCCCGGCCTCTACGCCCGTCGTCCCGGCAAGGCCTCCCGCCGCCGCGCCGGCCAAGTAGCCTTGTCCCGCCGCTTCCATTGAACGGCCGCGCCTGACGGCGGGTGCTGAGGGGCGGGCGTCCGAATCCCGCCGCGCGCCGTCTGAGCGAGGGTCCGCCTTACGCCTGCCGCGCTGCACGGCGGTGGTACAATCTCCTATTCATGCCGGCTCGCGTCTCGCTCTTCGTCACCTGCATCGTGGACCAGCTTTTTCCCGAGGTGGGGCTGGCGGCGGCCGATGTCCTGGAGCGCATAGGGTACACGGTCGACTTCCCCGAGAAGCAGACCTGTTGCGGCCAGCCCGCTTTCAATACGGGATACCGGGACGAGGCGCGTGAGGTAGCCTGCCATTGTCTGGAGGTGCTGGCCGGCGCGGACTACGTCGTCGTGCCCTCCGGTTCCTGCGCTTCGATGATCACGCACCACTATGATGAGCTCTTCGCCAGGGATCCCGCCCGGCTGGAAGCGGTGCGGCGCCTGAAACCGCGCGTCTGGGAGTTCAGCAAGTTCCTGCTCGAGGTGGCTGGCGTCGAGGACGTAGGCGCACGCTACGACGGGGTGGTGACCTTCCACGACAGTTGCCACGGCCTGCGCGAACTGGGAATCAAGGAAGGCCCGCGGCGGCTTCTGGGGCGCGTCCAGGGCCTCACCCTGCGTGAAATGGACATACCGGAGGAATGCTGCGGTTTCGGCGGCACCTTCTCGGTGAAGTTCCCTTCCATCTCCGGCGGGATGTCCCGGACCAAGATCGAATCCATCGTCAAGACAGGCGCCGATGCCGTGGTCGGTGTCGACGCCAGTTGCCTGCTACAGTTGCGCGGCGCGCTCTCGCGGGACGGCCTGCCTATCCGCGCCCTGCACCTGGCCCAGGTTCTGGCCGCGCACTAAGCCCATGGAAATGTCCACCGCCCCGCATGCGCAGTTCCGGGAAACCCTGGCGGATTCCGGCCTCCAGGACGCCATCTACTCGGCCACCGGACGCCTCATGGAGAAGCGCCTCGCCACCATCCGTCCGGACGTTCTGCCCGACTACCAGGAACTGCGCGAGCGGGCCGGCGCCCTGAAGAAGCTCGCCATCGAGAATCTGGACTACTACCTGGAGCAGTTTGAATCCAACGTGGAGGCGCGCGGCGGCCGGGTGGTCTGGTGCAGGGACGCCGGCGAAGCGGCGGAGTTCCTGGTGAAACTCGCCCGCGAGAAGGACGCCCGGCTGTTGACCAAGGTCAAGTCGATGACCACCGAGGAGATCGGGCTGAACGAGCACCTCCAGCAGCACGGACTGGAGGCCGTCGAGAGCGACCTCGGCGAGTTCATCGTGCAGTTGGCGCGCTCCCGGCCCTACCACATCGTGGCGCCCGCCCTGAACCTGACGCGCTACGACGTCGCCGATCTGTTCACCCGCACGCTGGGCGTGGAGCGGGAGACGGTCCCGGAGAACCAGACCAAGATCGCCCGCCGGGTGCTGCGCGAGAAGTTCCTGGCCGCCGACATCGGCATCTCCGGCGCCAACTTCCTGGTGGCGGACTCCGGAGCCGTGGTGCTGGTGACCAACGAAGGCAACGGCCGCATGTGTACGACGCTGCCCCGGGTCCACGTGGCCGTCGCCGGCATCGAGAAACTGATCCCTCGCGCGCAGGACCTGGCCGTGTTCCTGAAGTTGCTGGGCCGGAGCGCCACGGGGCAGCCCCTCACGGTCTATACCTCTTTTCTGGCCGGCCCCAGGCGGGCGAACGAAGCCGACGGCCCCGGGGAGTTCTACGTTTTGCTGCTCGACAACGGCCGCAGCCGCCTCCTTGCGGACCGGGAGAAGCGCCAGTCGCTCTACTGCATCCGCTGCGGCGCATGCCTGAACCATTGCCCGGTGTACCGCAAGATCGGCGGCCACAATTACCCCTGGGTTTACTCCGGGCCCATCGGGACGGTCATCAGCCCGCAGTTCCTGGGCATCGCGCACGACCCCTGGCTGCCGTTCGCCTCCAGTCTCTGCGGGGCGTGCGCGGAAGTCTGCCCGGTGAAGATCGACCTCCCCAAGCTGATCCTGGAATTGCGCGGCGAGGTGGTGAAGGCGCAGAGCCGCGAGGGCGCATCCCGGCTGGAGCGCCTCGGATTCCGCGTCTGGTCCTGGCTGATGAGGCGCCCGAAGTTGTACGAACTGGCCGGCATGATGGGGTCGCTCGTTCTCTCCGGTTCCGGGGACGGGAAGTGGCTCCGCGGCGTGCCCTTTCCGCTGAGCGCCGGTCCTCTCAAGGCCTGGACCAGCGTCCGGGACCTTCCGCCGCTGCCGTCCCGGAGTTTCCGCCAGATGTGGCGCACACGCCAGGCAGGGAGCCGCTGATGTCCCGCGATCACGTCCTCCACAAAGTGCGCACCGCGTTGGGGCGCAGCGCCGGGCAGCCGCCCGCCCCCCTGCCGGAGGCGCGGCTGGCCGTGCCGGACATGGACATGGAGACCCGCCTCTCGCAGTTCGCCTCCGCGCTGGAGGCGCTCGGCGGCGTCTTTCATCGGGCCTCCTCGCCGGACGATGCGCGCTCCCGCGTCGCCTCGCTGACCGGCGGGCGCCCCGCCGTGGCGTCCAACGCGGCTTTTCTGCGGGAGTGCGGGATTTCCTCTCTGCCGGGGGTGCGGAGCGGCCTGGAGGATGAAGCGGAACTGCGGCGGCTGTGCGCGGCGGCGGACTTCGGAATCACCAGCGCCGGCTTCGGCCTGGCCGACACAGGCTCGCTGGTCATGTTCTCCAGCGGCGAGGAGGCCCGCATGATCTCGCTGCTTCCGCCGGTCCACATAGCGGTTTTCCCCAGGGAGAAGATGCTTACCGGCCTCGACGAGTTGTTTACCGTGGTTCCCTCCCCGGCCGAAGTTACATCCTCCATGGTCTTGATTACGGGACCCAGCCGCACCGCCGATATCGAGCAGATCCTGATCCGCGGCGTGCACGGCCCTGGAGAATTTCACGTCGTAGTCGTTTAGGATAGAAGTATGCGTCCGATTCGGAATGGAGTTGTAGTGCCGCTGTTCTTCGCGCTGGCCGGGGGCGTCTCCGCCCAAGTGCTGGAAATCGGCCCCCAGTTTGGAGTAAGCAGGCTCTCCAACAACAAGCTCTACGAGCAGGCCTCCCCGCCGGCCGTGGTCAAGCTGAACAGCGGGTTCCGTTTCGGCTTCCGCGTCACTTTGAACGCTCACGAGTATGCGGGCCACGAAGTAGGCTACGCCTACAACCGCACTAACCTGGACCTCGCGGGAACGGTCTACGGCATGGCGACCCACCAGGGTTTCTACGACTTTTTGCTCTACGCCCGGCCCGAAGGCTCCAAGGTCCGGCCGTTCATCGCGGGCGGCGCTCAGTTCAGCAACTTCGTGCCGCCGGGGAGTTCGGTATCTTACGGCGGCGGGGAGATGAAGTTCGGCATCAACTATGGCGCCGGCGTCAAAGTGAGGACCTCCGACCGGTTCCTCATCCGCCTGGACTTCCGGCAATACATGTCCCCAAAGCCGGACTTCAATTTCCCGGCGGGGCCGCAAGGCTGGCTGCGCCTGAACGAGATCTCGGCCGGCTTCTCCTACACGATGTGATCTTCGCGGCCACCTCTGGTAGGCACGCGGACCAGCAGGTACGCCAGGCTGGCGAAGCCGAGGATCGAAAGCCAAGAGCCCCATTTGGCGTAGAAGCCTGGCTGGTCTGAGCCGGTAAGCAGGCCGGCGATCGAGGAAATCCCGGAGACGAACAGCACGGCCAGCAGGATCCCCACGATCGCCTCTCCGGCAATCAACCCCGAGGCGATGAGCGTGCCCTTTTCCTCTACCCTCGCCTTCGCATCCGCGTCGCGGCCCGCCACGATCCGGTCCGCGACAGCCTTCAGAACCCCGCCGCAGAAGATCGCCGAGGATGTGTCGAAGGGCAGGTACATGCCCACGGCGACCAGCATCGGTGCGCGTGCTCCGCATAGAATCAACGCCACGCCGAAGGCCGCGCCGATGCCGAGCAGGCCCCACGCCATCTCGCCGCCGACGATCCCCTTCGCCAGTTGAGCCATCAAGCCGGCCTGCGGCGCCGGCAGCGCGCGCCCTCCGATCCCCCCCGTGGCCAGGTTCGCTTCGTGCAAAACAATGATCGGGCCCATGACGAAGAAGGAAACCAGCACCACCGCCACGATTTCCACCACCTGCATTTTCCAGGGGGTGCCGCCCAGCAGGTGGCCGGCTTTCAGGTCCTGGATCAGCGAACCGGATACGCAGCAGGCGCAGCACACTACCGCCGCCACTCCCAGCACCGCCGCCACGCCGGCGGGACCCGTCACGCCGATCGCCAGCAGCACCAGGGCCGCGATTACCAGCGCCGAGAGCGTCAGCCCCGAGACCGGCTGGTTGCTGCCTCCCACCAGCCCTGTCAGGTAGCCCCCGACCGCGGAAAGCAGGAAGCCGGTCACCGTCATGACCAGCGCGGACGCGGCGGCCGCCGTCCAAGCCTGCGTGAAATGGTAGTAGATGGCGGTGATCGGCGCCACCAGCGCCATCGTCCCTATCACCACCCACCTGGCTGGAATGTCTTTCTCCCGCGGGTCTTGCGCCGCCTGCTCTCCGGCGGCTGCCGCCGGGGCGCTGAAAGCTCTCTTGAGGGCGCGGCTGATCGAGGAGCGTATCGAGAAGAGCGTGTAGAACGCCGCCACCAGCATGGTGCCGACCGCCACCGGCCGGACCACGTTGTACCAGACCGTATACGCCGCCACGTCGGGTGAGGCGTTGCCGAGTCTGGCCGGCAGGTCCGGGTCGAAGAAGAGCAATAGCGGGATCAGCAGCCACCAGGCGATCACCCCGCCGGCCACGTTGATGGAAGCCAGCCGCGGCCCGATGATATAGCCGATCCCCAGCAGGGCGGGGGAGAGGCTCGGCGTGGACCAGGCGATGCCGCCCGCGTGCGTGACGTTGCCGATCGGATGCTTCAAGAAGTCGAAGTGCCGGATCACCGATCTCGGAAACGCCAGGAAGCCCTCGGCGTAATCGCGGAAGATTGGGAAGCCCTTGTCGCTTTTCAGGATCTGGACCAGGCCGCCGAAGGCCATGGCCCCGAAAATGGAGCGCGTGGCCCCGCCGGACCGGTCTCCGGCCTTGACGATTTCGGCGCTGGCCACGCTCTCGGGCCATGGCAATCCCGCGTCCACGCACAGGGGCCGGCGCAACAGAATGATGAAGAAGACCCCGATCAGGCCGCCGGCCAGGAGAATAAACGCCGCCTCCCAGTAGTGCGCTCTCAGGTTCTGCCACAGCCGCACGCCGTCCAGTTCGACCAGCAGAAACGCCGGGATGGTGAAGATGGCGCCCGCCACCACGGCCTCGCCCACCGAGGCAGCGGTGCGCGCGATGTTCTGTTCCAGGATGCTGCCGCGCAACCCGCGTACGGGGAGCCGGAACAACGCCATGGCGATCACGGCCGCCGGGATGGTGGCCGAGACGGTTTGTCCGGCGCGCATCCCCAGGTAGGCGTTGGCCGCCCCAAACACGAACGCCAGCAACAAGCCGAGCGCTATCGCCTTAAGCGTCATCTCCCGCTCGGCGGGCAATCGTGGCAAGGCCATATCCGCCGATCTTAGCAGGCCCGGTCCCCAGGGACGCTTTCAGGCCGCTCGGAGCAGGTTGGAGCGGGGCTCCAGCTTGGTTACGCCGATGGCCGGCAGGAGGCCGCCCCCGCACGCCATCGGGCTGCGTGGAAGGCATGCGGCCGGACGGCCTGAGCGGCAGCGCCGGGTGCGCCTGTCCCGGTGCGGGCGGCTGGTGCTCCTGGCAGCCGCGAGGCGCTCCTCGCCGCCTCCCGAATGGGAATGACCGCACATTGGACGGGTCCGCCGTGACTCCAATGTCTGTCAGCCGACCAGAACTTCCACGACGTGCTCGCGCCGGTCGTCCATAAGAGGGATGGATTGGTCCGGCTGGCCGGCTCCATCCAGGACGACGCCGGTCACCTCAGTGCCGCTGCCCGCCCGCCGCACCGTGATGTGATACTGCGTTTGGCCGGAACGGTACCGGACGTTGAATTGCTGCCATTCCTCCGGCATTGCGGGGTTGAAGCGCAATCCTCCGTTCTCCAGCCGGAGTCCCAACAGCCATTCCATGATGAGCCGGTACATCCACGCGGCTGCGCCCGTGTACCAGGTCCACCCGCCCCGCCCGGCAGCGGGGGACACGGCATAAACGTCGGCGGCCACCACGTACGGCTCCACTTTGTAGCGCGCACTCCCGTCCCACCCCGCGCCGCGCTTCACCGGGTTGATCATGGAAAGCAGTTCCCAGGCGCGGCGGACATCTCCCAGAGCGGCATACGCGATCACGGCCCAGACCGCGGCGTGCGTGTACTGGCCCCCGTTTTCCCTCACGCCCGGCAAGTATCCCTTGATATAGCCCGGATTCAGTTCGGACTTGTCGAACGGTGGGGCGAAAAGCCGGACCAGCGAGTTCTCCTTGTCGACGAGGCGGCGGTACACCGAGTCCATCGCCGCGCGGGTCCGCGCTGGATCTCCCGCCCCGGAAAGCACCGCCCAACTTTGCGGGATCGAATCGATCTGGCACTCGGGATTCTGAGCCGACCCGAGCGGCGTTCCGTCGTCGAAATAGGCGCGGCGATACCACTCGCCGTCCCAGGCATGCTCATGGATACTGCTGCGCAAGCGCGCAGCCTCCGAACGGCACACCTCGGTGAAGCCGGCATCGCCGCGTTGTTCGGCCACCTCGCCGAAGCGATCAAGGACGTGGTACAGGAAAAACGCCAGCCAGACACTTTCACCCTCACCGCCCGCTCCCACCAGATCCAACCCGTCGTTCCAGTCGCCTCGCCCGATGAGGGGAAGCCCGTGCCGCCCGAACCGCAGGCCGCGCCGGATGGCGCGAACGCAGTGCTCATACAATGTAGCTGTATCTTCGGAGCGCGAAGGCTGTTCATAGCGGGATTCCACATCGGGATCGAGGGGCGGGCTGTCCAGGAAGGGAATTCTCTCGTCCAGAATGCGGCTGTCGCCGCAGCTAAGGACGTAGTGGGCGGCGGCCAGAGGCAGCCACAGGTAATCGTCCGAGCAGTGAGTGCGCACCCCGCGGCCGCCGGGCGGATGCCACCAATGCTGGACATCGCCCTCGCGAAACTGCCTCCCGGCGCAGGTCAGGATGTGCTCGCGCGCCAGCGCCGGCTCGGCATGCACGAGCGCCATCACATCCTGAAGCTGATCGCGGAAACCGTAGGCTCCGCCGGACTGATAAAATCCGCTCCTGGCCCACAGGCGCGATGAAAGCGTCTGGTACAGGAGCCAGCCGTTCGCCAGCAGGTCAACGCCCGGATCGGGCGTTTCCACGTGGACCGTCCCGAGTACGCGTTGCCAGTGCGCGTGAACGGAGTCCAGAGCGCGCTGGGCGGCGCCCGAAGTTCCGAATCGTTGTATCAGGCTTCGGGCGTCGGCGGCGTTCTGGCCCGCGCCGAGGAGGAACACCACTTCGCGTTCCTGTCCGGGCGCCAGGTCCAGGCCAACCTGCATGGCGCCGCAAGGATCGAGCGCCGCGGCCGCCTTTCCGGAAAGGCCGCTCCGGGTCAGGGCCGCCGGACTGGCGGCTGTGCCGTTGCGCCCGAGAAACTCTGTCCGGTCCGCCGTAACGGAACGAGGCAGCGCGTTGCAGGCCAGGAACGCCACTCGCCCGGCGAACTCCGTGTTGTATCGATTGGCCGCGAACAGAGCGCCGGTGGTCAGGTCCAGTTCGCTGATTACGTGCATCGCCGTCTTCGAGCGCAGTTCACCGAGCACCCACTCGCAATATGCGGTGGCAGTCAGCCGGCGAGGCTCTGAGGTGGTGTTGCGAACTCGCAGAACGGAGTACTTCAGCGGTGCGTCGATCGCCACAAAGACCCGGAGTTCGCTGTAGATGCCTTGTTCCGTATGCGTGAACACCGAGTACCCGAAACCGTGCCTCGTGGTATACGGGGATATTCCGCCGGCGGGCAGCGGGGTGGGCGACCAGACGTGGCCGCTACTCTCATCGCGGAGATAGAGGGCTTCTCCGGTGGCGTCACTGACTGGATCGCTGTGCCAGGGAGTGAGGCGGAAGCTGTGCGCGTTCGCAATCCAGGTGTAGGCGCCGCCGCTCTCGGATATGACTGTACCGAAATCCGGATTCGCCAACACGTTGACCCACGGCGTGGGGGTCCTGTGTCCCGCGCCGGTGACAATCACGTACTCATTTCCCTCGCGATTGAAACCGCCGATGCCGTTAAAGAACGCCAGGCCGCCTTGCTCCTGAAAGGGCCCCACCACGCCGCTCGCGGCCGCCGGTCTGGACAGCCGCAGAAGCGGCAGCGCCGGTTCGGCCTGCCTCCTCCGTTCCAGTTGCTCAGCCAGCGTTCCTCCGCTGTCGGTGAGGACGACCCGCGCCACGGACTCGAAGAGAATACGCCCCTCCTCCGACATCTGCGCGGCAGCCCGGATAAAAATGCCGCCCCGCTGGCCGCCCGTATACGCCTGAGAAAATCCGGGGATGAGGCCCATAATTTCGTCGTGCAGGGGCTGCCGGTAGCTGGCATCCTCCTCGTTCCAGACGACAAGATCGACTTCCAATCCCTTCATCCGCCAGTAGGCGTGAGCCTGGATGACCTGGCGGGCCAACTCGATGTTCGCGCGGTCGTGAATGCGGAGGAGCACGATGGGTAAGTCCCCGGATATCCCGTAGGCCCAGAGATCCGGCTGGCCGCGGCGGTTCTTCATCAACACTCCCGGATTGGCGCGCCGCCACGGCGTTGCGAAGATCACCGGGCTGGCCAGCCGTCCGTACAACTGCGCATCCTCCTCGGTGGCGTTGATTTGCCGCAGGATGACCTGGGCGTGGGTCCAGGCCATGTCGAAGACGCGGTCGGCGAGGCGGCTGTCACAGTATTTCACGGCCAGCCGAATGGCTTCCTCGCGGCTGCCGGCGGCGCCGCTGACGATGTGAATGGTTGCTCTCTGCTCCGGTTTGACCAGCACCAGCCGCCGGATAGCCACGATCGGGTCGAGCACGGAACCAACGGTGCCGGAGAGGGCCGGTTGGTCCATGGCCGCCGGGTTAACGATGCTCCTGCCGCGCCCCAGGAACTTCATCCGGTCTGTTTCGTACGACGTTTTGCCGGTCGCGGTTTCATCCACAATCATCAGGTGCACCATGTGCGGAGTGGGCTCCTGCGGCGACCGGGCGCGCCGCGCGCACAGGATTGCGCACTGCGGCTCCAGAAGTTCAGTCTGCACAAAGAGATTGCTGAAGGCCGGATGGGCTTCGTCGTTCGCCTGGGAGGTCAACACGACTTCCGCGTAGCTCGTCAATTCGAGAAGGCGGGCGGTTTCCCCCGGATTGGTGATGCGGATACGGCGGATTTCGACGGGGTCTTCGGGAGAGACGGCGATCTCGGTATGTGTCCACAGGCCGCGGCTGTGGAGCCGGAACTCGGCCCGGGCTTGGGAGAAAACCGCTGCGTAGTCCTTCACCGGGCTCCGCGAGGGCTGAAACCCCGCGGACCAGAACGCGCCGCCGGCTGCATCGCGGATATAGCAGAACGTCCCATAGTGGTCGCGGGTGGCATCCTCCCGCCACCGCGTCACCGCGAGATCTCTCCAGCGGCTGTAGCCACCGCCGGAGTTGGTGACCATCACGTGATAGTCTCCGTTGGAAAGCAGGTGCACCTCAGGCCGGGCCGTATGCGGAGTGGTGAAGGACCGCATGAGGCTCTCCTGGCTCTGGGGCTTGCGACGGGCGCCTCCCGCATCCACCACGCTCGGGTAGAGAGGCACCGCCCTGGGCACGCGCTCCTGAAGCAGTGCTTCGGCGGACTGAAACAGCTTGCTGGCCAGGAAGCGCCGTTGCATCGGTTGGTCCAGCAGGTGGTGGGCCAGAGCAAGAAAGCTCATCGCCTGGTGGTGAGCCATGAAAGAGCGGACGATAGCATGCTTCTGGCCGCGCGGAACGCGGACCGGCGTGTAGTCGATCGCTTCATAAAGGCCGTAATCCCCTTCGAACCCCTCGGCCGCCATCCGTGCGAGATTGGAGCAAGCCTCGGCGGGCGCCACCATCAACGCCAGCGCGGAAGCATAGGGCGCCACGACCAGGTCCTCGCTCAAGCCGCGCCGCAGTCCCAAACCGGGGACGCCGAACGTCCGGTACTGGTAGTTGAGGTGGACATCGGTTGCGTGATAGCTGGATTCCGATACACCCCACGGTGTGCCGCGCTCCCGGCCATACCGGAGGTGCCACTTGACCACCGTGTGGCAGGTCTGCTCGATCAGGGTGTTGGGATAGGACGGCATCACCAGGAACGGCATCAGGTACTCGAACATGGAACCGCCCCAGGAGAGCAGCGCCACGTTTCCACCCAAAGAGGTGAGCTGGCGTCCCAGGGAAAACCAGTGTTTCTGGGGTAGATGGTTCTGTGCGATCGCCACAAAGCTGCACAGCCGAGCCTCCGAGGCAAGCAGATCGTAAAGGCCGCTGTCGCGGACGTGTTCTTCCACCCGGTAGCCTATGGCCAGAAGACAGCGTGAGTTGTCGTACAGGAAGTCGTATTCCACTTCCGTCAGGCCGGCGATGCGCCGGGACAATTCCTCGATTTCGGCTATGCGCTGCTCAGCGCGGCGTGCGCCGAGCGCCAACGCGCCGCCAAGCCGGCTGAGTCCGGGCGCGACAGAATCCGCCGGCAACAGATGGATTCGTTCTCCCACATCCCGTGCGAGAGCGAGAATGTCGCTCAGGGCAGGGATTCCTTCCAGCCGGCCCATGGCTTCTCTCAGGCCGCGCAATAGATCCACCTCGTCCGCGCGCTGGTCCGCGGCGGCCGGCGGAGAAACCGGATTCAAGGCAAGCCATGGGGCGACAAACTCCAGTTCCTCCAGATGATCAAGACACTGGCGGCGGAACGACTGCATCCATACGTGGAGATTCTCCGGCGGCGCGTCCGGCAACTGTTCTGCCGCCCGCGAAGCCGCTTGCGCGGCCGACCGCAGAGCCGCGTGCAAAGCAGCCGTTCCAGTCGCCAGGTATATCTCCTCGATGCAGTCCCGGCATTCCGCCAGCGCCGCGGCGGGGAATTCCGGCGCTTTGGAACCGGCCTCGGGCCTGCTGCGGGGAACCGCGCCGGGCAGGTTGAGCAGCACGTCGTGCAGGCCGGCGGCGATCTGCGCCGAGAGAATTCTGGCGCCCGGCAAGTTCTCCAGGCCGGCGCGCAGTACGATCAGGTGCGCCACCAGGTTCCCGCTGTCGACCGAGGAGACGTAAAGGGGAGGAAGCGGCTCCAGCGTGAGGGTGTCATACCAGTTATAGAAATGTCCCCGGAACCGCGGCAGACGCTGCATGGTATCCAGAGCCTGCCGTGTCCTTTCGATCAGCCGGCCGGACGAAAGGTACCGGAAATCGTGAGCGGCAAGGTTGGCCAGCAACGCCAGGCCCATGTTGGTCGGCGAGGTCCGATGGGCGATCCTGGAGACCGGGTATTCCTGGAAATTGTCGGGAGGCAGCCAGTGATGCTCGGCGGTGACGAAGGTCTCGAAGAACAGCCATGTTTTGCGGGCAATCCGGCGCAGAAATCGCGTTTCTACCGGCCGCAGCGTCACCTTGCGAGGCGTCTGCGGGAAACTGAGCCACGAGGCGATGGCCGGCGAAACCAGCCACAGTCCAAGCCACGGCGCCGCCGCCGGCGCGGCAGCGGGATGTCGAAGGGCCAGCCATACGGCCGCCAAGAGCGCCACGGCCGGCGCGGCCCACATCATGCGAAAGGACGGCCGCAGGCGGTAGTGCGCGCCGCGTTCGGCTTCGGCAGCCGTCCGCCATTCCAGCAAACGCGTTCGCGTAATCGCCATCCGCGTCGCCGCGCGGGCAATGGCGTCGAGGCTGAGGAACGCCTCGTAGGGCAACAGCACCGCCGAGAGCGCCCCCCGGGCAAAATGCCGCCGGCCCTCAAGCGCCACGGTCCACAGGTGAAGCCGCCAGGGGACCTCGCGGGGCTTCCGGACCAGATCCGTGAGGAAAGCCAGCGCGGCCGGCGCCAGGAGGATAGAAGCCGTGGCCAGGGTCCACCACCACGGATGGGGCAGCACGGTCCAGCCGGCCAGCAGCAGGAGCGTCAGCGCAGCGGGTTCCAGGCTGCGGCGCAAATTATCGAAGATCTTCCAGCGGGACAGGAGAGAAAGCGAGTTCTTCCGCCAGCGGCCATCCGGTCCCGGCGCCCACGGCAGCAGCCATAGGGCGATCTGCCAGTCCCCGCGAATCCAGCGGTGTCTCCGGCCGGCATCGGCGGCGTAGCGGGACGGGGGGTCCTCGTAGAGGACGACCTCGGTCGCCAGTCCGGAGCGCGCATGGCAACCCTCAATAAGGTCATGGCTGAGGATCAGGTTCTCGGGAAAACGATCCTGTAGCGCCTGTTGAAACGCATCCACATGGTAGATTCCCTTACCCACGAAGGAGCCTTCACCGAAGACATCCTGATACACGTCGGACACGGCCCGCGTATAAATGTCGATTCCGCAGTCACCCGCGAAAAGACCGGCGAACAACGACCGGTTGGCGGCCCTGGCCGCGGTTGCAATGCGCGGCTGGAGGATGCCGTATCCCTTCGTGACACGGCCTTTGCCGGAATCGTAGCGGGGATGGTTCAAGGGGTGCACCATCGTCTCGACCAGAGCCCGCGCCGAGTCCAGCGGGAGTTCCGTATCGGTGTCCAGCGTGATGACATACCTGACGTTGGACAGAGCCGACGTGTCGCCCACCACGGTGGAGAACAATCCATCCCCGGCGCCGCGCAGCAAGGAGTTCAGTGCGGCCAGTTTGCCTCGCTTCCGCTCGTAGCCCATCCACGTCCGTTCGCCGGGATTCCAAAGGCGGGGGCGATGGAACAGAAAGAATGCATCGCTGCGCTCTTCCCCGTACTGGCGGTTCAGCGATTCCACGCCTTCAACCGCCAGCCGCAACAGGGCGGCATCTTCCGGCATCGACTCTTGCGGCGCGTCAAGATAATCCGTCAGCAACGCGAAATGCAGATTCCGGTCGCGGTTTGCCAGGTAATGGATTTCAAGGCGCTCCAGCAGCGTCTGGATACCCGCGGCGCTCGCCAGTATGGTGGGAATCGCCACCAGGGTGCGCGATTCCGGCGGGATCCCCTTGGAAAAATCCATCCGAGGATGGAAACCGGGGGGAACAAGCAGCGTCGCCAGCCAGTTCACGGCTGCAACGGCCGCCTTGCTGGCACAGACGGCCACCAGGGCGGCCAGGGCCAGGCGGGTGGCCATACCGGTGGCTCCGGCTCCGGAGCGTGTGAGCAGCAGCGCCGCTATTGCCGCCGTGGCCGCGGAAATGCCGCCGGCGTAAACCGCCAGCGGAAACCGGCCCAGTATCCTGCGCAAGCCGGCAGCGACCGGCACGCGCGCTCCCACCGCCTGCTCCAGCAGGGGAAAACCCTCATCCACCAGGTAATAGCCGACGTGAGAGGCGGGGTGCCTGGGTCCGTATCCCGAGGCGGCGGCGTCCGCCAGTCCGCTGGCCTGCCGCGCGACCGCGTCGTCGGCCATCGGGCTGCGGTTGGCCAGATCTTCGACCGCGTGACGGTACCGGTCCCGGGTGGTGAAGTCCATCCGGCCGTAGACGTCGGCCGGGTCCTTGCGGAGCGCCTGATCGACAGCGCTGGTGGTCTCGACGAACTCGCCCCAATCCATCGTCTCCACGAAATGCAGGCTGCCAATGCAATTCCCGACCGAAACCTGATCGGCCGCCTGCCGCTGTCCCTCAGCATGAACGAGATGTTCGCTGGTAAGTCCCAAGCTGGAAAGCCGCTCCTCGAGCCAGGTAAGCGGAAGCGCCAAAGCGGCGCCCTGCCCCTGGATCCGGCGAGTCAACTCGGCCGCGAAGGCGCCCGATTGCGGCGGCTGGGAACGCCAGAGTTCGGCCATCACAAGGATGAGATCCTCTGGATTGTTCTCCGCCACCTCGGTCATGCGACCTGCCCAGTAAGCGGCCGCGTTGCGATCGTGCTTGTCGGCCATCATCCGGGTGGCGACGCGCCGGAGATTCTCGATCAGGGCGAGGCGCAACATGAGCGGCAGCGCCCACAATTCGCTCAGCCGGAGGGTGGCAACCGTCTGGTAGGCGGCGATGAAACTGCTGAGCATTTTCGCGTCCAGCCGCCCGTCCAGGTGCGATATCAATTCCAGCGCTATGTCGTACACTCGCGGGTAACCCGCCATGGGCCCGGTTAGAAGGCGCGGCAGCCCGCGGCTGTAACGCTTGGGAAGGTGGCGCCGGATCATGCGGATCTGTTCTTGAAGAAAGTAGAAGTTATCCAACAGCCACTCGCCCGCCGGCGTAACCCGTTGGCCCCTTTCCACAGCCGACGCCAGCATCGCGTGCGCCATGGTCAACACCCGGGCGTTGGCGCTCAGGCGCGCCAGGAGATAGTCCGGCTGCCGTTTCTTGCCGGCCACGTGATTGCTGGCGAGCGCCCGGGCGTGTTGCGTGAGTTGTTCGGTGCTGAACAGTTCCGAGCGCAGGAGTTGCTCCGTCTCCTGCTCACGCTTTTTCAGCCTGCTCGCAATGGATGTTCTCAGGCCTGCCAGAAAGTGGAATGAACGCTTCTGTTTCGTTTTCAATCCCTCCAGCCGCGCGGTAGCCGGGACGGACGTAGTGCCGCGCACTGGTAGCCGGGTTGTCCGGCGGTGCTTGAGTTGCCGGGGCCAGCGCCGTCAACTGTCCGGATTCCGCTGCTTTCCGAGCCTGGCTATTTACTCCGGCGAGTAGATCCGGAGTTCAGTTGGAAGATGCACAACCGTCGCCGGCAGGCGCTCAAATGCGTCCTGAACCCATAACGTGCGGCTTGCATATGCCAAGTACGACCTGCACAGGCGGAGCGAAGAAGAGAGTCCCTGCTTGTCCGCCCTCGTTGTCGCCCTCACTATTATAACTTTTCCGGCCATGCCGGCGCCGTCGTGCCGAGGGTGTGCCGGAAAGCACCGGAGTCGCCTTTGCGCGTTTCACCGGGCGCAGCGGGTGGCGGTCGAGGCTGAGCAGGTTGATGAGCAAAAGAACCCGCGCGGTATGTCGTGATTCCGGAGCGTCCTCGAACCGGCTACAGTGAGACGCCCGACAATGAACTCCATCCGGGCTGTCCCCCGCCTCCGCGAGGCGGTGACGGCGCCGGGCGGCGTTATCCCCGTGAGTAAGGCGCCAATCAGACGAACTTGTATTGCCCGGGGACCGGCAAGGGAGGCGTCTCCAGGCTGGCGTTGATGTCCAGGTTTTTGGGGAACAGGTCCTGCTTGGAGTTCATCACCATGTCCCAGGTGATCTCCCGCCCCGAGTAGGCCGCTTCCCGGCCCATGATGCAGGTCATGGTGCTTTGGGCCACCGCCGTGCCGTGGTTGATGTACGGTCCGTCGCCGCGGATGCTCCGGCACATCTCGATGTGCTCCTGAACATACGGGTCCATGCCCGGCACGCCCAGGTTAGTGCAGTTACTCCGGCCCTTGCTGCCCACGATCAACTCGCTCACGTTCTCGTAGCTCCCCGACGGGTATTGCCGGCAGTGGCTGAGCATGTGAACGCCGTTGGGGTACACGAAGTCCGCTACCAGGTGGTCGTAGATGTTGCCGTATTCCTCTTCCCTGGGCCGCCAGGCCGCGCCGCCGGACGCCACCACGCGCTCCGGGTGCGTCCCCATCACCCAGTTGCAGACGTCGATGTTGTGCATGTGCTGCTCGACGATCTGGTCTCCGCAGATCCAGAGGAAGGAGTACCACGAGCGGTTCTGGAACACCATGTCGGACCACTTCGGGTCGCGCTTGCCCTTGGGCCCGGGCCAGCCGGCGCCCAGGAACTGAAGCACCGGCGAACCGATCCAGTAGGCATAGGCCGCGAGGATGTCTCCGATGGCGCCGCCCTGGATCTTCTCGATGGTCTCCCGGTACTCCTTCTGGAAACGGCGTTGCGCTCCGCTCACCAGCGTGAGCTTGCGTTCCTCCGACTTTCTGACCGCCGCCATCGAGCGCCGGACCCCCACGGCGTCGGTTCCGAACGGCTTCTCGACGAAAAGATGCTTACCCGCCTCGACCGCCGCTTCCAGGTGCAAGGGGCGGTATCCGGGCGGAGCGCACAACAGCACTACATCGACATCCGATGCGAGCACGCGCTTGTAGGCGTCGAAGCCCGAGAAGGCGTGATCGCCGTCCACTTTGACGCGTTGGGATATCGAGCCGACCAGGTCGACCACGCTCTGCCCGGTGACCTTCGCCACGCGGCCCACGTTCGACTGGAGGTATTTCGGGTTGCGCAACTGCGTCAGACACTGTTCCAGGCGGTCCGGCATGAGGTCGGCCACGGCCACCAGTTCGACGGCCGGATCCCCGCTAAGCAGGTTCACCGAGGCTTGCGTGCCTCTGCCTCCCGCGCCGATCAGTCCGGCCCTCAACCTCTCCTTGCCCGCCCCCCGGACCAGTTCCGGCTTGATGATGGTGAAGGCGGACGCGCCCGCTCCCGCGACGGCGGAGTCTCTCAAAAACGATCTACGCGACTGCTTCTCATTGTTCATGGCAGCACCTAGACGCATATTCTATCCCAAACGCCCCGAGCAAGCCTCTTCTGCCCTGCGGTTACCCGGCCACCTGCCGTATAATCCCAGATCAAGGAGGCCCACCGGAGTCCGCGGTGTATGGTGGGCGCCATAGGAAGGACAATAATGACCCTGGCATCGAGAAGAGAATTCCTCGCACGAGGTGCGCGAGGCGCAGCGGCCCTGGGGTGCCTGGCCGGAAGGGCGCCGGCCGCCCCGTTTGGCCTGCCCATCGGCTTCCAGACTTACCCCATCGCCAAGGAGTTTGTCGCGGACGTGGACGGCACACTGCGGCAGCTTGCCGCCATCGGGTACCGCGCCGCCGAGACCTGTTCACCTCCCGGCTACGCCCAATTCAAGCCTTTGCTATCGCTCTCCGCGGCTGAACTGCGGCAGAAGTTCACCGCGGCGGGCATCGTATGCGATAGCTGTCACTACGGGTTGCGTGAACTCCAGGAGAACCTGGCCGACAGGATCGCATACGCCCGGGAGCTTGGCCTGAAGCAGATGATCATCGCCAGTTTCGGCCTCCCCAAGAATGCGACGCTGGCCGACTGGAGAAAGGCGGCCGCGGATTCCAACAAGCTGGGGGCCGAGACCCTGAAGGCGGGAATCCAGCTCGGATTCCACAATCACGGAATGGAACTTGTGGAACTGGAAGGCGTGCTGATCTTCGACGAACTGATCCGCACCTTCGACCCCAAGCTGGTGAAGATGCAGTGCCAGATCGTGAACGTGGCCGGCGCCGGCATGGATCCCGTCTCATTCATCAAGAAATACCCCGGGAGGTTTCTGTCGCTGCACCTGGCGGACCGCACCGCGGAGGGCAGGCAGGCGCCGGTGGGCAAGGGCTCGATTGACTGGAAGGGCGTCTTTGCCGCCATGCGCGCCGGTGGCATGCAGAACTACTACGTCGAGATGAACATGGAAGCGCTCCAGGAGAGCTGTCCGTACCTTCAGGCGTTAACCGTCTGATCCGCCGGGCTAGCGGAGCACCTGGAACAGGTTGCTGTAATCGTCCGTCCACAAGCGCAGGCGCCTTGCGGGCGTGATCTTCCTTCCGCCGGGCTTGAAGACCGGCGACGCCAGGAACTCCCGGTTGGCGCTGGCCAGGACCCAGGTGGCAGCCAGAGTCCGGTCTTGGGCGCTGCCCGGGCTTAAGACCGCCAGCGACTCGCGCCCCAGGCTGGAGGCGATCGCCGCCACGACCTCCGTGAAATCCAGGAAGCGGTTGGAAACATGGATCGCCAGGACGCCTTCCGGCCGCAGGTGGCGCAGATAGATCTCGAATGCCTCCCGGGTGAGCAGGTGAACCGGGATGGAATCCCCCGAGAAAGCGTCTATGGCCAGGACGTCGAACCGCTGGCCGGCTTCGCGCTCGAGCGAAAGCCGTGCGTCGCCCTCCACCACTTCCACCGTGGCGGGACAGTCCGTAAGATAGGTGAACTGCGTCTCGGCCATCCGGATCACGAGCGGGTTGAGTTCATAGAACCGGTAGTAATCGCCCGCCCTGCCGTAGGCGGCCATCGTGCCCGGGCCAAGTCCCACGACGCCGACGCGCCTTGCGCCGCCGTTCAAGTGCCGGATCGCCAACGCGCCGCCGGATGCCGGTCCGTAGTAGGCCGTGCCGAGCCGCCGCTTGTCCGGGGCGAGCCATTGTGAACCGTGGCTGATGCCCCCGTGGAGCAGGGTGCGCACGGCCGCGGGCCCCTCGCCGGAGTCGATGACCTTCAGGGTCCCGTAGAAGTTGCGCGCCGCCACTCTGGCTTGCTGCATCGGCAAGTACGCCAGTTCCGATACGTAGCCCACCAGAGCCAGCGTGAGTCCCAGCCGGATCAGGGAGGCCGTGCTTCTGGGCGTGAGCGTCCACGCCAGGCACGCGCAGAGCGCCAGGGTGATCGGGAACTCGAAGTACTCGACGAACAGATGCGGAGCGGCCAGGGCGGCCAGCGCGCCTCCCAGCGCGCCTCCCAGCGCCACCATCAGGTAGAAGCGGGTCAGGAAGGCGGGTTCGGGCCGCAGTTTGGCCAGCTCCCCGTGACAGAACATGCAGCAGACGAACAGTCCGCCGCATAACAGGGTGGCGGTTAACACCAGGTTCGCCCCGCTGCGCGAGTAGATCATGACGAACGCCAGCCCGAAAAGCGCCGGCGTCACCAGCCAGCCGAACAGGCGGCTGCTGTACCAGGGACCATGCGCGAAGCACAGGATGAAGCTGGCAAGGTAGAGCCCCAACGGCAGAATCCAGAGAAAAGGAACCGGGGCGACATCCTCGGTGAGGAGGTTCGTAGAGGCCAGAAGCAGGGCCGAGGCGCACCCGGCCAGCGCCACCCACAGCAGCCTTCTCCCCCATCCCGGAGGCGTCGCCGGGGACTCGGCAGTTCGCAAGCCGGGACTCACCGCCGCCCGCTGGCCGTAACCTGCCAAGGCCAGCGCCCCCGCCAGCACCGCATAGACCACATAGCCCGCCGACCACGCCATCGTCTGCGAACGCAGGCTCAGGTACGGCTCGACGAGCACCGGGTAGCACAGCAGGGCCGCCAGCGAACCGGCGTTGGAAAATGCGTACAGACGGTAGGGCATCGCCGAGCCGCGGCTGCGTGCGTACCATGTCTGGACCAGGGGGGTCGAGGTGGCGAGCGCCAGGTACGGCAGGCCCAGCATCACCGCCAGCGTGCCCAGGATGGGCAGCGTGGGATCGCCATCCCCCGCCGGGCGCCGGCCTCCGTTCGCCGCGAACCTCAGCAGCAGGACGCTCGTGGCCAGCACTGCGGCGTGCGATAGCGCCTGGGCCTTCGGCCGCAGTCCGCTCACCAGCCAGTGGCTGTAGAGGTAGCCAAGCAGCAACTGGCCCTGGAAAAAAACCAGGCAGGTGGCCCACACCCCGGCCGACCCGCCGAACCACGGCAGCAGCACCTTGCCGGCCACGGGCTGGGCCAGGAAGAGCAGGAACGCGCTCAGGACTACGGTGGGCGCGAACAGCCGCGGCTTCAGCGTGGCCTCCATCCTTTCACGCGCATCGCGTCGCACAGAGTAACATGCAGTTCCGGAAGGCTCGCCGCACGAGCCGCGGCCGAATGGCCGCCGGCTCGGGATTCACGGCTATGACGCTTTCCATGACCTCTTTCAGCCGGCGGGCCGCCTGGGCATGGCCAAGCCGGGGCAAAACCAGAGTATACGCCGCCGCAATAGTGGGGTACGCAGCGGGCACGTACTCGCCGCCGGCCCCAAACGTCAGGGCCGCACGCCGCACGCCCTGATTTCATCACCGGTTGATAGACCTGGTGCGGCCAACGAGTGCGGTAGAATCCTCAGGTGCCGGTTCCGCTCCTCAAACTGAACGCCGTTCAGGTGCTGGCGTTGGCCGCCCTCGGCGTCCTGTTGGGGGGATGGCTGAAGGGCCGGTTCCGCCTCCTCGACCGGCTGAACATCCCCGCTCCCGTGGCAGCCGGCATGGTCTACGCGCTGTTGACGCTGACCTTGCGCGACCGCTTCCTGAACCTGGAGACCGACATGGTTCTGCGCGACATCCTCATGGTCGCCTTCTTCACCACGGTGGGCATGAGCGTCAGCCTGCGCACGTTGGGCCGGGGCGGGTCGCAGGTTCTCCGCTTCTTCTCACTGGCCGTCTTTGCCGCGGTGCTACAGAACTTGCTGGGCATCGCGCTGGCGCGCCTTTTCGGGCTGCACCCGTTCATCGGGATCATCACGGGTTCGGTGGCGCTCACGGGAGGCCCTGCGACGGCGCTTGCCTTCGGCGGCACTTTCGAGAGCCTGGGAATCGCCGGCGCACCCGTGCTCGGCATCGCCTCGGCGACATTCGGCATCACCAGCGGCGGCTTGCTGGGCGGGTACATCGGGGGATGGCTGATCCGCAGGCACCGCCTGCAGGCGCACGCCGGCGGGCCGGCCGGGCCGCACGAGACGGGGGAGCGGCGCGGGGACGATCAGTCAAGCCTGCTGAGGAGCGTGGCCGGAGTGTGTATCGCCATGGGCCTCGGAACGCTGCTGAGCGCGGGCTTTGAGAGGCTGAATCTGACACTCCCGTCTTATGTCGGAGCGATGATCGCCGCCGGCGTGCTGCGCAACCTGGACGACCGCTTCCTTGTGCTGAAGCTCTCGCAGCGCCATCTGGAGGCGCTGGGGGACATCTCGCTGAATCTGTTCATCGTGATGGCGCTGCTCACGCTGCGCCTGTGGGAACTGGCGCACCTTGCTCTTCCGATGGTGGCGATCCTGGCGGCGCAGGTGGCCCTGGTCTGGGTTCTTTGCCTGACGCTTTCTTTCCGCGTGATGGGACGGGACTACGAGTCGGCGGTGATGGCGGGCGGCTTCTGCGGCTTCATGCTGGGAACCACGGCCAACTCACTGGCGTGTATGGACGTGCTGGTCAAGAAGTACGGCCCGGCGCCGCAGGCCTTCATCGTGGTCCCACTGGTCGGGGCGTTTTTGATCGACTTTGCCAACGCCCTGATGATCACGGCGATGATCAACTTCTTACGTTAGGCGCCGCGTGGCTCCTGTGCAGGCGGCTGTGGTGGCGGCTGTAACTAAAATAGATACACAGCCCGATGATCAGCCAACCCACCAGCCGGGCCCAGTTTTCCCACCCCAACCCGTACATCATGGCGAAGTTCACCAGGATACCCAGCACGGGCACCACCGGGACCCACGGTGTACGGAACGGACGCGGCGCATCAGGCTGTGTCCGGCGCATGACCAGGATCCCCGCGCAGACGATGACGAAGGCCAGCAGCGTGCCGATACTCGTCATGTGGCCCACAACCGAAATGGGCGCGAAGGCCGAGAACAGGCTCACGAAGACCATGAACAGGATATTCGAGCGCCACGGGGTGCGGAACTTCGGGTGGATATCCGAGAAGATGGCCGGGAGAAGCCCGTCCCGCGACATGGAGAAAAAGACCCGTGACTGGCCGAGCAGCATCACCAGGATCACCGAGGTGAACCCGGCGATGATGGCCAGCTTGATCAACGGCTGAAGCCACAGGTACGGCGTGTAGGCGATGGCTACCGCCACCGGCGCCGCCATCCCCTTGAACTCTTTGTAGTTCGCCAGACCGGTCAGCACCACGGCGAACGCCACGTACAGGATGGTGCAGACGATCAGCGACCCGATGATCCCGATCGGCATGTTCTTCTGCGGTTCCTGCGCCTCCTGAGCCGCCGTCGAGACGGCATCGAATCCGATGTAGGCGAAGAAGATCACGCCCGCGGCCCGCAGCACCCCGCTCCAGCCGAACTCCCCGAACCGGCCCGTGTTCTCCGGGATGAAGGGAACGTAGTTGGAGCCCTTGACGAACCAGATCCCGACCCCGATGAACACCAGCACCACCGCCACTTTAATCACGACGACCACCGCGTTCACGCTGGCGGATTCCCGAATGCCGATCATCAGCAGGATCGAGATCACGCAGATGATGAACACGGCCGGGAGGTTCACCAGCCCGTGAACCAGTTCTCCGTTGGGCAACTGGACAGGCTGCCAGGGCGAGGCCACCAGGTAGGGCGGGAGGTTGATGCCCCAGTCGTGCAGCAGGCTCACCACGTAAGCCGACCAGCTTATGGAGACGGTCGCCGCGCCCACCGCGTACTCCAGCACCAGGTCCCAGCCGATAACCCAGGCCAGGAATTCGCCCATGGTCGCGTACGCGTAGGTGTAGGCGCTGCCGGCGATCGGAATCATGGTCGAGAATTCGCTGTAACAAAGCCCGGCGAAAGCGCATCCGATGGCAGCTATTAGAAAGGACAGGGCGATGGCCGGGCCGGCGTTTTCGGCGGCCGCGATTCCCGTCAGCGAGAACAGCCCCGCGCCGATGATGGCGCCGATTCCCAGGGCCACCAGGCTCATCGGGCCAAGCGTGCGCTTCAGCGAGTGGGCGCCGCCCTCGGATTCGGCGATGATGCGGCTCAGAGGCTTGGTGGCGAGAAGACTCATGCGTTTTCCTTCTTTTTCCAAAGATAGTAGACCGGCACGCCAAGAAGTACGATGCCCAGCCCCGGCCACGTGTAAACCGGCTTATAGATCAGGAGCAGGACCTCAATCAACCCCGCCAGAACGATGTACAGGCCCGGCAGATAAGGATAGCCCAAAGCCCGGTAGGGCCTCGCCGCATCCGGGCGGCGCCGGCGCAGAACGAACAGACCCGCAATGGTCATCATATAAAAGAGGAGCACCGCGAAGATCACGTAATCGAGCAGGTTGCTGTAGGTCCCGGTGAGTGTCAGAAGGCAAGCCCACGCGCACTGCACCCCAAGGGAGACGGCGGGGGTGCGGTGAACCGGGTCCAGTTTCCCGGCCGGCCTGAAGAAGAGTCCGTCCAGCGCCATGGCATAGTACACCCGCGCTCCCGCCAGAGCCATGCCGTTGATGCAGCCGAATGTCGAGATCATGATGGCAGCCGCCATGATCTGAACCGCCACCGGACCAAAGATGTTCGCCGCCGCGGCCGTGGCCACCCGGTCCTCCGCCGCGTTCTGGATCGCCGCGAGAGGCAGCAGGCGCAGGTAGACCAGGTTCGACGCGAGGTAGATCACCGAAACAACTCCCACTCCCAGACCCAGCGCGAGAGGTACGTTCCGCCTGGGCTTGCGTACCTCCCCCGCCACGAACGTGACGTTGTTCCAGGCGTCGGATGAGAACAGCGCGCCGACCATCGCGACGCCCACGATACGGATCGTGGCGAACGTCCAGTCCGGATTCCGCCAGAAGCCGCTGAAGTTGCCCGCCGCCGCGCCCGCCGCGTTTCCGGCCGCGAGCCCGAAGCCGACCAACCCCAGAAGCCCGGCGATCTTGACCGCCGTGAACAGGTTCTGGACTCCGGCGCCGGTCTTCACTCCGCGTGTGTTCACCCACGTCAACAGGATCAGCACCAGCATCGCCAGCGCCTGCTGCGTGCTTACCCCGGCCGGTCCGAGGCGAAGCAGATACCGGTCCGAAGCGATGGCCGGAAGAAACTCCCCGGTGTACTTGGCGAAGGCCACGGCTACAGCCGCTATGGTGCCGCTCTGAATGACCAGGAACAGCGTCCAGCCGTAGAGAAAACCGCTGAGGGGCCCAAAGGCCTCCCGCAGGTAGACGTACTGCCCGCCGGCTTCGGGCATCATCGCCGCCAGCTCGCCGTAGCTGAGCGCGGCGAGAACCGTCAGCACCGCCGTGGCCACCCAGGTCAGGATCAACAGCCCCGGGCTCTGCACCTGCCGGGCGATGTCCGCCGAGACGATGAAGATGCCCGAGCCGATCATCGACCCCATCACAATGGTGGTGGCGTCGAACAACCCCAATCCCTTCACCAGCCCCGTGTCAGCCTGTGCCCGTTCCACCGTCATGGCAAACCGCTATCATAGCGTGGCGGGTATAACCGGAACCCCGCGGCGGCCGCAGCCCGCGACAACGCCGTCGAGAAAAAGAAGCAGGATCGGGGCGAACGCGCCCCGCGCAAGGCGCGGCATTGCAGCGCGGATGGCTGCGCGGGCTGGTCCGGGAAGGAGCTGCTCGAATCCGTCAAGTTGACGGTCTGGCGCCGCGGCCGCACTCCAGCGGCCCGTGCATACGGTCCGGGGCAGGGCCATACGCCTGTAAAATAGTAGATAGAGGCCTCGGTTGCACGACCACGCCCGCCAACCTGGAACCATTCGAGTCCTGAAGTGGTCGCTTGCGGCCACCGTGGCGTTCGTAGCCGTCGAGGCCCTGACCGGCATACAGGCAGGCAGCCTCGCGCTGCTCTCGGACGCCGGACATAACTTCACCGATGCCCTGGCCCTGCTCCTGGCCTGGCTTGGCTGCTACTGGCAGGCCAAGCCGGCCGACGACGTGCGGACCTATGGGTATCACCGCGCCGGCGTCCTGACCGCCTTCGTCAACGCCCTCGCTCTGCTGCTGCTGGCCGGTTTCATCTTCTGGGAGAGCTACCGCAGGCTGCTCGCTCCGCGCAGCGTGAACGAAACGGCCATGTTCGTGGTGGCCGGGCTGGGCCTGGTTCTCAACCTGGCGATCATGTGGGCCATGCGGCACGATCAACGGCGGGACCTCAACATCCGCAGCGCGTACCTGCACATGCTGGGCGACGCCCTCGGCTCGGTGGGAATCCTCTTCGGCTCGGTCCTGATCCGGTTCACGGGCTGGCAGCGGGTGGATCCGCTTCTTTCGATCCTGATCGGCGCCCTGATCGTCTGGACCGCCTGGGACGTCATCCGGGAGGCTTTGAACATACTGCTCGAGGGATTGCCCGGCGGCATGGACCTGCCCTCGGTAGCCGGCGCCATACGGGGTGTCGAGGGCGTCCTGGACGTCCACGACCTGCACGTCTGGAGCCTGTCCTCCCACACCCACGCCCTGAGCTGCCATGTGCGCATCGCGGACGTGCCTCCCTCGGAAAGCGAGACTATTCTGGGGCGCATCAACGCAGAACTGCTGCGCCGTTTCCACCTCGAGCACACCACCATCCAGTTCGAACATGACAACTGCAGCTTTTCCGAGACGGGGTGTCCGATGCACCAGAAAGCGGGGTGACAAACCCCCATTGCCGCGCCGTCTACCTGCGCGGGGGTAGTCCTTTGCGCAGGCTGGCGGATTCCTTCCCCCTGCTTGCGGTTCGCTGGGTCGCCAGAGTCTCCCAGTAGTCGGACCAGTTCCTGGCCACCACAAACAGGCCGAAGCCGATGGTGCCGAAAGCCATCAACACCACGAAGATCAGCGCGGCATAGTGGGCCGGCAGCGCGGACTTGTCCGGTTCGAAGAAGAAGCGCGCGAAGTCGCGTCCGAAGTTCATCCCGAAGAAGCCGGTGACCACCGCCCCGGCGCCCAGCAGCAGGCTCAAGACCGTCAGCCGGTTGACCGCCTCCGTGTTCCGGAACTGATAGAAGTTGTGCAGCGAAGCGTTCAGTTTTTCGATCTCCTCTTCAATTTCCCCCTTCATGCTCTGGATCCGGTACTCGCGGCACTGCATGGCGAAGTGTTCGTTCTCCTCGTCCTTGTTGG
Organism: Bryobacterales bacterium; assembly: GCA_020851555.1. GTDB lineage: Bacteria > Acidobacteriota > Terriglobia > Bryobacterales > Bryobacteraceae > DTKY01. Next base: position 154,831 of record JADZCM010000001.1, on the reverse strand, counting down.
CCAGTTCGTAAAAGTACCAGTAGTTGGAGAAATGCAGGAAGTCGCCGCGCAGGTCGCTGGCCAGCCGGATGTTCTCCAGAGCGAAGCGGTTGTCCTCCTGGTCCAGGTAGAGCTGCTTGGAGACCATCGCCGTACGCTCGGAGAAATCGAGCAGAGCCGCGCGGTAGAACAGCGCCACCAGCGCCATCAGGTAGTACCGCGTGCTGAACATGCGGTGGATCAGGAAACCCTCGTGCAACTGGTGTTCGTCGCAATCGAAGGCGCCCACGGTTGCCGTGATGTTGCTGTAACTGGTGAAGCCGTAATAAGTGCCCTGGTGCGCCCATCGCCGGTAGAGTTGCCGCTCCATCTGCTGCCGCGTGAATTCCGGTTCGTAACGGTAACCCTCGGCGGCGCGGTCCACGTACAGGAAGCGGCTCAGCAGCACCTGGTAATCCTCGGACTGAAGAAAGCCCTCGGGTAGACCCGTGGGGTCCAGCCCGAAGTAGGTGTAGACGATCATGCGCTCGTCCAACACCGGCTCGTACTCCTGGCGGCTGTAGTCGGTGAAATACAGGAGATCGGTGATCGTCCGGGACAGCGGCGGAAGCATTCCGGTCATCTCGGCCCGCTCGAACGCCTCTTCGACCAGCGGCGCCGCGGCTCCGGCCCGTTCCAGCGTCAGTGCGATCCGGTTGGGAAAACGTCCCTCCCGCACCTGCCGGGCGCTGGAGGGATAGACCTTGCGCAGCGTCTCATTGATCCACAGACCCTGCGCCGCTGTCAGGTTGAAAGCTTCCACCCCGATCGAAAGAATCCCCATCCCGTTGGCGAACAGGAAGAGCCGCAGGTCGGTGACCTCGACTTTGGCCCCGCGTCCCTTGAGGTCGGAGGCCTCCAGCCACAGCCTGGCATCCTGGGGAATCGGGATCTCGTAGCAGCGAAGCAGCGCTTCGTGGCCGCCCGCTCCGCCGGATTCATCGGTCGTGTCGAAGAAAACCCGGCGCACCACGGGGTGGAAAAAGACCATGTCCTGGTAGGCCGGCGAGTCGGCGTCGAAGCGGCTGTAGGCCGCCCGCTTCCACCGCCCCAGCGCCCTCAGGCTGTTGGAGCGAGGGTCGTCCTTGTGCCATGCCAGCCAGTCGTCGAGTCCGTCGATCCATCGCCGGCTCGGCGGCCACACCTTGCCGTGCTCCTCCAACACCGTCTCTTTGTCAATGGAGAAAGGGAACAGGAAGTAGGTGTGCAGGTGCAGCAGCCGGGCGGCCATCGCGCCGATTATACCCAACCCGGCTCAGCGGGCCAACTCGCTCCACAGCGCCTTGTAGTACCGCAGGAAGCGTTCCGGTTCCGCGCTTTCCTGCGCCTCGCACAGGGTGCAGCGGCCGTAGCCCGAGCTTTTGAGGAGCGTGAACAGCTCCCGATGACGTTCCGCCTGCCTCAGGCCAGCGAAGCCAGCGTCTCCTCCAGTATGCCCCTGACGAGTGCTATCTTATACTCGTTCTTCGAGAGCGGGAAGGCGCCTTTCACCGCGGCCGCGGCGGCTTGTGAGATTGCGCCGGCGTCGAGCGGCCTGCCGGCCAGAAGATTCTCGGCTTCCGGCACCCGCCACGGCGCCGGCGCCACGCCGCTCAACACTATGCGCGCCGCGCTCACCTTGCCGTCTGACATCACCACCACAACGGCGGCGCCCGCCAGCGCGAAATCGAACGCGCCGCGGTCCCGGACCTTGCGGTACAGACTGCGAGCCCCGGTCTGCGGCGGCCCCAACAGGATCTCGGTGATTACCTCGCCGGCTGCCAGGATGTTCTCCGCTCTGACGTTCTTTTCCGGGAGTACGAAGAAAGAGCTAAGCGGGATGGTCCGCGAGCCTCTGGGTCCCGTGATGCTCAGGCGGGCGTCCAGCGCCAGCAAGGCAGGCGCCGTGTCCGAGGGGTGAACGATGAAGCAGGGCGCCCCGCCGAAGATGCAGTGGTACTCGTTCTCGCCTCCCACGGCGAAGCAGGTATCTCCGCCTTTGCGCAGGCAATGGAAATCGCCGCGGTAATACCAGCACCGCGGCCTCTGGCAGAGATTACCGCCGATGGTCCCCTGGTTCCGCAACTGCGGGCTGGCGGCCGAAGCGGCGGCCTGGGCCAGAACCGGGTAGGACTCCTGAACCCGCGCGTCGCCGGCGACGTCGGCCAGGGTGGTAAGCGCCCCGATCCGCAAACCGCCTCGCGGGTTGGCGCTGATACCCTTGAGCGCCGGCAGGCCGCTGAGACTCACTACCGAATCCGCCGTGAATACTCCGTCACGCAGGCAGCCCAGCAGATCGGTGCCTCCCGCCAGGATGTGGGCGCCGGGACGCGCGGCGGCCTGGGCTGCCGCCTTGACCGACGCCGGCTTCTGATATGCGAACGCTCTCAGCATGGCTTACCCCTTGACCTTTCCCTGAGAAAGAAGGCCGATGACGGCGGAAGGCGTCATCGGCGCCGATCTGGCCCGCACGCCCGTAGCGTGGTAAAAAGCATTGGCAATCGCCGCCGCGGCGGGGATGGTGGCCGGCTCCCCGATACCTTTTGTGCTGGTGTTGTTCCATTCGTGGTCGTGCATGTCAACTGGAACGCACGTCAGTTCCGCCGGGACATCCATGGCCGTCGGAATCTTGTAGTCGTGCCAGTTGGCGTTGGCCATCTTGCCGGTAGGCTGGTCCATGACCCGCCTCTCGGTTAGGGCGAAGCCGATCCCCATGGTCAGGCCGCCGAAAACCTGGTTGCGGTAGGTGAGCAGGTTCAGTACCCGGCCGCTGTCCTGCGCCGCCACCATCCGCAGCACGCGTATTTCGCCCGTATAGCGGTTTACTTCAACCTCGGCAAAATGCGCCGCGAACGGCCTGGCCGTTTTGCCCGTGGGATTAGGGGCGCGTTTTCCCACGCCCACCAGTGCCTGCTGCTGCCGCAAGGCGGCCAGGTTGCCGATGGCCACCTTCTGCGAACCGCCTCGAGCCGAAATCTCCCCGCCTCTCAACTCCAGGCTCTCCACCGGCGTCTTTAGCTGCTCAGCCGCCAGTTCCAGCAGCTTGGATTTCAGATCCAGCGCCGCCGCGCGTACGGCCGGCGAATCGGAAGGCACGGTCTTGCTGCCGCCGCTGGGGGCGGAATACAGCGTGGTTCCGGTATCCGCGTGTTCGATGCGTATCCGGTCGAGCGGCACGCCCAACTCTTCGGCAACGATCATGGCCATGACCGTTTTGGTGCCGGTGCCGATATCCGCCGCGCCCATGTTCAGGATCACGCTGCCATCCGCGTTAAGACCGACAATTACAGTCGAAGGAGGACCGCCCGCATAGCCCCACAAACAGCCGGCCACACCCACGCCCCGGAGCCACGTTCCGTTCCCCCTGGCCCGGGCGCGGGCTTCCTTCCAGCCGAAAGCCTTGGCCCCTTCCATCAGGCACTCCCGCAACCCGGCGGAAGTGTAGGGCAGGCCTTTCTGGGCCTGGTGGACGGCGATGAAATTCTTGATGCGCAGGTCCACCGGGTCCATTCCGATCTTCTCGGCGAGCGCGTCGAGGACCTGCTCCAGGGCCCAGGAGCACTGAACGTACCCGGGCGCCCGCATGGGCCGGTTCTGTCCCGCGTTGATGAGCGCCGACGTCTCTTCAGTCCGGACGTTGGGGCAGCTATAGAGTTCCATGACCTGTCCGCCGACCGTGGTGCTCCCCGGGTAGGCTCCCACCTCTCCGGTTCCGGTCAACTGGAGCGCGGTCAGCGTGCCGTCCTTCTTCACTCCGGCTTTCAGGGTCATGGTGTGGGCGGGACGGTTGCCGACACACAAGAACGACTCCTCCCGGCTCAGGGCCAGTTTCACCGGCCGGGCGGTCTTCCTCGCCAGCAGCGCGGCTATGACGGTGTGCTTGCTCAGGTCCAGTTTGCTGCCGAACCCGCCCCCCATAAACTGCGAGATCACCCGCACTTTGTTCAGCGGCATGTCGAGCAGCCTGGCCAGTCCGCTCTGCACGGCGAAGGGCCCCTGGCTGGAGTCCCAGACCATGAGGTTGTCGCCGTCCCAGCGCGCCACCGACACAAAGGTCTCCATGGGAGACTGGATCTCACAGGAAGTCGTGAAAGTTTCCTCGATCAAGGCATCGGCTTCGGCGAAGCCCTTGTCCACATCGCCCCGGCTGTACACGTTCGGCTTGGAGCCCAGATTTCCGCCCTCCTGGACGGCGGGAGCCCCAGGCTTCAGCGCCTCCTCCATGCTGACGACGAAGGGCAACGTCTCGTATTCCACCTGGATGGCGCGCACCGCGTCCCAGGCCTGCTGCGGGCTCTCGGCGGCCACCACGGCGACTTCCTCCCCCTCGTGCCGGCAGTGCGAATCGAACAGCCGGCTCGCCGGCTTGCCGCCCGGTCCCGAGTGCCAGGGAATATTGGCCTCCGGATCGGCGTCGCTCAAGACGGCGCGGACCCCCGGCATCTTCAGCGCCTTGGCAAAATCCACCTTCTTGACGCGTGCGTGCGGGTGAGGACAGCGCAGCGTCGCCGCGTGCAGCATGTCGGGCAGCAGCAGGTCCAGCGTGTACACGGCCGTTCCGCTGACGCGCTCATAAGCGTCCACCCTCGGCAGCGGCTTTCCGACCACCGTGGTCTCGCCCCAGGGTTTGGGTGTCGTTTCAGCCATGGCTCACCTCCCCTCCTTTCTAAGCTGCGCAGCCCGCCCGACGGCCCGGAAGATGTGCGCGTAGGCTCCGCAACGGCACAGATTGCCGCTGACGCCCTCGCGGATCTGGTCCAGTGACGGCGCCGGCGTCCTGCGCAGCAAACCTTCGGCGTTCACTATCTGTCCGGGAGTGCAGTAGCCGCACTGTAACGCGTCCTCCTCCAGGAAAGCCTGCTGCACGGGGCCCAATTCTTCGCCGCGCATCAAGCCCTCGATGGTCGTGATCTGAGCGCCGGCCGCCTCAACGGCCAGGGTCATGCAGGAGTAGCGCGCCACGCCGCCGATCAGCACGGTGCAGGCGCCGCATTCTCCGCGTTCACAGCCCTGCTTGGTGCCGGTGAGACCCAGATGATCGCGCAACACCTGCAACAGGGTCCATCTTGGTTCGACTCTCAGAACGTGGTCGCGGCCGTTGACGTTCAGCACTACGGTGACGGACTCGGCGTCCGTAGGGGGCGGCGGGGCCAGTTGCGCTCCGGCCTTGCCGGGAACCGTAAGGACAGCCGCCTCAGTGGCCCCCACGGCCACCGTGTTGACAAAACGCCGCCGGCTTAAATCGTCGCGGCGATCCCCTGGTGATGTTCGTTTCCCCATGGGACACTCCTCCCCATCAGTGAGTTCGTGCTCGGCATTCCTCGTCCTGACATGCTGCCCGGCATATCATCGAGGTTTCCAGCTACAACACTGCAACCGGCGCCAGTATAACACGCAAACCAGCCTTAAGGATTCTGCGAAGTTGCCCAACGCAAGATGATTCTGAAACGGGGGCGGTTTCCAGCCCAAGGTGATCCCGAGACCGGCGAAGGAGGAAGGAGTCCGAGACGGGCACAGGGCGCCGGCGGCGCGGGTAACCTGCCAGGATATGCGCCTGCATATGGAGCATGATGAACGGCGGCAACTCCCCGGACTGGCTGCCTCACTCCGGAAGCTCAGTTCACCCCTCCCTCCCCCGCTTCAGGGCCTTTCTTGGATTGGAAAACGCTGCCGGGCTTCAGGACTCCGCGTTCCTGAGACGCTGGTACGACTCCGGATCGTCTACGTCCAGGATGGTTCCGGCGTCGTCGACGTCGAGGTAAAGGGTATGGTCCCTGTGACGCCGGACCACTTCGCGCGCCTGGGACTCCGGGGGGAGGGCGAGGAATTCAGAGATCAGTTCCCGCGCCGCGCACACGGGATGGCCGTGCCGGCCCTGGCAGCGCGGCACCACGAGCAACTGCTCCGGCGCGCGTCGCTGGAACGCCCGCGCCAGGTGCGCGACCGTCGAGGGCCGCACGGCGGGTTGGTCCACGGGGGTGAACATCACCCCTTCGGCCGAGGGCGGGATTGCTTCCATCCCGCATTGCAGGGAACTCAACTGGCCGCGCGAATAGTCGGGGTTCACAAGGATTGTGGCGAGGTCCGCATGCCGCAACCCAGCCCGGATGGCCGGCGCGCCGCAGCCCAGGACGACGATCACGGGAGCGCAGGTGGCTCCCAGCGTCAGAATCAGCCGGTCCAGGAAGGTCTCCCCGTTCAGTTCCAGTAAGGGCTTGGGCGTCCCCATCCGGCGGGACCCGCCCGCGGCCAGGATGATGCCGGCAATGCTCATCCCGGGGGCCCCGACTGCCTTCCACCTTTGGACACCGACATGGACAGCGCCCGCCAGCCCGAGGCCGCGTTTCTGCGAACCGCGATCATTTCGGCCACCACCGAGACGGCGATCTCCTCGGGCGTGACCGCTCCGATGTCCAGTCCCATCGGGGCGTAGATGCGATCGAGCGCGGCTGCGGGGAGGCCTTCCTTCTCAAGCAGGCTGGCCATCTCCGCCACTTTCCGCCGGCTGCCGATCATGGCAACGTACCGGGCCGGCCCGGCGGCGGCCAGCCTGAGCACCCGCAGGTCGTCCTTGTGCCCCCTGGTGGCGATGAGGAGATAGCTGAACGCGTTGATGCCGAGCTTCGGAAATATCTCCTCATAAGGAGCGGTGTGAATCCGGGCCGCTTCCGGGAACCGCTCACGGCTGGCGAACGACTCGCGGTCGTCGACAATCACGGTTTCGAACCCGGCCAGGCTGGCGATCTTGGACAGACTCCGGGAGATATGGCCCGCGCCGAAAATGAATGCCTCTGGCTGGGGGAACACCGGCTCCAGAAAAACCTCCATTTCTCCGCCGCAGATCAGCCCGCTCTCCTCGATCTGCGGACCGCTCAGGTCAAAAGTCAGGCGCCTGGCCCGCCCGGTTTCGAGCACCTCGCGGGCGGCGGTGATGACCTGGGCTTCGATGCAGCCGCCGCCGATCGTGCCGGCGATCGATCCGTCCTCGCGGACCAGAAGCTTGGCCCCCAAATAGCCGGGAATGGATCCGCTGGAGGCGACAATCGTAGCCAGCGCGGATCTGTGGCCTTCGCGCCGCAGCCGCACAATCTCACTGTAGACGTCCATCCCTACACATTGTAGATTACGATCTGTACCGGTTGGCCTAACTGGCGAATACGCCGCCGCTCGGAGCGCCCTCCTTCAGCGGACTAACTCGTTCCACAGCGCCTTGTAGTACCGCAGGAAGCGTTCGGGTTCCGGGCTTTCCTGCACCTCGCACAGGGTGTAGCGGTCGTAGCCCGAGCTTTTGAGGAGCGTGAACAGCTCGCGCCAAGGGTACTTCGGATCGGCCAGTTCCGTGATGTGGACATTCTTGATGTGCCGGCGCAACAGCTCGAAGCTCGATTTCACGGAGCCGTTCACTACGTCCGTCGGGTTGCTGTTCCAGCAGGCCCCGGCGTTCGGGTGGTCGGCGGCCTTCAGAATCGCGGCGGACACGGACGGGATTTGCGTCTCCGCGCCATGCACCTCCATCCAGATTTCGACGCCGTATCCCGCGCCGAACTCCGCCACCTCGCGCAGGCAGGCGCCGATGTTGGCGATGGTGGTCTCGCGCGGGACCTCCTTGGGCAACCCGTTGGGCCGGACCTTCACCCCGAGTGCGCCCGTATCGTGAGCCAGAACCACGAAGTCCTTCGCCAGAGCCGTCTGCCGGGCCCGCTCCCCGGCGTCGGGTGAATGAAACTCGCACACCGTGCCGTAGCTCAGCAGGCGGACCTTGCCGGCCTCGAAGCGCCTCCGCACCCGCAGGCGGTCCTCCTTACCCATGGAGGGCTCGACGCCGTGCTTGTGCGTGGTGCGGAGTTCCACGGCTTCGTACCCGAGATCGCCGAGCGTCGTGATGATCTTCTCGATGTCCCAATCCTTGAGGACGTTGTAGGTGACTGCTCCGAGCCGCATGGATCTCTCCCTGAGCTACACTATAGTTTAGAGAGTGCAGGACCAATTTTGCCCGTTCGTTTTCTGACGGCCGTGATCGGGCTCGCCCTCTGCGCCGCGCCGTGCCGCCCGGCGGAACAGGGGCAACTCGACGCCAGCCCGGCTCTTTTCACCGTTTTGGCCGCCATCAATGCCGCCGGCTACGACGCGGACCTCGAATCGTCGTCCAACCACCCCCTGCGTGAGGCCGTGCGCCGGGAACTGGCGGCCAGGAAGATCCCGTGTCTCCCGGAGTTGAAGGAGTTCTTCGAATCCCACCGGCAGCGGGATTGGACTGCGGAGCTGAGCCAGTACATCTCCTTCGGCCTGATCGCGGGCGATCCTCCGGCTTTTACTCTCCGCCTCAAGCGGAACGAACTGCCGCCCGACGTGGCCGCGCTCGATGGCTTCCAGCCGCTTCTCGCGCGCTTCTACCGCGAGGCAGGCATCGAGTCTCTCTGGAAGAAGGCCCAGCCCGACATCGACGCCGTCATCGCGCGCTATCATGCCCCCGTTACGCAGGCGGTGGCCCAGGTCAGCGGCTATCTCCGCACCGAGGCGGGCGGCATCCGGGGCTGGCGCTTCCAGGTCTACGTGGACCTGCTGGCGGCGCCGCACCAGATCCACACCCGGAGCTACGCCAACGAGTCTTTCGTGGTGGTCACTCCTTCGCCTGAACCGCAGACCGACGACGTGCGGCACGCCTACCTGCACTTTCTGCTCGACCCCCTGGCCACCCGCCACTCCGAGGCGCTGCTGGCGAAGAAGGCGGTCGGCGATTATGCGCTGGGCGCGCCGTACCTGGACGAAGCTTTCAAAGACGATTTCCTGATGCTGGCGAACGAATCGCTCATCAAGGCCGTGGAGAGCCGGTTGCAGCCGGGCCCGCCTGCGCGAAAGCAGGCGCTGGTCGACCAGGCTCTGGGAGAGGGCTTTGTCCTCACCCCCCACTTCGCCGAGCAACTGGCGCGCTTCGAGGCCCAGGACACGGGCATTCGCCTGTACTATCCGGAACTTATCTCCTCGATCGATTTCCGTAAAGAGGAACGCCGGCTTGAGAATGTGGAGTTTTCCTCCGTGCGGCCCGTCCGGAAGGCCAAGCCCGGGCCCAGGCGGGTGGAACCGCAGCCGTCCGCGGCGGAAAAAGCGCTGGACGAGGCCGAACGGCTGTACGCCGGGCGGCAGTACCCGAAGGCCAAAGAAGTGTTACTCGGCCTGCTGACGGAAACGCAGGAGCGCCCCATCGAGGCCAGGGCCTACTACGGACTGGCCCGCATCGCAGCGCTGGAAAAAGACCCCGAGACCGCTGAAAAGCTGTTCCTCAAGGTGTTACAATCGTCTCCCGATCCCCAGACGGAGGCCTACAGCCACCTCTACCTCGGGCGATTGGCCGATCTGGCGGGTGAGTCGGAGAGCGCCGCCAGTCACTATGAGTCCGTGCTGAGGGTGGAGGGCGCGCCTGCCGCGGTCCGAGAGGCCGCGAGCAAGGGACTCAAGGAAGGGTTTAGAAGACAGTAACTGGGCTTGCCCCAGCGCGTCAAAGAAGTTGAGTGCCATACCTAGGATAAGGAGTTCCCAATGAATTACCGATTTGTTTTCCGCGGGGCGATTGTGCTGGCTTGCGCAGCCGGGCTGGCCTTGGGCCAGGCTCAGCCTGCCGGAGGCCAGGCCGCCCCCGCCGGCTCCCCGGTTGCCAAGCAGCCGCAGGTTAAGTCGCAGCCGGAAGCCCAGGCGGTCATGGCGATCCTCCAGGCGCAGGATCCGGACAGCAGGATTAAGGCCAGCAATGAACTGGTTCAAAAATTCTCCGATTCCGAATTCAAACCGCTGGCGCTCTTTTTTGCTGCCGTGTCCTACCAGCAGAAGGGCGACGCCGACCGGATGATCGTTTACGCGGAGCGCGCCCTGGAAGCCGACAAGGAGCACTATCAGGCCATGCTGTTGCTCGCCGGGGCGATCGCGCAGAGGACCCGGGAGCACGACCTGGACCGTGAGGAGAAACTGAAAGTGGCTGAAGGCTACGCCAACAAGGCCCTGGAGATCCTCAAGACCGCGCCCAAGCCCAATCCCGGCCTGACCGACGAGCAATGGGAGATGGCCAAGAAGGACTTCGCCGCCCAGGCGCACGAGTCCTTCGCCATGGCCGCCTGGGCCCGCAACCAGAACGACAAGGCCATCGAGGAGTACAAGACCGTGCTGTCGCTTTCGACCGAGCCTGAGCCCTCGACCTACGTGCGTCTGGCTGCGACCTACAACCGCGCCGGCAAGTACGACGACGCCATCGCGACGCTCGACAAGGTCCTGGCCGCCTCGGACTTGAATCCGCAGGTAAAGAAGATTGCGCAGGCCGAGCGGGACCGCGCCGTCCAGCTTAAGCAGAAGGGCGCGGCGCCGGCTCCGTAGCCGTACGGACTCCCTCCCGGATCAAAATGAGCGCGGAGCGGGAAGCCGTCGAGCGCGCGATCGGGTGTTCCTTTCGCGACCCCAGCCTCCTGCGCCGCGCCCTCACCCATAAATCCTGCGCTTACGAGAAGTCCGCCGCCGGGGAATCGCCGCAGGCCCACAACGAACTGCTGGAGTTTCTCGGGGACTCCGTGCTCGGACTGCTCGTGAGCGAACTCCTGTTCCTCCGTTACCCGGACCTCTCCGAAGGGCGCCTCTCCAAGCTCAAGGCGCATTACGTCAGCGCGGTACACCTGGCGGAGGCGGCGCGCGCCCTGGACCTCGGCGCGCACCTTCTGCTGGGGAGAGGCGAGGAACTCACCGGAGGGCGCGCCAAGAAAGCCCTGCTGGCCGACGCGCTGGAGGCGGTCATTGGAGCCATCTACCTGGACGCAGGCCTGGATGCGGCGCGGACCTTCGTGTCAAAGCACGTGCTGGGAGGCCTGCGCTCAGAGCCGGAAGCCGGCGACGGCCCGCTGACCAACTTCAAGAGCGCGCTCCAGGAACTGGCGCAGGCCCGCGGCCTTCCCCTGCCGCGCTACCTGGTGGTCGGAGAGACCGGACCGGAGCATGCCAAGACCTTCGTCGTGGAGGTGCTTTTGGGGCCGGACTGGGTCATGCAGGCCGAGGCCCGCACCAAGAAGGCCGCCGGCCAGAAGGCGGCCGAACTGCTCCTGACCAAGTTGGCTGCCTCCGGCGGTGCGGGAGACCCCTCGGACCGGGGCGGCGCAAGCGGGCCGTAATAAGGCTGGGAAGCCCCCTTCCGCCTACCTCAGCAGCTTCAGGATCTCCATCAGTTCCGCGCGCACTTCCGCCATTCCGGCCGCCTCTGGGAACAACCGGCCCTGGCTCGCGCCCTTCCCGGCCGGCCGTGCAGACGGTTTGGAGCGTGACTTCAGAGCCTGCCTTGCGCCCTCAATGGTGAACCGCTTCTCGTAAAGTAAGTGCTTGATCTGTAGAAACAGCTCGACGTCCCTGCGGCGATACAGCCTGTGGCCACGCCCTGATTTCTTCGGGTGCAGCAGCGGAAACTCGGTCTCCCAGAACCGCAGCACGTATGGCGCGACACCCACCAGACGGCTCGTTTCGCCGACGCGGAAGTAGAGCTTGTCGGGGATCGGCGGCGGAGCTGTGTCCAGCATGTCGGCGGACATCGGAACCAGAGGGACTACCGCCATCCTACGGGAACCCGCCGGCCACGTCAACCGCCTCGCGCCGTCCGGCGGCGCGGCCGCTCACTTGCCCTGCCGGTTCGGGGGCGTTCCGGCGTTCCGGAGCCGCGCCTCGGGCGAGAGAGGCCGTTCCCGGCCGGCTGGGACTCCCCGCAGTACGAGTTGCCCCTTGCGCACGAAATCCAGAGCGTCGGTCAATATGCGCAGAGCCTCCGCGGATGCGGGGAAGCCCATGGAATTCTCGGCCTCCACATAGTCGATGTAGAATTGCGCGCGGCGCTGGAAATCACGCGCCGCCGCCAGTTCGGCGTCGCTCTTCCCGGCCGCGCGCGACCGGGCGATAGCCTGGATCAGCGCTCCTTCCGCCGGCCGGCGCGGCCCCCGGGAGGGCTGTTCTCACGGGCGGTTTCATCTATGGCATGATCGTGTTCTGACTTCAAACCGGGAGGACCCAGGAGATGAAAGCAACGACCAATCGCCGCAAGTTTTTCAAGAGGGGGGCGGCCGCCGCCGCGGTGGCCGCAGTGGCGCCTGCCGCCGCGCAGGACAAGCCGGTCAAGACGGTTCACCGGCCGGCCGGCGCCAGACCTCCGGCCAAACCGCCGCTTTTCAACAGCGTGGTTTCGTACGGCAACCTCGTGTTTATCGCGGGAGTCGGCGCGCACTACCCGGGAGACATCAAGGCTCACACCAAGACCGTGCTGGACCAGGTTCAGAAGAACCTGGAACTGGCAGGCTCATCCATGGAGAAAGTCCTGAAGTGCAATGTTTACCTGAATGATCTTAAGGACTACCAGGGGATGAACGAGGTGTTCCAGGGACGCTTCGGGGCGGAACCGCCCGTGCGCACGACCATAGCGGCGGCCGGCGGCATTCCGGGCGATTCGCTCGTCGAAATCGACGTGATCGCGTACATCTGAAACGTGCAACTTCCAGCGGCTCGCGGCGCCGGCGCGAAGCCGCCGTCCGGAGGATGATTTGATCGGAGCCAGCCGCTGGCCAGCTTTGGCTCTCGGGTGCATCGCTCTTTCCGCCGCCTTCGGGGCGCCGGCGGGAGGCCCTGAGTCCTGGGTCCCCATCCGCTGGCAGGGCGGCCCGTTGGAGGTGGCCCGGAGAACGCTCGACGGCACGCTGCCGCAGGATTCTGCCGTCCGCGAGGCGCTGGCCCGCTGGTATGAACCGGAGACCCTCGATCTGCTGGCCGGTTCGCCGGTGAACTGCCTGCTGGTTACCTGGAGTTCGGGGGGCGAGCCCTCCGTCGAAGAGAAACAGCATGCGCTCGTGGGCGCATACGCCCGGCGCGCCCGCGAAAAAGGAATTGCCGTGCTGGGGCTGGTCTACGCCGGCGCGAGCCCAGCGCGCTTCGTTCCTCCGGCGATAGAGGCCGGTCTCGACGGTCTGATGGTAGACGGCGGCCCGGAGGGTGGGGCAGCGCTGACGGCACAAGTGGCGAACGCCCTTCGTTCGGCCGGAAGCGCGGCCCTCGTCCTCACCGTCGCCGGGACGCCGGCAGAGGCGTTCGCCTCAAGCTCAGCCGTTGCGATTGTGCAGGGGGTCTGGCCGGGAGCCAGGAACCTGGCCGACATGGGCATCCGTTCCGGCCCCTCCGCCGATTCATGGATCGATTCGAACATCTGGCTGGTCCGGTATCTCCGAGCCGCGGCCCCCGGGCGTCCGGTCTGGATCAGCTCCGAGCCGCGGGACGGCGCCGCGACCGGCTTCCTCAGGTGCGCCGCGGAGGCTGCCGTGGCTGGGGGGCGCTGGATCATCGCACCCGACGACCAGTGGCGTGCCGCGTGGCTCCGGAAAGCGCCCGAAGCCCTGGCGAAGTGGGAGCGCCTGGCGGCCTGCCTCAAGTTCGCCGCCGAGCACGCCGAGTGGCGGAGCTTCACACCCTACGGGAAGCTGGGGATCGTCGTGGACCCCGCGGGTCCCTCTCCGGATGCCAGCAACGAGTATCTGAACCTTGCGGCCCGCCGGCAGATCCCATACCGGGTCATCCTCCGTCCGCGGCTTGACCGGGAGGCGCTGGCCGGCCTCCAGGCCCTGCTTGCGGCGGACCTCTCTGCGCCCACCAGCGAGGAGCGCGCCCTTCTCGGGAACTTCGCCGGGCAGGGGGGATTGGTAGTGGCGGGCCCATCCTGGGGCGTTGCTTCCAAGGATCAACCCTACGTCGAACTCCCGCTGGCGAAGGGACGCGTGGTGGTCTACAGAGACGATCCGCCTGACCCGGAAGAGGTGGCCCGGGACCTGCTGGACCTGCTTTCGACCGAGCAGATGGGCGTCTCGGCGTTTAATGTCCCGTCGGTGCTCGTCTACGCCGGCACGGGCGGTCCCAGCGGTCCTGTGCTGATTCAGTTGCTCAACTACTCCGGCTTCCCGGCCGAGGCCATCACCCTGCGCGTGAACGGGTCTTTCAAGCGGGCGTGGCTGCACCAGCCGGGCGCCGCCGCCGTGGAACTTACGCTCAACAGGACGGGCCAGTGGACGGAGTTGGCGGTTCGCGAACTGGCGGTTTGGGGAGGCGTGCTGTTGGAGCAATAATATCCGGTAGGCCGAGGAGGATACGATGCAAACTACGACCGGTAACTTCTCACGGCGGGATTGGCTCGCCGTCTCAGGGCTGGCGGCAGGCGTGCTCGCCGCCGGCAGAGCCCAGGCGGCCGCGGCGGCGCCGGTGGCGCCTGTAGCCGTCGCTAAGGTGCCCAGCTACGACGAAGACCTCGTCGCCCGTTTCGAGACGATGTTCGATCAGATCGGCGGGCTCGGCGGGCTCGTCCGCGACAAGACCGTCGCCATGAAGCTGAACCTGACCGGCGGGGGCCGCTACGAAGGGTACACCGCCGGACAGACGCACTGGGTGCATCCCAGAGTGGTTGGCGCGCTCACGGCCGTATTCGGCAAACTCGGCGCCCGGCGCGTTCGGATCCTCGAGAGCGCCGGACGAAGAGAAGGGATCCCGCTGGAGGACAAGCTGCTGAGCGGCGGCTGGGACGTGAACGCCATCAGAAATGCCGCTCCGGTGGTGGAGTTCGAGGACACCAACGGGCTCGGCCTGAGCAAGAGCTACTCCACGCTCCAGGTCAGGACCGCGCCGATGATCTTTTCCGCCTTCACGCTGAACCGCTCCTACGAAGACTGCGATTTCTTCGTGAGCGTGGGCAAGATGAAGAACCACGAAGAGATGGGCATCACCATGTCCATGAAAAACCTCTTCGGCATCACGCCCGCCTTGCTGTACGGCTCCCGCGAAACCGTGTTCCACTACGGGAGGGTTCAGCCGCCGTCCGGCGTGCCGGCGGAACTCGATCCCAAGTCGAACCGCTATGAAGGCTGGCGCCTGCCGCGGCTCATCACGGACATCTGCGGCGCGCGTCCCATCGATCTGGCGGTTCTGGACGGCATCGAGTCCTGCGTCGGCGGCGAGGGCCCCTGGTGCCTGGGCAGCAAGCCGTGCAAGCCCCAGTTGCTCTTGGTGGGGCGCAATTGCGTGTGCACGGACGCAGTCGGCGTCGCGACCATGGGTTACAACCCGCGCGCGGGGAGGAACGAGGCTCCCTTCCGCGTCTACAAGGATCCCAAGGGCCATCCCCCGGAACAGTTGATACCGCCCGGCGAGACGCATCAGTACGCGGAGAACATCATGCTGCTGGCTGAATCGGTGGGGATGGGGTCGGCTGACCTCTCGCGGATCGAAGTCCGCGGCGTGCCTGTCAAAGAGGCGATGTTCGACTTCGAGGCCTTCTGGAAGGGCCAGATGCGGGCCTAGTCCGCCGGCCGGAAGGCGTTTAGCGCTTCACGCTCTCGATGGCGTCCACCACCGCGATGGCCGCCATGTTCACGATCTCGTTCACCTCGCTGCCGCGCTGCAACACGTGGACCGGCTTGGACAGCCCCATCAGGATCGGCCCGATCGCCTCGCAGCCGCCGAGGCGCATGAGCAGCTTGTAGGCGATATTGCCCGCCTCCAGGTTCGGGAACACCAGCACGTTGGCGCCGCCCTTCAGCCGGCTGAAGGGATAGGTTTCGTCGATGATTTCGGGCACCACCGCGGTGTCGGCCTGCATCTCCCCGTCCACCATCAGGCCGGGCGCCATCTCGCGCACCAGTTCCGTGGCGCGGCGGACCTTGTCCGACAGGGCGTGGCGGGTGCTTCCAAAATTGGAGAAGGAGAGCATCGCCACGCGCGGTTCGACGTCGAAGCGGTGCGCCGTTTCGGCCGCCACGATCGCGATCTCGGCCAGGTCCTCCGCGCTGGGCTCGATGTTCACCGTGGTATCGGCCAGGAAATACATGTCGCCCCGGCGCGTGATCAGGACGTACAGGCCCGACACGTGGCGGAGTCCCGGCCGCACGGCCAGGACCTGCAAGGCGGGCCGGATCGTGTCCGGATAGTGCGTCGTCAGTCCTCCGATCAGAGCGTCGGCGTCGTCCAAGTGGACCATCATGGAGCCGAAGATGTTGTGGTCCAGGATCAGCTCGGCGGCTTCCCTCCGGGTGACGCCCTTGCGGTGGCGGAGCCGGTAGAGTTCCTCGGCGTACGCCTGAAGCCTCGGGAAGCGGGCGGGCTCCACGATCCGGACACCGTCCAGGTCCAGATGCAGTTCCTCCGCCGTGGCTCGGATGGTTTCCGCGCATCCGATCAGAACCGGGTGGGCGATCCCTTCCTCCACCAGGATCTGGGATGCCCGGAGAATCCTGGTAGCCTCGCCCTCCGGGAAGACCACCCGCCGGGGATCCCGCTGGGCCTTGTGCACCATGACCCGCATGACCTCCTCGGCCTTGCCCAGCCGCTTGCGCAACTGCTCCTCGTACTGTTCCAGGTCCACGGGCATCCGCGCCACGCCGGATTCCATGGCGGCCCTGGCCACGGCCGGAGCCACCCACAGGAGCGCGCGCTGATCGAACGGCTTGGGAATGATGTAGTCCCGGCCGAACTCCATGAACTCCACGCCGTAGGCCCGCCGGACGGCGTCGGGAACGTCCTCTTTGGCCAGCGCCGCCAGGGCGTGCGTGGCGGCCAGTTTCATCGGCTCGTTGATCGCGGTTGCGCGCACGTCCAGGGCGCCCCGGAAGATGAAGGGGAAGCCGAGAACGTTGTTGACCTGGTTCGGAAAGTCGGACCGTCCCGTCGCCATAATGGCGTCCGGACGCGCGGCCGTGGCGGCGTCGTAGGAGATTTCCGGGTCGGGGTTCGCCAGCGCAAAGATGATCGGGTTGGGCGCCATGCGCCGGATCATGTCCGGCGTGACGATATTGCCCGCCGACAGGCCGACGAAAACGTCGGCGTCCACCAGGGCTTCGGCCAGCGTGCGGGCGTTCGTGTCGGACGCGAACCGCTCCATGTAGCCGTTCATTCCCTCGGTGCGTCCGAGGTACAGAACCCCATGGATGTCGCTCATGACGATGTTGTCGCGGCGCGCTCCCAGCCTCAGGTAATGAGCCGCGCAGGAGAGCGCCGCCGCGCCGGCGCCGCTGAAGACGATCGACACCTCATCGATCTTCTTCCCGGCCAGCTCCAGGGCGTTCAGCAAGGCCGCCCCGGTGATGATGGCGGTGCCGTGCTGGTCGTCGTGAAACACCGGGATCTTCATCGTCCGCTGGAGTTCATCCTCTATGGCGAAGCACTCGGGCGCCTTGATGTCCTCCAGGTTGATCCCACCGAAGGTGGGCTCGATCAACTGGCAGACGCGGATCACCTCCCGGGGATCCTCGGTCGCCAGTTCGAGGTCGAAGACGTCGATGTCGGCGAACCGCTTGAACAGCACGCCCTTGCCTTCCATGACGGGCTTGCCGGCCGCCGCGCCGATGTTGCCCAACCCCAGCACCGCCGTGCCGTTGGTCACCACCGCCACCAGATTCCCCTTGGCCGTGTACTTGTAGATCAGCGCGGGATCGCGTTCGATCTCCCGGCAGGGAACGGCCACACCGGGCGTGTAGGCGAGGCTCAGGTCCCGCTGCGTGCGGCAGGGCTTGGTCGGCACCACCGCCAACTTCCCCGGAGCCGGCGCCGAGTGGTACTCTAGCGCATCCTGTTCGCGAACCGCCATTCGAGTGCCTCCTTTGCCGTACTCTCCAGTATCCGCCCGCGGGTAACCGGGATGCACCCGGCTCCGTCTGCGCTAATATTGGTGCAGCGCAATGCCCGACCCTGACGGCCTCACGCTCGACAACCTGGGGGACCGGAGTTTCTCTTTCTATCCCGCCATCCTGAACTTCGAGCACAACGAATGGCGGATGGGGCGCGGCACCTGGTCGGAGATCCTCGTCGTCAACGCCAAGACGGGCCAGGAGGTCTGGATCCCGCGGCGCCTGGTGGGCGAGGTGGTCCGCGTGGACGCGCCGGTGGTCATCGTGGGCCTGCGCAAGGAACTGGAGTACAAGGCGGGAGCCGTGTGGCCGCGAGACCGGCGGCTGCTGGCCATGCCCAGGATGGGGGGCGCGCCGGCCGGCGCCGGACGGACGCCGGACGCGCCGCCGCGCTCCGGCGCGGAGGGTCCCGCTCCCGGCGCCGAGGCCAAGATCGGCCGCCTGATCGGCGGCGCGCTGGCGCTCGCCATTTCGGCGCTGATTGTTCTGGTTGTGGTCATGAACCGCCCGGTGAGTTACCGCGGGATGGAGCAGTTGGCGCTGCAACTGGACGGAAGCGACGATTACAACTCGATCGTGCGCAAGCTCGGCGTTCCCTCCGAAGACCACTGGCGTCCCGACACCGGCACGGGGCTCCAGTACCGCGCCCTGCGCTACAAGGACCAGTCCTACACGCTGGTGCTGATGGGGGTGGACCGCGACAGCGCCCGCTACATCGGCGCGCTGGACAAGACCTGGAAGCCGGTCCATTTCGTGACCCTGCCGGCGGGCGGCGACACCGCCGCCATCCTGCGCCGCGTGCCGAAGTTCTGAACGCTTGGGCGGGAAGGCGGAAGCCGCCGGGCGCGAGGCGGACGTAACGCGCCCGCTTGGCCGCCTTTGACGCTTGGGCCTTGGCGTTAGCTTGCTGTCTCACAAGTGCGCTCACCGTTGTGGGGCGGACGCCCTCGTCTGCGCCGGACCCCCGGTCCGGCCGCGGCGCACGCGAGCGAGGCCGGCGGAGGCCCCGGTCGCGGTCCAGGGGGACCGCCCCGCACGCGGTGCCGGTGAACTAACTTCAGAGATACGAAGAGAACGCCGAGGGGAACCTGCCGGCGGCGTACGGGGACCGGTCGAGACCGGCCATAACGTGTACTTTGGCGGCAAGCTGATTTGGGCGGGAGCCTTGGCCGGGCTCGCGGCGGGGCCGGCGGGAGTCCATCCCACGGTGCGTAAGGAAGTGCAGCCCCTCAGGCCCGCGCGCCCACCGGCGCCCCCCCCGCTCTCTGAAGACCGCCCTTCCAGTCTGACCTCAGCCTCCTGCCGGGGGTCGACCCCCTGTTCCTCGAACCACGCCGCAGCCGCTGTCACCCCCCGTAGAGCCACCCCCCAGAAGGCTAAAACCCGCCTTGTGAATCTCAGCTTTGCCGGCCTGACCCGTCGCACCCCGACGTTTGGCCCTTCAAGCAAGCCCCATCTGTCCCCTGTGCGAAGTTCCTGGCGAGACAAGACTCGAACTTGACAAACATGTCGCGCCTATGATACGTCAAACGCGGGGGTGACGATGACGTGCTAAGGACGTGCGTCATCTGTACGTTGTTTGTGGCATGGGCCGCACCGCGCGTGCAAGGGCCGGTTGAGATCCGGGCCGTTCTGGCTACGGCCGCTGTAGCGGACGACGCCGACGACCCTGCCATCTGGATTCACCCCTCGGATCCCGCCCGCAGCCTGATCCTCGGTACAAACAAGGTAAAATCCCCACGCGGCGCCCTGGTAGTTTTCGGCTTGGACGGTGCGATCCGTCAGGTGGCGGGCGAGTTGGACCGGCCGAACAACGTGGATGTCGAGTACGGGTTGCGCCTGGGTGGCGGCACGGTGGATATCGCGGTGGTCACCGAACGGCTGCAGCGGCGGTTGCGGGTGTTTCGTATCGCGGCGGACGGCTCGGGCATCACCGACATCACCGCCTTTGGACAAACCGGAGTATTGGCGGGCCGCACAGGCGCCGGCGCGGAGCCGATGGGCATTGCCCTTTACCGGCGCCCGCGTGACGGCGTGGTGTTCGCCATCGTCGCGCCCAAGACGGGTCCGCGTGAAGGCTACCTGGAGCAGTACCGGCTGGAGGACAACGGCGAGGGCCGCGTGCGCGCCGCCTGGGTGCGCAGTTTCGGGAACTTCAGCGGCGCGGGCGAGATCGAAGCGGTTGCCGTGGACGACACTCTCGGTTACGTGTACTACGCCGACGAGCGCTGTGGCATCCACAAGTATCATGCCGACCCCAGCCATTCCGGCGCGCCGCTTGAGTTGGCGCTCTTCGGGCAGACCGGCTTTTCAGGCGACCGCGAAGGCATCGCCATCTACGAACGTGACGCCCGAACCGGCTACATTGTGTGCACGGACCAGATCAAAGGCAGCAGCCAATATCGGATTTACCGGCGCGAAGGAGCGCCGGGCAAACCCCACGACCACTCGGAGTTGTTGAAGATCGCCGCCGGCGGCGCCCATTCCACCGATGGGATAGAGGTCACCTCCGCCGCGCTTGGACCGCGGTTTCCCCACGGTCTGCTGGTGGCAATGAACAGCAAGGACCGCAATTTTCTGCTCTACCGCTGGGAGGATGTGGCACATTCCGGGACGCCCAAGCTGCGAATGGCGAAGGCCGGCTTTGCGACTGGAGACCGGCGGCGGTGATGCCGCGCCGGGAAAGAACAGGATAAGGAGATCCAATGAACTACGAACGATTTTTCATTGTAGTCTCAATCGCGCTAGCACTTTTCGCGGCGCCCGCCGTGGCGCAATTGGACCGCGGTGCGATCACCGGCACCGTGACCGACGCCACCGGCGCCGTGATTCTGGGAGCCAAGGTTCTGGTCGAGCACGAGAGCTCGGGTCTCGGCCGCGAGGGGGAAGTGGGCGCGAGCGGCGCCTATATGATCCCGCAACTGCCCATCGGCATCTATACCGTCAGGATCCAGGCCCCGGGTTTCCGGACGGTGCAATTCGAGAAAGTCCAGTTGCTGGTGGGCCAGACCCTGACGCTGGACGCGAAACTGGAGATCGCCTCCACCGCCACCACCATTGAGGTGCGCGACGTCGCCGCGCCGCTCGACCGCGCTTCGGCCGAGATCGGCACCGTGGTTTCATCCGAGCAGGTGAGCCAGATGCCCATCAACGGGCGCAGTTGGGCCAGCCTGATGGTGCTGGCGGCCGGAGCAGTGAATACCGGCGAGGGGCTCTTGGACGACGTCCGTTTCGCCGGACGCGCCAACGACGACAACAACTGGACCTTCGACGGCGTGGACAACACCGCCATCAAGGACCCGACTTACGGCGCCAAAGCACGGCTCATCGTCAGCATGGACTCGATTTCGGAGTTCAAGGTCAGCTCCTCGTTGTATTCGGCCGAGTCCGGCGGCGGCATGGGCGGCCAGGTGCACCTGGTTTCAAAGAGCGGCTCCAACGATTTTCACGGAGGGCTGTTCGAGTATTTCCGCAACAGCGCGCTGGACGCGCGCACCATATTCGACGGGCCGAAGCTGGCGCCGTTCCGTCTCAACCAGTTCGGCGGCAGCTTCGGCGGGCCCATCAAGCACGACAAGATGTTTTTCTTCGGCAACTACGAAGGCTTGCGGCAGCGGCAGAGTTCGGTCTACACCTACACCGTGCCCAGCCCGGCGCTGCGCTCGCGTGTGACCACGCCGAACCTGCGCGGAATGATCGACGCCTATCCGCTCGGCAACCGCGTCACCAAGGACCCCAACGTCGATGAACTCACCCAGGAATGGTCGGTGAAAGACACCGAGGACAGCATGATGTTCCGGATGGACTACAACCTGACCGAGCGCACCACGCTGTTCGGCCGGTACAACGCCAACAAGGCGCTGCTGTGGACTCCCGGCGGCTTCCGCCCGGAGTGGGCGGACACGGAGGACCAGTACACCAAGGACCTGGTGGTGCAGTTGCAGCGCACCTTCAGCCCGGCGGTGGTGAATGAGACGCGGGCGGGCATCCACCGGGTGCCGCGCAAGGAACTGAATTACGGCTTCATGTTCGGGAAGTTCACCGTTCCCGGCCTCACCGACCTGCCGGACAGCAAAGGCAACAGCGAGATGGCAGTCAGCTATTCGCTGCTCGATAACCTGAGCTGGTTCAGAGGACGGCACACCCTGAAGTTCGGAGGCGAGGTGCGCCGCATCCACGCCAACGTCGGGTGGACGTCCGCCACATCGGCCAGTTTCGCCTCGGTAAACGACTTCGTGAACAACCGCCTGGACAGTCTGAGCATCGATGCGGCGATGGCCACCAGGGGCGGACGGCGGACCCTGCTATTCGGCTACGCGCAGGACGAGTTGAAAGCCACGCGCACGCTCACGTTGAACTTGGGAGTGCGGTACGAATACTACTCGGTGATGAAGGAGGTCAAGGATCGCATCCTGGTCTTTGACACGAAGATCGGCAATTTCGCACCGCCCGGCACTCCGCCATATAAGCCGGATTGGGATAACATTGCGCCGCGCTTCAGCTTCGCCTGGGCGCCCGACCGGCTGAAACAGCAGACCGTGTTCCGCGGCGGCTACGGAGTGTACTACGGCCCCGGCCAGTTCGACGACATGATGGGAGCCATCGACAGCACGCAGGAGAAGTTCAAGCTGACCGCCAAGGACGCCCCCGGGCTTTCCTTCCCGCTCGAGGCCTTCATCCCGCAAGCCAAGGCACAGGGGTTGACGCCACGGCACATGGCCCCGAACCGCCGCGACATGTATACCCAGCACTGGGGGTTATCCATCCAGCAGATGTTACCCGCGGCGTTTACCATGCAGGTAGGATACGTCGCGAACAATGCGCACAAGATCCTTTCCCGCACCTATCTGAACCTGATCGATCCGGCAACCGGCAAGCGGCCGTGGCCTACCTTCGGGCAGTTCGACAGCCGGGGAGACGACGGCAACAGCAACTTCAACGCCATGCAGATTTCCTTGAAACGGCGTATGACGAACGGCCTGATGTGGCAGACCGAGTACATGTGGGGCCACTCGCTGAACGACGGCATGATCGGCGGGGGCGAATCCGTCGCGCCACAAAACGTGAACAACCGGCGGGCGGAGAAGGCGGACAGCGACTACGATATCCGTCATACCATAACCACTAACGTATTCTGGAACCTGCCTTTTGGCCCCGGCCAACGTTTCCTGAGGTGGAGCGGCATGCCGGGCAAGGTCGTCGGTGGATGGGAGATGAGCGTCATCCATGCCATGCGCACCGGCCGCACCGTGAATTTCACGGTCAGCCGCAGCTCGAAGGACCTGCCGGACGGCAACAACAAGAAACAGCGACCAGACGTGGTGCCGGGCATTCCGGTCCATGCGGCTGACCAGACGCTGGACCACTGGTTCAACATCGAGGCGTTCGCCATGCCGAAGGTCGGGATGTGGGGCAACGCGGGCCGCAACCTGGGCCGCGGGCCTGGCGTCAACATGTTCGACCTTTCCCTGAGCAAGAACTTCAACATCAACGAGAGGAACCGCATCACGTTCCGGGCGGAGTTCTTCAACCTGCCCAACCGGGTACACCTGGGCACGCCGAAGGCGGATTTCTCCTCGCCGGGAACTTTCGGACGCATCACGTCGCCCATGAACCGGGCCATCGGGGTGGGCACGGCGCGGCAGATCCAGTTCATGTTGCGGTATATGTTCTAGACGCCGCTCCTTATGGTCGCGGCCCGGTAAGTGCTTGCACGGTGCCGGGCCGCGGCCGTCCCTTTTCGCCGGTCCGCACGGGCGCCGGCTCGGGCAGCGGTTCGCGCTCGCTTCGCGCGGCGGTCTCCAGCGTGCTGACGCCGGGCTCTTCCTCAAGCGGATTCAGTTGCAGGTTGGGTGGGCGAATTGCAGTTGCCGCTTTAATGCCACGGCCGCCGCAGGGCCGGTGGAAATTCAGGTAGGGGTTGAAATGCTCCCGGTAGAATGCCTGGAACGCTTCGGCATGCTCCGCAGCGATGTGCCCATAGCCGATGTGCTTCCGGATCACCGCCCCATTCTTGCCTTCCACCAGGCCGTTGTCGTTGGAGTGCCGCGGCTGCGACTTGGTCTGCTCCACCAGCAGTTTGTTCAGCAGCCGGGCCACCGTCTGGTTGATGAACTCGCTGCCATTGCCGGAATGAAAACTCCGCCGCTGAAACGGGAACTGCTCCAGCAGGGCCGCCAGCACCGGTTCCAGCCAGGCTTCGCTGATGTGCGCGGTGGCTCCCACGATCTGCCACTGCGTCACCTCGTCCACGGCGTTGATGTGATAGAGCCCCTTCTCCCCATCCCGGTCGCCCTGATGCACCGTGTCCACCCGCAGAAACCCCGGCCGGCCTTGCGGGTCCGGCCGGCGCCGCTCGCCGATGGCCACCGCCGTCGGCCGGGTTTTCTGGTAGCGCACGCGCTGCTGGCGGTAGCTCCGACTCTGCCGCAAACGGTACAGGTGAGCCACCGAAATGCGCGCCAAGCGCTGGTAGCGCTGGTCGCCAAAGTCGTAGCACTCCCGTTA
Source organism: Bryobacterales bacterium (assembly GCA_020851555.1). Classification (GTDB taxonomy): domain Bacteria; phylum Acidobacteriota; class Terriglobia; order Bryobacterales; family Bryobacteraceae; genus DTKY01. The sequence continues at coordinate 130,664 of JADZCM010000001.1, read as the reverse complement.
CAGTATCTTCTACGTGGCCGGCCCGCTGAGCGTCTCGTGCGCCTCGTCCACCCGCGCCAGCAATTCGGCGTCGGCCGCCGTGTACCGGCTCGCAAACCGGCGCTGCCGTGGGAAGAGTCGAAGAGATCGCCGAGGGGAACCTGCCGGCGGCGTACGGGGACCGGTCGAGACCGACCATAACGTGTACTTTGGCGGCAAGCTGATTTGGGCGGGAGCCTTGGCCGGGCTCGCGGAGGGGCCGGCGGGAGTCCATCCCACGGTGCGTACGGAAGTGCAGCCCCTCAGGCCCGGCGGGAGCCCCGCGCGGAAGCGGCCCGCGGGTTCTCGGCGGCGGCGGCGCTGGCAGCCGTCACCGCCGCGCCCGGAATCACACCCGCCATCTCGGCCATGGCCTGCATCCCCATTCCCTCGGCCTGCTTCCGGAAGGTCAACTCCCCCAAGGCCGCGTCGAAGTCGATATGCACAAGGTCGCCGTTGCTCAATTGGTCCGTGGCGATCAGGCTCGACAGGGGCTGCACCACCAGCCTCTCGATGGCGCGCCTCAGGTGGCGGGCGCCGTACTTGACGTCGGTGCCCTCTTTCAACAGGTACTCCCTCGCCTCCGGGGACGCAGTGAACACGAAATAGTGCGGCCCCACCGAGTCGAAGACCCTCTGCTGCAACAGACGCAGTTCGATGTCAAGAACTTGCCGCAGTTCGGCCTGGCCGAGCGGCTGGAATACCACTACCCTGTCCAGCCGGTTCATGAACTCGGGAGTGAACCGCCTCCGCGCCGCTTCCACCCCGGCGCGGGCGATCTTGCCGGAGAGCTCGCCCGACAGGGTCCCTTCGTCCACGGCGCGGCTCACTTCGGAAGCCGCGAATCCCAGACTGGGTCTCAGAATGGAACTCATCTGGCTCGCGCCGAGGTTGCTCGTCAGAAAAACCACGGTCCGGGAGAAGTCCACCCGGCGGTTGTCGCCCAAAGTCAGAGTGGCTTTGTCCAGAATGCCGAGCAGCAGGTTCCAGAGCGCATCGCTGGCCTTCTCGATCTCGTCGAACAGCACGAAACTGAGCTTGACCTTATCGGTGTGGTACTGGCTCAGAATCTCCTGGCTCAGCAGGGGGTGTGTCTCACGGTGCCCGAGGTAGCCGGGAGGCGATCCGATCAGCTTGGCGATCTCATGGCTGTGCTGGAACTCCGCGCAGTCGATCTTGATGACGGCACGGGAGTTTCCCAGCAGCCCTTCGGCCGCGGCCTCCACGATTCGGGTCTTGCCCGACCCGGTCGGTCCCAGGAAAAGGAAGCTGCCCACGGGGCGGTCCGGGCTGTTCATCCCGGCCAGATACATCTGGTAGACGTCCACGATCCGGCTGACCGCCTCGTCCTGCCCGACGATCAATCTCCGCAGGTGCTGCCGGAGCGTTTCCGCTTCGTATCCCGTGCGGCTTGTATCCAGAGGCACATTGACTCGGACCATCACAGGCACTCCCCAAGACTTCCGGTTTCCGTATTCTCCCAGCCCTGGAGCAATCCGGATTCCATCCGAAAGCCTTCCTCTGTCTACCTATGGGATGTGCGCGCCGAAGGGCGGGTTTCCCCGGAATGATCGAATGCGGAAATGCTGGAGATCAGTCGTGGCGGGGAGGGCGGGAGCGGCCGCGATTCAGCTTCATCTGCTCCTCGCGTTCCCGCAGCATCTTCTCGTATTCGGTGACTTGTGGCGGGTCGAGCATGGCCCGGATCTGAGCCTGCTGGCGATCCTGAAGCGCCTTCATCTCCGTGTCCTGCCGGCGCTTGGCGTCCCAGACGCTCCGGCCCGTCATTTCCAGGATGTCGTTGAGCCTGCGGACCTGCTCCTCGCGCAGCTTCAGGCGCTCCCGCATCTCTTGCACGTACCGCTCGCGAAACGGGAAGCGGCCTCCCCGGCCGGGCGGCGGAGGAGGGGCCTTCATGGTCTGCCGCCCGGCAGGGAGGGAGTTGTAGAGGCGGTAGCCCAGTCCCCCCACCAGCACGCCGCTGGCGAAGACCACGAAGAGCTGAAGCGCGACGGAGAACCGGAGCGGTTTCACTGGAAGCTCGCGCCTCCGTCCTCCGTCCAGAGCGCCTCAAAATAAGTGGCGCCTTCGGCGCTGTTCTCCGCCTGGAGCGCCTCGATGTAGGTCTGCGTGTAGAACGTGGGCCGGGACGGCACGTAGCTCTGGAGGAGTCCCAGCAGGATGCACAGCGCGGCCGCGGCGGTCACAAAAGCCTTGGTCCAGCGCCCGAAGGCGCTGCTGACGGAACGGCGGGCCTCGATCATCCGCCAGAGCTGCGGCATGAAATCCGGACCGGCCTCCGGAGCGGCGCAGGCCTCCCGGTAGGTCAGAAAAAGCCTGTCCAACTCGAGGCCGAGTTGATCCTCAAGGTTGTCGGGCACGTTCGGGTTCATGATCCTTCCCTCTCACTGCCTTCCTCCTGTCCCGAGCGCTCTCTGGCAAGGGCTTTCAACACTCTCTGCCGTGCCCGGAACAGTCTCACTTTCAGCGCGTTCTCATTCACGCCGTAAACCCGTTGAAGCTCTTTGAGCGAGAGGCCCTCGACCTCTTTCAGAATGAGCAGGGCGCGGTCAGACTCGGAAACCGACGCCAGCAGGCCTTGCACGTACTCCCGAATCCTGGCCTTCTCGCTCTCCTCCTTCTGCCGCAAGCTGCCCGCCGCCGCGTCGGCCGACTGCACCACCAGTTCGGGCAGGTCGGCCATTCGCATTTCGCTGCGCCGGCGCTGTCTCCGAAGATAATCATACGCCGCATTCACGGTCAAGCGGTACAGCCAGGGATCGAACACGTCCGGCGTCCTGAGCTGATCGAGCGAGAGATAGAGCCGGAGGAAGACCTGCTGCCCCACATCTTCCACATCCTCCCGGCGGCCGATCAGCCTGGCGATTGTTCCCAACACCCGCCTGCGGCAGGCGAGGACAATCTGATTGAACGCTGCGTCGTCTCCTCCCCTGGCGCGTTCGATCAGTTCGGCGTCAACCAGCATGTGCCTGCTCGCCTGCACCCGGGAAACCGCCGGGGCCGCCCCGGAGCCGGCCACGCCTGCCGCGGACGGCGGACTGCCCGGCGCCCGGCTTCCCAGGAGGGCCGTCAACTCAAGTGCAACCGCGCTCACCCGCACTACCTCACAAAGAAGGGCGCTGCGGCAGACTCTCAGGTTACAAGGTATTGAAGGAAAAGGCAAAACCACTCGGTCTGCCGGGGTGGTGTATACTGGCAGCTACCGGGAAATCCGGGCAGCGCCTCCAGCAATTCAGGGTGTTCCCGCATCCGCCGAACGGACGGCCCCGGCGGGGCCATGCCGACTCATGGACGGTTAACCAGATAGAGATGAGCCACAAACCAGCCAAGCGGTCCCTGACGGACCTGTACAGAATGAAACAGCAGGCCATACCCGTCGCCTGGGTAACCGCCTATGACGTGCCGTTCGCCCATGCCGCGGAGCGAGCCGGAGTCGACATGATCCTGGTGGGAGATTCGGGTGGAATGGTCCAGTTGGGTCACCCGACCACCAACCCGGTGACCATGGCCGAGATGATCACGCTGGCCTCGGCGGCCCGCCGCGGCGCGCCTAACACCTTTCTTATCGGCGACATGCCGCAAGGAAGCTATGAGCCGAGCCCCCGCGACGCCGTGGTCAACGCCATGCGATTCGTGAAGGAAGCGGGCGCCGACGCCATCAAGTGCGAGGGAGGGCAGCGCCAACTCCGGCAGGTGAAGGCCATGGTGGACGGCGGAATCCTGGTTATGGGGCACCTTGGGCTTACGCCGCAGAGCACCGCCTCGTTCGGCGGGTATCGCGTGCAGGGAAAGAGCCGGGAGAGCTTCGAAAGGACCCTCGAGGACGCCCTGGCCCTACAGTCGGCTGGAGTGTTCGCCATCCTGCTCGAAGCCATGCCCGAGGAGCCCGCGGCGCAGATTGCTCGTCAACTCCGGATTCCCGTGTACGGGATCGGCGCCGGGGGCAAGCTGGACGGTCAACTGTTGATTATGCACGACTTGGTGGGCTTCTACCAGCCGTTCCGGCCCTGGTTCGCCAAGTGCTACCTGCCGCAGGTGGCCAGGAAGTTCGCCGACTACCTGGACGGCGCGCCGGACCTCAAGCACCTGGGCCGCGTGGAGCGGCGGGACGGTTTGCTGGTGCTGGTCGAGATGGCCGTGGCCGAGTATGTCGCCGAAGTGCGCAGCGGCGCATTCCCGGGGGCCGAATACTCCTATCCGATCAAGGATTCCGAACTGGCGGCCCTGAGAGCCTCCGAGAAGTGGCTGGGATAAGGCGGGCCGGCCGCCGCCGCGCAGCCGCCGGTTCCCGCTGACGATGCCACAAATCAGGCCGGTCCGCTAACGTAGTACAGATGCAAACCCTGGAGGCCAGGCTCCCGGCGATTGCTGCTTGAACAGACTGGTTCGCCGGGCGCCCTGAATCGTCTTTCCGGAAACGAAACTGACCCTCCGCCCCCGCTTACCGCCCGGTGGCTTCGAGGGCGATCGCGCGCGGAAACAGGATGTTGTTCTCGAGATGAATGTGCAGGTGCAGATCCCGCTCGAGTTCCTGGAGCCCGGCCATCAGGGACCGGAACGTGACACAGGCATAATCCGGAATGGCGAAGTCCGCCGTGATCTTGCGGATCTCGGTCAAAGCCGTTCCGGCGCTGTCGTGTTCTGCTTCCATCATCCGGATCGGGTTGGCGATGCTCCCGAAGGGAGTTCGCGGCAGCGGCGAGCCCGACTGAGCCGCCGCCTCATAAGAGCCGATCGAAGGAAACAGAATCATCTCCTCCTTGTGCATGTGCATTTCCAACTCGGCTCGCAGACCGTCGTAGACTTCCGGCAGGCCAGTCAGCGTGGGGCCGTACTTCTCGTTGTAGACGCGGTACACCTTGTCCAGACGCGCACCGAGTGGGCCCAGTTCGCGCTTCAGGTACTCGTGGTGCGTCTTCAGGATGTGCGCGATGAGTTCCCGCAGCGGCGCCGCGCTCCAGTCCTCGGCATCCGCCGAAGCCGCGCTCATCGCCGACTCCAGTTCACCCTGGAGGGCTGACGGATCCAGACCCTTCTCCTGGCAGACCTCGGCCAGGGGACGATTGCCCCCACAGCAATAGTCGATCCCCAGCCGCTCGAAAACCTTCACCGCGGCCAGTGAACTGGCGGCGATCTGTCCCACTGTTTGTTCCTGTATTCCCAGCATTTGTCCTCTCTCTTTCAATCCTATGGCAATGCCCCTCCGGGGGCTGTGACTCCGATCACGCGGCGGTGAGCCGCCAGCCGGCAGAGCCTGTCCCGGCCAGATGCGCCGGAGTCCTGCTAAGCGTGAGCAGGAGATTACCGGCAAAGACCGTGACCGCGATCATCTCGATGACCGCGGAAACCGGCAGCAAGGGCCACAAGAATGGCGCGTAGGATTCGTACGCGCCGATCTCCGAGGCCACTCTCAAGAAGCATCCAACGGCCAGCAGCCACAACGACGCGCCCATCCATCGCGGGCTGTAGAGAATGCGCATCCCGCAGAAGGCGGGCAAAACGCGCTGGCCAATGGCGAAGACCATGGTGGACATGAAGCCGACCGTCAGGGCGTGCCGCGACGCGCCCCACAGCCCGCCCGACCTGTCCCACAGCGCCGCGCTCACGGAAATGGCGGCCGCGATCAACAGCCAGACGTAGGCGATGCGGACGAAAAGCGGAAAGGCGGGGTGCACGCCGATAATCTTCGGCGGCCTGACGGACGGCCCTAGCACCCGCAGCGAGACTGCGGCCAGGCCCGACGCCGCGAGGAATGCGGCGCCGGCAGCCAACCACCATCCCGCCATGGCCGCGCCAACACCCGCCACGTTCACCGCCAGCGCGGCTTCCAAGGCTCGGGGCCTTTGATTCGCCAGGCCAAGAAACACCGGCAACCAGCGCGCGCTGAAGCCCCAGATGATGACCACCGGGAATGCCCACGTGAACAGGACCAGCAAGCGCTGATTGACGCCGTGCGAAACGGCCGGGCCCGCTCCCGTGAGCGCCGCCTGGAACGTGAGGATCAGGTTCGCGGCCAGGCTGGCCAGGAATCCGGCGCTTCCGGCTCCCACTGCGATCATCCACACCTGCCCGCCCACCGCGCCCTGCTGCGTTCGGCCCGCTCCCGTGCGGTGGCCGCCAACCGTCATCAGAAACACCAGCAAGCCGCAGAGTTCGAGCACGGCTGACGCCGGCAGCAGCCACCGCCACTGCCACAGCCAGAGATTCGTCGCCCAGCGCAAGGCCACGCCCAGGGTCCACAGCGCCCAACTCACCCAGGCACGAGCGATCGCGAATTCCGGGATGCGCCCCATCTTGGTGAGGGAGTAAAAGCCGATGCCCAGAATGAAGGTCCCGATCCAACCGAAGATCTGGGCGTGCCCGTGAGCCTGGATCCACGCCGGATCCACTCGGGCGGCAGTGTGTTCACCTGCAATCGCGATCAGGTTCCAGACTCCGAGAAAGGTGCCGGGCAGGAGCATGAAGGCCAGGCCGGTGACGATCCAGACCATCAGCATCCGTTGCAGCCCGGCTTCGCGCTCTCTGAGCGCCTGGTAATCCACGCTGCCCGTGCCCAGGCCGGTCTTGGCGCCCATCTTCAATACCCGGCAAATTCCTCGGTGCGGATATCGTCATCATCCACGCCCAGATTCGCCAGTACGGTCCGGACGGCAGCCACCATGCCGGGAGGGCCGGCCAGGTAGTACACCGGCGTAACGGCTTCCTTCAGGAACCGGGACAGCATGCCCGCGGTCAAAAAGCCCGTCTCCCCTTGCCAGGGGCTACGGGCTTTCTCGGGTTGGGTGATGGTCCCGCTGAACCGATAGTTCGGGTTCAGGGCCTCGAGTCTTCGCAGTTCCTCCAGAAACGGCGCGTCTTCCGGGGTCCGGTTCGAGCAGAACAGAAAGATGCGGTGCGGGAGCCTCTCGTTTGCCGCGCGCAGCGCCATGCTTCGAAATGGAGTGATGCCGATGCCGCCCGCCAGAAGAACCGCCGACCGGGCCGGGTTGTTGTGAAGAACCAGGTTTCCGAACGGGCCTTCGATGCGGGCCGCGGCGCCCTGTTTCATCTTCGAAAGCACCCGCTTGAACGCCGTGTCCCGCATCCTGGTCGCCACCGTCAGGAAGTCCTCATGAGGGGCGCTGGCGATTGAAAACGCCCTCGCATTGCCTTCGGCGTCGGTCTCCGGCGGATCAATGAGGCTCAATTCCACGTACTGCCCGGCTTTGAACGTGAAGCCCGCCGGTTTCTCGAACTGGAAGGCCAGGGTGCCCGCGGCCACCTCGAGCCGGCCCTTCAGCTTCACCTCGTAAGTGGTGGGGGTTTCGGTTGTACTCATCTCTTTCGTCTCCTTTGCGCAGTCCGCCCTCAGGCGCATCTGCCTCCCGGCATTTCGATACGTAACAGGGCCCGGAGCCTGTCCGGCCCGTGGAGAAGGTCGGCTAGCGTGTATTTGTCGAGGACGCCCAGGAAGGCTCGTACGGCCTTACCCAGAGCCTCCTGCAACCGGCAGGCGGATCGGATGATGCACTTATCCCGCTTCCGGACGTCGAAACAGCCCACGATGGCAAAATCGGGCTCGACCTGCCGCACAACCCGGCCGAGATTGATGCTTTCGGGCGCTTGGGCCAGTCTCATGCCCCCGCCGCGGCCCCTCACGGTTTCGATGTAGCCGATTCTGCCCAACGTTTGGATGATCTTCATCAGGTGGTTCTCGGACAACCCATAGGCGTCGGAGATCTCGTGAATGGTGACGAGTCCTTCCTCTCGCAGACCGAGGTAGATCAGTACTCGCAGGCTGTAATCAGCGAACGCAGTGAGTCGCACGGTTGGACCTTGACAGGCAAAAGATGTATTTCATATACTTGTTATACAGGATCTTCGGGATGGCCGCAAGGGGGAGGAAGGGGGGGGATCCCAACCGGGAGGCGTTATGGCTACCGTGACAATTCCGCAGCAGCAGGAAACCCGCGCGATTGTTCCCAACGAACTGGCTCTGGACCTCTACCGAAAAATGCTCAAGGTCTACTACGTGGACGAGCGTATGAAGATCTTCGCCCGGCAGGGGAAGTGCGCATTCCATGCTTCGGCCCGGGGCCACGAGAAGCTCCAGATCGGCATGACCCTGCTGCTCCAGCCGCGCAAGGACTGGTTCTTCACCTACTACCGGGAGAAGGGGATTCCCATTGGTCTTGGCATGCCCTTGCGGGATGTCTTCCTGGGGATGCTGAACCGCGCGGGTGATCCGAACTCGAACGGCCGCAACATGCCGGAGCATTTTTCTTCGCGCGAGCTGAACCTGGTCGCGCAGACCGCTTGCACGGGCACCCAGTATCTGCCGGCGGTGGGTATGGCGCGCGCTCTGCAAAGGGATGGCGCGGACGCTGTCGTATACGTCTCCTCGGGCGAGGGCGCCACCAGCGAAGGAGAGTTTTTCGAGGCGCTGAACTGGGCGGCGCGCGAACGCCTGCCGGTACTCTTCGTGATCCAGAACAACGGGTACGCCATCAGCGTTCCTCAGGCCAGCCAGACCGTGTCGGAGATCCATCGCATCGCCCGGGGATTTGCAATGCCGACCTTCGACCTGGATGGCACCTGGTTTGAGCCGATGTACCAGACGCTTCCGCCGGTCATACAGCGGATCCGGCAAGGCGGAGGTCCCGCCCTGGTGGAAGGCCGCGTCATTCGTATCGATTCGCACTCCTCATCCGATGACCAGCGCAAGTACCGCAGCGAGGAAGAACTGGCGGAATTGACCCGCCAGGACCCGATCTACCAGACCGAGCAGTATTTGTTGCGCCGCAAAGTGCTTCAAGAAGAAGACCTCGGGGAGATTCGCGCCGCGGTTAAGGCCGAGGTGGACCGGGCGGCGGACGAGGCGGACCAGGCGCCGGCGCCGTCTGACCACGATCTGCTGGCGCACATCTACTCCGGCGCCGGCCCCGGAGACACGGTCCCGGCGGCCCCGCACTACATTTCCCAGGAACCGGTCACCATGATCGACGCCATCAACCACGGCTTGCGGGAGGAGATGGCCAGGAATCCCAAGATCGTAATGTGGGGCGAGGACATCGCGGATCCCAAAGGCGGCGTGTTCGGCGTCACGCGCGGCCTTACCGAGGCGTTTCCGGACCAGGTCTGGAATTCGCCGCTGGCCGAAGCGAGCATCGTGGGCGTCGCGGGAGGCATGGCGATCGCCGGTTACAAGCCCATCGTCGAGATTCAGTTCGGCGACTACCTCTGGCCGGCCTTCATGCAACTGCGGGACGAGATCGCCACCGTCCGGTGGCGAAGCCAGGGGCAATGGACCTGCCCGGTCGTGGTGCGGATCGCTGTGGGCGGCTACATTAAGGGCGGGCCCTGGCATTCTGCCTGCGTCGAGGCGGCCTTTGCCCACATCCCCGGCTGGTACGTGGTGTTCCCGAGCTGCGCGGACGACGCCAAGGGACTCATCAAGGCCGCTGCCCGTTCGGAAGATCCCGTCATCTTCCTGGAGCACAAGAGCCTGTACCGCCGTGTTCAGGCCAAAACACCGGAGCCCGACGAGGGGTACCTGATCCCGTTTGGCCGCGGCCGGATTCGCCGCGAGGGCGCCGACGCCACCATCGTGACCTGGGGCAGCGCGGTGTATCTTGCACTGGAACTCGCCCGGCGGTGGGAGAGCACGGGCCGGTCCATCGAAATCGTGGATTTGAGATCCATCGTTCCCTTGGATGAAGAGATCATCTACCAGAGCGTCCGCAAGACCAATCGCGTGGTGGTAGCCCACGAAGACACTCTGACGATGGGTTTCGGCGCGGAGGTTGCCGCACGCATTTCCGAGAAGTTTTTCCAACATCTGGACGCGCCCGTGGTGCGCGTGGCGGCCAAAGATACCTTCGTGCCATCAGCGCCCAGCCTCGAACTGGCCGTTTTGCCGTCGGTGGAGGACCTGGAGAGCGGCGTCGAGAGCGTTCTTCGCTACTGAGGCCGGCCTGGAAAGGGAGCGAAGACCGGCGAAGGCCGGCCTTCGGGAACCTCGCGGCGCGGCTTGCGTATTATCTCCAGAGGAGACTTCGGTGGCAAAGTTCCTGCTGTTCTGCATCCTGCTGGTGCTGTGCTGGCCGGTGGCCCTGCTGGCGCTGCTGCTCTATCCATTGATCTGGCTGCTTCTGATCCCCTTCAGGCTGCTCGGGTTCGCCGTGGGAGGGGTGCTGGCGTTGATTCAGGCGCTGTTCTACCTGCCTGCAAGGGTTCTGGGCGGTCCGGGACGGTAGGGGCGGCAGCCCTATCTCGGCGTGGGCAGCGGTTCGGCCACCACGCCGCCGAGGCCGGCGTAGGCTTCCTTGACGCGGACCACCTTGTCCCCCTCGAAGGTCACGAAAACGACCCGTCCGGGAGGCGTGCCGTAGATCCAGTCCTCGACCTCGGCATCGGCCACGGTCTCGCGCACTTTCCGGTTCGGCTTGCCCAGGGCCAGCAGCACCTGCTCGCGGTCCATGCCGTCGGTGGCCTTCTTCTCCTTGATGGCCTGCTTTATGGGCTCCGGCAGTTTCTCGAAATACTGTTCGGTGGCGCTGCGCCGGTTGAAATCGAGGACGGGCGCCAGCAGCTTCTTCACCTCGGCGGAAGTCAGCGGAGTGATCCGTTCCCGGAAGACCAGCGCCAGGGTGGTGCCGCCGGGCGCCGTGCGGTAGGAACCGCCTCCGATCGGCGTGGTGCGCGTACCCGTGCCGACCTCAATCCGTTCATACCACTTGGGACCGCCCTTGGCGCCACCATTGAGCTGAAGGACGATCCGGTCGCTTTCCAGTCCCAGCTTGGTTACCTGCACCAGGTCCCCCACCCGCGCCGCCGGTCCCGACTCCCTTCCGATACGGTCCCAGAGGTTCTTGTCGTAGGCGCCGTCGCTCGAAAGCAGCAGCGTCTGCTTGGATCGCGGCAACGGCACGGCCGCGGTGGCAAACTCCGCGGAGAGCCCCCGGATCAATTCATAGCGTTCCTGGCGGGAGAGCTTGAGGTCGGCCGCGGACGCCACGCCCGTTAACCCGGCGGTAAGCAGAATCACTACGCGGCGGACGAGCCGCATTCAGTCCTCCCCGGCTCCGCCCAGCAAGTAGGCGGCCTGAGTCCGGACCGGCGCTTTCCAGAGGTACACGGCCAGCACCACCACTACTCCGGACGTCAGCAGGCCCCCCTCGGGACCGTATGCGCCGCCGCTCCACAGCGGGCCGATCTTCCAGTGGATCGCGTACCCTGTCACATCCATTGTAAACCCGCTCAGGTTCACTCCGAACGCCGGAAGCATCCAGTTCCAGCCCAAGTGCAGGCCGATCGGGAGCCACAGGTCTCCGCTGCGGACGAACGCGTACCCCAGAAGAATACCCCACAGAGACGTATTGACGATTCCGATAGTGGTAATCCCGAGGTTGGCGGCGTGCATCAAGCCGAACAACACGCCCATGGGCAGAATAGTGGCGGCCGGGCCCACTCCGGCCACCAACGACTGAAACGCGTAGCCTCGAAAGAGCATCTCCTCGCCGATGGCGCCGAACAGCAGGACCACCAGCACGAAGAGGAAGCTCCTCAGGTGCGGGTCGGCGCCCGGCGCCGGTTGGAGACGCGCCAGACCGCAAACCAGCGGTCCTCCCAGGACCAGCGCGGCGGCTCCGGCGCCGCCCGCCAGTCCCAACAGCAGGTTCCGGACGGATGCCCTGTTCCAGCCCAGCCCGATGCCTGTCAGGTGCGCCCTTTCGAAAAAGCGCATGGCCAGAGCGTTGGCGGCCGTGGCGGCCAGAAAGCCGCCCAGCGCGGCTTCCAGCAGGAAACTGCCGGTGGGGCTCAACGCCCATCCGAACAGGTACAGCCCGACGAAGGCCAAGAAGACGTAGACACCGACGCGGAGCGCTAACCCGACGATACGCGCCATCCTCTCCCGGGGCATGGCGCCTCTTATTGTGGCACAGCCCTCGCGTGCGGGCCGCGGCCGGATACAACGGCGGGGCGAAAAGACCGTTTGTGAGTTCGGCCGGGCAGACCACCAGTCTGCGACACCGGCAGGGGCAGGCGGTTGACAAGCCCTGTGGGCTGCTTTAGACTGCATCCCTAGCAGTCATCCAAAGTCTGGAGGACCTTAGAATGGATCGTCGCCAGTTTCTGACATCGGCCGGCCCGGGGCTGCTCATATTGCCCAGCGGCGTGCTTTCGGGGCAGAACGCGCCCAGCAACAAGCTCAATGTGGCCCTGATCGGCGCCTGGGGCCGCGGCACGGCGCACTATAACGTGCTCGCTCAGGAGAACGTCGTGGCCCTGTGCGACGTCAACGAGCATCGGCTGGTTGAAGCGCAGAAGGTGTTCCCCGCGGCCAAGACCTACTGGGACTGGCGCAAATGCCTCGACCAGAAGGGCATCGAGGCGGTGGTGATCTGCACCGCCGATCACCACCACGCCTTCATCTGCAACTGGGCCATGAATCGCGGCATGCACGTCTTCTGCGAAAAGCCCCTCGGCATCACCGTCGAAGAAGTACGCTCGGTCCGCGCCAACTACCTGAAGCGCCGGAACCAGCTCGCCACGCAGCACGGCACCCAACGCCACGCGTTTCCGAACTTCGAGCGCCTGCGTGAACTCGTGCTGGACGGAGCGATCGGCGAACTGCGGAGCGTCTCCGCCTGGGACAGCCGGCAGTTGCCGAGGCCGGGCTATCCCCCCGAGCAGGGCACGCCGCCGGACTTCTTCCATTACGTCCAGTGGGTGGGCCCGTCGCGCATGCACCCCTACAGCCCGCAGTATTTCGCCGCGCCCGGCGCGGGCAGCAACTGCCTGTCGTGGAACATGTACCGGGACTTCGGCGTGGGCCAGATGGGCGACATGGGCGCGCATACCATGGACCTGCTCTGGAACGTGATCGACGCCGGCGGCCCGCTCTCCGCCGAAGCCGACATGGAGGTGAGCGATCCCTACAACCCGGATGTCACGCCCGTCCGGCTGAAAGTCACCTTCGAGCACCCCAAGAATAGCTGGCGCGGACCCATCACCGTCGACTGGTACCAGGGCGGCCTGAAGCCTCCCGCGCCCCGCAACTTCATCGACGTGAGCCGTATCGGCAACGGCGCGATCTTCGAAGGCACCAAGGGCTACATCCTCGCCGACTTCAACACCCGGATCATCATCCCCAACAACGACGACGGCGATATGACCTACTACCGCCGCCGCTCCCCCGACCAGTTGCTGCCTCTGGTGGGAGGCTTGGGCCAGCCTTCGCCGCAAAGCACCATGGCCCCCGCCCCGTCTGCGGCGGCCCGCCGTGGCGGCGCGGCGGCTCCCCCCGCGGGCGTTCCTCAGGCTGCCCGGCGTGGGGGTGGAGTGGGGCCGGACGGTTTTCCGGTCGTGCAGCTCGGTCCCAATGGGATTCCGCCGGCCATGGGCAGCGGTGAGCCGTCCACGCAGGTGGCCACACTGCGCCCGCCGGGGCGCGAGTCGATTTTCCAGCAGGAGTGGCTGGACGCCTGCAAAGGGAAGAACAACCGCAGGACGCACTGCGACTTTGACTACTCCGGCACCATGATGGAGCAGATGCTTCTGGGGCTGGTGGCGCACGCCGTCGGCAAGAAGATCCAATACGACCCGGTAGCCGGCCGGGTGACGAACGTGCCCGAGGCGAACCAGCATCTCCGGAAGGATTACAGCGACGGCTGGAACCTGAATGGGTAAGAAGCGCTGGGCGGTGCGCCTGGCGGCGGCCCTGCTGCTGGCCGCCGGCGCCGCCGCGCAGCAGAAGCCGGCGGAGTGGAAACCGCTGTTTGACGGGAAGTCGCTGGAGGGGTGGCGCGAGACCCCCTTCACGGGCAGGGGCAAGGTCTGGGTGGAGGATGGGGTCCTGATGCTCGGCGCCGGAACGCTGACCGGCGTCACGTGGACCGCCGCGTTCCCCACGTCCAACTACGAAGTGCGGTTTGAAGCCGCGCGCCTGGAGGGGAACGACTTCTTCGCCGGCCTGACCTTTCCGGTTCAGGATTCGTACTGCTCATGGATCGTCGGCGGATGGGGAGGCGGCGTGGTCGGCCTCTCCAACGTCGATGGGTGGGCCGCCGCGGACAACCAGACGTACCAATGGCGCGAGTTCGAGAACCGCCGGTGGTACAGGCTCCGCCTGCGAGTCACCGGCGAACGCATCCAGGCCTGGATTGACGACGAGGAGTACGTAAACCAGGAACTGGCGGGCCACGTCATCAATCTGCGTTTTGGCGAGATCAAGCTCTCCGCGCCCTTCGGGTTCGCCTCCTACGGCACTACCGCCGGCCTGCGGAAAATGGAATACCGGCTGCTGCCGGCGCCCCGCGACGGGCGGTGAGGACGTGTAGAGCGGGCTTCCTCCCGGCGCGATGCCGCCGCTGAGACTCAATCCGCGGCGGACTGCCGGATCTTCCGCCTGTACTTCTCCGCGGCGGCGAGGACCTGGGAGGCATCGAGGGTCAACATGCGGCGGGAGCGCACGATAAGGCGGCCGTTCACCATGACGTGCTCGAGGTCGCTGCCCTTCAGGGCGTAGACCAACTGAGAGTACACGTTGTAGAGCGGCACGGCGTGCGGCGCGTCCAGCCGCACGGCGATCAGGTCGGCCCGCTTGCCCGCTTCGAGCGAGCCGATTTCCTTCTCGAGGCCCAGGACCCGCGCGCCGAGGATGGTCGCCATCTCGAAGGCCTTGGGCGCGGGGAGCGCCTGCGGGTCGCGCGTGATGACCTTCTGTAACTTGGCCGCGAGGTCCATCTCCTCGAACAGGTTGAAGTCGTTGTTGCTGCCCGCCGGACCGTCCGTTCCCAGGCCCACCGCGATCCCCATCGCGAGCATCTTGCGGACCTCGGCCACGCCGCTCGCCAGCTTCATGTTGCTGGAGGGACAGTGCGCGACACCCACGCCGCGGTCCCGCAGGATTTCGTGATCGCCTTGATCGAGCCATACCGCGTGCGCGGCGATGGTGCGCCCGCTGAATATCCCCAGGCGGTCCAGAAGAACCACCGGGCTGTCGCCCCGCTCCTGGACGGCGTTGTCCAGTTCCACGGCGGTTTCCGAGACGTGGATCATCAGCGGAACACCGTAGCGGTTGGCAAGCGACCGGGCCGCTTTCAGTGTCTCGTCCTCGTTGGTGTAGAGGGCATGCGGCGCCACGGCCGGCACGATCAGCGGGTCGTTGCGGAAGCGTTGGATGAAACGTTCGGTGAAGGCCAGCGCCTCGGCGGGCGTTTTGGCGTCCGGCGCGGGGAATTTGAGTATGGTTTCTCCGGCCACCGCGCGCAGGCCGGCCTCCCTGGCGGCTTCCGCGACGATGTCCTCGAAGTAGTACATGTCGGCGAAGGTTGTTGTGCCGGAAAGCGCCATTTCCAGGCAAGCCAGCCGTGTGCCCCACCGGACAAACTCCGCGTTCACATGCCTGGCCTCGGCGGGGAAGATATGCTTCTCGAGCCACTCCTGAAGCTTCAGGTCGTCGGCGATACCCCGGAACAGCGACATCGGCGCGTGGGCATGCGTATTGATCAGGCCCGGAGCGATGAGGCTCACAGGCGAATCCAGGCGCTGCCGGGCCTGGTAGCGCCGCTCGATTTCCGCGCGCGGCCCGGCCGCCAGGATGCGGTCCGCCCGGACGGCGACCGCCCCGTTCTCGATCACCCGCCGCGCAGCGTCCATGGTGACCACGTAGCGCGCGGTCCAGATCCAGTCGGCGGGCTCCGCTCCGAGCGACAGCGCGGCGAGAAGCAGGCTACAGATAAGACGCATCGAAAGGCCTCGGGAAGAGGGCGCTCAAGCGCAGAGTTTCGGTCTTGCCCTCGAGATTCGCCAGAGTGACTTCAATGTCGCCGCAAAACTCCCACAGGATCTGGCGGCAGGCGCCGCAGGGCGGGGTCAGCACGGCGTTGTCCGCCGCAATCGCTATGCGGCGGAAGCCGCGGCCTCCTTCGGAGACCGCCTTGTAGAGGGCGACCCGCTCGGCGCACTGCGTCAGCCCGTAGGTCGCGTTTTCGACGTTGCAGCCGCTGTGCACGCGGCCGCTCCCGTCTTCCAGGGCGGCGCCCACCCGGAAGCCCGAGAAGGGCGCGTGAGCGTACTCGCGCGCGGCCAGGGCCGCCTCAACCAACCGGTCCATGTCAGCTCTCCAGGCGCGGCAGGAGCGCCTTCAGGTAGCGGATCAAGGCGCCGCGCACCGCCTCGCCGGTTTCCAGCACCTCCTGGTGCGATAGCTTCCCGGATTGCAGCCCCGCCGCCATGTTCGTGACACAGGAGATGGCGAGCACTTGCAGCCCCATCTGATTGGCGGCGATGACTTCCGGCACGGTGGACATCCCAACCAGATCGGCCCCGATCGTCCGCAGGAAGCGGATCTCGGCCGGCGTCTCAAAGCTCGGCCCCAGCACGGCCGCGTAGACTCCCTCCGGCAGCCGGATGCCCAGTCCGGCGGCGACCTCGCGTGCAATCCCGCGGAGCCGCTCCGGGTAGGCCTCCGACATATCCGGAAAACGCGGCCCCAGCGACTCGTCATGCGCGCCGGCCAGCGGGTTGGCGCCTTGCAGGTTGATGTGGTCCCGTATCAGTACCAGGCTGCCGCGCGCGTAGTCCGTGTTGATGCCGCCCGCCGCGTTGGTGAAGACCACCGTGCGCACGCCCAACTTTCCGAGGACCCGCACGCCGAAGGCCGCTTGCGCGGCGGTCCAGCCTTCATAGAGATGCACGCGTCCCGCCAGAATGGCAACGTCCAGATTCCCCAGGCGGCCCAGGACCAGTTGCCCGGCGTGTCCGGCGACCGCCGGGCACGGCCAGCCGGGGATCTCAGCGTACGGAATCTCGATCCGGCCGTCGAGTTCGCCGGCGAATCCCCCCAGGCCGCTGCCCAGTACGACAGCCACCGCCGGGCGGCGCGCCGCCCTGGATTGCAGGTGCTGAACCGCTGCTTCCAGCATGAAGCCCTCCCGCTCCTATAACAACATGCCGGCGATTGAGGCGGACATGAAGTTCGCCATGGTCCCGGCGGCCACGGCCTTCAGCCCAAGGCGGGCCAGGTCGGATTTGCGGTTCGGCGCCAGCGCGCCGATGCCGCCGATCTGGATGGCGATGGAACTGAAATTCGCAAACCCGCACAGCGCATAGGTGGCGATGGTGAAGGAGCGGGGGGCGAGTTGCGCCTTTAGCGGGCCGAGCTGGAGGAACGAGACGAACTCGTTCAACACCAGCCGGGTGCCGAGCAGGTTCCCAATCGTGCCGGCGTCCTTCCAACTCACGCCCAGCAGCCAGGCGACGGGAGCGAAGACCATGCCGAACAACGTCTGGAGAGAAGCCGGCAGCCAGCCCATCCCCGGCAGGTTGTGCGCCCATCCCAGAAATCCGTTCCCCAGGGCGATCAGGGCCAGGAACGCAATCAGCATCCCGGCGATGTTCAGCGCCAGGTGCAGACCGTCGCCGGCTCCGCGCGCTGCGGCGTCGATGATGTTTACGCCGGGCTTCTCGATCTGGATGTCCACCCGCCCCGCCGTGGCGGGTTTGTCCACCTCCGGCATGAGCATCTTGGACAGCATGATGGTGGCGGGCGCGGTCATGATGACGGCGGTCAGCAGGTGCTTGATGTCAACGCCGGCCATCTTGACGTAGGCCGCCATCACGGCTCCCGAGACGTGCGCCATCCCGCTGGTCATCACCGTGAAAAGCTCGGACCGCGTGAGGCCGGCCAGAAAAGGGCGGATGGTCAGCGGCGCCTCCGTCTGGCCCATGAAGATGCTGGCGGCGACGTTGGTCGATTCGGCGCCGCTCGCGCCCATGACCCGCTGCATCAGCACCGCCATGCCCCGAATGAAGACCTGCATCACTCCGAGGTAGTAGAGCACGGAGAACAGGCTGGCGATGAAAATCACTATGGGGAGGACCTGGAAGGCGAAGACGACGCCGAAAGCCCCGGTCTTGGTCCCCAGGGGTCCGAAGACGAACTCGCTGCCCGTTTCGGCGTAATCCAGCAGGGCGTTCACGGCCAGGCTGGCGGCTTCGAAGAGCTTGCCGAAGCCGGTCTTCAGGACCAGGAAGGCAAAGGCGAATTGCAGCCCGAGGCCCCAGGCCAGCAGGCTCGGGCGTATGGCCTTTCTCCTGGCGGAAAAGAGCCAGGCCGCCGCCAGAATCGCCGCCAACCCGAGCAAACCCGTGAGGCGGCCCATCGGACGGCGTGGTCAGCCGACCACTTCGAGGATCAGTTCACGCTCCTCGGCGGCGTGAGAGGAGATGCGGAAGGCGTCCTCGACCACGTGGGCGGCTTCCTCCAGATTGTTTTCGGAGGTGTAGTACAGACGGCACAGCACCGAGCCGGCTTCCACCCGCTCGCCCGCCTTCACCTCCAGGATGATCCCCACCGCCGGATCGACCGTATCCTCTCTGGTGGCGCGTCCCGCCCCGATCAAAGCCGCCGCCCGCCCGATGTCCCGGGCGTCGATGGCGCTGACGAAACCGGAGCGCGGGGAATTCACCTCGCGGGCGCCGTTGGCGTTGGGGAGCAGGTCGAATCTGTCCAGCACCTGCGGATTGCCGCCCTGCGCCTGGATGACTTCTTTGAGCTTGCGGTAGCCCGAGCCGTCGATAAGCCTGGTTTGAGCCATCTCGCGGGCTTCTTCGAGCGTCCGGGCAACCCTTCCGGAGTAGATCATCCGCGCGGCCAGTTCCAGGGACAGCCGGGTGAGATCGTCCGGACCTCCGTTCAGGAGCGTCTGCGAAGCTTCCATGACCTCCAGCGCGTTGCCGACCGCATAGCCCAGCGGCTGGTTCATGTCGGTGATGAGCGCCTGCACGCGCTTGTCCGCGCGGCGGCCGATGGCCACCATCAACTGGGCCAGCCGCCTCGCCTCCACCTGTTTCTTCATGAAGGCGCCGCTGCCCACTTTCACATCCAGAACCAGGCCGTCCAGACCGGCTGCCAGTTTCTTGGACATGATGGAGGAGGCGATCAGCGGCACCGATGGAACCGTGCCCGTCACGTCCCGCAACGAGTAGAGCCGCCCGTCAGCCGGAGCGAGTTCCGGACTCTGGCCGAGGTAACACAGACCGCAGGTCCGGAGTTGCTCGGCAGCCTGCTCGATGCTGAGATCGGTTCTAAACCCGGGGATGGATTCCAGCTTGTCCAGGGTGCCGCCCGTATGGCCGAGCGCGCGGCCGGAGATCATGGGGACCACGACCCCGGCCGAGGCGGCCAAAGGCGCGGCAATCAGGCTGGTCTTGTCGCCCACGCCGCCCGTCGAATGCTTGTCCACCTTGACGCCCGGCACCGAGGAGAGGTCGATCACCTGACCCGAGCGAAGCATGCACTCCGTCAGGGCGGAAACCTCCCGGTCGGCCATGCCCTGAAAGTACACCGCCATGAGAAAGGCGGACATCTGGTAGTCGGGCACCTGGCCGTCGAGATAGCCCTGAATCAAGGAGACGATCTCCTCCGGACCCAGCTCTTCGCCGTCGCGCTTGCGTTCGATCAGGTCAACGGTTCGCATGCTAATAAGATCTTTAAGCCTAACATCTTATAGGCCCGAAGGCAAAACGGAGAAACAGCTCGCCAGCCGCTGTGTGCCGCTCTGACCTGCGGTTACAACTTCTTCAGCAGCCGGGTGATGATCTTCAGCGCGCGGGCCACTTCCTGCTCCGTGATGATGTAGGGAGGCAGGAAACGCAGCACCGTGTCGTGCGTGCAATTGAACAGCAGGCCCTCCGCCATTCCGTCGGTCACGATCTGCTTTCCCGGCACGTCCAGCTCCATTCCGATCATCAACCCGTATCCGCGGACCTCCTTGATGAACGGGAAGCGCCGGGCGAGGGATTGGAGTTCCATCCGAAAATACCCCCCGACGTGGTGTATGTGCAGAAGCCGCTCCCGGATGACGTCGAGGACTTCCAGGGCCACGCGGCAGACGAGCGGGCCGCCCCCGAAGGTGGTTCCGTGCATGCCGGCGGGCAGTCCGGCGGCCGCGCGCTCGTTCGCCATGATCGCCCCCAGCGGCAAGCCGCCCCCCAGAGGCTTGGCGGCGGCCACCACATCCGGCATGATGGCGGGCTCGGCCAGTTGGTATGCGAAGTACTTGCCGGGGCGGCCCACTCCGCACTGGATCTCGTCCAGAATCAGCAGGGCGTCGTGCTCGTCGGCAAGTTCCCTCGCGCGGCGGGCAAACTCAGCCGAGAGGGGATAAATGCCGCCTTCCCCTTGGATCCACTCCAGCACGATCGCGGCCGTCCGCGGCCCCGCCGCCTGCTCCAGGGCGGCGATGTCGTTCCGCTGGATAAAGCGGACCCCCGGAATGAGCGGGCCGAACGGCTGCCGGTACTTGGCCTGGCCGGTGATGGCCAGGGCCCCCAGCGTGCGGCCGTGGAAGGAATTTTCCAGGGAGATGATCTCGTACTTGTCCGCGCTGAGCGGTGTAGCGCGGCCCAGAGCCATCTTCAGCGCGCCCTCCATGGCCTCCGTGCCGGAATTGCAGAAAAAGCTGCGCTGAAGGCCGCTGATCTCGGCCAGTTGCTTCGCCAGCGGTCCCTGATACTCGTGGTAGTAAAGGTTTGAACAATGCAGCAGCAAAGCCGCTTGCGAACGGATGGTCCGCAGAATGCGCGGATGAGCATGGCCGAGCGCGTTCACGCCGATGCCCGCAATCAGGTCCAGGTAGCGCTTGCCGTTCACGTCATACACGTAGCAGCCTTTGCCGCGCCGCACGACGATGGGGTACCGGCTGTAGTTCTGGAGCAGGTACTCCCGCTCCAGTTCCATGACCTGGCCGGCGACGTTTTGCTCTTGTGTGGAAAAAGATGACGTGTCCATACATTCCATGATACTTGCCACGCCCGCTGATAGTGGGCGCGGCAGCTTAGGGCTTGAAGTCCCGCCGGAAATGGATTCGCAGACCGTCCGCCGCCGGTGCGGCGGCGCGCGCGCCTGCCTCCCCGTGGCGCTCAAGCAGCGCTTTGGTGCACAATGCTGTGTCATGAGCAGCCCAGGACCCCCGCCCCGGCCGGCCGGCTGCCGGTTCCGGCCCCAGTACCTCGATTTCCGCAAGGGGATCCACGTCGGCAATCTCGAGGACGACGAGAGGATCACGCGGATTCTCAAACTGGCCCTGGAGGCGAGGTACGGCGAGTCCTTT
Organism: Bryobacterales bacterium; assembly: GCA_020851555.1. Classification (GTDB taxonomy): domain Bacteria; phylum Acidobacteriota; class Terriglobia; order Bryobacterales; family Bryobacteraceae; genus DTKY01. Next base: position 109,524 of record JADZCM010000001.1, on the reverse strand, counting down.
GTCACGGAGCGCTACGGCCGCGGCGTGTACTGGCGATGGATCGGGTTTCTGGCCCGCTCTAACCGTGAGGCCAAGCCGCTCTCCTCCCATGTGAGCTTCGGCTGCGCCAAGTTCTTCTTGTCGGTTGAACCCGAGGAGGCTCTGTTCAAGTGCGGGTTGCAGGTGGAGAGGGGAATCGTCGCGGCGCCGCGCGGTCACTGTGAATGGCAGCTTCAAAAGGATTGGGACTGGAACCGGCTGATTCGCGGCCTTCGGAGTTCGTCGGCGTTGGACGCCGGACTTCGCCGGCTCAGCCGGGAAGGTTTCCACATCTTGGCGGGGAGTTGGGGCTCAGGCGGAGAGGCCTTCGGGCGAGCAAGGTACCCCGGCGCGGCGAAATTGAAGCAACTCCTGCTGGCCGCCCCGGCCGACGAATGGGCCGGGTTGCAGGTTTACTACCCGATGACGGAGGCCGAGGTCCGGGCGACCACCGGCCCCGACCTGGTGGACGCCATGCTAGCCGCCTTCGACGAGGTGGCGGATGTGCACAACTTGTTGGCAGATAAGGAGTTGTTCCGCAAGCCCTCCAGGACTGATACCATCCTTCGTAAGTAGAACTACATTAACTTCCGTCGATCTTTACAGCCGCTCCTCTCCGGTCCCAGAATGGGGTCGGAGGTTCACTCACGCCCTGCGGGGTGTGAGGCAGGCCTATGGATACAGAAAAGCGCAGCCCTGTGATGACCCTGCTGTTTCCGATCGGGGTCGCCCTAATCCTGCTGACCCCGCTGGGGGTCTACATAGCTCTGCGGGCGAATGAACGTGCCCCTGCCCCCACCGAGGAAGCGGTGCCGGAGAAGACGGCAACAGCGGCGAAGAAGACCCCGGCGAGGCCCTCCATTCCCGTACTGGAAGGCGAAAAGAGACAGCCGGCTGCCGCGCGGCCTACCCCCATGCCGACAGCGTCATCGGCGCCGGCGTCGGCCGCCCGGTCGTTTCCGTCTCCCCACGACATCCCCGTGGGCAGCGAGAAATCCTGGCTGCTCGCCAACTACGGCCGGCCCAACATGGTGACGACCGAGGTCAGCGAGGGCAGGGCCAAGGAAACCTTCCGTTACCTCCGTCCGGACTCCGGAACGGAAATCGTTGTCCACCTCAGCAGCGGGCGCGTCGTCAGTGCGAGTGCGTCCGCCTATTAGATCCGCAGACAAACACGAACGCCACGAGAACGACCGCGCCTGCCGCGAAGATCGTGTCTCCGCCGATCCGCAGCCATCTCAGGGTCTGCATCAACGGTGTGCCCAGGAATTCGGAACTGCGGGCGTACCAGTAGCCCTGGTCCACGGCGGCCCAGGTCTGGAGCAAGCCCACCGGCAGCAGGCTGCCCACGCACATGCCGAACAGGCCGATGTTCATGCCCCAGAAGACGAACTTGAGCCAGCCGTTCTTCCACTCCGCCTGAGGCGCCAGCGCGCGCAGGCAGACCAGCATCAAACCGATGCCCAGCATGCCGTAGACGCCGAACAGGGCCGCATGGCCGTGAACCGGGGTCGTGTTCAACCCCTGCATGTAATAGAGAGCGATGGGCGGGTTGATCATGAAACCGAACAGCCCGGCGCCCACCATGTTCCAGAACGCCACCGCCACGAAAAAGTAGATCGGCCACTGGTAGCGGGTGGCCCACGCCGTCAGCTTCCCGCGGCGCAGATCTTCCAGAGCCGAGAAAGCGACCAGGGTGAGCGGCACAACCTCCAGAGCGCTGAAGACCGAACCCCAGGCCAAAGCCACCGTCGGCGTTCCCGACCAGTAGAGGTGATGACACGTGCCGATGATCCCCCCGCTCAGGAAGATCGTCGCCGAGAGCAGCGCCGCGCTCGCCGCCATGCCGGGCCGGATCAGGCCGAGCCGGGCGAAGAAGAAGGCGATGACCGCGGTTGCGAAGACCTCGAAGAAACCCTCCACCCACAGGTGCACCACCCACCACCGCCAGTACTCCACCATTGACAGATGGGTGTGCTGTCCCCAGTTCAGGCCCGCGCCGTAGAGCAGGCCGATGGCGGCGGCGGAGATGGCGAAGACCCAGACCAGGGACCGCTGCTCGTTCTTCGCCCACAGGACGGGACGTATGGTCCGCTCCACCAGGAAGAGCCATAGCAGCAGCCCGCCGAAAAGGGCGATCTGCCAGACGCGGCCCAGGTCGATATACTCGTAGCCCTGGTGTCCCCAGAGAAACGCGGCGGAGTCGCTGAGTTTGTTCTTGATGCTCAGCCACTCGCCGGTCAGCGAGCCGCCCACGACCAGAAACAACGCCAGGAAGAGCATGTTCACGCCGAACTTCTGCCCTTTGGGCTCCTTACCTCCGACCAGAGGCCCGATGAACAGCCCGGCCGCCAGCCATGCCGTGGCGATCCAAAACAACCCCGCCTGGATGTGCCAGGTGCGGGTCACGCTGTAGGGCAGCCAGTCGTGGATTTTGATGCCGTAGAACCCGCCGCCCTCCACGCCGTAGTGGGCCGTGATGACGCCCATGAGGATCTGCACCAGGATCAAGGCGGCCACCACCCAGAAATACTTGAGCGTTGCGGCCTGAGAGGGCGTGGGGTGCCAGTTCGCCAGCGGGTCCGTGGCCGGCAATGGTCCGGTCTCCTCATGCGCCTTTTTGGAGGCGTACCACCAGACCATGGCGCAGATTCCCGCCAGCAGCATGATGATGCTGACGCCGGTCCACATCACGGTCTCCCCGGTGGGATGGTTGCCGACCAGCGCTTCGGGCGGCCAGTTGTGGGTGTAGCTGATCGTGTCACCGGGCCGGTTGGCGGCGGCGGCCCAGGCCGTCCAAAACACGAACGAGGCGAACTGTTTCATGCGGGCGGCGTCGCTGATGGTTCCTGCCGGAATCGCGTACGCCACGTTACCCTTCATGAACACGTCGGTGTAATGCGCCAGGACTGCCTGGAACGCGCGGGCCCGCACGGGTTCGATGGTGAGCGTCCCGGTCGCCTGGTCGTAGGTGTTGCGCCGGTACACCTGCTCCAGCCGTCCCTGAAGCTGCGCCTTGGTCTCGGCGGGAAGCGAGTCGTAATCCGACCGGTGTTCGGCCTGAGCCCACTCGTTCAAGACCGTCATGGCCTCCCGGTGGAGCCAGTCCGCCGTCCAGTCCGGGGCCACGTAACTTCCGTGCCCCCAGATTGATCCAACTTCCATTCCGCCCATCGACTGCCAAACGTTCTGTCCCCGGGCGATCTCACCGCTGCCGGCCACCACCTCGCCGGTGGTGGTCACTACCCTATCCGGGATCGGCGGCATTTCCTGGTAGATGCGAGTGCCGATCCATCCCAAAATCGCGAACGAAATGACCACTACTGCCAGAGCTGCGAACCAGAGCTTTCTCACGTGAATCTCCTTAAAAGGCGGGGAACTACGATACTCTACTATGAGCGGTAGCCCGCCGGGATGCTGTAACCGTGGTCACATGGTTTGTATCATAACGGCGGCGGGCTCGGGAAGAAAGGGCGGCTCCGGCGCGCGCGGCGGACCGCGGCGGTTTCCCGATGACCCGGCCTGAGCCGGCCGCCTGGCCGTCCCGGCGCCGGGACGCCGGCGGGGCTCCGCGCTCTCACGCCTTCACGATGCGCTCGCGCGTGCGGTCCCACTTGATGTACTGCTGGCGGCGGAAGGATTCGATGCCGATTTCGCAGGCCACCACGCCGTAGTAACCGAGCATGTGGTCGCACTTGAGCGGCTCGTTCCGGCGTATCGCCTGAATCAGGTTGCGGTGGTGCAGTTCGACGTTCTCCGCGCCCGTCTTCTTATGTTCCACCGGCTGCACCTCCTTGGCGAACAGGCGCTGAGGCTCGATGACGAAACCGGTGCGCGTGAACCGCAGCGTCGCCTTGTGCCCGCGCAGCACGTGCTCCACCGCCGTGTCGTTGGCCATCGAGGAAACCAGCAGAACCGTGGGGCCGTCCGGGTAGTCGAGCATGATGTTGAACGTATCGGGCACTTCGGCTTTCTTGAAGTACCAGTTTCCGCCGGAGGCGACCCCGCGGTCCGGGAAGGTCAGCCCCAGCGCCTTGATGATGCGGGTCACGCGGTGGATAAACAAGTCGCTGGCGATGCCTCCGGAGTAATCCCAATAGCGCCGCCAGCGGAAATACCGTTCCGGGTCCCAGGGCCGCTTGGGCGCGGGGCCGAGCCACGTCTTCCAGTCCAGGTTCACGCCCGGCCGGGCGTCGGGATCTATTTCGTACATCCACATGTCGTCCAGGTGATTGCGGCTGTAGTCGATCTCCGCCACCACCACCTTGCCCAGCGCGCCGTCCCGTACGAACTTGTTGGCCGTTTCGTAGGAATCGTCCGACATGCCCTGCACGCCGACCTGGAGTTTCACCTTCGCGGCGTCGACCCTGGCGGCCAATCGCTTGGCCTGCTCGCTGGTCCGGGTCATGGGCTTCTCGCAGTAGATGTGCTTCCCGGCCGAGGCGGCGTCCATGGCGATCTGGTAGTGCCAGTGCTCGGTGACCGCTATGAGGACGTAGTCCACCTCCTTGAGCGCCAGCACCTGCCGGTAGTCCTTGTAGGCGCGGCCTCCGGTGAGTTTCGCCGCTGCCTCCGCGCGCTTGTCAAACAGGTCGCAAACCGCGACAATCTCCAGGTTGTCCCGGTCCCGCATCTTGACCAGCGACTTCATGTGCTCCGTGGCCATGCCTCCGCAGCCGATGACGCCGATGCGGAGTCGTTCTCCGGCCCCGGAAACCTGGGAGTAGCCGCGGGCGGTCAGGAGCGAAGCGGCGGCGGTTCCCACGAATTGCCTGCGTGTGAAGGATTCCATGCGCACGATTTTACCGCTGCCGCGAATCGATTTCTGCATCCGCCGGCCGGCGGGCGCATCAGATTCAAGTAAGGGAGAAGGGATAACCCTTCAGCCGGCGGCGCCGTAGACGGCGCTGGGCCTGGTCCGGGCCGCCGGCGGAGCCTCACGGCTCGACTTCGGGCCCTCCACGTCCCGGGACGCGGAGGGCCGCATTATTGTGGGGGCCTGTCGAGCCAGGCCGCCGACAGAACGGCGACGCCCGCCAGTGCGGCCGTCTCCGCCCGCAGGACATACGCCCCCAAAGAACCCCGCTTCCAGCCGAGTGCGGCAGCCTCTGTGCGTTCGTCGGCGGTCCATCCGCCCTCCGGGCCGGCCAGCAGGTTGACTGTGTCGGACGGCGACCGCGATCCCCTCGGAGGGAGCGTGGAAACCAGTGGCGGCGCCTCGCGGTCTTCGTCCAGCATCCAGCGGCCGCCGGCGGGCAGCGCCAGGGCCGCCTCAACCGGGATGCAGTCGCGGATCTCCGGCAACCGGGCGCGCCGCGACTGCTGGCTGGCTTCCAGGGCGATGCGGCGCCAGCGTTCCAGCCGCCGGGCCGCCGCCCGGCCGAGACCCTGCTCGCTGCGCGCGGCGACGACCGGCACAAGCGCCTCGACGCCGAGTTCCGTGGCTTTCTCCACGATCCACTCGAAGCGGTCGAACTTGATCAGGGAGGCGAGCAAGGCCAGCCTCAGCGGAGGCGTCTCGACGGGCAGCCGGTCTACGACCCGGAACCGCACCTCGCCTTTGGAGAAGCCTTCGACCTCCGCCAGGTAGACGGAGCCGTTATCGGAGATCTCATACCGCTGGCCGGGCTCCGCCCGCAGCACGCGCCGCAGATGTTCGGCGGAGTCGCCCTTGAGCGCCGCCGCGCCGTGGCGCACCGCGTCCACGAAGAACCGCCGCCTGGCCATGTACAATAATCTAGCAGCGGCGGGCCGGGAGGCCCGTCCCACCGTCATGATTGCGGCTCTGCGCGGGGTCCTCACCGAGAAGCACCCGAACCTGGTGATCGTGGAGGCGGGCGGCGTCGGCTACGCCGTCACCATCCCCATCTCCACCTTCTCCGCCCTGCCGCCGCCGGGCGCGGAGGTGCGCCTCAGGATCTACACGCACGTCAGGGAAGACGCGTTCTCGCTCTACGGTTTTCTCACCGGGGAGGAGAAGACGCTTTTCGAGAAACTGATCGGCGTGAGCGGCATCGGCCCCAAGCTGGCGGTTACCGTGCTTTCGGGGCTTCCCGTGCAGGAACTCATCGGGTCGATCCGGCAGGGGCTGGCCGAGCAACTCGTACGCATTCCCGGGGTCGGGAAGAAGACGGCGGAGAGAATCGTGCTCGAACTTCGCGACAAGCTGGAGATGCTCGGCGCCGGGGAGGCCGCCGCCGCGCCGCAGGCAACGGCCCTGTCGGCGCTCGACCACGACGTGCTGAGCGCACTCGTGAATCTGGGCTGCGCGCGGCCCACGGCGGAGGCCGCGGTGCGGAAGGCGAAAGCCCAGAAGCCGGGCGACGGCTTCGAGCCGCTCTTCCGTCGCGCGATGGAATTGATACGGTAAGCTGAGAAGCGGTCGTACATGCGTGAAAAGGGAATCGTCTCGCCGTCGGTACTCGACGACGAGCGCCAGTTCGAGGCCAGCCTGCGGCCCTCGCGGCTGGCGGATTTCACTGGCCAGGCCAAGCTCAAGGAGAACCTTTCCATCGCCATCGAGGCGGCGCGGCGGCGGGGCGAGGCCATGGACCACGTGCTGCTCTACGGTCCGCCGGGCCTGGGCAAGACCACGCTGGCGACGATTATCTCCAACGAACTCGGCGTGGGCTTTGAACAGACCTCCGGCCCCATTCTCCAGAAGAAGCTCGATCTGACCGGCATCCTCAGCAACATCCGCGCGCGGCAGGTCTTCTTCGTGGACGAAATCCACCGGCTGCTCCCGGACGTCGAAGAGATGCTGTACGCGGCGCTGGAGGATTTCCGGGTCGATATTCTGATCGGATCGGGCCCCGGGGCGCGCACCCACTCGCTGCCGGTTCCGCACTTCACCGCCATCGGCGCCACCACGCGGCAGGGCCTGGTGAGCGCTCCTCTGCGAGGCCGCTTCGGGCTGGTGCTGCGGCTGAATCATTACGACGCGGAGGAACTACAGCGCATCGTCGCCAGGTCGGCGGCGATCCTGGCCGTGGCCATCGATCAGGGCGGGACCGAGGAGATCGCCCGCCGCAGCCGCGGCACGCCCCGCATCGCCAACCGGCTCCTGCGCCGCGTGCGGGACTACGCCCAGGTCCGGGCCGACGGCCGTATCACCACCGGGATCGCCCGCACGGCGCTGGACCTGCTGGAGGTGGACCGGTTCGGCCTGGATGAGATCGACCAGAAGATCATGCTGACCGTCCTGGAGAAGTACGCCGGCGGACCGGTCGGTCTGAACACCGTGGCGGCCTCGATCGATGAAGAGCCGGACACCATCGAGGAAGTGTACGAACCCTACCTGATCCAGCTCGGCTTCATCGACCGCACCCCGCGGGGCAGGGTGGCGACCGACCGGGCGTTCGAGCACTTCCAGGTCCCGAGGCGCCTCCGCGGCAACCAGCGGACGCTGTTCTGACCGTGAAGACCGCCTACCTGTCGCTGGGATCGAATCTGGGCCGCCGCGAGGCTTTCCTCGGGCAGGCCCTGCGGCTGCTGGAGAGGCCGCACCTCCATGTGGTGCGCGTCTCGTCGGTCTATGAGACGGCGCCGATGGACCTGGCGGGCCAGCCGTGGTTTCTGAACCTGGTGGCTGAAATCGAGACGGACCTCTTCCCGGCGCAGTTGCTGGCGCGGGCACGCAGGGTAGAGAGGGAGCTGGGCAGGAGGCGCCCGGTCGCCAGAGGCCCGCGCACCATCGACGTCGATATTCTGTTGTACGAAGACGTGGTGATGGAGACTCCGGACCTCACCATCCCCCATCCTCGGATGGCGTTGCGGCGCTTCGTCCTGGAGCCGTTGGCCGAACTGGTTCCCGCCCTGCGGCACCCCGTCCTGCGCCGGACGATCCGAGAACTGCTCGTCCCGACTCGCGGGCAGGCGGCCCGGCGGGTGTTCGCGCCCTACGGTATCTTCGCCGCCAGCGCGCGGGCGGCGGCCACCGGATCGGCAGGCTCGGTCACGTTGGCGAAACCGCCCACGTAACGGCCCTTGCGGAAAAAGCAAAGCCGGCCCAGGTATTTGTCGGTGTACTGGAACGCCTCGTCCCCCACCTGGACTGTCGTGGTCTCCTTGAAGCGCGCCATCGCTTTTTTCAGCACCCCGGCGGCGGCTTCGGGTGAATCTTCGGTCACGATGAAGCCCTTGCCGTACTCGTACTGGCCCAGGTAGCCGCGCCGGAGCAGCGACAGGCCGAGAACGCTCTGCGGGATCATTCGCAGCGTCGCCTGGTCCAGCTTGTCGGCCGGGAACCAGGTCAGCAGAGCGGGCAGCTCCGAGGAGCCGGGTATCCGCTTTTCCATCGCGGTCAGGAACGCGGTGATGACTTTGGTGTGGTCCCCTTCCGGATTGGCGGCCAGTTCGACGTAGTATTTGTCCTTTACGAACACGCCGCGCCGCGGCTGAATCTGGGCGATGGTCCCGAGCTTCTGTGTGGCCAGCTTCGGATCGCGATTGGACTGGAAGATGCCGTACGCCGCCTCCGGGCTCGCCATCTCGGAAACATCGAAGGTGAGCGTCACCTCGCCGGCGGTGCAATTGACGCCCGCCATGCTGACGAAGTCGTAGATGACGTAGCCCTCGGCGTTCCCGTCCATGTACTCGAACAGATTGTCCGCCACGAAGTGGCGGGTTTCGCCCTGCTGGGTCCATCCCGGGACCAGTTTGCAGTCCGGTACGGGAGCCTGGGCCGCGGCGATGGCCGCGGCCAGGCCCATGATGAGGATGCAGGATGGCAGACGGCTCATCCGAACAACTCCTGGGCGCGAGTCAGGCGAGCCGCAACCTGCACGCCGTTCGGACACTCGACCGTGCAGGAGGAGCAGTCCGCGCAGCGAACCGACGTGATTCCCTCCGGCAGCGACCGGTAGTTGTCCAGGCCCAGCGAGTATTGCCCGTAGTTCTCCGCGTACATCGTGAAACGCAGCATGTCGGCGACCGGAAGGCCCTTCTGGCACTGGCCTTCGCAGCTCCCGCACATGCGGCAGTACCAGGGCTTGATCTCCTCCAGCCGCGCCGCCAGCAGCTTCGCCTCCCGGGCGCTGAAAGGAGACGACATCGCCAGGATGTTCTGGTCGAGCTGATCCATATCCACGATGCTGGGGATGACGGTGTCGACAAACTTGTTGTTCAGGACCCACTTCAGGGCCGCGACCGGCGCGCCTTCCTGATTCAGCAGGTTCAGCTTCTCGGGCGGGATCACGTAAGAGCGCACCGTGGGCCGGACGCCGCCCGCCAGTCCCTTCATGGCGACGATGCCGATGCCGGCTTTGCGCGCCTGCTCGATGAGCGGATCGATCGTGTGCCCCATCGCGTAGTTGTAGCTGATGAGGAACACGTCGAAGTGATTCATCTTCTGGAATCCCGGTATCACTTCGGTGTGACCGCCGTGGAAGCTCACGCCGGCCAGCCGGATCTTACCCTGCTTCTTCGCGTTCACCTGCGCCTGAAGCAACTCGTCGTTGACGTCGGACAGATTGCTGCGGCTGTGCAGGTACCAGATGTCCAGATGGTCGGTCTGCAACTCCTTCAGGCTGGTCTCCAGGTCCGCCATCGCCTGTTGGCCCGTCCTGGCCTGCGTCTTGCTGGTGATGTAGACCTTGTCCCGGTACTTCTTAAGGGCGGACCCGACCATCCGCTCGTTGTTCCCGCCCTGGTAGACGCGGGCTGAGTCGAACAGGTTGATGCCCAGGTCCGCGGCCCGCTCGATGACGCTGGGGTCCGACGTAGTCATGCAGCCGAACGCCACACGGGTGACCTTCAAGCCGCTCTTGCCCAGCGTGCCGTAGACCAGTTTCGGCGGCGACTGGAGACTGACCGGCTCCGGCGCTGGAGCAGTCTCAGTCCGGACGGAGGAGAGGGCCGGCAGAGCCAGCCCAGCTCCTAGAAAGCTGCGACGGGATGCTGTGTTCACGCGAATACCTCCTGGGCCTTGGTGAGTCTGGCAACGACGTTGACTCCGTTGGGGCAGTTAATCGTACAGCCTGAGCAATCCTGGCAGCGGACCGCCTGGAGTTCCTCCGGCAACTGTTTGAAGTGCTCTCGTCCGAGGGCGTACTGGCCGTAGCCGTCGGAGTACATCAGATACCGCAGCATGTCGGCCACGGGCAGGCCGTACCGGCACTTTCCCTCGCAGGCGCCGCATGTGCGGCAGTACATCGGGCGGATATAGTCCAGTTGGGCGGCCAGCAACTTGCGGTCGCTGTCGGTCAACGGCTCGGACATCGCCTTCAAGTTCTCGTCGAGCTGGTCCATGTCCGTGATGCTGGGGATGGTGGTCGCAATCCCCGGAACGGCGAGCACCCATTTGAGCGCCGCAAGCATCGCTCCGGACCGCTTCAGGATCTCGGCGTTCTTGTCGCCGGGCCGTAAGGTGCGGAAACCGCCCGCCATCACCTTCATCCCCACGATGCCCACGCCGGCCTTGGCGGCGGCCGCGATGGCCTCGCCGATCTTGGGGTCCAGGGTGAAGTTGTAAGCCACCAGAATGACGTCCATCTTGCCGGTCTTCACCAGCGCCGGGATGAGTTCCGCCTGATTCTGGTGCGTGCTGACACCGGCGAAGCGGATCTTGCCCTGCTGCCGGGCGGTCTGCTGCGCGTCAATCAACTCGTCGGTCACCTGGTCCATGCTGCTGCGGGCGTGCAGGTACCAGATATCGACGTAGTCGGTCCCCAGTTCCTTCAGACTGGTTTCGAGGTGCTGCATGGCGGTGGCCTTGTCCTTGGCCTGGGTCTTGGTGGAAAGGACAAGGTTCTTGCGGTGCTGCTTCAGCGCCGCGCCGACCATCCGCTCGTTGTTTCCCTGCTGATATCCGCGCGCCGTGTCGAAGTACGTAATCCCGATGTCGGCGCCCCGCTCGATCACGCTCGCGTCGGAAGTGATCATGCACCCGAAGCCGACGCTGGTGACCTTCAGTCCGGTCCGGCCCAGAGTCCGGTAGGAGAAGCCTCCCGCCGCTGGAGGCGCGGAAGCCGGCGCAGCCAGGGTGGAATTGGCCGTCCGCATGGTTGCCATGCCGGCCACTGGAAGCCCGAGTCCCGTGGCGATAAAACGCCGTCTGGAGTTGTCCTTCATGGAAAACCTCCTGATAGTTTCGTACTTGCGACTGCTAAACCCTTATTATACTGCGGGGGCCCGTTTTCACCGATGTAAACTTTACCGGTTGCCGGGGCGGCCGTAAGAGGCGCCGGTGGACTGTCCGGCCTGTGCAGCGGCATTTGCCGGAATACGCCACAGATAGATCATGCGGCCGTTGACGCTCTCGCTTTTCTCCGGTTTCCAGTCCCCCATGTCAAAGCTGTGGCTGACGACGCGCGTCCCCGGCTTCAGCTCCCGCCACAGTTTCGGTCTCAGCTTGATGTTCAGTGACGTGAGCAGGTAAAGCGTTACGACGGACGCTTCCTTGATATCCGCCTCGAACAGGTCCTCATTGCGAAGCGTGACCAGGTTACCCACTCCGTTCTTCTGAACGTTCTCCTTCGCTTCCTCGATCCTCACCGGGTTGATGTCAATGCCCACTGCGCGGACGCCGTAAGTCTTGGCGGCCGTAACCACGGTGCGGCCGTCACCGCAGCCCAGGTCGTATACCACGTCTCCCTTATGCACACCGGCCAGTTTCAGCATGGCGTCCACCACTTCCTGCGGGGTGGGCACGAAGATCACGTCCGGCTCCCGCAGTTTGCCCGCCTGCTGCGCCGCCAGGACCGCGGGGAACACGCTCAGACTCAACAGCATCATCGCCGAAATGGCAATCGTTTTTCTCACGGTTTCCTCCGTAAATGAGACACATTATATACGAACCCCAGCGCGGCACGTTGCCGCGCACAAATTGCGTTGCGGTTTTCTGCTCCCTGAAGTGCGGGCGTCTCTGGCTGCCGTCGGAGCTCCCCATGAGGCACACTACACTGGAAGGAATCCGCGGAATTGCCGGCGAAGGAGGGACTCATGCGATTCACGGTGAGAGTGGCGTTGGGGGCGGCGCTGGCGTGCCGGCTGCAAGCTGCGCCGGCGGTCAGCAAAGTAGAGCCTCCCAACTGGTGGGTGGGACACACGCGAAACCCCATCCAACTGCTGCTCACGGGGGAGGATCTGAAGGGCGCGACGCTCACCGCTCCCTCCAGAGGGTTCAAGGTCGAGACGCGCGGGGCTTCGGAAAACGGCCGCTACCTGTTCGCGTACCTGACGGTCGGCCGCTCCGTGAAGCCAGGCGCGTACCGTTTCCAGATCAAGAATGCCTCGGGAACGGCCGCGTTCGAGTTCCGGCTGGACTCGCTCCTGGATCCGAAGGGCCGCTTCCAGGGGTTTTCATCGGATGACGTGATCTACCTCATCATGCCAGACCGGTTCGCCAACGGCGATCCCGCCAATGACAGCCCGGCCGGCCTGGAACGGCCCGCGGACAGAAAGGCCCCCGGGGCGATCCACGGCGGCGACCTTCGCGGCGTCCGGGAACGCCTGGCGTACCTCAAGGACCTGGGGGTCACGGGCGTCTGGATGACGCCGATATACCGCAACTCCCTCCCCGGCACGGCCGCCTACCACGGGTATCACGCCGTGGACTTCTACTCCGTCGAACCGCGGCTGGGGACGATGCAGGACCTCCGGGCCCTCGTGGACGAGGCCCACCGCATGGGGCTCAAGGTGGTGCAGGACCAGGTGGCGAATCATAGCGGCCCGCGGCACCCCTTCGTCGCCGACCCGCCGGCCGCAACCTGGTGGAACGGCCTCGCCCGCGTGCCCCGGCTGCGCAACAACTTCGACATAGCGGCGCTGTCCGATCCGTACTCCCGGCCCCGGCGCCGCGAACCGCCGCTGCTCGGCTGGTTTGCCGGCTCCCTGCCCGATTTCGATCAAACCGATCCTCTGGTCAGCGACTACCTGATCCAGAATGCGCTCTGGTGGATCGGAATGACCGGCATCGACGGCGTCCGCCAGGACACTTACCCCTACGCTGACCGGCCCTTCTGGGAGAAGTGGCAGACGGCGGTCGATCTTCAATATCCGAACTTCATCGTGACGGGGGAGATCACCGCGCCGAACCCGGTGGTGCTCTCGTTCTTCCAGGGCGGCGTCCGGCGGCGCGGGGCGGATACACGGTTGAAGTCCATGCTCGATTTCCCTTTGTCGAACGCTGTCCGGAGCGTCTTCGCCCAGGGCCAGCCGATGACGGTGCTGACCGACGTGTTGTCTCAGGACTCGCTCTACGAGAAGCCTGAAAACCTGGTTGTGTTTCCCGGCAACCACGACCAGCCCCGGTTTCTGACGGCGGCCGGCGGCGATATCTCGAAACTGTTGATGGCGGTTACGTTCGTGCTGACAACCCGCCGCACCGTCCATCTCTACTACGGGGACGAGATCGCCATGCAGGGGGGCCGCGACCCTGACAACCGCCGCGACTTTCCGGGCGGCTGGCCTGGCGATCCGGCCGACGCTTTCCAGCCCGGCGGGCGCGCCGGCGATGCGGCCACGGTATTTGACTGGACCAGCAGGCTGCTTCATTTCCGGGCCGAACACCCCGCGCTGCGCCGAGGAGAGCTCGTGCAGTTGCTGGTGAACAAGGAACAGTATGCCTACCTGCGGACTTCGCCGGAGGAGCATGTCCTCGTGGTCCTCGACCGGGCTGCGGGCACGGAGCCGTTGAAGCTGGAGGTGGACGATCTGCCTCTGCCGGATGGATTGCAGTTTCGGACCTTTCCCGATGGCTCGCCCGGCCCGGCGGTCAAGGACGGAACCCTGGTGCTCGGCCAGCCCGGCCGGATCCGTATCTACTGGGCGTCGCGGCGTGGGTGAATCCAACTTCGCGGGCAGGTCGTGTGCGGGCCACGCGCGGCCTTTGTTTACAGCCGCTTGTTGACAGAAGCGCCGCGCGGCGGGCATACTCGGCAGTAGGATATAGGGCTTCTAATAGAGGAGGGAATTACGATGTCTGCTCATTATTCACGCCGGAACTTGTTCCATATGGCGGGGCTGGCCGCCTCGGCCGCGCTCAGCGCCAGGGTTGGGGCGGCAGTGCAGCAACAGCCAGCGCCGGGTGCTCCGAAACCAGGGGCCGCAAAGAGACCGCAAGGGGGAACGGGCGCCCACCCGGACCCGTTCCCGGGTTTGGCGACAAGGTCCACCGTGTCTCTCATTCAGGGTGAGGACCGCCGCAAGAACGCCTATGAAGCGTTGCTGGCCATCGACGAGCAGATCAGGCCCAAGCTCAGGCAGAAGAAGTACGTCATCATCAAGCCCAACAACGTCACCACGACCAACCAGCTCGGCGCCACACATGCCGACGCCATGCGGGGGATCCTGGACTACCTGGCGCCCCGCTTCAAAGGCCCCATCATCATCGCGGAGTCTTCGGCCGGCGACACGATGACGGGCTTTGAGAACTTCAAGTATCCGGCCCTGGTTTCCGAGTTCAAGAAGCAGAAGGTCAGCCTGCTCGACTTCAACGCGGAGGAGAAGTACGTCCTTCAGCCGCTGATCGACTACAACATCCACGTGGTGCCGGTTCGCCTGGCGGCGCGCCTGCTGGACCCGGAGGCTTTCGTGATGGGTTCCGCGATTCTGAAGACGCACAACGTCGCGGTCGTCACGCTGGCGGTCAAGAACATGGTCGTGGGCGCTCCTCTGCACCAGCCGCCGAAGGCCACCACGCGCTGGAACGACAAGCGCCGTTACCACGCCGGCATCCGGCAGAGCAACTACAATTTCTTCCTGACCGCGCAGAAGCTCTCGGCCAACTGGGGCGCCACCATCATCGACGGGTACGAAGGCATGGAAGGCAACGGCCCATCCAGCGGGACGCCGGTGCCGCACCGGATCTGCATCGCGTCCACCGACTACATCGCCGCCGACCGCGTCGGCGCGGAAGTCATGGGCGTGGACGCCAACTGGCTCGGCTGGATGAAATTCTCCGGGGAAGTGGGCATTGGCCAGTGGGACCTGTCCAAGATCGATCTCCGCGGGAACGCCCAGATCGCGGCCGTGACGCGCAAGTACCGCATGCACGCCGATGTGGAGCGCGAACTCCAGTGGATGGGGCCCATGCAGGAACTGCCCCCGAATCTCGGCTGGACGCGCCCGCTCTGCGACAGCCCCGAGTACGCGTAAACGGCCCGGTGGCGGCCCCGCGGGCTGCCCGCGGTAGAATTGCCCAGTGACGCTTCCGCGGGTGCTCAAGTACGTCAACATCCTGATCGGCGCCGCGCTGGCGGCGCTCGGAGCAGCGGCCTACTGGTTCGCCTGGAGACCGCTTCCCAAAATTCAAGGTGAAATCCGCGCTCCGGTTGCCGCCCGGGCCGTGGTTTCGCGTGACCGGCTGGGAGTTCCCCACATCCTGGCGGCAAACCAGGCCGATGCTCTGTTTGTCCAGGGCTACGTCACAGCCCAAGACCGTCTGTTCCAAATGGACGCGCTGCGGCGCAGCGCGGCCGGAGAACTGGCGGAGATTGCAGGGAGGGGCGCGCTCGAGTCCGACCGCCTCATGCGCCGCATGCGCCTGGCGCGCCTGGCGCAGGAAGGCGCCAGGCGGCTGCCGGCGGAGGACCGCGCCGCGCTGGCCGCCTACGCCCGCGGTGTGAACCACTTCATGGAGACGCACCGGGGCCGCCTGCCGCTGGAGTTCAGCCTGCTCGGCTACGATCCGCGCCCCTGGAGCCTGGCCGACTCCATCCTGGTCTTTCTGAACATGGCGGTCACGCTGGAGGATTGCTGGCCGCAGGAACTCCGCAAGGAGGCCCTGCTGGCCGGGGGCGACCCCGCCAAGGTGGATTTCCTCTACGCCTCCGGCTGGGTCGACGACACACCTCCCGGCTCCAACGCCTGGGCGCTCAGCGGCGCCCTGACGGCCTCACGCCGTCCCATACTCGCGGGCGACCCGCACCTGGAGTTCACCATCCCCTCCATCTGGCACATGGCGCACATTCGCGGGCCGCGCCTTAACGTCAGCGGCGTCGCTCTCCCCGGCCTGCCGGGTATCGTCATCGGCCACAACGACAGAATCGCCTGGTCCGTGACCAGCCTGGAAGCGGACACCCAGGACCTGTACATTGAGAAGCTCAATCCTGCCAACGGCCTCTACCAATACGCCGGGCGGACCGAGCAGGCGAGGGCCGGCGCGGAATTAATCCGGATCAAGGGCGGCAACCGCGAGAACCTGATGGTGTGGAGCACCCGGCACGGTCCGGTGCTCGTGGCCGAAGGCGGCCGGTTCCTGTCGCTCCGCTGGACGATGAGCGACATGGATGGCTTCGCCATGCCCGTCCTCGATATCAATCGCGCCAGGAACTGGGAGGAGTTCCGCGCCGCGCTGGGCCGGCTTCCGGGACCGGCGTTGAACTTCGTTTACGCGGACGCGGCCGGGAACATCGGCTACCAGGCCGTGGGGCGGTTGCCGCTGCGGAAGGGCTATGACGGCAGCCTGCCCGCCGACGGGGCTTCCGGCGAGTTCGACTGGCGCGGCGTCATGCCCTTCGACAAGCTGCCCTCCACCTTCAATCCCCCCGGAGGGATGATCGTTTCGGCCAACCAGGACCCCTTCCCGGCGGGCTCTCCGGATCGCGCGCCCGGATACTACGCCCCGCCCTATCGCTTTCGTCAGATCCGGGACCGCCTGCGAGCCAAGGCGCAATGGAATGCCGCGGAGATGCTCTCCATACAGATGGACATCTACTCCGGTTTCGCTCATTTCCTGGCGCGCGAGATTCTGGCCGCTTATGAGCGGCGCGGTTCGTCCTATCCCGCGCTGGCCGAAGCCGTCCGGCAGCTCAAAGGCTGGAATGGCCAGATGTCGGCCAGCGACGCGGCACCCATGATCGTCGGGCTTGCCTACCGGCACTTGCGGGCGGCCCTGGCCAGGCGGGTTTCCAAGACGGGCCAGCCCGTTTACACCATCGCGGCGGCGGCCGCGGTGGTGGAGAGACTGCTGCGGGAGCGCCCGCCGGACTGGTTCCGGGACTACGATCAACTGCTGCTCGACAACCTCTCCGAGGCGCTGGAGGAGGGCCGGCGAATGCAGGGCCGCGACGTCCGGAAGTGGGAATATGGGAGGCTGAACCGGCTGGAGATCGTCAATCCCGTGGTGGGAAGACTACCCGTGGTGGGGAGGTACTTCAACATAGGGGAAGTGCTGATGCCGGGATCGGCCGAGACTCCCCGGCAGAAGCCTCTGGGAAGCTCAGTCAGCCCCTCCATGCGGATGGTGGTGGACTTTGCGGACCTCGACCGGTCTTTGCTCAACATCCCGGCCGGGCAATCGGGGCAAGTCCTCTCCAGGCATTACCGGGACCAGTGGAACGCCTACATGGCGGGCCGTAGCTACCCGATGCAGTTCCACAAGATAGAAGCCGAAGCCACGCTGGTGTTCCTGCCGGAGGGCCGGTGATCGTTGTCTTCTCCGGCCCGCCCTGTTCGGGCAAGTCGCATTTGGGCGAACTCCTGGCCGCCGCGCGGGACTTCGCGCACCTTGAGATGGATGCGGTCAGGCTGCGGATTCTACCGGATGCGGCGCACACCCGGGAGGACCGCAGCATAGCCTACCGCGCCATGCACTACGCCGCGGAGTTGCTGGCCGCGCAGGACAGGCCGGTCATCGTCAACGCCGGCTACAGCCATGCGGAGGACAGGCGGGAGATCGAGCAAGTAGCCTTCCGCGTACGGACCCCATTGCACCTGGTCGAATTTGCAGTCAGCCCGGAGACCGCCGTGGAAAGATCCAGGCTGCGCCGGATAGAGCACGCAGGCCTGGACCTCACCGACGCGCGGGTGGCCGAGTTGGTGCGCGGGTTCCCGTACTTCCGCGGCGGACTGGTGATTGACAGCGAATGTCCGGCCGAAAGCAGCCTCCGCCGTATCCTCGACCATCTGGCCCGGGGAAAGCCCCTATCGCCCGGCGCATGGCCCGCCGCGGGCCGGTGAAACGCGAGCCGGACGGCTCTGCCCCGAGCATGGGTTCATGTACGATAGGGATTGACCCCCCATGTCATTGAAAGATGTCGAGCTGAAGAAGACCGTCAACCTGCCTAAGTCGGACTTCCCAATGAAGGCGAACCTGCCGCAGACGGAGCCCAGGATCCTGGCCCGCTGGGAGGAGACGAACCTCTACCGGCAAATCCGGGAGGCCCGCGCGGGACGCCCCACCTGGGTGTTGCACGACGGCCCGCCTTACGCCAACGGCAACATTCACCTCGGCACCGCGTTCAACAAGATCCTGAAGGATTTCATCGTCAAGAGCCGCAGCATGGCGGGCTTCGACTCGCCCTACGTGCCGGGCTGGGATTGTCACGGGCTGCCCATCGAGAACAAGGTGGATGCCGAACTCGGCTCGCGCAAGGCGGGCATGACGCCGTCCGAGATCCGCGGAGAATGCCGGAAGTACGCGCAGAAGTTCGTGGAACTCCACCGGCGTGAATTCAAGAGGCTCGGTGTGTTGGGCGACTGGGAGCGGCCCTATCTGACGATGACCGCGGACTACGAAGCGGTCATCGCTAAAGCGTTCGTGGATTTCCTGGATAAGGGCTACGTTTACAAGGGCCTAAGGCCGGTGCACTGGTGCACGCGGGACCGTACCGCCCTGGCCGAAGCCGAAGTGGAGTACGAGGCCCATTCCAGCCCATCCATTTGGGTGAGATTCCGGCTGGCTTCCCCGGCCGGCAAGATCCATCCCAGCCTTTCCGGGCGCACGGTCTGGGGACTCATCTGGACCACGACCCCGTGGACCATCCCGGCGAACATGGCCATCGCCTTCCACCCGGGGTTTGAATACGTCGCGGTCGCCGAGCGGGACGACGTGTACATCGTCGCCAAGGAACTCTGGAAGGCCACGGCCGAGAAGTGCGGCTGGCCGGACCCCAAGGTTCTGGCGAGCTTCTCCGGCAGCCAGCTTGAAGGGACCGTGTTCCGGCATCCGTTCGTGGAGCGGGATTCCGTAGGAGTCCTCGCCGAACACGTAACCCTGGAGCAAGGCACCGGCGCGGTCCATACGGCGCCCGGCCACGGCCAGGAAGACTACCTGACAGGCCGGCAGTACGGCATTCCCACCTACTGCCCCGTGGACGCGGCCGGCCGCTTCTTTCACGCGGAAGGAGCCGCGGGCGTGCTCCCGGAAGAGATCATCGGCAAGACGGTCTGGGAGGCGAACCCCACCGTGGTGGACATCCTGCGGGAACGGGGAGCCCTGCTGGCGGAAGGCCGCCTGAGCCACAGCTACCCGCATTGCTGGCGCTGCCACAATCCGACCATCTTCCGCGCGACCGAGCAGTGGTTCATCGGTATGGCGAGGAACGATCTCCGCGCGAAGGCGCTGGACGCCATCCGGAGCGTAAAGTGGACGCCGGGATGGGGATTGGACCGGATATCCGGGATGGTGGAGAGCCGCCCGGACTGGTGCATCTCCAGACAGCGCGTCTGGGGCGTGCCCATCGTGGTGTTCTACTGCGAGGCCTGCGGTGAGCCGTTCACCGAGCGCAAGTACCTGGATCGCGTTGTCGCCCTGTTCCGGGAGCACACGACGGACATCTGGTATGAGAAGACGGAGGCCGAACTGCTGGGGCCCGGCGCGCGCTGCGGGAAGTGCGGCGGAGGCGCGTTCCTGAAGGCGACCGACATCCTGGACGTCTGGTTCGATTCGGGGTCCAGCCACCTCGGCGTGTTGAATGAGACCTACGGCCTGCCGTGGCCCTGCGACCTCTACGTGGAAGGCCCCGACCAGCACCGCGGCTGGTTCCAGAGCTCCCTCCTGGTGGGCGTGGGGTTGAAGGGCGGTTCCCCTTACCGGCAGTGCGCCACGCACGGCTGGACGCTGGACGGCGAAGGCCACGCCATGAGCAAGTCGGTCGGCAACATCATCGAACCCGACACGATCGTGAAGCAGTACGGGGCCGAAGTCCTGCGCCTGTGGGTCGCCTCCCAGGAGTTCACCGAGGACGTGCGGATATCCGAAACCATTCTGGCGCGGCTCTCGGAAGCCTACCGGAAGCTGAGGAACACCTTCCGCTACGCTTTGGGCAATCTCTGGGATTTCGATCCGGAGAAGGACGCGGTACCCGCTGCCCGCATGCTGGAACTGGACCAGTGGATACTGCTCCGCGCGGAGAGCCTGACGCGCGACTGCCGGGTCTGGTACGCGGACCTGGCGTTCCACAAGGTTTACCACGCCGTCTACGACTTTGCGATTACCGATCTGAGCGCGCTCTACTTCGACGTCCTCAAGGACCGCCTCTACACGGCGGCGCCCAAGTCCCTTGCCCGGCGCAGCGCTCAGACCGCTCTGTACCGGCTCACGTACGCATTGGTGCGGCTGCTCTGCCCGATCCTGAGCTTCACCACCGAAGAGGTCTGGGGACATTTCCGCCGGCCGGACGGCGAGAGCCAGAGCGTGCACCTGTCTCTGTTCCCCGAGCCGGAGGAACTCAGCGCCGGCATTCCGACGGCGCAGCGCCGGCGCGCCAGGCACTGGGAACGCCTCATGGAAGTCCGCGACCACGTGCTCAAGAGCCTGGAGGCCGCGCGCCAGGCCAAATTCATCGGCGCCCCCCTGGAGGCGTGCGTGAAGATCCGGGCGGGAGGCGACCTGTACAAGCTCCTCCAGCAATACGAGGCCGAGTTGCCCGGGCTTTTCATCGTCTCGCAGGTGGAGCTGGCGCGCCAGGAGGACAAAGCCCTGTCGGTCCACGTAGCCCGGGCGTCGGGCGTCAAGTGCGAACGTTGCTGGAAGTATTCCACCGACGTCGGCTCCGCGCCGGACCTGCCCACGGTCTGCGGCGCTTGCGCCGCAGCTGTGGCGGAGATTCTGGGTGACTGAATGTCCCACCGCCTGCCCGCCTTCGCTCTGGCCGGCGTCTGGTTCTGTCTGGACCGGGCCACCAAGCTCCTGGTGCAGGCGAACTTCGGTCCTCAGGATGTACTGCCGGTGATTCCCTCCTTCTTCAACCTGATCTACACGGAGAACCGCGGGATGGCTTTCAGTCTGCTCGCGGACAATGAGAGCGAATGGCGGTCGTTTTTCCTCATCGGCTTGACGGCGCTGGTGCTGGCATTCGTGACCGCCGTCCTGTGGCAATCCTCCCCGAAGGGCCTGGCCGCCAGCCGCTGGTCGCGGACGGGTCTTTCCCTGATACTGGGAGGGGCGCTCGGGAACCTCTGGGACCGCGTGACCAGCGGCGCCGTGACGGATTTCCTGGATTTCTACGTTGCCGGGTACCACTGGCCCGCCTTCAACCTGGCCGACACGGGGCTTACGGCAGGCGCCGCGCTGGTGATTCTGGACCTCTGGCGGTCCCGGGAGAGGAGGCCCGCCTGAATGCTCCCGCAACTCGTCCGCATCGGTGATTTCTTCCTGCCGACTTACGGGCTCCTGGTCACGGCCGGCTTCCTGATCGCCTTGTGGCTGGCCACACGGCTGGCGGCGAAGTCCGGCCTGAACAAAGAAGCGGTTTTCAACCTCGGCATCTACTGCGGACTGGCGGGCATTCTGGGCGCCAAGCTGCTGCTCATCCTGGTCGACTTCCGCTACTACGTCCGGAATCCGGGCGAGATATTCTCGTTCTCGACCTTCCAGGCGGGCGGTATCTTCTACGGCGGCCTGCTGGCGGCCCTGGCGACCGCGTACCTGTATATGCGGCACAAGCGGCTTCCCGTCCTGGCCACTGCCGATGCGTTCGCTCCCGGGCTGGCGCTGGGACACGCGGTGGGAAGGGTGGGTTGCTTCGCCGCCGGTTGCTGCTGGGGACTGGAGTGCCATCGCCCCTGGGCCGTGACGTTCCGTAATCCGGTGGCCAACCAGCTTTTCGGAACGCCGTTGAACGTGCCGCTCCACCCCACGCAGATCTACGAAGCGGCGGCTGAGGCGCTCACGTTCGGAATCCTGTACGCGCGCTTTCACCGGCCGCACAAAGCCGGCGGCGTCATCGGACTCTACCTGTCGCTCTATGCCGTGGCCCGCTTCGTGATCGAGTTCTTCCGCGCGCCGGAATCGCCTAACCCGTTCGGGGGCCCGTTCACCACGGCGCAGTGGATCTCGATCGGGCTTTTTGTGCTGGGCGCTGTCGTGCTGACGCGGAGGCCGAAGGCGGCGGGGCGCTGAAGCCGCCGCCGGACGACGGCCGCGGACCATGGGTCCGCCCAACCGTAGGGCGGGCGCCCTCGCCCGCGTCCGGCCCTCTGGCCGGACACACGGTGACGGATGGATTAGGGCCGGACCCGCGGAGGGCCGGGGCAGCGTCCCGGCGTCTCAGTCCTGCTACAGTGATAGCTTCCCTTGTCTTCAAGGCTGATCACCGATCTCCTGCTCGTCTCCACGGTCACCGGCATTGCACTGGCCGCCGCCTCGGCCGGCGTGTGGCTGGTCTCGGCGAGGCGGGCCGGAGGTCCGCTGGTGGCGTTCGGAGCCGGCCTTCTCATGGGGATGGCCGTCTTCGGCGTGCTCCCGGAGGCGGCGGAGCAAGCCGGCCTTGTGCAGGCGGCCGTTATCCTGGCGTTGGGCGTCGGGCTGCTTTGGGCGGTGGACAGGTATGTGCATCCGGTTTGCCCCTCCTGCTCGCACACCCACGACCATGACCGTTGCGCCGTGAGCCTGCACGGCTTCGCCGCCCCTCTTGTCGTGGCCGCGTCGCTGCACAGCCTCATGGACGGACTGGCCGTGGCAGCCTCGCGCCGGGATGGCTCCGACGGACTGGTTTGGGGCGTATTCCTGGCGGTGGCGATCCACAAGATACCTGAGGGACTCGCCTACGGGACCATCCTGCGGGCCGCGCTGCAATCCCGCAAAGCCGCTCTCTGGTGGTGTTTCGTGACGCAAGCGCCGACCATCGCGGGCGGAGCGATCGAGTCCGTTTTCGCCGCCAACTTCGGAGAAGGCTGGTTGGTTTATCCCCTGGCGCTGGCCGGCGGGAGCTTTCTCTTCCTGGGCTGGCACGCGATCCACAATGAGTTCAAGCGGCGGGGAGCCGTGCCGGCGCTGGGGCCCGCGCTCACGGGCGCCCTGGGCGCGGCGATTCTGCAACAGGGGCTGCGCGCCTTCCTGCACTAGGCGCTTACAGCGCCGGCGGGCGGCGCCGGTGCCAGTCGGTGCGCCGCTGGAACTCCACTCCCAGCGCCAGAATGTTGTTCTCGTTGAACGGCCGTCCCACGATCTGTATCGCCACGGGCAGGCCGCCGGCCAATCCGCAGGGGAGCGAGAGAGCCGGCAGCCCGGCGAGGTTCCCGGCGGCGCCCAACGGCCGCAAGCCTCGGGTTTTCGCGGCGGGGCTTGGCGGTTCGGGCTCGTCGAGCCGCGCGGTCACAGCCGGAGCCACTTCGAACCGGCTCGGCGACACCAGCAGGTCGACGTCAGCGAGCAGCTTCCTGAGCTCGTTGCGGATGACAGCTCGGATGCGCATGGCCCTCAGGTAGTCGCAGGCCGGGATCTCCAGGCCCGCCTTCAGGCCCGCTATCTGTTTCGAATCGGCGAGCTGCTCCACTTGTCCGCTGTGAATCAACGGCTCGAAAACGGCCGACCCTTCGGCGGAGATCACCGTCTCCGCGACTTGGACGTACGGCAGGTCCGGCAGTTCCACCTCCACCATCCGCGCTCCCAAGCTGCGGACGACTTCAAGCGCGGACTGAAAGGCCGGACGGGCCTCGGCCGCGGCGTGTTCGGCAAAATCCGCCGGCGCAAAGCCCACGCGCAGATCACTCAGCTTCCGTGCGAACTGCGGCGTGTAGTAAAAGGCTTTGCCGGCCGACGTGGAGTCGTTGGAGTCGCCGCCTGAGATCGCCTGCAAAACGTGCCCGCAGTCCTCGGCCGAACGGCACATGGGGCCGATCTTGTCCATGGTCCAGGAGAGCGGCATGGCGCCGTACCTGCTCACCAGGCCGTAGGTGGGGCGCAAACCGGTGACGCCGCAGAAGGCGGCCGGTGTCAGAATCGAGCCCCACGTCTCCGAGCCCAGCGCGAACGCCGTCAGGCCCGCGGCCACCGCGCTGCCGGACCCGCTGGACGAACCGCCGGACCAGCGTGTGAGATCCCACGGATTCAGTCCCGGCCCGGTCAGCGAGGCTGAAGGATAGCGGTATCCTCCGGCTCCCGCCAGTTCCACCATGGCGAGCTTGCCGGTGAGGACCGCTCCCGCGCGATCCAGTTTCCGGATGACCGTAGCGTCGAAGTCAAACCGCTGCGTGGCGTAAGGCCTGGCGCCCCACGTAGTGGGGCTGATGGCCACACTCAGGAGGTCCTTGACGGCGCAGGGTACGCCTTGCAGCGGCCCGCGGAGGCGGTCTCGCCGGATCTCGTCGTCGACGTTGCGGGCCTTGGCGAGGGCCTTGTCCCGCAGCGGCAGCGACAGGGCGTTCAGACGCGGGCCGAGCTTCTCCAGCCTGTCACAGAAGGCCCGCGCCAGTTCCACGGCCGAGAACTTCCGCTCACGGAGCCCGGCATTCAGCTCCGTGATTGTAAGGAAGAACACATCCTGGCCGAGGTCCGCCATGGGCTCAGGGCCTGAACACGAACGCCGGCTCCGCGGCGATCGGCAGATTGAACTTCTCGAGAACCGTCATGGCTTGCTGGATGTCGCCCCTGGCTTCGGCAAGCAGCACGCCGTCATCCGCTTCCGGGGCAGGAGCGGCCGCCCGAGCGGGCGCTGCGGCGGCTGCGCCCAGAGCCGCGGCCCATTCCCTCCGCGTGATCCTCACTTGCGCCATGCCGCCATTATAGACCGCCGGGCGCGGCGGCAGCCGGCGCGTGCCCGGTCTGCGCGGGGCGTCTCAAGAAACCGGGCGGCTCAGGACTGGAATATCAGCATCGTTTCCCTGAACAAGACCAAAGCCACTCGGACACACCAACCGGAGCCTGACCGCGGTACTCCTGGTAGCGGTGCAGAAGCGAAGGCTGGCTGCCGGAGACGCCAGATCGCGTCGCCGCTGCGGAGTCCGTAGTGTGAACCACCGGCACTCCCGGTGCGTGCTAACATGGGATTGCCCGCAAAACCAACAGGTTAGCGACAGGAGGGAAGGTTTGGATTCGAGGCGGAGATTCATCGGGCGCGTGGCCACCGGACTGGCGGGGACCATAGCCGTCCCGTCCACGGTCCTCGGCGCAGGCAGCCGTGTCCGCGTCGGCGTGATCGGCGCCGGAGACCGCGGCCACCAACTGGCGCGAGAGGCGCTGGCTTGCGGCAACACCCAGGTGCTCGGCTTCGCGGACGTCTATCCGCGGCGGCTGGAGGCGTCGCAGGCGATTGCGCCCGCCGCCCGCCTGCACGGTGACTACCGCCCCCTGCTGGAAGACCCCGAGATAGACGCGGTTGTGATCGCGACGCCGCCGCACCTGCACGCTGAGCAGATCCTCGCCTCGCTCGATGCCGGCAAGCACGTCTACGTCGAGAAGACCATGGCCTTCACGCTGGACCAGGCGAAGCTGGTGCGCGCGGCGGCGGCGCGCTCCTCCCGGATCGTGATCCAGGTGGGGCACCAGTGGTGCAGTTCCGGCCAGTATGCCGGAGCCGAACGGTTCCTGAAAGCCGGCGGGATGGGGAAGATCACGGCCATCCACGCGCACATGTACCGCAATTCGCCGCGAGGAAAGCCGCCGGGGCTCCGCCCCCTGTATCCCGATATGACTCCCGAGACGATCTCGTGGGGGGCGTTTCAGGGGCAGGCGGACGCCTCCGGGTTCGACGCGAACCGTTACGCCAACTGGAGATCCTACTGGGACTACTCCGGCGGAAGCGTGTTCGAGCACATGTCCCAGCAATTGGCCTTCTGGTACAAGGCGCTCGACCTTCAGATTCCGTCGGCCGTGAGCATGCTCGGCGGCGTGCACCTGTGGGAGGACGGACGCGAGGTCCCCGACACCATGAGCGTCGCGATGGAACACGCCGAGCAGATCCTCTTCAGTTGGGACTCGGGTTTCGGGAACAATCAGCTCGGCGCGTCGGAGGAAGTCCTCGGCACAGACGGCACCATCTCGCGCGCCCAGCAGGTCCGCTATCTTCCGCAGAAGGTCAACCGCCCGGACGGCTCCGAGTCTCTAAGCCTGGAAAGAACGCGGCCCAACGCTCACATGTACGACTTCCTGGATTGCATCCGCAACGGAGGCGCTCCCAGTTGCCCGGCCGAATTGGGCTACCGGGTCTCGGTTGCCTGCCGCATGGCCGTCGAGAGCTACCGGCAGGGGCGCACGGTGCGGTGGGATCCCGTCCGGGAAGTGATCCTCTAAAACCCCATCTCTGGAGATCAGCTTGAAGGCGACAATCGGAGTGATCGGCGGAAGCGGGCTCTATTCCATGCCCGGATTCGAGGTGCAGGAAGAGGTTACGGTCGAGACCCCGTGGGGAAGCCCTTCGGACAGCTTCGTGGTCGGGAAGCTGGCGGGAAAGGAAGTGGCATTTCTGGCGCGGCACGGCCGGGGGCATCGCATATCCCCATCCGAGCTGAACTTCCGGGCCAACATATTCGGCATGAAGAGCCTGGGCGTGGAGCGGATCATCTCGCTCAGCGCCGTGGGGTCGCTCAAGCAGGAGCACCGGCCCCTGGACTTCGTCCTGCCGGACCAGTTCTTCGACCGGACGAACGGGCGGGCGTCCACGTTCTTCGGAGACGGGGTGGTAGTACACCTGAGCTTCGCGCACCCGGTGTGCCCGCAACTGACCCAGACCGTCTACCAGGCTTGCGGCACGGCTGGGGTGCACGCCCAAAAGGGCGGCACTTACCTCTGCATGGAGGGCCCGGCGTTCTCCACGGTGGCCGAGTCCAACGTTTATCGCAGTTGGGGCATGGATGTCATCGGAATGACGAACCTCCAGGAGGCCAAGCTCGCGCGCGAGGCCGAGATCTGCTACGCCGCCGTGGCCATGGTGACCGACTACGACTGCTGGCATCCGGACCACGATGCGGTCACGGTCGACCAGATCGTCTCGACCCTGGTCAGGAACGCCGAGAACGCCGTGCGCGTGGTGGCCGCCTCGGTAGCCGCCATGCCCGCCCTCCGGGAGTGCCGCTGCGGTTCCGCCCTGGCCAGCGCCATCATCACGGACCGCCAGGCGATCCCCGAAGCGGCCCGGCGGAAGCTGGCGCTGCTCATCGGCAAGTACCTGTGAGCGTCGGCCCTGCCCGGCGCCGGCGCAACCGGAGGAAGCCGGTACATACCGGATAAGCCAGGCCGGAGCGCACGGCCCCTACAGGTAACTTCGGTATTGTTCCAGCGCCACGCGTACCAACTGGCTGCGAGTGCGCACACCGGTCTTATAGAAGAGTTGCTGGAGCGTGGCCTTCACGGAACTCTCCGAAACCTGGAGCCGCTCCGCGATCTCCTTGTTCGCCAGCCCCTGGAAGACATACCGCAGAACTTCGGTTTCCCGCTCGCTCAGCCGGCGCGTCCGCCCTTCCTGCTCGGCCGCCCGGCTCTCCTGTATCAGGACCTTGAGGTAACGCTGGTCGAACCAGACCTCCCCCTGCATGACCTTGCGGATGGCCTTGGCCAGCAGACTGGGAGGATTGTGCTTCAGGAAGATCCCGGTCACGCCCAGGCGCAGCAACCCCATGACCTCGCTGTCTCCCAATCCCGCCGTAACCACCAGGACGCGGCCGCGGAAGCCCTGCTGCGAGATCGATCCAAGAAAGCGGGTGGCCGTCTCGTCGCCCAGGTCATAGTCGAGCAGGACCAGGTCTATGTCGCTCGTCCCCAGAACCCGGAGCGCCTCATCGGCGGTGGAGCAGGGAACCGCCAGCTCGAAATCCGGTTCGGAAGCGAGCAGCCTAGCCAGCCCCTCGCGAAACAGCGCGTGATCGTCCACCAGGAGCAGGCGGATCTTTCCCGGGGATGCCTGGCTCATTCGGCCTCCGTGGGGTCTTCCGCCGCCGCAGCGGGCAATTCAACCGCGAAACAGGAGCCTGCGGATCTCGGCTCGTACCGCAGGTCGCCCGCGAAGGACCGGGCGAGCGCGCGGGAAAGATAGAGCCCGAGACCGGTGCCGTCGGAGGAATGGCGGAACGGCTGGAAGAGCAGTTCGGGTTGTGCGACTCCCGGACCCGTGTCCATGAAGCGGACCACCACACGGTCCCGCTCCACGGCCGCCGTGACGGAGAACAGCCCCGAGTCCACTTTGCGCAGCGCCCGCCGGCTGTTGGCCGCGAGGTTCATCCAGATGTGCAGCACGCCGTGGCGGTCGGCCTGGACGGCGGGCAGATCCGCGGGGATGCGCCACTCCACGTTTGTCTCTTCCTCCGCGAAGGACGGCTCCACGATGATCCGGAACTCCTCCAGCAGTTCTTTCAGGTCCACGCTCGTGGGGGTCTTCTGGGCCGCCGTGCGCAGCTCGGAGGAGACGAGCTGGCCGAGGCCTTCCACCAGCGTGCCCAGGGCCTTGAAATCCTCATACTGCTCGATCCCGGGCACCCTCCGCAGATTGGCGTGAACCACCGCGATAGCGGCGCAGATGTTCCGGATCTCGTGCGAGACCGCCCGGATCAGCACGCGCGAGCTCTGCATCAGGCGGTCGAAGCCCACGGCTTCGCGGTCGCGCAGTTCCTCGGATGCGTCCAGAACGATGGCGGCCAGCATGGGCCCCGAGACCGTGGTGTAGCTCGAAAGCCAGACGTGGGCCGGAAACACCTCGCCGTTGCTCCGGCGGCCCTTGCACTCCAGCGCCGTACGGAATATGCGGCCGGCCCCGTCCGGAGGAGGAACACCGGCGAGCAGAGGCAGGAACCGGCTGATCGGTGCGCCCGCCAGCGACTCCTGCTCCAGTTCCAGCATATGATGAGCCGCCTGGTTCGCCAGGCGTATGTTCCCCTCCATGTCCATGGTCAGGATGGCCGCCGGGCTGGTCTCGATCAGAGCCCGCAACTGCTGCTCCGCGGTTTCCCTCAACGTGGCCTGCTCTTCGAGTTGCCGTTGCTGCTCCAACCTGCGGCGCCGCCGCTCGGCCAGCTCTCTGACGAACAGCCCCGAGCCGCCGAACGCCAGGAAGCCCAGCCCGCTCCGCAAGGCCAGCCCGCTGTTGGGGTTGAACGGCCCAAGCACCTCCCGGAGCAGCGTGCACAGGACCGCGAGTCCCAGAATCTCCCAGCGCCCCAGGTGCAATGCCGCCACCAGCATCGGCAACAGGTAGAGGAAGCCCAGAGAGAAGCCGCGCCCCAACTCGCTCAGATCCAGCAAGGCGATCGAGGCGATCAGGAACGCCAGCGCCGTCAGCACGGCGGGACGGTCCGCTCTGGAATCCGCGCCGAGCAGCGTGTCTAGCAGCATCTGGAACCTGGCTCTCCCGGCCGGCTAGGCCTTACTTAATATAACCAAGGAACCGGTTTCGGTCTACACCCCAAGTACTTTCGTACTGCCGGCAGGACCAAAAGATAGCATCCGGTTCCCGGAAGATAGGGTTCCATGACGATTGCGGGATTGTTACTCTTGACTCGTCATCATAGCTCCTTGAGATTCACTCCTCCTGCCGGCGCGGCCGCCGGCGCCTGGGCTTGCCGGTTCCAGGGCGTGGAAGCGGCAAGCCCTTACTTTTTCCAGCCAGGGTTTGTAGAATCGGAAGTCGTAGAGCACTTGCAGACGAATCTCTTCAGGGAATCCGCGCGAGAAATCCTCGCCTGTTGCCTGGATGGCGTCGCATGGCCGGATGCGGCCCTCCAGACGCTGCTCAGGGCTGCTCAAGACCCGCATCCGGCGGTCTCGGCGGAGGCCGGCACGGCTCTGTTCCAGACGGTCGCCGAAGGCTTGGCCGACCGGTTTGAACCTCGGCTGACGGAGGTCTACGCGGAGCTGTTCGCGAAAGTGATTGCCTCCGTGGAGCCGCGTTTCGATTCCCGCAGCCTTGTGGCGCGATACCGGCGGGTGCGGCGGGTCCGCCGTTTCCGGGAGCCGCCCGGAGGGGTGGCCGCCGTCTATGTGCTTTCCCGGGTGACCCTGGGCGCCGATGTCGCGGTGACCAGCGTCATCCTGGACGCCGCTAAACGCCGTTTTCCGGCGGCGGCCATCTGGCTGGCCGGAGGCCGGAAGAACTACGAGCTATTCGCCGCCGACAGCCGCGTGGGATGGGCGCCGGTGGCATACGGCCGCACCAGCTCCCTGCGTGACCGGCTCACGACCCCGCGCGGCCTTGAGGACCAGTTGTCGGCGCCCGGAAGCCTGGTGATAGATCCGGACTCCAGGATTTCGCAACTGGGGCTGGTTCCCATCTCGCCGGAAGAGAATTACTACCTGTTTGACAGCCGTTCTTACGGCGGCGACGGAGAAGAGAGCTTGGCCGTGCTGGCGCGGCGCTGGGTGGACGAGGTTTTTGACGTGCGGGATGCGGTGCCGTATGTTGCTCCGCTCTCGCCGGGAGAACCGCCGCCGGATGGGCCTTACCTCACCGTCAACCTGGGCGTGGGGGACAATCCGGCTAAACGCCTGCCGGAACCGTTTGAAGAGGAGATCCTGCGGCACCTGGCGGGCAAGGGCTGGCCGGTGTTTGTCGACTTAGGCGCGGGGGGCGGGGAAGAAGCGCGGGTTCGCGCCGCCATTGAACGCTGCGGCGCCGGTCCGCGGCTCCGGCCGTGGCGCGG
Source organism: Bryobacterales bacterium (assembly GCA_020851555.1). GTDB lineage: Bacteria > Acidobacteriota > Terriglobia > Bryobacterales > Bryobacteraceae > DTKY01. Next base: position 78,996 of record JADZCM010000001.1, on the reverse strand, counting down.
CTCGTTCGCCGCGTTCGCCGCGCTGATTGCCCGCAGCCGCCTCTACCTGGGCTACGATTCGGCCGGGCAGCACGCCGCCGCCGCTTGCGGGGTTCCGCTTGTCACTGTGTTCGCCGGTTTTCCCACGCCGCGTATGCTGGCGCGCTGGACTCCGACCGGGCCCGGGCCGAAGGAGATCGTCCGGGTCGACCAGCCGGAGCCTCAGGAGACCCTCAGGCGGACCATCGCGGCGATCAGCCGCCTTAGCCCCGATCCAGCCGCGTGAGGCCGGCCTGGTTGGCCCAGCGTAAGGCCTGCTCGTACTCGGCGGAGGTGATGCGCCGCGAAAGCTCGGGGATTCCCTTGGCCTTATGCTCCGGACGGTACTGCGCCATGATGTTGACGTACGTCCCCCGGCTCAGCCGTTCCGCCACGAAACGGACGAACCGGTCGGTTCCGGCGATGTTCTCCGGCAGCACCAGGTGCCGGATCATCAAGCCGCGCAGAGCGATCCCTTTCTCGTCGGTGACCAGGTCGCCCACCTGCCGGTGCATCTCCTCAATGGCCTCCGCGGCCCGTTGCGGATAATCGCTCGCGCCTGAAGAGTATTTCTCGGCCATCGCCCCATCCGCGTACTTGAAGTCCGGCAGGTAGATGTCCACGATCCCGTCCAGCAGCTTGATGACCTCCACGGGCTCGTATCCTCCGCAGTTGTAGACCAGCGGAACCCGGAGCCCGCGGCGGATGGCCGTGCGCAAGCCGCTCATGATGTTGGGCAGCACGTGCGTCGGCGTGACCAGGTTGACGTTGTGGCAGCCCAGCGCCTGCATATCGGTCATCAGGCGGCCGATCGTATCGTCGCTCACGTAGGAACCGTCGCCGCGATGGTTGATCTCCCAGTTCTGGCAGAATACGCACAGCAGGTTGCAGTTGCTGAAGAAGATCGTGCCGGAGCCGCCCCGGCCGACCAGCGGCCGTTCCTCCCCGAAGTGCGCGTGCGCGGAGTACACCTTGGCGCGCGACGTGGACGAACAGACGCCTTTCTCGCCCTTGGCCCGGTTTACGCCGCAGCGCCTCGGGCACAGCCGGCAACTGCGGTAGATGGCGTGCAACTCTCGCACCCGCCGCTCCAGTTCGCCGGATTGCTCCAAACGCAGATAGGCGGGCTGGAACTCCTTGCGCGGCATGGATGGAACGGGCTGACCGGACACGCGGCAACCGCTGGTTTCGAGCACCGCCGCCGAAACCAGCGTGGCTCCCAGAAACTGCCGCCGGCTACGGTCGTTCATCTACCTCACATTCTACATGTACATCCCGCCGTTGACGTTCATCACGTGCCCGGTGATATAGGCGGCATCGTCGCCGGCCAGGAAGTTCACGGCGCCGGCCACGTCCTCCGGCCGGCCGAAACGCCGCAGCGCCACCGCCGCCATCATCCGGTCCCGCACCTCCGGCGGCAACCTGGCGGTCATGTCCGTCTCGATGAATCCCGGGGCCACGGCGTTCACCGTGATGTTGCGGCTGGCCACCTCCTGCGCCAGCGATTTCGTCAGGCCGATAATCCCCGCTTTGGAACTCACGTAGTTGGCCTGACCGGGGTTGCCCATCTGTCCCACCACGGAAGCGATATTGATGATCCTTCCCCAGCGCTCGCGCATCATGCCGGGCAGCACCTGTTGCGCGGTGAAGAACGCGCCGCTCAGGTTGATCTGTAGGACGATCTGCCAGTCTTCGGGCTTCATCCTGACCGCCAGGCCGTCCTTGGTGATGCCGGCGTTGTTCACCAGCACGTCAATCCTTCCGAATTCCTTCAAGGCGGCGGCGACGCCCTGCTTGATGGAGTCCAGCGAGGTGAGATTGAAGTCCAGCGTAATCGCCCTGCCGCCCGAGGCGCGGATCTCGCCCGCGACGCTCTCATTGTTCTCCAGTTCGGGTGAAGCGACAACGATGTCGTGGCCGGAGCCGCACAGCCGGAGGGCAATCGCCCTCCCGATTCCGCGGCTGGCGCCGGTGACGAACGCAACACGATTCGGCATGTAGTCTCCTCCGCCTTGGCTTCGCTTTAATCCTCAATCATAGTAGAAGAGGGATTCCCTATGGCCTATTCCGACCTGCGCGAGTTCATCGCCGCCCTGGAAAAACACGGCGAACTGAAGCGGATTCCATTCGAAGTCGACCCCGTGCTGGAAATGACCGAGTTCGCGGACCGCGCGGTGAAGCGCGGCGGCCCCGCGCTGCTGTTTGAGAAGCCCAAGGGCTCGAGCGTGCCGGTCTTCATGAACGGCTTTGCCGGCACGAAGAAGATGGAGATCGCCCTGGAGGTCCCCTCGGTGGACGAGGTGGCGCGCCGGATCTCGGAGTACCTCGAGATGCGCGCGCCGGAGGGCTTGATCGGGAAGTTGAAGATGCTGCCCAAACTCGCCGAAATGAGCGCCTTCTTTCCCAAGATCGTCTCCCGCGGGCCCTGCAAGGAGATCATCCGGAGCGAAGGTTTCTCGCTCGGCGACTACCCCATCCTCCAGTGCTGGCCGGAGGACGGCGGGCGCTTCATCACGCTGCCGATGGTGTTCACCCGGAATCCGGAGACCGGCAAGCGCAACTGCGGAATGTACCGGATGCAGGTCTACGACGGGCACACCACCGGCATGCACTGGCAGACGCACAAGCAGGGGGCGGAGCACTACCGCCGGTGTCTGAGCGCGGGCGGGCCCTCCCGCATGGAGGTGGCCGTGGCGATCGGGTCCGATCCGGCCACCATGTACTCGGCCATACTGCCGCTGCCGCCCGACCTGGACGAGATGATGATCGCCGGTTTCCTCCGCGACAAACCCGTGGAGATGGTGCGCTGCGAGACCTCGGACCTGGAGGTTCCGGCCAACGCCGAAATCGTCCTGGAAGGCTACGTGGAACTGGGCGAGATGCGCACCGAGGGGCCGTTCGGAGACCACACCGGCTTCTATTCGCTGGAAGACGAGTACCCGGTGTTCCACCTGACCTGCATCACCCAGCGCCGGGATCCCATCTACGCCGCCACCATCGTCGGCCCGCCGCCCATGGAGGACTACTACATGGGCAAGGCGATCGAGAGGATCTTCCTGCCGCTGCTGCGGCTCCAGTTGCCGGAAATACGGGACATCTCCATGCCGGCGGAGGGCGTCTTCCACAACCTGATGCTGGTTTCCATGCGCAAGTCCTATCCGCTCCACGCACGCAAGGTCATGCACGCCATCTGGGGGTTGGGCCAGGCGATGTTCACCAAGTGCATCGTGGTGGTGGACGAGGACGTGGACGTGCAGAATCCGCGGGAAGTGGTCTGGAAAGCGTTGAACAACATCGACCCGGAGCGGGACATCCAGTTCGTGCTGGGGCCGGTCGATTCGCTCGACCATGCCAGCCGCCTGCCCAACCTCGGTTCGAAGATGGGCATTGACGCCACGCGCAAGTGGCCGCAGGAAGGATTCACGCGCCCCTGGCCCGGTCTCATCGAGATGTCTCCGGAAGTGAAGCGCCGGGTGGACGAACTGTGGCGGCAGGCGGGGCTCTAGACAGACCGCATGTTAGAATGAGGGATTGTAACGGTGGGTGTAGCTCAGCCGGTAGAGCGCTGGATTGTGGTTCCAGTGGTCGAGGGTTCGAATCCCTCCACCCACCCCAAGCCCAAGAAATTCATGGAGGGGTGGCGGCCCGGCCTGCTCGTGAACCTCGCGAATCACGTTGACGCCATCACTGTGCGCAGGAGCGCGGCGCCCTTCCGGCGCCTTTCGTCCGGCCGTTCGTGATCCTCTTATTGCCGGTCACAAGCACCCGAGCTCCCACCCCTCACCGGGGTAAGGCTCTATGGCAACCTCCAACGGCTGAGAGCCGTTCTCGGAACCTGTCACCTCTACGTTCCACATCCATCTTAATCCAAGCGCGCACGCTGTCAAGAGTACCTTCTGGTGGAAATGGACCCAGTACCCGAGGCGGGAGTTGAGGGGTTCCGCTCAGGTTTGACAAAAGGCATAAAGCGTCCTTCAAGTGCGTGAATCTGAAGGGACCTCCGGCGTCAACAAAAGAATCGCCATCTTGTTTCAACGGATTGCAAGGAGCGCTGCCGGGGATCGGCGGACTTCCGCAGGCGGCGCCTTGAGATTCCGCCGGCTGCGCCGGCACATCCAGACTTAGGGGCGCCGCGCGCCCGGACTTGCGGCGGGGTCGTTTCCGCTGCTAGATTCGATCTAGGCAATCCCGCGCTGGCATTCCGCAGGTTCATGCATCATTCGACTTTGAGCCGGGAAGAGACGCTTCACTGGCTCGCCCTCAGGCTGGTTCCGGGCCTCGGCAGCAGGAAGGCAGGGCAGTTGATCGAGCGGTTCCGGACCCCGGAGGCGGTATTCCGGGCCTCGCCCTCGGAGTTGGTGGCGGCGGGGCTGAATCCCGGAGTGGCGCGCTGCGTAGCCAGCGGGTGCGCGTTCGAGGAGGCCGCGAGCCAGCAGGATAGGGCGCTGGAGGCGGGGGTGGAGTTGGTGGCGCTGTCCGACCCGCGCTACCCGCCCCGGCTGCGCGAGATCTTCGATCCTCCGGTGCTGCTGTTTGCCAGGGGGAGAGTGGAGTTGCTCGGGTCGCTGATGCTGGCCATGGTCGGAACCCGCCGGGCCACGCCCTATGGCAATGCCGTGGCGGAACGGATGGCCTCCGACCTGGCCCGGGCCGGACTGACGATTGTGAGTGGAATGGCAAGAGGCATAGACACGGCATCGCATCGGGGCGCGCTCGCGGCGGAGGGCGACACGGTCGCGGTGCTTGGCTGCGGGGTGGATGTGGTGTATCCTTCGGAAAACCGGAAGCTGGCTGAACAACTGTCGTCCGTGGGACTACTTCTGTCGGAGTTTCCCATGGGGGCGCCGGCCTATCCGCAGAATTTTCCGATCCGAAACCGGATCATCAGCGGCATGAGCGCGGGAGTGGTGGTGGTTGAAGGAGCCGAGTACAGCGGGTCCGCGATTACGGCCAAGCTGGCCATGGACCAGGGGCGGGAGGTGTTCGCCGTCCCGGGCAATATCACGTCGAAGATGAGCTGGGGCCCTAACTTATTGATCCGGCAGGGAGCGAAACTGGTGCAGGACTGGAATGACGTGACCAGCGAACTCCAGCCGGAGGACCGGCGGCGGCTGGTGGAGATTGCCAGAAAACGCATGGGGCTTGGCGGAGACGCGGAGGAAGCCGCGCCGGAAGAGGCGCAGCCGCCGCTGCCCTTCGGTTCCCCGCTCCCGCTGGGACGCCGCCTTCTGGAATACTTGAAGGTGGATGCTCCCACGCACATTGACACGCTGGTGGAGCATTTCGAAGACAGCTCCCCCTCGGAGTTGATCGCCGGGCTTTTTGAGCTGGAAATGCAGGGCCTGGTACGGCAGTTGCCTGGAAGAAATTTCGTGAAAGTGTGGTGAGCGGCCCGCCGCGGTCCGCCGCCAGTCTGGCTGATATGACCAAGTCTCTCGTGATCGTCGAGTCGCCCGCGAAGGCGAAAACGATCGGCAAGTACCTGGGCAGGCAGTTTGCGGTCAAGGCCTCGCTCGGCCACGTCAAGGATCTCCCCAAAAAAGATCTGGCGGTTGATATTGAGAACGGCTTCGAGCCCACCTACGAGGTCATCGAAGGCAAGAAGAAGCTGATACAGGAACTGAGGCAGGCGGCCAAAGCCTCCGATGCGGTCTACCTCGCGGCCGACCCCGATCGCGAAGGGGAAGCCATCTGCGCCCATCTGGCGGAGGAGCTTCGCGCCAAGAAGAACGGTAAGCCGCCCATCTTCCGCGTGATGTTCAACGAGATCACGCAGAACGCGATCCGCCGGGCCTTCGAGCATCCCGCCCAGGTGAACCAGAACCTGGTGGACGCACAGCAGGCGCGGCGCGTGCTGGACCGCCTGGTGGGCTACAAGATTTCCCCCCTGCTTTGGGACAAGGTACGCCGGGGACTGTCCGCCGGCCGCGTGCAGACCGTGGCGCTGCGCCTGATCGTGGAGCGCGAGCGCCTGATCCGCGCCTTCCAGAAACGCGAGTACTGGACCATCGACGCGCACCTCGCCGCCCACAAGCCGCCCGAGATCGTGGCGCGGCTGATGAAGCGCGATGGCGAGACGATCGAGATCCCCGACCAGAAGACCGCAGACTCGCTGACGAGCGCACTCACCGGAGCGGCCTACACGGTGAAGTCGGTTGAGACCAAGGAGAAGAAGCGCAACCCGGTCCCGCCCTTCATCACCTCCACGCTCCAGCAGGAGGCCAGCCGCAAGCTGCGTTTCAGCGTGAAGCGGACCATGATGCTGGCGCAGAGGCTCTACGAGGGAATCGAACTCGGGAAGGAAGGCTCGGCCGGTCTGATCACCTACATGCGGACCGACTCCGTGCGGGTGTCGGCGGAAGCCCTGACGGAAGCGCGCCAACTGATTGCGGAGCGCTTCGGCAGCCAGTACCTCCCGGAGTCCCCCAACTTCTATCGGGGCAAGAAGGACGCGCAGGACGCGCACGAAGCCATCCGGCCGACCTCCGCGCTGCGCACGCCCGAGTCGGTGGCGAAGCACCTGGGCGAGGATGAGCTCAAGCTCTACCGCCTGATCTGGATGCGCTTCGTGGCCTCCCAGATGATGCCGGCCGTGTTTCTCCAGACCACGCTGGACATAGACGCCCGCTCCGGCGACGGGCGCCTGTACACGCTCCGCGAAACCGGCAGCGTGCTGAAGTTCGACGGATTCCGGGCGGTCTACGAGGAAGGCAAGGACCAGAAGGACGAGGAGGACGAGGAACTGAAGCACCGTCTGCCCGCCGTGAGCGAAGGCGAGACGCTCAAGTTCAAGAAACTCACTCCGGAGCAGCATTTCACCGAGCCTCCGCCGCGCTTCACCGAAGCCACGCTGGTCAAGCAACTGGAGGCGGACGGCATTGGACGCCCGTCCACCTATGCCTCCATCCTCTCCACCATCCAGGACCGGGAGTATGTCAAGAGAGAAGGCGGGCGGTTCGTTCCCACCGAACTGGGCATGGTCGTCACCGACCTGCTCATCGAGAGCTTCGACGACATCTTCGACGTGACCTATACGGCGCGCATGGAGGAGGCGCTGGACGAGATCGAAGAAGGACAGTTATCCTGGCAGACCGCCTTGGCGGAGTTCTACGGGAAATTCGCCGCGGACCTCAGCCGCGCGGAAGTCCACATGACCGACATCAAGCGGATGGAGAAACCCACCGACCTGACCTGCGACAAGTGCGGCAAGCCCATGGTCATCAAGTGGGGCCGCCACGGAAGTTTCATCGCGTGCTCCGGGTACCCGGACTGCACCAACACGCGTGAACTCACGGTGGATCTGCCCGACGTGGACAATGCGGACCTGGCCGAGCAGGGCGGCGAGGAGTACTGCCCCAACTGCGGACGCCCGATGGTCCTGAAGAAGGGCCGCTTCGGCCAGTTCTTTGCCTGCACCGGTTACCCGGACTGCAAGACCACCAAGCCCGTCGGCTCTCCCGAGAAGAAGGCCGACGTGCCGCTCGACGAGAAGTGCCCGCAGTGCGGTCATAACCTGGTCGTCAAGCACGGGCGGTTCGGGGAGTTTACGGCCTGCGGCAACTACCCCAAGTGCAAGTATGTCAAGCACAAGACCATCGGCGTCGCCTGCCCTGTCTGTAAACAGGGCGAGATCGTCGAGCGGCGCAGCAAGCGGGGCAAGACCTTTTACGGCTGCAACCGCTATCCGGACTGCGATTTCGTAGCCTGGGCCAGGCCGGTGGCGGAGGCGTGCCCGCAGTGCCAGAGCCCGTACCTGGTGGAGAAGCGGCTCAAGGCAGGTCCGGTTTTGCAGTGCGTGAACCCGGAGTGCAAGTTCAAGAAGGCCCTGGTTCCAGCCGTCCGGTAGCGGCCGTTCATGCCCGGCAGCCGCGCCGGGGGCGGAAGTGTAGCGGATAGGATATAGATACGGATGGCGTTGCTTCTCTTACAAACCGTGCCGTGGCAGGAGCGGCTGGGGCCGGCCGCCGTGGTGGACATCCTCCTGTTCGCCTTCCTCCTCTACAACTTCGTGATGTTGGTGCGCGGACGCCGGGCCGCTCAGGTGCTCGCCGGCGTCTTGATGATGGTGGGCTTGTACCTGCTGTCCGTGGTGGCGGGACTCCACCTGCTGCGCTCCTTCCTGGCGCTGCTGCTGCCGTACACGCCGCTGGCCCTGATCGTCATCTTCCAGTCCGAGATCCGCCGCGCGCTCATCCGTATGGGCAGGCGCCGCTGGCTCGGATTCGGCGGACGGCTGCAACGTCTGGAGTCCGCCGACGAGATCCTCCTGGCGCTGCGCCGGCTGAGGCGGCTCAGCATCGGCGCGTTAATCGTGCTGGAGCGCGACACGGGCCTCCGGACGTTCACCGAGAGCGGCGTCCCGCTGGACGCGCGTCTGTCGCGGGATTTGCTGCTGGCCATCTTCCGGCCCGGCGGCGAACTGCATGACGGCGCTGCCATCATTCAGCGGGACAAGATCGCGGCCGCGGCTTGCTTCCTGCCGTTGAGCCTGAACCCCACGCTGCCCCGCTCGCTCGGAACCCGGCACCGGGCGGCCATCGGCATCACGGAGGAGACGGACTGCCTGGCGCTCGTGGTCAGCGAGCAGACCGGGGCCCTGTCGGTGGCCTCCTTCGGCGAAATCGAGCAGAACGTTACGCTGAGGCGGGCGGCGGAAATCATGGCCACGCATTTCGGGCGGCGAACCACCAGCAGCCTGCTGCTGGAGGAGCAGGCTGATACGCCGGCGCGCAGCGCGGCGACGCGGGGGCAAGGAGCCGGTGGCGCATGAAGCGGCTCATTTTCGAGAATTTTTTCTGGAAGCTCCTGGCGCTGGTGGTGGCCGTCCTGTTTTGGTTCATCGTGGTTGGGTCGCCGGAGTTCTTCCACACCACGCTGCCAGGCGCCGTGCGGAGGTTCCTGCATGGCTAGGGAGTTGTTCGGGACGGACGGCCTCCGCGGGGTGGCCGGCGAGTATCCTCTCGACCCGCCGACCATCTGCGCCGTGGGCGTGGCGCTCGGGCGGCTGGCAAGACGGCTGGCGGCGGATCCGGAAGTCATTCTGGGCATCGACACCCGGGAGTCCGGGCCCGCGATCGCCCGGCGCCTGGCGGGCGGACTCGCCGCTTCCGGCGTGCGCACGCGGTTCGCGGGGGTGATCACCACGCCGGGGGTGGCCTACCTGACGCGGACCGATGACTTCGTAGCCGGCGTCATCGTGTCCGCGTCGCACAATCCGTTTCAGGACAACGGGATCAAGATCTTCGGCCATTCCGGCTACAAGCTCCCCGACGGGCAGGAGCACGAACTGGAAGCTGGAATCTTCGAACTCCTGCGCCGTGGAGTCGAAGCCGGGCCCGTCGAATTGACGGAGGACTCCGGTCTGGACCGGCGCTACCTGGAGTTCCTCGCGTCCACGTTTCCACACCGCTTGGACCGGCTGCGCATCGTGATCGATTGCGCCAACGGCGCTGCCGGCAAGCTGGGTCCCGAGCTACTGGAACGGCTTGGCGCGCATACCCTCGCGATCCACTGCTCGCCGGACGGACGCAACATCAACCTGAACAGCGGCGCTCTGCACGTGGAGCCGCTCCGGCAGGCGGTCCTGGACGCTGGCGCGGATCTGGGCGTGGCCCTCGACGGCGACGCGGACCGGGCGATCTTCGTTTCAAAGCGGGGCGCCGTGGTGGACGGAGACGCGGTGTTGCTCATGACCGCGCGCCACCTGCTCCAACGCGGGGAATTGAGCGGTCCCGGCGGCAAGCCCGCCGTGGTCTCGACCGTGATGTCGAACCTGGGGCTGGAGCGGGCTCTGGCAAAGGACGGCATCCACATGCCGCGCACCCCGGTCGGGGACAAGTACGTCCTGGAGGAAATGCGCCGGATCGGCGCGGTGCTGGGAGGCGAGCAATCCGGCCACGTCATCTTCCACAACTACGCAACCACCGGGGACGGGCTTCTGACTACCCTGCGGGTGCTGGAGGTGATGCTGGCGGCGGGCCGCGGACCGGATGAGCTGACCTCGGATCTCGAACGGTACCCGCAGAGGCTCGTCAATGTGCGCGTCCGGGAACGGCGTCCCTTCGAGGATCTGCCGGAGGTCGCGCGCGCGATGCGGGCGGCAGAGGACGCCATCGGGGACCGGGGGCGCATCCTGGTGCGCTACTCGGGAACCGAACTGCTCGCCCGCGTGATGATCGAGAGCGCCGATGGGAGCCTGGTCGAGGAGCACAGCCAGAGCATTGCCGGCGCCATCGAGCGCGCGATCGGCGCAACCCGCGAGGCGGCGTGCCCGTCCACCAGTGTATGAGATCCGCGGCTGGCCGGACCGGCGCACAAGGCCCTTTGCCGTAACGCCGGGAGCACGAAACAAGGGCCCGCGCCGTCCGGATGGTTTTTCGATGCGTGGAGGAGGTGCCATGAAACGGTTCTTTTTGGCTGCGCTGGTTGCCTGTCTGCCCCTGCTGGGGCAGGGGGTGAGGACCCCGCAGATTTACCAAACCGAGTGGGACAACGTGCTGCCCCAGGTGGCGGACGGCGGCGGCTGGATCACGCGCATCTGGCTGGTGAACATGGGCAACACCGAGGCCAAGTGCAATCTCTGGTTCTACAAAGACAACGGCAGCGTCTGGAACATCGCCTTCAAGGGCAATACCCAGCCTTCCAACGTCTGGGGGATCAGCATCCCGGCCGGCGGCTCGATCTTCCTGGAAACGGCCAGGACAGATCCGCAGACCACCACACAGGGATGGGCGTACATGGAGACCGCGAATTGGATCTCGGGCATGGCTTCCTTCGTCGCGGACTGGCCTGGGATGTACGCCGAGGGCGTCGTGCCGTTTGCTCCCGACAACGACTTCGATATGGTCCTGCCATTCGACAACCGGAATTCGTACACGACGTCCGTCGCGCTGGCGAATCCATTTCCGAATCAGACCGCGACCGTCACGGTTCAGTTTCGCGCGCCCGACGGCTCGGTCATTCGGCTCGGTCCCGAGCAGAACCTGACCGATACATTCACCCTCGCCCCGCTCGAACATCTGGCCTTCGAACTCAAAAGACGATACCCCGCGCTGGACGACAAGAACGGAGTCATGGCGATCCGGGAGACGGGGGGCAAGGCATCGGTCTCGGCGCTCGGCCTGCTGTTCAGTCCGCGCAATACGATTACCTCGATTCACTCGGTGAGTATCGATCCGCACTACTTCACCCAATAGGGCCGGCAAGGTCCCGCCGGTGCGCTATTCGCTCTTGAGGGACCGCTCCATGAGTCCGCGGATCGCGTCGCGCGGGCTCTTGCCGTGCCGCAGCATCTCGAACATCTGCTGCGTAATCGGCATCTCGACGGAGTGGCGGGCGGCCAGTTCCACCGCGGCGTAGGTGGTCCGGACGCCTTCCGCCACCATGTGGCTGGAAGCGATGACCTCCTCCAGGTGATGGCCCCGGGCCAGTTTCATTCCGACGGTGCGGTTGCGGCTGAGTTCGCCAGTGCAGGTCAGGACCAGGTCGCCGAGGCCCGCCAGTCCGGCGAGGGTCGCCGCCCGGGCGCCCATGGCGGTGGACAGGCGGGTCATCTCCGCCAGCCCCCTGGTTATGAGGGCGGCCATGGTGTTGTTGCCCAGGCCAAGCCCATGGCACACGCCCGCGCCTATGGCCACCACGTTCTTCAGCGCCCCTCCCAGCTCCACTCCCGCCACGTCCGGGTTGGTGTAGAGCCGCAGTGTCGGGCCGGAGAGAGCCGACTGGATCTTCCTGGCAATGTCGGGATCCGTGGAGGCCACCACCACGGCCGCGGGTTCCCCCCGCGCCACCTCCCGGGCGAACGTGGGACCGGAAAGAACCGCCACATTGGGCTTGAACCGCGTGCCGATGACTTCCCGCATGACCTGCGACATGCGCAGCAGGGTGCCTTCCTCCAGGCCCTTGGCGGCGCTCACCAGCAGCATGGAGGGGTGCAGGTGCGGCAGCATCTCCGAGTACAAGCGGCGGACGTGATGCGAGGGCGCGGCGCCCAGGACCACGTCGGCGCTCTCCAGCGCCTTGTCGAGCCGGGTCGTCACGTGAACGTTGGCGGGCAGTTCGAAGCCGGGGAGATAGAGGTCGTTCTCGCGCAGCCTCGACATCCGCTGCGCCAGGTCCGCTTCGTAAACCCACAGCCGCACTTTCGAGAACCGGTGCGCGAGCGTGACGGCCAGCGCGGTTCCCCAACTCCCTCCGCCGATGATGCTGAGGTTGGTCACGGGCGCTTACCCCCGAACGAGAAGACGTGCTCGGAGCCCGCGCGCAGCCGCGCGATGTTCGAGCTGTGCCGCCAGATCACCAGCGCGCCCGCGGCCAGGGCGGCCGCCGTCACCGGCCAGGGCGGGTGGGAGATCAGCCAGACCGCCAGCGGCAGGGACCCGGCCGCCAGGATGGAACCGAGCGAAATGTAGCGCGTGGCGGCCACCGTCGCCACGAAGACCAGCAACACCGCCGCCAGCGGCAGGGGCGCCAGGCGGAGAAACGCTCCGATGCAACTGGCGACTGCCTTCCCCCCCTTGAATCGAAGAAAGACGGGGAAGGCGTGTCCCAGCATGACACAGACCGCCGCTGCGCTCACCCACAGCACGGCGTCCCGGGTCAACCATCCGGCGAGCCACACGGCCGCGTAGCCTTTGGCGATGTCGAGCAGCAGCGTGGCCAGCCCCGCGGCGCGGCCCGCGGTCCTCAGCACGTTGGTGGCGCCGATATTCCCGCTGCCGGCGGCGCGCACGTCGCGCCCGCTGAACACTCTGACCAGCAGGTAGCCGAACGGGACCGCTCCTACGGCGTATGCGAGCGCGAGCGCGAGGATTTCTTTCATGACACGCCGAGGGGAAACGAGGCCAGCCTGGTATAGACGGAACCGGAACCGGTCAGGCGGCTCTGGTAGAGGTGAAAGCGATCCGCGCGGAATTCACCGAACGAGGTCTCGCCCAGCGCGGCGATCGCCTCCCGCAGCCTGTCAAGCGGCGCCGGTTCCTTGATGCGGGCCAGCGTAAGGTGCGGAGAGTAGGGCCTCGTCTCGACCGGCGCCCCGAGACGGGCGCAGGTGCGGTCTGTCGAGCGCGCCAGTTCGGCCAGCGCCGGGTCCGCCTTGATCCCCGCCCAGAAGACCCGGGGGCTGCGCGGGTTCGGGAACCAGCCCAGGCCCTCGACGGCGATTCGTATTCCGGGCGCCGGGGCCATCTCACCCAGCGCCTGAGTCAACTCCTCGACCCGCGGGTCAGGCCACTCGCCGATGAATTTCGTCGTGACGTGCAGGTTTTCGACAGAGCTCCAATTCACGCGGGCCGCGGGCTTCAGCCGCTCGATGAGGAGCCTGAGTCTCCCGCGGATCTCGTCCGGCAGATCGATGCCAGTAAACAGGCGCATTCCGCAACGTCCGGAGGGTGGTAATCTCCTTACGGTAGCCATTGTCCGCGAAATCCAGGCTCATTGCAATACAAGATCACCTCGAAATGTCGTGGTCCGCTCTGGAGCGCCGGATCGGGAGGCTGCCCAGGCAGTTCTACGCACGGCCGGCGGCCGAGGTGGCGCGGGAGCTTCTGGGAATGGCGCTGGTCCACGGCAGGTGCGCCGGCCGGATTGTGGAGGTGGAGGCGTACACGGGCCTGGACGACCGGGCCGCGCACGCCTGGCACGGTCTCACCAACCGGACCCGGGTGCTGTTCGGTCCGCCCGGCCACGCCTACGTCTACTTCATCTACGGCATGTACTACTGCCTGAACGTGGTGGCGGAACCGGAGGGCAGGCCCGGCTGCGTGCTGGTCCGCGCGCTGGAGCCGCTGGCGGGCCTGGCGGAGATGTACCGGCGCAGGCCGGGCGCCCGGCGCGTGGAGGACCTGGCATCAGGCCCCGGCAAGTTGACCCTCGCCATGGGCATCACGCGCCGCCACAACGGGGCCGACCTGACGGCGGGCCCCCTCGAGATACGCCGCTTCCTGGCGCAGCCGGGGTTTTCCATCGCGGTCACTCCCCGGATCGGAATCCGCCATGACGCGGACCGGCCGCTGCGTTTCCTGATCCGGGGCAGCCGCTTCGTCAGCCGCCAGCAGCGGCTGTGCTAAGTTCAGACTATGCTTAAGCCCACGATCTTCCGCGAGTACGACATACGGGGAGTTGCCGAGGTGGACCTCGCCGGTCCGGACGTTGAGGTTCTGGGGCGTGCCATCGGCACCTACCTCCGGCGCCGCGGCGCCACGGTCCTGAACCTGGGACGGGACTGCCGGCTGAGTTCTCCAGTGCTGCACGACGCGCTGGCCAAAGGCCTGATCGCTGCCGGCAGCCGCCTGACCGACATCGGAGTCGTCCCCACCCCGGTCCTCTATCACTCGGTGTTCGACCGTAAGGCGGAAGGGGCCGTCATGATCACCGGCAGCCACAATCCACCCGAGTACAACGGTTTCAAGGTGATGCTCGGACAAAGCACCATCCACGGCGACGACATCCAGGAGATCCGCAAACTCATCGAAGCGGGGGACCTGGATTCCGGCGAGGGCGCCATCGAAACCGCCGACGCCGTGTCGGACTACGTCGACGCCGTGACCTCCCGGATCAAGCTGTCGCGCCGGGTGAAGGCCGTCTTTGACGCCGGCAACGGCACGGCGGGGCCGGTGATGCGGGCCATCCTCGAGCGTCTGAACTGCGATGCAACCGAACTGTACTTCGAAATGGACGGCCGCTTTCCCAATCATCATCCCGACCCCACCGTGGAGAAGTACCTGGCCCCGCTGGTGGCCGCCGTGCGGGAACAGAAGGCCGAACTGGGCGTTGCCTTCGACGGCGACTCCGACCGGGTCGGCGCCACAGATGAGCACGGCAACGTCATCTGGGGCGACATGCTGATGCTGATCTACGCGCGGGAGATCCTGAAACGCAAGCCCGGCGCCACCTTCATCGGCGAGGTGAAGTGCTCGCAGGTGCTCTACGACGAAATCCGCAGACTCGGCGGGAACGCCATCATGTACCGCACGGGGCACTCGCTCATCAAGGCCAAGATGAAGGAGACTCACGCGGAACTGGCGGGCGAGATGAGCGGCCACATCTTCTTCTCGGACCGTTATTACGGCTTCGACGACGCCATGTACGCCGCCTGCCGCCTGCTGGAGATTGTCGCCGATTCCGGCCGGCCGCTGTCCGCGCAACTGGAGGGCGTGCCCAAGATGGTGGTCACTCCCGAGATCCGCGTCGACTGCCCCGACGAGCGGAAGTTCGAGGTCGTGGCGCGCGTGGTGGACCACTTCAAGAAGATCCGCGAGGTGATCGACGTGGACGGTGCGCGGGTGTTGTTCGAAAAAGGCTGGGGGCTGGTGCGCGCGTCCAACACCCAGCCGGTCCTCGTGCTCCGCTTCGAGGCGTCCGACTCCCAACTCCTGGAGAAGTACAGGGCCGAGGTCGATTCGGCGCTGGCCCAAGCCAAGGCCGCCTGCGGCGTCAAGTAGAGAGTTTCACGCCGGATGCAGGCCGGCGGCGTGAACCAGCAGCGCCACCAGGTTCCAGACCACCAGAACGGCGTAGAAGACGTTGGCCCGGCTGAGGAGCCGCAGCCGGCGTCTCCGCCAGCAAAAAAAGCCCAGCGCGGCTGCCAACCCCTTGGCCGCGAGCAGCCCCGCCGCGGGCGTTCCCGCCGTGCGTATCAGCACCCAAACGAGAGGATTGATCTCCCGGAGGCCGAGAGAGAGGAACGCGAGCGTGGTCAGCAGGTCCAGCAATTGCAGGTAGACGAATTGAGCGAGCAGGTTCAGCACCGTGATTCAGCCCCGGGCGCTCCGATGAGGCCGCACTCCAGAATAGCCGCGGGAAGCGAACCCTGTAAATACCGGACCGTAATGCGCAACCTTAGTACCGGTTGCGTACTAAGGTGGTCACGCCTGGATGCGCGGATGTGCGCCCGCCGGACGGATCAGCCCCGCCCGCCGGTTTCTTCGCCGCGGCCCGCCAGGGGTTTGACTACGGTGCCGCCGCAGACGGCCACGCCGGTCTGTACCAGGGCCGAGAGCAGGTTGGCAAAGACGGAATAGACCGCCTGTTCGTTGACCTGCTGCCTGCCCGCCAGGCGGAAAGCGGCGGGCAGTTCCTTGGCGATCTGGAGGCGCACGGAGTTGGCCAGCGGGCGTCCCCTTGCGTCCCGGCGGTTTCCCAGGTGCATCGGAGTCTGGAGCACCGCTCCCGTGTGGCCGTCGACGTAGAACTGACAGCGGGAAAACCAGCCCAGGTTGGTCGAGTCGGCGGCATCGAACAGCAGCAGGGGTCCCTCCCGCGACTCCGCCGTCAACTCCAGGTTCAGACCGCGGCCGGTGTCGCTGACCGTGCAGGCGAAACCGGCCTGGCGCGCGATGCGCGTCACCAGGTCCGCCTCCAGTTCCAAGGAGATGAGCTGCCGGTCGCCTGCCTGGACCACTTGTACCATCGTCTCTATTCTACCGTCGCCGCCGGGCGGCCTTCCAGAACGGCGGCGTAAACGTCGTAATCGGACTGCGCGAACAAGACGAAGATCGCTTCCACAACGCGGGATTCCGGACGGCCCAGGTGCGCCTCGGCTTCCCCGAGGGCGATGGGCGCGGCTTCCCGTATGGGATACCCGTACACCCCCGTGCTGATGGAGGGGAAGCTGACGACCCCTACGCCGTGCGCCTCGGCCAGGGCGAGGCAGGCCCGGTAGCAGGAGGCGAGCAGTCCGCCCTCTCCCTGCGTTCCGCCGCGGTAAACGGGGCCGACCGCGTGGAACACGTACTTGGCCGGCAGGTCGCCCGCAGTGGTGGCTACCGCGCTGCCAGTGGGGCAGCCTCCCTGCCGTGCGCGGATGGCGTCGAGTTCCCGCATGATGGCGGCGCCGCCGGCCCTATGGATGGCGCCGTCCACCCCGCCCCCTCCGGCCAGCCGGGAGTTGGCGGCGTTCACGATGGCGCCGGCGGGAATGCGGGTGATGTCGCCCACTACGAGCCGGAGCACCCGGCCGCGAGAGAGACGCTTCTCCATGCCGCTATAGTAGTAGAGCGTGGCGTTGAAAGAAAGCTCACCTCCGGCGATGGTCTTCTGGGACATCGACGGGACACTCATACGCCGGGCCGGGCCGCACCACCGCCGGGCATTGATCCACGCGGCGCGCCGCGTCACCGGGCTGGAAACCTGCGTGGACGGCATCCCCATGCACGGAATGCTGGACCAGCAGATCCTCGCCGCCATGCTGCGCAACGCCGGCCTTCGGGACGCCGCGATCCGCCGGGCGATGCCCGAGATACGGAGACACGCCCAGATGTACTACGTGCGGGGCTGTCCCAGCCTGGAGCGGAAGGTCTGTCCGGGCGTCCGCCGCCTGCTCGGAAAGCTGGAGCGGGCGGGAATTCCCATGGGACTGGTAAGCGGCAACTTCACCCGGATCGGTTGGAAAAAAGTGGAACGCGCCGGGCTGAAGCGGTACTTCGGCCTCGCCGCTTTCGCCGACATGGGCAAGGACCGGGCCGCCTTGCTCCGCCTTGCGATCCGGCAGGCTCGCCGGCGAGGCTGGATCACGCCGGGGACGCGCGTCTCCCTGGTGGGCGACACGCCCAGGGACGTGGAGGCGGCCCGCGCCAACGGGGTGATGGCGGTGGCGGTCGCAACCGGCTTGTGCACGCGCGATGAGCTGGAAGCCGCATCGCCGGATATCGTGGTTGACGATCTCCGGTCTCTCCCGGCCGAAGCGCTCTATCTTGTCTGAGAACTCGTCCATGAGCGAGGCGCAATCCCTGTCGGTCAAGCGGGCGGAGGTGGAGTTCCACAAGTTCGCCTCGCTCGGCGAACCGGAGCGCGCCGTCGGCGTGTACGCCGAGGAGAACCAGCGCCGGCGCGGCCTGATTCTCAAGCACCTGGACTTCATTGGCCCGATGACGCCCTTTCTGGAGATCGGGGCCAACGCCGGCCATACCAGCTACATGCTGGCCAACGATTTCGGCGCGAGCGGCTTTATGCTCGATCTCTCGGCCGACGCGCTGCGTTACGGCGCGGCCCTTCAGGATATCTGGGGAATGCCGCGCTCGCCCGTCCGGATAGCGGGCGACGCCCTGAACCTGCCCTTTCAGGACGGCTCCCTGCGGCTGGTCATGGCGTACCAGATGCTGAGCCAGTTCATGGATATCGCCAGTGTCTTCCGGGAGGTGCGCCGGGTACTGGCTCCCGGAGGCGTATTCCTCTTCGCGGAGGAGCCTCTGAAGCGGCTGCTCTCCCTGCGCCTCTACCGCTGCCCCTACTACGAGGCGATGAAGCCCTGGGAACGCAGGCTCCATGACTGGGGCCTGCTCGGGTACGTAGTCCGGGACGTGATCGGCGCGGCCCAGGAAGAGGGCTTCGGCATCCGCCAGAATCACGACATGTATCTGACGCGATGGCACAGGCTGATCGGCGCGCACTTCGCGGAACGGCGCTACGAGATCTTTGCGCCGGAGCACGGGTGGGGCGAGCGGCTTGTGGCACGGCTCGCCGGGCGGCTGCGTCCTCGCGGCCCGGCCTGGACGACTGCCCGGCTGCTCGGGGGCACTCTCGCCGCCGTCTGCCGTAAGGAGGGCGGCCCGCGCACTCCGGACCGCTGGACAGACCGCTTCGAGACCATGCTGCGCTGCCCGGATTGCCGCGGGGCCCTTGACCGGAGCGGCGAGGACGAACTGAGCTGCGCCTGCGGCTACCGCGCGCCGAACGAGGGCGGTGTCTACAACCTCCTGCCCACGTCCGAGAAACGCGAACTGTACCCGGGCGACCGCCCGGACATCGTGGACTTCTCCCTTCCAGGCCACGAGAGGGCACTGACGGAGGGCTGGTACAAGCTTGAGGGCGTGTTCGGAAACAAGTACCGTTGGATCGGCCCGCGCGCCGGCCTCAGGCTGACGCCCGCGGGCGCTGGACCCTGGCGTCTCCGCCTTCGCGGGCACGCCCCGGCGCAAAGTTTCGGCCACGGCCAGCCGGTCCGGCTGGAGATCGCGGTCAACGGCCAGCACGCGGGACGATGGACCCTGGACCGGACCGGTCTTTTTGTGTTGGAAGCCGGCGTGCCGGCGGCAGCCGGGTACCATGTCGAGATCACGGCCTCGCCGGTCTGGCAAAGCCCGCCCGATGACCGCCTCCTGACCGTCAACCTGAGCTTGATCCGGCTGGTCCCCGCGGGCGCTGAGAATTAGCCTGAACTACCAGGCGGCCTTGCCCGTATTGATGAGAGAGGTGTTCAATGTTCCGGCGGCCGTGGTTATCCATCTTTCTGACTGCCCTGATTCCGGGCGTTGGCTGTGAACTGGCGGAGTTCGGGGGGTCCTCGCGATTCCAGGAGGAATTCCACAAGGTGGTCCCCATGCAGGCGGGAGGCAGGCTCTACCTGGAGTCCTTCAACGGCTCTGTAGACGTCTCCGGCTGGGACCGCGAGGAAGCGGACATCACTGCCACCAAGTACGCCAGCACGCAGTCCGCGGTCAGCGCCATGGATGTCGATGTGGTGGCGTCCGGCGATTCCCTGCGCATCCGCTCCATCCGCCCCTCGGAGCGCTGGGGGAACATGGGGGTGCGCTACACCATTCGCGTGCCGCGCAAGACGGCTCTCGAACGGGTTCAGACCTCCAACGGCGCAATCGACGTCAGCAATCTGGAGGCGCCGGCGCGCGTCATGACGTCCAACGGGGCGGTGCGGGTGGACAACGTGACGGGCGGCCTTGAGGCCACCACATCGAACGGCTCCATCCGGGCAGCCGCGGGGAGTGTGGAGGATGGGCGCCCGCTGCGGCTCACGACATCCAACGGGTCCGTCGAGCTCAGCGTGGACCGGCTCGGATCGGGAGGCGCGTACGTGAAAACCAGCAACGGCTCCATCACGGTGAACCTTCCCGCCTCGATCTCGCTGGATGTCTACGCCTCCACGTCGAACGCCCGAATCAGCAACGACTTTGAGGACGCCTTCCGCGGCCGCTCCGACCGGCGGCGGCTGGAGGGCTCGATCGGTTCCGGCGGCCCGCGCCTGGAGTTGGCCACCTCCAACGGCAGCATCCGGCTGCGAAAGCGGTAGCGGCTGCCTGCTCCTTCTGTAGAGCCGCCGCTCCGGGGCCTTGGCCGCAGGGCCGCAAGGGGAATCCGCGCCGCTCCGGGCGGCGGCGCGAACTCGCACTGGCAGATCCGCCGGAATCCGGCCGGCAGGCGGTTGGGCGATCCTCAGGCCGGTAAGGCCGGGGCGGCGAGCGGCTCGGGTGGGGGAGGCGGCGCGGCCGCGCCGTTCTGTTTCAGGTGGACCGAAACCAGCCGGGAAACGCCCGGCTCCTGCATGGTCACCCCGTAAAGAGCTTCGGCGGCTTCCATGGTGCGCTTGGCGTGCGTGATCAGTATGAACTGCGTGTGCGCCGACATCTCCTTCAGGAGGCGCGTCAGGCGCTGGATGTTCGGCTCGTCGAGCGGAGCATCCACTTCGTCGAAAATGCAGAACGGGCTGGGCTGGTACTTGAAGATTCCCATCAGCAGGGCCAGCGCCGTAAGCGCCTTCTCTCCGCCCGAGAGCAGGAGCACGTTCTGTAGCCGCTTGCCCGGCGGAGACGCCACGATCTCGATGCCTGATTCCGCCGCGTTGGCCTCGTCCGTCAGGCGCATCTCGCCCGTGCCCCCGCCGAACAAAGTCCGGAACATCTCGCGGAAGTGGCAGTTGATGGCCTCGAACGCCTCCGAGAAGCGCCGCCGCGTCTCGACGTCGATCTCCTGGATGGCCTTCTCCGTGTCCCGTATGGAGTCGAGCAGGTCCTGCCGCTGGGCGTTCAGGAAGTCGTAACGCTGCTGCGCCTCCTGATACTCTTCGAGCGCCTGTGCATTCACGGGTCCGAGCGCCTCAATGCGCGACTTCAGGTCCTCGTACTTCTGCTGGGTCTCGGCCAGTTCCAGCTCATCGGGAACCGCCTCATAGGGCGCGGCGACCTCCACGATGGCCGTATTCAATTCCCTGTGGCTGGTCTCGTCCAGGAAACGAAGTTCGGCCTGCCGCTTCACCAGCTCAAGCTCGATTCCGGCGCGTTTCTGCTCGGCCTCCTGCAATCCGGCCCGCAGCGCGCGCAGGGACTCCTCGAGCGCGGCCAGGCCCTCGCGCATCGCCGTTTCCCCGGTTGCCTGGCGCTCGACTCCGGCCTCCGACTCGGCGATCCGCGCAGCCAGCTCCAGGGCGCGCCGGTCCAGCTCGACGTTGTCCCCGAGCAGCCGCGCGCGTTCGGCGCCCAACCCTTCCGTCTCGCCGCCGAGTTCCAGGCGCCGCTGCTCGATCTCGCGCGCCTGCGCTTCGAGCCGTGCGCGGCTTTCCTGCCCGGCGCGGCTGCGCTCCTCCAGCCCCGCCAGGCCGGCGCGTAAAGCGGCGTTCTCCTCTCCCGCCCTCGCGGCCTCGGCCTGGAGTTGCTCGACCTCTTCCCGGACGGAGGCAAGGGCGGCCTCCTCCCCGGCCCGGGCCTTCTCTTTCTCGAGAATGCCCTGCTCGGCCGAAGCCCGCTGGGCCAAGGCGCGTTCCTGCTCCTGGGACAGCCGTCCCAGTTCGAGGCGAGCCATGGAGAGGCGGCTCCCGGCCCGGGCCTTGTCTTCGGCCAGCTTGCGCGCTTCGTGTTCCAGCGCGACGGTTTCTTTCTCCTTGCCTTGCTGCTCGGCGCGCAGGCTTTCCAATTCCTGTTCGAACCGCGCGATTTCGCCGTCCAACGACTCCAGCAGGGCGGCAGTCCGGTCGATCTCCTCCCGCCTGGAGCGAACCGAACCGGCCAGGTCGCGCAGCTCCCTCTTCAAAGCCAGCGGGCCGCTCCCGGTCTTCTTGCCGCCGCTGACCGCGTAGCCGCTATAGCAGACCCCGTCGGGAGCGAGGAAGTAGTAGGAGGGGTACTGAACCGCCAGCCTTCGCGCGTCCGCGCGGTTCTCCGCCAGGAAACAGCGGGCGAGCCTCGGGAGCAGTTCCGCGGGAGCGTCGGTCAGGCCGTTCGTCAGGCGCAATACGTCGCTGAGGCGGGCGACAATGCCCGTCTCGGGCCCGATGGGCGGCTCGTCGGCGTGCGGACCGCCGAAGGAAACATGCTTGTCCGGGTGCACCAGGAAAGTGGCCCGGCCTTCCAGGTCCGTGCGTAGGAGGGTTACGCCGGCCTCCGCCTGCGCCCAGTCGTTGACCAGGACGTATTCCAGTTCGTCGTGGAGAAACTCCTCCGCCGCCTTTTCATGGGCAGGATCGACCTCCACGAAATCGGCCAGCACGCCGGCGGGCTTCAGGCCGCCGGATTCCCCCCGTTCGGCCGCGGTGAAAAGGCGCTTGACGGCTTCGGTGGTATAGGCGCGGTGCGAGAGGATCTCCTCTAG
This sequence comes from Bryobacterales bacterium, assembly GCA_020851555.1. Classification (GTDB taxonomy): domain Bacteria; phylum Acidobacteriota; class Terriglobia; order Bryobacterales; family Bryobacteraceae; genus DTKY01. Next base: position 56,667 of record JADZCM010000001.1, on the reverse strand, counting down.
CGAGTCCCTGCGGGCTTTGATGTCCGAGAACTCGGCGCGCAGCTCATCCAGCCGCTGACGGGTCGCGGCCGCGCGGCTCCGGCGGTCCGCGAGGTTTTCCTCGGCGCGCCGCCTGCGGCCGGATACGGATTCCAGCTCCAATTGCCGCTCGGCGAGGCGGCGGGACAGATCCTCCTGGGAGGCGGCGATCCACTCCTGGTCCGCGAGCGCCGTCTGCTCCTCCTTCTGAAGCCTGGTCTTCTCGCGATCCACCGACGCCAGATACTCGCTGATCTGCGCAAGCTGGTTCCGCAGCGCCGAGGCTTCGCCGAGCAGGCGGAGCACCGCCTGGCGCGAGGCTTCAATCTGCTTCTCCCGTTCCCGCAGACGCTGATTCAGGCTCTCGCGCCCGGCGGCGCCGGCGGCGAACCTGGCCCGGGCCGACTCCACTTCGCGTTCCAGCGCCAGGACCCGGTCTGACTGGGCGGCGAGCTCGCTCTGGAGGGCGGCGGACCTGCTTTCCAGTTCCTGCGTTTCGTTTTCGCCCCTGGAGAGCCGCTGCTCAATGGAGGCGATCTGCTGCGCCTGGCTTTCCAGCCGGCCGCGCGTCCGCTCCGCTTCGAGCTTGAGTTCCGCCAGTTGCCGGCGCGACTCAGTGAGCTCCTGCTCCCTGCGGAAGGTCTCGGCCTGTAGACGGCTGTACTCCTGGTCGCTCGAAGCCACGCTGGCGGCGGCCTGCCGGGCTTCTCCCGAGGCCAGGCTGAGGTCCTCGGCGGTCCGCGCGGCGTCCCGTTCGAGCAACCGGTAGCGCCCCGCCAGCAGGCGCCGCAACTCGCCGGTCAGCTCCTGTTGAAGCTCCCCGTAACGGCGGGCCTTGGAAGCCTGTCTTTTCAACGAGTTGACCTGGCGGCTGACTTCCTCCAGGATGTCGAAGACCCGGTTCAGGTTCTGCTTGGCCCCCTCCAGTTTGGCCTCCGCGAGTCTCCGCCTGCTTTTGAACCTGGTGACGCCGGCCGCTTCCTCGATCACCGCGCGCCGGTCCTGCGGACGCGAGCTCAGAATCTGGCCGATTCGACCCTGCTCGATGATGGCGTAGCACTCGGGGCCGAGCCCGGTGCCCATGAAGATGTCCTGGATGTCGCGCAGCCTGGCCGGCCGGCCATCGATCAGGTACTCGCTGTCGCCCGAACGGAACAGGCGGCGGGTGATGACGATTTCGCCGGGCCGTTTCGGCTCGCCTGCTCCGGCGGCGGCTTGGGCGGCAGGTTCCGCACGCACCTCGGGGTCCACCAGCGACATGGTGACCGAGGCCATCCCGACCGGTTTCCGCTCGCGGGTGCCGGCGAAAATGACGTCCTCCATCCGGCTGCCGCGCAGGCTCTTGGCCGATTGCTCGCCGAGAACCCAACTGATGGCGTCGCTCAGGTTGGACTTGCCGCAGCCGTTGGGCCCCACGACGGCGATGATCCCGCTCCCGTTGAACTTGACCTCGGTGCGGTCGCAAAACGACTTGAAACCGTGCAGTTCCAACCGCTTTAGCTTGAGCAAGGCGTCTACTCTCTTTCGTCGCTCAGAGTTTCCGCGCGCCTCGGCGGCGGCTCGGGGGATATCTACATCCTAAGACCGTCCGCTCCAAATGTAAAGTACCATACCATATGAAGTATGTAAACCGGATTCGGCCCCAGATCTGGTATTGCGGCAGTGGACCTCAGTGTTTCTCGTCGTGCAGACCGCCCAGGACCTTGGACAGTTCCTGCTGAACGGCGGGCATCACGTCGGCCATGTAAGCGCTGAATTTCTTGGAGATGGAGCGGCCTTCGGACGAGCCGTAAAACGCCGCCAGGGCGTTGATCTCGCGGACTGTGAAATGCTTGACGATGGCGTCGAGCGTGATCTTCTCGATGCGCTCGGACTGTAGCACCCTGGCCAGCGCCTCCCGGAACTCGGCGCGCTGGTCCTCCGGCAACTGCGCCGTCAACCGGTCCACGCTGTCCTGGACCATCTCCAAAGGCGGAACAGCTTTCAGGTAACGCCTCGCGGCAGCCAGGCGGTTTGCCGGGGTGTCGGCCACGGCTGTCGCGGGCTTCGTCTGGCCCAGGAGTGCGGCGGCCAGGGAACAGAGGCAGATCAGCATCCGCATCGTCATGGCGGTGGGACGCCGCCCGCCGTCCCGGCGGGTACGGCGGCGTCTACAACCATGCTACAGGCTGCGCCCACTGTCACGAAAGCCCGTGACTCGCGACCGCCGCGCGGTTCTTACGGGGATCAACTGCTGCTCGCCGCCGCGGCTGGTTGGTATAATCGCCTTGTCACCCCACGCCGGCGCCGAGGCCGCACGAACCATGGAAGAAAAAGAACGATCGCGTATGCTCGGGTTGACCCTGGGCCAGATTGAGAAGCAGTTCGGCAAGGGATCGGTGCTGCGGCTGGGCTCCAAAGAAGCCATCGTGCCGGTGGCCGCCATCTCGAGCGGCGCCATTGCGCTCGACGCGGCCCTGGGCGTGGGCGGCTTCCCTCGGGGCCGGATCTCGGAGATCTTCGGCCCGGAGTCCTCCGGCAAAACCACCGTGGCGCTTCAGGTCGTGGCGGAGGCGCAGAAGGCCGGCGGCATGGCCGCCTTCATCGACGTCGAACACGCCCTGGACCCGATCTACGCCCGCAAGCTGGGGGTGGACGTCGACAACCTGCTGGTCTCGCAGCCCGACTATGCCGAACAGGCGCTGGAGATTACCAGCGCGTTGATCTCCTCCAACGCCATCGACGTGCTGGTCATCGACTCGGTGGCGGCGCTGGTGCCCAAGGCGGAGTTGGACGGCGAGATGGGAGACCCCCACATGGGCGTGCAGGCGCGGCTCATGTCGCAGGCGCTGCGCAAGCTCACGGGCGTGGTTGCCAAGTCCAACACCTGCCTGATCTTTATTAACCAGATCCGCGAGAAGATCGGCGTCATGTTCGGCAACCCGGAAACCACCACGGGCGGCCGCGCGCTCAAGTTCTACTCCACCGTGCGGGCCGACATCCGGCGCATCGCCGCGATCAAGGACGGGGATGCCGTCGTGGGCAACCGCACCAAGGTCAAGATCGTGAAGAACAAGGTTGCCCCGCCGTTCCGCGAGGCCGAATTCGACATTCTGTACGGAGAAGGCATCTCGCGCGAAGGCGACCTGCTCGACCTGGGAGTCGCGCAGAACCTGATCGAAAAGAGCGGCTCGTGGTTCAGCTACAAGGGGGAGCGGATCGGCCAGGGCCGCGAGAACGCGCGGCAGTTTTTGAAGGATAACCAGGACGTGCGGCAGCAGATCGGCGCGGAACTCCGGAAACTGCTCGGGCTGACGCGGGAGGCGCCGGCCGCTCCGCCGCCGCCCGCGCCTGCTCCGGAACCCGCGCCAGGGGCCCGCCGGGCAGCAAGGTGATGCGCTTTTCCCTTCTCTGCGGGCTTATTGCGCTTCCCATGGCGCTGTTTGCCGCCACGCTCACATACAGGGAAGAAACCGAAGCGTGGCGTAAAGCCAGGGAGGCCAGCCTTACCGCCGACACCGGGTGGACGACGGTGGTGGGGCTGTTCTGGCTCCGGGAGGGCAGCAACCCGGCCGGTTCCGCCTCCGACAGCAGCATCGCGCTCCCCGCGGGCGCGCCGGCCCGGGTAGGTGAGTTCCTGCTTCGTGGGGGCAAGGTCACCTTTACAGCGGCCAGGGGAGCCGCGGTGACCTCCGGCGGCAAGCCTGTCAGCTCCCTCGAAATGCGCCCCGACACGCAGGGGCAGCCTACCGTGATCGCCATCGGCGATCTCTCGATGTTCGTCCTGGGACGCGGCAAGCGTTTCGCGGTGCGCCTGCGCGACAGGAACAGCAGGTTCCGCAAGGAGTTCAAGGGGCTCCGCTGGTATCCCGTCAATGAGGCATGGCGCATCCAGGCCAAGTGGGTGGCGTATCCCGCCGTTCGTCAACTGGCGATCGAAAGCATCACCGGCGACACGGAGAACCAACCCAGCCCGGGATACGCTTCCTTTTTGGTGGGTGGCAAAGAGTACCGGCTGGAGCCCGTGCTCGAAGGCGACCGGCTTTTCTTCATCTTCAAGGACCAAACCTCCGGCAAGGAGACTTATCCGGCAGGGCGGTTTCTCTACTCTCCCATGCCTCAGAGCGGGACCGTGCTGCTGGATTTCAACCGTGCCTACAGTCCCCCTTGCGCCTTCAGCCCGTACCTGACCTGTCCGCTTCCGCCTCCTCAAAACCGTCTGTCCATCCCGATTCCCGCCGGAGAGTTGGACTACCATCATTGAGAGACCGTGCTCGAAGCCACGTCCGATGAGGCTGCCCGGGACGTTGCGCGCGTTCCCATGCACCGGAACTTTGCCTGGACTTTCCTCGGCAATGTCCTGTTCGGCCTGACGCAGTGGGCGGTCCTGAGCCTGATCGCCAAACTCGGTTCGCCCGAAATGCTGGGCCGGTACGCGTTCGCGCTGGCGCTGGCGACGCCCGTGTCCATGCTGTCCCACATGAACCTGCGCGCCGTCCTGGCCACGGACATGGAGCGGCGGCACAGTCTCGGGGACTACCTGGCGATGCGCCTGGCGGCGACCGCCGTAGCGATGGCGGCTTTCGCGCTGATGGCGCTCGCCTCGTCGCAGGCGGGCGGCATCATCATCCTGCTGGGCTTGTCGCTCAGCGCGGACAACTTCAGCGAAGCCTGTTACGGCGCTTTGCAGCGGGACGAACGGATGAGCGTGATCGCCCGCTCCATGATCCTGCGCGGTCTGCTCGCTGTCCTCGCACTGGCAGTGGTGCTGAGGCATACGGGGAGCCTGGCGTGGTCAGTAACCGCGCTGGCGGCAGCCAGAATCCTGGTGCTGCTGGCCCACGATCTCCCGGTTGCTTCCCGCGGACAGAGCCTCGGGAGGACCGGCTCGCGGGCGCCGTGGGAAGTCCTCCGGACAGCCCTGCCGCTGGGGCTGGTGCTCACTCTGGTTTCCTTCACGAGCAACGTCCCGCGCTATGCGGTGGGGGCTTTCCTGGGCTCCCGTGAGCTGGGCGTTTTCGCCGCGGTGGCCGCCTTCCTGAACGCCGGCAGCACCGTGGCGAACGCCCTGGGACAGACCGCCACGCCGCGCCTGGCGCGCTTCTACAACCGGCGCGACGCCGCGGGTTTCCGGCTCCTGTCGGGGAAGCTGGCCGGGCTGACCCTGCTGCTGGGAGTGGGAGGGGTTCTATTTGCCCGGCTGGCCGGAGGCCAGTTCCTGCGCATCGCCTACCGGGCCGACTACGCGGTCCATGCAGGGCTGCTGGTCGAGGTGATGGTGGCTGCCACGTTCGTCCACATGGCCGTGCTGCTCGGCTACGTGATCACGAGCGCACGGTCGTTTCTGCTTCAGTTGCCCTTGCTGCTGCTCACGGCTTCCGCCGCCGTTGCGGCCAACTGGCTGCTGGTTCCTTCCTTCGGGCTGAGAGGGGCGGCGGCGGCGATCGCCTTGGCGGCTGCGATTCAGATCACCGGGCAACTCTGGATCCTGAGGCGGGCGCTCAGGCGCGCGGAGGCGGCATGAACCGCCCCGAACTGGCGGCCTGGCTGGACCGGTGCGTCGCCTGGCCGCTGGTGTGCGCTTTTGTGTTCTCCATACCGTGGGAGAAGAGCCTGGCGGTCCCGGGTCTCGGGACCGCAACCCGCCTTCTGGGAGGGCCGGCTCTGGTGGCCGCGGCCGGCGTAGTGTGGCTGCGCCGAAGCCACCGCCGCCTGAATGCGGGGCTGGTTCTGGCGGCTTGCTTCGCGGCCTGGACCGGATTGTCCTGCCTCTGGAGCGTTTCGCGGGCGGCGACGGTGGACCGCGCGCTGACTTTCGTGCAGCTCGTGCTTATGGTCTGGCTGATCTGGGAGACCTGCCGCACTTCCCGCCGCCAGCGCCAGTTGTTGGCGGCTTATGTGGCGGGAAGCGCCGCCGCCTCCATTCTGACGCTGCTTCGCTATGCACAGGGCCTGGAGACCTACTACCGGCGTTACGCCGCGCCTGGATTCGACCCCAACGATCTGGGCTTGACCGTCGCGTTGTCGGTTCCGCCGGCGCTCTACCTGGCGGCCCGGGGCGGCGCTTTCATGCGATGGTTCTGCCGGTTCTCGGCCGCGCTGGCCGTTGCGGCGGTGCTGCTTTCGGCGTCCCGCACCGCGCTGATCGTGACGTTCTGCGCGTTCAGTTACACGGCGCTCGCGTGGCGCGGGCTGGACCGGGCTCAACGCTGGTGGAACCTGATTCTGTTCGGCTTCCTGCTGTGCGGCGTGCTGTATCTTGCGCCGCCCTTCTCGCGCCAGCGCCTCACGACGCTCCCCCCGCCGGAGGCCGGCGGGATGCTCCACAACCGGAAGCAGATCTGGAAGGCCGGAGTGCGGGCGCTCCTTTCCCGGCCGTTGCTGGGCGTGGGCGCCGGCGCATTTCCCGAGGCCGTGGAGCCGGAATTGGGGATTCCCGCGAGACCCGGCCACCGTTACGTTGCGCACAACGCCTACCTCTCGGTGCTGGTCGAGTGCGGCCTGGCGGGCTTCGGCCTCTTCGCCCTGTGGCTGGGAGTTCTGGCGGCCTACGTCTGGATGCTTCGGCCGGCGGAGCGCTCGCTCTGGGCGGTGACTTTGGCCTGCTGGGCGGTTGGCGTCCTGACGCTCTCCTGGGAGCACCGTAAAGTGGGATGGCTCTTCGCGGCGCTGGTCATGACGGAATGGGCGCGCTGTTTCCGGCGCCGGGAGATCCAGGAGTGAGACTGCGGGTGGCCGAAGTGCTGCCTACGCTGCGGCGCGCGGGCGCCGAACAGGTCGCCGTGGCCCTCGCTTGCGGGCTGCCTCGTGACCGCTTCGACACCGCCGTCGTCACACTCTACGGTGCGGAACCGGAAGACCTCGGACCCGTACTCTCGGAACGGGGAATCCCGTGCTCGCGTCTTGGCAAACGCGCCGGCCCCGACCTTCGCATGTGGCCCCGGCTCAGGCGGGTCTTCCTCGAGTACCAACCAAACATTATTCATACGCACTCTTACACGCTGCGATACGTCCGGCGCGTGGCGGGCCCCGCGGCCGTCGTGCACACTCTTCACAACCTGGCCGGAAAAGATCCCGACAGGCTGACCGCATGGCTCGATCACTCCGCTTTCCGCCGGGGTGTGGCGGCCGTGGCGGTGTCCGGCGTGGTGGCCCGTTCTTTCGAGTTGAGGCACGGCAGAAGCCCGGCAGCCACCATCCCCAATGGCGTCGATCTCAGCCGGTTCAACCGCCCCGGGGCGCGCACCGCCTGGCGGCGCGCGCATGGCTTCGCCGACTCCGATGTCCTGGTTGCCTCCGTAGCCCGGCTGGAGCCGCAGAAGGACCCGGAGGGCCTGGTGCGCGCCTTCGCCGCGGCTTCCGCTTCCGTGAACCCGTCCTGGCGCCTGCTTCTGGCGGGTGAGGGCAGTCTGCGTGAACCCGCGCGCGAGTGTGTCCGGCGTCTCAATATGGCGGCGCAAGTCCGGTTTCTGGGCGTGCTGGCGGACGTTGCGGATCTGCTTTGCGCCGCGGACCTGTTCGCCCTCGCCTCCCGCTGGGAGGGAAATCCCCTCAGCGTGATGGAGGCCATGGCTGCCGGCCTGCCCGTGGTTGCCACCGCCGTTGGCGGAGTTCCGGAACTCGTGGAGGATGGAGTCACCGGAGTGCTCGTCGAGCCCGGCAGGCCAGAGGCGCTCGCCCGGGCTATGGCGGAACTCGCGGGAAATGCCGGGCGCCGCCGCGCGATGGGATGCGCCGCGCGGGCGCGAGCGGCGCGATTCGGCGTGGATGCCATGGTATCGGCGTATGCCGGCCTGTTCGAGCGTCTCGCAGGGGGGCGGCGATGACCGCGCGCGTGGCCATGCTCACCACGAACCTCGCGCCGGGAGGCGCGGAATCCCAGGTTACGCAACTCGCCCGGAGACTGCGCGGCCGGGGCTGGGAGGTCAGCGTCATCTCCCTGTTGGAGCCAACCGCTTTTGGGCCTGACCTGGCCGGCGCCGGCGTCGCGGTCCATTCTCTCAACATGGATCGAGGCGCGCGCGGCGCATCCGGCTGCGTTCGCCTGGTTGGATTGCTGCGGCAACTGCGGCCGGAGATCCTCCACGGCCACATGTTTCACGCCAACATCCTGGCGCGGGTTGCCCGGCTGGCCTGCCCCATTCCGGTGCTCGTCTCCACGCTCCACAGCGCGGAGGAGAGCCGCAGCGGGTCGGTGGACGTCCGCTGGCGCGACCGCTGCTACCGTCTGACAGACCGGCTCGCGGACGCCACGGTGGCGGTGGCGCAGGCAGTGGCCGCGCGCCATCTCTCCGCGAAGGCCGCCTCGCCGGCCCGGATGCGTGTGATCCCGAACGGAGTCGACACGGAGCGCTACCGGCCCCGCCGGGACCTGCGTGATCAGGTCCGCCGCACCCTTGGTCTCGACCGGCAGTTCGCCTGGTTGGCCGTGGGGCGCCTGATTTGGAAGAAGGGGTTCCGCAACTTGCTCGAAGCCTTCGGATTCCTGGAGTCCGGCGTGCTTCTGATCGCCGGCGAGGGACCCGAGAGGGAAGACCTCCACCGGCTGGCCCGGGGCGACGTGCGGTTCCTGGGACAGCGCGATGACGTCGCTGATCTGATGGCGGCCTGCGATGGATTCGTCCAATCCTCCTTCGTGGAGGGCTTCCCCGTGGCGCTGCTCGAGGCCGCCTCCTGCGGGTTGCCCTGCGTCGCCACCGATGCCGGGGGCTGCGCAGAAGCGGGAGTGGCGCGTATCGTCCCGCCCGGTGATCCCGTGGCGCTGGCCGGCGCCATGCGCGGGGTCATGGAGATGCCGCCCGCCGTGCGGGAGGGGCTGGGTCTGGAGAACCGCGCTCGAGTGGCGGCGCGGTTTGACGCCGGCCTGGTGGCCGGCTTGTGGGAGGCCCTGTACCGGGAGTTGCTCGCACGATGGACGTGACCAACCGCTTCGTGCTGGACTTCGCCCGGCGCTTCGCCGAGGCCCATCGGGGCGCGCGGGTGCTTGATTTCGGCTGTGGGGCCGGAGCGCTGGCCGCCGCCGGGCGGGCGGCGGGCCTGGAGATCGTCGGGGCGGATGTCTTCTACGGAGGCTCCGAGGCCCGGGCGGAGGCGGCCGCGGCGGGCCGGCTCGGGGTGACGGTGTACGAAATTACGGACGGCCGGATCCCCTTTCCGGACGGCGCTTTCGACCTGGTGGTGAACAATCAGGTCCTCGAGCATGTGGAGGACCTGGACGCAATACTTGAAGAGATCCACCGGGTGCTCGCCGCCGGGGGAACGGTCCTCAGCATTTTTCCATCCGCCGACGTGCTGCGCGAGGGGCACATAGGAATTCCGCTCGCGCACTGGTTCCCCAAGGGCTCGCGGCTGCGTTTCTACTACACCTGGGCCCTCCGCGCTGCCGGCCTGGGGACCTGGAAAGACCAGGCGCCGACCTGCCGCCAGTGGGCTGCCGGCAAGCTGCGCTGGATTGATGAGTATACGCGCTACCGGCCGCGGCGCGAGATCTTCCGCAGCTTCGGCAGGTACTTCACGAGCGAACTGCGCGAAGCCGACTACATCCGCTACCGGCTGCGGGACAATCCGCGGCTGGAGCCCCTCGCGCGGGTCCTCGATCTGCCCGGCTTCGCGCCCGCGGCCTGCGCGGTCTTTCGCAAACTCGCCTTCCTGGTGATTGTCTCCCGCAAGTGCGCCGCGGGGCCGGCGCAGGCCCGGTCCGGGGTGCCTGCGTGAGAGTCGCTTACGTGGTGACGCGGGCCGACGCCGTCGGCGGCGCCAGCATACACGTCCGGGACATGGCCGGCGCGATGCTTGCCGGGGGGCACGAGGCCGCCGTCTTTCTGGGCGGCGAAGGCCCGGTGACGGCCCTGCTGCGCTCCGCCGGAGTGCCGGTCAGGCCGTTGGACCACCTGCGGCGCTCCGTTCACCCGGTCCGGGACTTGCGCGCCGCCGCTGAACTGGCCCGGGCGGTCAGGGAATTCAAGCCTGACCTTCTATCGCTGCACACCGCCAAGGCCGGCTGGATCGGCAGGTTGGTGGCGTCCCGGCTCGGCATTCCGGCCATCTATACGCCCCACGGCTGGCCATTCGGAGGCCGGTTTCCGTCCGCCGCGCGCAAGGCGTTCCTGTATGCGGAGCGCGCGGCGTCCAGAGGCGCGGCTGCCGTGGTGTGCGTCTGCGAGTATGAGCGGGCGCTGGCTCTGCGGTTGCGCGTCTCGGATGCCGGCCGCCTGCGCGTCATTCACAACGGCGTGCGTGACGCGCCTCCGGAGATGCGGGCGGACCCGGCGGCGTCCTCCGGCCGCATCGTGTCCGTGGCGCGTTTCGAGGCCCCGAAGGACCACGAGACGCTCCTGCGCGCCGTGGCCCTCCTGCCGGAGTCCTGGCGGCTGGACCTGGTGGGCGATGGACCGGGCGAGAAACAGGCCCGGTCGCTTGCCCGGACCCTGGGGCTCGGAGAGCGTGTGCGCTTTCTGGGCTACCAGCCCGACCCGGCGCCGTTCCTCGCCCGGGCGCAGATCTTCGCGCTCGCCACCCGCGCGGAGGGCTTCCCGCGCAGCGTGCTGGAGGCGATGCGCGCGGGACTGCCGGTGGTGGCTTCGCGGGTCGGGGGAGTGCCGGAGGCGGTTACGGACCGGGCCGGCGGCCTGCTCGTCCCCCCGGGCGATCCCGGCTTGATGTCGGACGCTCTCTCGAAACTGCTGGCGGACTCCGGGCTGAGGCAGCGGCAAGGGCTGGCTGCCAGGCACGCCTACGAGCAGCGTTTCCGGTTCGAGCGCATGGCGGAGGCGACGCAGGCGCTGTACCGCGAGCTGGCCTGAGAATCGCCGCCCGCGGCGCGCACCAGTCTACATAAGGAGAACCCTCGTCATGTTGGACGCCCGCGAGCGCCAGCGCACTATTGACCAAGCCCTGCTTCAGATGGACAAGCAGTTCGGCAAAGGGGCCGTTCTGCGCATGGGGTCCCGCACCATCGTGCCCGTGGACGTCATTCCAACGGGCTCCCTCTCGCTGGACTCGGCGCTCGGTGTCGGGGGATTCCCGCGAGGGCGCGTGGTGGAAGTGTTCGGTCCGGAATCCTCCGGCAAGACCACCCTCGCGCTCCATGTGATCGCCGAAGCTCAGCGGGAGGGCGGGACAGCCGTGTTCGTGGACGCCGAGCACGCGCTGGACGCGGTCTATGCAAAGAGACTGGGCGTCGACGTCGACAACTTGCTGGTGTCACAGCCGGACCACGGAGAGCAGGCGCTGGAGATCACGGCTGCGTTCGTGGCCTCGGGCGCGGTGGATGTCGTGGCGGTCGATTCGGTGGCGGCGCTGGTGCCCAAGGCGGAACTGGACGGAGAGATGGGGGACAGCCACATGGGGCTTCAGGCACGGCTCATGTCGCAGGCTCTGCGCAAGCTGACGGGCGCGGTGGCGCGGTCCAATACCTGCCTGATCTTCATCAACCAGATCCGCGAGAAGATCGGCGTGATGTTCGGCAATCCCGAAACGACCACCGGAGGGCGCGCGCTCAAGTTCTACAGCTCCGTGCGGATTGATGTCCGCAGGATCGCGACGCTCAAGGACGGAGACAAAGTGACCGGCAGCCGAACCCGGATCAAGGTCGTCAAGAACAAGCTGGCGGCGCCCTTCAAGGAAGCCGAGGTCGATCTGATTTACGGGGAGGGCCTATCCGCGGAACTCGACCTGCTGGACCTTGGGGTGGCGCACAACCTGGTGGAGAAGGCAGGCTCCTGGTTCAGCTTCTCCGGCGAGCGCATCGGCCAGGGTCGCGAGAACGCCCGGTTGTTCCTGAAGGAACATGCCGGGGCGGCTCAGGAACTGGACGCGGCGCTGCGCCGGAAGCTGGATCTGCGTCCGCGCCCCAACGGCTCGCAGCCCCAGGCGTGAGCGTTCCACGCGGCCGGCGCGCGGGGACTGCCCGGCCCCTACTCTTTGAGAGCGATGCCGAGCGCTTTCATCTTGCGGTAGAGGTTGCTGCGCTCCAATCCCAGCAATTCCGCGGCGCGCGTGACGTTCCCGCCCGTTTCGTCCAGTCTCTTCAGGATGTACTCGCGTTCCACGCTGGCCCGCGCCTCCTGCAAGCTGCCGAAGCCGCCGGCGGGGCGCTCCGCGGCTCGGGGTGAGCGGGGCAAGGGCACGTGCCGGGCGTCCACGCGCACCTGGGGGTTCATGATGACGATCCGCTCCATCAGATTCCGCAGTTCGCGCACGTTTCCCGGCCAGTGGTAGGCCTCCAGCGCACGGTACGCCTCGGCTGTAAGCTCCTTGGGCTTGCGGCCGTAAGCCGTGGTGAATTCCTTGAGGAAGTAGTCGGCCAGAAGCGGGATGTCCTCGACGCGCTCCCGGAGGGGGGGCACGTGGAAAGGGATCACGTTCAGCCGGTAGAACAGGTCTTCCCGGAAGTCCCCGCGCTCGATCTGCTCCTCCAGGTTCTTGTTGGTTGCGGCGATCACCCGCACGTCCACCTGGACGGCTTCGGAAGCGCCCACCGGCTCGAACCGCTGCTCGTCGAGCGCGCGCAGGACCTTGGCCTGAGTCTTGAGGCTCATGTCCCCGACCTCGTCCAGGAACAGCGAGCCGCCGTTGGCCTTCTGGAACTTGCCCGTCTTGTCCTCGTGCGCCCCGGTGAAGCTGCCTTTGCGGTGGCCGAACAGCTCGCTTTCGATGAGTTCCTCCGGGATGGCCGCGCAGTTGACCTCGACGAAGGGTTCAGCCGCGCGCGGGCTCAGCGCGTGGATGGCATGGGCCACCAGTTCTTTTCCCGTGCCGCTCGCCCCGTAGATGAGCACCCTGCCGTTGGTCCCGGCCATAAGCGCCAACTGCTGCCGCAGGGCCTTCATGGGAACGCTCTCGCCGATGATGCGGTGCCGGGACGCATCGACCTCCCGGAAACGCAGGTTCTCCAGTTCCAGGCGGCGATGGCTGAGCGCGTTCTTCGCCACCACGGTGACCTTCTCGATGGTGAGCGGCTTCTCGAGGAAATCGAAGGCCCCGAGCTTGGTCGCCTTGACCGCCGCCTCGATGTTCCCGTGGCCCGAGATCATCACCACGACCGGACGCTCCGCGAACGGGATCTCCTGAATCCGGGCCAGGACTTCCATGCCGTCCATCCCCGTGAGCCAGATGTCGAGGAGCACCAGTTCGTAGCCGCCGGGGAGTTGCTCCAGGCACTCTTCACCCGTGGCCACGGCGGAGGGAAGATACCCTTCGTCCTTCAGAACCCCGCACAGGGACTTGCGGATTCCGGGCTCGTCGTCCACCACCAGGATCCGTGCCGGGTTCAAGCGCGCGCCTCCACCACCGGGGACTCAGCGCCCTGGGCGGCGGGAATCGGTATCTCCACCACGAACCGCGCCCCGCACGGGCGGTTGTCCTCCACGCGGATCTGTGCGTTGTGCACCGAAACGATGTGGCTCGCGATGGCTAGGCCCAGGCCCGTTCCCCGGCCCTTGGTGGAAAAATAGGGCAGGAACAGCTTCTCTTTTTCCTCGGGCGCCACGCCGCAGCCCGTGTCGGCCACCACCAGTTCCACGGTGTCCGCGCCGGTCGCGTCCGTGGAGACGTACAGCCGCTTGACCAGCGAATCCCGCATGGCCTCGGCCGCGTTGTCCACCAGGTTCACCACCACGCGCTTGAACTGCTCGCGGTCGAGATTCACCCGGGGCAGGTTCGGTGCCAGGTCCTTCTCGATCTCGATGCCGTCCAGACGCCCCTCGAAGACGGCGAGCCCGTTCTCCACCACTTCGTTCAGGTCCGCGGGCACGGGCTGCGCCTTGGGGAACCGGGCGAATTGCGAGAACTCGTCGACCAGGGTCTTAAGCGATTCGACCTCTTGCACGATGGTGGCTGCCGCATCCTGAAGCTTGGGCGCGGCCTCCTCCAGGCTGCGGGTCCGCGCCAGTTGCCGGAGAATCCTCTCCGCGGAGAGCGCGATGGGCGTCAGCGGGTTCTTGATCTCGTGAGCGATGCGCCGCGCCACTTCGTGCCAGGCCGCCGATTTCTGGGCGCGGAGCAGTTCACTGGTGTCCTCCAGCACCAGCACGAACCCGGAAGTCAGCTTGGTTTCGAGCGCCGAGGCCGTTACGGAAAGGTGCAGGGTCTGCCTTCCCCGCTTCAGTTCCATCTGGCCGGACGCCAGCCCGATCCGGCGCGCGCGTTTCATCAGGTACTTGATCTCTGCGGTATCGTCCCGGCTGAAGAGGTCTTCCAGCTCCTCCGCCGCGGCCACCTGTTCCCGCGGGAGGATGTTGCCGAGGGCCTCGTTGACCCGCAGTATGCGCCCGTCGGAGGAGACCGAAATCACGCCGGTGGGGATGCTTTCCAGGATGGCCTCGGTGAAGCGGCGTCTGCTGTCCAGTTCACGCCGGTTGGCCTCCAGCGCCTCGGTCATCTCGTTGAAGGACCGGACCAGCGTGGCGAGTTCGTCGCCTGCCCTCACCTGCACCCTGTGGCCGAGGTTGCCCTTGCGCACCTCGCCGGCGGCTTCCAGCAGCGCGGAGATCGGGACGCTCACCTGCCGGGCGAGGAACAAGGCCAGCCAGGTGGCGACAAAGAGAATGAACAGGGTGAGCAGGAGCAGCATTTGCAGGTAGAACGCGCGGGCGCTCTTGCGGTCGAGGCTGAGCTGATCATAGGCGCGCAGGTCCCTGGTGATCTCGTCCCTGACCTGCGCCAGATCCACCGGCCACGGTGCAGCCACTTCTACCCGCGCCTTCATGCCGGCGGGCGCCTGGACCCTTGCCACATCGCCGCCGCGTCCTTCGGGCGCGCAGAGGACGAGGACCTCGCCGTCCTGCCGGATGAGGCGGGCTTCCGTGATGGCGTTGTCCCGGCAGGTAGCGCCAAAACCGGCCGGTGGCGGTTGACCTGTCTCCAGGTAGCTCGCGGTCTCGGGCAGGGAAGCCAGCCACATGGCTTGCAGGCGGGCCCTGTCGCGCACCTCTCTCTCCAGCGCTGCTCTCACTTCGCCCAGTTCATTGACGATTCCCACCGCCGGCCGGCTGAACCACTTGTCCAGATTGCGGTTCAAAACGTAAACGCTCCACAGAACCAGGAAGAAGACCGGGAGGAAGCTGAGGGTCAGAGCGCCGATCACCATCTTGGTCTTTATGCGGGAGCCCTCCCGGTTGCTGCGGCGCTCTATGTAGAGCTTGACCGCGGTCCGGAGGAGAATGAACCCCAGGGTCAGGGTGAGCAGGAATACGAGGGTGGAGACCGCCCAGAAGATGAAAGTCTGGCTGGCGCTTTGAGGGCCGTAGTCGCCGAAGGAAAAAGACCCTTGCCACACCACCAGGGTCACCAGCACCGCCAGCGCCGCGACACCGGAGCCGTAGAACAGGCGCTTCTTCATTGAAGGGGGAGCCCCCCCCAATTATAGGCCACGCGGCCAACAGAGGTCCGAACCTGACGGCTCAAAACGGCCTCCACAGGTCCAGCCGGCTGGTTCAACGAGGGTCAGACGCCGGGCGCCAGCCCTCGGGAGGACTGGGTCCGGAACTCGTACTTGTCGATCTCGACGGCCACCTGCCGGCCGCGGCATCGCAGAATCTTCCCGCGCGCCACCAGTTTCAGCGCGCACTTGCCGTCCAGTTGCGCGGGCCAACTGATGGACAGTTCCACGCGCTTGCCCGGAGGCAGAGGAGTCTCGGCCGTGAACAGCACTCCCCGGCTGCTCACGTCCACCGTGTGCCCCGTCCCGCTCTCCTGGGCGCTCCGGCCGCTAACGACCCTGTATTTCAAGTCCCTGACCAGCGGGAAACGGTCGTTGGCGCGCCTTTCGGAGCTTCCGCCCGGGGAACTGGATGTCGTCTGCCACGAAGGTAGCACGGCTTGAGATTCCTCCTGCCGTACATACTGCGGCATGTGCCTTTGCGCGGCAATAGGAGGACAGGTTCAATCCGGGTGGGACATCCGTACTAAACAGATTCCGCCCTCCCGATGTTGGCGGTAACCCTTAGTCCTGGGACTCTTTAGCCCTCCTGAGTTCCTCCATTCTCTCCATGATCCGCTTTTCCAATCCGCGCCCGGTCGGAAAGTAGAACCGCTTTGCGGCCAGGGAGGGAGGCAGGCAGGCCATGCCGGTCACGGCATTTTCGAAGCTGTGGGCGTGCTGGTAGCCCTGCCCATAGCCCCATTCGCCCATGGCCCGGGTGACCGGATTCCTGAGATGCAGCGGCACCGGTTCGGGCGTCCCCGTCCTCACCTCCTGCTGGGCGCGGTTGAGCGCCTGGTAGGCCGCGTCCGATTTCTGCGCCAGGGAAAGGTAGATGGCGGCTTGGGCCAGAGCCTGGTCGCCCTCGGGAATCCCAAGGAAATGAACGGTTTGCATCGCCGCTACAGCCTGCTCTAAAGCTCTTGGATCCGCCAGGCCGACATCTTCGACCGCCATGCGTATCAGCCGCCGGGCGATGTAGAGCCAGTCCTCGCCGGCCTCCAGCATCCGGGCCAGCCAGTAGAGCGCGGCGTCCGGGTCGCTGGAGCGCACCGACTTATGGAGGGCCGAGATCAGATTGTAGTGTTCCTCGCCGGCCTTGTCGTACAGAAGCACCTTCCGCTGGATGGCATCCTCCACCGCCTGCCGCGACAATTCACCACCCGTGGAGGCGGCCGCGGCGGATTCCAGAGTGTTGTAGGCGGAACGGGCGTCCCCGCCGGAGTAGATCGCAATCTGCTCCAGAAGATCCTCCGGCGCCGTCAAGCCGAGTTCGCCCAAGCCCCGCTCCCGGTCCGCCAGGGCGCGCCGGAGCAGCGTCACGCCCTCCTGGACGGTCAGCGCCCGGAGCGCATAGACCTGCGCCCTCGAAAGCAGGGCCGAGATGACCTCGAAAGAAGGGTTCTCCGTGGTCGCCCCGATGAGGATGACGTCTCCCCGTTCGACATACGGCAGAAAAGCGTCCTGCTGCGCCTTGTTGAAGCGGTGAATCTCGTCGATGAACAGCACGGTGCGGCGGCCGAGTTTGCGGTTTCTCTCGGCCTGGGCCATAACCTGCTTGATTTCCTTGATTCCACTCAGCACGGCGCTAAACGGCACGAAGTCGCATTGCGTGATCCTGGCAATCAGGAAGGCCAGGGTCGTCTTGCCGGTCCCCGGGGGACCCCAGAGGATCGCCGAGCTCAGGTCGTCCCGCTCAATGCGCGCTCGCAGCGGCTTGCCGGGGCCGATGATGTGCTCCTGCCCCACGAACTCCTCCAGGCTCCGCGGGCGCATCCTGTCGGCGAGCGGGGACCTGGGCGTGATGGCCGGGGACGGCGGGCTGGGATCGAAAAGGCTCACGCTCTTTCTCGCTGCCGTCTGGCCTCGTAGAGCAGAATCCCGGCGGCCATCGCCGCGTTCAGGGACTCCACGGAGCGCGTCGGTATCCGGACCGGCACAGCGCCGGCCCAGCGCTCCGCCGACAGGCCGCGGCCTTCGCCTCCGATCACGATAGCGCACGCCCGCGCGAGATCCAGCGAGCGTGCTTCGATGCCGTGGGCGGGTAGCGCCGCGTAAGTGACAACGCCCCGGCCGCCTGAGGTTGACAGGAAGGCGGCCGGATGGCATCCCGTCGCCACGGGAAGGCGGAAGATGGACCCGGCGGAAGCTCGTATCGCCTTTGGATTGTATGGATTAGCACTTCCCTTGAAGAAGGCTGCCCCAGTCGCGCCGAAGGCCTCGGCCGCACGCACGATCGCCCCGACATTGCCGGGATCCTGGACGCCGTCAAGGGCGACCACCAGCGGGACGCCAGAAAACAGGTCACTCAGGCTTGCGGATGGACGGCGGACCAGCGTCAACACCCCTTGAGAGGTCTCGGTGGCCGACAGGCTGCCGGAAAGAGCGGTTGGCAAGGCGATCAGGCGGACGTCCGGCCGCTTCGACAGCAGGCGCTCCACCCTCCCCAGCATGGGGTCCGCCGCCAGCACGGCGCCGATCTCGCAGCCGCTGCGGAGAGCTTCCTCCAGCAGGTGGGGCGTTTCGGCCACCATGAAGCCATCCGCGGTGGTGGTCCCTTGAAATACGGCCTTGCGTACCGCCCGCAATAGGCTGTTGGCAGGGCTGGTCAATCTCCGTACCATGGAGCAACGGCGTGTCGTAGACTGTCAGAAGTACGCTGGAACGAATAGCATCATACCGCATGCGGAGACGGCTGGCCTGGCTGCTTCCCCTGGCGGCCCTGACGGCGGTAGGGGTGCGGCTGGTGGCGGTGGCCTGGCGCATCCATCAGCAATCCACCGTGGACGAGGCTCAGCCGGCCGAGTTGATCGTGGTTCTGGGCGCCGCCGAGTACAGGGGCCGGCCGTCGCCGGTCTTCCGGGCCCGTTTGGACCACGCGCTGGATCTGTACCTCCGCGGGTTGGCCCCGCGCATCCTGACCACGGGGGGAGCGGGCGGCGACCCCCTGTTCACCGAAGGCGGCGTGGGCCGCGCCTACCTGGTTGGGAAGAACGTCCCGTCGGAAGCCATCCTGGTGGAGCCGGAGGCCGCCACGACGATGCAAAGTGTGGCTGCGGCGGCCGAGATCATGCACCGCATGGGGCTGACATCCTGCATCCTGGTGAGCGACGGCTACCACATCTTCCGGGCCAAGCAGATGCTCACGGATCAGGGGGTCAAAGTCTACGGCTCGCCCAGGCCCACCCCGGCCGGGGCGCCCTCCCGCCTCTGGTGGCTCTACCTGCGGCAGTCGGTGGGATACTTTCTCTGGCAGGCCGGCATCAGGCTGTGAACATCCCGGGGAAACCTTTTGGGCGGCGGAGAGTATCTATTGGTATAGGACATGCAGAATCCCGCGAACCCTGAACCCTCACCTGCCCGCCTGGCCCTGGCGTGGCTGCGCGACCTGGTGATTTCCGTGCTCATCGCGGCCCTGGTGATCCTGTTCATCTACCAGCCGGTGCAGGTGGAGGGCACCAGCATGATGCCGGCGCTGGAGAACCAGGAGCGGATCTTCATCAACAAATTCGCCTATCGCATGGGGATCGAGAAGATCTCGCGCGGCGACCTGGTGGTCTTCTGGTTTCCGGGGGAACCGGGCAAGTCCTATATCAAGCGGGTGGTCGGGCTGCCGGGCGACCGTGTGTCCATCGACCGGGGCACGGTCTTCGTGAACGGCAGCCGCCTGCCGGAGGACTACGTGCCCGCCAGGTACCGCGACAGCCTCTCCGCCCCGGAGACGAGGGTGCCGGACGGCCACTACTACGTGCTCGGCGACCACCGCTCCTCCTCCAGCGACAGCCGTTCCTGGGGGCCCATAGGCCGGGACTCGATCTACGGCCGGGCCGTCTTCGTGTACTGGCCCCTGGCGCGGATCGGCCCGGTGCGGTAGTCTTCAGACGCGCTAGAATCAAATCACTGGGCTCAATATCTCAGAGGGGAATCTGGTCATGAACGCTGAAGCTGTCTACCCCCCAAGCGCCGGCTTTTCGCGCCGCGCTCATGTCGGGGACCTGGAGCAGTACCGGGACCTGTACCGCCGGGCCGAAGAAAATCCGGAACAATTCTGGGGCGAACTCGCCCAGAGCGAGCTGTTCTGGTTTGAACCGTTTTCCAGCGTGCTGGAGTGGCACCCGCCCAACGTGAAGTGGTTCACCGGCGGCAAGACGAACCTGGCGTATAACTGCCTGGACCGGCACCTCAACACCCCGCGCGCGGCAAAGACGGCGATCCTCTGGGAGGGCGAGCCGGGCGATCAGCGCGCCGTCAGCTACCAGGAACTGCACCGCCTGGTGTCCCGCTTCGCCAACGTGCTTAAGGCCCGCGGGCTGAAGGCGGGCGACCGGGCCATCATCTACATGCCCATGGTTCCGGAAGCGGCCGTGGCGATGCTCGCCTGCGCGCGCCTCGGCGTCACGCACAGCGTGGTGTTCGGCGGCTTCTCCTCCGAGGCGCTCAAGGCGAGAATCGAGGACCTGGGCGCGCGGGTCGTAATCACCGCGGACGGCGGCTGGCGCAGAGGAAAGCCCGTGGCCCTGAAGACGGCCGTGGATGAGGCGATCCAGTCGCTCGACGTAGCCGACGTAATTGTCCTGCGGCGAACGGGCGGCGCGGTCCGGATGAAGCCCGGCCGGGACCACTGGTGGCACGACCTGGAAGCGGACGCCGGCGACGTCTGCCCGGCCGAGCCGCTGGACTCCGAGCACCCCCTGTTCGTGCTTTACACCTCCGGGACCACGGGCAAGCCCAAGGGCATTCTGCACACCACCGCGGGCTACGCGCTTCATACCACGCTCACCATGAAGTGGGTGTTTGACCTGCGCGAGGAGGACGTCTACTGGTGTACGGCCGACGTCGGCTGGGTGACGGGCCACAGCTACGTTGTCTACGGGCCGCTCTCGGCCGGGGCCACCACGCTGATGTATGAAGGCGCTCCGGATTACCCCGGGTTCGACCGGTGGTGGAGCATCGTGGAGCGCCACCGGGTCAGCATCCTGTACACCTCGCCGACGGCTATCCGGGCATTGCTGCGGCAGGGCGACCAGTGGCCCGATTCGCACGATCTCGCCAGCCTGCGCCTGCTCGGCTCGGTGGGCGAGCCGATCAATCCGGCGGCCTGGGAGTGGTACCACCGCACCATCGGCAAGGGGCGTTGCCCCATCGTGGACACCTGGTGGCAGACCGAGACGGGCGCGATCCTGATCTCTCCCCTGCCCGGGGCCACGCCCGCCAAGCCCGGCTCCGCGACGCTCCCCCTGCCGGGCGTCATTCCGGCGGTGGTGGATTTCCACGGCAAGCCGGTCCCCCGGGGGGAGAAAGGGTTTCTGGTGATCCAGCGGCCCTGGCCAGGCATGCTGCGGACGATTCTGAACGACCCGGCCCGGTACGAGAGCCAGTACTGGCAGAGGATTCCCGGCGCGTACTTCACCGGGGACGCTGCGCGGCAGGACGAAGACGGCTACTTCTGGATTCTGGGGCGCGTGGACGACGCCATCAACGTAAGCGGGCACCGGCTCAGCACCATGGAGGTGGAGTCGGCATTGGTTCGCCACCCGCTGGTGGCCGAGGCCGCAGTGGTGGGCAAGCCCGACGAAATCACGGGGCAGGCCGTGTGCGCCTTCGTCACGCTGAAGAACGTGGACCGCGACCACCGGGACCTGGGGGCGGAGTTGCGCCAGTGGGTCACCCACGAGATCGGAGCCTTTGCGCGGCCCGCCGAGGTGCGTTTCGCGGACGCGCTGCCCAAGACGCGCAGCGGCAAGATCATGCGGCGGCTGTTGCGGGAGATCGTGACCTCGCACTCGGTGACGGGCGACGTGACCACGCTCGAGGACATGGCCGTGGTCAGCCGGCTGGCCGCCCAACACGACGACGAAGCGTAGCGGCCGCCGGCCGGCGCCGCCCTGCCTCCGGCCCGGACCGTCCGGCAACCTGGAACCCGGCTCCATACACTCCGGCTGTGCGCCAGTGGTACGCTGCTCGGTATGGGTTGGCCTGGGGAGGGCATCGAGGGAAACGTGCCGGCGACGTACGGAGGCCAGTCGAACACGGATTATAACGTGTACTTTGGCGGCAAGCTGATCTGGGCGGAAGCCTCGGCGGCGCTTGCGGCGAGGCCGGTGGGGGCGGACCGTCTGGGCTCGGTGGCGTGGCGCAACGGCACGGCCAACCGCTACTTCCCCTACGGGCAGGAAGCGGCGGCCACGGGGCAGGACTGCATCAAGTTCGCCACCTACTACCGCGACGAGACCACCAGTTTCGACTACGCCCGCAACCGCTACTACAACCACCGGCCTGGAAGACGTCACATCAACCATTACTTTCTTCTGAGCGAGGACACATGCGCAGGCGTTCGTGGGCAATACCAGGTTATCCGAGAGCGCTGCTCCTGCTGGCCATGATGGTCCTGATGGCGGGCGACTGCCCCGGGCAGGAATATGGACTGTGCTTTGCCTTCATCCGTAGGGCCGACGTATTCGTCACCTGTGAGGGGCAAACCACGCGGATCACTCATCGGGCCGATCTTACAGGGTTCGCCGTCAGCGATGAACAGACGAGCCTCGTGTACAGAACCTGGCACCTCCTCAAGGACCATGGAATCTGGTCCGAAAGCGAGACCATCGCCACCGTCATCAACCTCCAGACAGGCGGCAGAAGGGAGGTTCGAGGCGCTGGGGGAGTCGCGAGCACCTGCGGCGGCATTTTCTCGATAGACGTGGCCTCCCCGGCGCTAGACCTGCTGCACGGCGGCCAGTTGAGCTACCCGTTCTACAGCCTTTTCCGTTGCAGTTCCGACGGGAAGATCGTGGTCGGCTACGCCAAAGACTTCGATAAAGACCTCTATGAAGGAGTCCCGCCGGCAGTGAGAATCACCTCATTCAAGGCGGCGGCGAGTGGCATGTTCGATATCAGCCCGGACGGCTCCAGAGTTGCTTATCTGCACAGTCCTGATTCCCCTCTGTGCGTCTTCTCGCCGCCGGGGCCGGCGCAGTGCGCCAATGACCGTAGCGCAATGGCCGATCCGCCGTCTGTGAACAATGCGGGGGAGGTGCTCGCGACGGTGGGCACCGGCCAAGGGTGCTACTACAAGTCCTCCTGGTACTTCTCTGACACCCCATTGCCTGGGCGGAGGATCAGCGACGTGTGCCTTGCCATTGGGTACTGGCGGGCTGGCCTGGACGAGATACAAATCGTCGAGCCGCTCGCCAGGAAACCGCAATGGATTGCACCGGCCACGGCAAGACTGCTGCGGGAGTGGTCAGCGCGCTCGGGTGGAGATGCTCCCGGTGGCGCGCCTGAGTGATCCTGCGAGCCGCTTGCGGCAGGCGCGGCCCCTCTGCCCGCCGGCGTGGCATGGCGGGCGTTCTGCATAGCCCCTGCGCGCGGAGCTACAATGCGCTGAGGCAGTCGGCGGAGCGCACGTGACGGATGAACGGCACTGAAAGAAGTTGCCACGCCTGTTCGGGCGGCTCGGCGGCGGTGACAACGGACTGGCTGAGATCTGTGGGATCCAAGTACCTCCCCTACGGGCAGGAAGCGGCCGCCACGGGGCAGGACCGCACCAAGTTCGCCACCTACTACCGCGACGAGACCACCAGTTTCGACTACGCCCGCAACCGCTACTACTCCACCTTCACCGCCCGCTTCACCACGCCGGACCCCTACGCCGGAAGCGCGCGCCCCGGCAATCCGCAGTCTCGGAAATGATCCGGTGAACTTCAATGATCCGGAGGGCCACATCATGCAGGCTCCGTGCCCGCTGGGACAATACCGTGAGGCCAGCGGCTACTGTGTCCCCGTGTGGGTCGCTGTATGGGATTACTCAACCCACTTCTTCAGCAACGTGTCGTACGACACATGGCAGTCCGGCCAGGCCGAGGAAGGGAGTGCGGGCAGATCTCCGGGGGACGAAACGAACTACGCGCTGTCGGTTGCCTCCGAGACTGCGAGCTTCGTTGCCAATAGGCCGTATTGGTCGGACACCTGCCAGAAGACCCTGGCGGATATTGGGATATCGGTCGCGGACCTGCCGAGTGGCCTCACCGCCGACCCGATCAGTCGCCTGCAACTTGCTGCCGGTTCCGTTGTCTTCCTCGATGGGACGACCAGCCGTGCGCCACTTGGTGACCTTTACACGAACAGCGCAGTTCCGGGACTCGCCGCACTGGTCCCACTCCAGACGGTGGCCGACGTGTTCGCAGGGAGCCCTGGGACTAGGGCCATGACTGAGCTAGGGGGCAACCGCATATGGATCCGCCCCTCCTACTTCAACCAGATCGGAAGCGGTTGGGCTGCGGCAGTCGTCATGCACGAACTTGTACACAACATCATCGGTCTCACCGATGACGACTTGGCACGCAACCTCGGAATCACCCTTGTAAACGGCAGCAGAGATATCACGGTGAGGCTGTTGACCGACTGCCTCAATTGAGAATATCCAATGGTGCGCATGGTCTTACTTCTGCTGGGTGCCTCGGTTTCTCTCCTCTCTCAGGTGCCTCTGGATGAAGCGGGCAAAGAGGGAGTCCTTCAGGTGCTGATCGTGGACTCTTTCGGCAAGCCCCTACAGGGCACTTTCGCGGTCTCCGTTCGGGAGGTTGTGAATGGAGTACCCGGCAAGGAGGTCCGAATCGCTCCAAAGGTAACGCTTGGGTACGGAACCTACACGCTGACTGTACGCGGATCGCCAGCCTACCCTGTCGACAAGAAGATCACAATAGACCGGAGGTACCAACTGGTTGTCGTGCCGCTCTTCTTGGCCCCGATCGAATCGCCCTGGGAAGGCAACACGGTCCGAGGGAGGCTCCCGGCCGGCAGTAGGGACAGGCGGTGTACCTACGTCCGTCTGCTCTCAGCCTTGGCTGAAACTGAGTACGCCGAGGCCGCCGCAATGGAATCAGGGGACTTCGTCTTCCAGAACATCAAGCCTGGTAGGTACATCCTCGTTACCCTCGGGGATGTTGGCATATGTGACGTAGTCGCGACTGATGTTCTCCCAAAACATGAGCAGGAGCTCACATTGCCCTGACCGATCCACGCGGACCGGTAACGTTCGATGATAGTACACGAGCCTGTCGGAGATAGATCGGACTGGGTCTGAATCGTCGGAACGGACGAGGGCGGAGATTCATCGAATGAAGCGATGACGAGATGCCGGACCTGTACTCTGGATTAGCCGTTTCTTTTGCCGCCCGCGTTGCAGGACTGGCTGCCCGAGGGGCACTTGGCTCGTTTCATCGCGGATGTGGCCGAGACGTTGGACCTGAATGAGATCTACCCGGTCTATGAGCGAGACGACGGGCGCGGCCTGGCGGCCTATCATCCGCTGATGCTGACGCGGCTGCTGCGGTGCGGCTACGCGACGGGCCGGACCAGTTCGCGGCGCATCGAGCGGGCGAGCTACGAGGATGTGGCGTTTCGATACCTGGCGGCGGCCCAGCATCCAGACCACGACACGATCGCGGCCTTCCGGCAGGAGTATTTGGAGGCTCTGTCGAAGCTCTTTGTGCAGGCTCTGCAACTGTGCCAGCGTGCCGGATTGGGGAAGCTCGGCACGGTGGCGATCGATGCCACGAAGATGCAAGCCAACGCCAGCCCGGCGCACTCGATGCGATACCGGATCTGAACCCGGTGCCAGGACACGCTGACACCTCGCCGGTGGTACGCTGCTCGGTATGGGCCGGCCTGGAGAGGGCATCGAGGGGAACGTGCCGGCGACGTATGGGGACCAGTCGAACACGGACTACAACGTGTACTTTGGCGGCAAGCTGATTTGGGCGGAGGCCTCGGCGGGGCTTGCGGCGGGGCCGGTGGGGACGGACCGTCTGGGCTCGGTGGTATGGCGCAACGGCACGCCGCACAGCTACTTGCCCTACGGGTACGTGCAGCAATTGGCGGCCACGGGGCAGGACCGCACCAAGTTCGCCACCTACTACCGCGACGAGACCACCAGTTTCGACTACGCCCGCAACCGCTACTACTCCCCCTTCATCGCCCGCTTCAGCACACCGGACCTACTGGGCGGCAGTCTCGCCAGTCCCCAAAGCCTGAACCACTACAGTTACGCTGGCAACGACCCGGTGAATTTCAACGACCCCAGCGGGTTGGACCCATACGACTTCGGCTGGATCTACAGCATCACTGTCGGCGGCTCCGACTACCTCACTGCCTACTTCAGCTACAACCTGATCCCGTACCTGAGCTTCTTCACGAACTACTTCCCGGGCTTCGAGTACGCCTGGCGGGACTACTGGCTCGGGATGGCGGAAAGCAGCAGCGGAGCAGCACCGCCGATTCCAAAGGTGGACGCTTCAACGGACAAGGTTGCTCTCGCCAAGCTGAAGGACGCCATTGGCAGGCTCGGCGACACCCGCTGCGCTAAGGTTCTGCCGCTGGACGCCATTCTCGGGCTTGCGGAGAGCGATATCCATTTCTACGACGTCAGATCCAGCTCGGACTACGCGTACGTCGTGCAGGACTACGTGTCCGGCAATGGGTCCGCCGTCCCGCTCGGCAAGACGGGCAGCTTTGGCAGCGACGCCTCGGTGTTCCGCTCGCAAGATGAAAAGAAGATACTGCCCTTTGTGGTGTTGCAACCGAACTGGTGGAGCACAGGGCAGAGCGGCTTCATCCTCATCCACGAGGCGCTTCACATATACACGAATCTAGGCCACGAAAACTTCGCGCTCGAGAGATGGCTGGCGGCGCACGGGTTTCGGGCCGTGGACCGGTATGGCGGTTCAAACGAGATCACGAACTGGCTTGAGGCGGGTTGCCCTGACCGGAGCCGGCGCACTACACCCGAGCGCGGAAGACGCGGGTTCTGAGGTCGCCATGCGTTTGACACTCATGCTGGTTCTTCTGGCGCTCCAGAGTCAGCTCCGCGGCGCCGATTGCACGGTGCTCCGAGAAGCGCGAGTAGGAGGGGTTCTGGATGCCACACTACTCTCGCCGGATGGCGTACTCACCGGAGAGATTGCCCGGGCGTGCTTTCAGCAATACTCTTCCGGGTTGTCAGCGAGGCCTTCCTGGCTGACTGTGAAGATACTGGGGGAGCGCAGTGACGCAACCCTGGCACGGACGCTCACCGACATATGCTACACCTTCAGCGAATGCCGCGATGCGCTGCGGACTGCTCTCCGGCCACGAGGGCCTGTTGTGGAGGTGTTGCAGTCTGCGAGCGGTGCTTTGATGCGCTACCGGTCTGAGGTAGGCGAGGTCTATAGATCCGTGCTTTACGGGAGTGACCCATCCCGGCTTCGTTTTGGGAGCAGCCACTTTAAGGTGCTGTTCCTTGAGGTCAGCGCGCCAACACCCCTGTTCCGGAGCCGACCCGACGAAGGCAGGTGGGTGAGCTTTTACCTTCAATCTGAGGACCCGCTGAATGAGTCTGATTGCAGCGGGCTCACAGTCCAATTGAGCAAGGAACTAGACGCGCCTTGGACGATGACTGCCGTGCGTTCTGATCCGTTCTTTATGAATGTGCTGTTGTACCCCTTCACGCTCCTGTTCATGGAATCCAGGCCGCTTCCGAGTGAGCTGGCCTTCGCGAAGTCCGAAGAGATATTCTGCTCGACGGAGTACGGCAAGTTGAGTTGTATTACGTTGGTAGGTGAGGAGATCAGGTAAGTATGACGATTTCGCCGCTGTCACCGCTGCCCCATCCCCGGTATTACGCTGCTCGGTAGGGGCTGGCCTGGAGAGGGCACCGAGGGGAACGTGCCGGCGTCGTACGGAGGCCAGTCGAACACGGACTATAACGTGTACTTCGGCGGCAAGCTGATCTGGGCGGAGGCCTCGGCCGGGCGGGCGGCGCGGAGGACGCCTGCCGGCGCCTGGACGTAGAAGATCAGCGCTGCCCCGCTCCGCCCGGCGGCGGCGTTCAATCGGCGAACGAAGGCAGAGCCAAACCGGGCCGGACTGGAGGCGGCGGAGGCGCGGCGCTCTCGGGATTCCTGAGCCGGAACAGCGCGAGCTGGTGCCGGTCCCGCAGACCCGTCTTCTGGAGCAGCCTGGAGACGTAGACCTTCAGCGTCCCCTCGCTGATCGAAAGCGCGGAAGCCATCTCGCGGTTCTTCATTCCCAAAGAAACCATGGTCAGGATCTGGCGCTCCCGTCCGGTCAGACGGAGGGTCTGGGCCGGCACGGGGACGAACACCGAGTCGTCGATGCAATGCTCGCCGGCGGCAATCCGCCGGATCAGCTCGCCAAGTTCCTGCTGGGAGACGGTTTTAGCCAGCACGCCGCGGATGCCGAGCTCCAGGAGGTTCATCGCCAGGTCGAACTGGATGGTGCGTGCCCAGCAGACCACCATGGTCCTGGGCGCACGCTGCCTGAGTTGGGCGATTTGCCGTAAACTAAGGCCGCACGCCATGTCCAGGAGAAGGACGTCCGGGTGCGTCTGCTCGGCGAGGGCCGGCAGGATGGAAGCGTCGTCCCAGATTCCAGCAATCTCCCAGTCCCGTTCCTCGGCCAGGGCAGACGACAGGCCCATCGCCGCGAGCGGTTCGTCGGTGAAAATCCCAATTCTGATCATTCACCCTCCCGTGGGACCTGGTAGGTTTTTCTCTCTTGGAATTAATTACACGGTCGTTGCTACGCGCAACTGCCACTATCCGCCCAGGGCTCCCTGGACAGAGCCTGACCGTTGCAATTCGGCGACCGAACGAACCAGCCTGCCGTCTCAGACGTTTGCTGCCGGAAAACGCCTGCCTGCTGACGCGGACGGCTCCGTTCCCTCAATGCGTTACGCGGAACCTCGAGCGTTGCGCAGCGGACCGGCTGGCGCGGGGGGTGCTCAAACGGCGCGCTAGGCAACCGGGGCGTACTTTTTGCGCACGACCAGGAGATAGGAAGCGACGCCGATAAGAAGGAAGAACCAGATGGTCTGCATAGGCGCCTCGTAGCTGCCGGTAGCCTGCTTGAGCCATCCCGTGATCAGGGAAGCGGCGATTCCGGAGACGCTGGCCGCGCAGTTCTGCACCCCGACCACCCGGCCGACGGCGGTCGCCGGCAGGATCGTCGGCGTGAGCGCCCAGTAGTTGGCGGTCATCAGGCCGAGGCCGCTCAGCGAGAAGATAGCCCAGAACAGCGCGGCCGAGGTGGAGTGTGCGTAGGCCCCAAAAACCTCCGTGGAGGCGGTCAGGAATCCGGCGTAGATGAAGGCCTTGCGTACCTTGATGGGATCCCAGCCCCGGCCGATGAGACGGTCGCCCGCCCATCCGGCCAAAGTGGCCACCGTGGCCATTCCCAGGAAACTGAACATGGTGTAGGCGCCCGTGTTCTGCAAAGAGAGCCCGCGCCGTTCCGCGAAGTAGGCGGGCATCCAGGTCATGCAGAAGTAGACGAAGTACTGGTAACAGAACGTGCCGACGACGATCCCCCAGATCACGGGATTCCGCAGGATGCGGGAGAACGGCACGGCCGGTGTGCCAGCCTTGGCCGCGGCTGCTTCCAGTTTCCGGTCGTCGTTGCGCACCAGTCCCATCCAGGGCGGAAGCCAGATAAGGCTCCCGAGTCCCAGGATCACGAACATCGGGCGCCAGCCATAGGCCGTCAACAGCATGGCCGCCAGCGCGGGACCCAGCGCCGGCCCGACCTTCGCGGCCGCCATGTAAAGGCCCACCGCAAGGCCCCGCTGGTTCTCCTGGCAGTTGAACCGGATCCAGCGCATGCCGCCCGGCGTGACGATGGCCTCCGCCACGCCCAGCAGGACCCGCAGAGCGAACAACTGCCAGAAAGAACCGGCCAGGGCCGATACCGCCGACACCAGGCTCCAGGCCAGGAAACTCAGGGCGTAGGGATACTTGACCCCGAACCTGTCCGTGACCCACCCCGCCGGAATCTGAAGCAAGGCGTAGCTCCAGAAAAAGGCGGAATTCAGCAATCCGCGCTGGACGTCCGTCAACTGGAAGAAGGCTTTGAATTCGGCGGAGGCCAGGGCGATGGAGAGGTTCACCCGGTCGAAGTAGGCGATCATCATCCCCACGCAGAGCAGGCCGACGATGGCCCACCGGCGCTGCGCGGAAATGGCGGGGTCCATTGGTTGCGTCATCTCGGACAGCAGAACAAGATACCACAGCGGACCGCCGCTGGGCTGAATTCCACGGGGAGATTACCGGCGCGCGGGGGTGGCAGTGTGACGCCGGGAGAGCGCCGGACGCCGCCACCCTACCGCGAACCCGGTACGGCGCGTGAGTCAAATTTTGTATTGCCTTCCTCCGCCACTGCTGGCAGAATAGTGACTCGGCGCCGGAAGGGCGCGGCCGCATGCGTTGGCCCGTGAATCCCCGGCCCGGGACGAAGTGGGGGACCGAACGATGCAACTTCGAGTGCTCGCGTTCGTGCTCGCCGGAGGCAAAGGCACCCGCTTGTACCCTCTCACCAAAGAGCGCGCCAAGCCGGCGGTGCTGTTCGGCGGCAAGTACCGGATTGTGGATTTCGTTCTGAGCAATCTCATCAACTCGGGTATCTACTCGATTTACGTGCTCATTCAGTTCAAGAGCCAGTCGCTTCTCCAGCACCTGCGGGAGGGGTGGCAGTTCGCCGGCATTCTGCAAGATCAATTCATCATCCCGGTGCCCGCGCAAATGCGGGCGCCGGGCGAGGCCTGGTACCGGGGAACCGCGGACGCCATCTACCACAACCTGAACCTGATCGAGCAGTCCCGTCCGGACGTCGTCGCCATCTTCGGGGCCGACCACATCTACCGGATGAACATCCACGCCATGATTCAGTACCACCAGGAGAAGCAGGCGGAGGTCACCGTGGCGGCGATACCGGTCGAGCGGGAGTGGGCCGCGGAATTCGGGGTGCTGGAAACGGATGACGACGGCAGGATCATCGGCTTCCACGAGAAAGACCCGGACGCCCCTACCATTCCGGGCGCGCCCGGGCACGTCTTCGCGTCCATGGGGAACTATATTTTCTCCACCTCCACGCTGCTGAAGGAACTCTATGCCGACGCCGCGAACGACAAAAGCGGGCACGACTTCGGCAAGAACATCCTGCCCTCCATGGTGGGCCGGTCGGCGATGTTCGCCTACGATTTTCAGACCAACCGGATTCCCGGCGACCCCTCCGACCTGGAGCCCTACTGGCGGGATGTCGGCACGCTGGAGGCGTACTTCGAGGCCAGCGCCGACGTGCGGGCGGTGTCCCCGGCCCTGAACCTGTACAACCCGCAGTGGCCTCTGCGGACCGCGAGCTACGCGGATCCGCCCGCCAAGTTCACGTTCGATGAGGACGGACGGCGCGGCGAGGCCATCGACTCCGTGGTTTCGGGAGGCTGCATCCTCTCGGGCGGAATGGTCCGCCGGACCGTGCTGGGGCGCAACGTGTTCGTGCATACGGGCGCCGTGCTGGAGGACTGCGTGGTTTTCGACAACTGCGACATCGGACGCCGCTGCCGGATCCGGCGCGCGATTGTCGACAAGAACGTCAAAATTCCTCCGGATACCACCATCGGGTTCGATCTGGAGCAGGACCGGCGCAAGTACTGGGTCTCCGAGAGCGGCATCGTCGTGGTGGAAGGGAGGCGGTCGCCGGTACAGTTGTCCAGCCTTCAGGTCTAGGAGACGGCTGCCAGCAGCCTCCGAGGCCGGAGGTTTCTCAGCGGCGCGAAGCGGTCTTTGACGCGCTCACGAAGTTCGCAAAGATCCTGTATGCGCCGGCGACTCCCGCCGGCAATTGCCGGAACCAGGAAAGAGCGGTGAAGATGTAGGCTCCTTCCCCGTACCGCGCGTACAGGGTCGCGCCCTGGAGCGGTTTCTCGCCGGGATCGTGGCACTCAAACAGGGGCGAATAGCGCCGGTCCCACCCGGCGGCGAAATACAGGCCCCGCTCCTGAACCCATCCGCCGAAATCGTCGCCGGTGATGCGATTGGGAAAACTCAGAAGAGGGTGTTCGGGATCCAGCAAAGCCACCGGCGCGTCCGGCGCAACGACGCGGTCACGGCCGATCCGGAGGGGGAACGGGCCGACCTCGGCGGCCTGCTCCGGGGAACGCCGGTTCGCCACGTTGTACTGGACAACCAGCGTCCCCCCGGCCTGCACATACTCCATGATCCGGCGCAGGTTCTCCCTCAGGTCCGGACGCACGTTGAAAGCCCGCACCCCGGCCACCACGGCCTCGAAGCGGGCCAATCCGCCGCGGTTCAAGGCGTCGCTGTCCAGAAGCGTCACACGGCAGCCCATCTGGCGCAAGGCGTCGGGAACCTCGTCGCCGGGTCCCATGACGTATCCAATGCTGCGCGCAGCCACCTGCACGTCCGTCCGCAACAGGATTGCGGCGGCGGGCACGAGAGCGGCCCGGCGCGGCAAGCCGGGATAGGCCACCTCCACCACGCCGCGGGAAAACTCCTCCCCTCCGATGCTTGCGGCCGCCCGGCAGAGGTCACGCGCTTGGCGGGCCGGCGGCGTGACGGAGAAGGAGACCACGGCCGGCTCGCCGGTTTCCCCCGCTTCGAACGGGGCCACGGCAGGCTCCGCACGCCAGCCGGGCGCCGTTGTCAAAGCCAGGCGCCCCGATTGCGCGCCGAAGCGGCTCCGCACATGGACCGTCACTGGCCGGGGACCGCCATCAGGGAAGAGGTAGACCCTCTCGGCGAGTGAGAGGGAGACTCGCGGCACGACTGCAACCGGGCTGGCCGGGTTGTCCGGGCCCATGACCGGGCGCTCGAACTCGATCTCCTCGCCGGCCACCCGGATACTCAGCCGCACCGCCAAGCCGGGGGGCTGCTCGGCCAGCCCGGCCAATTGCTGTTGCTCCACGGCGTAGGCGTAAGGGCCATGAGGCAGGCGCAGCCAGTAGGGTTGGGTATACGGCTGGTTGCGGGGGACGGTGAGCAGCCGCTCCCCGCCGGCGGCTTCCACCGGCATGGTGAGACTCGCGCCCGGGACTACCTCCCGCACCCCTGCCGTGACAGCCAGCCGTGCGCCAAGGCAGAAGGCGATCAATTCGTCCATCTCCGCCAGCTTGTATTGCGCGCGGCTGTCCGCGAGAGTGGCCACCCGGGGACGGAGATGTGCCAGCCGCTCAGCCGTGCGGCCCGGATGTTCGGGGTCGAACGCGCGGGCGATTTCTTCCATCTCCGGGCCCACGGCGTCTCCGCCGGGTATCCGGTTCCAGGTGGTGTCCACCTGGTCAAATACGTCCCGGCCGGCGGGCGTACCCGCAACGCCGGCCAGCCAGCAATGCAGCGGGATCTCGCGAAGCGGCGAGTCGAAGCCTTGTGAGCGGTGCATAGCGCGGCTGCGGCGGGCGATTTCGGCCAGCGGGACGCCCTCCAGCGGATCGATCTGCGTGGCATCCACCTCGGTGGCCGGACCCTCCGGCGCCGCGCCGGCCAGGACCCGCACGAGCCGGGTGGCGCGCCACGGATGGACCAAGCTGAGTTGCCCGGGAAACCGCTTTCTGTCGCCCGAACACTCAAAAGCCTCCGCCACGAGCTGGTCCGAGGCCAGGTGATGGCCGTGCCGGCCGCTGGACGCTCCTTCGATGGTTTGAATGACCACATCCGGCTTCAGCCGGCGGATGAGCCACACGATGTCGCCGAGGATCAGGTCCCGGTCCCACTTGGAGAGAGTATCCTCCGGCGACCTGGAATAGCCGAAGTCGATGGCGCGCGTGAAGTACTGCTCGGCCCCGTCGATGGCGCGTGCGGCCAGCAGTTCCTGGGTGCGGAGGAGGCCCAGCAGTTCGTCCCGCTCCGGGCCCAGCATGTTCTGGCCGCCTTCGCCGCGCGTCAGCGACAGGTAGGCCGTGCGCGCCTTCCGGACCCGGACCAGGTAGACCAGAACCTCGGTGTACTCGTCGTCCGGGTGCGCGCCGGCCATCAGCGCGCTGCCGAGAAAACAGAGACGGGCCAGCGCGTGCCTGGCCCAGAGGGAGGGACAGCCGCCGGAGACCACTAGAGCTGCTGGCTGAGGTAGTTCTCGATGCCGAGCTGGCCGATCTGGCCGAGTTGCGTCTCGAACCAGTCGACGTGTTCCTCTTCGTCCTTCAGCAGGGCCTGGAACAGGGTGCGGGAGCCGTTGTCGGCGGCCTCAACCGCTATCTTGATCGCCTCGTTATACATCGCCACCGCGCTGATCTCCAGCTTGAGGTCGTTCTCCATCTGCTGCTTCACGTTCGACCCGATGTGCAGTTGCAGCGTCTCCGACATCTGCGGTGTGCCGTCGAGGAAAAGGATGCGCTCGATGAGCGCCTCGGCGTGCTTCATCTCGTCGATGGACAATTTCTTGACGACCGAGCTCAGCTTCTTGTATCCCCAGTTCTCACTCATCTCGGCGTGGAGGAAGTACTGGCTGATGGCCGTCAACTCCTCCTTCAACGCCTTGTTCAAAGCCGCAATTACCGTTGGATCTCCGCGCATGGCCTGTTCTCCTCGGTTGCAGGGTTGTGGTTAGACGGTTTCGCGTCTTATGCCCAGAACCTCATTCTAGCTCTTTCTGCTAGAGTCATATCGAGGTACGGATGGCGATCTTTGTAACAGGCGGCGCCGGCTTCATCGGGTCGGAATTCGTGCGCGCCTGGGTGCGGCGGTTCCCGGCGGAAACGGTGATCAACTTCGACAAGCTGACGTACGCCGGGAACCTGGAGAACCTGGCGCCGGTCGCGAACGAGCCCGGCTACCGGATGTACCGGGGCGATATCTGCGATGCCGGCGCGGTTCGCGAGGCTCTGCCGGAGCGCTGCGACGCCGTGGTCCATTTCGCCGCCGAATCGCACGTGGACCGCAGCATTCTGAGCGCCTCGGAGTTCGTCAGGACGAACGTGCTCGGGACGCAGGTGTTGCTGGATGTGGCGCGCGAGAAAGGCGTCAAGCGTTTTCTGTACATTTCGACGGACGAGGTCGGCGGCAGCATCCCCCCGGGGCGGTTGTTCCGCGAGGACTCGCCGCCGGCCCCCAGCAGTCCGTATGCCGCCAGCAAGACAGCCGGGGAGCACCTGGTCCGCGCGGCGGCGCACACGTTTGGGATCGACGCGCTTATTACCAGGACCAGCAACAATTACGGGCCCTATCAGTTCCCGGAGAAGCTGATCCCGCTGGCCATCAGCAACGCCCGTTTGGACCAGCCCATCCCGGTCTACGGAGACGGACTCCAGGTGCGCGACTGGATCCACGTCGCGGACAACTGCCGTGCCGTGGCGGCGGTGCTTCAGCGCGGCCGCCCGGGGGCGACGTACCACATCGGAGGCGGCAACCAGACGCCGAACCGCGAACTGCTCGGGCTCCTGTTGAACATCATGGGCAAGCCGGAGTCTCTTCTCGTCAGTGTGACGGACCGCCTGGGCCACGACCGGCGCTACGCGGTGGAGGGCTCTCTCATCCGGTCCGAACTGGGGTGGGAGCCGGAGATCCCGCTGGAGGACGGACTGCGAGCCACGGTCCAGTGGTACGACGCCAACCGGGAGTGGCTGGAGCACGCGCGCAGCGGCGAGTATCGGCAGTACTACGACCGGATGTATGGACGGGACCTGAAGGGTGCGGGAGGAGACCGGGCATGACGCCGGGCAACGCCGATATCGTGATCCCCAAGTGCGAGAAGGGGTTGGGGGAGGTTATCGGATCCCCTCAGGCTTCGGGGTTGATCGAAGGGGTGCGTATTGAGCCGCTAAGCCTCTACCCCGACGACAGGGGTTACTTCCTGGAAATCCTCCGGGCGGGGCAGGGCCTGGTGCGTGACTACGATCCACGGACCACGCAAGTGTCGGCCGCCATGAACTACCCCGGGGCCATCAAGGCGTTCCACTACCACCTGCGGCAGACCGATGTATTCACGCCGATCGCCGGGCTCCTCCAGATCGCTCTGGTGGACCTGCGCGAAGATTCCCGGACGTTCGGGCGGCGCAACACGATCTACTCCGGCCCGCTCCGCCTCTGGCAGGTCCTCATTCCTCCCGGCGTGGGGCACGGGTACAAGGTCCTCGGCACGGACCCGTCGCTGATGGTGTACGCCACGGACCGGTTCTATGACCCCCAGGACGAAGGCCGGATCCCTTACAACCATCCGGATATCAACTACGACTGGGAACTTCAGCACAAGTAACGCGGAAGCCCGCGACGGAGCGCGAGGCCGGGTGTGTTACCGAAGATGAAGCCGCTGCTATTGCTGGCGCTTCTGGCAGCCGCCGCCTGCCATGCGGACTCCGGCGCCGGGGATGCCCGCGCCATCGTTCTGCGCTCGGCGGAGCGTGACCAGGCGGATCTGGACGTCCGGCGGGACTATACGTTTCTCACCCGCACCGAGCAACGCACCCTGGACGAATCCGGCGGGGTGAAGGAAGCCAGGAGCCGGACGCACGAGGTCCTGGTCCTTTACGGACGGCCCTACGAACGGCTCATCGCCGAGGACGACAGGCCGCTCCCGCCCCGTGAAGAAGGCCGCGAGCAGCAGAAGATGGACCGGGAGATCGCGAGGCGGCGGAACGAAACGGCGAAGCAGAAGGAAAAGCGCGAACTGGAGGCCGGCAGGGACCTCCAGCGGCAGCGCGAGATCCTTCGCGAGGTGGCGGACGCCTTCGATTTCCACCTGTTGGGCGAGGAGGAAATGGAGGGACACTCCGCCTGGGTGATTCAGGCCGACCCTCGCCCGGACTTCAAGCCTCGGTCCCGGCAGGCCAGGATCCTGCGCAGCTTCCGCGGGCGGGTTTGGGTCACCAAGGACGAATACCGGTGGGTGAAGCTGGAGGCGGAAGCCGTGCGCGGCATCTCCTTCGGCCTGGTGCTGGCGCGCCTCAACTCAGGCGCCACCGTGCGCTTCGAGCAGACCCGGGTTCACGGCGAAGTCTGGATGCCGAGCCGGATCGAAGTGCGCGCCCGGGGCCGCCTGGCCATGCTGAAGAGCTTTCGCGCCGAGACGATTGTCACCTACTCGGACTACCGCAAATTCCAGAGCGACTCCAGGATCACCGATGCCGTGGAGGTCCCCTCCGGGCCGCCGCGGTGAAGCGTCCGCCCGTCAGCGCGCATAGTAGCCCTCGCGTGTCCGGAAGGTGACGCCCGGACGTTTGACCTTCACGGCGACCCGCCGCCACCTTCCGTCCAGATCGTGACGGCGCGGGTAGTAAGCCACGGTGTAGACGTGGCGCAGTTCCTCGGCGACCAGGGGGTACAGGGTCCGCATGCTGAATGCCGGGCCCGCGTCGAACAGCCGTCCTCCGCTGGCCTCCGCCAGTAACTGCATCCTCCGGCGGGCTTCGGGGACCGTGGCGATCACGGCCTCGGACGCCGCGAAGGGCCGCTGCCGGGAAGGCGCGGGAAGCAGGATGGGATACACCAGCACGGGCATGCTGCGGACGAATCCGAGCAGGCGGTCGAAGGAAGTCCGCGAGCCGGCGGCGGCCGTGTGGAGGGAGTTGTCGACGCCGTCGGTGATCACCACCAGCGCGGTTCTCTCCTCGCCGAGAAGCTGGAGAGCCTCCTGGGCCATGGCCAGGACGATCGCGTCGTAGAGGGGGGAAGTCCCGCCCAGGGCGGGCAAGCCATCGATCAGGCGCATTAACCGCGCGCGGTCCGTGGTCAGCGGCGAGATCACCTGAAACAGGTTCTCGCCCAGCGCATAGATGGCGACACGGTCCTCCGGCCGCGCGATTCCGGCAAACTGGCGGGCAGCCTCCGCCTGTGCGGCCCGGCTGGGCAGAGTAGTGGCGCTAAGATCGAGCAGCAGGATGAGGTTGAACGGAGGCTCATCCGAGCCCACGTAGGCCGGAATCTGCGGCGCCCCGTCCTCCAGGACTTCGAAGTCTTCAGCCTTCAGGCCCGGCACGGGGCGGCCCTCGCCATCGTATACCGGTCCGGTGAGGTTGACCATTCGCACCTGGGCGACGAAGCGCGGCAGCGCCGGCCGGGTTTCGATCGAGTCGCCTCCCGGGGGAGCGATGGACGCGGCAGGAGTGAGGCCATGCGCGAGGTAGCCGTCGAGAATCTCCAGCGCCGAACCCGGCAGCCTGATCCAGGAACCCGGACCCACCGGGATGTCGGACACGACCAGCCGTTCCAGCGCGTTGCCCCGCACCCGTATGCTGCCGTACAGATATCCCCGGAGGGACATCCCGCGGTCCAGATCCTTCGCGTAGCGGAGCGGTTCCTTCGGGTCCGCCGCCGCTGCGCTGAAGCCGGGCGGGGCGTCCAGGAAGGTCCAGTATCCCTGGCGGGCGCCGTAGGGGAATTCCGCGTAATCCAAGTCCGGCAGCAGAATCTCCTTGGGACGGGCCAGCGAGCGCACACTCAGAGTCGCCAGACGCCAGGGGACCGCCAGGCGGATCGCGCCGGTGTCGGTCACCAGATTGGCGTCGCGCACCAGGCCGGAAATCGAAATTCCTCCGCTCCTGGTTGTGACCTCCAGGTAGACGGTATGCGGCACCGTCACGTCGAGATCCACGCGGGCGCCGTCGGCAGGGCGGCACTCTACGCCGAAGACACCGCGTTCCTGGCTGTAGCGGACATCGTCGGGCCGCGCGGGGCGCGTGACGCCCGAGGACTGCACGGCGGGCTTCTCCGCGCCCATGACGGCCCGGACCGCGACGCCGCCGAAGTCGTTGCGGATCCGCACGGTCGCGCCCTGTCCCGGCGGCAGCGCCAGGCACGCCAGAACCGGCGCCAGTGCGGCCCGGGCCGTCACACGCCCTCCAGCGGTTCCTCTTGCACAGCCCGAAGTTGCCCGGCCGCGGCTTCCGGCGTGATGTCGCGCTGCGGCTGGCCCAGCAGTTCGTAGCCCACCATGAACTTGCGCACGGTTGCCGAGCGGAGCAGAGGCGGGAAAAAGTGCGCGTGCAGGTGCCATTCCGGGTGCGGCTCGCCGTCCGAGGGGCGCTGGTGAAAGCCGGAGGAATACGGGAAAGGCGCGGCGAACAGGTTGTCGTACCGGCACGTGACGCGTTTGAAGATTTCGGCCAAGGCGTCGCGCATGGCCCCGCCGGCCTGATCCAGGGCCGTGACGTGCTCGCGCGCGAGGATCAGCACCTCGAAGGGCCAGACCGCCCAGAAAGGGACGAGGGCCGTGAAGAATGCGTTCTCACAGACCAGCCGCTCGCCCAGCGCGCGTTCGATCTTCAGGTAGTCGCACAGCAGGCAGGAGCGTTTCGCTTCGAAATAATCGCTTTGCGACTCCTGCTCCTTTCGCACTTCGTTCGGCAGCCGGTGATTGGCCCAGATCTGGCCGTGCGGGTGCGGGTTGCTGGCGCCCATCATTCCGCCCCGGTTCTCGAAGATCTGAACGTAACGAATGGCTTCGAAATCGCCGAGTTCCAGCCACTGATCGGCCCACGTGTCCACCACCGTCCGGACGCCTTCGACGCTCATCCGCGCCAGCGTCAGATCATGGCGCGGCGAAAAGCACACCACGCGGCAGATGCCGGGCTCCGCCTCCGCCACCAGCAGGCCGGACTCCCGGAGTTCGCCCGGGGGCGTGGCCGGGCGCATCGCCGCGAAGTCGTTCTCGAAGACGAACGTCGCGCGGTAGTCCGGGTTGCGGGCGCCGCCGGCGCGCGGATTGCCGGGGCAAAGATAACAGCCGGGGTCGTACTCGGGCGGCCGCGTCGCGGGCAGGCGCTCCACCTGGCCCTGCCATGGGCGGGCGGTGCGGTGGGGCGACACCAGAACCCACTCGCGCGTCAGCGGGTTCAGCCTCCGGTGTGGATGCGCCTTCAGGTCGAACATGCGCCTCGCCGCGGCTTCAGATCTCGAACACCGCTCCCGTGTCGGCGCTGGTCACGTGGCGGAGATAGCGGGCCAGCCATCCGCGGGTCACTTTGGGCTCGAAGGGCGGCAGCGCCTGGAGCCGACGCTGGATCTCCTCGCCGCTGACCCGCAACTCCAGCTTGCGCTCGATTGCGTTGATGTAGATCCGGTCTCCTTCGCGAACCGCGGCGATAGGCCCTCCGGCCGCCGCTTCGGGCGCTACGTGGCCGACGCAAAGGCCGCGGGTGCCCCCCGAAAATCGGCCGTCGGTGATGAGCGCGGCCCGCGTGCCCGCCCCCGAAAGGGCCGAAGTCGGGGAGAGCATCTCCTGCATGCCCGGCCCTCCGCGCGGGCCTTCGTAGCGGATGACCACCACGTCGCCGTCCTTGACTTCCCGCCTAAGGATCCCCTCGAGCGCGGCTTCCTGAGACTCGTAGATGCGGGCGGGGCCTTCGAACTCCATCATGGAGGGGTCCACCCCGGCCGTCTTGACCACCGAACCGCGGGGCGCGAGGTTGCCGAAGAGTACGGCCAGCCCGCCGGTTTCGGAAAAGGCCCGGTCCAGCGTGCGGATCACCTCGCCGTCGGGATCGCGGGCCGCATTCACATACTCGGCGAGCGTTCCGGCAATCGTGGGCACGTCCAGGTCGAGCCCCGTGCCGCCGTGCCGCGCGATTTCTTTCAGAATCGCGCCGATTCCGCCCGCCCGATGCACGTCCTCGACGTGCACTTCGGGCCTTGAGGGGGCCACCTTGCAGATGTTGGGCGTCCGCAGGCTGATCTGGTTGAGCCGGTCCAGGTCGTAGGCGATGCCCGCCGAGTGCGCCAGCGCCAGACCGTGCAGCACGGTATTGGTCGAGCCGCCCATCGCCACGTCCAGCACGAAGCCGTTATCCAGCGCCTGGCGCGTGAGGATGTCCAGCGGACGGAGGCCCTTCTCCATGCAGCGTTTCAAGGCGCGGCCGGCCTGACGGACCAACTCGAGCCGCTCCGGATTCAGCCGGGTGCCGGAACCCGGTCCGTTTGTCCAGACCTCCGCGGTAATGGTGCCGTTGCCGGGCAGCGCCAGACCGATCGCTTCCGCCAGGCAGTTCATCGAGTTGGCCGTGAACATGCCCGAGCAACTCCCGCAGCCGGGGCAGGACGTTTCCGCCAGTTGCCGCAGACCCTGGTCCGAGAGCTTGCCGACGCTGTGCAGGCCGACTCCCTCAAAAACCGAGATCAGGTCCGTGTTGCCCGCGCCCGCCAGCATCGGCCCGCCGCTCACATAAACCGACGGGATGTTCAGCCGCGCCATGGCGTTCAGCATGGCGGGGACTATCTTGTCGCAGTTGCCAATGCCGATCCAGCCGTCGCATGGGTGCGCTCCGACGATGGTCTCGATCTGGTCCGTGATCAGCTCGCGCGAGGGCAGGGAGTACTTCATGCCGAAGTGCCCCATGGCGATGCCGTCGCAGATGGCGCCGCCCACGTTCGTGTACCACACGCTGAAGCCGAGCGACTCCAGTTCGTCCTTGAGCACCGCGCCCAGCTTGTCCAGGTGCGCGTGCCCGGGGATCTGCGTTGTGTAGGAGTTCACGATTGTGACGATCGGCTTCGACAGGTCTTCTAAAGAGCGGATCAGCCCCTCCGCCTTCATCAAGCTGGCGGCGGGCAGCATCTTCATTCCGTCCTTGAGGATGCGGCTCCCGCGCTTACGGATGTCCTCTATGCCGGGGTTCATGCTCTCATTTTCGCAGACGCGGGGCTGAAGCGCGCCGGCGGCGGATTCCGCGAACGTGGACCGCCGCGGTTGCGTATTGCAATATGAGCAGCCCGGACCATCGTACGGGGGGCTCGGGAGGGAACGAATGTTGAGAATCGCAGTGGTTTTTCTGACCGTGGCCTTGTCCGTCGCCAGCGCGAAATCGTACACGGTCAACCTGTTCCAGCCGGCCGTCCTGGCGGGAACCGAGTTGCAGGCAGGCCAGTACAAACTGGAAGTGGACGGGAGCAAGATCCGGCTCAAGAACGGCCCGGCGGCGGTCGAGGCCGACGTGCAAGTTGAGAACACGCCGCAGCGGCACCGGTCAACCTCGCTGCGTCTGGAGCGGAAGGACAGCCGGATGCACATCAAGGAGATCCGGCTGGGCGGCACCAACGTCCAGCTCGTGGTGAACTGAGCCGCAGACCGGGGGCGAAGTGATGTAGAATGCGCTTCGCCCCATGCAACCACATATCACCACCTCGCGGCGCGCATTCCTGCTCGGCGCCCCGGCGGCCGCGCTGGGGTGCCGGCGGAGTCCTGAGGCCGGGTGGCGGCCCCTGTTTGACGGAAAGACCCTGGCGGGCTGGCGGGCCATTCCCAGAGTGCCTGTCGCCGCTTACCCCGGCGCTCCGGAGCCCTCGCCGCAAAGCCCCGGCTTCCAGAAGGCGCTTGCATCGAAAGGCCGGTGGGTGGTGGAGGGAGGCGCGATTACCGGCGGCCAGGACCCGCCGGGATCGCGGTTGGGCGCCTATCTCATCACCGAAGAGGTTTTTGGCGATTTCGAGTTGCTCCTGGACGCGAACCCGGATTGGGCGACCGACAGCGGTATCATGATCCGCGCCACGGACAACGGAGGACAGGGCTTCCAGGTGCATATGGACTACCGCATGCTGGGTTCGGTCGGGACCTTCTTCGGAAACGGCATCGGCAACTGGCGGGCGCGGCACTACGCTTTCAACCCCACCTTTGATTCGAGCCGCCGCGTGGCGGGCCTGCACCGGGAACCGGCCCCCGATGAGGAGATCCGCAAGCTGGCCTGGCACTCGGCGCCCGAGGAGTTCTTCCGCGTGTGGAAGTTCGGCCAGTGGAACACGCTGAAGATTCGCTCGGTGGGCGAACTGCCCCGCATCACCACCTGGGTAAACGGATCGCGGATCGCCGAGCTGGACGCGGCTACGCTGGAGGCCCCCAATTACGACCGCCAGGCCGTTCGGAAGTTGCTGGGACGGCAGGGCCACATCGCCCTGGAAGTACACGACAGCGGCGACGACCTCTGGATGGGAAAGGACCGCTGGCTTCCCGGCCGTGTCTGCCGCTACCGGAACATCCGTATCAGGCCGCTGGACTGAAGGGCCGGTTTTTCCACGGCTGCCCGCCTAAAGAAGCGGGCCGGACCCATCGATAGTAGTAATCGCGTGGCCATCCCGACACCGCTAAACATCCTCCTCGTGGACGATTCGGCCGCCATCCGGAAGATACTGCAGCGCGTTCTCCGCCAGGCGGAACTCCCGCTGGGCGAGATCTACGAGGCGGGGGACGGCCTGGAAGCGCTCCAGGCGTTGAAGGCGAACCACATTCACCTGGTGCTGTCCGACATCCACATGCCGAACATGGACGGCCTTCAGTTCCTTGCCGGGATGAAGGCCGACCCGCGGTGGCGCTCCATTCCCGTCGTGATGGTCACAACCGAAGGCAACCAGAGCCGGGTGATGGAGGCCGTGGACCTCGGCGCCGCGGGCTATGTTCGCAAGCCGTTCACAGCGGACCAGATAAAGGAGAGAGTGCTGAGCCTCTTCTGAGCGCGCATCAGCCCGGGTCCTCATGCCGGCCCCCAGTTCACAGACAGTTGTGCAGATCATTCAGGCGGCCGCGCACGAGGTGTTCACCACGATGCTTGGGATGGAAGTCACCTGCGAGCGGCCGCCCTCTGAAGCCGCTGCTTTTCTCGCGCCGGCGGAGGGGGTTGTATCCCTGGTCGGTTTGACCGGCCGGTGGGCGGGTACCGGCTGCGTCTCTTGTTCGGGTCCTCTGGCCTGCCGGGTCACCTCCCGGATGCTCATGACTCCGGTTACTGCGGTAGGCGAGGAGGTGCTGGACGTCATGGCCGAGGTCACCAACATGATCATCGGCAACGTGAAAGCCGGATTGGAGGAGGCCCTCGGCCCCATGGGCCTGAGCACGCCGACCGTGGTCTATGGCCGGAACTTCTCGACCCGCAACGTCAGGGACGGGCAGCTCAGCATCTCACGGTTCAGGCTGGATGGCGAACCGCTCGAAGTGAAGATCTGCCTGGCTCCCGGCCTCCAGGCCAACCCGCCCGCGCGCCACGGCCCCTGCCAGCCGGAAGTATCGCAGCGCTGAAACTGGCGTGCTCAATGCCGGAAATGGCGCACGCCGGTGAAGACCATGGCGAGGCCGAGGCGATTGGCCGCGGCGATTACGTCGGCGTCCTTGACCGAACCACCCGGCTGAATCACCGCCGTCGCTCCGTGGCGGGCCGCCTCTTCGACGCCGTCCGGGAACGGGAAGAACGCGTCCGAAGCGACGACCGTACCCTGGAGCGGCAGCACCGCCTTCATGGCGGCGATCTTAACCGAATCGACGCGGCTCATCTGGCCGGCGCCCACCCCCACCGTCTGGCCCGCGCGCGCGAACACGATGGCGTTGCTCTTCACGTGCTTGGCCACCTTCCAGCCGAACTCCAGCGCGGCCCACTCCTCCTCGGACGGGGCGCGGTCCGTCTTCACCTGGACGCCCGCCCTCTCCAGCCGGTGCAGGTCCGCCGTCTGAGCCAGGAATCCTCCGCTGATCGACTTCACTACCAGCGCGTCAGGCGCCGGATTGGTCACGCGCAGCAGCCGCAGGTTTTTCTTCGCCGCCAGAATGGCCAGCGCCTTGACCGAATACCCGGGCGCCGCAATCGCCTCGATGAACGTCCGGGCGATCTCCAGGGCGGTCTCTTCATCCAGCGGCCGGTTGAACGCCAGCACCCCGCCGTAAGCGGAAACGGGGTCGCACGCGAAGGCCTTGCGGTAGCTTTCCACTTGAAGCGACCCCTCGGCGCAGCCGCAGGGGTTGGTGTGCTTGATGATGGCTGAGGCAGGCCCGTCGAACTCCTGGACGAGTTGCCAGGCGGCGTCCAGGTCCACCAGGTTGTTGTAGGAAAGCTCTCTGCCCTGGAGCTGCTCGGCCCCCGCTATGCCCCGCTGCCGGTCCGAGTACATCGCCGCCTGCTGGTGAGGGTTCTCCCCGTAACGCAACGGCAAGGCCAGGTCGGCCCGGAGGTCCAGCAGGGCGGGCAAGACCGATTCCCGGTCGGCGAAGCCGTCGCCTTCGTAGTCGATGCGCGCCAGCCGGGCGCTGATGGCGCGGTCGTAGTCGGCGGTCAGGCGGAACGCCTTCCTGGCCAGCCGCCAGTGCGTGGCGGGCGAGAGACTGCCCTGGCCCACCTGCATCTCGCCCAGAATCGCGCTGTAGTCGCCGGGCGAAACCACCACGGCCACATCCTGGTAATTTTTGGCCGCGGCGCGGATGAGCGTGGGTCCTCCGATGTCAATATTCTCGATCAGCTCCGGAACCGCGACGCCGGGCT
Organism: Bryobacterales bacterium; assembly: GCA_020851555.1. GTDB lineage: Bacteria > Acidobacteriota > Terriglobia > Bryobacterales > Bryobacteraceae > DTKY01. The sequence continues at coordinate 12,244 of JADZCM010000001.1, read as the reverse complement.
TGGCCGCCACCTTCTCGAAGGCGTAAAGATTCACCACCACCATGTCGATGGGGGCGATCCCGTGCGCCTCCAGCGCCCGCATATGCTCCGGGTTCGACCGGATGGCGAGAACTCCGCCGGCGATCCGTGGATGGATGGTCTTCACCCGGCCGTCCAGCATCTCGGGGAAAGCGGTCACTTCGGAGACATCGCGCACGCTGACGCCGGCTTCACGCAGCAGTTTCGCGGTTCCTCCCGTGGAGAGAATCTCCACCCCGAAACTCTGCAAACCGAGCCCGAATTCACGCAAGCCGGTTTTATCTGTAAGGCTGATAAGAGCACGTTGGATTTTGGGCATAGCCCTTCATTTTGGCACACCGGGTTGAGAGAACCCCCGGCGGACGCCATCTGTTAGACTCCCGGATATGACGCGCAGCGTGTTGATGCTCCTGCTGACGGCGCAACTGGCCGCGCCCGCCGGGGAAGTCCTCACCCACGAGGCCATGTGGCTGATGAAGCGCGTGGGCGCTCCGGTGGTGAGCCCGGACGGCAGATGGGCCGTCTTCCCGGTGACCGAGCCCGCCTACGACCAGAAGGACCAGGTCTCGGACCTGTGGATGGTCCCCGCCGACGGCAGCGGCGGACCGCGCAGGCTGACCTCGACGAAGTCCGGCGAGAGCGGCATTGCCTGGAGCCCCGACAGCCGCCGCGTAGCCTTCTCCGCGCGGCGCGAAGGCGACGAAGCCCCCGAGATCTACGTCATCGACATCGCGCAGGGCGGCGAGGCAGTGCGCATCACCACGCTCGCCACCGGCGCGTCCGCGCCGCGCTTCAGCCCGGACGGCCGGACGCTGCTGTTCACCTCCAACGTCTATCCTGAAGCCGCCGATGAGGAGGCCAACCGGAAGATCGCCGCGGACCGCAAAGCCAGGAAGTACAGCGCCCGGGTCTTTGACGGATTCCCCATCCGCTACTGGGACCAGTGGGTTTCGGAGACCCGTCCGCACCTGTTCGTACAACCCGCCGAGCCGGGGGCAAAAGCCAGGGATCTGCTGGCGGGGACCAGACTGGCGGCCTCACGCGGTTACGGCGGCCGGCCCACCACGGGAACCGGGGGCAGCGGCGAAGCGCTGGACGCGGAGTGGGCGCCGGAGGGAGGGACGATCGTTTTCGTTGCGACTACCGATCGCGACGCCGGCGCCTATTCGTTCCCTGTGTACCGGATATACCGGCTGCCGCTCCTGGGTGGCGAGCCGGAGCAACTGGTTCGGGACGCGGCCAGTTACTCTTCTCCTACCTTCGCCCCCGACGGAAAGAGCCTCTATGCCCTGCGGCAGGAGCACGGCAAGCGGGTCTACGCCCTGACGCGCCTGGCGCGGCTGTCCTGGCCGGCAGCCGGCTCCGTCGAAGTGCTCACGGCGGCGCTTGACCGCTCGGTGGAGAACTTCGCCGTCTCGGGCGAAAGCGTCTACTTCACCGCGGAGGACGCCGGTCAGGTGAGGCTGTATGCCTATGCCGGCGGAGCCGCGCGCCCGCTTGGACAGCCCGCCGGGGGCGTCTACTCCGGCCTCTCGGCCGCACGGGCAGCCGGCACGCCGGTCCTGGCCGGGGTGTGGGAGAGCTCGGTCAACCCGGCGGAGGTGTTTCGAATCGGCGCAGGCGGAGAGCGCCACCGCCTCACCGAGTTCGCCGTGGCCGAAGCCGAAAGGTTCGACTGGCTGCCGCCTCTGCACTTCACTTTCACCAGCAAGAAGGGCCGCACGATTCACAACATGATCGTGCGCCCGCCGGCCTTTGACGAGAAGAAGAAATACCCGCTGGTTCACATCATCCACGGGGGGCCGAACAACATGTGGCGCGACCAGATCACGCTGCGCTGGAATTACCACCTGCTGGCCGCGCCGGGCTATGCGATCCTGCTCACCAACTACACCGGGTCGACGGGCTTCGGCGAGCAGTTCGCACAGCGGATCGAAGGCGATCCCTTCGTGACGCCGGGCGAGGAACTGAACCAGGCGGCTGACGAGGCCGCGCGCCGGTATCCCTGGGTCGACGGCAGCCGGGCGTGCGCCGGCGGCGCCAGTTACGGCGGCTCCCTGGCCAACTGGCTGCTGGCCACCACCACGCGCTACCGGTGTCTGATCAACCATGCGGGCATCTTCAACCTCGAATCGATGTGGGGCACAACCGACATCGTCTACTGGATGGAGGCCCGGATCGGGGGCCCGGTGTGGGAACAGGGCGCGGTCTGGCGCACGCAGAACCCGGCGCGTTACGCCGCCCGGTTCCAGACGCCCATTCTGGTGACCCACGGCGAGAACGATTACCGGGTGCCCCTGAACCAGGCGCTGGAGTTGTGGAGCGTCTTGCAGCGGCGCCGGGTTCCCAGCCGGCTGGTGGTGTTCCCCGACGAGAACCACTGGGTGCTCAAAGGCGAAAACAGCCGCTATTACTACCAAGAAGTCCACGCCTGGCTCGAGAAATACCTGAAGAACTGAGGCCGTCCGGTATAATGCGTGTGTGCCGCACAAAGTCACCCTGATCCCCGGCGACGGCATTGGGCCCGAAGTCGCCGCGGCTACCCGGCGGGCCGTCGACGCGACGGGCGTCTGCATCGATTGGGAAACGGCGGAACTGACCGGCCGCATCATTCAGGAGTGCGGCTCGGAGCTGCCGCAGGCGGTTCTGGATTCCCTGGACCGCACGCGCGTGGGACTTAAAGGCCCCGTGACGACGCCGGTCGCCGGCGGGTTCCAGAGCGTGAACGTCGCGCTCCGGAAACGGCTTGATCTGTACGCCAATGTGCGTCCCGTGCGTAACCTGCCCGGCCTCAAGACCCGGTACAGCGGCACGCCCATCGACCTGATCATCTTCCGCGAAAACACGGAGGATCTCTACGCCGGCCTGGAGCACGAGGTGGTGAAGGACGTAGTCACCAGCCTGAAGGTCATAACGCGGACCGCCTCTCTCAGGATCGCCCGGTACACGTTCGACTACGCGCGGCGCGAAAAGCGCAAGCGGATCACCGCCGTCCACAAGGCCAACATCATGAAACTGGGCGACGGCCTGTTCCTGCGCTGCACCCGGGAAACGGCGGCGGAGTACCCCGAAATCGAGTACAAGGAACTGATCGTGGACAATGCCGCCATGCAGCTCGTGCTGCGTCCCGAGACCTTCGACGTGCTGCTGATGCCCAACCTCTACGGCGACATCGTGTCGGACCTGGTAGCCGGACTGGTGGGCGGACTGGGAATCGTGCCGGGGGCGAACATCGGCCAGAATCACGCGGTTTTCGAGGCGGTGCACGGAAGCGCGCCGGACATTGCCGGGAAAGGAATCGCAAATCCGACCGCGTTGATGCAGTCGGCGGTGCTCATGCTGGGACACCTGGGGGAACAGCAGGCCGCGGCACGGCTGCACGCGGCCATCGAACGGGTCTATCTGGAGGGGGCCGCGCTGACCCCGGACCTGGGCGGCACGGCGTCCACGGATCAGTTCGCGGACGCCGTGGTGAAAGCGGTCAAAGGCGTATCGTAATCCGCTTACAGCCCCTTCTTTGCCAGGAACTCGATCAGGTCGACAATGCGGACCGAATAACCCCACTCGTTGTCGTACCAGGACACGACCTTCAGCAGGTTCCCGTCGAGCACCTTCGTCAACTGGGCGTCCACGATGGAACTGTTCGGGTTGTGCATCATGTCGGTGGACACGACCGGGTCCTCGGTATAGGCCAGGATCCCCTTCAGTTCGCCTTCGGCGGCGGCCTTCAGAGCGGCGTTAACTTCCTCCGCCGTGGTGTTTTTTGCCAGCAGAACCACCAGGTCCACCACGGACACGTTGGGGGTCGGCACGCGCATGGCGTAACCGTCCAGCTTGCCCTTCAGTTCCGGCATGACCAGGCCGATGGCCTTGGCCGCGCCGGTAGTGGTCGGGATCATGTTGATGGCGGCGGCGCGCGCCCGCCGGAGGTCCTTGTGCGGGAAATCGAGGACGTTCTGGTCGTTGGTGTAGCTGTGGATGGTGGTCATGGAACCCTTCACGATGCCGAAGGCGTTGTGGATCACCTTCACGAAGGGCGCCAGACAGTTGGTGGTGCAGGAGGCGTTGGAAAGGATGTGGTGCTTGGCCGGGTCGTACTTGTCCTCATTGACGCCGAGGACTACGGTGAGGTCCTCGTTTTTGGCCGGGGCGGAGATGATGACTTTCTTCACGCTCCCCTTGAGATGCACCTTGGCGGCGTTGGCGTCGGTGAACTTGCCGGTGGATTCGATCACGATCTGGGCGCCCAGGCTGCTCCAGTCGAGCTGCGCGGGGTCCTTGCTGGCGAAGACCTTGATCGCTTTCCCGCCGATGATGATGCTGTCCGCCTCGGCCTTGACGGATTGCGAGACCGGACCCAGGACGGAATCGTACTTAAACAAGTGAGCCAGCGTCCTGGTGTCGGTCAGGTCGTTAACCGCCACGAACTCCAGGTTGGGGTTGCCGAGGGCCGCCCGGACGACGTTCCGGCCGATCCGGCCGAAGCCATTAATCGCTACCTTGATTGCCATAAACGAGGTTATCTCCTTGATTACCTTGGACTGCCGTGAGAATGGACCAACATTTTCATGGTATCAAAGGTCCGGGCTTCGCGTCCGTCTGCCGCCTGCCGGAAGTACGATGGGAGCAGCCCATGAGGGCATTTGCGGCAGCGGGCGTAACCCCGGCGTCCGGGATCCGGAGTTCCCGCCGGGCAGATGCAGAAGGACAGCGGTACAATGAAAACGGATGCCCGGCTGCTTGCCCGCGCCTCGCCGGCGCCGGCATGAACGGCCCCACGGCATCCCCAAGGAAAACATGCAAGACAAGTTGAATATTGCGGTGTTTGTCGATTACGACAACATCGAGATAGGCGTCAAGTCCACGCTCCAGCGGGAGTTTGACGTCTCGGTGGCGCTGAATGCGCTCAAGGAACGCGGGGATATCGTGGCCAAATTCGCCTACGCCAACTGGGCCCGGCAGGAGGGCGCCACCAAACAGATGGCCGCCAATGCCGTTCAGATGGTGCAGCGCATCCCTTCGCCGCGGGGGGACAAGAACGGCGCCGACATCAACCTGGCCCTCGACGCGCTCGAGATGGCGTTCACCCACGACCACGTCAACGCTTTCGCCATCGTCAGCGGCGACAGCGATTTCATTCCCCTGGTGAACAAGCTCCGGGAATTCGGCAAGACCATTTACGTGCTGGGCGGGAAGGCCTTCACCAGCACCATCCTCCAGCAGAACTGCCACGAGTTCATCAGCTATGAGTCCCTGCTGGACGAGCCGCAGCGCGGCCAGCGGCAGCAGCATTCGCAGCAGTCGTCGCAGCAGTCGTCGCAGCGGCTTCCGCGGCGCAAGGCAGCCCCCCTGGACATCTCCCTGGCCATGCCCCTGCTGGAGCGCGCCCTGCACGTGCTGGAGCGCCGCGGCGTGCAGCCCCAACTGGGCCTGCTTAAGTCCACGATGCTGCAACTGGACGCAGCCTTCAGCGAGAAGGCGTACGGTTGCAGCAGCTTCTCTGACTTCGTGGAGAAACTGAAACACGCCGGCTTTGTGAGCCTGAGCGGCAGCGAAGGCCGCTATTTCATAGAGCGCAAGGCCACCGCGGAGGCGCCGCAGGCCGCCGCGCTGAAGCCCGATGAGGCGCTCCCTCTGCTGCGGGATCTTCTCGAGACGCATCGTCTTGAAATGGAGAGCGGCGTTCTTGCCGAGCAGTTCGAGGCCTGGGTCCAGGAAGCTCAGCCGGATTTCAAGATCGCCAGTTACGGGCTCCAGGAATTCGCCGAGCTGCTCAACTTCGCGCAGGACAAGCTGCTGGTGCGCATCCAGCCCGACGAAGAGAAGGGGCTGCTGGTATACCTGGGCGCCGAGTTCTACCCTCCGGCTCCATTGGAGCCCGAGCCCACGCCCGAGGCCGGGCCGCAGGAGGAAGAAGAGGACGAGCCGCAACCGATTGTCGAGGGGCAGCCCTCCGCCTTCGCCGAGCCCGAGCCGCCCCCCAAGCCGCGCCGCACGCGCAGCCGGAAGGCCGACGGGCAGGCGCAGCCGGCCAAGCGCAAGCCGCGCGCGCGGCGAACCACGCCTCGCCTTCACCTGCCGATGCAGTAGCCGCGACAGGACGGCTCTCCGGTCGCGCGCCGCCGGGAAAAGCGTTAGACTTTTCACGAGGTGCGGAGATGAGAGTCCTCTTTGTTGGAGCCATGGCTGCGGCCCTGTGGTCGCAGCAGCCGCCGGCGGCCGCGCCGGCGAAACCGGCTGAGGAACTGGCCGGCGACGATACCAATGGGTACACCGATACCCCGCGTATCCCGGGCCAGCGGTGGCGTGTCCACGACGTAGATCGCCCCCGGCCCCCCAAGGTCACTCCTGGAGCGGGCGCCGGGCTGAACACACCCCCTCCGTCTGACGCCATCGTCCTGTTCAACGGCAAAGATCTCTCTCAATGGATCAGCGAGGCGCGCGGAGGGAAGCCTCAGGCTCCGAAGTGGAAGGTGGAGAACGGCTATGTGGAGATCGTCCCCAAGACCGGGCGCCTGGTGACCAAGGAGAAGTTCGGGGACTGCCAGCTCCATGTCGAGTGGATGATTCCGAAAAGTGCGGGCGGAACCGGCCAGAGCCGGGGCAATAGCGGCGTGGAACTCATGCGGCGCTACGAGATACAGGTGCTTGAATCCAACCAGAACCTCACTTATGCGGACGGAGGCGCAGGGGCCATCTACGGAGTGTGGCCGCCGATGGTGAATCCGGCGCGGCCTCAGGGCGAGTGGAACGCGTACGACATCTTCTTTCAAGCGCCGAGATTCGAGGGCGAGACGCTCGTTCAGCCCGCGGTTCTCACGCTCTTCTTCAACGGCGTTCTGGTGCAGGATCACAAGGCGTACCTGGGTACGACCGTGTGGCGGCGCGTGGGGACCTACCGTGCCCATGCCGCGGAGGAGCCGCTCAGCCTCCAGGATCACAACCAGGCGGTGCGGTTCCGCAATATCTGGATACGGCGCCTGGGCCGGTCCGGCGAGAACTGACGCGGCGGCAGCCCGCCGCGCTTGATCCGCGCAGCGGCCGCGGCTGCCCGGCCACAAACAACCTCATGGACTATAGCCACGACTCCCGCATCGTCCTGACCCTCGACGCGGGAGCGACTTATCTCAAATTCTCGGCGATCCGGGGAAACCGGCTGCTGGCCGGCCCCTTCGCGCTTCCAACCCATCCGGCTGACCTGGACCGTTGCATCGCCAACATCATCCAAGGCTTCCGGACGGTCAGGGAACTCCTGCCGGAACCGCCCGTGGCCATCAGCTTCGCCTTTCCCGGGCCGGCCGATTACCCTTCCGGCATCATCACGAACGTGGGTGAGACTCTCCCGGCTTTCGAGGGCGAGGTGCCGCTGGGGCCGATTCTCGAAGACGAGTTCAAGTTGCCCGTCTTCATCAACAACGACGGAGACCTGTTCGTCTACGGAGAGGCTCTGGCGGGGCTATTGCCGCAGGTCAACCGGATGCTCGAAGAAGCGGGCAGCCCCAAACGCTTCCGAAACCTGTTCGGGCTGACGTTCGGCACCGGCCTCGGCGGAGGCATCGTGCACAATGGGGAACTGTTCCTCGGCGACAATTCCAACGCCGGCGAGGTCTGGCTGCTCCGGAACAAACTCGACCCGGAGAACAACGCCGAAGAAGGAGCGTGCATACGGGCCGTGCGCCGGGTGTATGCGCGCGAGGCCGGCATTCCAGAGGAGGAGGCGCCGGATCCGAAAGACATTTTCGAGATCGGAATGGGCCGGCGCGACGGCAGCCGCGCATCCGCCTTGGAGGCGTTCCGGCAGCTTGGGGAAGTGGCGGGCGACGTCGTGGCCCAGGCGCTGACGCTGGTGGATTCGCTGGTCGTGATCGGCGGGGGAGTCTCGGGCGCCCATCCGCTGTTCCTGCCTGCCCTGGTGGAGGCGGCGAACGCCAGGTTCGAGCGCGGCGGCCGGTACCGGCGAGTCGTGCAGGAGGTCTTCAATCTCGAGGAACCGGACCAGGTCAGGGTCTTTCTGGCCGGCGAACGCCATGCAGTCACGGCGCCGGGCTCGGGGCGCAGGATCCAGTTCGATCCCTTGAAGCGCACCGGCGTGGGGCTGACGCGGCTCGGCACCAGCGAGGCGGTGGCCGTGGGCGCCCAGGCGTTCGCGCTCAGCCGTTTGCCGGGCTAGCGGGCCAGGGCCATGCGCGTCGCCACGAGGGTCTTGACCAGCGACTCCTTGGGCAGGTCCCGGATGATCGGTTCGATCAGCCAGCCCAGCCCGTTGGGAATGTCGCGGGTGAGCGAAACGGCCTCACATTCCAGGTAGACACCGCCGTCGCGCTGCTGCAACCGCCAGTACGAGTACAAGCGCCACAGGAACCCGTCGTCCTGGCCGGGGGGACGTTCGCGCTCGCCGGGCTCTCCGGGATTCTCCACCTGCGCGATCTTCGTGCTGTAGGACCGGCTGTGGCAGCGCGTCGGGTCCAGCGGGAAATACCGGACATCGTGCTCCGTGTTGAGAACCACGGTAAGCACTTTCTTCTTCAGCAGGCGAAGATAGACGCGGTACCGATCCTGGTCGTGTTCCAGGACCTTGGACGCCATGACCTCGGGCCGGTAGATCGTCTGGTGCTCGTCGTAGTTCCGCAGGAGCGCCAGGGCGCTGTCGAGAGTCACCCCGGGAACGAAGACCGCGCCGATCCAGTGGTGGATAAGCCCGCCGCGGACCTGTTGGGGACGCCGGCCGTCCAGAAGTTGCGCCGCCACCTGCCCGCTGCGCACCTCCCCGCGCCGCTGGGGCGATTCGTCCAGCCACAGAAAACTCCTCTTCCCCGCGGCCATTTCGGCGACCCGGGCCTCGGCGGCCTGTATGTGCCGGGCGAAGTCCTCCAGCGTCTCCTTCTTCAGTTCCGCTCCCAGACCGGCGCAGGAACACGCGGCCAGCGCGGCGATGCAGCGGAAGACCCCCACGTGCGTCATTTTGTCACAATGGTGGATCGGCCGGACGGACCGCCTGCCGTGAACGTGTGGTCCCCGGCGGCTCCGGCAGGGAGGTTCATCCGGCGGGTGGCGAAGTTCCACGCCGTGGGCCTGATCGGCGTCGCGGTTCAACTGGCGGCGCTGGTGCTTTTCAAGAGCGTCGCGGGACTCAATTACCTGGCGGCCACCGCCCTGGCGGTCGAAGTCAGCGAAGGCCGGCCTCGGCTCCCGCACGGCTGCACGGGAATGGACCGGGGCGGGCCGCGCATCCGTGAACCCCAAGGCCCTACGGAATCCCGATCTCCGGGTGGATCCCGGCCGCGGCAGCGTCACGCTCGACGGTCGTCCGCTACGCCACGCCGGGAACGTTGACTTGTTGCGCTACAAGCCCGAAGGCGATTTCACGAGGGCTGGAGACCCGCCTGTTCGCGCGCCGCGTAGCCCACGGCGACAACCGCCAGGAACATAGTCAGGACCTCGCTGTCGCCGAGGTTCAGTTCGAATGCGCCTGAGATCAGGATCGCCAGGACCACGGCCACGACGCCGTGCAGGATGAACCTGGCGTCGCCCGCGCCGGGAGGCAGCCGGCGCACCGCAGCCAGAGAATCAAAGAGGATCTTCGCCAGCAGCCACATCAGCGCCAGCATGGTGGGCACGCCGCGCTCGGCGGCATAGTGCACGTAGATGCTGTGAAGGTGCCCGTACCAGCCTGCCGGGAGGGGTTTTTTCACGTCGGGCGGAAGATACCGGTCGAGCTGAGGTCCCACCTGCTCCGGGCCCACTCCCAGCCACGGGTGGGCCTTGATCATCCGCCATCCCGTCCGCCAGCACACGATGCGGTGCTGGTTGGAGTCGACCTCCTGCCTGGGCTGAAACATCGACACCACGCGAGTCCGGACGGATGCGGGAGAGAGCCAGATGGCGGCGGCGGCCAGAACCGGCACGGCCCACAGCAGCTTGGGCCGCCAGAACGCCACCAGGTAGAGGCCGGCCGCGCCGCTGGCGAGCCAGATGCTGCGGGTGAAGCCGAGCAGGATGGCGGCCGCTATCAGCGCGGCGGAGAACAGCCCGTACCAGAGCAGCTTGCCGCGGGCGGACGGCGAGAACAGCAGGAACGCGCCGAGCATGATGAGCACAATCATGAGCAGGCCGCTGAACGTCATCCAGTGGCTCATGAACCCGGTGATGCGCTCGCCTACATAGTACTCGTAGAAACTCTGCCCGGCGAAGGCGGCCTCGCGATATTTCTCCCCGAATTGCACCAATCCCCGCGCCGCCGCCAGGGCGCCGGCCCCAGCCCAGCACAGCACCAGCCGCCGGATCTGGACGAGTTCCCTGAAGGTGGACGCCACCACCAGCAGCATGAGCAGCACGAAGAACTTGCGAATCTGCGGCCTGCCTGAAACGGGGTCGGCCGAAAACACGACGGAGAGGACGGTGCCGAGGACGAACAGGCCCAGGGGCAGCGCCACCGGCGGGAATCGCAGCTTCGCCCCGGAGAAGAGAAGCGTCACCAAAGCCAGGGACAACAGAATCTGGGAGGCCGCAATGGAGAAAACGACGGCCACCGCCGCTCCACCGGTGAGCCAAAAGGCTGCCCGCGCCAGCTTGGGTTGGACGGATGCGGCAGAAGACATACGGAATCGCCCGGGAAGCTCTCCCAGTATGCCAGAACCGTGGCGGGCAAGGGCGCCCGAGAGTTGTCCAATGGAAGATGATCCTGAAAGGGCAACGGTTTCCAATGCAAGATGATCCTGAAATCTGGGACCTGGGCGGGGAAATGGGGCAGGTGCAAAGTGTGAGGGGGACGGGCATCTTGCTAGGAGATGCAGGTGCGAATGGAGCATGTCGAGAGCTTGTCGCCCGAGCAGATGGGCGAGTTTTTGAGGGCCAGCGAAGTGGTAAGGTTCGCGGGCCTGAGCCGGCTGGAGGTGTATGCCTGGGTGCAAGAGATGTTGCTGGGCCAGGAGTATTTCCGGCAGGGGAAGAAGCAGCGCGGCCTGATTCGGGCCTACTTGAGCAAGGTAAGCGGGCGGAGCTTGCCGCAGCTCACACGGCTGATCCGGCAGTACCGGGACACCGGACAGGTCCGGGTCCAGGTCTATCAGCGCCATGGGTTCCCGCGGCGATACAGCGATCAGGACGTGGCTCTGCTGGCGAGCGTGGACCAAGCCCATCAGTGGTTGAGCGGACCGGCTACGAAGCATATCCTCCAGCGGGAGTTCGCCGTGTTCGACAAAGCCGACTTCCAGCGCCTGGCGGGGATCTCGGTGTCTCACCTGTACAACTTGCGTCGTACTACGCTGTATCGCCAGTACGCGGCCCGCTGGGAGCCTACGCGCCCGGCCAGCATCTCGATCGGCGAACGCCGGAGGCCCGATCCGCAGGGGCGGCCGGGCTATCTGCGAGTAGACACCGTGCATCAGGGCGATTGGGAAGGGGCCAAGGGAGTCTACCACCTCAACGCCGTGGGCGCGGTCACTCAATGGGAAGTGGTAGGCTGCACGGCCCATATCAGCGAGCGCTTTCTGGTCCCGGTGCTGGAGGCCATGCTGCATCAATTCCCTTTCCCCATTCTGGGTTTTCACGCCGACAATGGCTCGGAGTTCATCAACCACACGCTGGCGCGTCTGCTCAACAAACTGCTGGCAGAGTTCACCAAGTCCCGGCCCTGTCGCAGCCTGGACAATGCCCTGGTGGAGGGAAAGAATGGAGCGATCATCCGCAAGCACATGGGCTGGGGGCATATCCCGGCCCAGCACGCCGAGCGCATCGACCAGTTCTACCGCCAGTATTTCAACCCCTACCTGAACTATCACCGGCCGTGTGGTTTTGCCCAGTTACGGACCGACCCGCGCGGCAGACGGAAACGTGTCTACCGCCCCGAAGACTACCAGACGCCATACGAAAAGCTGAAGTCTCTGCCACAAGCAGAGCAATACTTGAAACCGGGTGTCAGCTTTCCCCAGCTAGACCGCGTGGCCGGCGCGATGAGCGACACGGAATGCGCCCGGCGGATGAAACGCGCCAAGCAAGCGCTGCTGCGGGAAACCAAGATCGAATCGCCCTTCCCGCCGCAGTTCTGAGCGCGCTCGGCCAAATTCAACACCACCGGGCCACAAGCCCGGCCGACGAGGACGCTCCCCCCCAGACCCCCTGCCCCCACTTCTGCAGTGCTGGCCAGGGGGGGGGGGGGGGGGGGGGGGGGGGGGGGGGGGGGGGGGGGGGGGGGGGGGGGGGGGGGGGGGGGGGGGGGGGGGGGGGG